>CAVVOZ010000030.1:0-341799 GCA_963749975.1 uncultured Candidatus Rokubacteria bacterium | reverse complement strand
GCGTTCGCTCGCCGAGACCCACGAACGTGCCGGGCGCCAACGCGTAGAGGTCACGGATGAACGTGACGTCCCCCGTGGTGATCTCGCCGTCACCACCATCCGGGTCCATGAGTCCACCATCCGCCGTATGGGCCAGGAACCCGATGGCGTGCCCAGTCTCGTGCACCACCGTCCGCTGACACTGAGGTCCCCGGAAGATCGCCTGGACGACCTGGATATCCGCGGAGGTGATGCGCCCATCGCTCTCGTATTCGACAAGCGCTGACCCGCAGACGTCATTGCCGCCCCCGAAGCGGAAGGCGATGCCCGCCGCGGGAGGGTTCCCGACGAACGTGAACGTGACGGCGCCACCGGTCGCGGCCGCCCACGCGTTCACCTCGTCGGCCCGGGCGATGCCGTTCAGGAACACTGGGATCGGCAGGGCGGCCCAGCGCACGGTCCGGCCGTCATTGAAGCGCGCGTTGAGCGCGATCAGCAGGTCGCTGCTGCCGGAAGGTCCGCTGGCACTGCTCTTTCCGCAGCCGACGCATCCGAACACCAGTGCGACGACCATCAAGATGATGCGCGCCACCGCGAGCCTGCGTGCGGAAACCGTGCCTGTGCGCGTCATGTGTCCCCCTTCTGACGCCTGCGGCGATACGAAGGCCCTCGTCGTCAGCGTCGGCGTCGGTTGTGCGGCCCACCGCGAGCCCGGCAAGCGGCGGCATCGGGCATGCCCGGTGCCGATCTGCCAAGCGCCTACGACGAGCGACGAATCAGCCGGTGGTCGGGGGGCCGCGCGGGCTGAAAGGGGGGGATGAAGCCTCGAACCAGCCTCGAGGCGCCGGTACACCTGCGATCTTCACGGATGGCCGGGGTTCAATCCAGTCAACCACTTGGGCAACCCGCTCTGGTCCCAGCGTGCCGCGAGCATGGAGAGGGGGCATTCGTCGTCGTAGAGGGCGGGGGTGTCCGCGCGGTGCTCGTGGAGCGCCGGTGTCCCCACGGCGAGGAGCGTCAGTGTGAGGCCCGACGTGAGAACACGGAGCAGCCTCAGTCGGACCATCGCCATGCGACCTCTACCGCCGTGCTCGGAGCGGAGCGCACATCACTGCCTCCGTATCCCGCACCATCGACAGCGGCACGCCGCCCGAGGCGAAGTTCCGAATCCTCGCGCGCGGCAGATGTGAGTGTTGCACGAGCGTGCCATCGGAGCGAGAAGCGTGCTACCCTAACGCTCGGTGTTGAAACCGACTTGGAGGGGTGTGCCATGACGGCGACGACCAGAGTCTCCTGCGATCAATGTGGCAATCCCGAACACGTCCCCCTCCCCCCGCAAGCGCGCCGCTGATCTGACCGCATTTCGCGCCCGCTAGGGCACGAACCACGACGCTGCGGGCCGCGTGGGGCTACGGCCTCCCGACTCGCGGTCGCGTGGGGTTGCCGAGCTTCAGAAGGCCCCGGGGGTCGACTGGGTCGGGCGCGATGGGCAGTTCGCGGCGTCAGCGAAGACGCGGCGCGAGACGCCGCCCTCCGCCAAGGGATCGAGGCGCTGCTCGGCGGCACGCCGTAGGCACGCGTCACCGCAATCGCGAATGGGACGCGGCACCCGTGTATCACCCGCGGTTCCTCGAACACTCGTGACATCCGAGAGTATCCCGGCTCGGGGAACCCGCGCATCGTGACCCTCCCTCGAACGCGCTCCTGGAGCCGCACCACCTTCAGGGTCCGCGTGGATTGGTCGACGGGCGGGGCGCCTCCGGAGCGTTGGGGCAGGCTCCCTGCGCGTCGGCACTCGCGATCGCCACGAGGTGCACCCGGGCGACACCGTCGTCGAGTATCCCAATGCCAGCCGCGGCGGCTTCGGACAGGTCGATGATCCGGCCGGGCGCGAATGGTCCCCGGTCATTGATCCTCACCACGACTGTCTCGTGATTCTCGGCGTTGGTGACCTGCACACACGCGTGCATGGGGAGAACCGGATGGGCCGCCGTCAGCGCGCGTGCGTCGAACGGCTCGCCGCTGGCCGTCGGCTGCCCCTGGTAGGACCGCCCGTACCAGCTGGCGAGCCCATCTTCGACAAAGCCTTGCCACTGCCGCATCGGCACATACTGGCGACCATCGACGCGATATGGCGCCAGGCTCCGCGATCCCGGCCTGGAGGGCGTCGCACAGCCGCCGAACGCGAGCAGGGCGATGGCACACGCCACGCCCCGACCCCGTTTGTCCCACGTGGCGCGGCGGCCGTAACCGAAGACTACTCTGGCATCCCCCACTACCCAGGGCTCGGGCCGCACCGGCTCCTCGCGGATCGCCCAGGTGACGTGACGTGCCGCGCGGGGCCTGGTCACGGTACGGCCGGCGCGGCGGCCGGGTGATCGACGAATGCCGTCAGATCGAGCACCCGGTCGTGGAAGGCGCGTAGAGTGCTGCGGTGCCCGACGCTGATGATCGCGGGACACCACGGCGCCTCGCGCAACATGCGGTAGAACCGCGCTTCGGTGGTCTCGTCCAGCGCGGAGGTCGCCTCATCGAGGAAGATGACGGCGGGCTCGGCAAGGAAGAGACGCGCGAAGGCCAGGCGCTGCTGCTCGCCCCCCGAGAGGCGTTGGGACCAGTTGTCGGTCCGGTCGAGCTCGGGCTCGAGGCCGGCGAGCCCGACCTTCTGCAGCACCGCCTTGAGCCGCTCGTCGGGGATCACGGTCCCCTCCTCCGGATAGGCCAGCGCCTGACGCAGACTGCCGAGCGGAATGTAGGGCTTTTGCGGCACGAAGAAGATGCGGCCCTGGGCGAGCCGCACCTTGCCGCAGCTGAACGGCCAGAGCCCGGCGATCGCGCGCAGCATCGTGCTCTTCCCGATGCCAGTTGGGCCTGCCACCAGTACCGCAGCGCCGCGCTCCGCGCTCAGCTCGATGTGGGAGATCAGCGGCCGGCCGTCCGGCAGGTCGAGCGCCAGGTCGCTCACGGTTAGACCGGCGCCCTGGCGGGTGATCGGCAATGCCTCGGAGGCCTGGGGCTCCCTGGCGATCTCCGCGACGTGGGCGTCAAAGGTCGACAGCCGCCGGACGACCGAGAGCCACGTCGCGATCTCGCCGAAGGCGTTCATGACGAACGACAGGGCCTCGACCACCTGATTGAAGGCGTTCCCGGTCTGCTGCAGGTCGCCCAGGCTGATCTGCTTGGCAAAGAATCGAGGTGCCTGCACGAGGTACGGAAGCAGCACGGACGCCTGCCCGAAGGAAAAGGTGAATCCGTTCACCTTGAGGCTCCGCCACATGATCGCCCAGAAGTTCGCGACCACGTGTCGGAAACGGCCGCTCGAGATGTCGAACTCCCGGTCTTCGCCGCGGTAGAAGGCGACGCTTTCGGTGTTCTCGCGCAGCCGCACCAGACTGTAACGGAAGTCCGCCTCGTAGCGCTGTTGATTGAAGTTGAGGCCGATCAGCGGGCGCCCGATCTTCGTGGTCACGAACGTGCCGACGGCCACGTAGACGAGGACGAGCCAGACCATGTAGGCGGGGATCGTCACCACGCCAAGGAACCCGAGCGGGATCGTCAGCGGTCCCGAGAGCGACCACAGAATGAGGACGAAGGAGAAGAACGAGACGACGCTGCTCAGCAAGCCGAGTGACAGCGCCAGCGCGCTGTCGACGAAATCCCGCACGTCCTCGGCGATGCGCTGGTCCGGGTTATCGGTCGAGAGGCCGGTGAGTTGCAGTCGATAGTAGGCCCGGTGACCCAGCCAGCGCTTGAGGTAGAGATCCGTGAGCCAGCGCCGCCAGCGGATGCGCAACATCTGGCTCAGGAACCCGCGGGAGGTGCCGACCAGCACCCAGAGCGTCGCCAGGCCGGCGAAGAGGGCGATCTGCACGTAGAAGCCGTGCGCGTCCAGATTCTGGAGCGTGTTGTAGAAGGCGTTGTACCAATAGCTGAACCGCACGTTGAGCGCGACCTGGCCCAAGCTCAGCGTCACGACGAGGATCAGGAGGCCCAGCGCCGTCCACCGCTCCTCCGACACCCAATACGGCCTGGCGATCCTCCAGGCCTCGCGAAGGACACCGCGCATCCCGTCTTCGTTCATGGTTGCTCAACTCCCGGGCGCATCGGGCCCTTCGCTTCCAAGACCTTCCCTCTGCGGCGTGATCGAAGCGGCAGCAGTCGCGCGCTGTTCACGACCACGGCGAACGTGCCCACGTTCTGCACCACCGCACCCATGATCGGGCTGATCAGGCCCAGTCCCGCCAACGTCATGATGGCCAGACTGCCGCCGATCGCGAACAGCACGTTCTGGTTGACGATCGCGCGGGTCTGCTGCGCGAGACGCATCGTCTGGGGCAGACGTCCGAGGTCGGTGCCCATGAGCGCCACGTCCGCGCTCTGGACGGCGACGTCCGACCCCATCGCGCCCATCGCGATGCCGATGTCGGCGGCGTGGAGGGCGAGCGCGTCGTTGACCCCGTCACCCACCACCATGACGCGACGCCCACTCGCCTTCTCGCGCTCGACCACCGCGAGCTTCGCTTCCGGAAGGCAGCCGGCGAGGCACTCGTCGACAGCGAGCTCGCGGGCGATGGGCTCCGCGACGTCGGCGCGGTCCCCCGTCATCAAGAGCGTGCGCGACACACCCAGGTCGCGCAGTGCCGCGATGGCGTCGCGGCTCCCCGGTCGAGGGCGGTCGGCCAGCAGCACGAGCCCGAGCACCTGCCGGTCGCGCGCGACCCAGACAGCCGGCCCGGCGTGAGGGGGAGCCGACTCCGGTGGCTCGAGGCCGGACTCCCGAAGCCACGCGGCCGACCCGAGGCGCACAACGGTCCCGTTGTGTCGGGCCGCCACGCCCCGACCGGGGGCTTCTTCGATCGTGTCCGCGTCTCGGGCGGGCACGCCCCCGACGGCGGCCAGGATCGCTTGGGACACCGGGTGGCGGGACCCTACCGCGCACACCGCGGCCGCCTGGAGCACGTCATCGGGAATCTGCTCGTCGAGCGGCTGCACCGCGACCACCTCGAGCCGGCCGGTGGTTACGGTGCCGGTCTTGTCCAGAATCAGCGTATCGATGTCCCCGAGCCGCTCCAGGACCCGGGGGCTCTTGATGAGGACGCCGAGACGGGACGCGACGGCCAGGGCCGCGGTCATGGCCGACGGGCTCGCGAGGACGAGCGCGCACGGGCAACTGACGACCAGGATCGCGATGGCTCGGGTCAGATCTTGAGTGAAGGTCAGCACGGCGGCCGCCACCAGGAGCACCGCGGGCAGATAATACTCGGTGTATTGCTCGATCAGCTGGACGATC
This sequence comes from uncultured Candidatus Rokubacteria bacterium, assembly GCA_963749975.1. Taxonomy (GTDB): domain Bacteria; phylum Methylomirabilota; class Methylomirabilia; order Rokubacteriales; family DASRDR01; genus DASRDR01. The sequence continues at coordinate 336,530 of CAVVOZ010000030.1, read as the reverse complement.
GGCGCCTTGGCCTGCTCGGCCGCGCGGAGCAACTCGACAATCCGACCGAGCACCGTCTCCTCGGCGAGGTCGGTCACCTCCACCTCGAGGACACCCGACAGGTTGAGGGTCCCGGCGAAAACCTGAGAGCCGAGGGAGACTTCCTCGGCCACGGCCTCGCCCGTCATCGTGCTCTGGTCCACGGCCGAGCGGCCCCGCACGACCCGGCCATCCGCCGGAAACGCCTCGCCCGGCCGCACGACGATCCGGTCTCCCGGACGGAGGTCATCGACGCCCACCGCTTCCTCGCCGCCGGCTCTCAGCCTGGCGGCCCTATCCGGCCGCAAGGTCTTGAGGCCGTCGATCGCGGCGCGGGCGCCCAGGATGCTGCGCTCCTCGAAGAAGTGGCCGATCTCCATCACGAGGGGCACGAGAATCGCGGTCTCGAACTCCCCGACCGCGGCGGCGGCGAGCAGAGCCAGGCTCACGAGTTGGTCCACGGCGGAGTTCGGGTCGCGCGTGACAAAGCCCTGGAACCCGGCCGCCAGGACTGGAGCCATGGCGACCACCGCGCCGAGCGCCAGCAGCACGGCCGTGATCTCCGCCTGGCCCGGCACGAGGTAGCGGTGCGCCAGGCCGGCGACGAGGAGGACTCCGGCGGCCAACGCACCCCCGAGCCGTCGCGCGATCCGTCGGCGCTCGGCCGGCGTCAGCCCCGACTCGAAGGCGGCCTGGAAGGGCCCGCTCAGCGGGCGAGGGTGAAGCGCGAGTACTGTCATCGCCCGTCCGGTCCCTCGGCCTCGCTGGACCTGGCGTCGGCCGGAATGAGGATGCGTCCCGTGTCCTTGCCGGGGGGCACGAGGATCCGCCCGCCGGCCCCGGACAGCGCCTGCTCCATCGCCTCGCGATACAAGCGCTGCCGGACCACGGCAGGACTGCGGCGGTATTCCGTCTGGATCGCGAGGAACGTGGCCGCGGCACCCCGAGCCTCGGCGAGGCGGGCCACCTCGTCGGCCTCGGCCGCGCGGATCTGATTCTGGGCGTCCGCGGCCGCCCCGGGCAAAGCCTGCTCGCGATAGCTTCGCGCCGCGTCGGCTTTGGTCTTCCGCTCGACGAACGCGCTCTGCACCCCGTCGAACTCACGCGCCACCTGCGCCGGCGGTCGGAGGGTAGTGAACTCGAGGGCCAGCAGCCGTACCCACGGTCCTTCCTGATCCAGCCGCGCTTGCGCGCGCCCCAGAGCCTGGGCCGCCAGCTGCTTCTGGCCCTCGACGAGAACCGCGTCGATCGCCGTTTCACCGAGCGTCCGCGTGAGGGCGGAGACGACGGCATCACGAACCACGCGTTCCGGCGCCACCACCCGGAGCGCCCACGCCTCGGGATCGGTGATCTGGTACTTGAGCACCGCGCGGGGCTGAACGATGTTGCGATCCGCGGTGAGGGCGTACCCGGTGGCCGTGAGGTCCAGACGGTCGCCAGTCGCTGCCGCCCCGCCGGTCAGCGCCTCGATGCGCATCTCCTGAACACGCTTCACCGGAACCCGGATCACCTCGTCGATCAGATATGGGAGGGCGATCAGCAGCCCGGGACCATGGACTTGCTCGGCCCGCGTCTGGCCCGTCAGCTTCCCGAACCGCAGCCGGAGTGCGACCTCGTCGGGCTTGACCACGGCGATCCCGGAGACCAGGATCGCGAGGCCTGAAAGCACCGTGACCCACTTGAGAAGCCGAAAGACGCTGGTGAGGCTGTCGAGCAGCAGCCGTGTCGCGGACGGCGTCATGCCTACTTCTGCTGCCCAGCCGTAGGGCCAGCTCCCTCGGTCGGCCCGGAGGTCGTGAGCAGGCTGAATGGGGCGGCATCGGTCCGGAGAACGACCGTCGCGCGTGATCCGAGGAGCGTCTTCAGCGAGTCCAGCGAGCGCAGGAACCGATAGAGCTCGGGGTCCCGGCTCTGGGCCTCGGCATAGATCCGGGCAGCCTGAGCTTCGGCCCGTGCGCCGATTTCGGCGGCCTTCTGCGCCCCCTCGGCCCGCACCTTGGCGGCGTCGAGGTCGGCCTGAGAGCGAATGGCCGCCGCCTCGCGCTCGCCCTCGGCCCGGTAGCGGGCGGCGAACTGCTGCCGCTCCGTCCGCATCTGCTCGAAGACGAACGGTACGTTCTCCGGGGGCAGCCCGAGCTGTTTGAGGCCGACCTGGTGCACGTCGACCCCGAAGCGCTCGCGGGCCGTGCCGCGCACGTCGGCGAGAATGTCGGCCTCGATCTCGGGGACCTTGAGGCGGCCGGGATCGGTGGACACGAGCGCGGTGAGCTCATATCGGCCCAGCACCGCGTTTTTCGCATTGGTGACCAGCCCGTCGAGTCGATCCTCCGCGGTCGCCAGGTCGCCCACGGATTGCAGGAAGGTGAGAGGCTCCCCGACCGACCAGACCACGAACGTGCGCAGCACGATGTTCTTCTTGTCGCGGGTGAGCGTCTCGACAAAGCGCGAGTTGAAGAGTCGCTGGCGGGCGTCGAGCCGCCAGACCTGCTCGATCGGCCACGGCCACTTCACGTGGAGGCCCGCGTCCAGCCACACCGTACGCGGCGCGCCGAAACGAGTCACCACCGCCACCTGCCCCTCTCGGACGGCCACGAGCACGCTGGACGCGACGATCAAGGTCAGGATTCCCGCTGCGACGATCCAGCGGACGAGCGAGCTCCCCATCATGGATTCTCCCTTTGCCGGGGTCTCGGGGTCGCGGACCGCATGTCGATCCAGAGCTCGCCAGCGCCCGTCCGAAGCCGGTGGTCGACGATGAAGAGGCTCCGGCCGGCCAACCCCTCCTCGAGGGCCTCCAACCGTCGGCGGAACCGGAAGAGCTCGGGTCCGGTCCGGGAGGCGCCGAGCGTGGCCAGAAACCGGGCCGCCGCGCCCTTGGCGTCGGCGAGGCGGCGGGCGGCCTCGGCCTCGGCGTCCTGGACCTGACGCGTGGCCTCGGCCTGGGCCGCCGGCACGGTGGTCTCCTGGTAGACGCGCGCCCCGCGCGGCCCGCGTCTCGCGCTCGATCTCCGCGCTCACGACGTCCTCGTAGGCGGTGGCGATCCCCACCGGGGGGTGGAGACTGATGAAGCCCACGTGGAGCACGTCCAAGCCAAGCCCCTGCTCGTCGCACGCCCGCTGGAGCGCGACCGCGAACCGGCGCCCGAACTCGGTCCGGTCGGCCGTGAGCACGCGATCCAGATTGCTCGCCACCGTCTCCCGCATGAGGAGCCGGTACGCCAGCGCTTCCAGGGTCTCCCGGGTGTTCTGCGACCCGAAGGCGAAGGCGAGGACGTCACGGATGCGATAGCTGACCGTGGCGTCGACCGACAGCAGCTCCCGGCCATCGCCGAGGAGCAGCTGATACTCCTCCCCCGCATGCGTCCGCGCCCACAGGAGGGAATCCTTCGGAGGTCCGGCATAGCCGAGCGCCAGGGTCTGGACGCGCGTCACGGGGTATCGATCGACGGTCTCCAGGGGCCAGGGCCACTTGAGGTGCAGGCCGGGGCTGACGGGCATTCGCGACGCGAGGCGTCCGAATCGCAGCCGGATCCCCTGCTCCTGCGGGCCGATGACCACGAGCATCGTCGAAAGCCAGACGAGCCCGATCAGGCTGGCCAGCAGCGCGCCCAGGCTCCGACGCACGAAGCCGATCGCCCAGGCCGACCGGAGCGAGAGACCCAGGCGCTGCTCCGCGACCTCTGCCAGACCGCGAAGGGGCACACCTCCGTGAACGAGCGCGGTCAGCGTGATCAGCCGAAGCGGGACGCCGGTCTCGGGCCGGGCCGCCTGGCTCCCAAACCCGTGAGCGAGGCCGCGCATCCACAGCTCAGCCGCGCACAGCGCGCACCCCGCGAGCAAGACCACCGCGACCCACCAGCCCAGATCCACGGACTCGAGACCAAGTCCCCGGGCGAGCAGGCCGGCCCCGGTCAGGACCGACACCCACTGCGCGCCGCGGAGCCACTCGGCCAGCACCGCGGACTCCGGGAGGGCAGGGAGCAACGCCACGACCGCCCGGGAGGCCACCATGAGCAGGAACGCGAGAAGCCCCAGGCCCATGCCGACGAGCAGCGTGATCCGCCCGGCAGGCCCGGACCCCAGGTCGCCCCAGAGTGACACCACGGTCAAGCCCAGCCCCACTGCGCCCGCCACGGAGAAGAGGCCCGCCACCCTGTCTTGACCGCCGCCAGGAGCCGGCGCACGAGTGCCGTCCTCGGCGGGCGGGCGGCTCCGCCGGCTTCTCCGGCGCCTCCTCCCTCATCGGGTGGGAGGCGCGGCCCTTCCGTCCGCAGACGGGCCACCCGGCCGACCACGTAGAGCGCAAAGGCGACGAGGAGCAGAGAGATCGCGACCGGGGCGAGCGTGCCGTAGCCCGCCACATACTGCCCCCCGAGGGCCACGAGAGCCAGGACGACGGCCCCAGCGGCCCCACGGAGGAGCATCCGCTCGACTCGGGCTACGGTCGGGCCATCCGGTGCCGTGGGCCCGACCATCCTATCGGCTCAGACGTCGTCTGCTGCGCATGCACTCGACCCTCCGGAAGACTCCTGGGCCTTCCGCCTGGCCTCGATGGTCTCGAGGGGGATCCGCAACCCCGGCGCAGCGTGTCTCGGGAAGTATCACCGCGATGCTCAGCCGAGGGACGGCGTGGGGTCGCCGCTGGCGACCCCGGGAACACCCGGGCGTCGGATTGCCCGGGGCTATCGAGACCGGCGATTCAGGCGGGGATCGGGGGGCCGCGCGGGCTAGAGGGGAGTTCTAGCGTCGCCGAGCCATCCCCAGACGTCGAGGGCAGGGCCAGGTCGAGCGCAGGCAACGGCTGGATCAGATCGACCACCCGGGCCACGCCGACCTCGCTCCAACTCGCGGCGAGCTGTGACAGCGGGCAATCTGCGTCGTAGAGGGCTGGAGCGTCGCCACGATGCTGGTGGACGACCGGCGCCGCGGCGGCCACCAGCGTCAGCGTGAGGATCACCGTGAGCGCGCGCCGCACGACCGTCCGGCTCATGGCGGTCGCAGTATACCATCGCCCATTCCGCACGCGGCGCACGGCGCTTCGTAAGCAGCCTGGCGACCTGGCGAAAGGTCGGCGGCGAGGGCTCAAGCGGATGGTGTCGCATTGGGGACGACACCGCCCTCGCGAACGAGCTCACGGCTGAGCGAAGCCGTCCGTCGAACCACCCGTGCACCTGCCGCCCCATGGCCGGCAGGACCGAATCGACATTCACCGCGAAGCCGCACGCCCACGGAATTCGATCGAGCGGGCGCTGGGACAGCGACCCGAATCGACTAGCTGAGGTCCGCCGCGACGAAGTCGGCGGAGGAGGACGTCGAGCACGTCAAGCATCGCGGAGACGCGCGCCTCCCGCTCCGGCATGTGCCCGGTCTGCTGCGCGTCCCACCGCTCGAGCCACGCCGACCAGTCCACCCGGCACGGGCCCCGGTCCCTCATGACGCCTGTCCCCGATCGTCCGCGGGTCGCCTCGGTCCGGTGGATCGATTCGGTCCGCTTGGCGTCCCCCGACCGGACGGCCGCGGCCCGCCGCCGGGCCCACACGCGGGTGGCCACGAAGCCATGGGTCGGCGCTCCAAGCCACACGACCCCGAACGCGAGGGTCGCCACCAGGACGATGGTCCCCCCCGCCGCGAGATCGTGATGATAGGAAAAGAAGAGCCCGAGGACGCCCGACCCGGAGCCGATGGCCGCACTCAGGCCCATCATCACGGGCAACCGGTCGGTGAGGAGCCGCGCCGCGGCCGCCGGCGTGATCAGCATCGCGAGGACGAGGATGTTCCCCACGGCACTCAAGGACACCACGATCGTCAGGGCGATGAGGAGCAGGAGCAGTAGATCCAGCCAGAAGACCGGAACACCCATGGCCGCCGCGCCTGCCCGGTCGAAGGACGTGATCAGCAGCGCGCGGTGGAACACCGCCAGCAGCAACAGCACCCCCACGCCGACCACGATGGACAGCCCGATGTCGAACGTCGTGACACCCAGCACGTTCCCGAAGAGAAAGGAGGCCAGGTCCCGCGCAAAGTGCGGCGACGAGCTGATGAGGACGACGCCCAGGGCGAACATCCCGGCGAACAGGACCCCGATGGCGGAGTCTTCCTTCACGCGCCGGTTCGTGGCGGCGATCGCGATCAGGACGACGGTCAGCACCCCAAAGGCCAGCGCGCCCAGGAAGATGCTCCGCCCGAGGAGGAAGGCCAGAGCGATCCCGGGAAAGATCGCGTGGGAGAGCGCGTCGCCCATGAAGGCGAACCCACGCAGGACGACGTAGGAGCCGATGGCACCGGTCACGGCGCCCATGATGACCACCTCGATCAGCGCACGGCGCATGAACTCGTAGTGCAGGGGTTCGGCGACCCAGCCGAGCAGGGAGATCACCGGACGCTCCCCGGGCGGGGCACAGGCGGGGGCGCCGGGTGCGGGTGATCGGCCGCGTGGTGCGACGCGGGCCGCCCGGCCGGGCCGGGACCTCCCAGCAGAATCACGGGGCCGCCGTAGGTGGCGGAGAGGTTCTCCGCCGTGTAGGTGTCCTGCACGGGCCCGAACGACACCAGGCGCTGGTTGAGGCAGCAGAGGCAATCGCAGGCGCACGACGCGCTCACCAGATCATGCGTCGCAAGGACGACGATCTTGCCCTGGGTCCGCTGCTCCTCGATCACCCCCAGGATCACCTCCTGGGTGGTCGCGTCGATCCCGTTGAGCGGCTCGTCGAGCAATAGGACGTCGGCCTCCTGCGCGAGCGCCCGCGCGAGAAACACGCGCTGCTGCTGCCCGCCGGAGAGCTGGCCGATCTGGGTCGCCGCCAGGGCTCGCATGTCCACGTGGTCCAGCATCTGGTCCACGACCGCATGGTCCTGGCGTCCAGGCCGCCGGAGCCACCCGGTGTGGACGTAGCGTCCCATCAACACGACCTCGCGGACGGTGACGGGAAACTCCCAGTCCACCGCTTCCCGCTGCGGCACGTAGGCGATCCGCGCCCGCTGCGCCGCGGACGGCCGACCGAACAGCGTGATGGTCCCGCGGACCAGCGGCACGAGGCCCAGGATCGCCTGGAGGAGCGTGCTCTTCCCGCCCCCATTCGGGCCGATGACTCCGACCACCTGCCCCCGGTGAACCTCGGTCCCGATGTCGTCCAGCACGACCTTGGGCCCGTACGCGACCGTGACGTGCCGGAGGATGAGCCCAGCGTCCCCGGCCGGCGGCTCGGGGGCCGCCGGCCGGCCGTCGTGGCCTCGGGGATTCGCGACCGACTCCGTCACTTCAGCGCGTCCGCGATCTTGCGGGCATTGGCGAGCCACATCCCTTCGACCGTGTCCGCCCCGCTGCCGGGCGCTCCGAGGGAGTCCCCGTACAGGTCATCGACGATCTTGATGCCCGCCTCCTTGGCGAGGGTGGCCGCGAGCTTCGAGTTGACGCTGGCCTCGGCGAAGATGGCCTTCACCTTCTCCTTCTTGATCGTCTCCAGCAGCTTCGCCACGTCTCCGGCCGAGGGCTCGGCCTGCGTCGACGTCCCGGGGATCACGGCCCCAATGATCTTCAGGCCGAACGCCTGGGCGAAGTACCCCAGCGCATCGTGGTCCGTCACCAGCTTTCGGCTGGCGGGCGGGATCTCGTTGATGGTCGCCTGCACCTGAGCCTTCGCCCCGTCGAGCCGCTTCTTGTACGCCGCGGCGTTGGCGTCGTACGTCGGCTTGTGCGCCGGATCGAGCCGATCCAGGGCGGCCGCGATGTTGTCGACCATCTTCTTGGCGTTGGCCGGATCGTGCCAGACGTGGGGGTCGTCCACGGGCTTGCCGTCCTCCTCGCCCTTCTGGAGGCGCACGCCGCGCGTCACCGTGACGACGGTCGCCCGCTTCCCCGCCTTCAGCGTGCGATCCAGCCAGTCGTCGAGACCGATTCCGTGGCGCAAGATCAGCGCGGCCCCCTCGAGCGCCACGAGGTCGCTGGCTCGCGGCTCGTACTCGTGGGGATCCGCCCCGGCGGGGATGAGGCCCTTCACCTCGATCAGGTCACCGGCCACGGCGGTCGTCAACGCGGCGATCTGTACGGTCGTGGCGACGACCTTGGGCCGATCCGCCGCCCCCGACGGGCCGGCGATGAGGAGCGGGACGAGCATTCCGAGGGTGGGGAGACACCAGCGAACGCGTCGATGCGACATCATGATGCTGCTCCTTTATCGGTGAATGCCGGCTCAATGGAGTGGGAGGATGGCACCCCGACCCCGCCTCCGGCACGACGGAGGTACGTGGCGCTGTACCAGAGGAGCAAGAGAAGCCCGAACATGCAGGCCACGGTGGCGCCGGTGGGCAGGTCGAGCAGGGCCGAGGCGAGCATGCCCATGACGCTGACCCCCACGTCGGGGTTGTCGATGAACGGGCGGTCGTGCTGATGGAACTCGTTGAGGTACCCCCAACGGAGGCGCATGCGCCCGAGCTTCGGCTGGAAGCCCCAGGGGATGGCCATGAGCGTCAGGTTGGCCTCGGCGAGCTCGAGATTGAACGAGCGAGTGCCGTCCTCCTCGAGCTCGTCGCCCGCCTCGACCCGCACCTCGGCCCGCGCATGGGGGTCGATCTGGCCGAAGAAGCTCATCTCGATCTCCCGGGGGAAGACGCGATTCTCCTCGCCCTGGAGCGGGCATGCGCCTGCTCGACCTTCTTCGAGGTGAGGCTGCCCGCGAAATCCCCCGTCACGCCGATGTCGAAGAGGAGCTGGCCGGCGCCGCGTCGCTCGTACAGCGCGAACGGCTCCCGCGGGCGGGCCAAGTCCAGGGCCGAGATCTGGGAGGACGGGCGCGGAGCCGTCGCCGGGGCGCCGGTGGCGACCGGTGCCGGAGTCGCCGACGCGCCAGCCGCCCGTGACGGCGGTGGGGCCGTCGGCTGCGCTTCGAGACGCTGGAGCCGATCCGTCATGTCCTGAATCGCCTTCTGGTACTGCTGCTGCATGATCTGAAGCTGCTGTTTGAGCTGTTCCAGCTCTTGGCGGAGAACTTCCGCCTCCTGCGCCAGAGCAGGACTTGCGGCGAGCCCCACACCAAGGGCCAGACAGACCACCACGAACACGCGCATGGCGACGCTCCCTGTTCATGAGAGGGGGCCGGTTTCGTGACCCCTGAGGGTCACGTCACGTCGGCCGCTGGCGGTCAGTGCGCGAGAACGGGGAGGTGCGTCTGGGGAGGAGGGGCGCGTGGATCGAAGGACGCGAAGCTGGCGTCGGCGAGCTCGGCAGCGAGAGGTCCGGGCACAGGGTCGGGCGCCGGTGCCAGCGGTGCCAGAATCGGCACCGACGGGAACGGCACGCCGGGCTTCACTACCGCGAGCCAGACGAGCGGACATTCCTCGTCGTAGAGGCCGGGACCGTCGTGACCATGCACCGTGGGCACGCTGCCCGCCACGAGGAGGGCGAGAAGCAGCCCGAACAGCCCGCTGGCGCACCACGCGCGGCGCCGGCGCCCAGGGATCTTGTTGCAAGCGGCCTGCAGGTGCCGACGCATGACCATCATGTCGCGCACCGCTGGCAGAGCCCGAAGAGGCGCACCTCGTGCTCGCTGACCTCGAACCGTCGCGTGCGACGGACGTAGCGGGTCAGCCGGGTCAGGACCGCGTCGGCGAGCCAGCAGCCGTCCAGGTCCTCGATCCGCCCGCAGCCCTGGCAGATCAAGTGGTGATGGTGCCCGGTGAACTCCTCACCGAGCTCGTATCGCCGGCTGCCCCGAGTGGCGTCCGTGGGCCGCACGGCGTCTGTCGGCCGGACGAGGCGCAACCGCACGAGCAGGTGAACCGTGCGGTACACGGACACGATGTGCGCGCGGCTGCCGCTGAGGCGCGCGTGGATCTCTGCCACCGTGAGGGGTTCGCGGCTCTCCGCGAGCACATCGAGCACCGCGCGGCGCGGGCCCGTTAGACGCAGGCCTCGGCGCGCCAGAAAGTGCGGCAACGTCTGCCGGACGTCGGCTGAAGCTCCAAGGCCCATATGCAACTCGCTTGCATCTTAGTCAGCAATCTCTGGCTTGTCAAGACTTTGACCGGGTCGTGTCAGAGCCCGTTGCTCGCTGGCCTGAGCCAAACCGTGTGTGGCAACCGCCCCGCAAGCGCAGTCGTGGTCACAACCCTCCCAAGGTCAAGACGCGGATTCGAATCCGCGGTTTGGCCTTGAGAGGGGGCCGATACCGTCTGGTCGTGTGAACCCGTGGCGAGGATTCAGTGGTGGGCCCCTCGTCCCGACCCTTCTTCGTGCCTGCTACCTTCGGCATCCAGGCACGGGATGACCCGAGAGTGCGCCGCAGGCTCCAAGAGGTGAACCCACTAGGCCCCCGTTTGACCACCCGAATCCGTAAGGCCGCGCCACGAAAAGGCGAGTTTACGGAACTGAAAATCCTGGTGTCGGGAATTCTCCCCCTGTCCACCATTTCTTTTCTAAATGAGTCGCGAGGTTGGACAACTCCGCCTCTCTAGAGACTACCGCCCGTGCCCGCGTCCCTTTCCCTTCCGTCTCTTGTCATCCTTCCACTCACGCCTGTCGGCCCATTCCCGTCCCCAGTCGTCCTGCCAGCGCGAAGGACGGCTGCGCTCCCACTGCTTCCAGTGGCCGGGCGGGATGTGGACCCGGGTGACGGGACACCCTCGTGCTCTGTCTCGCGGTGGTACGCAACGCGGAGCGTTTTTCACAGGTCCTGACAGAAGGAAAAGATGGTGGATCGAGCCACAGGGGCGGCAATCCGTCGATATTGGAAATCCTGACTCAACTCACTCTCATGTTTCTTCTCCCGCCCGTCGCCGCCCGACAAGCACAACTCGTGCCTTGACAGAGGCCGCGGCTGTCGACTAGCGTCCACCCACTGGGTCGACCATTCAGGTCAACGTGAAACGCATGTGTTCACCGGCTCGACGTGTATCGCGCGTCTTCACGTCTGCGCAATCCAGCCCCCACGTATCCGCGGCGATCACTCGGGCTAACCTGAGGAAGCTAAGAGGAGAAACCCCATGTTTTTCTCGTCGTTTCTGATCCTATTCATGGCCCTGTTCGTCGCCTGGGTCCTTGGTGGGTTTGTATTCCACGTCGCGGGGGGCCTGATTCACATTCTCCTGGTCGTGGCGGTTATCTCCTTGATCGTTCATTTCGTACGGGGCCGCCCATAGGACAATCGGATGCCCGTCCTCGGCAGGCACCGTGAGGCCCAGGCCGAGCGTTCCCTCGAGGGTTCGACGGCGCGTGCTCTTCGCGCAGGGCATACCCCGCGTCTACGCACCCACGACCGAGGCTGAGCATTCCGCGTTAAGCTGCGGGGGTGCCTTCGCGCCCGCAGCCGCCCTTCGACCTCGTCATCTTCGACAACGACGGCGTGCTCGTCGACAGCGAGTGGCACGCGAACGGGATTCTCGCCGAGCTGCCCTGCGAGGCTGGGCTGCCGTCCACCCGCGAGGGCTGCATCGAGGAGTACATGGGCAGCACGCTGGCGCGCGTGCGCGAGATCGCCGAGTTACGTTTGGGACGCCCGCTACCCGCCGATCTCGAAGACCGCTACCATGAGCGCCTGTTCGAGGCGTTCCGCACGAAGCTGACCGCCGTGCCCGCGGGGCCCACGTCGAGCACATCACCCGCGTCTCGCGCTCCACCCCGCACCACCTGACGCCCTTCGCCCGGATGACCGGGGCGCGCGTCACCTACCCCGGCGAGGCCACCTCTACTTCCTGACTCTGGGCGGTAGCCTCCTGGCGGAAGGCCTCATTCACGCAGGTCCTGAATGAAGCCCGGCCCACGTACCGCTGCATCTGTCAGGGCCCATCGGCGCACCGGGCCCGGCCGTCAAGGCGCGAGGCGGCGGCATCTCACCGGACCGTGGGGAGTTGGGCAAGCGCGCACCACACGGGCCTACCGACCGCGACGGCGTTCGCGCCGAGCTTGGAGACCTGAATCGCCGCCGCGCCGGCCTCGGCTGCCGCGATGGCGTCCTTCGGCCGCGCAATGCCCTTGATCACGACCGGCAATCCGCTGACCGGGCCACGGGCCGGTGGGACAGGTTCAGGGCATTGGAGTACCTTTGACACATACCCGACGCCGGTGATGTCAACCCTCGACGTCGACCGGAAGCACCGGCCAGGAGGCTCTCGCTGCCCCTCAGGCAAGGTGCGTCCCAAGGCACGCCGAAGGAGATGATCATGAAGTTGGCGGGTCAGGAGAAAGGACGCAACAGCGACTCCACGCCGGCTAGGCAGGTCCCGCCCCCGCCGGCCTCCACGCGACCTGGAGCCGAGAAGGGAACCGGGCTGCCGAAGATGCCGCCAGGCCGGACCTGGCTCGGGCTCTTGCTCGTGCTGGCCGCGAACTTCTGGCTGGCGAGGCTGCTGATGCCGGGCCCGGAAGCACCGGTCACCGTCCCCTACACCCTGTTCAAGGAGGAGGTCGGGAAGGGCAACGTCCAGGCGATCTACAGCCGCGGCGACACCCTCACGGGCCGCTTCAAGGCCGCGGTCACCTACCCACCGCCCGGTCAGACCACCGCGGCGCCCAAGGGCGAGCCCGCCGCAGGAAGCGCGCGCGGCGCGCCGCCGCACGAAGAGCCGAAGGCGGTCACATCCTTCGCGACGACGCTGCCCTCCTTCGTCGATCCCGGGCTGGAAGCATTCCTGATCGAGCACGGGGTCGAGATCAGCGCCAAGCCGATCGAGGAAGACGGTAGCCCCTGGGCTACGCATCCTTCTACGTTCGGCCCGGGCCTGCTCTTCATCGGCTTCTACATCTGGATGTTCCGGCGCGCCGGCGCAGCAGGGTGGCCGGGCGGCGGGCTCATGGGCATCGGCAAGAGCAAGGCGCGCCGCTACGACCAGGAGACGGATGCGAAGGTCACCTTCGACGACGTGGCCGGGATCGATGAGGCGGAGAACGAGCTGGTCGAGATCGTCGACTTCCTGCGGGACCCGCCGAAGTACACGCGACTGGGCGGGACTGCTCCGAAGGGCGTGCTGCTGGTCGGCGCGCCGGGGACCGGAAAGACGCTGCTGGCGAAGGCGGTCGCCGGAGAGGCGGGAGTGCCGTTCTTCTCGATGAGCGGCTCCGAGTTCGTGGAGATGATCGTGGGGGTCGGCGCGGCCCGCGTGCGCGACCTCTTCAAGCAGGCGCGCGAGCACGCGCCGGCGATCATCTTCATCGACGAGCTGGACGCGATCGGTCGCGCGCGCGGCCAGATGGTGATCGGCGGCTCGAGCGAGCAGGAGCAGACCCTGAACCAGATCCTGAGCGAGATGGACGGCTTCTCCAGCCGCGAGGGCATCATCGTGCTCGCAGCGACCAACCAGCCCGACGTGCTCGACAACGCGCTCCTGCGGCCCGGACGCTTCGACCGGCGCGTCGTCGTCAACCTGCCCGACCGGACCGGGCGCGAGGCGATCCTCAAGGTCCACACCCGCGGCGTGCCGCTCGCGAGCGACGTCGAACCTCGACGGAGCTGGCCGCCGCTGACGCCGGGGTTGTCCGGGGCCGACCTGAAGAACCTGGTCAACGAGGCGGCGCTGCTGGCCGCCCGGCGCGAGCAGGACGAGGTCCACCACAAGGACTTCCTCGATGCGCTCGAGAAGATCGTCCTCGGTCCCGAGCGCCCGCTCCTCCTGAGCCGCGGCCGACAAGGAGCGCATCGCCTACCACGAGGGCGGGCACACGATCCTGGGGCTGGTCGTGCCCGGCGCCGACCCGGTGAACCGGGTGTCGATCGTGCCGCGCGGGCAGGCGCTCGGCGTGACCTATCAGCGTCCGGACAGCGACCGCTACAACTACCCGGAGGCCTATCTGCGCGCGCGGATCATCGGGATGCTCGGCGGCCGCGCGGCCGAGGAGATCGTCTACGGCACCAGGACGACCGGCGCCGAGAGCGATATCGAGCAGGCCACCAGCCTGGCGCGGCGGCATGGTCACGCGCTGGGGCATGAGCGAGCGGCTCGGCCTGGTACAGCTCGCGCCCCGCGAGAACCCGTACCTGGGCGGGCGGCGGGAGCGGGTACGGAGGCTCGAGGCCGTTCAGCGAGGCGACGGCTGAAGCGATCGACGCCGAGGTGCGCGCGATCATCGACGAATGCCACGAGGAGGCGCGGCGTCTCCTGAGCGCGCACCGCAAGCAGCTCGACGCCCTCGCCGAAGCCCTGTTGTCGCGCGAGACGCTCAACGAGCAGGAGATCCTCGAAGGTCACGGGGCTCCCGCCCGCGCCGGCGCTGGAGACCGGGATGTTGCCCGTCTCGGGGGCGGGCGGTGTGAACGCAGGCTCCTCGTGAGGACTGCGTCGCCTTGACGGAGGCGAGGAACCCGCGACCGGGGTGCGCGCCCGACAGGTGTCCTAGCGTGTCCCCATTTTGTGCCCACGCTGAGCGCATTCGGGCTCACTCTGGCTCACTCTAGCGCATGATGATCGGATGAACTTCCCTTGGCACAAGAAGTACTTCCGGGCACTTGCGCGATTCGGTGACTAGAACTGAAAATCCCGGTGTCGGGAGTTCAATTCTCCCCCTGTCCACCATTTCTTTTCTATGCAGGTCGCCAGGTTGGCCAACTCGCGTGAAACCTGTCAAGAGAGGCAGGGCGCTATTTTGTGCTACTTCTGCAGCACTCGCTCATCGGGTGTGTGAGAAGACGAGCATCGGCAGCTAAGGCCGGGTGTCTCGGAACACAACCACCTTGCCCGGCTACACAATGTCCATCGCGGCCACACCAGTCTTGCCGGGCGCCCCCCGGCCAGTCGTCTGCTGACCCCGGATAACCTGGTGAGCCTTCACACCTGGGCAGTTCCCCGATCTCTTAGGGTTTCATCACCACGATGACTACGAGCTTGCGTTCCAGAAGCTAGGCGATGCGGAGGCCGCTCTCGTTACGCTGCAAAGCGCCTGAGCGTGTGGAACGACTTGATGTGCCCGCCACCTTCCAGCGACCATGGCAGCGGATCAGCGAGAAAGAGCAGGCGCGGTCTCACCCTGCAGCCTCCGCCCAGACCGCCGCTGTCCCGTCAGCCATCGCGCGGCAGGTAAAGCGCGCCGCGCGCTCCCGCCCCTTCGCGACGCGCGCCGCTCGTTCCTCTGGTGCCTGGACCAACAGCGCCGCCAGCGCGTCCGCCAGTTCCTCCGGGCGATCCGGGTCGAAGTAGAGAGGAGCGTCGCCCAGAATCTCGGGCATCGGGACGGCGTTCGACGACGCGACGGGGCAGCCGCAGAAGAGCGCTTCCAGCGGCGGCAGGCCGAACCCTTCCCGCCGCGACGGCCAGGCGAAGACCGCGGCCTGCGCGTAAACGTCGGCCAGCGCGCCGTCGTCGAGCCCGAAGAGCAGCGTCGCCCCCTGCGGCGCACGCGGCGCGGCGCGCGCGGCTGTGCACACCAGTGACAGGCGCGGCGCTCCGCCGGGGCCGAATCGATCGGCGTGACGCGAGAGCGCGACGAAGAGCGCGTCGAGGTTCTTGCGCGGGTCCGGCGCGGCGAAGGCAAGGACGCTTCGCGTGTCGCGGCGAATCCCCGGGCGGGGCGGCGGCAGCGCGATCCCGAGGTAGACGACCGAAAGGCGTGACGGCGGAATTGCCAGCGCGCAAACGATCTCGCTCGCCGCCCCTCGCGAGATCGTCAGCAGCCGGGTCGCCGTCCCCGCCGAGCGGCGCGCCATCACGGCGTAGTAACGATGGCTCGCCCGCTGCCGCAAGCGGCGCTGCCGATCCCACGGTTGGGGCCTCAGCAGCAGAGCGTCGTAGAGCGTCAGCACGGTCGGCGCTTTGATCCCCGGCGGCAGATAGTTCTGGGTCCCGTGGACGATATCCGGCCGATCGCGGCGCACCTGCCTTTGAAACATACCGAAATCGGTCTTCAGCCGGTTCGGCGAGAGGACGCGAACCTGTGCGCTGGCCGGTAGCACAAGATCCGGTGGCAGGGGCCGATCGACGTAGAGCAGTAACTCCTCCGCGCCTTCGCGCTCGCGCAGACCTTGAATAAGAGCCTTCAAGTAGGTCCGATAGCCTCCGTGCCCTGGGTGCGAGAGCGGCCGGGCATCGATCGCCACCCTCACGCCGCATTTCTCCGGAGCGGCGAAAGCAAAAAGCGGCCCAGCGCGACGGCGGAAGGGAGCACGGCACCGAACCGTCCGTAGGCCTTTCGGTAGAACCGGCATGCCGAGCGACAGAGCCGCCATCGAGTCTCCCGCGGGACGAGCCCGCTGCTCCTTCCGCCCAGATGCGTCACGGCGACCGCCGGCACGCACAGCGTCTTCCAACCATGGCGGCCGAAGCGCCAGCACCATCTATTCCGCATGTCCCCCATAGTCTGGATTTCGTAGATTCGGCCATTGAGGCGATAGTACCAATCAGCCGAGGACCCCCAACGTTGTAGCCGATGAATTGCCGACCGTCCCGCGTGATCGTGCCGCGCCACGGTTTCACCTTACGGCATTTGAAGAATTTAGGGAGCATTCTCTCGGGGTCCTCGACTCGTAGTGTGACTCAAATGCGTGATGCAACTCGCTAATCGCCGTATCGATCTAGGCTGACCTTGGGCCGATATACCATACGGGCGCTGAGACCAACATCAGGCCCCTACCGTACAGGTTGAGGGGCACTTCGAGGCCGGCCAGAGTTGCTCCGGTCTGGCACCGTTTTCAGGAGGCGCGAGCAGCCATCGTGAGCCAGATCGCCGAAAGGAAGCGACCCACTCAGGATATGATCAGAGAAAACCGCATTCTCCAGATTCTGGCGTTCACCGATCCTTTCGAGACTTGCGTAGATGCCATCAACCGACTCCTGAATCTTCTCGAACGACTTAGAACCGGCTTTCCTGACCCCAAGCGCACGTACAAGGCGCTCGAGTTCGTACTCGATCGGGCGTGGGACGACCGCTTGGAGCTCAATGCTTCGTACACGCTGTCGTACAGCAAGGGCAACGCGGAAGGCCCGGTCACGTCGGATTTCGCCTTCGCCGATAGCGGCCGCACAGAGGCATTCGGCACGTCGTGGCGTCAACTTCGGCGCGGACGGGTATCTGCCCAACGATCGCCGCCATCAGTTCACACTGCGCGGCAGCTTCAGGTCTCCTTGGAACTCTCTGAGTCGCGCAAAGGAAACACTGGGAGCACACAATGAGCATCAAAGACATTCGCAACTTCGACTACATCGTCCTGCTCTGCAAGAACATGAAAGAAACGCGTATCTTTTATAAAGACGTGATGGGCTTTTCCCTCGAGCTCGACTCCGCCACCTGGGTCAGCTTCAGGGTGGGCTCTACATTGCTCACGCTGCGGCCGAGAGGTCCCTCGCTAGCATGGGACGATGGCCCGGCGGTACCAGGCTCGGCCGCGGTTCAGCTTGCCTTCCGTGTGCCTCCGCACGCAGTCGATACCTGTCATGCCGAACTGGTCGCGAAAGCTGTCCCGATCGTACGAGCCCCAACAGACCTGCCGGATTGGCGTCACCGCACACTGTTCTTCCGTGATCCTGAAGACAACGTTATCGAGATATATGCGGAGTACTGAGGCGACCTCGCTGGTGCCACCTGCGCTGGCAGCATCCCGTTTCCGAGTGGCCAGTCGCTTGAACTGAGGACACATCGATGTAGATGGCTCCACTGAAGGGCGAGGGGAAGACGGGACAAAGATCGTGTAGCGCCCATCCTCGAATTCTTCGATGATGAACGCAGGCACGAGAGCATTTTCAATCTCGGCCAGCGCCGGCTTCCAGACGTTCTCCTGACTCTCTCCTGCCAGTTGTTTGGTCAGACTTCGAAGGAGTAGGTAGCCAGGGATCTTCGCGAGTAGAGAACCTTCGATTCGCTCACGACCCACTCGGCCACCCGCAGAGTGGAAGACGACACCGATGACGAAACAGAGAAACAACACGATCAGAAGGGCGAGCACGTCCTCAACGTGAGACCAACGTGGGAGCATCACTGCGATCGGTCGCACAAGAGCCATCAGCGAGCCCATCGCCTTCAGCAGCAGCAAAACGGCGAGGTAGAGCGGGACGGCGAGGAGCAGACCGCTGAGGAGGGCGCTCATCACAAACCTGCGAAACTCTTTCACGGCATCTCCTTCGAGGAGACTGGGCGTGGGCCTATGCCCTCGCTTCGCTCCGGTGGTTGTTCCCCCGATGGCGTCTTCTTTGAGGTCCACCCTACCTGCCAATATGAGTGAGACAGTGACCCCCTGGGAGTTTAGAGTCGAGGGCGAGCAAGGATCGGAGGCCGATGACCACAGTGGAGCGGGCCCTCGGTGGACCAGCGAACGAGGTCGTGGCGAAGGCACGGCGGCGACGGTTCACCCTGGAGTACAAGCGGAAGATCGTCCGGGAGGTCGACGCGTGTAAGGCCCCTGGGGCGGTGGGGGCGCTGCTGCGCCGCGAGGGGTTGTACTCCTCCCACCTGGCGACATGGCGTGCGGCGCGCGAGCGCGGGGAGCTCGCCGGCGCGGCGAAGAAGCGGGGGCCGGCCCCCGTCGTGACGGACGCGCGCGACAAGGTGATCGCCGAGCTAGGCGCGCGAGCTCACACGGTGGAAGCACCGGGCCGAGCGGGCCGAGGCGCTGGTCGAAGTCCAAAAAAAACTCGCGGCGCTGCTGGGGACGCCGCTCGAGCCGCGAGAAGTCCTGATGGCGATGGTGGTCGATCTCAGCCCTCGGCTCGGCATCGCGCCGACATGCGCGGCCTTGGGCTGCCGCGATCGACCTACTATCGGCGTCGGCAGCCCCGACCCACGCCTCAGCCCCGGCCTTCGCCCCGGGCCCTGAGCGCCGGAGAGCAGGCGGCGGTCCTCGCCGTGCTGCACGAGGCGCGGTTCGTGGACCTCGCCCCCGCGGAGGTGTACGCGACCCTGCTCGACGACGGGCAGTACCTCTGCTCCGAACGCACGATGTATCGCGTCTTGGCCGCGCACGGCGAGGTGCAGGGAGCGGCGCGATCAGCTCCGCCATCCCGTCTATGCCGCCCCAGAGCTGCTGGCCCGCCGCCCCAACGAGCTGTGGAGCTGGGACATCACCAAGCTCTTGGGCCCGGCGAAGTGGACCTACTTCTACCTGTACGTGATGCTCGATGTCTTCAGCCGGTACGTGGTCGGCTGGATGGTGGCGCATCGCGAGAGCGCGACGCTGGCCGAGCGGTTCATCGCGAGACGTGCGGCCGGCAAGGGATCGCGCCGTGACCAGCTGACCATCCATGCCGACCGCGGGCCCGTCGATGACCTCGAAGCCCGTGGCGCTCCTGCTGGCCGACCTCGGCGTCACCAAGACCCACGCGCGCCCGCACGTCTCCAACGACAACCCGTTCTCGGAGGCGCACTTCAAGACCCTGAAGTACCGGCCAGCGTTCCCGGAGCGATTCGGCTCGATCCAAGATGCCCGGGCCCACTGCCACGACTTCTTCCCTTGGTACAACGTCGAGCACCATCACAGCGGTCTTGGCCGGCTCACCCCTCACGACGTGCACTTCGGCTTGGCCGACCAGCGCGTGGCCGCCCGGGCCATGGTGCTCGCTACCGCCTATGCCGCCCACCCGGAACGCTTCCCCCGCGGGCTCCCCCAGCCGCCAGCGTGCCCCGAGGCCGTGTGGATCAACCCCCCGAAACCCCCAGCAACCGAGGAGACTCGCGGGCTCGCGGCACCGCGCGGACCGCGCGGCGGTGTCCTTGACCGCGCGAGACCCGGGCAGGTATTCTCGGTCCACCGTTCCGATCTCCACGGGTCCGGCTGCCTGGAGACTCCGGCGTGAAGTGCCCCCGGTGCCAGCACGAGAACCCGGCCGAGTCGAACTTCTGCCTCGGCTGCGGAACGCGCTTGGGTGCGACCTGCGGCGCGTGCGGCAACGACCTCCCGGCCGGGTCCCGATTCTGCAACAAGTGCGGGACTCCTGTAAGCGGGGCGTCTGCCGGACCAGCGCTTTTCGCCTCTCCCGCGTCCTACACCCCCAAGCACCTTGCCGAGAAGATCCTCACCTCCAAGGCCGCGCTGGAAGGCGAGCGTAAGCAGGTGACGGTCCTGTTCGCCGACCTCAAGGGCTCGATGGAGTTGCTGGCCGACCGCGACCCCGAGGACGCCCGCAAGCTACTCGACCCGGTGCTCGAGCGGATGATGGAGGCGGTCCACCGCTATGAGGGCACCGTCAACCAAGTCATGGGTGACGGGATCATGGCGCTCTTCGGGGCGCCGGTGGCGCACGAGGACCATGCGGTGCGGGCGTGTTATGCGGCGCTGCGGATGCAGGAGTCGATCCGGCGGTACAGCGACGAGGTGCGGCGTGTGGAGGGCATCCCGGTCCGTGTTCGCGTCGGGCTCAACTCTGGGGAGGTCGTTGTGCGCGCGATCGGGAGCGACCTGCACATGGACTACACCGCGGTCGGCCAGACGACGCACCTGGCGGCGCGAATGGAGCAGTTGGCGGACTCGGGGGCCACGCTGCTCACGGCCGCCACGCTCCAGCTCGCCGAGGGCTACATCGAGGTGACGACACGGGGCGCGGTGCCCGTGAAGGGCCTGGCGGAGCCGGTGGAGGTCTTCGAGCTGACGGGGGCGGGCACGGCGCGGACGCGCCTGCAGGCCGCGGCGCTCCGGGGCCTCACGCGCTTCGTCGGCCGCGACGCCGAGGTCGAGCACCTGCGCCGGGTCCTGAGCCAGGCCCGCGCCGGCCGGGGGCAGGTGGTCGCCCTGCTGGGCGAGGCCGGCGTGGGCAAGTCGCGGCTCACCTACGAGTTCACCCACTCGCATCGGGTGCAGGACTGGCTAATCTTGGAATCCTCTTCCGTCTCCTACGGCAAGGCCACCAGCTACCTGCCCGTGATCGACCTGCTCAAGGGCTACTTCAAGATCGGTGGCCGTGACGACCACCGGGAGATGCGCGCCAAGGTGCTGGGGCGGGTGCTGGGCCTAGACCGCGGGCTCGAATCCCTGCTGCCCCCGCTCTTCGCGCTCCTCGACGTGCCGGTCGAGGACCCGACCTGGCAGAACCTTGATCCGCCCCAACGCCGCCAGCGCACGCTCGACGCGGTGAAGCGCCTGCTGCTGCGCGAGAGCCAGGGGCAACCGCTGCTCGTGGTTTTCGAGGATCTACACTGGATCGATGGCGAGACCCAGGCCCTCCTCGACAGCCTGGTGGAGAACCTGGGCTCCGCCCGCCTCCTGCTCCTGGTCAACTACCGGCCCGAGTACACGCACCGCTGGGGGAGCAAGACCGCGTACTCCCAGCTCCGGCTCGACGGCCTGCCCGCGGAAAGCGCGGCGGAGCTGCTGGCGGCGCTGCTCGGCCCGGACCCGAGCCTGACGCCGCTGACGCAGATGCTGGTGAAGCGGGGCAACCCGTTCTTCCTGGAGGAGACGGTGCGGACCCTGGTGGAGACGGGGGCGCTGGCGGGGGAGCGCGGGGCGTACCGGCTGATGCGGCCGGTGGTGGCGTTGCAGGTGCCGGCCACGGTGCAGACGATCCTGGCGGCGCGGATCGACCGGCTGCCGGCGGAGGAGAAGCGGCTCCTGCAAGCCGCGTCGGTGATCGGCAAGCACGTGCCCTACGCGCTCCTGGCGGCGATCGCGGAGCAGCCGGAGGAAGCCCTGCGGCGGGGGCTCGCGCACCTGCAAGAGGCGGAGTTCCTCTACGAGACGCAGCTCTTCCCGGATCTGGAGCACACCTTCAAGCACGCGCTGACCCACGACGTGGCCTACGCGGGCTTGCTGGGGGAGCGCCGGCGCGATCTTCACGCCGCAGTGGCGGCCACCATCGAGCGCCTGCACGCCGATCGGCTCGTCGAGCACGTGGAGCGGCTGGCGCACCACGCTCGGCAGGGCGAGGTCTGGGACAAGGCGGTGCGCTACCTGCGCCAGGCCGGCGCCAAGGCCTACATGCGCTCGGCCAACCGCGAAGCGGCCACCTGCTTCGAGCAGGCGCTCGACGCGCTCCGGCGGCTGCCGGAGACTCCCGAGGCGATCGCCGAGTCTCTCGACCTCCGCTTCGACCTCCGCACCGCACTCCTCCCGCTCGCCGAGTTGGGACGGATGCGAGCCCTCCTCGACGAGGCCGAAGCCCTCGCGGAGGCCGCCGGAGACCAGCGCCGCCTCGGCCGCGCGCTGAACTATAAAGTGGTCCAGTTCGGGCAGGCCGGCGAATACGCCGCGGCGCTCCAGACCGGACTTCGCGCCCTGGCCATCGGCGAGGCGCAGGCGGACGTCGCCCTCCAGGTCGTCGCCAACAGCTATCTTGGCCGGGTGTACGTGGCGCGGGGCGAGTGCCGCGAGGGCGTCCGGCACTGCGAGGCCGCGCTCGCGCTGATCCCGGAGGGCCTTGCGCAGGAGCGATTCGGTCAGGCCCTCATCCCGGGCTCGGCCGCGCTGGACACGCTTGCCCGGGCGCTCGGGGCGCTCGGGCGGTTCGCCGAGGCATTCGGGCGTCTCCGCGAGGCGATGCACATCGCGGAGGAGGCGGGGCACGTCTTCTCGCTGGTCTTCCCCCTCTTCAGCCTCGGCACCCTCAAGCTCGATCAGGGCGACTTCGCCAGCGCCGTGGCCTCGCTGGAGCGCGGCCTCGATCTCTGCCGGACGAGAGAGGTTGCCTATTTGCTCCACGACTTCGCCTGGGCGCTGGGCGCGGCGTACCACGGGACCGGCCGCCGCGCCGAAGGGGTCGCCCTGATGGAGGACGCCGCCCGTGGCTCCGCCGGGCGGCCCGCGCCGTTGGCGCAGTGGGCCGGCCGCGTCGGGGCGCTCGGCGGAGCGTACCTCCTCGACGGGCGGCTGGCGGACGCCACCCGGATCGCCCAGGACGGGCTCGCAGCGGCGCGGCAGCGGGGGCAACGAGGGGTGGAGGGCCACGTTCTGCGATTGCTCGGTGACATCGCGGCCCATCCCGACCGCGTCGAGGTCGATACCGCGGAGACGCACTATCGCCAGGCCCTGGCCATGGCCGAGGCGCTGAAGCTGCGCCCCCTCGTCGCCCACTGCCACCTCGGCCTCGGCAAACTCTACTGCCGCACCGGCGACCAAGCGAAGGCCGAGGAGCACTTGGCCACCGCGACGGCGATGTACCGCGAGATGGATATGGGATTTTGGCTGGAGCAGGCGGAGGCGGCGCTGGGACCGCCCAATGAGAAGTCGCCCTGAACGGGGTCGCCTCCCTACACTAATCTCAAGAACCCTCTGTCTCGTTCTCGTTGACAGGCTCCGCCAAGCGGACGATCGCACGGGCGCGGGCCCGCGGCTACCGCCGTATCCGGCGAGCAAAGCAGAAGAAGGATCGCGCTGCCCACACGACGGCTCAGGCGACCCATGAGGTTCCTCTCCGTTCTGGCCGCTACAGGCGTGGTCGGCGAACGGACCGGTCAAGAACGGCAAGCTGATGACGCAGAATCAAGCGCCGCGCGCTCGTCAACTTCATCCAGTTGAGTCAGGGTGAACTTCTCTTCCAGATGCCCGTGATCGCCGACGCCTTCGAGTCCCCTTGACCCAGAGTGCCGAGGCCGAGAATCTCCTCGATCGTGCGGAGCACACTGTAGTGATCGTATCGGCTATCCGAGACCGAGCCCGGAATCACGCGATCTCCGTACACGACCGTGTAGATGTGATTGCTGCGCCACCAGCCTCGGCCCTCGTCGAACGTCACGATGAGCAGCATGTTTTCCGTGAAGCGTCGATCATTGAGCAGGGGCCCAAAGGTCTCCGACAGCCACTGATCGGCAGCGCTCACCCCGGTATCATGGCCGTCGTGCGTGACGTCGGGCACGTACATGGCATAGGTCGGCAGCGTCCCGTGGCGGATGTCGGCCGCGAACGCGGCGGCGTCCACAATCCGTTGACAACGTTCGGGATGACTCTGAACATTCTTGAAACTGAGAAAGGGGACATGCCGTCGGACATACGCTCCGGAGCTCGGTTCCAGGAAGCAGCGGCCGGGATATCCTTCAGCGTACACCTTCCACGTTAGGCCCCTGGCCTCCAGCAAGTCTCCGATGTGGGAAACGTCGAGGGTAACGAGCGCGTTGGAATCCACGCCATGCGTACTGCCGGCTGTCAGGGCCAGGTAGTTGGGCTGGGACGGACGGGCCACGGCGAACGATTGCCGGAGCAGACCGCCTTCCCGGGCGAGCTTGGCCAGGAAGGGCTGCGCTCTCGCCGCATCGTAATCGGTGTTTTCAAGGACCACCAGCATGACCCGCTGCGGACCCACCTGGGCCAGCGGCGTGGTGACGGCGGCCGGACCCCACACCAGTCCGAGGACGGCCGTCCACCCGGCCCATCGCACGCACCGTGCCAGCATCCGCCCGCTCATTTCAGGCGCGGTGGACACGCTCGCATCGGCACGCGGGCGAGACCCCGACCTTGTCCGGGTCTCTCTGGTGCCGAAGGGTCCCCGCGGGCGCTCAGCCCGGCAGGCGCTCGTAGATCGAGTGTACGTCCGCCCCGTGGAATCGCGCGACGTGATTGGTCGGCGGCAGCGCCTCCTCGTAGAAGAACTGCGGCAGCTCGTCGTCGCGCGCCGTGAAGCCGGCCTGCCGGTTGAACTCGCGCTCGAGCCGGAGCGTCTCCCGGCCCAGGGCCTCGAAGAACTCCTTGGTCAGACTCGTGCCGTGGGCCGCGTTGATCGTGGTCGCCAGGAACTCGGTGTTGGGGTTGGTCACGCTCTGGCCGAAGATGCAGAGCCCGAGCGAGTCGTTGGCGGCCACACGCGTCTGCTGGAGGAGACTCTGGCTCATGAGCGCGTCGAGGTCCATCTCGCGCGTCTTGAGGCGTGGCAGGTTGCCGGCCGTGTGGTCGGCGCCCTGGGCGGTGACCATCATGGTGATGCCGGTGGCCTCCACGACACGGGGGTCGTAGGCGCTGATGGCCTGGCGCTTGATGACGGGCGTCCGTCGCACGCCGTAATGGGCCCCCACGCGCGCCGTGCCCTGGGCCCAGATGCGCCCCTTCTCCGTTCCGCGGGCGATCTCGCCGAGGGCATCGGCCATGAACTTCGCGTCTCCGAAGGCGCCCAGGCCCGCCTCCATCAGGACGGCCAGCGTCGCGCCTGTTTCGATCGTGTCGATACCCAGGTCGTTGCAGATGAAGTTGAGCTGGGCGAGTTCGTCGGGCTCGGTGAGACCGCAGTTCGAGCCGAGGAGTCCCAGGGTCTCGTACTCGACCGGTGAGACGACCTCCTTGCCGCTCGCGTCGTGATACACGTTACTGCACTGGATGACGCAGCCGGGCATGCACGCGTGCGTCTGCTCGCCGCCGCGGGACGTGTTGAGGGGGCCGATGTAGTCGGCGCCCAGCTTGAACCTCTCGCCGGCGCCGGTGTCCGCGAGCTGCCCGGCGCTGAAGTTCCGGACCGGCAGGCCGCCCATGTGATTCTGGACGTCGGCCATGCCCATGGTCCCGAGCTTCGCGTAGAAGTTCTCCACGATGCTGTCGGCCTGCAGCATCTTGGCGTAGTCCTTGATCGCGGCGATGACCTTCCGGCTGTCGTGGAACGGCGGGATCCGGTCGAGGTCGAGCACGATGGCCTTGACCCGCTTTACGCCCATCACCGCACCGACGCCGCCGCGCGCCGCGAGGCGCGACGGACGGCGATCCTTGTCGCTGAAGCTGATGCCCGCGATCAGACCCCCGTACTCGCCCACCGGGCCGCACAGCCCGAGGGCGACCTTCTTGCCGTAGCGGGCGTGCAGCATCTCGGCAGCCTGGAAGTTTCCCTTGCCGAGGTACGGCGCAGCGTCGTCGAAGTCGATGCCGCCGTCCTTCCGGAAGTGGAGGACCACCCAGTCCGACGCCGCCCCGGAAAGCGTGAAGCCGGAGATGCCGAGCTGACCCAGTCCGTAGCTGAAGGTCCCGCCGCCGTTCGCCTCCTTGACTCCGCCCGTCAGCGGGCTCTTGCAGCCGACGCTGGTCCGGTTCGCGTTGGAGAAGGAGGTCCCCGCGAAGGGGCCCGCCGAGAAGATGAGCGGGTTTGCGGGTGACAGCGGGTCGACCGTCGCCGCGCCCCGCTCGAGGAGCGTCCGGGCGATGAGGTAACGGCCCGCTCTGACGATCTCCTCGCCCTGCAGGTCCCGCTTCGTGACCGTGCGACCGGTCAGGTCGATCTCATAGTACGTGCGCATCGAGCCTCCTCATCACTCCGGCGGGTGTGCGCCGGATCGCTCATTCACGGCCGGCCGGCGGCTGTCGCGGCCTCGAGCCCGCTGCCCGACGTCATACCATTCCCCCCATCGTACCAGGACGTACAGCCCGGGGTGCCCCACCTCCGGGGTACGGGCGAGCGCGACGAGCGCTCTCGAGGCGACAAGACCTCAGGGGTCGTCCACCGAGCCCCTTCGTCCGAACGCCGCTCAGAGCTCGATCACCGCCAGGTCGCGTGCCAGCTCGACGGGGCCGCCGAAGGCGGCCCGGGCCTCGGCCAGCATCGGCTCCGCCAGGGCCTCGCTTGGCACGTGGGTCAGGACGAGCCGCGCGGCGCCGGCCGCCTTCGCGGCTCGCCCGGCATCACCGGCGGTCGAGTGCCCGAGGCGGTGAACCTCCGCGGCGTGCGCGTCGAGACCGCCAGCCTCGTGGACCAGCAGGTCGGCGTCCTGAGCGGCCTCGATCAGTCGGGGCGTGGGGCGCGTGTCGCCGCTGTAGACGACGCGGACAGCGCCCAGTTCGAGCCGGCACCCCATCGCGCCGCCATCCACGGGCAGATGATCGACGAGAAACGTCGTGAGGCGCGCCCCGCTGCGAAGCTCCACGGTCCCCCCGTCTGCGAGCGGGGCCATTTGGAGCGCGCCGCCGAACAACCGCGGCGCCGCGGTGGCCACTGCGTCGAATACACGCCCGATGCCGGAGAGGACGCGCGGCTCGGCGTACACCCGCGTCTCCTCCTTCGGAGGACCGCCTCGCTCGCGAAGCGTTCGGATGACACTCCACAGGAGCAGTGGTTCGAGGCCGCCGACGTGGTCCAGGTGCTGGTGGCTGACGAAGATGTCTCGCACCGCGGTCGGCGAACAGCCGGCGGCGATCAGCTGGCGGACCACGTCCAGTCCGCCTCCCGTGTCGAGCAGGATCGAGCCTTCATCCGCCGAACCACCCCATCCGACAAGCAAGCAGGCCTGGTGCCGCCCCTCGTTCGCAGCGGCGCCGGTTCCCAGCAGCCGAACCCGCAGGTGTGGCGTCATCCTGACTCCTCCACGACGTGCGTAGGATATCGCAAGCTCAGTGTCTCCGCTGACCGGACGGACGCGGGGGCGACTTACCTCCTCGCCGCTCCTTCCAGCGGGCGATCGGATCGACCCGCTACGGCAAACTCGCGGACGCTACGTGCCCATGACACCCTGTGGCGGTGCCCGACGACGATCCGGTGCGGCATTGGGAGGACGATGGCGGCGCCCACGCGACCAGCCTCGACGGTCGAGTGTGGAACGAGTCCGCGACTAGTCCTGGCGGCTGGGTGGGCGTGCCGTCGTCGCCCGCCTAGACTCCGAACCCCCGCCATGGGCGTGGGGCCTGTGCCCGCCGCCCGGAGGCATCGCGAGGTCGCAGCGTCCGCCGGGACCAAGATCGACCGGGGGGGATTGCCAGGCCGAGCCCCGGCAGCCGTGGCGGGCTACCTCGACCGCTCGCTGCCGGGGATTGCCACTAGGCTCCCCCCTCCGTGTGGTCACGCAGCATGATCAGCAGCATCCGGGCCGCCTCCGGCGCGTCGACCGCATGGGCCACGTCGGCCGGCATGCGCACGATCGTGCCCGGCGTCGCGCGGACCGCGGTCGCGCCGATCGTCAGGGTGAGGGTGCCCTCGAGGACCAGCACGAGCGCGTCGAACGGCGACGTGTGTTCGGTGAGTCCCTGCCCCGCGTCGAACGCGAAGAGCGTGAGATTGCCCCCGGCGGTCTTCGCCAGCACTCGGCTCGCAATCCCCTGTTCGGTGGGCGTGATGAGCGAGTGGAGCTGCAGCGCCTTTGCGGGCGGAATCGTCGCAGTGATGGAAGACATGCGGATCTCCTGTTCCTCTCGAGTCGGATGCCCCGCGGCGGCCCATGACGACACTCTACCCCCGGACGGCCCGCCGTCAGGTCCGGGAAGTGGGCGGGGGACGATCACCTCTCGACCGGTGTCGGGGAGAGGCGGGGCCCCCGTGCGGAGCGCGGGATCACCCCCGTCATCCGTCGCTCACGCCTGCGACGGCATGGTAGGGTCCGAGCATGGACCCGCTCGCGGGCTCGTCGTGGAGCGCACCCGGGACCGTGGCCGGGTTCGCGCAGTCCCTCCCGAACCCCGTCCTGATGCGATTCGCGGAGACCGAGTGGCGGCGCGGCGATCGCGCGCGGGTGCTCGATCTCGGCTGCGGCGCGGGGCGCAACGCGATCCCGCTGGCAAGTCTGGGCTGGAAGGTCTTCGGGATCGACCTCTCCTGGCCGATGCTCCGGGCCGCTGCCCAGCGCGCCCGGGAGGATCCCATCGGCCGCCGCCTTCACCTGGCTCTCGCGGCCATGGATGGACTCCCGGTCCGGGACCACCACGTCGATCTGGTGATCGCCCATGGCATCTGGAACCTCGCGCGCTCGGCGACGGAGTTCCGGCGGGCGCTTGGCGAGGCGGCCCGGGTGGCCCGGCCGGGGGCGGGCCTGTTCGTGTTCACCTTCTCCCGCACCACCTTCCCGCCGCAGACCGAACCCGTGCCGGGCGAGCCCTTCGTGTTCACCCAGTTCTCGGGGCAGCCGCAGTGCTTCCTGACCGAGGACCAGCTAGTCCGGGAACTGGACGTCGCCGGGTTCACGCCGGACCCGGGCGTGCCTCTCAGAGAGTACAATCGGCCACAGCCGGGAAGGCTCCACACCCGGACCGGGACCGCGCCAGTCATCTACGAAGGCGCCTTCCGCTATACGGGCTGACCGCTCCGCACGGCCAGTGCCTCACCCTGGGGCGGCGGCGGCCGCCAAGTCTCGACCTCCGGTGCCGCGAGCGGGCCATGGTTGATGCGGCCGGTGGGAATCCTCCCCAAAAAGGGAGAGAGGGCCGCCACATCTTGCCTCTCCCCGCGGGGAGGCAGGGAAAGCGGGAGGACTATCGGCTGGCCAGCCGTCGGCAGGCTTCCTCCGTCGCCTCGTCAGCGGGGAAGAAGCACTCGACCCTGAGCTCGTGGAGCGTGATGTCGTAGGGCGTTCCGAGGCCCGCCAGGGTGGTGAAGAACCTGAGGTGAGTGTCGCCCTTGCGGAGCTCGATGGCGAGGAATGGCACCGCCGAGGCGTCGAGGTCAACCGTCCGCAAGTTGGCAGGGACGTCGGGGTAGGACAGGAGCTCATCGAGGAGGCGGCGCGTCTCGGCGTCGCCGGTGCGCAGCAGATCGCGGTGGAGCCATTGGATGAAGGCGGCCGCGGTGGCTTCCCAGTTGACGATGAAGGGCCGAAGCCCCTGCGGATGATAGGAGAGCCGCATGGCGTTGGGCGATCCCACCGCCGCGGCCGCGACCGGATCGAGGAAGAGTCCCATGACCCGGCCCGTGGCCTCGTTGGACATGAGAATGTTCCAGTGCCGATCGAGCACCATGGCGGGATAGGGTTCCTGCTGGCGCAACATGAAGCCCAGCGCCCGCCGCACCTGCGCCATCTCCGGCGCGTCCAGGGCAGTCTCACGATAGATCGGCGCATACCCCGCGACGGCGAGCAGCTCATTGCGGCCGCGCAGGGGCATCTCCAGGACGCGGGAGAGGAGCAGCACCATGTCGCGGCTGGGCTGCGCCCGGCCAGTCT
Source organism: uncultured Candidatus Rokubacteria bacterium (assembly GCA_963749975.1). Taxonomy (GTDB): domain Bacteria; phylum Methylomirabilota; class Methylomirabilia; order Rokubacteriales; family DASRDR01; genus DASRDR01. The sequence continues at coordinate 306,847 of CAVVOZ010000030.1, read as the reverse complement.
CGAGGAAGCTCAGGTGGCGCGCCGAAATCCCCGCTTCGGTGGCGAGGCCGAGCTGGCTCATCGCGCGCTGCTCGCGCCACTGCTTGAGCAGCTGCCCCACCAGGCTCGCCGTCACTCCGCGCGCCTGCCTGCTGGTCTCCTGGCCGGCCTCCACGGCCGCCACTATACGCGGACACCCCCCCCGGCGGCCAATTACCTCCGAGGTAATTGATTCCCTCGCGAACCGCGTGGACGATGCCGACAGGAGGGCGGCCGTGAACATGGACCCGACCGCCATCAGCGAGAGGCCGGAACGAGCCGCCCCCCGCGCTCTTGGGCCGCCGCGTTCGCGGGCCGAGTCCCGATCGCGTCACCGCGCGGCTGGCGATGTGGGACGGCCTCGCTGCCTGCGCGCCCTCCACGGTGACTCAGCGGGAAGGGAGGGTCGAGATGCTCGAGCGAGTGGCGATCGCCTTGACGCTGTTACTCCCGATCCTTCCGATCGTGGGGCTTCTGGCCTGGGCCGAGTGGTGGGATCGCCGACGCGCGGCGCTGCTAGCCCAGCAGATCAGACTCACGGACGCGATCAGCGCGGAGCTGGGGGTGGTCGTGGCGCCGGTGGTGAGACGTGGGCCGGGGGGAGCATGGCGGGTCGACATGACGCTGCCGATGGGGCGGCCGGCTCTGGCCGGACGAGTGCTCGAGATCACGCACCGCGTGTGGCTCGGACGCTACGAGATCCGGCTGGCGCCGAGGATGGAGCCGAGCGCCTCGCGGAGACGTCCGGGTGCGCCGATTCGCGGGCTGCGGGGTGACCACCGTGAACAGCCGATCCGATAGGAGGGGCCTGGCTCCGGACGGAACCCACCGGGTCCTGGGGGCCTGTCCGCTGGATTGCCCGGACACCTGCAGCTGGGTCGTCACCGTCAAGGACGGACGCGCCGTGAGGCTCGAGGGCGATGCCGAGCATCCCTTCACACGCGGCGTGCTGTGCAACAAGGTGAACGGCTACGTGGCCTACACCCAGTCGCCCGATCGCCTGTTGCATCCGATGCGGCGCCTCGGTCCCAAGGGGCGTGGACACTTCGAGCGCATCTCTTGGGAGGAGGCGCTCGACGAGATCGCCGAGCGCCTCGGCGGCACGATTCGAGACTTCGGTCCCGAGGCCATCTGGCCCTACGTCGGCTCCGGCAGCATGGGGCTCATCCAGGGCGTGTATAGCGCGGGGCGCCGCCTGTGGAACGCGCTCGGCGCCTCGCAGCACCTGATGACGATCTGCACGATCGCCGGCGGGGTCGGCACCGGCTACACGCTCGGCGACAACCGCGTGGGGATGGACCCGGAGACGTTCCGCTTCTCGAGGCTCATCATCCTGTGGGGCAGCAACACCCTGACCACGAACCATCACCTCTGGCGCGCCATCAGCACGGCCCGCCAGGATGGCGCCCACCTGGTGGTGATCGACCCGATCCGGACCCGAACCGCCGATGCCGCCGACGTCCACCTCGCGCCGATTCCCGGGACCGACGCCGCGCTGGCGCTGGGCCTCCTGAACGTCGTCCTCGCCGAGGGCGCGGAAGACCGAGACTTCCTCAGCCGGCACACGCACGGCTGGGACGCCTTCCGACGACGCATCCTCGAGTATCCGCCGGACCGGGTCGCCGACATCTGCGGCCTTCCGACGCCGGCCATCGTCGACCTGGGGAAACGCATCGCCCATACCCGGCCGACCGGGATTCGGCTGACCATGGGGCTCCAGCGGCACGGCGGCGGCGGGATGGCCGTCCGGACCATCACCTGCATTCCCGGCGTCACGGGTGACTGGCGCTATCCCGGCGGTGGCGCGGCGTACGACACCCGAGGGTTCTTCGGGGTCAACTGGCCGGCCCTGTACCGGGACGACCTGAGGCGACCGGGCACGCGATCGCTGAGCATGACGAGACTCGGGGAGGGCCTCCTCGAGGTGCGCGACCCGCCCGTCAAGGCGCTGTTCATCTACGCGCAGCAACCCGCTCGCCAGCGTGCCGCACCAATCGAAGATCCGACGGGGGTTGCGGAGACCCGATCTCTTCACGGTGGTGGCCGAGCACTTCCGCACCGACACCGTCGAGTACGCGGACATCGTGCTGCCCGCGACCACGCAGCTCGAGCACGCCGACCTCCAGATCGCCTACGGACACCTGTACATCTCCTGGAACGAGCCAGCCGTGTCCCCGCCAGGAGAATGTCTGCCGTCGACCGAGATCTTCCGACGCCTGGCGAGGCGCATGGGGCTCGACAGTCCCTGTCTCTACGACAGCGACGACGAGATCGCGCGCCAGATCCTCGGCTCCGGGCACCCGTCCCTGCGTGGCATCACGCTCGAGAGGCTGAAGGAGCGCGGGTGGATGCGGCTCAACTATCCGGAGCCATTCGTGCCGTTCGCCGACGGCTTCGTCACGGCATCCGGGAAGCTCGAGTTCCTCTCGGAGCGCATGGCGAAGGCGGGACTCGATCCGCTGGCCGGCTACACGCCGCCGTACGAGGCTGCGCAACGGGATACCCCGCTCGCCGAACGGTATCCCCTGGCGCTGATCGCGGGGGCGGACCACTACTTCCTGAACTCGCTGTTCGCCAACGTCGCCGACCAGATGAAGCGATCGGGACCGCCGGTCCTGCGGATCCATCCCGAGGATGCGACGGTGCGGGGACTCGAGACCGGGCACGAGGCGCGCGTCTTCAACGATCGCGGCGCGTTCGTCGCGCTCGTCGAGGTCACCGATCGCGTCCGCCGAGGCGTGGTGGCCAGCACCAAGGGCCGATGGCCTCGCTTCGTGAAGGGGGGAACGACCGTCAACGCCACCGTGGACGAACGCGACTCCGACATGGGTGGCGGGGCGGTGTTCCACGACAACCGCGTCGAGGTCGAGCGACTCTAGCCGGCCGACACTCGGTGCCGGCCCTCTGGTCACCCGTTCTGACGGGGGCTCCCCTCGTCTTGCCGGGGGCGGGCGACCGGCCGGGTCAGCCTCAAGACGGGTGTCAGCCGACCCCGCCTGTCGCCGAGTAGCCCCGCCGCCGTGCCGTTCTTGACACCGTCCGCGCCGGCCCCGCACCATCGAGGCCGGGCGGGTCAGGGCCGCCTGCGTCCGGCAGGTCCCCGTGAGGGAACCCGCCGAGACGGCCGGCCGAGCAGTGCGGCCACGAGCGGTTGATGGGCTCCGCGCTCACGTCGCAGTGACAAGCATCGGCGTGCCCCGCCCGCGGGACAACCGGTTCTGCCGGTGGCGGTTGGTGAGATACGTCATGCGAGAATGCCATGAGGGACCTCGGGTGAGATCCGGGCCTCGGAAGCGTTCGAGGGGCGCGCATGGGACACGTGAGGGCGATCACGAGCCTACGCATCGGCCTGGCGGCCGCGCGGAATGCGCCGTCCGTCGAGGAGCGGCTCCAGACGGTCGACCGCTTTCTGGACGATGCCGCCGCGCAGGGGGTGGCCATCGTCTGTTTCCCCGAGACCTACATCCCGGGATTGCGAGGCCAGGACTTTCCCGTCCCGCCCCCCGATCAGCGCCGCCAGCAAGCGGCGCTCGAGGAGATTCGCGCCGCGGCCCAGCGGAGCCGGGTGGCCGTCGTCATCGGGATGGAGTGGGAATCCCCCGCCGGGCTGCACAACGTGGCCTTCGTGATCTCGCGTGACGGCACGATCGTGGGCTACCAGGCGAAGAACCAGATCCCGCTCGAGGAAGAGCCGTTCTACGTGCCCGACGGACGGCGGCGGCTGTTCGAGATCGACGGCGTCCCGTTCGGGATCACCATTTGCCACGAGGGATGGCGCTATCCGGAGGCCGTCCGCTGGTCGGCCGTCCGCGGCGCCCGGCTGGTCTTTCACCCGCAGCTCACGGGCAGCGATCACGCCGGTGTGACCATCGATCGCTGGGGCGACCCGAGCTCGCCCTACTACGAGAAGGCGATGGTGGCGCGCAGCGTCGAGAACACGATCTATTTCGCCAGCGTCAACTGCGCGATGCGTTACCAGGATTCCGCGACCAGCCTCATCGGTCCGGACGGGGAGTGCGTGGCCTACGTGCCCTATGGCAAGGAGCAGCTGCTGGTGCACGACATCGACCTGTCTCGGGCAACCGGCTTCTGCGCGCGGCGGTACAACCCGGCCTTCTATCCGCCCGCGTGAGCGTCGCGGCCGCCCCGCCGACTCATCCCTAGCCCGTCCGTGGCACCGCCGGGCGGAATCTCATGGCGGCCCGGATGCCGAGCACGACGAAGAGCGCCACGACCGTCAGTTGCGCGACGAAGAACGGCGGCTCGGACTGGGTCGGCGCCAGTCGGTTCAGCGCCGGCACCTTCAGGAACGCCTGGACGACCCCGACGAAGGAGTTCAGGTAGAGCGCGAGGACCGCGCCGGCCACGTAGATCCAGCGCCAGGATCCCGCGAGTCGCTTGCCGTAGAGCGCCACGAGCGTGATCGCCAGCACCACCAGCGAGATGACGCCCACGACGTGGGACGGCAGCACCTGAGCGGCCGGGAAGAAGAACCCGGTGACGCTCGTCAGCACCGTGGTGGTGAGAAAGAGCGCCGTCCAGCCCGGGAGTCGGCTCGCGCTCAGCATGCCCACGACCACGATCAGCCCGGCGGCAATTCCGATGAGACTGATCACCACGTGCACCGCGGTGAACGTCGCGAGCGACATGCCCAGGATCATGACCCGCCTCCTTTCGAGGACTCACCGGCGACGTGACGTTGGCGCGGACGTTCCCGCGAAGGCCGCACGTGCCCGGCCCTCAGGTCGCCCTGCGTCGCGCGCGACGTCGATCCAGGACTCGGCGCCGCCCTGCGCCACCCGGCGGCGTGGCGCCCCCCTGTCCAGACGACGCACCCGCGCGCGGCGCCAGCAGCCGCGCCAGCGCGCTACCGGTTCGCCTGCAGGTGCGCCTCGACGAACCACAGCCACTTGTCGGTGCCGCGCGAGATCTCCGTGAGCAGATCGGCGGTGTCCTTGTCGCCCAGCTTGTCGGCCTGATCGATGCCGGCCCGCGCCAGCTTGCCGAACGCGGCCAGCACGGTCGCCACCGCCGCGGCGTGGGCGCGCCCGTCGGTCACCGCCGGGAACTCCGGCAAGCTCGAGCGCTTGGCGGCCTGCCGCGCCGTTCCGTGGGCAGTCCCGCCGAGCTGCACCACGCGCTCGGCCAGATCGTCCACGTAGTCCTCCACCGCCTCGTTGATCTTGTCGAAGAGCTCGTGGAGCGCGATGAAGGTCGGGCCCTTCACGTTCCAGTGGGCCTGCTTGAGCTGGGTTTGCAGGTCCGTCGCATCGGCGAGCCGCGCGTCGAGGAGGTCGATGACCTTCGCCCGGGTCGTCTTGGGCAGATCGTTTCGAGTGTCGAACATGTCGGGCTCCTTGTGTGAGAAGTGGTCGCGCCAGCGGGCTACGTCTCGGCCCGGTCCATCCCCGTATCGTTGAATTGTGTCACGCCAGGTCGAACACGAGCACCTCGGCCGGCTCTCGCCCGAGGAAGGTCAGGCCGTCCTCGCCGCTGACCGCCCCGCCGTCACCCGCCTCCAGCGCGATCCCGTTCACCGAGACCGATCCGCGGGCGACGTGGATCCACGCATGGCGGGAGGCGCGCAGCCGAAGGTCTCGACGCTCCCCCGCGCCGATGAAAGCGACCCAGAGGTCCACGTCCTGATGGACGTCGAGGCTGTCGTCCCTGCCTCCCTTCGACGCGAGAAGCACGAACGCCCGGCTGGCCATCTCCCGATCGAAGACCTGCTGTCCGTACGCGGGCTTCAGGCCGCGCGCGTCCGGCACGATCCAGATTTGCAGGAAGTGCACCGGGTCGACCTTCGAGTGGTTCTGCTCGCTGTGGGTGACGCCCGTGCCGGCCCGCATCAGCTGGATCTCTCCCGGCCGGATCACGCCGCCGCCGCCCGAGCTGTCCTTGTGCTCGAGCGCGCCCTCGAGCACGTAGGACAGGATCTCCATGTCGCGGTGCCCGTGGGTGCCGAACCCGGCGCCGGCCTTCACCCGATCGTCGTTGATCACCCGCAACGTCCTGAATCCCATGTGCGCGGGGTCGTGGTACTCCCCGAACGAGAATGTGTGCCGGCTGTCGAGCCAGCCCCAGTCCGTGCGGCCGCGGGCCCCGGCGGATCGAACCTGGATCATCGCGTCACCCTCCTTCCCGCCTCACGCGCGTGACCGCGCGGCGATCCGCCCGGCCGTCGTCAGAATCCTGTGCGCGAACGTCGGACCGTCCAGCTCGTGTGCAGCGATTCCGCGGGTGCCGACCGCGATCGGCCGCGAGCATCCCGCGTCTCACCGCTACGACCGATCGAGCGCGGGGATCGCGGGCGCGGCGAGCTCGCGGACCGGGAAGCCCAGGGCCATCCACCCCGCCATCCCGCCGGCGAGAGGACGGACGCGGGTGATCCCGCGGCGCTTCAGCCGAAGCGCCACCCGGGCGCTCGTCGCTTCGTTGGGTCAGGAGCAATAGAGGACCAGCTCGCGATCGCGCGGGATGTCCGACAGGTGCTCGTCGAGCGCCTCGGCCGTGACCCAGCGGCTGCCCGGAATGGCATGTGGGGTGGCGGCCACGTCCAGCGCGGTGCGGAGGTCGAGAATCGCGACGTCCTCCCCCGCGTCCAGCTTGCGCTTGAGGTCCTCCGGAGAGATGCGGGCGATCCGGAGCCGCCGGAGAAAGAGCCAGCGGCGCAGGTACTTCAGCAGGACGTAGCCGACGAGGGCTCCGACCAGCACCAGGCCCGCCGTGCGGCCCAGGGCGCTCACGCGCAGCGCCACCACCTCGATGGTCTCGCTGAAGGCGTAGCCGATCCCCGCCCAGAGGCCCGCCCACAGCACCACCCCGGCCAGGTCGTAGAGAGCGAACCGGAGGCGCGACACGCCGAAGATCCCCGCGAGGGGCGGCATGACGGTCGTCAGCCCCGGCAGGAACTTCGCCACGAGCAGCGCCCGGACGCCGTGGCGCATGAAAGAGGTTCTCGGTCCGCCGCACGCACACATCGGGCTCGAGCGACAGCCGGCACAGCCCCGAGAGCACGCGCGCCCCCCGCCGGCGCCCCAGCTCGTGCCAGACGAGATCGACGGGCAACGCGACCAGCGGCGATCGCGCCGATCACCAGCAGGAGGCTCACGCGCCCCTGCGCCGCGAGGGCGCCGACCGCCAGGAGGGCCGGGACCGCCGGCAGCGGAATCCCGACCTGCTCGGCGACGACCAGGACCGGCAGGATGATGGCGCTGTATCGTTCGAGCAGCTCCACGCTGTCGGTCAGGTCCATGTCGAGCGTCTACCGTCGCGAGCCGCTCAGGCGTAGGCCAGCATCAGGCCGATGTCATGCCCGACGAGCGTGACGTGCTGGTGGCCGAGCTGGCGCACGAGGCCGTGAACGTCCCGGGCCAGCGTCTTCTTGTCGTAGCCAGCCGCGGGCGGGCGGACCCGCCGGCCCCTCGCAGGTCCAGGGCAATCACGGTGTGAGATACCGCGAGCAACGGCATCAGCGGTCTCCACATGTGACTCGTCTGCGCGTAGCCGTGCAGGAGGACGACGGCCGGCCCCTGCCCGCCGACCTTGTAGCTGATCGTCACGCCATCCACGCTGGCGCTCTTCTCCGTGAACCCCGCGGGCAGCCGGGCCGCGGCCGACCGCGACTGGCTCTTCAGGACCCGGGTCTTCAAGGGCATCGTGCTCTCCCAGCGTCGCGGTGCCAATCACGCGACGCGCCGAACCGCGACCGCCCACAGCTGCCGCCGCGCGGTTCCGTCTACCCTCAGCGTCACCCCGGCGGTGCCTGCGCCTCGGGCCTAGGCCTTGAGGAACGACAGCAGGTCCGCATTGATCACGTCATGGTGGGTCGTGCACATGCCGTGCGGTAGACCCTTGTAGACCTTGAGCTGCGCGTTCCGTACCAGCTTGCTCGAGAGCATCGCGCTGGCGCCGATGGGGACGATCTGGTCGTCGTCGCCGTGCATGATCAGCGTGGGGACGTCGATCTTCTTGAGGTCCTCGGTGAAATCGGTCTCGCTGAATGCCTTGATGCAATCGTAGGAAGCCTTGACACCCGACATCATGCCCTGCCGCCACCAGTTGTCGATGATGCCCTGCGACACCTTCGCGCCGGGACGATTGAAGCCGTAGAACGGACCGGCGGGGATGTCCTTGAAGAACTGCGCCCGGTCGGCCAGCAGCGTCGCGCGAAACCCGTCGAAGACGGCGAGCGGCAGCCCGCCGGGATTGGCGGCGGTCTTGACCATGATCGGGGGCACGGCGCCCACGAGGACGGCCTTGGCGACGCGTCCCTTCGCGCGGCCGGCGCCGTGGCGGCCGATGTATCGCGCCACCTCGCCGCCGCCCGTCGAGTGACCGACGTGAATCGCATTCTTCAGATCGAGCTTCTCGGTGAGAGTGACGAGATCGTCGGCATAGGTGTCCATCTCGTTGCCGTCCCACGTCTGGGTCGATCGCCCGTGGCCGCGGCGGTCGTGCGCGATGCACCGAAAACCGCGCGACGCGAAGAAGATCATCTGGGCGTCCCAGTCCTCCGCGCTGAGCGGCCAGCCGTGACTGAACACGATGGGTTGCCCGTGGCCCCAGTCCTTGTAGTAGATCTGCGTACCGTCCTTCGTCGTGATCGTGCTCATAGGGCGCCCTCCTTGGCGGTCGCCGGGCGGCCACAGCGCTCGCCGGCACGGGTCGGCGGCCTTCGCCGACCGTGGCGAGCCGGTCGCGGCCGCCGTTCCCATACTACCGATCAGGACGCGTCGCCGCGACCTCGTGACCTCCGACGGCCAGCAACTGCGCTCCATGACAGGCGTTCCCGCACACTCCCGCCACGACGGAACCCCGACGACTGTCGGGCGTGACGCTCTTGCCCGCCCGCCCCGATGACCCGAGTGCGGCCGCGCCCGCTCCCGGTGTCACGCTATCCGCGCGCCCCGTCGGCTACCGCGCATCGTCCGACCAGCCCTCGTGCAGAGCCGCCCGCGCCATCTCCATCCGGGCGATGTCGTCACGAAACATGTCGACGCGGAGGGGGCACGGGAGAGCGTTCGTGTCGACGTACTGGCAGTCAGCCTGGTCGCACTGCACGAAGTAGTCCGGCGTCACTCGAGTCAACCCGCGGGGGCGGGCCAGCCGAATGAGAACCGGCTCGGACACGGTGGGACACCAGAAATCACGCGCTCGCGGGAAGCGCATCCGCAGCTCCTTCTCTCCGGCGACAGGCACGGCACTGATTCTCGTCGCCCGACGGCGCAACGAATCGGCCACGCCATCGCCATGCCCCGGTCGAGCAAGGAGACTCGCGGCGTGTTTCCCGGGTCACCCTCCGATGCAAGGTCAGCTCAGGCAGATCTGTCCAAGCCGTCGCCGCCCTGCGCCTGCGTTCGGAACCCCTTCTCAACGCCGCGGACAACGGATCGGCACGAGCACTCAGTTCGTGGGGATCCGATGCCGACAGCTAACCGCCGCGGGCAGGATGGGCGACGGGTCGCCGCCGTCGGAGCACGCGCGGCACGTCAAGTACTTGAGCTCCGGGCGGAAGTACCAATAGCGCACGTCGACCCGGCCGAGGTGGCGGTCGGAGCCGACGTGGAACAGAGGATCCGCGGCCAAGGCGGCGTCGGCGTCAACCATCGTCATGTCCCGGATCGCCATCGTTGGCCAACGGCACACGTCAGGGATGCTCTCCCGCACCCGCTCGGCGTGGGGCGGCCGCGTGGCTGTGCTCGTGGCACCGACTTCGTCACTCATTCTCGTCTCCCATGTCGTCTTCAACGTCATGACCTCACTCCTGCTTCGATCCGGCCCGCATCAGCCGGAGTGACATGCCTTGCCGCGATCAGTCCGAGAGCCCTCCCACCGGATCGGCGTCAGTCCCCCGACGCGGGCTTCCGGCCGTACCCCGGCATGGACGCGCGCGGTGGTCCCGCCAGGATCGGGGTGAAGCGGCCGATATCCGCTTCCCTTGAGAGCCTCGATGGCGCGCGTCACCGCACTTGAAGTGACCCCCGGAGAGTCGGAACGCTCCCGGATACTGGCCAACGATGGGCCCCGCGGGAGGCCCTCACCCGCGATGACGCTCATGCGCGATCCGGCTACCGGCCGGGGGATCGGGACTGGAACATGCACATCCAGGGGCGGGTTCATTGTGGTTCTCCAGACTGTACTACTATAATAGTACACTAGAGCAATGGGAGCCGTCCAGCCCCGCCGCCCTCTCATGTCCGGCTGACCCCCGGTACCTGCCCAGCCGGCCCGATGGGCTCCCGGCCCTATCAGGGCCTTCCCCGGCAGCCTCGGCCCGTGGGGCCTGGAAGGCATCGCCTTGGCCTCCGCTCACGCCGAGGCGCAGCCCCCGCGGTCTGTCGCCTGGCCCTCGGAACACTCCGTCGCTGGAACCGACCGCGTTCGCGGGAGCCCTGGGCCTCGAGACATCGGCCCTATCCCCGCTCCAGCAGCCACTTGCAGGCGAGGCTCCAACGTGGAATCCCGCCGGCCGGGCGGCCTCGGGCGGCGGCGCATTCACTGCCTGAGGTCTATTGTCCTACTGTACTAGTTTAGTGATACACTAAGGGCGATCGCTGTACGACCCGCCCCGCTCACACACACCCGACAAGGGAGGTACCCGAACCATGCCTCAGGTAGCGAAGGCTCCAATGGCCCCGGTAACGAAGACCACGCTGCGCCCGCTCCATGACCGCCTGCTCGTCAAGCGGCTCGAGGAGGGGGACGAGAAGCACGGGAGCATCATCATCCCGGACACCGCCAAGGAGAAGCCCCAGGAGGGCAAGGTCATCGCGGCCGGCAACGGCAAGGTGACCGACGACGGCAAGAAGCTCCCGCTCGACGTCAAGACGGGGGACCGCATCCTGTTCGGCAAGTACTCCGGCAGCGAGGTGAAGCTCAACGGCAAGGAGTACCTGATCATGAAGGAGGAGGACGTTCTCGGCATCCTCAGCGCGTGACCCTCGCGGCCCCAGCCCCGGTCACCCCATTCGACTACATTCGGTGAGGAAGGATACAGACTTATGGCCAAGCAGCTCCTGTTCAACGAGGAAGCCCGCGCAGCGCTCCTGCGTGGCGTCAACATCATGGCGCACGCCGTCAAAGCCACGCTCGGCCCCAAGGGCCGCAACGTCGTCATCGACAAGAAGTACGGTAGCCCGACCATCACGAAGGACGGGGTGACCGTCGCCAAAGAAGTCGAGTTGAAGAATCCCTACGAAAACATGGGCGCCCAGATGCTCAAGGAGGTCGCGTCCAAGACCTCCGACGTCGCGGGGGACGGCACCACGACCGCGACGGTGCTGGCCCAGGCGATCTTCCGCGAGGGGCTGAAGAACGTGACCGCCGGCGCCAACCCGATGGGGCTCAAGCGCGGCATCGAGCAGGCGGTCGAGAAGGTCGTCTCCGAGCTGAAGAACATGACCCACTCGACCAAGGACAAGAAGGAGATCGCCCAGGTCGCGACGATCGCCGCCAACAACGACAAGACCATCGGCAACCTCATCGCCGAGGCGATGGAGAAGGTCGGCAAGGACGGCGTCATCACGGTCGAGGAAGCCAAGGCGATGGAGACCACCCTCGAGGTCGTCGAGGGGATGCAGTTCGACCGCGGGTATCTCTCGCCCTACTTCGTGACCGATCCGGAGCGGATGGAGACCGTCCTCGAGGACGCGATCATCCTGATCCACGAGAAGAAGATCAGCGTGATGAAGGACATGCTCCCGCTGCTCGAGCAGGTGGCGCGCTCCGGGAAGCCGTTCCTCATCGTCGCCGAGGAGGTCGAGGGCGAGGCCCTCGCCACCCTCGTCGTGAACAAGCTGCGCGGCACGCTCTCCTGCACGGCCGTGAAGGCCCCGGGCTTCGGGGATCGCCGCAAGGCCATGCTGGAGGACCTCGCGACCCTGACCGGCGGGAAGGCGATCACCGAGGACCTCGGCATCAAGCTCGAGAACATCAAGCTCGAGGATCTCGGCCGCGCCAAGAAGGTGGTCGTGAACAAGGACACGACGACCATCATCGAGGGCGCGGGCAGTTCGAAGGAGATCGAGGGGCGGATCAAGCAGATCCGGGCGCAGATCGAGGAGACCACCTCGGACTACGACCGGGAGAAGCTCCAGGAGCGGCTGGCGAAGCTGGCCGGCGGCGTGGCGGTGGTCAAGGTCGGCGCCGCGACCGAGACCGAGATGAAGGAGAAGAAGGCGCGGGTCGAGGACGCGCTGAACGCGACCCGGGCCGCCGTCGAGGAGGGGGTCGTGCCGGGCGGCGGCGTGGCGCTGCTCCGCGCCGCGAAGGCGCTGGACCACCTCAAGCTCGCGGGCGACGAGGCGACCGGCGCCCACATCGTGCGGCGGGCGCTCGAGGAGCCGATCCGGCAGATCGTGGAGAACGCCGGGCTGGAGGGCTCCGTGGTGGTCGAGAAGGTGAAGGCCTCGAAGGAGCTCGCGCTCGGCTTCGATGCCGAGCTGAACGAGTACGTGGACATGATGCACGCCGGGAATCATCGACCCGACCAAGGTCGAGCGGATCGCGCTGCAGAACGCCGCCTCGATCGCCTCGCTCCTCCTGACCACCGAGGCGCTCATCACGGACATCCCCGAGGACGCGCAGAAGAGTGCCCCGTCCATGCCGCACGGCGGGGACTTCTAGGTCTTCCGGGCCGAGGTGGTCAGCCACACCGGCTGACCGCGGTCGTCCTCGATGGAACGGCCTCCGGGGAGTTCCCCTCGGAGGCCGTGGTCGCGCGAGAGCACCGGTGAGCGGAACACTGCAGCCAGCAGGGCATCCTTCACACATGCACGACAGCCGTCCCTCGCTCGAATCCTCTCTCAGCCTCACAGCGAGTGCGCTTCTGGCCGGAGCCTCGTGTGCGTGGGCAACGTCCAGCTTCGAGGAGGCCCGCCGCGCTCGATTGGAGCTCGGTACTTGACGAGAGCAACGACGCTGTGTCACCGTACTAGTGCAGTGTAACGATCGCGCCGGCGGAGGCGGAGTTGCTCTGGCGGCGCGGCTACAATCCGACACGCCAGCCACGAGGGTCACGGGGCAGGAGACGCCGGCACACCCCCTGACGATGGCCGGGTGGCCCTCCGCAGGCCGCACCGTTTCCCGCATCACGGTCCATGAGAGGGCTCCTCGGCCGTGGACCCAGCGAGCATCCCTCCCCAATAGAACAGGTCGAACGCCCTATGGTCTGGTCGTCCGCCGAGAACCAAGGCGACCGGCGATCGAGATCGAACCTTGGTGCGCTTCCGCCAGAGAGAGTACACGGGTGAGCCTGTGGCCACTCCACCTCCTCCCAAAGCCATGGTCGCGCTCCTGAATTCGTCCGAGGATGTGATCGCGCGACTACAACAGGCCCTCGACGAGGGTGGGTTTCGGACCGCCGCAGCCCACGTCACCGACGTGCAGATGGGCGCCCTGGACCTCATCGCCTGGATGTCCGAAATCGCCGCGGACGTGATCCTCGTGGATCTCCCGCGACCGGACGGACGGGCTCTCAACTTCCTTCGGCTCCTGCAACATGTGGACGTGCTCCAGCGGTGTGGATGGATCTTGACGACTACCCACAAGGGCGCACTGGAGACGATGTTGACCGCCGCCGACGGGCATCTCATCGTGGTCGGACAGCCCGACATCGCCGGCCAGGTTGCCGATGCCGCGCGCCGCGTTCTGGCCACGTGCGCAGCAGGACGGGCATCATGAGCGAGCAGAATGGGGCGTCTGCCCTCTCTCTCGCGGCCGTACACGTCCTGGTCGTCGACGACAACGCCCTTCTTCGCGCGCTTCTGACAACGCTCCTCGAAGCCCATGGGGCCACGGTGACCAGCGTCGCGTCGGCCGCCGAGGCACTCCGCGTACTGCCGCTGGAGCGGCCCGATGTGCTCCTGACGGACCTGGTCATGCCCGAAGCAGACGGGTTCAGTTTGATTCGCCAGGTCCGGGCCCTCTCACCGGAACACGGGGGGCGAACGCCTGCGGCCTTGGTCACGGGCCTCGCAACCGCTCAGGATCGCGCGGAGGTGTTGCGTGTGGGATTCCAGTTCTGTCTCGCCAAACCGGTAGACGCCGACGAGCTCGTTGCTGCGGTGGCGATCCTGGCGACGAAGGAATGACCGTAGCCTGGCTCGCGAGCGCCCCGGTCGGCCGGGTCCGTCCGGACGAATCTGTGCCCTCGGCACACCGACAGGCGAACTGGGCGACAATCAAGCGGATTGGCGACGAGGAGGGGTGCATGCCGACCTACAGTGAGATACAGAAGTTCGTTCAGCGTCACCACGGCTTCGTCCCGAAGACCGCGTGGATCACTCATGTCAAGGTTGTTTGGGGTCTGTCGACGCGCCAAGCGCCGAACCGCGCCGGGCAGGGTCGTCGCGTCGTGCCATTGCCGCCCGAAAAGCGTGAAGCCATCGAACAGGCCCTTCGGCATTTCGGTCTGAAGCCGTCATCAGCAGGCGCCCCACGTCAACGCACTACGAACACTTCACACTGACAGGAGGCTGTGATGCCAGCCGCCAAAACGTGCCCCAAGACGCCGGAAGACCGCACGCATGCGGGCCGCGCTGAAGAAGAAGGAGCAGAAGCGCCGCGCGCGCGCCAACGGCTGAGTCGTCGCGAGACCGGATGTCCGGTCTGGCCACGAGAGACCTCTCTGGGGAGGTCCTCGGCGACTGCGGGACCGAGTGGCCAGACTGGACCCGTCCGCCCTCATCGTCGGTGAGTCGCGGGCCACGGACCGCGGCCGAACGCCGCTTCCGTACACGGGACGACGCGCCGGGCAGTGGCTCCAGCATCGCATCCGCGACGGAGGGTCGCGCGATGGGGACCCCTGTGAGCTCTGGCCGGGCGCCGCAGCGCTCGGGGGCGGCCGTCACCCCAGGATGGCGCGCACTCGATGCGTCGCGCCATCCGCGGTCAACGGAAGGCTCGCGCTGCCGGACGCGAGGGAACGGCCATCGACCTCGATCTGGGCGATGCCCCGCGACACCCCGCGGGGGTTCTCGACCGTGATCTCATAGCGCGACCCGTGGTAGCGGAACGCGATCTCGAAGCGTCGCCACGCGCGCGGGATGCAGGGGTCGAGGTGAAGCACCGCGCCACGTAGCCGGAACCCGAGGAGCCACTCGATCCCCGCGCGGTACATCCAGCCCGCGGAGCCCGTATACCACGTCCACCCTCCGCGGCCGACATGCGGGGGCTCGGCATAGACGTCGGCGGCCGCCACGTAGGGCTCCACCTTGTACCGGTGGACTCCCGCCCTCGTGCTCGCGCGGTTGATCGGGTTCAGGATCGAGAAGAGCTCGTTGGCCTTGTCGCCGTCACCGAGCGCCGCGAACGCCATCACCGACCAGATCGCGGCATGGGTATACTGGCCCCCGTTTTCGCGCACGCCCGGCGGGTAGCCCTTGATGTAGCCGGGGTCGACAGGCGCGCGGTCGAACGGGGGCGTGAACAGCAGGACCAGCTCCTGACCTCGCCGCACGAGATACTCCTCGACGGCCGCCATCGCGCGCGCCGCGCGCTTCGGCTCGGCGGCGCCTGAGAGCACCCCCCATGACTGCGCGATGGAATCGATGCGGCACTCCGCGTTGACGGCGGACCCGAGGGGGGTCCCGTCGTCGAAGAAGGCGCGACGATACCAGTCCCCGTCCCATGCCTGCTCTTCGAGCGAGGTCTTCAGGATGTCGACGTGGCCGCGCCACCTCTCGGCGCGCTCGCGCTCGCCGCGGGTATCGGCCCACCGCGCGAACTCCCAGAGGGTCGTGTGCAGGAACCAGCCGAGCCACACGCTCTCTCCGTGCCCCTCGGGGCCGACGCGGTTCAGGCCGTCGTTCCAGTCTCCCGTACCGATCAGGGGCAGGCCGTGCGCGCCGATGGCGAGACTCCGGTCGAGCGCGCGGGCGCAGTGCTCGAACACGGTGCCGTGCTCGGCAGACACGGTGGGCTCGAAGTACGACTCGTGCTGCCCCGTCGCCAGGACGGGCCCTTCGAGGAAGGGGATGACCTCGTCAAGCACGCCGGCATCGCCCGTCGCCTCGAGGTATTGCGTGACGGCGTAGGGCAACCAGATCGCGTCGTCGGAGATGCGGGTGCGCACCCCCCGACCGGAGGGGGGATGCCACCAGTGCTGCACGTCGCCCTCCACGAACTGGCGGCTGGCGGCCCGGAGGAGATGCTCCCGCGCGACCTCCCGGTTCGCGACGGTCAGGGCCATGACGTCCTGCAGCTGGTCGCGAAACCCGTATGCGCCCCCGGCCTGATAGAAGGCGGACCGGGCCCAGACACGGCAGGCGAGCGTCTGGTAGAGAAGCCAGCGGTTGAGCATGATGTCCACGGAGCGGTCTGGTGTCTTGACCTGGATGGCGCCGACGATGTCGTCCCACCGAGTCTTCACGGCCTGCAACGTCAGATCGAGGTCCGCTGTCCGGTAGCGAGTGAGCAGCCCGCGCGCCTCGGCGGCCGTCGCAGCTTCACCGAGGAAGAACACGATCTCCTCGCGCCCGCCGGGCGCCACCTCGATCACGGTCTGCAGGGCCGCGCAGGGGTCGAGGCCGGCGCCGACCCGGCCGGACGGGCGGCCCCCTCGCTCCAGGAGCGCCGGATGATCGAGTGTTCCGTTCCGACCCAGGACCTCCGTCCGATCTCCCGTCCACGCGGTCTGACGCCCCCCGAGATCGGCAAACGCCACGTGATCGCCGAAGTCGATGTTCCACGGGTTGCGCGCGAACAGCGCACCCGTGTCCGGATCGATCTCGGTGACGACGACGGGCGCGGTCGCGCTTCGCGAGACTCCCAGGACCCATTCGACGTACGCAGTCACGGACAGACGCCGGGACCTGCCGGATCGGTTCTCGATCCTCAATCGAGAGATCTTCACCGGGTCGCTCAACGGCACGAACTGGAGCAGACTCAGGTAGATGCCATGGGAGGTGTGCTCGAAGCGGCTGTAGCCCTGACCATGCCGGGCGACGTAGGGCGACGCGTCCTCCCGGATGGGCAGCGGCGTCGGGCCCCACAGGTCACCGGTCTCTTCGTCCCGGACATAGATGGTCTCCCCGGGTGGGTCGCTGACGGGATCGTTGGACCACGCCGTCAGTTGATTCTCCCGACTGTTGCGCGACCACGTGTAGCCGGCCCCGCACTCGGAGACCTGGAAGCCGAACGCGGAATTCGCCACGACGTTGATCCAGGGCGCGGGCGTCCATTGCCCTTCTCCGAGTACGGTGACGTACTCCCGCCCATCGTCGACGAACCCTCCCAGCCCGTTGAAGAACTCGAACTCCGGGCGGGCCGGCGGCGCGTCGGCGGGGGATGGTGCTCGGGCCGGGCGGCGGCGGGGCGTGACGGCCGTGCTCGGAGGGATCGTGGCGCGCGAGAGCTGCTCCGCGAGCGTGCCGTGCCGACTCAGGAGGATGGCTCGAGCGGCCGTCTGCAGGGCATCGCGCTCGAGCGCCTTGAGCAGGTCCTTCCGCAGGATGAAGACCTTCCCGTGTATCTCGTGCCCCTCGTGCCGCGACGCCGACTGGCTCGTCCGGACCAGCGCCTCCAGCGACTCCTGGAGCTCCTCCGTGTAGGAATGCGCCCGCTCGTTCAGAATGACGAGATCGACCGCCAGCCCCTTCAGGCGCCAGTATTCGTGCGCGCGGAGGAGCTGTCGGACGATCCCTCGATCCTCCGGCTCGTCGATGCGGACCAGGACGATCGGGAGGTCGCCGGAGATCCCGTGGGCCCACAGGGCCGTCGGCCCGGACGCATTCTGCCGCAGCACCACCGCCGCGGGCCGAAGCGTCGCGTCCGCGTAGAGAATCCGGCCCGCAAGATCCTGGAACAGGCGGGCCTCGTCCGCGCGAACCCCGAGATGGTTGAGCTGGACCTGCGCCCGCGTCCAGGCCAGCGTGACCGTCCGCTCGAACGTCGCGGGGTCGCGATACTTGTCGGCGAGCGCCACGGCGGCTTCGCGCGACGGGCCGACGAGCGTGGAGAAGATGAGGCGTGCGCTCTCTCCCGGCGCGAGACGGACTCGCCGTCTGAGGCTGAAGATCGGATCGAGCACCGAGCCGGTCGTGTTCGACAGGGGCCTCCCGTCGATGACCGACATCGGGGTACGGACCCCGCGACCCCGGCCGAGGAACCGCCCGCGGTCGGTCTCGTACTGAGTCCCTCCACCGGACTGGCCTTCGACGACGACGATGTGGGCCGCCCAGATCACCGGGTCCGTCGCCGACCGGCCACGGCGGGTCGCCAGCAGGGCCCCGAGATCGGCTACCCATTCCGTCTGGACGAAGAGGCTGGAAAAGGCCTGATGCGCGGTATCCGCCGCCGGCGGCGCCAGCACGAGCTCGGCGTAGGAGGTCAGCTCGATCTCTCGCGTCTGCCCCCCCAGGTTCATGACGGACACCCGCCGCAGCTCGGCGTCGTCCTCCGGCGAGACCAGCACCTCGAGCGTGGTCGTGATGGCGCCATCGCGCCGATACAACTCGGCCCGGTCCTCCGCGAAGGTCACGCGATAGTCGTCCGGCTCGACGCCAGTAGGCTGATACCCCGCCGACCAGACCGCCCCGCTCTGGACATCCCGCAGGAAGAGATAGGTCCCCCAGTGATCCCGGGTGACGTCCTCCCGCCATCGGGTGACGGCGAGCTCCGCGCACCGGCTGTAGCCCGACCCCGCGGTCGTCAGCATCACCGTGTACCGGCCGTTGGAGAGCAGGTGCGTCCGCGGCGTCGGGTCGTGCGGAGACGTGAACTGACGGAAGGACGGCTCCACGAACTCCCGCACGTGGGCCGGCGCCTGCACCTCCTCCGCCCGCGGTCTCGCCACCGCCACGTCCCGGGGCACGCGCTCCTGCAAGAGAAGCTCGGTCGCCTGGATGATGGGCTCGCCGTGGAATCGCGCGCGCATCACCCCATCTCGGAGCACGTTCGCCAGCGCGATGAGGGTCATGCCCTGATGGTGCGCCATGTAGGCGCGAACGATCGCCACGGTCGTCCCGGCCGGGAGCCGGGACGGCGTGTAGTCCAGCGCCTCGTAGAAGCCGTAGAATCCCCTGCCGCCCACCGCGATGAGGCGCGTGAAGTTGCGGGCGGCGGCACCCGGGTCGATCATCGCGGCCAGGGCGGTCGCGTAGGGCGCGACGACCAAGTCCTCGCTGAGGCCTCGCTCGAGGCCCAGACCCGGAACCCCGAAGTTCGAATACTGGTAGGTCAGGTCGAGATCGCGCACGTTGTACGCCGACTCGGAGATGCCCCAGGGAATCCCGTGCTCCGCACCGTACCCAATCTGACGCTGGACGACGAGGCGATACGTCCGCTGGAGCAGGCTTCCCGGCGGCGCCTGCATGACGAGCGCGGGCATCAGGTACTCGAACATCGAGCCGGACCACGACACCAGCGCCGCCCCGAGCCCAACGGGCGTCATCGGGCGACCCAGGTGGAACCAGTGCGACGTGGGCGCCCCGCCGTTGGCAATCGCGATGAAGCTCGCGAGCCGCGCTTCGGAGGCGAGGAGATCGTACGCGCTCGGATCGAGACTCCCCTCCGTGACGCGATAGCCGATCGAGAAGATCTTGCGCGCAGAGTGGAAGAGGAAGCCAAAGTCCATCGCATCGAAGAGCTGCTTCGTGACACGGGCGATGGCGGAGAGGCGCTCGACGAGCGCTCGTGATGCCACGGCGGCGCCCTCCAGCTGTCCGATGAGCTCGTGGACGTGCTCGATTCGATCCCCACGGACGGACCCGGCGCGCGGGCCGCCGTCGAGCATGGCCGTGAGCTCGCTGACCGCACTCTCGCAGAGGTCGGCCAGCGCGGCCAGGGTGGGAAACGAGGAACAGAGGGCCTGGCTCGCGATCGCGGCCTCGCGGGACGCGGGGGGGAGGTCGGCGACGACGGCCTCGAGGCGGGATGCCCACGGCATCTGCCGGTCGAGGTCGCGCCGGTGGCTCGCGATGGCGGCGCGCGTCGCCTGCGCCCAGACGAGGACGTCCGAGTCCTCGCCATCGCCGCGCTCCGCCGTCAACGTGCTTGCGATGTCCACCAGGGCATCGGCCTGGCCGGCGAGCTGACCCAAGCGGACGACCCAGTCGGCCGCCGTTCGGGGTGGGTCGCGAAGCGTCATGACCAGAGCCTCGCAGGCCTGGTCCAGATGGCCGAGCCTGACCGTTTGCGTGCGCCGGTCATCCACGAGGGCACTCGCCGCCTCGCGCACGAGCAATACCGCGTCCTCGATTCCGGCGAAGGCTTCGTGATCGAGTAGCGGGCACTCGAGCGCCCCGCGACAGGCATTCCCGAGAACGAGGAGCTGGCTCGCCAGATTCCCGCTATCCACCGTGGACACGTAGCGGGGTTCCAGCGGGCGAAGGTCGGTCGTCTCATACCAGTTGTAGAAGTGGCCCCGAAAGCGCTCGAGCCGGCCCATCGTCGCGAGCGTCGCCTCGAGCCGGTCGACGGTCTCCAGCATCCCGAGCCAGCCGAGATCACGGGCGGCGATCGTCGCCCCGAGGTACAGCCCGATGTTGGTCGGCGACGTGCGGTGGGCGAGGACCGGCGCCGGGTCCTCCTGGAAGTTGTCAGGCGGCAGGAACGTATCGCCGGGACCGACGAACGCTTCGAAGAACCGCCACGTGCGACGCGCGGTCGAGCGGAGGAGCCTCGCATCCGACACCGACAGCCCCTGCGTCGGGTCGACGCGCGGGGGCCGGCTGACCCATCGTGCGATGAGCGGCGAGAGGACCCACAGCAAGAGAAACGGCACGGCGATCGGCCCGCTGCCTGGCCGAACGAGCACGACCAGCATCCCGGCCACAACGGCCAGGATCGGCGCCCCGCGCATCCGTCGATAGGCGCCGGCCAGCGTGAGGGACAGTCCCAACTTGGCCTGCGCGGCCGTCATCCATTCAAGCAACCGTCGATGGGTCCCGTACACGCGGATCAGGGTCCGCCCGATCGCGTCGCCCATGAGCCACGCCTGATGCGCCATGAACGTGATCCACAGCGCAATCTGGGAGGCCGCCAGCGCGAAGCTCCGTCCGACCGCGCGGATGTGGGTCCGCTTGGAGATTCCTGCTCGCCTCGGGATCGCCTCGGCGAACGCAGGCAGGAGGGCGGGTACCGCGATCGTGGCGAGGACGAACGTCGTCCACACGAGCGGCAGGCGGTGGGGAAGCGTCCAGCCGGCGGCAAGGGTCAGCCACGCGGCCGGAGCCGACAGAGTGCGGCGGAGATTGTCCACCATCTTCCACTGATCGATCGGCGGGATGCGGCTTCGATGCGTCCCCGGCCCCGGCGGCCCCCCGGACGATCCAGGGCAGCAGTTGCCAGTCGCCGCGCGCCCACCGATGCTGCCGGGCCGCAGCGACCTCGTAGTCCGTCGGGAACTCCTCGAAGAGCTCGATGTCGGTGACCAGTCCCGTCCGCGCGAAGATGCCCTCGAACAGGTCGTGGCTGAGGAGCGCATTCTCGGGTACGCGACCCTCCAACGCCCCGGCAAATGCCTCGACGTCATAGATGCCCTTGCCGGTGTATGAGCCGCCTCCAAAGAGATCCTGGTAGACATCGGAGATCGCCGCCGCATAGGGATCGATCCCCGCCGGCCCGGCGGTGAGCCGCTGGAAGAGCGACGTGTCGCGGTCGGTGGGCATCGTGGGAGTGACACGCGGCTGAAGGACCGCGTAGCCCTCGACGACCCGGCCCACGCGCGCATCGAAGACAGGCCGGTTGAGCGGATGGGCCATCGTCCCGACGAGGCGGACGGCGGCGCCTCGAGGCAGGCGCGTGTCCGCGTCGAGGGTGATCACGTATCGGACCGAAGGCGGCACATCCAGCCGGGACCCCATGAACGTCGTGCCGTCGTGCCCCAGGAGCAACTGGTTGAGCTCCTGCAGCTTGCCGCGCTTGCGCTCCCATCCCATCCACTGGCCCTCGCTGTCATTCCAGAGCCGGCGCCGGTGGAGCAGGAGGAATCGGGCCCCCGCGTCGGGAGCGGGACCATGGCGCCGGTTGAGCCGGGCGATCCTCTCGACCGCGGCCTCGAGGAGCCGGTCATCAGCCGGCATGGTTTCCGCCGGCGCGTCGATCCAGTCAGAGAGGAGAGCGAAGTGGATGGCGCCCTCCAGATTCGCCAGATAGTGGAGCTCCAGGCGATTGACCTGCTCCTCGATCTCGGCGTCGCTCACCAGCAGGGTCGGCATCACCACGAGGGTTCGCAGGGCGGTCGGGATGCCCTCGGCGAGCTCGAGGCGCGGCAGCGCTCGGGGGCCGAGCAGCTCCGTGACGAAGCGATTGATGAGCGCGACGGCGAGATCGGATGCCGGAATCAAGGCGGCGAGTCCGAGAAGAACGAGCACAACCGGGCTCACGCCCGCGGCATGCGTGGCGACGAGAGGAACCACCACGAGCAACCCCGCGATGACGCCGATGGTGCCCAGGTAGCCCGGCGTGGCTCCGCCCACGTAGGCTCGCAGCAGCCACTGCGTGAGGGGGACCCGGTAGCCGATCTCCCGTTCGAAGCCGCGGCGCCCCTTCGAGATCAGATAGTAACCAGGGTCCTCGACCCGGGATTCAGCCGGGGTGCCCGCCGGCTCCCGCTCCGACGCGGCGCGGTTCGCTCGAGCAATTGCCTCCTGGGCGACGTCGATGTCCGTCCGCCGGGAACCTCGAGCGAGGTCCTCGATCGCGTGACGGTATCGGTCGCGCGTCTTGAAGTCCATCGCGCCGAAGTCGCTCCCCGCGCGCAGCGCGGCATCGACCAGGCTGACGCTTTCGAAGAACTCCGCCCAGTCGAACGTCGACATCGTCCGCATGCTGGTAATCACGTTGCGGACCGTCACGTTCATCGCCGCCTGGCGCTGATGCTCCTGACGCACGAGCTCCTCGGGCGACGTGCCCAGGCCGGACAGCTGTTCGCTGAGCCATGCGAGCGCCGGTGTCGACTCGGGATCCTGCTCCCGCAGGCGCTGGACGAGCTGCACGGTGAAGGCCATCGGCAGGGCAGCGGCCTCGAGCCGCCGAAAGGCCAGACGGCGCGCCGGTTCCCCTCCGAGCCCCAGCAATTCGTTCGCGAGCGCGTCCCCGCCCCGGCGGGCAGCGCGGCCGTTGACGATCTGCTCGGCCAGGCGCCGGAGGTTCTCCAGGAGCACCAGACGCAGGGCGATCGGGACGGCCCACAGCTCGCCGATGGTCAGCACCTGAACGCGCTGGAATCGCTGGACGAACCGTTGGAGGGTCTCGGGCTCGAAGCGGCTGTCGCTGTGGGCGACGAAGGGCCAGGCCAGGCCGAGCACCCGCGGGTAACCCTCCAGGGGTCCCTCCGCGAGCTTTGGCAACCGGCGGTAGAATCCCGGAGGAAGATCCTCCCGGACCTCTCGAAGGACGTCCTCCACGATGTGGAAGTTGTCGACGAACCATTCCGCGGCCGGGGTGATCGCGCCTTCCTCTCGGATCACGGCGGCGAGCTCGCGATAGCATCGGAGCAGCACGCGCCCGCTGTCTCGCACGCGCGGCGAGAGGGGGCGTCCCGCTCCCACCCTCGGCGTGGACACGCTGCGCGGCGACGCTTTCCGCATGCTGTTCGAGGCGCTCGGCGCTGAAGAGCTCGGCCCTGATTGGGTCCTGCGAGTCAGGCAGCCATCCCGACGAGAACGCGCGCGACCCCAAGTCTCGGAACAGTGCCCTGGCTCTCAGCCCCGGCATGTCGGCGGCCTTTTTGCCACAGCGCGAGTGGGTGACCGGCCAGCCAGGAGCCTGGGAGTCCGCGGGCCACTCCGGGCGACTCGCCGGTCACCCCGATCCATTGCCTCGCGACGATCAGTGTCCAGCTCAGGACGATGTCCCCTCGTTCCGTGCGCGTTGAAGGTTCGGGGGCTCCTCCATGGTTGCTTCCGCCCTTCACGCGACGCGCTTCACAGCACGGGCGTATTCCTCCACCCTGGACCCAGGCACCGCCAGCCCCTCTGGCCGTAACGGCTCGCTGGCCGTGAGGGCGATCCTGAATAGACCTCGGTGGCTGGCTCGGTCGCCGACCTCGCAGGGGGAGCCGGGAGATACCTGCGTTACGCGGTCATCTCCAGACTACCAATCTTGGCAAGAGGTCGGCCGACGTGCCAATCGAGCAGGAGCGCGAGCGTGGATAGCACCCGCACCTGGTCCTCGAGGACCCCGACATGTCGGTCCCCTCCGTCCTCCATGACGAGGGACAGGGACTGGGTCTTGTAGTCCCAGCGAGCGGCGATCAGAACGCCGCGCTCACCACCGGCGGCCTCGCCGGACGGGCCGGAAGCCCGGCGCCACTTCGGAGGCCAACACGCGAGGTCTCTCACCTTCATACGCCTGTTCTCCCTGCCAGAGCCCGGGGCCGCGCCTTCGGACGAGAACCGTCCGAGCGTCTACGCCTCCCCGCCCTCATCCCGATACGGATCACGCTCGAGTCCGAGTCCCGGGCCGCCACGATCGGACTCGCCACTCTGGCGCTCGGGTCGACGAGCGGGTGCCTCGACCCTCGCTGTCCCGCTCATCGCGTGAGCGGATTCACCGTCATGCTCGCAGGCCGGACTCGCGGATGGGCCGTCGGCTCCGCATTGTGGTTGCTTTCCCATGGTCAGATGGCTCCTGGGCGGGTCGCGCCCCTTTGGTCGCACGTCCGGTTGGGCCCCGGCCCTCTCGCCGAGACGGACCTCAGGGCGCGCCACACGTGCCCACGGCACCCGTCAGCGACTCCCCGTCGACCTCGATGTACACGAGCGCGTGCGGCCACGCCGCATGATTCACCCAGACCGCGGACGCGACGGATCCCGTTCGAGGGTCCACGCCTTGCCAGACGCCGCCCGCCGGGTGGCTGTCGCGCCGGCTCGTCGTCGTCTCACGCTTGCACTCCGCGAAGCCCTCGCTCGAGAGGACGGTCACGATGTCCTCCGGCGCCGCAACCCAGCCGCGGTCCCGCTCAATCCATGTGATCCGGCTCTGCTCGCGCAGCGCCCTGAAGCCCGTCATCTCTCGCATGGTGCTCCCGGCTGTGAGTGAAGGACCTGGACCTCCCGTCGCCGGCGCGCTGGCCGCCATGGACGCATCGGGCCACCCACGAGACCCGCGCGTGAGAGCGGAGATGGCCCGCGGAGGGAGCCATCTCCGCGTGCGCCGCTCACGGACCCTAGCTCGTCGGCATCAGTAGCGTCGCGCAGGCCTCGGCCACACGGCGATCGGGCTCCTGCTCACCCGGCATCGTCGCCCATCCCTGCTTGCCGACATACTCACCCCGCTGCCAGCTGCTCTCGTCCTTCATGGCCACGAGCTTCGGGCCCTTCCCCAGGTCCCGGGCGGACTGGACGACGCAGATCGGGGCCAGGCGGAGGACGATCGCGTCGGAGGCCATGGTCTCCGCCGTCTGGCGGGCCGTGCCGCCCGTCACCCATCCGCCCCAGCTGAAGCCGACGATCATCGTCAGCACCATCGATGCCACGCAAGACCAGAAGAGCAGGGTCTTCGTCGGTCGCGCCTCACTCCACCGCTGTCCCACGCTCAGCTTGCCTCGGTTCGCTTCCATGTGTTGTTCCTCCTATGTTCGCGACGTTGGTCGGACTCCGGCGCGACGCGCCGGGATGGATCCATCCACGTTTCGGGCCCTACTAGGCATGCGAGGGAAAGATCGTGCGCTGGGCGACGATCAAGCCCGCTGCGCCGACGGCCGCGACGAAGACCACTGCGATCAGGCTGGGATCGGGAGCGACCCACCGGCTCTGGAAGAGCCAGCTCACGACAATGCTCCCCGCGAGTCCGAGCGCGATGTCCCACCCCCGGCCGTAGCTTCCTCGCTTCATGACGAACCCGGCGAGCAAGCCGGCCAATACCGCCACGAGCACCCACATGACGAAACTCATCATTCTTCCTCCTTCATCGGATCTTGGTTCCGCCGCCTGCCTACCCCGTTCCCGTCTTCCCCCCGGGCAGCCTCCTGCCGGGGGACGCCCCGGACTGCACGGGCACCGAGCGGTTTCCCCGCGAGGGGCAGCGTCGCGGCCGGGCGGTCGCCGTCGTGCTGCGCCAGGATGGCCCCGAGCATCTGGATGCCTCGCTGGTTGAGGGCCCGATCGTCGACGATCACCGGCACCGCCGGACCCACGAGGCGCTGCACCTGCGCGACGGCCGAGGTGGAGCAGACGACGGCGTCCACCCGCCGCAACAGCCGACTCAGGGCCGGGCCCTCGGCCGGGCTGGCCTCGACCCGCGCGATGTTTGGCAGGGCCGCGTTGGCGATCGAGTGCTCCAGGTTGTGGGCGGTCTCGCGCTCGGCGGAGACCACGCCCACCCGCGTCCCCGCCGGCAGCTGGGCCAGACGATGGAGCGTCTCCAGATGCACCTCGGCGAGGAGCGCGACCACCGGGACCCCCAGGCCGCTCAGCCGGCGCTCCACCTCCGGGAGATGCCCGAAGCTGGTGACCGCGGCCCCCCAGCGATCCGCTGGCCGCCGGCGCCGCACGGCCCCCGCCAGCCCGCTGAGGAGCACCTTGTCGACTCGGACGGGGAGCTGGGCCTCGAGCTCCCGCCCGAAGAAATCCAGCTCCGGCGGACTGCACTCGACGAGGAGCACGGCGACAGCGTCCCGGAGGGCGGCCAACCCGACGCCGGCCACGCTCAGGATGCCCACCGCCACGTCGTCGGGGGTCATCTCGAGCGCCGCCGCGCGGATCACCGCGTCCTTTAGGAACTCCTCGCGGCGAGTCGGAAACGGGCGGGCGGCCAGAGCCGGGGCCACGAACACGCCCTTGCCCCGCCGCGCCTCCACGTGCCCGCTCCGCTTGAGATCCTCGATGGCGCGCGCCACGGTGTTCGGATTGATGCCGAGGAAGCCCGCCAGCTCACGGATGCTCGGCAACGACTGCTCCCGCGGGACGCCGCCCCCCTCGATCACGTGCTTCAGCTGCTCCGTCAGCTGCCAGCGGATCGGGATCGGGCTGTGGGTGTCGACTTGGAGGCGCAGGGGGATCTTCATACTGTATGAGTACAATAGTACAGTAGTACGATGCCGTCAAGGGGCCGCCGCGGCAGGGTCGGGTCGACGGCCGCGCGGGGACGAGGAGGATTCGCCGCGGCTCAGGCTCCCGCGGCCCGCCGCACGAAGCTCCCCTGGGACTCGGAGGGGGCGTCGGCCCCGGACCCCGCGCCCAAGTCCGGTCGATCCCCTCGGCCGTGGAACCACGCCGGGCCCACATGCCCCGTGGGGCGTGGTCAGGCTGACCGTGCAGTGACTAGGCCGTCCACCTCGAGATCTCCGGCGAGCTCCACGCAACCCCGGCGCGCACGGTCCCGAAGCGCCCGTCGCCCCCCTCTCTCGCCACCTGAATCGTCAGTCCGGCCACCAGCCACGAGGCGGCACGTCTCGGCGTGACCGCGGCAGCGCTAGCTCGCCGGCCGCATCCGCTCCAGCTCCCAGGCGGCGTAGCAGCCCGTGTGAACGTGATAGACGTCGAAACGGGGGACGTTTCCGTGGATGGCAAACTGGATCTCGAACTGCATGCCGTCGCGCGGAACCGGAAGGTCACAGACCGCACATGGCGCCCCGATGCCGGGGCCTCCCCACGTGCGATCGGGAGTGCGCGTCGGAAGCCTCCCCTCTCGGATGGCATTGCGGGCACGCTGACAGAGCACGGCTTCGTCCATGTTGGCAGGACTCCGTTCGGCGCGGACGCGCACGAGGTCGCACGGCGTCACGCGGTCGGAAACGAGATCCTGAGCCAGATGCCAGGGGGAACGACGCCCGGCGCGTCAACCAGGAACCCAGTGGAAGGCAAGGGCACCATACCACGATTGCCAGGCGACTCGAGGAAGGGCGGCGCTAGCCGACGGAGCGCGGGCCGGCGCGAAAGCTGAACGCGGGGTCGAGCGGCGGCAGGGGCGCGCCGAAGAACAACCGCCGCTGCAGCCGCGGGAACAGCCCCGAGCGGACGGCCAGCGGCAGCACCCTCTGCACGAGCCAGCGGAGCAGCGGGTTCCGGCTGCCCGATCCCAGCAGCGCCCGGCCTGCCCGACGCTGGAGCGCGTGGAGCGTCCTCACGTCCTGCTCGCGTAGCTCCTGGACCCGGGTCAACGCGCTCCGGGGGATCGGCCCCTTGCCGAGCCTCGGGTAGATCTCCTGAGCGGCGACCGCGGCCGTCGCCAGGGCGACGTTCACCCCGATCGCCCCTGCCGGGCTCATCGTGTGGGCGGCGTCACCGATCAGCAGGAGCCCGTCCCGCGCCCAGTCGCGGACGAGCAAGATCAGGGCCGGCAGCGGGAAGAAAGGCGTGAAGTCGCGGAGCCCGGCCGCGAAGGCGGCGAACAGCGGGTCGAGCCGCCGGATGCGCGCGGCCACCGCCGCGACGCCCTCCTGCCGCCAGCGCCGCCAGTCGTCCTTCGAGAGCAAGAGACCGACCTGGATCTGGTTCGGGTACTTCGGCAGCATCAGCAGCGGCACCTTGCCCACCGAGAAGTAGATCGTCTTGGGCCAGTTCGCCGGCGGCTCGACGACGAACCAGATCACGTCGAAGTCGTCGTGCTCGTACTCGGTGACGAACCCGCCCAGCCGCCTGATCGTGGAGTGGCGGCCATCGGCGCCCACCACCACGTCGGCCCGGATCTCGAACGGCTCCGCGCCGTGTCGCCGGCCCCGGACGCCGACCACGGCGCCACGTCTCCTCCACCACCTCGGTGACGCGGGCGCCCATCCAGCACTGGAATCCCGGGAACTCGCCGGCCTTCCGCGCGAGCGCCTCGAGGAAGACCGGCTGCGGCATCCAGATGGCATAGGGATACTCGGGCGCGATGTAGCGGAAGTCGAACCCGCCCGCCGGGCGCCCGTTGACGAGGAGCCGGCCCGTGGTCAAGGTCAGGTGCGGCTGGGCGAGGACGTACTCCAGGAGCCCGATCTCGTCGAGGAGGCGCGCCGTGCTCGGCTGCAGGACCTCGCCGCGGAACTCGCGGTCGAAGGTCTCGTGCCCCTCGAGCACGATCACCGTGGCCCCGCGCTTGGCCAGGAGCAAGCCGAGGAGCAGTCCGGCGGGGCCGCCGCCCACCACGCAGACGTCGGTTTGCGAGGGTGCCATGTCGACTCCTACGTCAATCATATGGCCCGCCGGCAGCTCGCGGAAAGGCCGGGGCTTTCACACCACGCGCCTGAGCCGTCGGCTTGACGACCCTGACCGGGCAGGGCTACCGTGACGCCGTCCGAGCGATCCAACGACGGCGTGGGGAGAGGCGCCACCGCGTGAGCGACCCGATCCTGTTCGTGGTCGACGACGATGCCGTCACGCTGGCGTCCCTGGCAGGCGCGCTCGAGCGGCGCTTCGGCTCGGACTACCGCGTCCTGAGCGACCGATCTCCCGGGCGGCGCTCGCCCGGCTCCGGCGGGCCTGCGAAGAGGGCGCGGCCATCGCGCTTCTGGTCGCGGATCAGTGGATGCCGGAGATGACGGGGATCGACTGGCTCGGCCGCGCGCGTGAGCTGTGCCCTCGCGCGCCCCGCTGCCTGGTGTACCTCAGCGACGGGTGATCCGGGGCGCCGCGCACGTTCGAGCGCGTCCCGGGTCCGCTGACGGTCGCCCTCGAGACGGTCCCGGCCCGGGAGGTGAAAGAGGAGCCGCAATGGACAGCGCCATCGACGTTCTCGTCCGCCACGGCCATGCGGTCGTCTTCGGCTGGGTGTTCGCCGAGCAGATCGGGCTTCCGATCCCGGCGGTCCCGGTCCTGCTCGCCTCCGGCGCCCTCGCCGGCAGCGGTCGGCTGAGTCTCCTCCCCGCTCTCGCGGCGGCCACGGTCGCCTCGCTGCTGAGCGACACGATCTGGTACTGGCTCGGCCGCGTCCGGGGCGGCAGCGTCCTCGGCTGGCTGTGCCGGGTCTCCCTCGAGCCGGACTCGTGTGTCCGCCGCACCCAGCAGACGTTCAGCGTCCACGGCGCGCGCTCGCTCCTGATCTGCAAGTTCGTGCCCGGATTCAGCACCGCCGCGCCGCCGCTGGCGGGCATCATCGGGATGCCGCTGTCCCGCTTCATGGTCTTCACCGGGCTGGGCGGCCTGATCTGGGCCGGCGTGTTCATGGGCCTCGGCTGGGTGTTCAGCAACCAGCTCGAGGCGGTGGTCGACTACACGGCGAGCCTCGGCAGCTGGGCCGTCGCGCTCGTGGGCGGCGCGTTCGGCGGGTACATCGTCTGGAAGTTCGTCTCCCGCCAGCGGTTCCTGCGCCGACTCCGGATCGCCCGGATC
Organism: uncultured Candidatus Rokubacteria bacterium; assembly: GCA_963749975.1. GTDB lineage: Bacteria > Methylomirabilota > Methylomirabilia > Rokubacteriales > DASRDR01 > DASRDR01. Next base: position 276,632 of record CAVVOZ010000030.1, on the reverse strand, counting down.
ACGCCGGCGGAGCTCAAGTCCAAGCTCGACGCCGGCGAGGACCTGATGCTCGTCGACCTGCGCCATCCGGTCGATTTCGACGCCGAGCCGTCGATCATTCCGGGCGCGCTTCACCTCACGACCGAGGAGCTCGAGGCGCGTCATCTGGAGATCCCCCGTCACCGGGAGATCATCCTCTACTGCACCTGACCCAGCGAGGCGTCCAGCGCCCGGGTGGCGCTGCTCCTCCGGCGGCACGGTATCGAGCGGGTGCGCCCTCTGGCCGGCGGCTTCGGCGCCTGGCGCGATCTCGGCTATCCGCTGAGCACGCTCGAGCGAGCCGCCCGCGGAGAGGGGATCGGCTGAGCCCTCCGTCTTCGCCCTTCGCCGCCGCAGACGTTCTCGACATGCCAGCCGGCGCGGTGCTGCCCCCCGAGCCCTGAGTCGAGACAGCCACCCCAGTCAAGACGCGACTCCGACCGCATGCCGCGCGGGGATGGGCCCGGAGCTACAGCAACCGCCGGACCCCCCAGAGCGCGTCGAAGACGGCGAACACGCGCAGGTTGTTGCTCCGCGGATCGAGCGGGGTGAAGAAGAGCCCCGAGCGGTACCGGTCGAGCTGTCGCGTGTGCCCGACGAGCTCCTCGCCGTCCCGGAACCGAACGCTCACCTTGCGGGTGTCGGGGGGGCGAGCCTGGTAGAGATCCTTCGACTCGTCGCGCCCAGGATCGCCGTCGAAGCTCCGAACGAAGAACACCGCCTTGAGCTCCGTCAGCGCGATCTCGACGCCCTCGGCATCCGGATCGCCCAGGGGGGCGAGGCGAAGGCAGGGTTGCTCCGGATCGAAGTCGGCGTATCCCTTCAGAACCCGTCCGTCGGCGTACCGGACGACCACACGGCCGGGGCTCCGGCTGACCCAGAGCCGCCGGCGCGGCGAGGCCGGTCCGCCCTGGTCTCCGCCCGCGAGACGGTCGACACGGTCACCCCGTGCGGCCATGCCAGTTTCACCGTATCAGGCAACCCTCGCCGGCCGTCTCAGAATCCGCGCGTCCAGCCGGACCCCGCGCCGCCCCGGCAAGGCGCCCCCGGCTGCCGGACGCCGAGGGCTCTCGGGGGGAGTCAGCTGGAGAACGCCCGCCGCCGCGTCACACGTCCAGGAATCGCACGTGACCCGTGCTGAGCTCGTAGACGGCGCCGATCAGCATGGCCCGCCGCTCGGCCAGGGCGCGGCGACCCTCGGAGGTCTCGGCGAGCCGGTGCATGGACCACCGCACGTTGGCCTCCACGGCCGCCCGGAGCTGGGCGTCGGGCGGCAACGCGGGATCGACGGTCCTCAGCCCCGGCAGGATGCTCCGCAGCAGCGCCTCGATGCCCGACCGCGTCCTCGCGCCCCGGAACTTGAACGCGAGCGCCGCCTCCACCGCGCCGCACCCCTCGTGCCCCAGCACCACGAAGAGCGGCGTCTCCAGGTGCGCCAGGGCGTACTGGAGGCTCCCCAGGACCTTCGCGGACACGATGTTGCCCGCGACGCGCACGATGAAGAGATCCCCGAACCCCTGGTCGAACAGGAGCTCCGGCGGAACCCTGGAGTCGCTGCACCCGAGGATCGTGGCAAACGGCCGCTGGCCCTTGGCCAGCCGCGCCAGCGAGCGCGCGGCCCGGATCGTCCCGGAGCCGCTCGCTCGTGACGAACCGCCCGTTGCCCGTGATCAGACGCCTCAGTGCCGCCGCGCCGGCGGGCGGCGGACGGCGCGCCCGGGTCGGAGGCGGCTTCCTCGATCGCGGCATGCCCTACTGTACCGCCAGAGCCGGGGGGTCGCCGCGGCCGCTCGGCTCCCCTCTCACGCCTCGGCTAGACTGGAACCGGGCTGGTGAGGATGGACTCGTGACCCACGCGTGGAGGCACGGTCTCGGTGACCCGGGGACGATGGCGACAGATCGGACGCGCTGGCGCGGGGATCGCTCTCGCGCTCCTGCTCGCGCCTCCCACCCTCGCCCAGGAGCGGGGCGAGATCCGGGTGAAGGTCGTCGGGCTGCGATCCGACCAGGGCGAGCTGCGGTTCGGTCTCTACGACAAGAAGGAGACCTTCGCCACGAAGGATGGCCCCATCGTCAAGGGCGCGCGGCCGATCAAGAGCGGGCAGTGCGAGTTCGTGATCCCGGACGTGCCCTACGGCGCGTACGCCATCATCGTGGGCCACGACGTGAATCGAGACGGAACGATCGACCAGAATCCCTTCTCCTCGGAGCTCAAGGGCATCTCCAACTACTCCGGGAAGATCCTCTGGTTCCCCAGCTTCGACAAGGCGAGATTCCGGCTCGACCAGGCATCCCTCACCGTGGAGATCCGCGTGTACTAGGCGGGACCGGCGTCGGAGCCCACGGTCCGGCCGCGACTGTCTCCACTCGCCGGCCGCTTGTCGGACGTTCACGGCTCGCGCCGGCCAGTCGTCTCCGCCGGGCTCTAGCCCGCCGGCAGCCGGCCCTTCAGCTGCTCGGCCCGGAACGGGCCGGGCTGCGCGATCAATTCTCGCGCCGCGTCGACCTGCCCCCACGTGTTCCACAGGAGCACGCCGCGCACCCGGCCGCCGTCCAGGTAGTAGATCACTCCTTCGCGAAACTCCTCCTTCCAGTCGACGACGGTCTGGTGACGGGCGTCGGCGTCTCCCACGGCCTCGTACCCCAGGTCGAAGAGATCCGAGTAGAAGAAGGGCAGATGGTCGTACCGGAGGTCGGCCCCGGCCATGTTCTGGCCCGCCACCTTCCCCATGGTGTTGGCGTTGTCCTCGTGCTCCACTCGCATGCGCTTCCCCAGGACGGGATTGAAGAACTGCGCCACGTCCCCGGCGGCGTAGATCTCGGGCCGGCTGGTGCGAAGCCGCTCGTCGACCTCGATCCCGTCCGAGACCGTGAGCCCCGCCTGACGGGCGAGCTCGACGCTGGGAACGATGCCGAGGCCGGCGATCACCGCGTCGCCCACGATCGCCCCGCTGCGCGGCCGCGTGCACGACGAACCGCCCGTCCCGTCGCTCCACCCGCTCGGCCGACTCCCCCACCTCGATCCTCACGCCACGCTCGCGGTAGTACTCCACGAGGAAGCGGGAGAGCTCGGCCGGAAAGACCCGCGCCCCGAGTCCCTGCCCCGGAACGATCATGGTGACGTCGCGGCCGTGCATCCGGAGCGCCGCCGCGATCTCCGCGCCGATGAACCCGCCACCGAGCACCACGAACCCGGCGCCCCGGTCGGCGAGCTGCCGGGTGGCGCGGTAGTCGTCCAGGGTCCGGAGGTAGATCACCCCCTCGGGGGCGTCGGGGAGGCGGCGCGGCTCGCCCCCGGTGGCGAGCAGCAGCCGGCGGTACTCGTAGGTCGCCCCGCGATCGTCCGTGACACGCCGGCCCGCCGCATCGATCGTCTGCACCCGGCGGCCGAGGTGCAGATCGACCTCCGCCTCCTCGGTCTTGCGCCAGACGCTGTCGGGCGCGTCCGTCTTCCACAGACCCTTGGTCAGCGGCGGGCGATTGTACGGCGGATGGGGATCCGCGCCGACGATCCCGATCGAGCCCTTGGCGTCCCCGTCCCGGATCCCGCGCGCCGCGGCGTCCGCCGTCATGCCCCCGCCGACGATCAGATAGTCGTACCGAGCCATGCCCGTCCTCCTCTCGGCTGCAGGCGATCCTCTGCTGGCAGGATGCCATGACCAGCCGGAACGACGCTCGGCGGAGCGACTCGCCGGCTGGTCTCGCGACCTCGACCGGCGTGATTCCGGCCCGGCGCGGCATTCGTCTCCGGGGCGGCCCGCGTGCCCCGGAGCGAGACGGCGCGGCCATGACCGATCCGGGGCCCCCTCGCCTCGACGGCGCCGGGCCGGCGATGCTACGATCACCCTGGCGCGGCGGCCGGGCGCTCACACCGGCGCCCCGGGGGTCCGCGGCCAGCCGCGAGTCCCTCCGGGGCGCTCGCGGCTCCCGATCGCGCGCTCGGAGGAGGATGTCCGCATGGCCCTCCAGTTCCGCCCGCTGCATCCACACTTCGTCGCCGAGGTCAGCCCGGTCGATCTGCGTCAGGTGCACGACGCCGAGACGCTGGCCGAGATCCGGGCCGGGATGGACACGCATGCGGTGCTCGTGTTCCGGGACCAGCCCTTCACCGACGACCAGCAGCTCGCCTTCGCGCAGCGGCTGGACGGCCAGCTCCACTCGAAGACCGGAACCGCCGCCCTGGGCCTGAACCGCCTGGGGAACGACGCGCTCGTCGACATCTCGAACCTCGACGAGCGCGGGGACATCACGGCATCCGACAACCGCCGGCGGGTGTACGGGCTCGGGAACCGCCTGTGGCATACCGACGCGTCGTTCCAGGATCCGCCGGGCCGCTACTCGATGCTGTCCGCGAAGGTCATCCCGCCCGTCGGGGCCGACACGGAGTACGCGGACATGCGCGCCGCCTACGACGCCTTGCCCGCGGAGACGAAGACGCGGCTCGAGGGCCTGCGCGTCCATCACTCGATCGCGTACTCGCGCCAGACGCTCGGCTTCGAGTTCTCCCCGGAAGAGGCGGGCCGCCTCGAGGGGGCCGTCCATCCGCTCGTTCGCGTCATCCCGCGCTCGCGCCGCCGGTCGCTCTATCTCGCCTCGCACGCCTCCCGGATCGTCGACTGGCCGCTTCCCGAGGGGCGGCTGCTCCTCCGCGATCTGACGGAGCACGCGACGCAACCCCAGTTCGTCTACCGGCATCGCTGGGCGGTCGGCGACCTCGTCATCTGGGACAACCGGGCGACGATGCACCGGGCGCGGCCCTTCGACGACATGACGCACCGTCGCGAGCTCCGCCGGGTCACCACCCTCGACATCGAGCCGGCCGCGCTCCTGGCTCCCCGGCCCTGACGCGGGTCGCCGCTCACCAGCCAGCCGGGCGGCCCACCGCGGAAGGCGCGGCGCCCGGCGCCGGACCCTGGCGCCCCAGCCTAGCGGCGCAGGTAGGGAATCGTCATCGGCCCCTCCGGCAGCACGGCCACGGGAGCGTCGCGCCCCGCGTGCCGAAGCTCCTCGGCGAGCCGCGCCCCCACGTCGGCAACCGGCTCCACGTGCGCCCGGCGGAGCTCATCCGCCGGGATCTCGCTGTAGAGACCGGCGCGCGCGCGGACGAGGATCATGGCCAGCACCTGGGCCTCCCACTGGTCGAACATCGAGAAGCCCGGCGCGAGCACGGTGTCCAGGATCGCCTGCGGCGTGCGGTGCTCGACGAGGAGCCGCTTGAAGTTGCCGTGGGCGGGGAAGCCGTCGTTGCAGCGCGCCGCCGTCAGGATGTAGCCGCCGTCCCGGACGATCTGCGCGCCCGCCGACATCCCCTTCACCGTCTGGTAGAGGTTCTGGTCCAGCGGATAGCCGCCGTTCGTCGTGACGACGACGGGGAACGGCCGGTCGCAGGCGACCATGGCGGTCTCCCGGGCGGCGGCGCAGCCGCGCTCGTGAGCCTGGATCGCGTCTCCGCAGTAGAAGCCCGTGACCATGCGGTCCCGGTTCAGGGTGAAGTTGACGCAGAAGTCGAGCGGCAGGAGCGCCCCATTCTCGCGGATCTGCGCCTGCGTCGGATTCCCGTCGAGCACCCCCCAGGTCGACTTCGGGTCGGCGATGACGGCGGCGCGGTGGTAGTGCGTGATCGAATCGATGTCCGCCAGGGCCGGGAAGATGCCCTTGTAGCCGCCGGAGAAGCCCGCCATGAAGTGCGGCTCGATGAACCCGACGACGATCCGCCTGTCGGCCTCGACGTACGCCCGGTTGAGGAGGATCGGGCGGCCGTCTCTCGACGTCCCCACGGCCGCGAGCGCCGAGGGGTCCTGCGCCGCATGGTTGACGATGCGGTACGTCGACGCCACCGCCCGCCCGACCATCCGCTCGAGCTCGGCCGGCGTGTTCGGCCGGTGCGAGCCCGTGCCGTTGATGATCGTGACGTTCCGGGCGGGCACGTGGGGGAGCTCCGCGAAGAGCCACGGCAAGAGCCGGTCCGCGGGCATGGGCCGCGTGATGTCGGGAATGACGACCGCGACCCGGTCGCGCGCGCCGACCAGGTCCCGGAGGGGCCGGGTGCCGATCGGGCGTCGCACGGCCTCGCGGAACGCGGCCGCCTCGTCGGGCAGGCCTTCCACGAACCGCGGCTGGATCACCGTGACGTCGGAGGCCTCCGTCGCCACCTCGAGGACGTCGGTCCCGTACCGGAGGCGCAGGCGCTTCACCCCCCGATGATAGCGTGCCCCCAAGAGCGCGGGAAGGCGGACGGGGGCGCCCCTCGGCGGTCCGCGTGACGATGCCCGTTCGCCCCCGGGAACGGACACCAGCATCCCAGAGTCGCCTCGCTCGTCGGCCAGGAGCGGGCTCGCCCGACGGCGGGACCGGCCACATGCTCGCTCGTCCGAGCGCTTTGATACTCTGAGGCGTCGTGACGTCACGAGCCAGCGGACCGCTCGAACGCGGAGCGGTGAGCCGCGCGGGCCCGGGCGCCCGGACGCGCCAGACGCAGTGGGCTCGCGCGTCCGCGCCGGAGGCTCGTCGGCCTCGCGGTCCTGGCTCTGACGCTCGTCAGCTTGGTCCTCGCCGTCGGCTGCCAGCGAGCCGACCAGCCAGCCCAGGCCCCGAAGGCTCCGCCCGCCGCGCCCCCGACCTTCGTCGGCAGCGTGAAGTGCGCCGGCTGCCACGCGAAGGAGGCGGAGGCGTACCGCGGCTCCGATCACGCCCGCGCGATGCAGCCCGCCACGGACCAGACGGTCCTCGGCAACTTCGACCAGGCGCGCGTCACCCACCGGGGCGTCACGTCGACGTTCTACCGCCGCGACGGCAAGTTCCTCGTTCGGACCGACGGCCCGGACGGCAAGCCCGCCGAGTTCGAGATCGCCTACACCTTCGGCGTCGACCCCTTGCAGCAGTACCTCGTGCCGTTCCCGGGTGGCCGGCTCCAGGCGCTCGGTCTGGCCTGGGACACGCGGCCGCGCGCCCAGGGGGGCCAGCGGTGGTTCCATCTCTACCCTGACGCGACGCTTCGGCCCACGGACCCGATTCACTGGACGGGCCGTGAGCAGACGTGGAACTTCCAGTGCGCCGAGTGCCACTCGACGGATCTCCGGAAGCGGTACGACCTGGCCGCGAACCGCTATGCCACGGCCTGGGCCGAGCTCACGGTGTCGTGCGAGGAGTGCCACGGCCCGGGCTCGGCCCATGTCGCCTGGGCCGAGACGCGGCCGGCCGGGGCGCCCCGGGCGGCGCCCGGCGCCACCGGCCTCGTCGTGCGCCTCGGGCGGGGCGACGGGACGTGGACCATCAAGGACAGCCAGCGGGGCATCGCCGAGTGGACGGGGCCCGCGCGGTCCTCGGCGGAGCTCGACGTCTGTGCCCGCTGTCACGCGCGCCGGCGGCCGATCGTGGACCCGCATCCGTACGGCCGGCCGTTCCTCGACACTCACGTGCCGGCCCTCCTCGAGCCCCGTCTCTATCACGCGGACGGCCAGATCCTGGGGGAGGTCTACGAGTGGGGATCGTTCGTCCAGAGCCGGATGCAGCGGGCGGGGGTCACCTGCTCGGACTGCCACGAGCCCCATCGCGCGACGCTGCGCGCGCCGGGCAATGCGGTCTGTGCCCAGTGTCACCTGCCGGCGAAGTTCGACGCCGCGGGCCACCACCACCATCGGCCCGAATCGGAGGCGGCCCGCTGCGTCAGCTGCCACATGCCCGCGCGCACGTACATGGTGGTCGACCCGCGCCGGGACCACAGCTTCCGCGTCCCGCGGCCGGACCTGTCGGTGGCGCTGGGCACGCCGAACGCCTGCACAGCCTGCCACCGGGACCGCTCCCCGCAGTGGGCGGCCGACCGGGTCACGGCCTGGGGCGGGACTCGCAAGGGCACCGCGGATTTCGCCCGCACCCTCGACGCCGCGCGACGCGGGCTCCCGGAAGCCGGCCCCGCGCTGATCGCCCTCGCGGCCGACCGGAGCCAGCCGGGGATCGTGCGGGCCACCGCGCTCTCGCACTTCCCGGAGTTCTCGACGCCCGCGATGGCCGCTCCGATGGAGAGCGCGCTCCGCGATCCCGACGCCCTGGTCCGGCTGGGAGCGCTCCGGGCCGTCGAGGCCATGCCGCCCGACCGGCGGGGGCCGGTGGCCGCGCCCCTCCTCCGCGATCCCGTGAGGGCGGTTCGCCTCGCCGCGGCCCAGGCCCTCGCGGGCGCCCCGCTGGCGGAGGGTCAGCGCGCCGACCTCGATCGCGTCGTGTCGGAGCTGGTCCAGTCGGAGCTGGTCAACGCCGACCGGCCCGAATCCCACCTCAACCTCGCGAATCTCTACGCGCGTCTCGGCCGGGTGGCCGACGCGGAGTCCGAGCTCCGGACCGCGCTGTGGCTCGATCCGGCGTTCGTCCCGGCGCTCGTGAACCTCGCCGACCTCATGCGGGGCCAGGGCCGCGACGCGGACGGAGAGCGATTCCTCGAGCAGGCGCTCCGGGCGGCGCCCGATCACGCGGAGGCGCTCCACGCGCTGGCGCTTCTCCGCGTGCGCCAGAAGCGGCTCCCCGAGGCGGTCGACCTCCTCCGCCGGGCCGCGCGCGCCCGGCCCGACGCCCCGCGCTTCGCCTACGTCTATGCCGTGGCGCTCCACGACACCGGGCGGGTCGGCGACGCCATCACGGTCCTCGAGGGCGCCCACCGGCAGCGCCCGGCGGACCGTGACACCCTGGCGGCGCTCGCCACCTATCTCGCGGAGCGGGGCGACGTCAAGCGGGCGCTCGCGTACGCCGAGAAGCTCGCCGTCCTCGACCCGGCCGACGCCGCCGTGCGGACGCTCGTCGAGACCCTGCGGCGCCGCGCCGGCGCCGGCTGAACCGCGCCGCGCGACGCCCGGCGGTCTTTCCTTTCCAGGGTCGGACTCGGTGCGCTAGGATCACGCGTCATGGAGGCCGCGTCGACCGAGGCATCCGCCCGCGACATCGAGCGCTACCACGCCGCCGCGCTGGAGCTGGCCGACGAGGCGCGGCAGATCGTGCGGCCCGCCCTCGAGCAGGGCTTCCGCGTCGAGACGAAGCTCGACCGGTCGCTGGTCACCGACGTCGACCGCGCGGTCGAGCGCCGCTGGCGGGAGCTGATCGAGCGCTGGTTCCCGGATCACGGCCTGCTCGGCGAGGAATACCCTCCGGCGCGCCCCGCGAGCGCGTTCCAGTGGATCATGGACCCGATCGACGGGACCGAGGAGTTCGTCCACGGCATCCCGACGTTCGGGACGATGCTGGCCCTCCACCATCGTGGCGTGCCGCTGGTCGGCGTCATCGATCACCCGGCGCTCGACATCCGCGTGAACGCCGGCGTCGGCCTGGGGACGCACCGGAACGGGCGCCGGGTCCGGCTCGACGCCACCCCGGCGAGCGCGCGGCCCGAGGAAGTGCGGCTCGTGCTGAGCGCCCGGGTCAACTTCAGCCGCCACGTCGACGAGAGCTCTCTCTTCGAGCGCGTCACCCGCGCCTACCCGAACCACCGGATCTATCGGGCGGCCTATGCTCACACCGCCGCCGTCACGGGCGCCGCCGACGCCATGGTGGACATGCACAATCACGTCTGGGACCTCGCCCCGAGCCAGGTGCTGGCCGAGGAGGCCGGAGGCCGCTACGCCGTTGTCCGTGACTTCCCGACGCCCGAGGGCCGCATCCTGAGCGCCGTCTTCGGCCGGCCGGCGGTGGTGGACCGCCTGGTCGCCCTCTTCCGCGACGAGCGGGAGGGGTGCGAGGACTAGGACCAGGCGGCCGGGGATCGCCGCGCGGCGTCGAACCGCGGACCGTCACGGAGCGGAGGGAGGCATGTCGATCGCCGGAGCCACGAGACGGATGCTGGCCGGCTGGGGCATCCTGCTGCTCCTGACGGGCTGCGTCCTCCCGATGCCGGACGGCGACAGCTCCTCCTCCTCCCCCTCCTACTACCCGGGAGCCGGCGGCAGCTACAGCGGCACGTCCGGCGGAGACCGCGTCGAGTACCGGGGCACGCTCCCCTCGGGGACCTACACCGAGAGCTGTCGTGAGATACGTGTCGACCGCGATCGCAACCATCTCGAGGCCGAGTGCAAGCGCCTCAATGGCCGATGGCGCGAGACCCATCTCGACCTTCGCGAGTGCGACCGGGGAATCGTGAACCGCGACGGCTGGCTGGAGTGCCAGCGGCAGGAGATCGCGCGACTGCCGGCGGGAAGCTACCGCGAGACCTGCCGGGACTTCTCGCTCGAGAACCGCCGCCTCGAGGCGCGGTGCCGGCGCCGGAACGGCGAGTGGCGGGACACGGAGATCGACCTCAGACGCTGCAAGAGCCCGATCCGGAACGACGACGGCCGCCTGGTCTGCGACTGACGCGGCGCTGCCCGCCGCTCGCCGGCGTCCTCCCAGCCCTGCCCCCCTTGCGCGATCAGTCGAAGAAGAGACTCGGCACGATCGTGGTGAGCGCCGGGAAGAGGATCAGCAGCGCGTTCACGAGGACGAGCGCGACCACGAACGGCCAGATCGCGCGGGACGCCTCGCTGAGGCCGATCCGGCCGATGCTGCAGGCGACGAACAGGAGGCTTCCGACGGGCGGCGTGATGCCGCCGATCGTCGCGGCCAGCGTGAAGACCAGCCCGAAGTGGATCGGGTCGTAGCCGTAGTGCCCCGCGACCTGCGCGAAGGGGTAGGCCAGCATGATGATCAGCACCATCACGTCGATCACGAAGCCGGCGGCGATGACGAAGCCGAGCATCAGGAACACCGACACGGTCGCGTTGCTGGTGATCGCGGCGAGCGCGGCGAGGATCTTGTCGGGGAAGTGATCCCGGATCAGGAGCGAGCCGAACACCGTGGCGGGCCCGAGGATGAGCATCACGATCGCGGTCATCATCGCCGACTCGACGAAGATCCGCGGCACGTCGGCGATTCGCACCGTCCGGAGCACCAGCATCGACACCAGCAGCGCGTAGACGACGGCGATGACGCCGGCCTCCGTCGGCGTGAACCAGCCGCCGACGATGCCGCCGATGATGATCACGGGAACGAGGAGGGCCCAGCCCGCCCCGATCAAGGTCTCCACCGCCCGCCGGACCAGGAACCGGGCGTGCGACGCCGCGTAGCCCCGCTTCCGCACGATGACGGCGGCGAAGGCCATGAGCGTCACCATCATGATCAGCCCGGGCAGGAACCCGGCCAGGAAGAGCTGGCCGACCGACACCTGCACCAGCGAGCCGTACACGATGAACAGGATGCTCGGCGGGATGATCGGGCCCATCGTGCAGGCGGACGCGACGACGCAGACCGAGAAGTCGGAGGCGTACCCCTCCTTCTTCATGGCCGGGATCATGATCGAGCCGATCGCGGCGGTGTCCGCGGCCGCCGACCCGGACACCCCGGAGAAGATGGCCGCCGACACGATCGACACGTGCGCCAGCCCGCCGCGCACGTGCCCGACGAGCGCGTTGGCGAAGCTCACGATCTTCTGCGTGAGCCCGCCCTCCGACATGAGGTTGCCCGCCAGGACGTAGAAGGGAATGGCCATGAGCGGGAACGAGTCCAGGCCGGCGAAGATCTTCGACACGATGAAGGTCGGCGGCAGGCGCTCGCTGAGGAGGACGGCTACCGTGGAGGACACGCCGATCGCGAATGCCACCGGCAGCTCGACCAGCAGGAGGACGAAGAACAGCCCGAACAGGAAGAGGGTCATTCGACCATGACGCCGGCCGGGGGCTTCGGCTCCGGCGCCGCCCCGGAGCAGCCGGCACGCGACGCCGAGGCCCTCCACGATCATCAGCGCGGCGCCGATCGGAATGCAGAGATAGATGGCGCCCATCGACCACTCGAGGGCCGCGGAGTACTGGCCCCGGTTCTCCGCCGCGAGCCGGAGGCCGTAGACGAGGAGCAATCCCGAGAAGGCCAGGATGAACGCACAGTTCACCAGGCGCACCGCGTTGCGCGCCCGGGGCGGCAGCAGCGTCGTGAGGAAGTCCACGCCCAGATGGGCGCCGTGGCGGATGGTGAGGCCGGCGACCAGGAACACCGACCAGATGCCGGCGAAGCGGGTCACCTCCTCACCCCAGGAGATGCTCGGCAAGAACGGGAGATACCGCGATACGGTGCCGACGAGGGCCGCGCCCAGCATGACGGTGACGGCCACGACGACGAGCGTCGTGACGATCCGGTCATACCAGCGGCGCAGCACCGGCCGCCCTTCGGCTCCGTCCTCTCCGTGGGCCGGTCAACCCTTGGTCACGGCCTTGACCGCGTTGTAGATCTCGAGACCGCGCTCCCCCAGGCCAGCCGCGTACTTCTCCCGCATCGGGCCGACCGCGGCGCGGAAAGGTGCCCGATCGGGCGTGGTGATCTTGACGCCCCCGGCCGCCAGGCGAGTGAAGTCCTCCTGGACCGCGGGCTTGGCGATCTCGAGGTTGTAGGCGCTGGCCTCCTGGCCGGCGGCGCGGATCGCCTCCTGCTTGTCCGGCGACAGCTTGGCCAGGAGCGGCCCGTTCATGGCGATGTAGGCGACGAAGAAGATGTGGTCGGTCCGCGCGAGGTTCTTCGCCACCTCGTGGTACTTCTGCGTGTACAGCGAGGTCGGCGTGCCCTCGAGCCCCTCGACGATCCTCGACTGGAGCGCCGTGTACACCTCCGGCAGCGCCACCGGGGTGGGCGTGGCGCCGAAGGCCTGCGCCATCTGGACGTACAGCGGGATCTGCGGAACGCGGAGCTTGAGGCCCCTTGAAGTCGTCCATGGAGTTCAGCGGCTTGGTCGACAGCGTGACGCGCGGCCCGTCGTAGAGATACCCGAGCAGCGCGAGACCGACGGACGCCATCCGGGCCTCGAGCTGCGGCGAGATCTTGTCCACGACGCTCTTCACCTGGTCGAGCGTGTCGTAGAGGAACGGCATCTCCAGCACGCCGAACTCCGGGACGTAGCTGCCGAAGCCGGTCAGGCCCGAGTACGCCATGTCGATGCTGCCCGACTTCACGCCCTCGGCCGCCTCGCGCTCGCTGCCGAGGGAGGCATTGTGGAAGAGGTCGACCTTGACCTTGCCGCCCGTCTTCGCGGCGACCAGCTCGCCGAAGCGGATGGCGGTCCGCGAGGCGGAGTGGGCCGGCGGGTACAGGCTGGCGAAGCGGAGGGTGATCTCCGGCGCCTGCGCCGGAGCGGACCGAGGGTCGACGAGTCCGGTGGCGCCCGCCGCGCCGGCGGCCCCGACCGTCCTCAGGAATGAGCGGCGGCCCATCGATGCGCGCGAGGTGCGGTCCGGTGTCATGGTCAGCCTCCCTTGGCCGTCGTGGACGCGGTGCGGTCGGGGATCACGGCACGATGCGCCCCAGGATTTGTCGAAAGCGGACCTCGCGTCAAGGGGTCCTCGACTGCGCTCTCGCTGCGCCCCCCACGGCCCGATGGAGCGCCCGAGAGCTGTAGCCGGGCAGATTGCGTACTCGAGGCCGATCGCCTAGATTGACACCGACCGCCGAGATCGGCGGCTCGCGAAGGGAGGAACGGATGCTTCGGCTCATCCTGGCGGTCTTCGGCGCGCTGAGCGTGTTCCTGTCGGGCGGGGTCTCCGCCCAGGACTACCCGACGCGGCCCATCCGGCTCATCGTGGGATACGGGGCGGGCGGCGCCACCGACCTCGCCGCGCGGATCGTCGCCGATCACATGGAAAAGACGCTCGGGCAGCCGATCACGGTCGAGAACCGGCCTGGTGGCAACGGCACGGTGGGCACCCGCGCCGTCTTCATGGCCGCGCCCGACGGCTACACCCTCGGCATGACCTCCGGCTCGATCCTCACGGTCCTGCCCTGGACCATGGACGTCGGCTTCGATCCCTTGAAGCTCACGTTCATCGGCTCCACGCACGAGTCGTTCTACGCCCTGTTCGTGAAGGGGGACAGCCCCTGGAAGACGGTGCAGGAGATGGTGGCGCACGGGAAGGCGCACCCGAACCAGCTCGTCACGGCCAACTCCGGCGGGTTCGGGCTCCCGGACATCGCCATGGCCCAGCTCGCCAAGGCGGTCGGCGGGTTCGAGTACCGCACCGTCCCGACCTCGGGCGGAGCCGAGCAGGTCCTGAAGCTCCTCTCCGGCGACGTCCACGCCGAGGCGAACTCGGCCGCGGCGACCGTGTCCCATCTGAAGTCGGGTGGCATCCGCGCCCTGCTCGTCTTCAGCACGTCCTGGCCCGAGCTGGAACGGATGGGAGTCCCCCTCAGCTCGAAGCTCTATGGATTCAGCGCGCGGAACCTCTCCGCCGTGGTCGCGCCCCCGAGCCTCCCGGAGCCCGTTCGCAAGAAGCTCGAGGACGCGCTCGCGAGGGCGATGAAGGACCCGGACACGCTCGCCAAGCTGGACAAGATCGGCGAGTTCATCGAGTACAAGACCGGGCCGCAGATCCGGGACGCCGCGGGCCGGGTGCAGGCCGAGCAGCTCGAGATCGGCAAGATCCTGGACAAGGTCAAGAAGTAGCGCGGGCGAGCGCCGGCCGGCGGCGCGTCCATGGACGCCTTCTGGAGCCTCGTCGGCGGGTTCGCGGTGGCGCTCCGGCCGGCGAACCTCCTCTTCGCGCTCATCGGCAGCGTCATCGGCACCGCGGTCGGGGTCCTGCCCGGCATCGGCCCGATCGCCGGGATCGCGATCCTCCTTCCGATCTCCTTCAACCTCGACGCGACCGGTGCCATCATCATGCTTTCGGCGATCTATTACGGCGCCATGTACGGCGGCACGATCACCACCGTGCTCATGCGCGTCCCCGGCGAGGCGGCCTCCGCGGTGACCGCGATCGACGGCTACGAGATGGCCAAGCAGGGCCGGGCCGGCGCGGCCCTGGCCATCGCCGCGATCGGCTCGTTCATCGGCGGCACCGTCGCCACCCTGGTCCTGGTCGTCGCGGCGCCGCCGCTCGCCCGGGTCGCGCTCTCGTTCGGGCCGCCGGAGTTCTTCGCCCTGATGGTGCTCGGGCTGACGCTGGTCGTCGGCCTGTCGGGGGGCTCCCTCGTCACCGGGCTCCTCAGCGCGCTGTTCGGCCTGGCGCTGTCGGTCCCCGGCGCCGATCTCGTCGAGGGCACGCCGCGGCTGACGTTCGGCGTGGCCGACCTCCTCGACGGCATCAGCTTCGTGCCGGTCATCATGGGGCTCTACGGGATCGGGGAGATCCTCGCCAATCTGGACCAGAAGGTCGGAGCCGATCGCGACGGCTCGGATCCACTCGAAGACGCTCACCCGCCAGGACTGGGCCGACTCCGCGATGCCGATCGCGCGGGGCACCGGGATCGGCATCGTGCTCGGGCTCATCCCGGGCATCGGCACGATCCTGCCCACGATCATCTCGTACGCGGTCGAGAAGCGCGTGTCCCGGCACCCCGAGCGGTTCGGCAAGGGCGCCATCGAAGGGGTCGCCGGCCCGGAAACCACCAACAACGCCTACGCGAACGGGTCGCTCATCCCCCTCTTCACGCTCGGGGTGCCCGCCTCCCCGACGATCGCGGTCCTGCTCGGCGCCTTCATGATGAACGGACTCACGCCCGGGCCCTTCCTCTTCAAGGAGCGGCCCGACTTCGTCTGGGCCGTCATCGCCAGCCTCTACGTCGGCAACGTGATCCTGCTCATCCTCAATCTGCCGCTGGTCGGGCTGTGGGTGCAGCTCCTCCGCGTCCCGTACTCGATCCTCTTTCCGCTCGTGCTCGCCTTCACCGCCGTCGGCGCCTACGTCACCCGGAACAGCCTGTTCGACGTGGGCGTCCTGATCGTGTTCGGCTTCCTCGGCTACGTGTGCAAGAAGATCGACTTCCCGGTCGCGCCGATGGCCTTCACGCTCATCCTGGGCCCCTTGACCGAGAAGGCGCTCCGGCAGGCGCTGTCGATGTCGGGGGGCGACCTCGCGATCCTCACGCGGAGCTATCTCGCCACCGGGTTGCTGGTGGCCTCCGGCCTGATGCTGCTGGCCCCGCTGCTGTCCTGGCTCTGGCGGCGGGTCAGCTCGGCCTGAGCTGACGCCCGGCGGCGCGTTCAGCCGGCCCTGGCGAGCGACTCGGCTTCGGGCCGACGACGGACCACGCGAGGGTCGGCGGCCGCTATTGGCAGCGCCCGATCCCCTGGCGGAGCCTTGCGGGAATCACCAGGGTCACCGTGAACGGCCTGGGGGGCTGCCCCGCCTGCAAGAGCTCCACGTCCTTCGTCACGGTCTGGGGAATCTGGTTCGGCGTCCAGGCACCCCACGTGACTCCGACACACGCGCACCCAAAGAGGCAGGGCTGCACGTCGACTGCCGTCGGCAGCTGGAGGGGAGCCAGGAGGCCGGGGCCGAACAGGGCGTTGACGATGGCGCGTCGCTCCCGTGGCGTGGGCGGGGGCACGATGGTCGTGATGTTGGCCGCCGCCGCCGGGGCCCAGATGAATCCCAGCTGGACACAGATGAACTGCTGGCAGGAGACCTGAACCCGCACCGGCTGTCCCGTGATCGAACCGATGGGCGCCGTGTCGCCGTCCCCGCGGCGTCGTCGTGCCCCGCCTCGCCGTGTCTGGCGCGTGTCCGCTTGACCTCGCATGGGCTCCTCCCTCGCGATCGTCGGACTGGAGGCGTCACGACGGCCGCGCTCGCCCGGATCCGTCATGGCATCCGACGCCCTCGCCGGCCGCGATCTCGTCGCCACGCGCGGTCCGGTCAGCTCTCCTCGATCACGAGAAGCCCGTCCACGGCGACGGCGGCGTCCCGCGTCCACTTGACGGGATTCACCTCGAAGACGAAGCGGCGCCACGGCGCCGTGAGCGCGAGCTCGGAGAAGCGCGCGAGAAACGCCGCGACCGGCTCGGCGGGCAGCGGGCCCCGATCGTCGCGCGCGTGGCGGCGAATCCGCAGACGCTCCAGCATGCTGGCCGCCAGCGGGCGATCCACCGGCGCGCGCTCGGTCACGACGTCGTCGATCAGCTCCGTCAGCCCGCCGCCGCTCCCGCAGGACACCATGACCCCGAACATCGGATCGCGGAACGCCGCGAGCAGGAGCTCGGTGCCGCCCCGGTGCATCTTCTGGACGTACACGCCGTCGAGCGCCGCCCCGATCTCGCGGGCGCGCGGCTCGAGGCGGCGCCAGGCGGCCGTGACCTCCGTCACCGTGCGGAGATCCACGGCGATGAGTCCCGCCGCCGCCCGGTGCGTGACGCTCGGGCTGATGCCCTTCAGGACCACCGGGAAGCCGAGGGCCTCGGCCGCGGCGACCGCGGCCGCCGCGTCCTGGACCAGCCGGGCGGCCGCGACGGACAGTCCCGCCGCCTCGAGGATGCGGTGGCAGCGATCCTCGGGGACGACGAGGTGGCCGGGCGGGTCGGGCACGTGCGGCCGCCAGTCGAACGCCGTGAGGCCGGCGCCCGTCTCCCGCGCGCGCGGGGGCCGGCGCGCGGCCGCCTCGCCCTGCGCCGCGAGGCGGGCGATGGCCTGCACGCCCCGGACGGGATCGAGGAAGGAGTAGATGCCGGCGGCGGCCAGCCGCTGCGGGATGCCGAGAGGCGGCGAGGGCCAGCTGACGCACACGGGCTTCGGCGCGCGGCTCGCGAAGTCCTCCATGACCGCCGAGATCTCCGGGCCCTTGGCGGCGAGCGAGCCGGCGATGACGAGGACCGTGTGGATCTCCGGCTCGGCGGCCACCGCATCGAGCGCCTGCGGCAGGAGCGCGAGGGACTCCGCGCGGAACGCCGTGGTCGGCGTCAGATCCAGTGGGTTGGCCGCGGTGGCCACGGAGACGAGGAGCGGCCGCAGCCGCTCGACGCACGCGGCGCTGAGCGCAGGCGTGCCGAGCCCGAAGTGCGCGCACTGGTCCACCGCCAGGACGCCGTTGCCGCCGCCGAACGTGACCACGCCGACGCCCCGACCGGCCGGCGCCCGCTCGCGGTTCCCGACCAGCAGGAGCGAGACGTCGACGAGCTCCTCGATCGAGTGGACGCGGATCACCCCCAGCTCTCGGAGGACGGCGTCGACCACGCGATCCTCGCCGACGAGCGCACCGGTGTGGGCCTGCGCCGCCCGGGCGCTGGCGCTCGTCGCGCCGGCCTTGATCAGGACGACGGGCTTCCGCCGATCCCGTGCCTCCTCGAGCGCGCGGACGAGCTTCCGGGCGTCGGCGGTGCCCTCGAGGTAGCCGGCGATGACGTGGGTGCCCGGGTCCCGGGCAAGCGCGTAGAGATAGTCGGCGTAGCCGACGACCGCCTCGTTCCCGCTGCTGATCATGTGGCGACAGCCGAAGCCCGCCTGCTGGATGAGCGAGAACGCCGTCGTGCCGATCCCGCCGCTCTGGGCGACGATGGAGATGCCCCCGGCCCGCAGCACGTCCATCTCGAGGAGCGCGGTCGAGAACGTCGGGGTGGCGGGGAGCGTCGCGTTGATGACGCCGACGCAGTTCGGACCGCAGAGCGTGAACCCGGTCTCCCGGCACAGGGCGACGAGGGTCCGCTGGAGCTCGGCGCCCGCGCCGCCCGCCTCGCCGAGCCCGCCCGCGTAGGCGACGCCGTAGCGGATGCCCGCCCGGGCGCACTCCCGGACCGCCTCGAGCAGCGCCTCCGCCGGCACCGCCAGCACGACCAGGTGGGGGACGCCGGGCACCTCGGAGATCGCCGGAAAGGCCGGCAGGCCGGCCACGGGGGCGGCCGTCCGGCTGACGGGCCACACCGGTCCGGGGAATCCGAACTTGACGCAGCCGTCGCACCGTGTCGCCGCCCAGGTTACCGGGGCGCTCCGAGGCCCCGATCACCGCGATCGACCTGGGCTCCAGAATCCCGGAGACGTCGAGAAACGCGTCGTCCGGCCGAGACGCCATCGGGTCCATCGCGCGCCGGCGGATCTCTAGAATCCCAGCGACCGGAGCGCAGGGAGCGACGCATCCGGCAACGGGACCCGCAGGTAGTGCTCGAACACGTAGTGCGTGCCCGCGCTGCCGGCGACGGCCACGACGATCTTCGCGAGCACGTGCTCCCGGTCGTAGGCGAAGAAGAGGCCGAGGAGCAGCGCCAGCATGACGAGCTTGAAGCCGAGCGGCGTGAGCAGGACGGCGAACGCGATCAGGGCCAGGATGATCGACGCCACGCGCCAGAGCCCGCCCGCCTCGGATCCGGCCGGCGCCGGCGTTGCTGGCGCGAGCGACACTTGCCCGAGCCACACCACGCTCAGGAGGGCCAGCGGGAGTCCGACCCAGAACGCGAGAAAGCCCGGGCCGGGCCCGTATTGCCCCTCGAGCCGGAGCCGGATTCCCGCAACGACCAGGAACACCCCCGTCCCGGCCAGGAGCAGGGCGGACAGCTGGCGGACGACCTTCACCGGGCGGCGACCGGGCGGGCCTGGCTCACGCCGGCAGCTCCACCCGGGCGTGGCCGTCGACGACCTTGACGCCGTGCTCGTCCTCGCACCAGACGTCCAGCACGCAGGCGCGGGCGCCGCCGGCCAGCCGCTCGACCGACCGGACGCGCCCCCGGCACGCGACGGTCATCCCGAGCGGCACGGGCTTGATGAACTTCGTGCGGAGCTCTCCGCGCTCGACGTAGGCCAGGCCGAAGTGCTCGACCAGCATGCTCGATACCCAGTTCGCCATGATCATGCCGTCTGCGATGATGGCCGGCAGCCCCTGCGAGCGCGCGTAGGCCTCGTCGGTGTGGATGTTGGAGCCGACCTGGGCGAGGGTGCCCTTGGCCGCCGACAGCATGGCGCTGTCGTACCATTCGATCCGCTCGGCCGTCATCAGGCGCACCGGTCCCGTGATCTCGGTGCCGACGGCCAGGTCACGCGGGGCGGGCGTGGCCGGGCTCATCGCGTTGTCCGGGCCGGATTGGTCGGACGGCCTTCGGCCTGTGGGCCCTCGGGCTCGTACTTCAGCAGGGTCTTGTCCGTGTAGGTGGTGACGAGCCGGCCGTCGGACGTCCGCACCTCGAGGTAGTAGTCGATATAGGTCCGGCCGCGCTTCACGTACCGATCGGTGATCCGGCCGCTGACGATGAGCCGCTCTCCCACGTACGCCGCGCTGTGCTGGCGCGCGAAGTACTCGTAGTGGATCCGGGCGTGGGGGCCCTTGGCCCCGCCGACCCGCTGCTCCTTGAGGCAATTCTTCTCGAGGATCCGCATCTTGTCGACGTGGATCATGGTCGGCGGCCGCATCTGCCGCCCTCCAGGGGCGCGGGACGAGTGGAACCACTCGCAGTTCTCCTCGACCCCGTGCGCGTACTCGCTGGCCATGAACGCGGTGAGGACGTACTCGACCGGCTCGAACACGTCACCGGCCGCCAGATCGCTGATGTATCCGCCGAGCATCGTCTCGCCCCTCTTCGGTTCCGGACCCGCGGTGTGCGATCGCGCGGGATCGGGCTCCCGCTCCGGCACCGAGAAATGATGAGGTTCGCCCGTGGGGGTGTCAAGGCCGCGCGCCGCTGGAGAGAGCGCCCGCGAGGTAGAATCAGCCGCGTCGCGGAGCGAGCCGCCGGGCGGCGGCCACGCTCGACACCGAGGGAGGCTTCATGCGAGTCGGCCGCGTCGAGGCGTTCGCCGTTCGTTACCCGGAACCGAACAATGACGGCAAGATCCGGGCGCTGACGCTCGTACGCGTCGAGACCGACGACGGGCTGGTGGGCTGGGGGGAGGCCATCACGGGCGGCCAGGAGACGTCCCTGGCGGTGGCCTTCGTCGTCGAGCGCCGCCTGGCGCCCCTGGTCGTGGGCGGGGATCCGCGCGACGTCGCGGGCGTCTGGAGCCGCCTCCGCGACGCGACCTACTGGGACGGCAACGGCGGGCTGGTCACGTTCGGCATCAGCGCGATCGACATGGCGCTGTGGGACATCGCCGGGAAGGCCGCCGGCGTGCCGCTCTACCGGCTGCTCGGAGGCAAGCGGCGGGACCGGCTCCCCGCCTGTGCCTCGACCATCTTCGCCACTCACGACCTCGACCGCATCGGGCGGGAGTTCCGCGGGTTCGTGGCCGAGGGCTACCGCTACGTGAAGGGCGGCTGGGGCCACGATCTCTCCATCGCCTTCGGCAGCGACGAGCGGCGGGACCGGGCCGTCGCGCGCGCCGTCCGGGACGCGATCGGGCCGGACATCCACATGATCGTCGACGTCGCCGCGCTCATGGGCTGGGACGCGAGCCACGCGATCCGCATGTGCCGGGCGATCGACGGCGACGTGGGCCTGTTCTGGTTCGAGGACCCGCTGGTCGAGCACGACCTCGACGGCTACCGGCGCCTTCACGCCGCCGTGGACACGCGCATCTGCACGGGAGAGAAGGGCTGGCACGCGGCACACTACCGGAGCCTCATCGAGTCCGGCGCCATCGACGTCATCATGATCGATCCGGGCCGGGCGGAGGGCGTGACGGGGGCCTGGCGGGTCATCGAGATGGCGGCGGCGGCCGGCCGCGCCTGGAATGCGCACTCCTGGAGCAGCGCGCTCAACACCGCGGCCGCACTCCACCTGGCCGTCGCCGCGTCCAACACGCTGCTCTTCGAGCTCAAGCCGGTGCCCTCGCCGATGCAGCACGAGCTCGTGACGAACCCGATCGGGCACACGGACGGCTGGATCGCCCCGCCCGAGGGCCCCGGTCTCGGCGTGGACGTGGACGAGACCGTGGTGCGCCGCTACCGGTTCCGGGAGGACGCGCTGGGGCGCTGAGCCGGCGGCCGGCATCCGCGCGGTCCCCCGCATCGAGGAGATGCCATGCGAGGCACACCCACCGGCCGGCGCCGCGCGCTGGCCGCGCTGACCGGCCTGGTCGCCGCACTCGCGGGCCGGCCGGTCCGCGCCGCCACCGATCCACCCGTCGAGATCGTGCAGCCCGCCCGGCCGACGGCCGACGCGTTCATGCGCCGGGCGTTCGAGCTGCGCCGCCTGGCCGTCGAGCGAGGCGACCAGCCCTACGGCGCCGTGCTCGTCCGGGGCGGCCGGATCGTCGGCGAAGGCGTGAGCGCCGTCGTCACCACGCCCGATCCCACCGCCCACGCCGAGATGCAGGCGATCCGCGACGCCGCCCGCCGGCTCGGCACGCGCGACCTCTCCGGCTGCGAGATGTACGGGACGGCCCGGGCCTGCCCGATGTGTCAGGCCGGGGCCTACTGGGGTGGCGTCTCGCGGCTCTGGTACGGGGAGACCATCGCCGACGGCGGCGCGCCGAGACTTCCGTAGCGCGCCGGACGGAGGAGCCGATGATCACCGCGGCGTCCCCGAGCCCTCCGCCTGCCTCCTCGCCTGCCGACCCCATAGCGACGCCGTCTTCGGCGGCGGCGCCGCGTTGCGCCGGCGACACTCGTGGAGTGCCGCCACGACCGACCACCGGAGGCCGCTCGAGCCCCGCGCCGGGCACGGGCGACCGGCTCCGCCTGGTTGTAGAATGCTGGAGGGCGCGCTCCGCGGCGGCAGCTCGCCATAGCGGCCGCGGTTCCGGTCGCCCGCGGGGATGCTCATCGCCTCCGAGGCGGACCCGATCGAGGAGAGTGACATGGGCAAGTTCGTCATCGAGCCGCACTTCCGGCTGCAGGAGTGGGTCGCCGAGGAGAAGGGCTACTTCACCCAGGAAGGGCTCGACTACGTCTTTCGCGAGCTCGTGCAGTCCACGGACGGCCGGATCCACGACCAGGGCGACAAGGTCGGCGCCTACCAGTCGCTCGAGGCGGGCCGCGCGGCCGACGTGAGCTGCGCGTGCCACTGGACGGTGGGCATCGCCGCGTCGGCGGGCCACGGCAAGCTCTATCCCGGCGCCTACTCCGTCGCGCCGGCGGGCATCTTCGTCCCCGCCGAGTCGCCGGTGAAGACGCCGGACCAGCTGGCCGGGGTGCCGATCTCGGTCGGCTACCAGTCCGGCAGCCACTACGCGACGATCCAGGCGCTCGAGCCGTATCTCCCCGCGTCCCGGATCAACCTGTCGTTCAACGACGGCATGCTCTTTCGCCGCATGGAGCTCCTGATCGACGCCAAGGTGCCCGCCGCCACCCTGTTCAGCGGCCCGTACTACTTCGCGGAGCAGCTCGGCTTCCGCAAGATCATCGACACCTCCTTCATGATCACGACGATGATCCACGGCCAGCCGGACCCCGAGGACCTGCGCCGGTTCTTCCGGGCGCTCCAGCGGGCGCAGCGCGACATCGATGTCCGGCCCGATCGCTACACCCACTACTACCGGAACGAGTTCCCGGTCCGCTTCCATCCGCTCATGGACACCCGCCGCTGGGGCCCGGGCGAGCGCATCGTGTTCGAGCCCTACACGAAGGAGGTCTTCGACCAGACCGTCCAGTGGGTCGCGGAGCGCGGCATCTTCACCGACGGCGCCATGGGCACGTGCCAGTACGAGCAGTCGATCGCGAGCCTCGCGCCGTAGCCGCCCGCACGCCGAGGCATCCGGTCCGCGACGCATGACCACGCCGAGCGACTGGGAGTTCGACGCCGTCGTCGTGGGCGGCGGCCCGGGCGGCTCCAGCGCCGCCACCGCGCTCGCGCGGTGCGGACGCCGGGTCCTCCTGCTGGAGCGCGAGCAGTTTCCCCGCTTCCACATCGGGGAGTCCCAGCTTCCCTGGACCAACGAGATCTTCCGGGAGCTCGGCGTTCACGACACGATCGCCGCCGCCGGATTCGTCCGCAAGTGGGGGGCGAGCTTCCGGACGATCGACGGCGCCGTCGAGCAGTACGCCGATTTCGCCGATGCGGTCGAGACGCCCACCCCCCAGACCATCCAGGTCCCGCGGGCGACGTTCGACGAGCTCCTGCTCCGTCACTCGGAGAAGTCCGGCGTGACCGTCCGCGAGCGGCATCGCGCCCTCGACGCCGCTTTCGATCCGACCGGGGTCACGCTCCGATTCGCCGATCCGGAGGGCGTGGAGCACGCGGTGCGCGCGGGCGTCGTGGTCGACGCGTCCGGGCGAACCGGCTTTCTCGCCAAGAAGCTCGGGCGTCACACGTTCGATCCCGTCCTTCGCAACATCGCGGTGCACGCGCAGTACGAGAACATCCCGCGCCTCCCCGGGCGGCGCGCGGGCGACATCCGGATGTTCACGCGGCCCGACATGGGCTGGCTCTGGCTGATCCCGATCTCGGAGACCGTGACGAGCGTGGGGGCCGTGATCCCCCAGGCCGTTCACCGCCGGGAGTCGAAGGCCACGCCCGAGGAGAGCCTCACGCACTACGTCGATCGCACGCCGAGCGCGGCCCAGCTCCTGGCGGCCGCCCGGCGCGTCTCGCCGGCCCGGTTCGACGCCGACTACTCGTACCTCGGCACCAAGGTGGCCGGGGATCGCTGGGTGGCGGTGGGCGACGCCGCGGCGTTTCTCGATCCGATCTTCTCGACCGGCGTCCTGCTGGCGATGCAGGGCGGGCTGGACGCCGCGGCCGCGATCGACGCGGGCCTCCGCGAGGGCGACCTGTCCCGGCGGCGATTCGCCGCGTACGAGCGCCTCGTGCGGGCCCGCTACCATCACTTCCGGCGCTTCGCGGTCGGCTTCTACAATCCGAACTTCCGGGACCTGTGGTTCCGCCGGAGCAACCGCTGGGGGATCTACCGGGCCGTGCTCTCCGTCCTTGCCGGGAACTGGCGGCCGTCGCTCGCGGTGCGCCTCCGGATCCGGCTGTTCTTCACCCTGGTCGCCCTCCAGCGCGTGCTCCCGATCGCCCCCCGCGGTCCTCGGGCGCCCGCGGAGGAGCGCTAGGCCGGTCACCGACCCGGAAGCCGCGAGCGCGCCGGCGCAGATCGGCGGCGGGTCCCGGGGGACTCGCCCCGCGGCAGTATGCTGGCCGCTTCGCGAGCGCGCGAGGAGGCCGTCATGGCTGCGGTCAGGGACTCGAGCCATCTCTACGAGGTCGAGCGGCGCGCCCGTCACGCCGAGCGCCCGGGCTTCCGGATCACCGAGCTCCAGATCTCCCCGAGCCAGCAGGTCCCCTGGCACTGCCACACCCACGTCCAGGACACGTTCTACGTGCTGGAGGGCCGGCTCCGGCTCTTCCTCCGCGACCCCAAGGAGGAGGTGCGGCTCGGGCCCGCCGAGACGTACTCGGTGCGACCCGGACGCCCCCACCTCGTCACCAACGGCGGCGACGGCTCCGCCACCTTCCTCGTCCTGCAGGGCATCGGCGAGTACGACTACGTTCCCCTGGCGTGACCCGACGTGACCCGCGCGCGCCGACCGCGGGGCGGACCGAGGAGAGGAACGCGTGGCCCTCCCGCATGAGCGTGTGACGACCGCGATGGGCTTCGAGGGGTATCGGGTCGTCCAGCACCGCGGCGTCGTGCGCGGCATCGTCGTGCGCTCGCGCAGCGTGGGGGGCAGTCTCGGCGCGTCCATCCAGACGCTCTTCGGCGGCAACATCACGCTCTACACCGAGCTCTGCGAGCACGCCCGGCAGGACGCCTTCGATCTCATGATGCGGCACGCCGCCGACGTCGGCGCCAACGCCGTCATCGCCATGCGCTACGACGCGAACGAGGTCGCCCCCGGCGTCACCGAGGTGCTGGCGTACGGCACTGCGGTCGTCATCGAGCCGGCCGGCCGCTGAGGATGCTATGCTCGGAGCCGATACTCGCGAGAGAGGACGCCGTGAACACTAGCTGCGACACGCTCGTCGCCCTCGGATCGGACACGCGAAGCGGCCGCACGCTCTTCGCCAAGAACAGCGACCGCCCGTCGACGGAATGCCAGCCGCTCCAGGCGGTGCCGGCGCGGCGCCATGCCTCCGGCGCGACCGTCCGGTGCACCTACCTCGAGATCCCCGAGGTCCCCGAGACCCTCGCGGTCCTGGGCAGCCGCCCCTGGTGGATCTGGGGATTCGAGCACGGCGTCAACGAATCCGGCGTGGCGATCGGCAACGAGGCCCTCCACACGCGGGAGACGCCCGCCGAGACGGGCCTGCTCGGCATGGATCTGCTGCGGCTGGGGCTCGAGCGGGGGCGGACCGCCGACGACGCCAAGCGGGTGATCACCGATCTCCTCGCGCGTCACGGCCAGGGCGGCAGCGCCCAGCACGGGGGCCGCCGCTTCTACCACAACAGCTTCATCATCGCGGACCCCGGCGCCGCGTGGGTGCTCGAGACGTCGGGCCGCCACTGGGTCGCCCGGCGTGTCCGCGGCCGCGCGGCGATCTCCAACCTCGCCACGATCGGCGACGACTGGGACGAGACGTCGCCGGGCATCGAGGCCTACGCCGCGGAGCGCGGATGGTGGCGACCCGGCCGGGCCGCCGCTTCGACTTCCGCGCCGCCTTCGAGAACCCCGAGCCGCGCTACCGGGCCGAGGCCCGGTACGACGCGAGCTGCCGCTTCCTGGCGGCGACCGGTCGGCCCGGCGTCCCCGAGATGCAGCGGCACCTCCGCGACCACTACGACGGCGGCACCATCCATCGCCCCGGCCGGAAGGACGGCGATCCCCAGGGATGGTCCGTCTGCATGCACCCCGACCCGGCAACCGGCGCGACGGCGGCCGCCATGGTGGCGGAGCTGGGCCGGGAGAGTCCGGTGATCGCCTGGTGCGCCCAGACCACCCCGTGCACGAGCGTGTTCCTCCCGGTCGCCGTCGGGGTCGAGCTCCCCGACGCGCTGACGCGGGGCACGGGCGAGCCGGACGGGCGGTCGGCGTGGTGGCTCATGAAGGCGCTCGGGGACGAGGTCATGCGCGATCCGGCCGGGCGCGCGCCCGCCGTGCAGCGTGTCTGGCACGCGTGGGAGCAGGAGCTGCTCGCCGAGGTCGCCACCGACCGGGCCGCCACGGGCCAGGCCCTCGCCGACCGGGTCGAGCGGATGCTCCACCGGCGCGAGGCACTTCAGCAGCAGATGGCGGCGGGGCAGCCGGCCGCCCACGGAGGGTAGAGCGATGCGCGAGCCCCGAGCCACGACGATGCCGTCCCGCCGGCGCCTTCTCGGGGGGGCCGCCGCCCTCGGGATCGCCGGCACCCTCGGCCCGGCCATCCTCCGGCGTCCCGCCCATGCTCAGGACCCTCGGCCCGGGGGCGTGCTGAAGGTCGCGATCATCGGCGAGCCGCCCTCCCTCGACGCGCACTGGACGACCGCGAGTCTCACGTACGACGTCACGTCGCACCTGTACGAGCCTCTGTTCACGCTGGACGAGCGCTACGGCGTCGTCCCGATGCTGGCGGAGGGCCACGCGGTCGCGGACGGGGGCAAGACCTGGACCATCCGGCTCCGGCGCGGCGTGCCCTTCCACAACGGGAAGGAGTGCTCCGCCGAGGACGTGGTCGCGTCGCTCGCCCGGTGGGGGCGGATCGCCACCGTGGGGAAGGGCCTGTTCAAGAACGTCCAGTCCTTCCAGGCGAAGGACCGGTACACCGTCGAGCTCCGGTTCGGCGGCTGCGCGGGCGCCGTCCTCGCCGCCCTGGGAAACGCGAATCAGTTCCCGGCGATCTACCCGAAGGAGGTCGTCGAGGCGGCGGGCGACGGCCAGATCAAGGACTTCGTCGGCACGGGGCCGTTCCGCTTCGTCGAGCGCATCCCCGACCGGTACACCCGCATGGCCCGCTTCGACCGCTACGCCGCCCGGCCGGAGGCGACCAGCGGCTACGGCGGCCGGCGGACGGCCTACGTGGACGAGCTCCAGTTCATCCCGGTGCCGGACGTGTCGGTGCGGGCCGCGGGCGTCGAGTCGGGCGAGTTCCACTTCAGCGACTGGATCTCTCCCGACAACTACGAGCGCCTGAACCGGAATCCGCGGCTCGACGTGATGATCGTCAAGCCGAACGAGTGGGTCAGCGCGATCTTCAACAAGAAGCAGGGGCCGTTCACCTCGAAGGCGCTCCGCCAGGCGGTCGTCGCCGCCCTCGACATGGAGCCGATCATGAAGGCGGCGGTCGGGGCGCCGGAGTTCTACCGGCTCGACCCGAGCCTGATCTTCCGGGAGCAGGTGTGGTGGTCGGACGCCGGCAAGGACGTCTACAGCCGCCCGGACCGCGAGAAGGCGAAGCGGCTCATGCGGGAGGCCGGCTACAAAGGGGAGCCGATCCGGTGGATGGCCACCCAGTTCTACGACTGGATGTACAAGTCGGCGCTCGCCGCCAAGCAGCAGCTGGAGGACGTGGGCTTCAACATCGACCTCCAGGTGCTCGAGTGGGCGACGGTGGTCCAGCGCCGCAACGACCCCAAGCTCTACGAGGTGTTCACGACCGGAATCGGCTTCCAGACCGATCCCTCGCAGCTCCCCATCCTGTCCTGCGACTGGCCGGGCTGGACGTGCGACCCGAAGCTCGATGCCCTCCAGTCACGATTGGCGTGCGAGACCGACTTCGCCCGGCGCAAGGCCGTCTGGGAGGAGATCCAGCGCTGGTTCTGGGACGAGGTGCCGGTCGCGAAGCTCGGCGACTTCTTCACGCTCCGGATCAAGCAGAAGAGCGTCGCCGGGTATGCGAACCGCTACCGCCCCTTCTTCTGGAACGTGGGGCTCAAGGCCTAGGGCGGCCGAGGCGGGCCGGAGCCGCCCCGCCTCCGCCGCGCCCGGCGGGCTGCCGCCCACGTCCTCGGCGGATCGGGCTCGGACCGGAGCGTGCGTGCACGGGCCGCCCGAGCTCCCATGCTAGGATCGCGGTGAGCTCGTGAACACCCGGTGGGGAATCCACGCGACCGGCCGTTCCCCGCGCCGGGGCGCCCCGCGGGCCCGGGCTCCGCGGCCCCCGCGGGGCGGGACACGATCCCGCCGTCTCCCTCCCACCGGCGGCAGCCCGGGGCCGGCGGGAGATCAGCGCTGATGTCGGCCAGCGATCCCATCCGACCGGGCTCGACCGATCCGGAGGATGTCCCCGAGACCGGCCACTCGCCGCACCGGCGGTTCCGGCTCCGCGTGCACATCGCGACCTTGTTCGTGGCGCTCATCGCCGCGGCGGGCCTGGCGATCGTCGCCTACGGCTACCGCGCCACCTCGCGCCTTCTGCTCTCCGCCGGCGACGAGGAGTTCCTGCACGTCGCGGAGCACACCGCCGACCAGGTGCGAAACCTGCTCGCCCCTGCCCGCCTCCTGGTGGAGCTCCTGGCGCGACACCCGCTGACCCGGACCGCCGCCCTGGCCCCGCGCCTCGAAGCGCTCCCGCTGCTCGCCACCGCCCTCGTGACGCACCCCGAGATCTCGGCCGTGTACGTGGGCTTCGGAAACGGTGACTTCTTCCTCGTGCGCTCGTTGCGCGATCCCCTCCGGCAGAGTCTCAACGCGCCGGCAGGGGCCAGCTTCCTCGTCCAGAGCCTGGCCGCCACCGACCGCCCGACGCCGGGCCGCTACCTCTTCCTGGACGGGCAGCTCGCCGTGGTCCAGGACGAGCCGCGGCCGGCCTACCGCTTCGACCCGCGGACCCGCGAGTGGTACCGGCAGGCGATGTCGAGCGCGACGCTCATCCGGACCAACCCGTACGTGTTCTTCACGACGCGCGAGATCGGCACGACGCTCGCCCGGCGGAGCGGGATCGACGCGACGGTCGTCGGCGCCGACATCACGCTCCAGGATCTCTCGCGTCATCTCGCGCAGTCCCGCGTCACCCCCTCCGCCCAGATCGCCCTCGTCGACCGCCTCGGGTTCGTGATCGCCCACCCCGACCCGGGACGACTGGTCCGGCCAGGGCCCGGCGACCCCGCCCTCACCCGCGTCGACCGACCTCGAGGACCCCGCGCTGAGGCAGCTCCTCGCCCGCCCCGACGACCCGACGCGCGGGCACACGACCTTGCCCGTCCAGGGCCGGGCGTGGATCGGCGGGAAGCGCTCGATCCAGGTGGACGTCGGGGAGCCGCTCACCCTGGTCCTGGCGGCCCCCCGCGACGAGCTGGTCGCCGAGGCGCGCGGCCTGGCGCAGTGGCAGCTCCTGATCGGTCTCGGCATCCTCGGGCTGACCCTCGGTCTCGTGTGGCTCTCGGCCCGCCGCATCTCCCGGCCGCTCGAGACGCTGGCCCGATCGGTGGAGCGGATCGGCGGGGGCGACCTCGATACCACGCTCCCCGAGGTGTGGAACCCGCTGGAGGTCGGCGCGCTCCGGGACGTGACGGACCGGATGCGCCGCATGCTCCGGGGACACATCGAGGAGCGCGCGGCCCGGCTGGCGGAGGAGCAGCGGCGGGCCCGGGAGCTCGACATCGCGCGTCAGATCCAGCAGTCGATGCTCCCCATCGCCCCGTCGGAGCCGCTGGCCGGCTGCTACGCGATCGCCGCGACGCTCCAGCCGGCCCGCGAGGTCGGCGGCGACCTCTACGACTTCTTCCTGCTGGACGGCCGCCGGCTCATCTTCGCCATCGCCGACGTGGCGGACAAGGGAATGCCCGCCGCCCTCCTCATGGCGCGCGTGACCGGACTCCTGCGCGCGATCGGCCGGGGCGACACCGGTCCCGACGACGTCCTGCAGGAGCTGGACATGCGGCTGTCCCAGGGCAACGACATGTGCATGTTCGTCACCATGGCCTGCGCCGTGCTCGACGGCGAGAGCGGCGAGCTCCGCTACTCGAGCGCGGGCCACGAGCGGCCGCTCCTGCGGCGGCTCGGCGGCGAGACGACGGTGCTGGTCCTCGAGGGCGGGGCCGCCCTCGGCCTCGGCGCGGGCGCCGGGTTCCCCGTGTGGACCGGGCACCTCGCGCCCGGCGACACGCTCGTCCTCTGCACGGACGGGGTGACCGAGGCCTTCGACCGAGAGGGCACCGCCTTCGGCCTGGAGCGATTCCAGCGCGTCGTCGCCGAGACGCCCGCGGACGCCCTCGCCACCCTGCCCGATCGGCTGGTCGAGGCCATCGAGCGATTCTCGGCTGGCGGGGCGCCCCGGGACGACCTGGCGATGCTGGCCCTGCAGTACCGGCCCCCCGGCGTGATCGTGGACGCGCGCGAGGGGGAAGCGTGGCGATTCTCGGTCGACAGCGAGCCCGAGATCGCCGCCCGGGCGTGGCAGCGGATCGAGACGATCCTGCGGACCCGCGACGTGCCCCCGCCGACCGTCCACGACTGCGTGCTCGTCGTCGAGGAGCTCCTGACGAACGTGGTCACGCACGCCTATCGCGGCCAGCCCGGGCACCAGGCGCACATCGGGCTCCGGCTCCTCCCGGAGAAGATCGAGATCCGGCTCGAGGACGCAGGCCCGCCGTTCAATCCGCTCGAGGCTCCGGCACCGGACCTCGAGGCGCCTCTCGCCGCCCGCCCGATCGGGGGGCTCGGCCTCCTGCTGGTCAGTCGCCTCGTCGACCGCTGGGAGTATGCGCGTGAGGGAGACGCCAACGTCGTCACGCTCCACTGGGGGCGACCGGCCGATTCCTCGGAGGGCGCGTCCTTCGAGGTCGCGGCGCCGCCTGGGCCGGGAGGGTCCCACGCGCTCGACATCGAGATCGGCAGCCCCGGGCCGACGGAGCGCTGGGCGGCCCTCCGGGGGCGCCTCGACACCGCCACCGCGCCGGAGCTCGAGGCGGAGCTCGCTCCCCTGCTCGACCGACCGGGCATCACGTCGCTCGTGTTCCGGCTCGACGGCCTCGAGTACATCAGCAGCGCGGGAATCCGGTGCGTCATCTGGGCGCGCAAGGTGATCGAGGGGCGCGGGGGACGGGTGGCCCTCGTCAACGCGCAGTCCGCCGTGCTCAAGGTGTTCCAGATCGTCAAGGCGCTCCCCGCCGACCAGATCTTCGCCAGCCAGGCGGCGCTCGACGCCTCCCTCGGGACCGTCGAGCGCCAGGCGCACGGGCCGCGCTGACCGTCCCGCCGCCGGAGCGGGTCCGACACGTTGACGGGCGGGCCGTTGCCCGCTACCGTGAAGTGGTCGAGCCAGCCCCGTGCATCCGCTCGAGGATTCCGCCGCGCTTCTCATGGACGGTCCCGCGCTGGCCGCGCGGATGGCCCGCGACGGGTACCTCTACCTCCCCCGCCTCCTGCCCCGGGACGTCGTCGCCGGCGTCCAGCGGGAGGTGGCGACCGTCGCGCGGGACGCCGGGTGGCTCCGGCGGGATGCCGACCTGGCCGACGCGATCGCGGATCCCGCCGGATTCTGCGTCGATCCGGAGCCGCGGTACCTCGAGGTCCTGCGGCGGATCAACCGCCTCGAGAGCTACCACGCGCTCAAGCACCACCCGCGGCTGCTCGGACTCTTCGAGCGCATGCTCGGCGCGCCGGTGTTCCCGCACCCGCGCGTGCTGATGCGCAACATCTTCCCGGATCGGCTCGAGTACACGACCAAGGCCCACCAGGACTACCCGAACGTCCAGGGCACCACGGAGGTCTACACGGCCTGGATGCCGCTGATCGACTGTCCCCGCGAGCTGGGCGGCCTCCAGGTGGCGCGCGGCTCGCACACGCTCGGGGTGCTCGAATTCGGCATCGGCAACGGCGCCGGGGGCATCGAGATCCTCGACCCGCTGGAGGACCGGTGGACGGGCGGTCCGATGCAGGCCGGGGACGTGCTCGTCTTCCACAGCCTCACCGTGCACAAGGGGGTCGAGAACCGGAGCGACCGTCTCCGGATGTCGATCGACTGCCGCTTCCAGCGCGTCCGGGACCCCTTCAACCCGGACAACGCCAATCCCGACGGCCAGCCGCTCACGTGGGAGGAGGTCTACGCGGACTGGCGCTCCGACGAGCTCCAGTACTACTGGACCCGCCTGCCCCTGGCCGAAGTGCCGTTCGACCGGACGTGGTTCGACCGGCGCGATGCCCTGGGCTTCGCGCTCGGCGACGCCGGCGACCCGCGCGCGCGCTCCGTCCTCCAGCGCATCGTGGCCCGCGACCAGGACCCGGCCAAGCGCGAGCGCGCGCGGCGCCTGCTCGCGACGCTCGACGCGCCCGGGTCACCGCCCCCGCCCGCCTACTGAGGCCGCCGCGACCGCGGCGCGGCGCTCGACCCGGCTAGCTCGCCGTCGGCCGCGTCCGCCCGACGGCGAGGTGGTTGTCCCAGCGAGCGTGGGCCACGAAGCTCGCCGGAAGGGGCGTGACCCGCTCGTCCGGCAGCTCGACGCGCACGACGCCGCCGCGGCCGCTCGTCAGGAGGAACGCGCCCGGCGCGTCAGCCGGCGCCAGGCCGCACCCGTCGGGCAGGTCGACGGTCCCGATCACCCGCGACGTCCCGAGGTCCCAGAAGACGGCGAGGCCGCCGCGGGGGCACGACACCCCGAGCAGCGTGCCGGCGGCGTCCACGGCCGCGCCCCCGCAGTACCCGCGCATCCGGGACGTGACCGCGGGACCCGCGGCGAGCAGCTCGAGGCCCGCGCGCCTTCGCCAGACCGCGGCCAGGGGCAGCAGGTCGCTCGCGTCACCCTCGTCCTGCGCGGCGACCGCGATCGCGTCCCCCCGGCCGACGGCGAGATGACGCAGGCTGAGCCGCCACAGGGGCTCGGGCAGCCGGCCCTCGTCGAGGAGCCGGCCGTCGCGGGCATCGAGGAGCGCCAGCGTCGGGCGCATCCCGTCACGGTCCAGCTTGACGCCCGGCGCGTCCGCGTGCGTCACGATGCCGCCATTGGCGACCACCAGGGTCCGCCCGTCTCCCAGCACGGTCACCTCGTGGGGACCGACGCCGTGGCTCGGGGACTCCCCGACGCGCCGGTAGCCCTGATCGGGGTCGTAGCGCCCCACGAGCCCGCGCCCCTCGTCTCCGACCTCCTCGGTCGCGCAGAGGAGGCCGCCGTCGCCCGTGAAGACCCCGTGACCGCAGAAGTGCCGGCCGGGGGCGGCCTCGATCGTGGCGAGGATGCGTCCCTGCGCCAGGTCGATGGCCTGGGCCGTGCGCCCCGGGCGTCGCGAGAAGAGGACGGCTTCCGGCCGCCGCGGATGGACGGCGAACGCGTGACCCCGTCCGGACAGCGGCAGGTCGAGCCGAGGCGCGCCCGTCGCGTCGAAGCCGCTCGCGTAGGGATGCCCGGCGGCGTCGTTCCGGGCGCTCAGGTAGAGCGGGCCATCTCCGGCATCGCCCCGCGCCGCGACCGGCGCCGCGACCAGTGCCGCGAGCCACGCGAGAAGCTCGCGGCGCGTGGGCCCCCGCGCGGGATCAGTCGCCATCGAGCGCATTGAACCCCAGCGGCAGGTCGAGGGCGGTCGTCAGATGCTCCGCCACGGTGTGACCGAGGGTCTGGACCTCCTTCAGGAGGCGCTCCACGGCGGGCCGGGCGCGCGGGCTCTTGACGGCTGACTCGAGCGGGCCCGGAATCCTGTCGGCGGCGGCGATGCACGCGTCGAAGCCTCGGCGGAGCCGCGCGTCGAGCTCGCGCGCCCCGGCGACGTCACGGACGAAGTCGCTCAGGCCGAACCCGCCGTCGCCGAGGTACAGCGCCCGGGCGGCGACGAGGTTCTGCCGCGCGTCCCGGAGCGCGCGTCCGCTCCGCCACTCCTCGACGAGCAGTCGGGCGCGCCGCCGCGAGCGACGCCCCGAGGGGCTTGGTGAGCTTGAGACTCGCGACCCGCTCGAGCGCCCCGTGGAGGCTCTTCAGGAGATCCTGGGACGCCTCCTTCGGGTCCGGGTAGGTCACGTTCCCCGGCCCGGCCGTCTCGACCCGCCGCGCGTAGGCCGTGTCCCCCGCGCTCCACTCTCGGGCAACCTCCCCGGCGATCCCGCCGACGTTCCGCGTGATCGCCTACCAGCACCTCGCATCGACGACGGCCCTCATCGCCCTGACGCCGGAACGCGGCCGCGGCGCCCTCGTCGAAGAGCAAGCGCTCCGCCGCGGGGAGCCCCTGGACGGCGGCACTCGCCCGGACGAAGCCCTCGGCGGTCAACACGGCCGGGTCCCGCCCGGAGAGGAGGTCAGCGAGCTGGCGCGCGGTCGCGTTCCGGGGATCGGGCCAGAAATAGAGCCGCTCGGCCCGGAGCCGCGACTCCATCGGCCCGAACCGGATGTGCTCGACGTCGTGCCACGCGTCGGCGGCGGCGTGGAAGGCGCTCCGGACCTCGTCGAAAGGCGCCGTCGCCGGCGCAGCACAGAAACCGCGCGCGGCGAGGTCGAACGCCGCGGTCGCGTCGGCGAGCCGTGCGTAGCGGGGCAGCACGTGATGCTCGATCAGGGACGCGTTCAGCCGACGATACGCGGGATCCCGCTCCGACTCCTCGGCGCGCGACCCCGCCGGCCAGGGCCGCCATCAGGACGACCCCGAGGACGGCGGCGGTCCGGACGGTCCGCGGCCGCCGCGTGGTCAGCCGCACGCCTCGGGACTCAGAGAGAGGCCAGAAATGCCACCAAAGCATCGCGCTCCTCTCGCGTCATCTTGACGACGCGCTGCTTTGCGGTCTCCGCCTCCCCGCCGTGCCAGAGGACCGCTTCGAGGAGACTCCGCGCACGGCCGTCGTGGAGGAACCGCGTGTGGCCGCTGACGGCGGCCGTGAACCCGATCCCCCAGAGCGGCGGGGTCCGCCATTCCTGGCCGCCGGCCCGGCCTTCCGATCGGCCATCGGCGAGCCCCGGTCCCATGTCGTGGAGCAGGAGATCGGTGTAGGGCCAGATGAGCTGCCGGCTCAGCTCGGGCCGCTCGGGATCCGCGCGGGTGAGGTACTTCGGCGTGTGGCAGGCCGGGCAGCCGCCCTGATAGAAGACCTGCTTGCCGCGCAGCACCTCCGGCGCATCGGCGCGGCGCCGCATCGGGACGGCGAGGTTGCGCGCGTAGAACACCACGAGGTCGAACATCGTCGGCGCCACCTCGACGCCGTGCGGGGGGTCGGCGCCGTTCGGGGCACCGCGGCAGAGGGTCTGGGCCTGCGTGCAGTCCCCTGCCGAGCCCGGAAGGAGCTCCGTGGACAGGCCCATGTCCCCGCTGAACGCGCCGGCCGTCTGATCGCGAATCGTCGCGCGGGCCGCCTTCCAGCCGAATCGCCCGAGCATCGGGCGGCCGTGCTCCATGCTCCACACGTGGTTCGGCCGGCCCGAGATGCCATCCCCGTCCCGGTCGTCCGGG
Source organism: uncultured Candidatus Rokubacteria bacterium (assembly GCA_963749975.1). GTDB lineage: Bacteria > Methylomirabilota > Methylomirabilia > Rokubacteriales > DASRDR01 > DASRDR01. Next base: position 240,827 of record CAVVOZ010000030.1, on the reverse strand, counting down.
TCCGCGCGGGCGAGAAGGTCGGCCTCGTCCACCATCTCGAGAAGACCGAGGCCGATCATCGGAGCGGCGACCCGGGGCGAGAGCATGACATCCGGGCGCATCGGCCCGTATCCGAGATCCACCACCCGGTAGCTCGGCTTCTGGAGGTGGACGACCAGGCCGCCGTGGAGCGTGACCGGACGGTCCTCGTACGTGATCCGCACCCGGGCTTCCGGCGACTGCCCCTGGATCGCGAAGCCCTGGAGCTGCGTCCCGTAGGTCGGCTCCGGGACGACCGCCTGCCGGTCCTCCTCGATCGCGAGGCGCTCCGCATCCGTGGCCGGAGGCACGCTCACCCGGAACAGCATGGACGTGCCGTCCCCGTCCGGCCACCGGCCCTCGGCGGGATGCCCGCGCCCGTCCTTGAGATGGCAGCTCTGACAGGAGCGGGCGTTGTAGAGAGGCCCCAGGCCGTCGGACGACGTCGTGGAGGACGGCGCCGACACCCACAGCTTCCGGAAGATTCCATCGCCCACCTTGAAGTCGAGCTGCTGGGCAAAGGTGAGCGTCGCGGAGGGGTGCGAGAACGCATTGCGAGTCGCCGCATGGCGGGAGGTCGCCGCGCCGCCCGGCGACTCCTCGTCGGGCTCGGGCGTCGAGAAGTCGGTCGTGGGGACCAGGGAGGCCGCGCGATCGGCCGGGGCCGCCGGCACCGGCGGGTCGGGGCTCGCAGCGCCGAGCGTGCCCGCCAGGATCGACAGGCCGGCGCCGAGAGCGACGAGCGTGCCCGCCGTGGCTCCGGCGCGGGGCAGGCGTCGAGCGTACGCCACAGATCGCCGCCCGTCCTGCCGCCGCACCGGCGTCCATCCCGATACCCTCGGCTACTTCTTCTTGTCCTTCATCACGTCGTCCGGCTTGTCCAGGCTGTCGGAGCCTTCGAACTTGATCGCCTTGAGCTTGAGCGCCGCGACGATCCGCTCGAACGTCTTCGTCTGGTCGACGAGGCCGTCGATGACCGCCTGCACGACCGCGTTGCCCTCGGGGTTGTTGGGGCCGATCATCTGATCGTACCGCTCCTTCGTCTCGGCCCGCTCCTTGAGCCGCCGCGCGGCCGCCAGGGTCGTCTCGAGCTTCGCCGCCATCTCCCGCTGGAGGTCGGGCGCGACCTCGCCCACGAGCGCGGCGAGCGACGGACCCTGGATCTGCCGCCCGTCGATCCGCACGTACCGCCCGTTGTAGACGTTGAGCATGCCGACGATGTCGTAGTAGTGCGAGTTGTGCGTGTTGTCGGAGAAGCAGTCGTGCTCCTCCTCCGGGTCATGGAGGAGCAGGCCGAGCTTCATCCGCTCGCCCGCCAGCTCGCCGTACGAGAGGCTCCCCAGCCCGGTCAGGATCGCGCTGATCCCGGCGTCCGGGCGGCCCTTGATCAGGTCCTTCCGCGCCTGCCCGCCGGGCGCGAACTGCCGCGCGATCCAGGCGAGGTCCTCGACCAGGAGCTCGCTGGCCGCGGTGAGGTACTGCCCGCGCCGGTCGCAGTTGCCGTGCGTGCAGTTCGCGCGCCCGTAGTCCGTCCACGGCCGGTTGCCCGCACCGGGGCCCGTCCCGTTCAGATCCTGCCCCCAGAGCAGAAACTCGATCGCGTGATACCCGGTGGCCACGTTGGCCTCGACGCCGCCGATCTCGTGAAGGTCCCGCAGGACCTTCTTGGTGATCGTCGACGCGTCCAGGCTCTTCGAGCCCGACCTTGAGTCGCCGGTTCGCGATGACGTTGGCGGTGTAGTAGGGATTCGAGTCCGACTCGCCGCCGTACTGCCCCTCGACGTAGTCGATCAGCCCCTCGTCGAGCGGCCAGGCGTTGACCTTGCCCTCCCACTCGTCCACGACGCCGTTGCCGAACCGGAACACCTCGGTCTGCATGTAGGGCTCGCGGGCCGAGAGCCACGCCTCGCGGGCCGCCTGGAGGGTCGCCTCGCTCGGCGTGTCCACCAGCGCGCGCACCGCCTTCTGCAGCACGCGCGCGCGCGCGAGGGCATCCTCGTACATCGCCTGGCCGATGTCCGCGTACGTCTTGACCACGTCGGCCCGGTCGGTCTGCGCGACCCCGTCCGGGGTCGCGCTCAGGACGAACGTCGCCGCGAGAGCCGCGACGATGGCTGCTCGAACGAGTCTCATGACACTCCTCCCCCCGTCCCGGCCAGGCGCTCACTTGTACGTCACCGACACCTTGCCGAACAGCTCGTGCTGGTCGGAAACGGCCGTCTCCCGGGCGCCGCGCCCCTCGCTCGAGATCGCTGTACCGGTACTCACCCGACACTCCCACGCTGATGTCCCCCTTCTCGTACACGATCCAGCCCGCCCCGACGCTGATCCGGTTGCGGACGGACCACACCCCGGTCGTCGTCGCCAGGCCGTCGTCCCAGAAGCGGGTATAACGCACGCCCAGCTCCACCTTCTCGATCGGCCGGTAGTAGAGCCCGAAGGTCAGCTGCTTCTCCTTGAAGCTCTGCCCGAGAAGAACCGGCGTCGTGGTGGTCTCCCCCGTGGCCGGGTCGGTGGTCGTGGTCTGCCGCACGTAGTTCTCGCGGGAGAGAGCGATGTAGAACTCCGCCTCTGCGGTCAGAGGTCCCCACGTGTAGCTGCCCCAGAGACCGGCGGTCTGATTCCGCCGGCCGGCGCCCGGCTCGCTCGAGATGCCGCCCCCGAGCGCGAGGTCCGTGAGCGGGGTGATGTTCACCGCCCCGATGAACGACTGGATGTTCTCCGACTGGTCGGCGAGCCCGACCGAGCTCGCGCGGACGATCGTCGTGTTGTCGAAGAGCGTGGACCCGAAGAAGTGGTCCATCAGCTCTTCCTGTCGATACGCGGTGAAGGACGCGTCGAGACCCCACAACGACTTGTTCTTGTACCCGAGGGTGACACCAACCTGATTCGCCTCGTAGGCATCCTTGGCGGGCGTGTCCGTGACGAGGCGCTCGTAGAAGGCGCCGAAGGGCTGCGTCCGCTTGCCGATCACGAAGTAGAAGGGGAACCCGTCCTCCTGCTCGAACGTGATCGTGGCCTCGTCGACGACCACCGCGCTGTCGGCCTCGGCGCCGCCGTCCGTGGTCTCCGACCCGAAGTACTCGCTCTTGAGAACCAGCTTCCCGGTGAGATAGTCGGTCGGCTTGAACTCGAGGCCGACCTCGGCGTCCCGGAGGAAGATGTCGGACGTCGAGCCGCTGTTCTTGTCGCCGAGATTGCCGTACCGCCGCCAGCGCGCTTCGCCCTCCAACGTCACCCAGATCGAGATCGCCGCCTCGTCCTTCTCGGCCATCTCCGTCAGGATCTCGTTGCGGACCTGGCCCACGGCCTCGTTCAGCTGGGCCTCCGTCACGGGGGCCTGGCCGGGGGCCGCCGGCGGAGCGGGTGCAGCGGTCGTCGCCGACGGGGCCGGCGGGGGCAGCCGCCTTCTGCGCGGCCTCCTCCGCCGCCATCTCGCGCTTGAGGGCGTCGACATCCTCCTGGGTGAGGATGCCCTTGCGAATCAGAAGCTTGAGGAGTAGCGTCGTCCGAGCCCGCCTGGGCCGGGACGTCACGCCGATCAGGCCCACCATGAGGATCGCCAGCAGCCAAGCCCTGCGCATCTCGGCCTCCCGGTCCCTCGGGACCGTCGTTCGGGCGCGGGGCTCGTGGGCCGCGGGCCGCTCGGGGAATGGAATGTCCGACACGAGCGTCAGCAGATCGAACGGGGCACGCCCACCTCGCCTGTGGAGAGTTCCGCGAACGTCAGCGTGACGACCCGCTTGCAGCGCCGGCACTTCAGCTCCACGCCGTCCGGCCGGAGCCGTGCCAGGAGGCTCCCGCAGCCGCACCGGCACTCGTGCGGTGCCGCCTCGGCGGGCTCCGGGTGCGGGCGCGAGCGTGTGGGCCGATCCCCGCGGATCAGAGCGGGCGGACACGGGCATTCCTCTCTCCATCGCGTCTCGGCATGATCCGGGTCGATCAGAGTGTTAAGTATCCCTAAGTCCGATCGCCTGTCAACCCTAATTCTTGCGGCCGAGCCCGGAGTGGGCCATGGGCGCCCCGTTGTGGGCCGGCCGGCGTCGGTGACTGCTCGCGCCCGGGGGCGGGCGTGAGCGCCTACGGGCCATCCCCCGGCGGTTCCATCCGGAGTGCCCTATACTCGGGCGGGCGGGCCGCCAGCGATCGGCGCCCGCCTCGGGAGGCAGCGGAGTGTCGAGCGATCAGGCGCCCGGGCTCGTGGTGGGTACCGGCGACTTCGTCTACGACGTGGTGCGGCCCTGGGGCACCCTGCCGGCGGGGTGGAGCCTCGGACTGGTCAGCCACGTGGCGGTGGACTCGAAGGATCGCGTCTACTTCTACCAGCGGAAGGACCCGCCGGTCCTGGTCTTCGACGCCGACGGCCACTTTCTCACGGGGTGGGGAAGCCAGCGCCTGCGCGATGCGCACGGGATCTTCATTGGCCCGGACGATCACGTCTATCTCTGCAACCGGGACGAGCACGAGGTCCTGAAGCTCACGCCGGAGGGTCGGATCGTGCTGGTGCTGGGCCAGCGCGGACGCCCGGCGCTCCAGGCGCCGTTCAATCACCCCGCCGACGTCGCCGTGTCGCCGGCCGGCGAGATCTACGTCGCGGACGGGTACGGCAACTCGTCAGTGCACCGGTTCTCGGCCGAGGGCCGGCACCTGGGCTCCTGGGGCACGCCGGGCGCTGGGCACGCCCAGTTCACGACGCCCCACGGCATCTGGATCGACGGGCAGAACCGCGTGCTCGTCGCCGACCGGGAGAACGATCGGGTGCAGCTGTTCAGCCCGGAGGGCGACTACTACGGCGAGTGGCGAGACCTCTACCACCCCATGGACATCTACGTCGACGCCACCGGCACCGTCTACGTCACCGACCAGATCCCGCGCATCAGCATGTACTCCCCGGAAGGGCGCCTCGTGGCCCGCGGCCGGCCCGTGAACGTGGGCGCCCACGGCGTCTGGGGCGACTCGCGCGGGAACCTCTACCTCGCCGAGGTTGGGCTCAATCAGGTGACGAAGCTCGCCCGGCGCCCGCGACCTCAGGGCCTGCCGCGCCCCTGACCTGAGTCGGCGCGGGGTGTCGATTCTCCGGCACGGCTAAGCTCGCTCCCGGTGGGCCCGCGGGCTCCCGAGCGACTCCGGGAGGTGTCATCGATGAAGATCGCGGTGATGGGATCCGGCGCCATCGGCGGCTACCTCGGCGCGCGGCTGGCGGCGGCCGGGGCCGAGGTGACCTTCGTGGCGCGTGGCCCGCATCTGACGGCGATCCGGGCGCACGGGCTCACGGTCCGGAGTCCGCTCGGTGACCTGCTGATCGCGCCGGCCGCCGCCACCGACGATCCGGCTGCGGTCGGCACCGTCGACGCCGTGCTCCTGGCGACGAAGCTCTACGACGTGGAGGCCGCCGCGCGGGCGATCGGGCCGATGGTCGGCGCGGACACCGCCATCGTGTGCCTGCAGAACGGGATCGATGCCACGGACATCGTGGAGCGCCTCCACGGCCGGGCGCACGCCGTCGGCGGCGTCGTCCTGATCAACGCCGAGATCGCGGCACCGGGCGTGATCCAGCACAACGCGCTGAACCGCCTCACGGTGGGCGAGCTGGACGGGCGGGAGAGCCCGCGGCTCGCCCGCTTCGTGACGCTCGGGAACCGCGCCGGCATCGAGACCGTGTCGAGCCCCGACATTCGCCTCGAGATCTGGCGGAAGTTCCTGGTCATGGCCCCGATGGGGGCCCTGAGCGCGATGACCCGCGTCGCGCTCGCCCGCGTCCGTGCCCACGAGGAAACCTGGCGCCTGGCGGAGCAGGGCATGCGCGAGGTCGTCGCGGTGGCGAACGCGCACGGGGTCGGGCTCACCGAGGAGGACGTGCGGCGGACGCTCACGTTCGTCCAGGGCATGCCGGCGACGTGGCGGGCGTCGCTGGCGGTCGACCTGGAGCGGGGGCGGCGGCTCGAGGTCGACTGGCTGTCGGGCGCCGTCTGGCGGCTGGGGCAGGCAGCGGGGATCGACACCCCGTTCCACCAGGTCGCCCTCGGGGTACTGAAGCCCCACGCCGCAGGCGCCCCCTGAGGCGCCGGGACTGAGCGCGGGTCAGGCCAGGTCAGCCGGAAAACTGGTGGGAGGCGCTCGCCCCGCTCCGCTCGTCGATGAGCTGGATCGCCCGGAACGTGAACGCGACCTCCTCGTGCTGGCCGTGGGAACGGACCTGCCGCGAGATGCGCGTGACGAGCGCGTCCTCCAGCCGAATCGTGAAGAAGTGGACGCCCTGCCGGTCGAACAGCCGGATCTCGACGAGGCGGATCCGCTCCCGGTTCACGAGCGCCAGGAACAGCGGCGGCGTGCACCGATCGAGCTCCTTGATGACGACCACGGGCCGGACCTGGAGCGCCCCACCGGGGTCGCCGCCGCCGGCGCCCTCCGCCGAGGGCAGCAGGATCTCGTCCGAGATCCCGAGGAGCGTCTGCGTCCCTTCCAGGCCCCGTGCGGTATTGCCGCAGGCGAGCGGACCCTGGGACTGGGTCTCGATGACGGCCACCATGGAGTAGGCGGCCGCGGAGACCGGCAGGACCGTGAAAGCGAGGAGCGCAAACCCCATCGCACCGATCACGACGCTCATGGCGCACCTCCTGCGCGAGGAAGGTTCCGGGTCCCGGACACAGCCTTCGATCAGAGCCATCGTACAATCAAGCGCCCGGCATGGCGTCGCGGCGCCGCCCCACCCGCAGTCATCACCGGACACCGGCAGAAGGAGCCCAGATGCGCTTCGTCGAGGAGCGGGACTTCACGCTGAGACTCGATCTCCGCTGCGCGTTCGAGGAGGGTTACGACGGCGAGCTGGACGGCTACGCGTGGCTCCGCGAGTTCCAGGACCGGATCGCCCCGCGGGTGGTGGAGGCGGCGGTCCGCGCGATTCGCGCGCATCCCGGCTGGACGGTACGACCCGGCAACCGCGGCCGCGCGATCGAGGACGAGGTGACCCTGGTCGTCGAGCGAGTGGTCGACTGATCGAGCGGCGGCCGGCGGGCGCAGCACCGCCGGCCGGACGTCGCGGCCGGTCGGCGCCCGACCGGCCGGCCGACCGCAGACGTCGGACGTTACTTCTTCTTGCGCGGGAGCGGGCGGCCTTCACCTGAGGCGTCTGGCGCCGGCATGGCCGATCGCGGTGAGCTCCTTCGACCACTTCTCGATCGAGCGCCAGCACGCTCGCGAGCTTGTCCTTGGCCTCGGCCGGCGACTTCGCGACGCGCGTCCTTCGCCGCCTGCAGCGAGTCCTTGGCGGCCTTCGCGTCCTCTTCCCAGGCCTTCTTCATGTCCGGCTTCATCTTCTTCGCCGCGGCCTGACGCCTGCTTCTCGAGGCCCGCCCACGCGGCCTCGGCGGCGGCGATCCCCTTCTCCACCTCGGTCGTCATCGCGGCCTTGCCCGTCACGGCCGCCTTGCCGGCGTCGTCGGCGAGACCCTTGGCCCGCTCGTACGCCGCCTTCGCCTCCTTGTACTTCTTCTCGCCCATGAAGCTCTCGGCCTGCCGCTGGAGATCGGTCACCGCCTTGTAGGCGGGGCCGGCGTACTTGTCCGCCTCCGCCGACTTGGCCGCCGCGATCGCCGCATCGGCGGCCTTCTTCTCGGCCTCCGGGGGAGAATCGCAGCCTGCCGCCAGCAGGGCGACACCCGCGAGCACCGGCACTGCCCACCGCACACTGAACCGTGTCATGTCAGGAAACCCTCCCGTCCCTCGGACGACGTGATGTGGAAGATGGCACCGGACTTCCGACCGAAAAGCATACGCCAAGTCCCGCGCCAAGGTCGACCCGTGCTAGCATCCCCGCCGATGGCGCCCCTGGGTCGTCTCGACCGCCTCCGCGCCGCGGCCCGGCGCGAGCCCGTGGACCGGCCCCCCTATGCCTTCTGGCGCTACTTCCCGACGGCGGATCGCTCGCCCGCGGCCCTGGCCCAGGCGACCCTCCGCTTCCACGACCGGTACGGGTCGGACTTCCTGGCCGTGGCGCCGCCGGCCGGCTATGCCGCCCAGGCCTGGGGCTGCGTGGAGGCCGAGGCCCCCCGGGACGACGGGAGCCGTCCCTGCACCCGCTGCGCCGTGACCCGGCCCGAGGACTGGGGAGCGATCCGGGCGCTCGATCCGGCGGCCGCCCCCGGCTACGGAGACGTCGTGGAGACGCTCGTCCGCGTGGGGTTCGACCGCCGTATCGGGGACGCCCCGGTGATCGTGGTGCTCCCCGCGCCCTCGACCGTGGCGGCGCGCCTGGGGGGCGGCCGGCTCGCCGCCCATCTCCGGGAATGGCCGGGGCTCGTCGGCGACGCCCTGCGGGCGCTCGCCGAGACCCAGATCCGCTTCGCCGAGCTCTGCCTCGCCGAGGGCCTGGCCGGGGTGCTCTACACGGTGCACGCGCCCGCCGAGCCCGCGTTCGGGGCGTCGACCTACGCCGAGCTCCTCGAGCCCCACGACCGGGCGGTTCTGGCCGCCCTCGACGGCCGAGCGGCGCTGCGAGTGGTCCACGTCACCGGACCGGTCCCCTTCGCGCGGGTGGCGACCTGGCCCGTCGACGTGGTGGGCTGGGCACCGGGCGCCGACCTGCCGACCCTCGTGGACGGTCACGCGCGGCTGCGCGCCGCTGCGCTGGGGGGGCTCGACCCCAGAGCCCTCCGTGACGAGCCCCCGGCGGCGGCCGTGCTGGCCGCGCGCAACGCTCTCGCGGATGTCAGGGCAAGAGGGGCTCGTCGTCGGGCCCGGCGGGCCCGTCTGGCCGGACACGCCGGACGAGGTGCTGACCGCCGTCATCCGGTCGCTCGGGGGCTCCACCCGGCCGATTCTCGGCATCAGCCGCTGACGTCCCCCCGTCAGAGGAGCCGACCGAGCCAGTCGGCGCGCTCGACGCGGCGAAGTATTCGTGCCACGTGTGCCTGGTAGGCCCGGCCCGTCGAGCCCGGATGCCAGGCGCGCGGATTCGGGAGGCTCGCCGCGAGCTGCGCCGCCTCGAGCGGGGCCACGTCGGCAGCGGGCTTCCCGAAATACCGGCGCGCCGCCGCCTCGACCCCGTAGCACCCCGGCCCGAACTCGGCGACGTTGAGGTAGAGCTCCAGGATCCGCCGCTTGGTGAGCGTCCGCTCGAGCTGCCACGCGAGGAGCGCCTCCCGGCCCTTCCGGAGCGGGTTCCGCGAGGGTGTCAGCCAGAGGTTCTTCGCGAGCTGCTGCGTGATGGTAGACGCCCCGCGCGGCAGCTCCTTCCGTTCGACGGCGCGCTCGAGCGCATCCTCCACCTCGTCGAGGTCGACGCCCCCGTGAGCGAAGAATCCGATGTCCTCGGCGACGACCACGGCGCGCTTGACGTGCAACGAGATGGCGGCATAGGGCACCCACGTCCACTGGACGCGGTCGTCCCGGCCGGCCGCCCGCTGCTCCGCTCGATAGCGGTCGATGAATGCCGTGGTCCGGGGCGGGCGCGTGGCGAGGGCGCCTATGCGCGGCCACGTCCAGACCTCGTAGGCGAGCCAGGCGCTCACGGCCAAGAGCCCGAGGAGCGCGAGCCGACGCCATGCTCGTCCCCGTCCGGCATGCCGAGCCCCGCGCGCCACGGCGTCCAGTCTAGCTCTTGCGCCGCTCAGGCCGAGCAGTCACCATGGCGCGGTGAGTCTCCACGCCCGCGGCCGAGCGCGGCTCGCCTGGCTCGATCGCTTCATCGTGCCTCGCGAGACCCCGCTCGCACCGAGCCGCTGGCACCAGCACATCGTGCAGCGCCGGGTGAGCCGCCTCGATCACCTCCGGCCGCATCGGCTCAACTGGGAGGCGCTCAAGCACCCCGAGCCCGCGGCGGGAGACGAGGACGAGGCCCTCACGCCCCGGCGGCTCGCGGGGATCCGGTGGTCGTGGCTCGACGGCTTCTTCACCACGGTCAGCGACAATCTCTATCTCGGGTTCATCGTCCTCTACGCCCTCGCCTACGGCGCGAGCACGAGCCAGCTGGGTCTCCTGGCCGCGATTCAGAACTTCCTCGGCGCCGTCTCCCTGTTCCCGGGAGCGCGCGCCGCCGACGCGGCCCGACACCGGAAGCCCCTCGTCACGTGGACCGTCGGCGGCTTCGCGCGCGTCGCGCTCCTCGCCCTCGCGCTGGTGCCGTGGATCACCCAGGTCCCGGCCACCGCCATCTGGCTGATCATCGCCCTCAACGGGGTCCGGTCCTTCATGTCGAACTTCGGCAACCCGGCGTGGACCGTGCTCGTCGGCGATCTCGTCCCACCACGCCTGCGCGCGCAGTATTTCGGGAATCGGAACCTCATGATCATGCTGGCGGCGCTCCTGGTCGCGCCCCTCGCCGGCTGGCTCATCAAGGCCGGGAACGGCTGGCTCGGTCAGCCGAACCTCGGCTATCAGGCCGTGTTCGCCCTCGCCTTCGTGACGGGCCTGGCCGGCACCGCCTGCTTCCTGTTGATCCCGGAACCGCACCGGACGAGCCGGGCGCGCCCGGCCGCGGGCACGACAACCGGTCTCTGGAGCGCGGTCGCCGACAATCGGGCATTCCTCGGACTGATCGTGAGCGGCTTCGTGTGGAACCTCGCGCTTCAGGTGGCGGCGCCCTTCTTCAACGTCTACCTGGTCCGTCACCTCGGCGCGGGGGCCGGGACTGTCGGGCTCCTCGCCGGCGTCAACACGCTCTTCGGGCTCATCGGCAGCGCCCTCTTCGGCCGCGTCATGGATCGCCTGGGGACGCTGAAGACCCAGGCGCTGACCGGCCTCCTGATCCCGATCATCCCCACCGCCTGGATCTGGGTCACCGCGCCCTGGCAGGTCGGTGTGCTCGAGGCCTACGCCGGACTCGTCTGGGCGGGCTACAACCTGGCCAACTTCGCGCTCTTGCTCGAGCTCACCCCCGCATCCCATCGGCCCCAGGCGGTGGCGCTCTACCAGACAGTGGTGTTCGCGAGCGCAGTGGCGGGGCCGCTCCTCGGCGGCTGGCTCGCCGACACGTTCGGGTTCCCGGTCATCTTCGGCGCGAGCGGCGCGGGGCGGCTCCTTGGCATCGTGCTCTTCATCTGGCTGTCGGTCTGGCCGATCCTCGGCGCGCGCGGCAATCGCCCGGTGCCGTCACCGGCCAGAGCCGGCTAGGCGGCGAGCGATGCTCCTCTCCAACGGCCGCATCTACACGCTCGATCCAGGCGATCGGGTCGTCGACACCCTGGTCGTCCGGGCAGGCCGCGTCGTCTTCGCCGGCCGGCGGGGTGACGTCAACGTCCCGGCCGGGGAGCCCGAGATCGACCTCGGCGGGCGGGCCGTGCTGCCGGGGCTCGTCGACGCCCATGGCCACCTCATGTACCTCGCGCGCCTCCGCCTGACGCTCGACGTAGCGGGGCTCGCCTCCGAGGCGGCCTGCGCCGGGCGCGTGGCCGCGCGGGCCGCGTCCGCCCGCCCCGGTGAGTGGATCGCGGGCCGGGGGTGGGATCAGAATCGCTGGCCGGGCGCGCGCTTCCCGACCCGGGTGTCACTCGACCGCGCGGCGCCCGATCATCCCGTGGCCCTGGTCCGCGTGGATGGCCACGCGATCTGGGCCAGCTCGACGGCGCTCCGGATCGCCGGGATCGACCGGCACACGCCCGACCCGCCCGGGGGCCGCCTCGAGCGCGACGCCAGCGGCGAGCCCACCGGCGTCCTGGTGGATACCGCCCAGGAGCTCGTCCGGCGGGTCGAGCCGCGCCCCGGCCCGGCCCAGCTGGAGGACGCCGTGCGGGCGGCCATCGCCGACTGTCTCGCGGTCGGGCTCACCGGCGTCCACGAGATGGGGGCCGACCTCGACGCCCTCGCCGCCTACCGCCGGCTCGCCGCCGCAGGGGCGTTCCCGTTCCGGAACCACGTCGCGCTCAGGGGAGCCGACGCCGCCGCGTGGCAGGCGGCGCTCGACGAGGGGCCCGCACGGGCTGGCGATGGCCGGCTGGCCGTCGGGGCGGTGAAGCTGATGGCGGATGGCGCGCTGGGCTCCCGTGGCGCGGCGCTCCACGCGCCGTACTGCGACGACCCGGCCAATCGCGGGCTCCTCCTGCTGCCGGTCGATGAGCTCGAGGCGCGCGCCCGGGCCGCCGCCGCGCGGGGGTTCCAGGTCTGCGTCCACGCGATCGGCGACCGGGCGAACACGCTCGTCCTCGACGCGCTCGAGGCCGTGATCAGGGGGCGCCCGAGTACCGCCGGCGGCCGACTCGCGGCCGTCCCGGGAGCGGACCCGCGCCATCGCGTCGAGCATGCGCAGATCCTGGCGGAGCCGGACATTCCCCGCTTCCGCGCGCTCGGCGTGCTCCCGAGCATGCAGCCGACGCACTGCACCTCGGACATGCCCTGGGCGGAGACGCGGCTCGGCGCGGCGCGGATCCCCGGGGCCTACGCCTGGCGCTCGCTGCTCCGCACGGGAACCCTGATCGCCGGCGGCTCGGACTTCCCGGTCGAGCTACCGAATCCGTTCCACGGGATCCACGCCGCGGTGACGCGACGCCCGCGTACGGGCCCGGATCCCGGCTGGCAGCCCGAGCAGCGGATGACGCGCGCGGAAGCGGTCCGCGCCTTCACCGCCTGGAACGCGTACGCCGCGCACCAGGAGGCCGAGCTCGGCACGCTGGAGCCGGGGAAGCAGGCGGATCTGGTCGTCTGCTCGGCTGACGTCTTCACGTGCCCGGAGCCGGAGATCGCGGCGATCGCGCCCGTCCTGTCGCTGGTCGCGGGCGAGATCGTCCTCGACCGGAGAATCCCCGCGTAGTGACGGCACGGCGACACGCCTCGGGGCGATGAGGGGCTTTCGGGGATCGGCGGCGTATGGAGGCCGCCAGGATGGCATTCTGACCTGCTAGCGGGTCGGGGTGACTGTGCTCGCCCGCGCCCGGCCGGGACCGCGCCGCGGCTGACCACGGCCGGGCGAGTCACGCTTGCCGTCAGTCCATGATGGGGCGGCCCCTCTCGTCCAGCTCCACGCGGCCCGACGGCGCCCGCAGTCGCTCACGCTGCTGGCGTCGCGCTTCCTCGATTGCCATCCGGGCTTCCATGCGCCGGGACCGCCGGCCGGGCCTCTCCTGGGCCACGACCGGCGGTCCCTCGACGATGGTCGAGACGGCTGGCCCCGGCTCCCTCGACCGGGTGAGCTCGATCACCAGGAGCGTCGCCAGCACGACGGCGAGCGCGAGGTTGATCCAGCGCAACACGTTCGAGGGCCTGCCCTGGCCTACTGTCGCCTACTGGAAGATACCAAGGCGCCAGCTGTAGCTGTCGATGCCGAGCGACGTCGCCGCGGTGAAGTTCGGGAAGCCGGGGAAGGCCGGCGGCGAGAGCGCGCGGTACCGGAAGCGCTCGTCGTACACCCAGTCTCGCGCGTAGCCGGTGTTCGATCCCGGCGACCCGAAGGTCCCCATGGTCTTCTGGACGACGCCGCCCAGGACGAGCGAGATTCCGCGATACGAGCCGTTCGGGTCGTCGAAGCTGAACTGCCCGCTGGGCTCGGCGTTACCGCTGAGGTTCGCCACGAAGACCATGCCATGCGTGGCGAGATCGCCGGTGAGGGCGCTCGAGAGCCGGACACCCCCGGCCATCCCCAACCCCCATGACACGACTCCGAGCACGTTCTGGACGTCCAGCTGGTCGTCCGCGCTCGTGCCCGTGGGATCGCCCGGGGTCGGCTCGCTGAAAAGGCCGTCCGCGCCACGGGGCTCGATCCGGTAGTTCAAGCTGCCGGCCACGAAGATGTTCCCGTCGGCCGCCACGGTCAAGCGCGTCCCGCGGTTCGCGTTGGCCGTGTCCTGATAGATCGCATACTGGGGCGTGAGGTCGACGCCGGTGAGGGAGTAGGTGCCCCGCCGGAGCCCGAACAGCGTGCTCGGATTGCCGGCCGTCCCCGTCTGGCCGATGCTGCCGGTGACGAAGATCATGCCCCGGTCGGTGGCCATGTCCGGGCTGAACACGCCCGTGAACGTCTGGTCGCGGTAGGCGCCACCGGCGGCGTCCGCCGGCGGCAGCAGGTACCACTGGCTGCCGCCTGCGTTACACGCCCCAGCGTCGCCCGCCCCAGCATTCTTCAAGCACTGGCGTCGGACCCGCGTCTGACCCGCGGCCGGCTGACCCTCCTCGATGATGGTCCGCCGGGTCGTCGACGTGTAGATGACGATGGTCTGGCCCGTGGCCGTATGGGCAAGCAGCAGGTCCCGCACGTTGCCGGTGACGAAGATCCCGCCGGCCAGGGTTCCCGGAGTTCCCGGAGGGTCAGGGTTGCAGTCGTTCGAGACGATCACCGGAGCAGTGCCGCAGAGGGCCGGCAGGCCCGCAAAGTTTGCGGCCCCGGTGCAGTTCACGATCGGGTTCACGACCGACTGGCGCGCCATGCAGCCCTGCGTGAGTCGATCCGCCGGGTTGCCACCGCCCGGGAAGGGGATCTGGTCGATCGCGGGCGTGGTCGGGTCGAAGTCAAATCCGCGCGTGAAGCCCGAGCAGTCGACCTGCTTGCAGAGGATGCCCGGGACCGATCCGAGCAGCGGCCAGTCCGCGGGTGAGCTGTCCTTGCTGAGGTTCGTGGCGCTCCCGCCGTTGTTGAACCGGGTCGTCGTCTGGGTCTGGGTCGCCTCGCTCCGGAAGGTCGGTCCCTCGCGGCCGACCACGCTCGTGTCGCCCAGGAGGCTGAAGCGGGTATTGGTATGGACCGGGCCCGTGTAGACGTGGCGCCAGCTGATCCAGGGGTCGCCGGAGCCCGCGTCCTGGAACTGGTCGATGAAGTGCGCGTATTTCACGAACTCGGCATTCAGCGCGATCTTGAAGGAACCGACCGTGTTCGTCGGCACCGAGGAGTCGTGGATCACCCACTGCTGCCGGGCGCGCCCGGCAGTGCCGCTCGACTCGATCCGCCACACGTAGGTAAAGACGGCGCCGTTGCCGCCTAAGGTGATGACGGGCGGGATCGTCGGATGCGTGCCCACGATCACGCGCGTCGTGAACGCCAGGTTCGCCGGGCAGCCGGCCGTCCCCGGGCAGGTGATCGTCATGACCGTCTGCTGGGCATCCGGGATGTTCCCGACCGCGCTGTAGTTCGGCTCAGCGCAACCCGCCGCGCAGGTCTGGAAGGTAGGCCCGCTCGCGGGAATCGCGTAGTCCCGGATGAACTGCGCACCGCCGTTGTAGCTGCCATAGGTCGACTGGAGGGCGGTCTTCATCGTCGGCCGCCCCGCGGCCGCGACCGCGGCGGGAAGATCGACGCTCAAGCGCTGGAGGAGCAGGCGGCGCCCCCAGTTGGCCCCGGCCTCAGCGGCGTACGCCGCCTGCGCCTCGTCCTTGTTGAGCTGGGCGATGAGGTTCTCGTTTCGCGCGAGAATGACGAGCGCCGCGATCATCGTGCTGAGGAGCACCATGCCCGCGATGGCGGCAAACAGGGCCACGCCGCGGTCGTCCCGGATCTGGGCGGTGAATCGCGCCACGAACTTACGCATTTTCGGGTTCCTCCTTCACGGCACGTTGCGCGGACGCGCGTCTGACGTCACGGTCTTGGTCAGGACCTCGCCGCCGATCGTGGCTCGGCCCGTCACGGTGATCACCACCCGCGCGACCCGGGCGCGCTGCGCGTCCGACAGGCTCGCGCACGCCGTCGTGGACAGAGCCGGCGGGACCAGCTGCGTATTGGGCAATCCCAGCGGGTCATTGATTCCCGTGTAGTACCGGAACATGTCCAGCCCGCCCGGGTTGGCCACGATGTCGCGGGCGAGCTCTTCGGCACCCGCCGAGACCGCGACCCACGCCTGGCCCGCGTCGGGCTGCCCCGCAACGGTCCCGCGCGTCTCCCGGAGAGGCGCGCCGGTCGCGGGCGTCGTCGGCCAGTGGAAGTAGACGTTCTCGTCGGCATCCCGGACGTCCCCGTCCCCGTTGAGGTCAGCGTACACACGGATGCAGTTCCGGCCGGCCTCGCGGAACGCGGTGAAGGCCACGTCGTTGGGCGTCGCCCCGCCCCACGGGAGGTTGAGCGGATTGACCCCGGCGGCTTGGATGATCCGCACCATGCGGTCCATGCTCACGCGCACGTTCTGCTGGAGGTCGGTGACCTCCGAGGTGTGCATGTAGGCCTTCTGCGCCTGCTCGACCAGGGTGAGGATGCCCGCCACCAGAAGGGCTCCCACCGCCAGCCCCACCGCGATCTCGACGATCGTCGTCCCGGACTCACCCCGGTCGTGCCTGCGCATCGTCCCGCCCCTAGCTCCCCTGCGTGAAGATCATCGTCAGTGTGACCGACTGCTCCGTCCCGGAGCTGTTGCGATAGATCACGGCCACGGTCACGGTCTTGGTGCCGGGCTCCGGCGAATTGTTGGCGAAGGTGATCGTCCGGCGGTAGTTGGGATAGTTCGTGATGCCGCCGTAGCCCGTGGTCGCCGGAAAGGTGGCCCCGTTGACGAGCTCGTCGCCGTCCAGGTCGTAGGCGCGGTTGCGCATGTCTTCCAGCACCTGACGGGCCAGGAAGGTCGCGGTCGTCGCCTGATCACCCTGCTGGATCGCCATGCGACCCGGCGCGAAGGCCGCGGCCAGACCCATGAGGGCGACGCCGAGCAACAGGAGCGCCACCATCAACTCGACGAGGGAGAGTCCCGACTGCCGCCGGATGGTCATGGGCATGCCGTCGTCCCCGTGCACGAGCGCACTCGGCCTGGCGTGTTCACCTCTACCCGCCAGGATGTACCGCTCGGATAGGTCACGATCACGTTGCCGGCCCCCGTCGTGGCCCCACCCTTGGGGTCGAATTGCATCTCCGAAGGGGTGGCGGCAAGGGTCGCGTCGCCGATCACCGCTTCCGTGACGTCGGGCGGGCGGTTCGCGGGGCACGTGTTCCCTGCCGGCGTCGCGTCGGTGCAGATCGTCTGGATCTGCGTCGACGTGAAGATCACCCGGTAGGTGGCGGTCGTCCCGATGGCGTTCTGCCGCGCAGTCCGGAGGGCCTCCACGACCTGCTCCGCCGCACCCCGGGTCTTGAGATCCGGGATGATGGAGCCGAGGAAGGGGAGGCTGGAAACCGCGAAGATGATGATGATGGACACCACCACCACCAGCTCGGTCAGGGTCACGCCTGCCTGCTGGCGCACGGCACGCCACCCTCCCACCATCCGACTCCGGAAACCGTCACTCGTCATGACTCACCTCGCCGGAGGAGCTAACAGCAATGACCGTGCCACCAGGGTCTCAAGATCCCCCATGACCCCTGTGTCCCCTAAGTGCCCATGATGACGGCAGAGTTCATTCAGTCGGGTCAAAACGGATCGGTTGCATCCCTGGAGCGGATTCACTGGTGACGATCCACGTCAACCGGGGTGCCGTGCCGTGGCAGGGGGTGATGCCAACCTGGCCTCCAGGGGCATCCTCACCTGACGATATCCACGTCTCCAACCAGCTCCTCGAGAGCCATCCGGCGGGGCAGGGCCGGGCGCCCAGGTCGCCGAGCCGGCCGCGGACGCCATTGTATGCTAGGCCGATGCCCCGGGCCGCCGGTCCTGGCCGTTCGAGCCCCCCCGAGATCCTCGGACCCGGGGCTCCTCCGGGGAGCCGAAGCACGCCCCGGGGCGGAGGCGACGGGGCGGCGTGAAGGTCGGGCGATTCCTGGTCGAGCGCCTCCGCGCCAAGGTCCTCGCGCTCGTCGTCGGCATCCTGGTCCTGGGGTTCGGTCTGCTCGTCGGGCTCAACCTCGGGCAGGAGCGCCGTGCCCTCGAGGAGCGGCACCGGGAAACCGCCCGGGTCCTGGCGACCTCCATCCTGACCGCGGTCGAGAACGGGATGATCGAGGCCAGGCCCGACATCATCGGCCGGCTCCTCCGGGAGCTCCGCGCCCAGCTCCGTGACGTGCGCCGGATCGACGTCTACCGCCGGAACGGCGTCGAGGCCTTCACGGATCTCGAGACCGTCGAAGCGGTCAACACCTATGTCGGCCTGGAGCCCGAGCTCATCCGCCGCCTCACGCAGCTCCAACGCGCCCCGGGCCAGCGCATCGACCACCCGCTCTTTCGGCGGGCCGTGGACACCGTCCAGGCTCAGGAGCTCACGGAGGTGGTCAACGGCCGGCGCGTCCTGACCTTCTTCGGACCCCTCCGGAACGGGGAGCCCTGCCAGAAGTGCCATGAGGCCGACCACCAGGTGCGGGGTGTGGTCCGTATCAGCCTCGGGCTGGAGGCGCTCGACCAGGAAGTCGCCCGGGCCCGCAACCGCCAGCTCCTGGTCGCCGGGCTGACGATCCTCGGGGTCGCCGCGAGCATCGTCGTGTTCCTGGGGCGTGTCGTCCTCGCCCCGATCGCGCGGGTGGCCGGCGCCGCGCGCCTGATCGGTGGGGGCGACCTTGACGCGCGGACCGGCGCACAGAGCGCCGACGAGATCGGGCAGCTCGGCCGCACGATCGACGACATGGCCGGCCACCTCCGGGCGGCGCGGGTCGAGCTCGAGGCCCGTAACGGAGAGCTGGCGAGCGCCCTCGAGAGCCTCCGCGAGTCGACGCGCAAGCTCGAGCTGCTCGAGCAGATCAAGGGCGAGCTGTCGAAGTTCGTGCCCGAGGCGGTGACCCGACTCCTCGAGCAGCACCCGGACGCCCGCGAGCTGGAGAAGCGCGAGGCCGACGTGTCGGTGCTGTTCCTCGACGTCGAGGGCTACACCCGCTTGTCCGAGCAGCTGCCGCCACCCCGCCTGAACCGGATGATCCAGGACTACTTCTCGGCGTTCCTGGAGATCATCCGCGCCCAGCACGGCGACGTGAACGAAACCGCCGGCGACGGTCTCATGGTCATCTTCCAGAGCGACGGCAGCCAGACGCGGCACGCGCTCAACGCCGCCGGCGCGGCCTTCCGGCTCCTGACCCGGGTTGCGCAGCTCAACCGGGAGTTGGTCGGAACCTACCCCCCGGTGGCCATTCACGTGGGCATCAACAGCGGGCCCGCCCTCGTCGGCGCGACCAAGCTCGACGCCGCCGGCGGCGGCCGGTGGACCTTCACGGCCTCGGGGCCCACGACGAACCTCGCAGCCCGCATCGCCGGCCTCACCCGCGGCGGCGAGGTCAAGGTCGGCCCGGAGACAGCCGCGCGCATCCGGGATCAGTACGTCCTCGAAGACACGGGGGAGCACCCGCTCAAGAACGTCGCGCAGCCGGTACGGATCTACCGGCTCGTGCCCGCCGGCATCTACGCCCGCATCGAGTAGCGGCGCTCGCGCGGCCCGTGCCCTGACGGGCTACGCTGGGCCGAAGGCCGACGACCTGCCAACCCCGCCCGGAGCGGCGGCGCCCTAGTGGTGGCAGACCACGCAGTCGAGCGGGCCGCGCCGCTCGGCGTGGCAGGCGACGCACCAGCCCATCGTGAGGGGCGCCACCTGGGCAACTCGCTGCATGCTCTCGACGGGACCGTGGCAGGTCTGGCAGGCAAGTCCCACCTGCACGTGCCGCTTGTGGGGAAAGTGCGCGAATCCCGCCAGCTTGTGGATGCGCACCCACGGGATGGCCTGCTTCCGGTTCCAGTACTCGTGGACCTTCTGCACTTCGGGGTTGCCCTGGGCGGCGACGATCTTGTGGCAGCCCATGCACCGCGCGACGGACGGCAGGCCGGCGTAGACGCCCCGCCGGGCGTCAGCATGGCAGAACTGGCAGTCGATCCCGTACGAGCCCGCGTGGATCGCGTGACTGAACTCGATCGGCTGGACGGGCGCCGGCGCGACCGGCTGGACAGCTGATCCCGGGTGGGGCCGGTACGGGGGCTGGGCCAGCGTCCGGACGTAGGCGACCACGTCCCGGATCTCCCGCTCGGTCAGGAGCCGCCCGAAGGCGGGCATCTGCGGGGCGAGCCCCACCGCCTCCGCCCCATCCCGGACCACCGTGGTCAGGAAGGCATCGGAGAGAGGGTTGAGCAGCCGGCCGTCGGTGAATGGCGGCGGCTTGATCGGGAGCGCGGACGCTCCCAGACCGTCCGCGCCTCCGGTCGGCCCGTGGCACGTGGCGCAGTGACGCTCGTAGACGGCCCTCCCGGGATGGGCGGACGCGAGTGCGCCGGACGACCTCGTGGGCTGCCCGGCGGCCGGACGGGCCGCCGAACCCCCGAGGGCGAACACCCACGCGCCCACCGCGCACGCGAGGGCGACGACCCACGCCCGGTTCTGGCGGCCATGGGGTACCGCGTGGCGGGCTCGACGGAGCCCGAGTCGGCCCATGCCCTGGGGTGCGCGGGCCGGGCTAGACCGCCCCTTCGGCCTGGAGATCGGCCACGGCACGGGTGACCGCCTGCACCGTCTCCTCGATCTCGCGGTCGGTGTGGACGGCCGACACCCAGCCGTGGTTCTGGGACATGTCGACGCCGTGCAGGATCAGCGCGCAGCGCCACTTGTGAACGAGCCCGGCGTTCTTCGCCTTCGGGGCGCTCTTGCCCGGCGTGGGCGGCGGCCCGTCGAGCGAGATGTGCACGATCGAGACGTCGCCGTAGGCAGCCATGGGCGCGCCGGCTTTCCGGAAGACGTCGTTCAGCGCGGCCCGGAGCTCCCCGCCAAGGGCATTCGCCCTCTCGTGCAGCTTACCGTCGGCGATCTGGGACAGCATCGCGATACCGGCCGCCGCCACGACGGGGTTCGAGTTGTACGTCCCGTTCTGGGCGACGCGCTTGGTCCGGTTCCATTCGGCGTCGTCCCCGAAGGCCATCAGGCTGACGATGTCCCGACGGCCGCAGACGGCCGCGCCCGGGAGCCCGCCCGCCACGATCTTGGCGAGCGTGGTCATGTCCGGCGTCACCCCGTAGTACTCCTGGGCGCCGCCCGGGGCGTACCGGAATCCGGTGATGACCTCGTCGAAGATCAGGACGGTGCCCCGGTCCTGCGTGAGCTGGCGGAGGTCCTTCAGGAATCCGGGATCGATCGGGAAGACGCCGGCCTGTCCGCCGCTCGGCTCGAGGATGACGGCCCCGATGTCGCTCCGGCTCCCCAAGAGCTGCTCGACCGCGGCGATGTCGTTGGGCGGCGCGAGCAGGACCTCGCCCAGGACCGCGCCCGGAATCCCGGCCG
This sequence comes from uncultured Candidatus Rokubacteria bacterium, assembly GCA_963749975.1. Taxonomy (GTDB): domain Bacteria; phylum Methylomirabilota; class Methylomirabilia; order Rokubacteriales; family DASRDR01; genus DASRDR01. The sequence continues at coordinate 219,797 of CAVVOZ010000030.1, read as the reverse complement.
ACATCGGCACGTCGAAGGGCGGATTCACGCCCGAGGAGACCCCGTCGTGCCAGCCGTGGAAGTGCCCCGTGAACTTCACGACCTTGGGGCGCCCCGTGTAGGCCCGCGCGAGGCGGAGCGCGAGATGAGTCGCCTCGGTGCCGGACATGGTGAAGCGGACGAGCTCGGCGGAGGGGATGAGCCGGGTGATCCACTCGGCCCATTCCACCTCGAGATCGTGGCAGGCCCCGTAGTGCGTGCCCCGCGCGACCTGTCGCTGGACCGCGTCGACGAGGGCCGGATGGGAATGCCCCAGGAACAGGGCCCCGTGCCCCATCCAGTAGTCGATGTACTCGCGGCCGTCCACATCCCACTTGCGCGGCCCGGCGGCCCGATCGATGTAGAGCGGGAACGGCGTGAGGTGCCGGCCGTCGTGCGTGATGCCGCCCGGAATCACTCGCCGAGCACGCTCCCAGCGCGCCCACGAGCCAGGCAGGGCCTTCCGATACCGCTCGCTCACCGTCTCCCGCATCACGCAGTCTCCTCTTCACGTGCCGCGGCCAACGGGCCGCGCCGTGCCTTCAGGTGTCCGACGAGTCCTCTGAGTGTCTCGAGCAACGCCTGGTGCAGCCCCAGCGGGAGGTTGTCCACGGAGGGCCGGGCGGCGCCCGTCAGTCCGTCGACGGCCCCCGCGCGAACCATCGCGTGGGTCAGCCGAGCCTCCTCCTTCGGGGTGTGGAGGAGGGCGCGGCCGGTGGCCAGGCCGAGGTGCGCCACCACGCCCCAGGCCCCCCAGTTCGAGGTGCCGGCGACGATCAGGTGGTCCGTCCGGACCACCGAGGCGATCTTGGCGCCGTTCGGGACGTCGCGCACGACCCGCGCCCGCACTCGCCCCATGCCGATCTCGTTGCCGCCGTCGCCGACCCCGATCGTGACCGTGCCCGACCGCCGCCGGAGGAAGAGCGCGTCGAGCGGTGCGTTCAGGGCCGCCACCGACCGCGCCCGGGCATTGTAGTATCCGCCGTCCAAAGCCCGCCCGGGCCGCTCGACCGCGACGAGGTGCGTGGGCTCGAACGCGCCCACCCTCTCGCGCGCCACCCGGAGCGCCGCCACCGGCTCGGCCGGCACCGCGATGAGATCGCGCGGCTCCCCGAGGGCCCGGAGACACGCCTCCAGGAGGGGGGCTACCGGAGGGTCGGCGAGGTACGTGACGCTCGCGCCGATTCGGCGGAGGGCGCGCCCGAGGACCACCGTGCCGGATGGACCGTCCGTCTCGGCAGCCCAGCCCGGTCGGGCGACGAACCCCGTGACCAGGACCACCCGCTGGGCACGCGCCAGGCTGCGCGCCGCCGCCGCCATCGCACCCGCCATGACGAGCCGGCTGATCCCGCGGCCTCCCATATCGAGCGCGCACAGAGTCTCGACGGGGTCCAGGGCCGGCGGCATGGCCCACCAAGCCTAACACCGGGCCTCGGGCCCGACAACGGCGGCCCATCCGGAGGGCGCCCACGGCAAACAGGCGCCCGACACTCCACCGTCGAAGCCGCGGCCAGCCGCCGGTCAGGATCCTCCGGCGGGCTGGCGGGGGGCGAACAGCATGAGCTCGGCCCAGGCCCCGGTCTTGTCGAAGATGATGAACAGCCCCTGGGCGCGGTAGTGGAACGAGGGCCGCCCGGTCGCTTCCTCCGTCCCGATTGCGTCCGGCGGCCCCCACCCGTTCGAGATCGAGCGAAGCGAGAAGACGTGAGGCTTCGGGTAGAGGACGATCGAGCGCACGACGTCGGGGGCGAAGCGTCCACCGGTCACGAAACCAAAGCTGATGACCATGCGCTCGAGGCCTTGCGGCGCGCGCTCCCCCGCATACGTCCACTCGGCTACGGTCCGCCCTTCCTCGACCAGCGTCCGCTCGCGGCTCGGCCGGCCGTAGAGCGTCTCCACGCCCGCCCGCGTCGTCTCCCCGGGGGCGAGGCCGCCCCAGCTCTCCGCGCCGAGCCCCCCCGCGGCCGCGAGCACCGCCACGGCGAGGGCGAGCGCCAGGGCCTGGCGGGCGCGGGCCCGCCCCCATGCGCCGACGCGCCCCGCGCGCGTCACGCGAGGACCCCGGCGAGCTGCGCGCGCGCCAGCGTCTCCCGGGCCATGTGGACGTGGACCGCGTCGACGAACTGGCCCTCGAGGGAGAGGGCGCCGCGCCCGCCCCCCTCCGCCTCCTCGTAGGCGGCGAGCACCCGCCGCGCTTCGGCCACGGCCTCGGGGGACGGCGTGAAGCAGCGGTTCGCGACCTCGATCTGGCTCGGGTGGATGAGGGCCTTGCCGTCGAAGCCGAGGTCGGCGCCGATGCGCGTGTGGCTCTCGAGCCGGTCGGGCTGACCGAGATCGAAGCAGGGCGAGTCGATGGCGTCCAGACCGGTGGCGCGCGCGATGAGGACGACGCGGCTCATCGTGTAGAGCTCGGTCAGCCGGCCGGGCACGAGCCGCGCGCGCGTCTCGCGCGCCAGGTCCCCCGCCCCGTAGAAGAGGGCCGCCGCGCGCGGGACGGCGCGGGCCAGCGCGTCGAGGCCGACGACGGCCGCGACGGTCTCGATCAGGAGGTGAAAGCGGATGGCTCCCGGCGGACGCCCGCTTGACCGCTCGAGGCGCCCGACCTCCGCGTCGAGGCGCCCGATCTCCGCCGCATCGGCGAGCTTGGGCAGGAGCAGCGCATCGGGCCCCGCCGGAACCACGGCGGCGAGGTCCGCTGCGTGCTCCGGTGCGCCGGCGGCGTTGACGCGCACGATGCGCTCGCGGGGGCCGAAGTCCACCCGGCGGAGCGCCGCGACCACCCACTCCCGCGCCTGTGCCTTCTGGGCGGGCGGGACGGCATCCTCCAGATCGAGGATGACACCGTCCGCGGCCATCGCCGCCGCCTTGGCGATGCGCTCCGGTCGGGTGCCCGGAACGAAGAGGAGACCGCGCCGGAGCCGGCTCATGCCCCGCCCCGGCGGTGCGAGAGCACCTCGAAGCCGGCCGTCCGCAGGGCTTCGACGATGGGGCGAGTGTCGCACGGCTCGAGCCGCACGCTGAACACCGTCTTGCCCTCGGCGCCCGGGACCGCGCCGACGCTGATGATGCGGCCGTCGTGGGCGCGGATGATCTCGACGATCCGCTCGTAGGCGTCCGGGCCACCGGCGACCCCCACGTCGAGGCGCGTCGACTGGGTCAAGAGCCCCAAGAGCTCGACGAGCACCGCGAGCAGGTCGGTCTCCGTCACGATGCCCACCAGCCGGCCGTGCGCCACCACCGGCAGGCACCCGATCTTCTTGACCACGAGCAGGCTGGCCGCCTCCTCGAGCGGAGCGTCGGGACCGACGGTGGTGAGGTCCTCGCTCATCAGCTCCCGGACTCGCGCCCGGGCCAGCCCCGGGGAGAGCAGGACCGGCCGGAGATCCCCAACGGACAGGATGCCCACGAGCCGGCCGTCCTCGACGACCGGGAGGTGCCGGAACCGATGGTCTCGCATCAGCTGGTAGGCGTGCCGGGCGGTCTCGTGAGGCCGCACCGTCACGAGGTCGGTCGCCATCACGTCGCGGACGGGGAGGCTCATGATCGATTCTCCTCTCCCCCTACCCTAACGCGAGACCGCCGTCTCCGGGGATGGGCCTTCCGGCGGAACGCATGGCGTCGTTGCGTGTCCGTTCGATCAGGCGAACAGGCGCGTGATCTCGTCCTGGTCGAAGCGGGGCAGCGGTCCTGGCTGACCCCCGCGGGTCAGGACGACCCCCGCCTCGCGAGGAACGACCCGGCCGATGAAGGCCGCATCGATGCCCTCCCGGGCGAGCGCGTGGAGGACGATCCCTGCGTCGGTGGGCGCGAGCGCGAGCAGCAGCGCGCCCGACGCGATCGTGCCGAGCGGATCCAGCCCGAACTCCCGGCAGAGGGCGGCCCCCTCGGCCAGCAAGGGGATCCGCTCCGCCTCCACGGCGAGCCCGACCTCCGCCGCGTCGGCCATCTCCCACAGCGCGGTCGCGACGCCGCCCTCCGTCGGATCGTGCATCGCGTGGACGGGAACGAGATCGGCCGCCAGGAGCGCTTCGGGAACGACGGAGAGCCGCGCCAGCATGCCGTGAGCGCGGGCGAGCCACGCGTCGTCGTAGCCGCGGGCCCGGAGCTCGACCGCCCGCGCCCGGGCGATGATGGAGGTCCCCTCGACCGGCACCCCCTTCGTCAGCACGAGGACGTCCCCGGGGCGGGCGCCGCCGGTCGTCACGAGCCGCGCCTTGTCGACCTCACCCAGCATGGTGCCGACCATGATGGGCCGATCGAGCCCAGGCGTGACCTCGGTGTGGCCGCCCACGAGGGCCACGCGCTGCGACTGGCACGCGGCGCCGAGCTGCGCGAAGAGCGTGGTGACCTCCGCCTCGGTGGTACGCCCCTCGGGAAGCAGACACGTGGCCAGGAACCAGCGCGGAACCGCGCCGCGCACGGCCAGGTCGTTGGCGTTGACCACCAAGGCGTACCAGCCCAGATCCTCCGTCACGAACGTGATCGGATCCGTCGTGGCCACCAGATAGCGGTCGCCCATGTCGAGCACGGCCGCGTCCTCACCGACCCGGGGTCCGACGACGACCCGCGCATCCGGCACCGCGTGCCGGGCCAAGAGCTCGCGGAGCAGGGCCGGACGGAGCTTGCCGAGGGGGAGCGGGGTGGCCATTCGAGCCGGGCCAGTATAGCAAGCCTCGCCGAGTGCATTTGACCGGGCGGCGCGGGCATTTCCTCTCGCGGGAGCCGCTGGCCGCGAGGCAGGCCTTCCGGGGGGTCCCGGGAGCCGAATGGCCGCTAACCCATCGACAAGCCAGGAGCCCACGCCGGCATCCCTACCCGGGCAGGGGGGGTCGGGCCCCTGGCGGCAGCCGCCTTGCAGCCCCACGGAGTAGCTCGACCCGACGGGCATCTCGACCGCCCGACGGACATAGCAAGGAGGGCGAAGAGGCATGCGAACGAGGCTGGCCGCGGCTGCACTCTTGGGTGGGCTGGGCCTTCTGACAGTGGTCCTCGCCGGCTGTGGCGGCGGGAGCAGCTCGAACACCGGGCCGTCCAGCTTCAGCGGGGGCGGGGGCGGCGGCGGGAGCTCGGGCGCCGTCGTCCAGGGCCAGCTCGTGAATCGCCGGACGGCCAGTCGGTGAGTCGGTCGGTCGTCGTCGTGCTTCGGACGGCGCTCGGCATCGGTCTCGCCGAGGCGGTGCCCGGTGACCCCGTCGCGGACGTGACGTGTCCTCACGCGACAGGACCGGTGGGGCGCGGTGCTCCAGACGCAGACGACCGCCGGCGGTGGCACTTCACCTTCACCAACGTCCTGCCCGGGACGTACACGATCACCGTCCAGGGACTCACCGTCGAACCGCTCCCGTCGACCGTTCTCGGTCGGCGCGGGTGATCGTCGCCAACATCACGGGTACCGTGACTGAGGGCACAATCAGCGCTCGAACGCGGTCGTCGACCGTCGATCGCCGCCACGTCGATCGTCGAGATCATCCTCCAGAACGACGCCCAGGTGGCCCATCTGCTCAACTCGCCATGGCGGCCGGCTGGTGTCGGCCGACCCGGTCCTTGCGCTCCGGCTGTCCGGGCAAGGGCTGGGGACGGATCGCCAGCACTCTCGGCGTCCATCCGAGCGTGATCGGCCTCGGCCACGGCGCGGAGCGAGGCCGATATCGAGGCCTTCCGCAGGCCGCACGGCAAGGGCAACGGCAAAGGCAACGAAAAAGGGGCAAGGGCAAGGAAGAACGGTCAGCGCCGGAGCCGCCGGAAGACTTCCGGCGGCACCGGACCGATCTCGCTTTCCGGTCATCCCGGCGGGACTTGGACGCAGGGAGTCGGTCATCGGCGGCCCGCCGACTCGCGCCCGGGGCGCCGGCCGCGCTCACCGCTCGCCGACAACCGTCGACCGAGCCCGCCGACGCCGGGCTCGAGCAGCGGAGACGCTCATCACCCGGCCGGCGGCGTCAGCGCGTGATGATCTCGTACTCGTCCTTGTGGAGGCCCTGGACACTCTGGACGGTGACCTTGCGCTGGATCCGCCGCTGGAGGATCTCCAGCCCCTCCGCCTTCCTCCTCCTGGAGGTAGGCCGCCAGGTCCGGATTCACGCGGATCAGCACCTCCTGCCCCGAGATGTCCCGGGTGGCGACCTGGATCTTCCGGTAGATCTCGGCCGTCAGGGCGGGCGCCGACTTCACCACCCCGGTGCCCTTGCAGGTCGGGCAGGACTGCATGAGCAGCGAGTGCAGACTCTGCCGCACGCGCTTCCGCGTCATCTCCACGAGGCCGAGCTCGGAGATCTCGAGCACGTTCGTCCGCGACTTGTCGTCCCCCAGCGCGCGCTTGAGCGCACGGAACACCTGCCCGCGGTGCTCCTGGGTGTCCATGTCGATGAAGTCGATGATGATGATCCCGCCCAGGTCGCGCAGGCGGATCTGCCGCACGATCTCGCCCACGGCCTCGAGGTTGATCTTGAGGATCGTCTCCTCGAGGTCGCGCTTGCCGACGTACTTGCCCGTGTTCACGTCGATCGACACCAGCGCCTCGGTGTGGTCGATCACCAGATAGCCGCCGGACTTCAGCCACACGCGGCGCCGGATGGCCTTCTCGATCTCCTTCTCGATCCCGCGCGCCTCGAAGACCGACTCCCGCTCGGCGTGGAGGTGGATGCGGTGGGCGAGCGCGGGCACGAGCGCCTCGGCGTTCTCGAGCGCCCGGCGGTACTCCTCGTCGCCGTCGATCAGGATCTCCTCGATGTCGGCGGCGAACATGTCCCGGACGACGCGGAACACGAGATCGCCCTCCTCGTGGAGGGCCGAGCGCGGCGGGGCCTGGGCGAACCGCGCCTGGACCTGCTGCCAGAGCCGGACGAGGAACTGGATGTCGGCGTTGAACTCCGCTTCCCCCCGCCCCTCACCCACGGTGCGGACGATGAACCCGCCCCCTCCCGGTGGCCGCAGGCTCCGGACGAGCTGTCGCAGACGGTCGCGCTCCGTCGCGTCGTGGATCCGTCGGGAGACGCCGAGGTGGTTCACCTGGGGCATGTACACGAGGTAGCGGCCCGGCAGGCTGATGAAGGACGTGATCCGGGCGCCCTTGGTGCCGAGCGATTCCTTGGACACCTGGACCAGGATCTCCTGGCCCTTGTGGAGCACGTCCTCGATGGGCGTGATCACGCGCCGCTCACGCTCCGGCGGCGCCTCGCTTCGCTCCCCAGTCTCTGCGCTGACGACGGGGTCCTCGCCGTCGAGCTCGATGTCCGCTTCCTCGTCCTCGGCCAGCATCATCCGCTCGTACTCGCCGAGGTTGGCGATGAAGTCGCCGGCGTAGAGGAAGGCGTCCTTGGCCAGGCCGATGTCCACGAACGCGGCCTGCATGCCGGGCAGGACGTTGGTTACGACGCCCTTGTAGACACTCCCGACGATGGACCGGTGGCGACGGCGCTCGACGAAGAGCTCGGTGAGGACGCCCCCGTCGAGGACGGCGACGCGGGTCTCGCTGATTCCGGCGTTGACGACGATGTGACGTGCCATAGGTCGGTGGCTCCCGCAGAGGCGCCAGGTCCGCCCGGGCCATCCCGGCCCCCGGGCCGCTCCGCGCGCGGGCGCGCGATCGGCCGACGAGGGCCATCGCGCCCGGATCCCGCGGGACGGATCGGACGGAGACGGGGAGGCATGGCTCAGGCGAAGCGACGCATCCGCACGTTGGCAATCAGGGCGACGGCGCCGACCGCCGTCAGGAGGGCCGAGCCGCCGTAGCTGACGAAGGGGAGGGGAATGCCCACCACCGGGAGAAGCCCCGTCACCATCCCCAGGTTGATCAGCGCCTGGGTGGCGAGGAGCACGGTGGCCCCGGTGGCGAGCAGGCTGCCGAGCGTGTCCCGCGCGGTCGCCGCGACCTCGAAGCCGCGGAGCACGAGCAGGACGTACACGATGAGCAACCCGATGGCCCCGAGGAACCCCCACGATTCGGCGAAGGCGGCGAATACGAAGTCGGTGTGGCGCTCCGGCAGAAAGGCCAGGCGGCTCTGGGTGCCTCCGAAGAGTCCCTTTCCCGCCAGCTGGCCGGAGCCGATGGTGATCTTGGCCTGAATCACGTTCCACGCGCTGCCGAGCGGATCCCGCGACGGGTCGATGTACACGAGGATCCGCTCGCGCTGGTAGTCGCGAAGGAGAAACCAGAAGACCGGCAGCACCGCGAGGCCGCAGCCGGCGAGCATTCCGAGATGGCGCCAGCGGGCGCCGCCCACGATGATGAGGGCGGCCGCCACCGGCAGAAGCGTGAGAGCCGTTCCGAGGTCGGGTTGCTTGACGATCAGGCCGACCGCCGGGAGCGTCAGCGCCAGCGGGATGATCACACGGTCCCAGCCGGGCCGGTACGACTCCCGGGCCGCCAGGTACACGGCGAGCGTCCCGATGAACGCGAGCTTGAAGAGCTCCGACGGCTGAAGGCCGATCGGGCCCACCGCGATCCAGCGACGCGCCCCGAGGGCGGAGCGCCCGGCCAGCAGGACGCCGATGAGGGTCAGCAAGCCGAGGCCGTAGGCCCAGCAGGCCCAGCGCGCCAGCGTGCGATAGTCGACGGCGACCACGACCATCGCGGCCACCGTCGCGATCCCGAGGGCGATCAGCTGCCGGGCGCCCAGGCGCGGCACGAGCGTCGACACCGTCACGAGCCCCGCGACGATGAGGAGCGCGGCCAGGCCGAAGAGCTGCCAGTCGAACTGGACCAGGAGGCGGCGATCGACGCGCAGCACGGCTCAGGCCCATCCGCGGGACGCGCCGCGCAGGCCGGGGGGCCTGCCGGCGGTCGGACGCGCAGGAAGGCGCAGCGATCTCATCTCGGGAGATCCGCGCGAGCGACCTTCTCGAGGAAGACGGCCTTGAGGACCTCGCGCGCGATCGGCGCCGCCACCTGGCCGCCGAGCCCAGCCCGCTCGGCGAACACGACAACGACGACCTGCGGCTCCTCGAGAGGGGCGAAGCCCGCGAACCACGCATGGTCCTGGTCCCGCCGCTTGCGCTCGGCGTCGCTCCGGAACTCGTGGGTCTGTGCGGTGCCGGTCTTCCCGCCGACGGCCACGCCGGGCACCCGGGCCTGCTTGCCCGTGCCCTCCGCGACGACCGCGCCGAGGGCCTCGCGCAGGAAGTCGAAGATGACCGGGGCCATCTCGACGCGCCCCTGAATCTGGGGCGCCTCCTCGCGGATGAGCCGCCCGTCCGCCGTCGCGACCCGGTCGATGAGACGAGGTTTCCAGAGCGTGCCGCCGTTCGCGACCGCCGCCATCATGCGCGCCACCTGGAGCGGCGTGACGGTGATCAAGCCCTGGCCGATCGACATGCTCACGGTGTCGCCCGGATGCCACTTGTCCTTCAACGTCTCGCGCTTCCAGGCCGGTGAGGGCACGAGTCCTGGCCGCTCCCCGGTGAGCCCGCTGTCCGTCACGTGCCCGAGGCCGAACGCCTCGGCCATCTGGGCGATCTTCTCGGGCCCCAGCTTCAGGCCGAGCTGGTAGAAGAACGTGTTGCAGGAGAACTGCAGCGCCTCGTGGAGCGTGAGCGCCCCCCGATCGTGGTCCTCCCAGTTGTGATACGGACGCCCGCCGAACATCCACTGCCGTGGGCACGACAGGCGGTCGAACGGCGTGATGACCTGGGCCTGCAAGCCCGCGGCGGCGACGATGATCTTGAACAGCGAGCCGGGTGGATAGATCCCCTGCACGGCCCGGTTCAGGAGCGGCCGCGCCGGATCCTGCACCAGCGCGAGCCACGTCTCGCGATCCAGCGGCCGCGCGAACCGCTCGACGGGAAACGCCGGGTGGGAGGCCAGGGCGAGCACGTCGCCGTTGCGCGGATCCATGACCACGATCGCGCCCGCACGCGCGCCGAGCGCGTCCTCGGCCGCCTGCTGGATCCGCCGGTCGATCGTCGTCCACATGTACGCGCCGGGCACCGGCTCCTGCCGGTCGAGGACCCGGATCAATCGCCCGTAGGCGTCCACCTCGACTTGCTCGCCCCCGTCCCGGCCCCGCAGGTGCTCGTCGTGGAGCCGCTCGAGCCCGGTCTGCCCGACGAGATCGCCCCGGCGCGCGCCGTTCCGCCCGAGGTCCTGGTCCGAGACCTCGCGAACGTAGCCGAGGAGGTGGGCCGCGAAGCGGACGCCCGGGTAGGCGCGCTGGGGCTCGACCTCGACCGTCACGCCCGGCAGATCGAGCCGCCACTCCTCCACACGGGCGACCTCCTCGAGCGTGAGCCCCCGCGCGAGCCGGATCGGCCACGGCGAGTCCGACGAGACGCGCGCCAGCCGGTCCCGGAGCTCACTCTCGGGGACTGCGAGCAGTCGTGCCAGCCGTTCGACCACCGCGCCGAGATCCGGGACGTCGCGGGGGACCACCACCAGGGTGAAGGCCGGCCGATTGTCGACCAGCGGGAGGCCCGCCCGGTCGAACAGGATCCCCCGGGGAGCTGCTATGGGCCGGAGCCGCAGCCGGTTCCGGTCCGAGAGCGCCGCCAGCCGCTCGCCGCTCAGGATCTGGAGATTCGCGAGCTGACCGGCAACCAGGAGGAACGCAATGCCCAGCACAGAGGCCAGGAGCCGCAGCCGGAGCCGCGGAGCGACGGGCGCGGCGCGGGGCCGGATCATCCGCGCGACAGCAGCCGGCCCGCGGGCCAGGCCAGCGCGGCGGCGGCCAGGATGCCGTTGTACCCCGCCTGGGGGACGATGACTCGCGTGAAGATCTCGCCGAGCGGCGCCGGGTAGTGGAAGAGCTGGAGCAGGGCGAAGCGCGCGAGGCCGTCCACGATCGTGGCCAGGACGGCAAGGCCCACCGGGACGATCGGCCGCGTGACGAGAACCCAGCGGGGCAGGTCGCCGGCCACGAAGCCGAGGAGCGCCTTGGACAGGGCGTGCAGCCCGAGCGGTCCGCCGGCCACCGCGTCCTGCGCGAGGCCCAGCGCGAAGCCCGTGAGGCACCCCGCCTCGGCGCCGTAGCGGAGCGCCAGCAGCACCGTCAGCACGACCGGCACGTCGGGGACGATGCCGCCCACGCCCACCACCGGGACGACCGTGCACTGGACGAGCGCCCCCCCGCTGACGGCCAGCACGTAGAGGGGCAGTCGCACGGCTCAGGACTCTGGGAACGCCGGGGCAAGATCCCCGCTCGTCCCGCGTGGGAGCACGAGGACTTCCTCGACGCTCGTGAGATCGACGGCGGGCTCGAGCTCGGCCGTGCGGAAGAGCCCGGTCGCGGAGTAGACCCGCAGGACCCGTCCGAGCGGCAGCCCCTTGGGAAAGAGCTCCCCGATCCCCGAGGTCACCACGAGATCGCCCGGCTGGAGGGCTTCCTCGCTCACGGCCAGCTTGATCCGGAGCCGCCCGCCCGCGACCCCCTCCACGAGTCCCTGGGCCCGCGTCCGCAGCACGACGCCGCCGATGCTCGACGCCGGATCCGTCAGGACTTGCACGATGGCGGACTGGCGGCGCAGCACCGCGACCCGTCCGACGACCCCGCTCGTCACGATGACGGCCGCGAGGCGCTCCGCGCCATCGGCGCGCCCGCGGTCGATCGTGAGGCCCCGGGTGAACCCGTTCCAGTCCCGGGCCACGACTTCCGCCCCGAGCGTCCGTTCGGGCAGCCGCTCGCGGAGCGTCGCCAGGGTCCGGAGACGCAGGTTCTCGGCCTCGAGGGCTTCCTGACGGAGCTGGCGGAGCCGGAGGGCGACGGTCTCGGCCCGCAATCGCGCCACCTCGGCGCGGAGGTGCTTCCAGTCGAGGTACCCGGCCCAGAGCGAGGCGGCGCCGCGGTGGACGCGCGCGAACGCCATCTGGGCCGGGGCCGTGACGGCGGCGATCCCCTCGGCGAGCCAGAGTCCCTCGCCGGGACGGGTCTGCTGCGCGGTGAGAAGCGCCACGGCCGCCACCACGACAAGCCCCAGGATCGAGTACTTCCGGTAGCGGACCAGCAGGTCAAGCACGCCGGACCCTCCGGAGCGATCAGGTCGGGATCGCAACCTTCTTCAGGAGGTCGAGCTCGTCGAGCACCTTGCCCGTCCCGAGCGCCACGCACGAGAGCGGATCCTCGGCAACCGTGATGGGCAGGTTGGTCTCCTGACGGAGCAGGAGATCGAGCCCCTTGAGGAGAGCGCCGCCGCCGGTCAGCACGATTCCCTTGTCCACGATGTCGGCCGCGAGCTCGGGCGGCGTCCGCTCGAGCGCGGTCCGCACGGCGTCCACGATCGTCATGATCGGCTCCCGCAGACGCCTCGCGGATCTCGTCGTCGCCGATCACGATGGTCTTCGGGATGCCGTCGATCAGGTCGCGGCCCTTGACCTCCATCGTCCGACGCTCGCCGCCCATCGGGTAGGCCGAGCCCAGCCGGATCTTGATCTCTTCCGCCCGGCGCTCGCCCACGAGCAGATTGTAGTTCTTGCGGATGTACTGGACGATCGCCTCGTCCATCTCGTCACCGGCGATTCGCACGGACCGCGAGTACACGATGCCCGAGAGCGAGATGACGGCGACCTCGGTCGTCCCGCCCCCGATGTCGACGACCATGTTACCGCCCGGCTCGGTGATCGGCATCCCGGCACCGATCGCGGCCGCCATGGGCTCCTCGATCAGGTAGACCTCGCGAGCCCCGGCCTGCATCGCAGAGTCCCGGACCGCGCGCTTCTCGACCTGCGTGATCCCCGACGGCACCCCGATGACGATGCGCGGGCGCACGAGCGCGCGGCGCCGATGCACGCGACGGATGAAGTAGCCCAGCATCTTCTCCGTCACGTCGAAGTCCGCGATCACGCCGTCCTTGAGCGGGCGGATGGCCACGATGTTGCCGGGCGTGCGCCCGAGCATCGCCTTGGCCTCTTTGCCGACGGCCAGCACCGTGTTGTCGGCCTGGTGGATCGCGACGATCGAGGGCTCGTTGAGCACGATACCTTCGCCCTTGACATACACGAGGGTGTTGGCCGTTCCCAGGTCAATAGCCATGTCGTTCGAGAAGAAACCAGCAACTAGAGTAAACAGCATCTAATCAACTCCTCCTGGGACTGACTGAACACTGGCTTCGACGATAGCACAAGGCATTGAATGGGAACAAGTCTGGCAGATCGATCAGTTTGACCTTTCGAAATCATGGGTTACGGTCTCGTTTTGGGCGTCGGCCCCCTGGACGAGGACGTCGGCGCGGGAGAAATGCATGGCGCGACGCTCATTCCTTGATGAGCCAGCCCCGCCTTGATCCAGCCCCCGTCCACCGTTCGCCCCGCGCGTCGAGAAACACGGCTTGCCTCGGTCAACGCCTCGCGGCCGGGGAAATGCAGCGCGGCGGGAGCGCGCCGGCCCCGCTGCACGCGACGCATCGCGCCAGGCCTCGGCTTGACACGCAGTACGCCGCCCGCCCATGCTCGGCCCACGGAGCCCCACGTGGACCACGACGCGGGCCGGCAAGCGGAAAGCTACTTCCGGGCTGCCTATGCCGCGCAGATGCAGGGCGACCTGGACGGGGCGATCGCCCTCTACCAGCAATCTCTCGCGTGCGTGCCCACGGCGGAGGCTCACACCTTTCTGGGCTGGACGCTGTCCGCCAAGGGGGACTACGAGGGGGCGATCCGGGAGTGCCACCGGGCGATCGAGGTCGATCCTGGGTTCGGCAATCCCTACAACGACATCGGCTCGTACCTGATCGCGCTCGGCCGCCCGAAGGATGCGGTGCCCTGGCTCCGGAAGGCGATGGGGGCGGCGCGCTACGAGCCTCGCCACTACCCGCACGTGAACCTCGCTCGCGTGTACGTGAAGCTCGGACAGTTCGACGCCGCCATCGCCCAGCTGCGCGTCGCGCTCGCCATCGCGCCTCAGTACCGGCCGGCTCGCGCCGAGCTGCATCGACTCCTCGGGCTGCTCAACTGAGCCCCGCTCCGGGGCAGGCTCCAGAAATAGAAGCCCCGAGGGCATCTGCGGCCCGCCGCCGCGTCCGGCGCAGGCCGCCCCGCAGGTGAGGTCGCGGGACCCTCGGGGCCGGTGGTGCCTGGATCCTCCCAGGCGAGCCACCCTCGCTGCTTAACGGGTGCGCAAGACCTAGGAGGTCACCACCTCACAACTCACCGGTTGACTGCCACTCACGGCTGGACCACCTCCTTTCTCGGCGCACCCACCACGCGGGCCCATGCACCCGCCACCGAGAACCGGCCGCCGACTGCCGGCCCGCGGCTCGATCCGCTCCGCCCGGCTCGTCCGTCGGGATCGGAGCGCGAGGGGGCTGTGTAACCCCGATCGACTCGCGCACATCCTACGCTCGGCCCGGAAAGATTGTCTACGGGATTCTGTCCGCCTCGTCCGCCAGGCGGGCCAGGTAGGCCGCCCACTCGACTGGGAGCAGATACTTCTTCGCCGCGTTGCACGCCCGGCACGCGGGCACGAGGTTCGAGCGGACGGAGCGCCCGCCGCGAACCAGGGGGACGCGGTGGTCCATCGTGAGATCCCGCGATGGCGTGGGGCGCCCGCAGTAGCCGCATCGCTCCCGGCCAAGCCGGCGCTTCCACCACGCGCTCGCGCGAAGCTCGCGCGCGCGCGCCTTCTCCCGCCGGATCTCGGCCGCGGTGACCGGGCTCACGAAGCCGCCCGGCGGCGGCGTCAGCGCGTCAGAATTCGCGCCAGGAGGTCCGACGGGTGGTAGTTCGCCGCGGGGTTCCATTGCTGGGGGCATGCCGAGAACACGACCACGCAGTCCATGAAGGCTCGCAGGAGTACCCAGTCGCCCGCCTCGGTCTGGGGCGGGCCGAACGTCACGCTCCCGTCGGGACGGACGGCGACGTTCATGAAGAAGTTCACGGGCTGAGGGACGAGCGGGCAGCTCGCGCCGAGCGCCCGGAGCGCCGCGTGAAAGTTCTCGGCGCACGAAGCGTGGCCGGCGACATGGTACTGGGCGTACCGGGCGGGATCGCAAGCCGCGAAGAGCATGTCGTGCACGCCCGGCGTGCGGTCCTCCTCGAACTGCAGCATCGGACGCCGCAGGCTCGAGAAGAACGACTGGCCGACCTGCGGGAAGAGCCGGTCGATCTGGACCCGGGTATGCGATGCGGAGAGATACTCGGCGGGATTCGAGGCCGCGAGGGCGAAGAAGTCCGCGCAGCCGCGGCCCTCCACGTCCACGATCTGGACGTACTCTCCCGCCGCCATGCGGAGCCCCGCGCCGGTCCCCGCGGGGATGCGAATCTCCCGGTCGATCTTCAGGCTCTCGGCGCGAGCAGGATGGCCCACGATGACCTCCCAGCGTGACCGGGGATCAGGACGCCGGCCGCTTCTCAGCCAGCGCCAGGTCCTGGGCCCGCCCCGCCGGAACCAGGAACGCCGAGAGCAGGGCCAGCGAGGCGATGCCCAGCCCGACGAGGAACACGCCGTGCAGCGCGTTGGCGAGCCCCTGGCTGAACGCGGCGAGGACCGGCGGCGGCAGCGCGCTCCGGAGCGTCGGTTCGATCAGGGCATCCGGATGCGCGATGAGCGCCTCGAGTTGCGCCCGGGCGGCGCCCTCCAGCCCTCCCAGCACCGCCGTGAGCTGCCGACCGAGCTCGGCTGACAGCACGGCGCCCATCACCGCCACGCCGACGGCGCCGCCGATCGACCGGAAGAACGTCGTGGCCGAGGTCGCCGCACCCAGGTCCGTCCGGGGCACCGCGTTCTGCACCGCGAGGAGGAGCGGCACCATGATGAGCCCCATCCCCATGCCCGCGAGGAGCATGTTCCGCGCGGTGACGGCGCGGCTCGTGCCGAGACCCATGTGGCTCATCAGGAGGAAGGCGACCGCGAGACACACCATGCCACCGACGACCGGCCAGCGGTAGCCGATCCGCAGGAGGAGCCGGGCCGACACCACCGAGAAGGTCACCCACCCCAGCACGAACGGGGTGAGCGCGGATCCCGCCTCGGTGGCGCTGCCCCCGAGCACACCCTGGACGAAGAGAGGGATGAACGAGATGGTCCCGAACATCGCCATGCCCGTCAGGAATCCCGACACCGCGGCGGCCCGAAACATGCGATTGGCGAACAGGCGCAGCGGCAAGAGCGGCTCCGGGGCGCGGCGCTCCCAGCGCACGAACTCGATGAGGAGCCCGACCGCGACGGCGGCCAGCACGTAGTGGCCCGGACCGAACCGCCCGGCCCGGCCTCCCTCGACGAGTGCAGCCAGGAGCCCCGCCATCCCGGCGGTGAGCAGTGCGGCGCCGCGGACGTCGATCTTCACCGCTCCGCGCGGCCGGTCCGTACCGGCCAGGGCCACCCCGAGGATGGCGCCGGCGACGAGGCCGAACGGCACGTTGACGAAGAACACCCAGCGCCAGGACAGGTGGTCGGTCAGGAAGCCGCCGATGAGGGGACCCACGATGGACGCAAGGCCCCAGGTCGCCGAGAAGTAGCCCTGCATCCGCGCGCGCTGCTCGAGTCCGTAGAGATCCGCGATGATGGTCATGCCGAGCGGGATCAGCGCGCCGCCGCCGAGCCCCTGGAGCGTCCGGCAGATGATCAGCACCGTCATCGACGAGGCGAATCCCGAGAGCACCGACCCCACCAGGAAGATCGTCAAGCCGGTGAGGTACACGCTCCGCCGGCCGTAGAGGTCCGCGAGCCGCCCCCAGAGCGGCATGGAGATCGTCGCGGCGAGGATGTAGCCCGAGAAGACCCACGAGTAGATGGCGAGGCCGCCCAGGCTCGCGATCACCGTCGGCATGGCGGTCGCGACGGCGGTCGACTCCATGGCGCCGAGGAACAGCCCCAGCATCACGCCCGAAACGACGAGCCCCCGGCGAGGCGGCGGCGGGGCGGTCACGACCCGGTCCCCCGGCGCGTCGTGGCGCACTGGGCGCACGGGCACTGCCGGCGGAGATCCGCGTACGGGAGTGCCGAATCGTGCCCGTCCTGCCACACGACGCGGAGCGTCCCCGCCTCGCGGCGGATCTCGGCCGGCCAGGCGTCCGCGGCCGGCGGGCAGGCGCCACACGGGCAGGCCCCGCGGAGCACGGCGAAGGGGTAGATGCTCCCGTGCCCGTCTTGCCACGTCACACCGAGCGCGTAGCGCCCGACGAGCGACACGGCGCCCGGGCGATTCGGATCGGCGCCGACCAGGGGCAACAGGGAGCGCGGCACGGTCGGTCCCCGGTCAGGCGCCGCGGGCGGCCAGCGCCGGGCTGGTGACCCGGCGCGCCCCGGCGTGCGCCGCGAGGAGATAGTGGGTGGCGAGGCTCCGGTGCGGCCGCCACGCTCGGGCCCGGCGGCGGACGGCCGCTGCGTCCCGCTCGCGTCCCCTGAAGCAGAGGGCCTCGACCGCCCGACGCACGCCGAGGTCGTCCGCGGGACACACGTCGGGCCGCCCGAGCGCGCGCGCCAGGAACCACTCGGCGGACCAGCGGCCCAGCCCGCGGACCGCCGTCAGCCGGGCGATGACCGCCTCGTCCGGCGCCCCGGCGACCGCCCCGAGATCGAGCTGACCCGTGGCCAGCTCCCGCGCGAGCCCGACGATGTACTCGGCCTTGCGCTGCGAGAACTGCATTGCCCGGAGCTCGGTAACCGGCACGTCGGCCAGCACGGCCGGGGCGGGGAACGCGTGGACGGTGACGCCCTCGAACTCCACCGGCGTCCCGTACCGCCGGACCAGGCGCACGCGCGTCGTGAAGGCGAAGGTGAGGTTCACCTGCTGGGCGCTGATCGCGCCGACCAGCATCTCGAACGGGTCAGGCACGAGCGTCGGGCGCAGGCCGAAGAGCCCGCTCGACGGGCGGACGAGCGGCGCGAGCACCGGGTCGGCAGCCGCGGCCGCGTAGAAGCCCGGAAGATCCCAGCGCTCGCCGAGGAGGTGCGCGGCTTCCTGCCGGAGGGCGGTCCGCACCGCCGACGTGTCCGGCCCGGCGAACGCGAGGGTCGCGCGGGGCCGGGCCGGCGGTCCGGCGACGGTGAGCCGGAACGGCACCAGCCGATCACCCACGCGCGCCACCCGGTGGAGCGTGCCGTCGTGGTAGGGGCTCGACGGATCGAGGCCCCACCGCCCGTACCGCGCAAGCGTCTGCTGGGCGTCGAGCGGAGGCCGCGGTCGGAACGCGAGGAGAGCCCGTCCGTTCCTTGAAGGAGGCTGCATTTTCTTGTTAAGAAGACCGTGCCGCCGAGGATCGCGCGATGACGCCCAGGCGGAAGCGAAGTGTAGCACAGGGGGCGCGATGTGACATCCGGGACCTTCCGCGACCTGCTCGGCGAGCCCGGATGTACTCGTGATCCCGGCGGTGTACGACGCCCTGTCGGCGCGCATCGCCGAGCGCGTCGGCTTTCGCGCGGTCGGCCTGGGCGGCTTCCTGGTCGCGGCGAGCCGCCTGGGTGGTCCGGACGTGGGGCAGCTCACCATGAGTGAGATGGTCGAGCACGTCCGGGGCGTGGCGGGCGCGGTGTCCCTGCCGGTGCTGGCCGACGGTGACACCGGCTACGGCAACCCCCTCAACGTCCGGCGGACCGTCCAGGCCTACGAGGCGGCGGGCGCCCAGGCCATCGTCCTCGAGGATCAGGAGTGGCCGAAGAAGTGCGGCCACATCCCGGGGGCGCGCCGGGTCATCCCGACCGACGCCTATCGGAAGAAGCTCGAGGCCGCCGAAGGCGCTCCCCGTGCCGCTGATCGCTAACATGTTCACGGGCGGCAAGTCTCCGCTCTGCCCTTCGACGAGTACTTTGCCCTCGTCGGCCTCCCGGAGTACGAAGCCCTCGAGCGCCGCTACGCAGATGGGGGCCCGCGCCGCACGGCTGATCCCGGCGCTTCCCCGCGGCGGGCGCGGGCGGGCAGCGTCGCGCGACGCGACTACCGCAGGTGGTAGGGGACGTTCGTGACGACGACGCCCTTGCGGAAGAGGAGGGCGCCCTTGATGAGCAGCGCCGTCTGGTTGTGGAGCAGGTGCTGCCACCAGCGGGCGGGCACGAACTCGGGCAGAACGATCGTGACCATCTCGTGCGGCGCCTGACGCTGGAGCAGATCCAGATACTCCTGGAGCGGGCCGGTCACCGAGCGGTAGGGTGAGCGCAGCACGACCAGCGGCATCCCCTCCGCGTACTTGGCCCACCGCTCCTCGAACCGGCGCGTCTGCTCCGGGTCCACCTCGACGTAGACGCCGCGCGCGCTCGGGGACAGCGCCTGCGCGTACTCGATGGCCGGCAGCATGCCCCGGTGGACGTCGCCCACCAGCACGAGGACCGCGTGCCCGGCCGGCGGCGTGGCCGGCACCACGCCTTCCACCGAGAGCTGGACGGCCACGTCGTCGTAGTGCCGTCGGATCGTGACGAACAGGGCGATCATGCACGGGATCAGGACGACGACGATCCACGCGCCGTGGGTGAACTTCGTCAGCCCGATGATCACCGCCACCACGCCGGTGGCGAGCGGCGCCCGTCCCGTTGAGGACGGCGCGGATCGGCCAGCCGGGCCGCCGGTGCCGGAACCAGTAGCGCACCATGCTGGCCTGCGAGAGCGTGAAGGAGACGAACACGCCCAGCGCGTAGAGCGGGATCAGCGCATGCGTGTTCCCCTGGAAGGCCGCCACGAGCCCGATCGAGAGGAGCGCCAGGATGATGATCCCGTTCGAGAATGCGAGGCGATCCCCGCGGTTCGCGAACTGGCGGGGAATGAACCGGTCCCGCGCGAGAAACGAGGCGAGCCGGGGGAAGTCCGCGAAGCTCGTGTTGGCCGCCAGGATGAGGATCAGCATCGTCACACCCTGGATGAAGTAGTAGAGCGGCGACTCGCCGAAGATGAGCCGGGCGAGCTGGGAGTTCACCGTCTCCCCTTCCACGGGCACGACGCCGAAGGCGTGCGCGAGCGCGGAGATGCCGAGGAAGAGCACGATGAGGATGCCGCCCAGCGCCAGCAGCACGCGGCGGGCGGTCTGGGCCTCCGGAGGCCGGAAGGCGGGCACGCCGTCGGAGACGGCCTCGATCCCGGTCATCGCGGCGCACCCCGACGAGAAGGCCCGGAGGACCAGGAAGGCGGTCAGCGCGTCGCTGCCGCCGGCCGGCACCGGAGGCGCTGCGACAGCGGCCGCCCCGCGGAGCCACTGGAGCCCGCCCCAGCCGATCAGCAGGAAGTAGGCGCCGAGGAACAGATAGGTGGGCAGGGCGAAGAGCCGACCCGATTCGCGCACGCCGCGGAGGTTCCCGATCGCGATGACGGCCACGCCGATGACGCACAGCGTCACCCGATAGGGGTAGAGCGGCCGGATCGCCGACGTGATCGCCGCGATCCCGGCGGCGACGCTCACCGCGACGGTGAGGACGTAGTCGACCATGAGCGCCGCCCCGGCGACGAGGCTCGGATAGCGGCCGAGGTTCTCGCGGGTGACGATGTAGGACCCGCCCCCCTGGGGGTACGCGAGGATCGTCTGCCGGTAGGAGCTCACGACGATCGCGATGAGGACGGCGATGGCCACGGCGATCGGGAACGCGAGAGCGCGAGCGCGGCCGAGCCGGCGAGCATCAGGATCAGCAGGATCTCCTCCGTCGCGTAGGCCACGGAGGACAGGGCATCGGACGCGAAGATCGCGAGGCCGGTCAGCGGGCCCAGCCGCTCGTGGGCCGCGTGCGCCGTCGGAATGGGCGTGCCCAGGAGGATGCGCTTCACGTTCTGGACGGACATGCGGGGCCTCTACTGCTCCAGGTGGTAGGGCACGTTGGTCACGATGACGCCCTTCCGGAAGAGCAACGCGCCCTTGATGAGCAGCGCCGTCTGGTTGTGGAGCAGGTGCTGCCACCAGCGGGCCGGATGAACTCCGGCAGGATGACGTGACGAATCCGCCGCCGGCCGCTGGAGGTGATCGACGGTACTCCAGGAGCGGCCCCGCCACCGACCGGTAGGGCGAGCGAAGCACCACGAGCGGCATCCCGCCCGCGAACCGGACCCGCAGCGCTCCTCCACCCGCCGGGTCTGCTCCGGCGTGATCGTCGACGTACACGCCGCGGGCATCCTCGGAGAGCGCCCGGGCATAGCGGATCGCCCGGAGCACGAGGCTGGTCGGGATCGGCCGGCCGACGAGGACGCGCTTGAGGCGCTGGACGGACATCGCGTCAGGTGCGCCGGGCCGGTCCCGGCACTCCCTCGATCACCACCGGTCGCCGGTCACGCGGCCGGATTCAGAACCGCTCGCGCCGGGCGGGCGAGGCGAGGTTGTCGAACCGCGTGTACTCGGCGTTGAACACGAGCTCGAGCCGCCCGGTGGGCCCGTTCCGGTGCTTCCCGATCACGAGGTCGGTCGTCCCCGCCTCGGCGTCGGGGGCGTTCTCCTTGCGGGCGAGGAACATGATCAGGTCCGCGTCCTGCTCGAGGGCGCCGGACTCGCGAAGATCCGAGAGACGGGGCAGCGCGTCGCCCCGGGATTCCACCGCGCGGGAGAGCTGGGAGAGAGCCACGACGGGGACGCTGAGCTCCTTGGCGAGGGCCTTGAGGGAGCGCGAGATCTCCGAGATCTCCTGCTGGCGGTTCTCGGCCCGCCACCGCCCCTGCATGAGCTGGAGGTAGTCGATCACCACCAGCTCGAGCCGGTGCTCGGCCTGGATGCGCCGCGCCTTGGCGCGCGCCTCCAGGACCGAGAGGTTCGCCGTGTCGTCGATGAACAAGGGCGCCTCGGAGAGACGGCCGGCCGCGTCGATGATCCGGCGCCACTCGGGGGGCTGGAGGAAGCCCGATCGCACCTTCTGGGAGTCGACCCGGGCCTCGGCGCAGATCAGGCGCTGCACCAGCTGCTCCTTGGACATCTCGAGACTGAAGATCAGCGCGGGCCGCCCCAGCTCCACGGCGGCGTGGGCGGCGAGGTTGAGCGCGAACGCGGTCTTGCCCGTGGACGGACGCCCCGCGATGATCACGAAGTCCGACCGCTGGAGCCCCGACGTGCGCTTGTCCAGCTCCGTGAACCCCGTGGCCAGGCCGGTGATGTCCTCCTTGCGGTGGTAGAGCGTCTCGATGTGCTGGATCGCCTGGGCCAGGATCTCGCGGACGGGGAACGCGCTCCGCTGGAACCGCCGCTGCGAGATGCGAAACAGCATCTGCTCGGCGCGGTCGAGGAGCGCCTGCACGTCGTCCGTCTCCTCGTAACCCTCCTCGACGATCTCGCGGGCGACGCGGATCATCTCCCGGAGGAGCGCCTTCTCGCGCACGATCCCGGTGTACGCCGTGAACTGGGTGGCGACCGTGCCCTCCTCCTGGAGGGTCGCCAGGAGGGTGTGGCCTCCGATCTCCTCGAAGACACCCTCGCGCCGCAGCGTCTCCGTCACCGTGATGGCGTCGGCCGGCTCGCCGCGCTCGAACAGACGGATCATCGCCCCGAAGATCTTCCGGTGCGCTTCCTTGTAGAACTCCTCCGGGACGAGGAGCTCGATGGCCCGCGGGAGCAGGGCCGGCTCGAGCAGGATCGCGCCCAGCACCGCCCGCTCGGCCTCGAGGCTCTGCGGCGGGACCTTGCCGGGGAGCTCGATCGTGGTGGCCATGGCCGAGCGACGGCGCGCGGCCGGGCTACTCGGCCGCGACCGAGACCGTCAGCGACGCCGTCACGTCTCCGTGGAGCCGGACCGGCACCTTGTACTCGCCGAGCGCCTTGATGGGCTCCTCGAGCTGCACCCGCCGCTTCTCGACGGGCACCTGGTGCCGCTCGAGAAACTCGACGACATCCTGCGCCGAGACCGAGCCGTAGAGACGCCCGTCCTCCGACGCGCGCGCGGTCACGGCGAGCGTCAGGGCCTCGATGCGGGCGGCGGTGGCCTTCGCCACCTCCAGCGCGCGACTCTCCTCCTTCGCTCGCTGCCGCTTGAGATGCTCCACGTTCTTCAGGTTGGCCGGCGTCGCCGGCACGGCTAGCTTGCGGGGCAGCAGGAAGTTCCGGGCGTAGCCGTTGGCGACGTCCCGCGTCTCACCCCGGTGCCCGAGCGCGGGCACGTCCGTCATCAGGATCACCTTCATCGCTGTGCTCTCCTAAGGGCGCGCCCCGACCGGTCCCGGCCTCACCCGGAGGCGGCGGTCGGCGCCTGACGAATCTTGCGAAAGTCGATCCAGAGGTCGGACAGCCCGACGCACGACACCGCCACCAGCAAGAGGGGCTGCATCGCGAGCAGCCCGAAGCTCACCACCTGGAGGAGGCGTGGCAGGCCGATCCGCTGGAAGAAGTGGCGGAACACGGCCAGCCCCTGGATCACGTAGAGCGGCATCAGCACGAGAAGCAGGTTCAGCCCGGCGGCTTCCAGGCGCTCGTGACGCGACGCGAGGAGCACCCCCGCCCCGATGGCGCCCCAGACGAGGTGGTCGGGGACGGCTTCCTGCGCAAAGGGACGGAATCCGAACCGGCGGCGAAGGCAGAGGCGGGCGATCGCGAAGTTGGCCACGGCGCCGGCGAAGACCCCGAGCCCCAGCATGCCGGGGGCGGCGATCCGGAGGGTGGCCACGACGAACCGCGCGGCCTCGGTCGCCCACCCCGCGTCCTGGCCGGCCGTCCCGAGCCGCGCGGGCCATTGCTCGAGCTCGGTCACCTGGGCAGCGACCTGCCGCTCGAGGTACGCGATCGGCCCCATGCCGACCGGGCTCAGAACCCACAGCAGGACGACGACGCCCACCAGGTTCGCGAGGGCGGTCAGGAGTGTCGTCACGGCGACCGGCAGACGCCGGACGAGCCCGAGCCCGAGCGCCGCGCCCGGCAGCGCGTACTTGAGCCCGACGATCAGCATCGCCGGACCGCCGCGGACCACCCCGACGGCGGTCATCGCGACACCGCCCGCCAGCGCGGCGGCCAGAGGCCCGCCGAGGGCCAGGGCCAGCGCCACCGGGACCAGGCCGACGGCGATCGCGGCGAGCCCGCCCCACCACCCCCACGAGGACACCACCTCGAGGCCCGCGAGCCCGAGGCCCAGTCCCGCGCCCAGCAGGACTGCCCGTCGCGTATCCGGGCTCGCGCCCACCAACGGGTCCTATTCGGCGACGTACGGGATGAGGGCGACCGTGCGGAGGCGCTTGAGGGCGCCGGTGAGCTGGCGCTGATGCCGCGCGCAGTTACCCGAGATGCGGCGCGGGATGATCTTGCCACGCTCCGTCATGAAAGAACGGAGGCGCTTGACGTCACGGTAGTCCACCGCCAGGACCTTGTCGACGCAGAACTTGCAGACCTTGCGTCGGCCGAACCGACGCCGCTTCACGGGCTTGACCACTTCGCCTCCTCGCTGTTCGCTTCACCGCCTGCGTGCGGAGCGCCACGCTCCGCGGACACTCAGAAGGGCACGTCGTCGGCGCCGCCCGCGGCCTCCTCGACCGGCTCGGCGTCCGCCGGCCCGGTCGCTCCACTCGCCCGACCTCGTCCGAGGAACTGGAGGCGCTCGGCCACGACCTCCACGACGTTCCGCTTCTGCCCGTCCTTGGTCTCCCAGTCCCGGGTCTGAAGCCGTCCCTCGACGAGGACCGGGCTGCCCTTGTCGAGGTACTGGGCCGCGCTCTCCGCCTGCTTGCCCCACACGACCACCGTGAGGAAGCACGTCTCCTCGCGCTTCTCTCCGCCCTGGGTCGTGTAGGACCGGTTGACCGCCAGCCGGACATCGGAAACGGCCGTCCCGCTCGGCGTGTACCGCAGCTCCGGCGCGCGGGTGAGGTTCCCGATCAGGAAGACCTTGTTCAGGCTCGCCATCAGCCGACCTCGCTCGTCGCCGGGGTCACCGGCCCTGAAGGCGCCGCCACGGCCGCGCCGCTAGGTGCCAACTTCCGCCGCCCCTCGACGACGCGCATCGTCAGGAAGCGCAGCACCGATTCGTTGAGCTTGAGCTGCCGCTCGTATTCACGCAACACCGTCGGAGTGGCCCGCACCTGGAGCAGGAGGTAGTGCCCCTCCCGCTGCTTGCGGAGCTCGAAGACCAGCCGCCGGCGGCCCCAGTCGTCCGAGCTCACCACCTCACCACCCAGGGCGACCAGCGCCTCCTGCAGGCGCCCGCCGAGCTGAGCCACCTCCTCGTCCGTCAACCGGGGATCCACGATCAGCAACACGTCGTACGTCCGCAAACCGCATCACCTCCTTCAAAAGCCCCGACAGCAACGGCCGGAGCGGGGTCAAGAGCGCTCTAGGATACCAGCGGCCTCGGCGAGGGTGCAAGCCGACCACCACCGCCTGGCACCACCGCCTGGCGGCGGCCGCGGCGGAGCCGAACCGAACGGGACCCCGAACAGGCCGGCCTCCGGGGAGTTCCCCGGAGGCCGGCGGATCGGGCTCAGACTGGGTCGGGAGGGCGCGGGCCCCTCCCGACCGTCGGTCTCGGTCTTAGAAGTCGCCGCCGTGCGGCATGGGCGGCGCTCCCGCCTTCTTCTCGTCCTCGGGAATGTCCGTGATGAGCGCCTCGGTGGTCAGGAGGAGCGAGGCGATCGACGCCGCGTTCTGCAGCGCGATCCGCTCCACCTTGGTCGGGTCGAGGATCCCGGCGTCCATCATGTTGACGTACTCGTTCCGCTCGGCGTCGAAGCCCTGGGCGACGCCGCTCGCCCCCTTCACCTTCTCCACCACCACCGAGCCCTCGAGCCCGGCGTTGGCGACGATCTGGCGGATCGGCTCTTCCAGCGCCCGCTTGACGATCTGGACGCCTGTCCCCTCGTCGCCCGGGAGCTTGAAGGAGTCGAGGGCCTTCGCCGCGCGGAGCAGCGCCACGCCGCCGCCCGGCACGACCCCCTCCTCGACGGCGGCCCGGGTCGCGTTCAGCGCATCCTCGACCCGCGCCTTCTTCTCCTTCATCTCGGTCTCGGTCGCGGCGCCGACCTTGATCACCGCCACGCCGCCGGCCAGCTTCGCCAGCCGCTCCTGGAGCTTCTCCCGGTCGTAGTCCGAGGTCGTCTCCTCGATCTGCGCCCGGATCTGCTTGATGCGGCCCTCGATCTCCTTGGGGGAGCCGGCGCCCTCGATGATCGTGGTGTTGTCCTTGTCCACGACCACCTTCTTGGCGCGGCCGAGATCCTCGAGCTTGATGTTCTCGAGCTTGATGCCGAGGTCCTCGGTGATCGCCTTCCCGCCGGTCAGGGTCGCGATGTCCTGCAGCATGGCCTTGCGGCGATCCCCGAAGCCCGGGGCCTTCACGGCCGAGCAGGAGAGCGTGCCGCGCAGCTTGTTCACGACGAGGGTGGCGAGGGCCTCGCCCTCGACTTCCTCGGCGATGATGAGGAACGGCTTCCCGGAGCGCGCCACCTGCTCGAGCAGCGGGAGCATGTCCTTCATCACGCTGATCTTCTTCTCGTGGATCAGGATGATCGCGTCCTCGAGGACGGTCTCCATCCGCTCCGGATCGGTCACGAAGTAGGGCGAGAGATACCCGCGGTCGAACTGCATCCCCTCGACGACCTCGAGGGTGGTCTCCATCGCCTTGGCTTCCTCGACCGTGATGACGCCGTCCTTGCCGACCTTCTCCATCGCCTCGGCGATGAGGTTGCCGATGGTCTTGTCGTTGTTGGCGGCGATCGACGCGACCTGGGCGATCTCCTTCTTGTCCTTGGTCGTCTTGGACATCTTCTTGAGCTCCTCGACGACCTTCTCGACCGCCTGCTCGATGCCGCGCTTGAGCCCCATCGGGTTGGCGCCGGCGGTCACGTTCTTCAGCCCCTCGCGGAAGATCGCCTGGGCCAGCACCGTCGCGGTCGTGGTGCCGTCCCCCGCGACGTCGGAGGTCTTGGACGCGACCTCCTTGAGCATCTGGGCCCCCATGTCCTCGTAGGGGTCCTTGAGCTCGACCTCCTTCGCGACGGTCACGCCGTCCTTCGTGATGGTCGGGCTGCCGAACTTCTTGTCGATGACGACGTTGCGCCCCTTGGGGCCGAGCGTGGCCTTCACGGCCTCCGCCATGATGTTGACCCCGCGCAAGAGCGCCGCGCGCGCCTCGGTGTCGAACAAGAGCTGCTTGGGCATGGATGATTCCTCCTTGAGCTCTCGGGAGTTCTCGGCTTCTCGTCGGTGGCTAGGGGCCGGAGCTAGTCGAGGATCCCGAGGACGTCCTCTTCCCGCAGGATGAGGTACTCCTCGCCGTCGATCTTGACCTCGCTGCCGGAGTACTTGCCGAACAGGATGCGATCCCCCGCCTTGACGTCGAGCGGGAGCTTCTTGCCCTCGTCGGTCACCTTCCCGTTGCCCACGGCGATGACCTTGGCCTCCTGGGGCTTCTCCTTCGCGGTGTCCGGGATGATGATGCTGCCGTGCCGGTCCTCCGTCTCCTCGAGACGCTTGACGAGGATGCGGTCGTGGAGCGGGCGAAGCTTGACCTTGGTAGCGGTCGGCATGGTCCGTGCCTCCTTCTGAGCTGGTCTATGACCTGGGGTTTGTGCGACCGGCAGTGCGCCGGGATGTCACCGAGTGCGCTTAGCACTCATCTCAATCGAGTGCTAATATAGCGGCCCTTGGAGCCCTGGTCAACCCCAGGGGGGGGTCGAGGCTGGCCGCGCCGTCAGATCGATGCTCGTATCAGCCAAGAAACATCTATATATCAGCTAGTTACTTGACATTTCGCCCGACACCGCCGGTTGGCCACTGCGTACCGGGAGCGCGAAACCCGGTCATTCGGATGCCGGGGGCGCCCTCCTCATCGTCCGTCACCTGGCGGAGGTCGTACGCACCCTGGCGCGGGCCTGAGCGGCCGTTCGGCTGCCGACGGATGACAGCCAGCTCGAGCCGCACGGGCTGGGTGCCCAGCCTCGGGATACCGATGGGCTTGAGCGGGCGCTCCGAGGCATGAAGCCCACGGCACGTCGGTCGACGCCGCGCTCGGCGGGATGGTCCGCGAGGCCGCGCTCGTCCGCGCGCTCGGCGGGCGGCTGGATCGCCCGGGCGGGCCTCGACGCGAACGCGCAGCCGGGGAGCGGCTCGAGGGCCTGAACGCCTGCCGGTCCCGCAATCGCGTCGGCGCGCCCGGAGACACGCCTCCGGATGGCGACGTTGGCCGGGTTTGACGCGCTGGGCGTTCCGGAGGGCCGACGGCCGGCCCGCCTCGTGAATCCCGCGGACCTCGGGGGTTGACCGCCCCGGGCGCCCGAGGGCCGACGCTACTTCGGCTTGTACACCCAGATCTTCGCGGCGGCCGCGAGCCCCAGGACCACGGTGCGCCCGTCGGTGACCGTCGTGATCGTACCGGCCCAGGGCGCGATCTCCTGGACCGTGAGGCGCGTGTCCGGACGGACCCCGTTCCGCCAGAGGTGCTCGAGGAGCTTCCGGTCGGCCTCGGCCTCCTCGGTGATCCGCTCGACCGTGACCGTCGTGCCCTCCTGGGCCTGGTCGAGCGGGAACGGGTGCGTCCCCGGCCGGGGCGCCATCCCGGGGATGGGGTTGCCGTGTGGACACGTGCTGGGCATGCCGAGCATCGTCGCCAGACGGTCCTCGACCCGGGGGGACAGGGCGTGCTCGAGCCGGTGCGCCTCTTCGTGCGCGTCCATCCAGTCGAGTCCGAGGATATCCGTGAGCCACCGCTCGAGGAGGCGGTGCCGCCGGGCCATCACCTCGGCCAGGGTGCGGCCCCGCTTCGTGAGGACGATCTGCTTGCCCGGCCCGATCCGCAGATAGCCGTCACGGGCCATCCGCTGGAGGGCCTCCGTGACGGCCGGGGGAGAGACCTTGAGATGGCGCGCCAGCCGGGCGCCGATCACCGGCCCGCCGCTTCCAGCCAGGTCGTAGATCCCTTCGAGGTAGTCCTCGATCGACGCCGTGGTGACGCTGCCGCGGGCCCGGGCGGCGAGCGACCCCGATTTTCGGCTTGACACACTCGACATGTTAGGCTTACCTAATCTCCACAGTCGCGGCTTGGCGGATTATAGCCACGAGGCGCGACGCGGCGCAACCGCGCTCGAGCGGGGCCCCGGGGACCCTGGTCCCCGGCACCCCCAGACCCTGAGGCACGCGAGGAGGCTCACATGCATCGCCGATCCTGGGCTCGGATCGCCGGCCCGGTCCTGACCATGGCCGTCACGCTGATGGTGACCGCCGCCACGCCGGCGGCCGCGACCGAGCTGCTCCTGTACTCGTCGCGCCACTATCCGAAGGAACCCGCCTTCGAGGCCTTCACGAAGAAGACCGGCATCACGCTCAAGATCTTCCACGCGAGCGACGCGGAGCTCTTCGAGCGGCTCAAGGCCGAGGGCGACCGTACCCCGGCCGACCTCCTCGTCACCGTGGACGCCGGCAACCTGTGGAACGCCGCGCGCGCCGGCTACCTGGCGCCCGTCGACTCGCCCGAGCTCGCCACGAACATCCCCGCCCACCTGCGCGATCCACAGGGGCGCTGGGTCGCGCTGGCCGTGCGGGCCCGCACCATCATGTACAGCACGACCCGCGTGAAGCCCGAAGAGCTCTCCACCTACGCGGCGCTCGGCGATCCGAAGTGGAAGGGGCGGCTCTGCCTTCGCAGCTCGGCTCACATCTACAACCAGTCCCTGCTCGCCACCATGATCAAGCGGTATGGCGAGCCCCGGACGGAGGAGATCGTGCGCGGCTGGGTCGCGAACCAGCCGATCCTCATCAACGGCGACGCGAAGATCCTGGAGGCGATCGCCGCCGGGCAGTGCGACGTCGGCGTCACCAACACCTACTACCTGGGGCGCGCCCTGGCCAAGGACCCCGGCCTCCCGGTGCGCCCTTTCTGGCCCGACCAGGCCGGACCCGGCGTGCACGTGAACATCTCCGGCGCCGGCGTGATCGCCCAGAGCAAGCACCGCGCCGAGGCCATCAAGTTCCTCGAGTTCCTCTCGACGCCCGACGCGCAGGCGGTCTGGGCCGAGGCGAGCTTCGAGTATCCGGCCAATCCCCAGGTCCCCCCCCAGGCGCTGCTGGCCCAGTGGGGCAGCTTCAAGATGGATGACATCAACGTCGCCAGCGCGGGAGAGTTCCAGGCCGCCGCGACGCGGCTCGCCGACCGCGCCGGGTACCGCTAGCCGCTGGTCGTTCATGGCCCAAGTGTCCGGGGTCGCCGGGGCGATCGGCTCGGGGCCCCGGCGCTCGTGGCCCTGGTCCGCGGCGGCCCTCGCCGCCGCGGCCGTCGTTTCCCTCCCGATCCTCGCCGTGCTCTGGTCGCTCACCCATCCGGCGTGGGCGGTCTGGGCGCATCTCGGACGCACCCAGCTGCCGGAGTTGCTCCTCAATACGCTGGCCCTGGTCGCCGGGGTCGGCCTCGGGGTCCTCCTCCTCGGGACGACGCTCGCGTGGCTCGTCGTGACGTGCGAGTTCCCGGGCCGGCGGGTGTTCGAGTGGGCGCTGGTCCTGCCGCTCGCGCTCCCGGCCTACGTCATCGGCTTCGTCTTCCTGGGTCTCTTCGAGTACGCGGGCCCGCTCCAGACCGCCCTCCGCGGCTGGCTCGGCCCCGGTGCCCGCCTCCCGGACCTCCGCTCGGGCTGGGGCGTGGCGCTCATGATGACGCTCGTCTACTACCCCTACGTGTACACGCTCGCGCGCGCGGCGCTCGCCGAGCAGGCGCCGGAGTTCCTGGAGACCGCGCGCGGTCTCGGGCGCTCGCGGACGGCGATCCTGTTCGGCGTCACCCTGCCCCTGGCGCGTCCCGCGCTCGCCGCCGGGACGGTCCTGGCATGCATGGAGGCGCTGGCGGATTTCGGCACGGTCGCGACGTTCAGCTTCCGCACGCTGACCGAGGCGATCTACCGCGTGTGGCACGGGATGTTCGATCGCGTCGCGGCGACCCAGCTCGCCGCGATCCTCCTCGGACTGGCCGCCGGCCTCCTGGCGCTCGAGCGCCTCTCGCGCGGGCGCGCCCGGTTCACGCACGCGCGTCGTCCGGCGCGCCCGCCCGCGCGGATTCGCCTCGCGGGGATCCGCGCGCTCGGCGCGACAGCTCTCTGCGCGGGCACGCTCGGCCTGGCCTTCGGGCTGCCGGTGGGTCAGCTCATCGTCTGGGCCATCGAGGCGGTCGGACGGGACAGCGTGCCCGAGGCGTTCCCGCAAGCCCTCGCGCAAAGCCTGGCGCTCGGCGGGGGCGCCGCCATCCTGGTCACGGCGGTGGCCGTCCTCCTCGCGTACGCGCTCCGGCGCCAGCCGACGCCGCTCGTGGTGGCGGCCACGCGCCTGGCCGGGCTCGGGTACGCGCTACCGGGCGCGGTCATCGCCGTGGGCGTCCTCCTCCCGCTGTCCTGGCTCGACCGGACGCTGGCGGCGGGACTCGAGCTCCTGACCGGTGTCGCGCCGGGCCTCCTCCTGACCAGCTCGGTGGCGGGCCTGCTCTTCGCCTATCTCGTCCGGTTCCTGGCGGTAGGCAGCCAGAGCGTCGAGGCAAGCCTCACCCGGATTCCGCGAAGCCTCGACGAGGCGGCCCGCTCGCTCGGTGCCCGCGGCGCCCGGACGCTCCGCGCGATCCACCTCCCGCTGGCGCGCCGCGGGCTCCTCGTCGCGGTCACGCTCGTCTTCGTCGACGTGATGAAGGAGCTGCCCGCCACGCTGCTCCTGCGCCCGTTCGGCCTCGAGACGCTGGCGGTCGTCATCTGGCGGCGGACGGCGGAGTCGCTGTGGGTCGAGGCCGCCGCCCCGGCGCTCGCGCTCGTCCTGGCCGGGCTCGGGCCGGTCGTGCTCGCGATGCGGGCCAGCGGAGCCGATGCCCGGGGTACGGACCCTCAAGGGAGGCGACCCCCGTCGTGAGCCTCCTCCGCCTGACGGGAGTGACCAAGCGCTTCGCCGCGGACGCCCCGCCCGCCGTGGATGGCCTGTCGCTCAGCGTGGGGGCGGGCGAGGTGCTGGCGCTCCTCGGACCCTCGGGCTGCGGCAAGACGACGACGCTGCGGCTGGTGGCGGGCTTCGAGGCGCCGGATGCGGGCGTCATCGAGATCCGGGGCGAAGAGGTGGCGGGGCCCGGCCGGGCCGTGCCGCCGGAGTCACGGGGCGTGGGCGTCGTCTTCCAAGACTACGCGCTGTTCCCCCACCTGTCCGTCGAGGCCAACGTGGCGTTCGGGCTCGCCCATCTCCCCCGCCCCGCGCGGGTCCATCGCGTGCGCGAGGTGCTGGAGCTCGTCGGGCTGATCGGGCTCGAGGCGCGGTATCCCCACGAGCTCTCGGGCGGTCAGCAGCAGCGCGTCGCGCTCGCCCGCGCGCTCGCCCCGGCGCCGGCGCTGATCCTGCTCGACGAGCCGTTCTCGAATCTCGACGCCGATCTCCGCGCGGCGATGCGCGAGGAGATCGGCAAGATCCTCCGGGCCAGCGGGACCACGGCCATATTCGTCACCCACGATCAGCAGGAGGCCTTCGCGCTGGCGGATCGCGTCGGAGTGCTGAACGCGGGGCGGCTCGAGCAGGTCGCCCCGCCCTTCGAGCTCTATCACCGGCCCGGGACCAGGTTCGTCGCCGAGTTCGTGGGGGCCGCGGACTTCCTGCGGTCGATGGTCACCGAGGACGGCATCGTCTCCGAGCTGGGAACCCTGGCGCGCCCCCCCGAGCTGGCGCCGGGTCAGGCGGTCGACATCATGATCCGCCCCGACGACATCGACTTCATCCCGCACCCGGAAGGCGACGTCGTCGTGGTGAACCGGCAGTTCCACGGGGACGAGCACCTCTACCGGCTCCGGCTGACCTCGGGCGCGCACGTCCACGCCGTCCAGCCGTCGACCACGCTCTATCCCGTGGGGACGCGGGTCCGCGTCGTGGCGAATCTGCTCCACGTGGTGACGTTCCCCCTCGTGGAAGAGAAGTAGCGCCGGCCCCCGCCGGCCGGCGAGACCGAACGCCGCGGTCAGCTCTGCGAGGCCTTGACCCGGACGGTCGTGGCGCGGGCCAGCCGCCGGGTCAGGCGGTGCGCCCGACGCTCGAGCGCCTCCACGAGGTCGCCGCCGACCACCTCCCACGCCTCGGCGGTCGCGAGAGCCGCCCGCGTCAGATCGAGCGCGGCGCGGTAGTCCCGCGCATGGTGCTCGTGGAGCTTCGCGAGGTCGATCAGGAGCCGGAGCGGCGGGCGCTCGGCGCGCGCCACCGCGTCCGCCCAGAGGGTCCGAGCCTCACCGATCCGTCCCGCCCGCCGCCAGAGCCAACCGAGCCGCCAGGCGACCCCGGGCTCGAGCGCAACGGGCAGGCCCGCGCGGAGCGCGGCCTCATAGAAGCGCGCGCTCCGGTCGGGCTCCCGGCGCTCGAGCCAGCGCCCCGCCCCCATCCACTCCACGGGATCGTGGCGCGGGTCCGGACCGTCGAGGAGCGCGGCCGCGCGCGCGTGGAGGCCGGCGAGGGCGACCAGGTCCCAGCGGTTGTGCCGGAAGATCCGCGGCAGCGGCCCCGGATCGCGGGTGCGGAGGTAGCGGAAGTAGACCTGGGGCACGAGGGCGCCCGGCAGGTCGTCGCCCCGCTCGAGCCCGAGCAGCGCCTCCTCGAGGGTCGAGAGCCGGCAATCCGCCGCACGCCCGCGCCAGAGCGCCCGCGCGACGGGGTAGAGGTCCTGGTGCGGGAGCTCCGCCCCCCACCAGCTCGCCCGCGCCAGCAGGTATCGGGTCTCGAGGAGCGGCAGGTCGAAGGTCCGCCCGTTGAAGGTCACCAGCTCGCGCACCTCCGCGACCGCCTCCCGCACCGCATGGAGGAACGCCGCCTCGGCGCCGAGGTCTCCCAGGAAGTACTGGGTCACGGTGAGCGTGCGCGCCGTCGTCCACGTCGCGAGGCCGACGAGGAACACGTACGTGCCCGTGCCGCCCGCGAGCCCCGTCGTCTCGGTGTCGAGGAAGACCGTCCCGGGGCTCGGCGGGACCGCGCCGGCCATCGCCGCCGGCACCCGCACCGTCTCGACCGAGCGGAGCGCGGGCCCGTGGGGAGTGGGCACGGACTCGAACGTCAAGGGATCCGCGGGCGGCGGGCGCTCGCCCGCGTGCCGCGCCGCCAGCCGCTGGAGGCGAGCGCGGAGCCGCGCCAGCTCGAGCTCGCGATCGACGACGGCGCCCGGAGCGGGGGGCTGACCCGAGGTCGTGAAGGGCGTCATGGGGCGCGGCGGCGCCGGTCCCTCAGCCGATCAGGCGGTCGAGGAGCGTGCCCGCCATCGGCTTCGCCCGGCGGCCGACCTCGTTCACCGGCCCGACGCACGACGGGCACCCCGACCGGCAGGCGCAGGCCCGGATCGTCTCGCGGGCGCGAGCGAGCAGCGGGGCGACCAGCTCGAAGAGGCGCTCCGTCAGCCCGACGCCGCCGGGCTGGCTGTCATAGAGATAGACGGTGGGCTCGAACTGCTCCGCGGCGAGGAGGCGGGCCCGCGTGCGCTCGGTGGTGAGGACCCGCGGCCCCCGCGGCGCCTCGCGGCCCGGCTCGGGCGGGGCGGCGTCGCCGAGCCAGGAGCCGAGGTCCCGCACGTCGCACATGAGGAAGAGCGGCGCCAGATGATGGAGGAGGTACGCCAGGCCGCGGAGGCCGTCGACGAGCGCGTCGCGGTCCGGCGAGATCGCCGCGAGCACCTCGGGGCGAAGCGTGAGCCAGAGCCCGGAGGTCTGCATCTCCTGCTGGGGCAGCTCGACCTCGCCCGCGCCCACGTTCTCCATCGTGTCGAACTTGATCTTCTTGAAACCGACCACTTGCTCGGCGACCAGGAGCTCGCCCTGCTCGACCCGGCCAGCGCCGGCGCTCCCCGTGGCCTCGGTCTGGAACCGGTCGAGCGCCCAGACCCCCTTGGCCGTGACCGCGTCGGTGAAGTAGTCGACCTGGACGCGCTTGACGTAGGCGACCTTCTCCTCGTCCTCCCGGAAGCGAAGCTCCTGCACCTCGTACTGCTGCCCCTCGATGAGGTAGATCGCCTTGGGGTGCACCATCGCGAACGCGCTCCGCCAGTCGACCTCGGCGATCACCTCGCGCTTCCGGGTGAGCCGGCGGACGGCCTCGACGGGCTCGAGGGTCTGATGGGTCGAGTCGATCACGACGAAGTTGTCGCTCGCCACGCTCCGGAGCGAGAGGTGATCCGCCGGGTACGTCTCGCTGGTCCAGTGGTAGCGGCCGCCGGTCCGGTGGAGCAGCCCCTCCTCCTCGAGGAGGTGGAGGTAGCGGCCGACGTCCTCCGCGCCGAAGAGCTCGTCCTCCGCAAACGGCAGCTCGAACGCCGCGCACTTCAGATGGCTCGCC
Source organism: uncultured Candidatus Rokubacteria bacterium (assembly GCA_963749975.1). Classification (GTDB taxonomy): domain Bacteria; phylum Methylomirabilota; class Methylomirabilia; order Rokubacteriales; family DASRDR01; genus DASRDR01. The sequence goes on along the minus strand of CAVVOZ010000030.1, from coordinate 184,747 downwards.
AGGACGTAGGGGTTGTCGGGGTTGATCAGCCCGTGCTCCGGCGGCGCGCCGAAGAAGTAGTCGGGATGGGTGACGATGAACTGGTCGAGGGGGGCCGAGGACGCCACCAGGATCGCGGCCGAGAGCCCGGTCCGCCGCCCGGCCCGGCCCGCCTGCTGCCAGGTCGAGGCCACCGTGCCCGGGTACCCGGCCAAGAGCGCCACGTCGAGCCGGCCGATGTCGATGCCGAGCTCGAGCGCGTTCGTCGACACGACGCCCAGCACGTCTCCCGCGCGGAGTCCCCGCTCGACTTCGCGGCGCCGGTTCGGGAGGTATCCCCCGCGGTAGCCGCGGATCACGTCCGTGAACGCCGGCGCCCGCTCGACGGCGGCCTTGAGGTCGGTCAGGACGACCTCCTCCGCCAGCCGGCTTCCGGTGAAGACGATGGTCGGCACCCGGGCCCGGAGGATCGGCGTCGCCAGCCGGCTCGCCTCCTTCAGGTAGGGCCGGCGGATCCCGAGCTCGGCGTTGACGACCGGCGGGTTGTAGAAGACGACGACCTTCTCGCCGGCGGGCGCGCCGTTCTCCACGACCAGGCCCACGGGCGACCCGATGAGCCGCTCCGCGAGCTCCTGGGGGTTGGCGATCGTCGCCGACGTGCAGATGAACTGCGGGGCCGCTCCGTAGTGCCGGCAGATCCGCAGGAGCCGGCGGAGCACGTTGGCCAGGTGGCTGCCGAAGACGCCGCGGTACGTGTGGAGCTCGTCGATGATCACGTAGCGCAGGTTCTGGAAGAGCCCGATCCACTTCGTGTGGTGCGGCAGGATCCCCGAGTGGAGCATGTCCGGGTTCGTCAGCACCACGTTGGCGCGAGCCCGGACGGCGCGCCGCGCGTCCTGCGGCGTGTCCCCGTCGTACGTGTGGATCCGCAGCTCCGGCAGCGCCCGCGCCAGCTCCTCGAGCTCCGCCAGCTGGTCCTGCGCGAGCGCCTTCGTGGGGAAGAGGTAGAGCGCCCGCGTCGCCGGCTCGGTCAGGAGCGCCTGGAGGACCGGAAGGTTGTAGCAGAGCGTCTTGCCCGACGCGGTCGGCGTCACCACGACCGAGTGGCCGCCCTTGCCGAGGAGGTCGAGCGCCTGGGCCTGGTGCGTGTACAGCCCCTCGATCCCGCGCGCCCTCAGCGCATCCGCGAGCCGGGGATCGATCGTGTCGGGAATCGGGACCGTCTGCGCGGGGCGAGCCGGGAAACGGCGGAGCGCCGTCACGGCCGCCCCGGATTCGGAGACGAGGCGGTCGATCAGCTCGGCGAGGTCGACGCGCGGTTCCCCGGGCCCCGCCATCTCGGCGCCATCTTAGGAGTCGCGCGCGAACGTTGTCAACGTTCGGGCATCGCGGTTCTGAATGAGGCGATCGTGATGCGCGCCGAGCCTCGCCCCCGCACTCCCCGCGGCTCGGCCCGCTTCCTGCCGCCGCTCCTCTGGATGGGCCTCATCGCGCTCGGCTCCTCGAGCTTCCTGTCGGGCGGCCGGACCGGCCGGTGGACGCTGGCGCTGCTCGGCGCCCTCGGACCATGGGCGAGCGCGACCCTCCTCGACGCAGCCCACGTCGGGCTACGGAAGGTCGGGCACCTCGTCGAGTTCGGCGTCCTCGCGGTCCTGTGGTACCGCGCCCTGGCCCCGTCGCCGCGCGCGGTCACGGCGGCCTTCGTCCTCGCGGCGGCCTACGGCGGGCTGGACGAGCTTCGACAGGGGCTCGACCCGAGCCGCGTGCCCGCCGTGGGCGACGTGGCCGTGGACGCGCTCGGCGCGCTGCTCGGGCTCGCGGCCTGGACGGAGCCCGGGCGGCTGAGAACGGGGGCGCTCCGGGTCGCCGCCTGGGGGGTAGGGCTCCTCGCCGGCATCGCCGGCCTGGGCGTCGCGCTCGATGCGACGCTCGGTCGGCCGGCAGCGGACGTCTGCGTCGGGGCCCTCGGCCTCGGGCTCGTCGCGGCCGGTCTCGCCCGGATCGCGCGGAAGCGGCGTGGCCGCGGGCCGGCGACCGCCCGGTCCACCCTGAGCGTCGCCCATCGAGATGCGCTCCTCGCCAGCGGCAGATCGGCCGCGGGCGCCACGCCCTGCTGCGCGGCCCTCTCAGGCGGAGCGCTCGATGCGGACGACCACCTCGATGTGCGGTGTGTGCGGGAACATGTCGACGGGCTGGACCGCGGTGATCCGGTAGCCGGCGGCGCAGAGCGTGGCGAGGTCCCGGGCCAGGGTCGCCGGATTGCAGGACACGTAGACGACGCGCGGGGCGGCGAGCGTGACGAGGCTCCGGAGCGCCTTCGGGTGGAACCCGGCGCGGGGCGGATCGGCGACCACCACGTCGGCCCGCACGCCGCGCGCGAGCAGGTCGGGCAGCACGTGCCGCACCTCGCCCGGGAGGAACGTGCAGTTCGTGATGCCGTTCTCCCGCGCGTTGCGGGCGGCATCCTCGATCGCGGCCGGCACGAGCTCGATGCCGTACACTGCCCGCGCCTGGCCCGCGAGGAGCAGGCTGATCGCCCCGGTTCCCGCGTAGAGGTCGAGCACGGTCTCCTGGCCGGTGAGCCCGGCGTAATCCCCCACGATCCCGAACAGGCGCTCCGCCTGGCGCGTGTTCGTCTGGAAGAAGGAGTTGGCCGAGATCGAGAAGACGAGATCGCGGAGCCGCTCGCGGATCGTCTCGTTGCCGGCGATCGGGTGCTCCTCGACGCCGACGGCGACGGCGGCCTTCTTCGGATTCACGTTCAGGACGACCGAGGTCACGTGCGGACACCGGGTGCGGAGGCGGTCGGCGAGCGCCCGCGCGGTCGGCACGTCGGGGGAGGCCGTGACCAGGTTGACCATGGCGTCGCCGGTCTGCCGTCCCTCGCGGAGCATCAGGAAGCGGAGGAGACCTTCCTCGGTCTCCTGCCGGTAGACGCTCCAGCCCCGCTCACGCACGAAGGCGCGCACCTCGGCGAGGACGGCGTTCATCCCGTCGGACTGGAGCAGGCAGCGCTCGACGTCCAGGATCGCGTCGTAGCGCTCCGCCTCGTGGAGTCCCACCACGGGCTGACCGTCGACCTCGGCGAACGTGAACTCCATCTTGTTGCGGTAACCGTAGACCTCGGGGGCGCCCAGGATCGGGGACACCGGAACCTCGCCGAGCCCGCCAAGCCGCGCCAGGCAGTCCACCACCTGGCGCTGCTTGAACTCCAGCTGGGCTTCGTAGCGCACGTGCTGGAGCCGGCAGCCGCCGCACCGCCCGAAGTAGGGGCACGGGGGCTCGGTGCGCAGATCCGAGGCGCGGTCGAGTCGCTCGATCGCGCCCCGAGCGAACCGCGGCCGGACCTGCGTGAGCCGGACGTCGACACGGTCGCCCGGCACGCCACCGGGGACGAACACGACGTAGCCGCCGGCCCGCGCGACCCCCTCGCCCCCGAACGCCAGGTCGGTCACGTCCACGGTCAGGAGATCGCCGCGCCGCGCCGTGGCCATGTCGCCCTGCATGCTACGGCAGGGCCCCAGTGCCGTCAACGCACGGCGCCGTCTGAGCGGCTTCCGTGTGCTACGATAGAGGGCCGAGTCTTCGATGGCATGAGCGCTCAAGGAGTCCCGGCAGTCTCACCGGGTCGCGCACGCTACGCGCTGGGAGTCCTGTTCGCGATCAACCTGTTCAACTACGTCGATCGTCAGGTCATCTCGGGTGTGCTCCCGCTCGTCCAGCAGGACCTCAGGCTGTCGGATACCGCGCTCGGCTGGCTCGCGTCCGCGTTCATGATCCTCTATCTGACCGGCTCGATTCCGCTCGGGGTGCTGGGAGACCGGATGGCCCGCAATCGCCTCATCGCCGTCGGCGTCGGGATCTGGGGCGCAGCGACCGTCCTCTCGGGGCTCGCCCGCTCCTACGGGCAGCTGTTCAGCGCCCGCGCCCTGGTGGGCATCGGCGAGGCCTCCTACGGCCCCACGGCCAGCGCGATGGTCTCGGATCTCTTCCCGCGCGAGCGGCGGGGATTCGTCAACGCGCTCTTCAACGCCGCCATCCCGCTGGGTGGCGCGATCGGCGTGATGGCGGGCGGACTCGTCGGCTCCCGCTACGGATGGCGGGCCGCGTTTCTCCTGGTCGGCCTGCCCAGCGTCGCGCTCACGATCCTGGCGTGGCGCCTCGGCGATCCGCCGCGCGGCGCGCAGGACCACCTGGCCGCCGACCAGCACACCCGGGCCCCCGACGGGTTCTTCGAAGGGGTCGTGGGGCTGTTCCGCACGCCGACCTTCGTGATGGTCTGCGCGGTCGGCATGCTCGTGGCGTTCTCGATCGGTGCCTTCAACCACTGGCTCCCGCTCTATCTCCACCGGGTCAAGCAGTTCACCGTGCCCGAGGCCAGCTTCTGGTTCGGCGTCCTCTCGGCGGCCGGCGGATTCCTCGGCGTCGTCAGCGGCGGCCTCGTCGGGGACCTGCTGGCGCGCCGGACCCCCGCCGGGCACCTCCTCACGATCGCCGGCGGCTTCCTGCTCGCGGCCCCGGCCGGCATCGTGATGATCCTCGCCAAGGATCGGGCCGTTTTCCTGCCGGCCCTGTTCTTCGCCGTGACCTTCCTCGTGCTCTACATCGGCAGCGTCAACGCCGTGATCCACAACGTCGTCCACCCAGCCCTGCGCGCGACAGCGGTCGCCATCTTCGTGTTCATCATCAATCTGGGCGGGGCGGCGCTCTCGCCGGCCATCGTCGGGCTCGTCTCCGACCGGCGCCAGTCGCTGCAGGCCGCCATGCTCATGCTGCCCGTCCTCGTGTTCTTCGCCGGTCTGATCGCGCTCGCGGCGGCCTCGGTCATCGGATCCGACATCCGACGGCTGGGGAACGGCCTCGGGCTCACCCCGCCCGGGGGAGTGTCGCGTGGCTGAGCCGGTCCGGATCGGGACGCTGCTCGGCAGCCTGCCGGGGCTGAACGACCGGCTGGCCGAGGCGCGGCTCGTCGCAACCTGGCCGACGATCGCGGGCCCCGCCGGCGCACGTTCGCGCGCGGAGGGGGTCGATCAGGGGGTGCTCCGGGTCGCGGTGGACAGCTCCGGCTGGCTCCATCGGCTCACCCTGGAGGAGCCTCGGCTGGTCACCCGCTGCCGCGAGATCGCCGCGATCCGAGCGATTCACTTCCGGCTGGCTCCGCCCCCGGACCCGGCGGCCCGCGCCGCCCGGAGCCCGTCCCCGGCGGTCGAAGGAGAGGTGTGCCCATGATGCTGACACGGCGCGGGGTCGCGAGCGTGCTCGTCACGCTCCTGTTCCTGGGCTGCGCGGCCGCGCCCAACTCCGGGGGCATCGCCCCGGAGGCGGGGACGGCCGCCGAGCGGAATCGCGCGGCGATGGAACGGCCGGCGGACCCGATCGCCTACCTCCACCTGGTCCGGGCGCACTATCACGCGGAGGCGGCCGAGTGGCCGCAGGCCGTGGCCGAGCTCCGGCTGGCCCTCGACCGCGATCGGCGGTCGGCGACGCTCTGGCATCTGCTCGCGCGCTGGCTCGGCCGCCAGGGCGCCCACGCCGAGGCGGTCGCGGCGGCGAAGGAGGCCATCGCCCTCGACCCGAAGCGGCCGGGAAGCTACCTCACGCTCGCCGAGGCGTACCACGCCCAGAAGAACGAGCGCGACGCGGCCGCCGCCCTCGAGCAGGCGATCCAGCTGAACCCGAAGGCCCCGGAGCCGTACGAGATCCTCGCGCGCTACGCCGCGGAGCGGAAGGACTACGCTCAGGCCGCCGCCGCGCTCGAGCGGCTCCTGCAGGTCCAGCCGCAGCACGCCCGCGCGCACTTCCTGCTCGGTCGCCTCGCGCTCGAGCGCGAGGCGTGGGACGACGCCGTGCCCCATCTCCGGCGGGCGGTCGAGCTCGACCCGGACCAGGACGGCGCCTGGGCGGCGCTCGCCTTCGTCTACGAGCAGCAGAAGAAGCCCGAGGAGGCGGTGCGCGTCTACCGGGAGGCGATCGAGGCGAACTCCGACAACCTGGCGCTCCGCGACCGCCTGGGCGAGCTGCTGGTGCGGCTCGGGAACCTGGCCGGCGCCGGCGAGGCCTTCCAGGGCCTCGTCGATCAGGCGCCCAACGATCCCCGGGTCTGGATGAAGCTCGGGGCGGTCCTCTACGAGCAGAAGGCGTACGATCGCGCGATCGAGGCGTTCCAGCGCGCCCTCGCCCTCGAGCCGCAGAACCTGCGCGCCCGGTTCTACCTCGCCTCCTCCTACCTCGACGCCGGGCGCGAGGGCGAGGCGCTCGAGGCGCTCAACGAGGTGCTTCGCTCCGACCCGAAGAACGTGGACGCGCGGCTCCAGCTCGGGTTCCTCCACAGCCGGGCGAAGCGCTACGACGACGCCGTCCGGGTGCTGACCGAGGCGGCCAACCTCGACCCGCGCCGCCCGGAGATCTTCCTCTACCTCGGCATGGCGCACTACCGTGCCGCCCGGTACGATCGCGCGGTGCGGGCGTACGAGGAGGGGCTCGCGATCGACGAGGCCCACAAGGATCTGCACTTCCAGCTGGGCGTCGCGCTCGAGAAGCAGGGGCGGTTCGACCAGGCGGTGGCCGAGTTCCGGCGCGTCATCGTGCTCGATCCCAAGCACGCCGAGGCGTACAACTACGTCGGCTACATGTTCGCCGAGAAGGGCATCCGCCTCGACGAGGCGGAGCGCCTGATCCAGAAGGCCCTCGAGCTCGAGCCCGAGAACGGCTACTACATCGACAGCCTCGGCTGGGCCTACTACCAGCAGGGGCGCTACGGCGACGCCGTGCGCGAGCTCCGCCGCGCGGTGGAGCTCACGCGCGGCAAGGAGGACGCGGTCATCTACGATCACCTCGGCGAGGCGTATCTCAAGGCGGGCGACGAGCCGTCCGCGCTCGCCGCCTGGGAGAAGTCGCTCGAGCTCGACCCCGCCAACGAGACCGTTCGCCAGAAGATCCAGAAGAGCCGCCAGCGCCAAGAAGGCCGGAAGTAAGGTGCGGGGGCGGGCCCGCCGCGGCGCGCGGCAAGCCGCGGTCGCCCGCCTGCTCGCTCTCGCCCTCGCCGGTTGCGCGACCACGGGGCCGGCCCCGCCGGCGGCCGCGCCGATCGCGCCCGCTCAGGCTGTCGTGCTGGCCCAGCGGTGGGCCGCGGAGTGGGAGGGCTTCCCGGGCATGCGGGCCGCGATCGACCTCACGGTCAAGAACCGCCGGGGGAGCGAGCGCGCCGCGGCGCTGCTCCTCATGGCGCCGACCGCGCTCCGCGTCGAGGTGGCGACCCCGTTCGGGTTGCCTGCCCTGGTGGCGACGGCCGGGCCCGACGACATCACCATCTTCCGGGTGCTCGAGCGCCGGGCCCAGACCACCCATCCCTCCCCGGCCGCCGTCGAGCGCTGGCTCGGCGTCGCGCTGCCGCCGGTGACCCTGATCCGCCTCCTCGTCGGCAACGTCCCGCCCCCGGCCGACCCGCACGCGATCGCCGTCGAGCGCACGCCGAGCCCGCATCTCACCTGGACCGACAACGGAGTGCGGCACCGGGTCTGGGTGACGGCGGAGGGGCGGCCCGCGCGCCTCCTCCTCGACGGGGCCAGCGGGGGCGGGGACCGCCTCACAGCGGACTTCGAGTGGAACGCGGCCGGCGGCCTCGTCGCGGTCCGGCTCGAGGCGCCTGACCGGGGCGCCGAGCTCACGGTCCGGTATCTCTCGGCGGAGTATGTCGAGAGTCCGCCCGACGCGTTCCGTCTCGCCCTTCCGCCAGACATCCCGGTCCAGCGGCTCGATTGACAGGAACCCTGCGTCGTGTTAGCGTTTTCCGCGTTCTCCGGCGGGCGAGTGGAGGTCCGGGCGCGGGCCAAGATCAACCTGGGGCTGGAGGTGCTCGGACGGCGGGCCGATGGCTACCACGAGCTCCGCTCGGTCATGTGGGCCATCGAGCTGGCCGACCGTGTGACCCTCGAGGCCAGCGGCACAGACATCACGCTCGAGTGTGCGGCACCCGATGTCCCGCGGACCCCGGACAATCTCGCCTGGCGGGCTGCCGAGCTCGTACGCCAGGAGACGGGCACGGCGACCGGGGAACGGGCACGGCGACCGGGCTTCGGATTCGGATCGAGAAGCGAATTCCGGTGGCGGCAGGTCTGGGCGGGGGCTCCACGGACGCGGCGGCCGTTCTTGCCGGGTTCAGGAGCTTCCGGAGGAGCGGGCCCGGACCGCGCCGGTTGGGAGCCATGGCGGTGGCGCTCGGGATGGACGTGCCGTTCTTCCTGGGCCGGAGTCCGGCCCTCGCGTGGGGACGCGGTGAGGAGCTCCGGACGCTCCGGGCGAGCACCGGCCTGTCGCTCGTGCTCGCGAATCCGGGCTTCCCGCTGGCCACTCGCGACGTGTACGGGCGGCTCGAGCCCGCCGACTACGGCGACGGACGCCGGGTGGACGCTCTCGTGATGGCGCTCCGCCGTGGGGCGCAGGCGATCGCAGCCACCGTCACGAACGGGCTCGAGCGCGCGGCCGTGCGCCTGTGGCCCGGGTTGGCCGAGGTCAAGGCGGCGCTGCTGGAGGCGGGGTGCCTGGCCGCGCTGATGTCGGGCAGCGGCCCGACCGTGCTGGGGATCGCGCCCTCGCACCGGGCGGCCCTCCGGATCCGGGACGCGCTGGGCGCGCGGCCGTGGCGGCTCTGGGTCACGCGCACGGTCACCGGCCCGGCTCTGACGATCCGGCGCGCGGAGCCGGCCCGGGGACGGCCCGGCCTCGGGCCGCGCAGGGCCGGGACGACCTGGGGCGTCGCCAAGTGGTAAGGCACGGGACTTTGGATCCCGTATTCGGAGGTTCGAATCCTCCCGCCCCAACCATCCGCCAACTGTTCGGACGGAGGCGCGGGCCCGCCCACGCGGGCCCCGTGAAGGAGTGGCAGACGCCATGCCGTACGAGCTGAAGCTGTTCACGGGGAACGCGCACCACGCGCTCGCGGAGGAGATCGCGGCCTGCCTCGGGATCCCCCTCGGCCAGGCGGAGGTCACCCGGTTCTCCGACGGCGAGGTCTTCGTCCAGCTCGACGAGAACGTCCGGGGGGCGGACGTCTTCATCGTCCAGCCCACGTGCCCCCCCGTGAACGATTCCCTGATGGAGCTCCTGGTGATGCTCGACGCCGTGAAGCGGGCCTCGGCCGCGCGCGTCACGGCGGTGCTGCCGTACTACGGGTATGCACGCCAGGACCGGAAGGTGCAGCCGCGCGTGCCGATCTCGGCCAAGCTCGTGGCCGACCTGATCACCGCCGCGGGCGCGCAGCGCGTGCTCGCCCTCGACCTCCACGCGGGGCAGATCCAGGGCTTCTTCAACATCCCGGTCGACCATCTCTTTGCCGCGCCGGTCGTGATCGACTACCTCGACAAGCGCGGGCTCTCCGACCCGGTCGTCGTCTCGCCCGACGCGGGCGGGGTCGAGCGGGCGCGGGCCATCGCCAAGCGACTCCGCGCGGGACTCGCCATCATCGACAAGCGCCGCGACGGCCCGAACGTCGCCGTCTTCATGTACCTGATCGGCGACGTCAAGGGCAAGGACGCGGTCATCATCGACGACATGATCGACACCGCGGGCACGCTGGTCCAGGCCGCCGACGCGCTCAAGCGCGAGGGCGCCCGGCGCATCCTCGCCTGCGGCGTGCACGCCGTGCTCTCCGGGCCCGCGATGGCGCGCATCGAGGGCGCGCCGCTCGAGGAGCTCGTGGTCACGAACTCCATCCCGCTCAGCAAGGACAAGCAGATCCCCAAGATCACGGTTCTCTCGGTCGCGCCCCTCCTGGCGGAGGCGATCCGGCGCATCCACGACGAGGAATCGGTATCCACCCTGTTCGTGTAGGCGCCGGACGCGCCAAGGAGACGGTCGACATGAACATCCGTGAGCTGTCAGTCGAGTCCCGCGAGGCCCTGGGGAAGGGCGCGGTCGGCCGCCTTCGCAGGAAGGGCCTCGTCCCGGCCATTCTCTACGGCGCCGGGAACGCCCCCCTGCCGCTCGCCGTGGTGCCCGCCGAGATGCAGCGCACCCTCCACGGCCATGGCGCCGGCGGCGTGCTCGTGAACCTCAGGCTGGCCGGCGACGCCGAGCCTCGGACGGCCGTCGTTCGCGAGCTCCAGTACGACCCGGTCCGCGACACCCTGATTCACATCGACTTCCAGGCGGTGCGGATGGACGAGGAGATCACGGTGGAGGTGCCGATCCACGTGATCGGCGAGGCCGCCGGCGTCAAGGAGCAGAGCGGCGTGCTCGCCCTCCTCATGCGCACCGTCGAGGTCTCGTGCCTCCCGGCGCTGATCCCGGAGCGGATCGACGTCGACGTCTCCTCTCTCCACATCCACGACGTGGCGACCGTCGCCAACCTCCAGCTTCCGGAGGGGGTCCGCGTGACGACGCCCAGCTCTCAGCCGGTCGCCACCGTCGCCCCGCCGATGGCCGAGGAGGTCGTGGCGGTCGCGGCCGCACCGGCGGCGGAGCCCGAGGTCGTCACCGAGCGCAAGCCCAAGGACGAGGACGAGGCCAAGGGCAAGGAGGAGGGCAAGGAGGGCAAGGCCAAGAAGTAGGGCCGGCCCGGGCCGCCGGCCGCCGGGTGCCTGCCGATGGCCGCGGACGTGGTCTCGTCGCCGCGCGTGATCGTGGGCCTCGGCAACCCGGGCTCGGAGTACCGCGAGACGCGGCACAACCTCGGCCATCGGGTCGTCGAGGAGCTGGCGGCACGACTCGACGCCCGGTTCCGGCTCCGCGGCCCCGCCCATGTGGCCGAGGCCGCCTGGCAGGGGGTGCCGCTCCACCTCGCCAAGCTGGTCAGCTTCATGAACGTCAGCGGGCCGCCACTGGCACGGCTCCTCCGGCTCCTCGACGCCACCCCCAGCCAGCTGGTCGTCGTGTACGACGATCTGGACCTGCCGTTCGGGACCGTGCGGACGCGTCAGCGGGGGCGGCACGGGGGGCATCACGGCATGGAGTCGATCCTGGCGACGGTGGGCACCCAGGAGGTCCGGCGCGTCAAGATCGGGGTGGGGCGGCCCGCGACCCGGGACGAGGTGGTGGACTGGGTGCTCACGGGATTCTCGAACGAGGAGCGGGAGGCGCTGCCCGGGGTGATCGAGCGCGCGGCCGACGCGGCCCTTGGGCTGGCCGTCGGCGCCCCGCCATGAGGGTGTGCCGTCGGGGGGCCCGCGCGTGGACTCCGCAGGGGCCCCGTGCTATAAACTATTCGTTTACCCAAGCGACCAGTACGGAAGGGGGGACGCGCACGTGACGAAGGTCATCGTGGAGCCTGACGAGTCCTTCGAGAGCGCCCTCAAGCGCTTCAAGAAGCAGTGCGAGAAGGCGGGGCTCCTCTCCGAGCTGAAAAAGCGCCAGCACTACGAGAAGCCGAGCGTCCGGCGGAAGCGCAAGGCGCTGGCGGCTCGCAAGAAGGCCAAGCGACGGGAGCGCTACACGGACTAGCCCGGAGGTCGGACGGTCGAGGTGGAGCTGATCCGCGACGACCTCCTGGGCTGGCACCCCTTTCGTAACTTGCTCGCGCGCTTCGCGGCGACGCCATCGGGGCAGGACCGCGCCCGGGCGCTCGTGCCGCACCATGCCCTGACCACCGTGCGCAGCGCCCTCCAGGAGACGACCGAGGCGCGCCGGGCCCTGACGGCCGAAGGACCGCCGCCGTGGGACGGGACGGGTGATGCCCGCCCGATCCTGGCCGAGGCGGCACCGGCCGGCGCGGTCCTCGACGGTCCCTCTCTGGTCCTGCTGGGGCGCGGCCTCGCCTCGGCCGCCCGGCTCCGGGCGTACGGCCAGCGGATCGCGGCCGTCGCACCCGGGCTCGCCACGGCCTGGGTCGCCTTGCCCGCCTTCCCCGACCTCGCCCGCACCCTTCACGAGGCCCTCGATCCCGACGGACGGCTGACCGACCGCGCCAGCCCGCGCCTCCGCGCGCTCCGGCGCCAGATCACGACGCTCCGCGCCGAGCTCCAGACCCGCGTCGAGCGACTCCTCGATCACCCCGCCGTCCTGCCCGCGCTCCAGGAGCGCTACGTCACGCTCCGGAACGGCCGCTACGTGATCCCGGTCCGGGACGACGCTCGCCGCGCGGTCCGCGGCATCATCCACGACCGGTCGCAGAGCGGCGCCACGGTGTTCGTGGAGCCCGAGGAGACGATCCCGCTCAACAACGAGCTCACGCGGCTCTGCCTCGAGGAGCGGGACGAGGAGCAGCGCGTGCTCGGGGAGTTGACCGACGCGCGTGCGGCGCGTTCTGCCGGCCCTGGCGGAGCTCGTCGAGGGGCTCGGCGCCCTCGACCTCATCTTCGCCCGCGCCGCCCTCGCCGAGCGGCTCCACGCGTCCGAGCCCGAGGTGGACGCCGGCGGCGACCTCGATCTCCGCGCGGCCCGGCATCCGCTGCTGGTCGCCCAGCGGTGGGGAGCCCCGCCGGGCGCGGGCGAGGTCGTCCCGATCGACCTCCGGGTGCCGGCGGACCGGCCCGGCCTGGTCCTGAGCGGCCCGAACGCGGGCGGCAAGACCGTCGCGCTCGAAACGGCCGGCCTGCTGGTCCTCATGGCCCAGGCCGGGTGCCACATCCCCGCCGCTCCCGGGAGCCGGGTGCCACTCGCGGACCAGGTGCTGGCGGTGATCGGCGACGAGCAGAGCCTGGCCCAGGACCTCTCGACGTTCTCGTCGTTCGTCCGCCAGGTGCGGGAGATCCTGGACGTCGCCGGGCCGGGGTCGCTCGTCCTCCTCGACGAGCTCGGCGCAGGAACCGACCCGACCGAGGGCGCGGCGCTCGGGGCGGCGCTGCTCGAGGCGCTCCTCGACCGGGGGGCGCGCATCATCGTCACGACGCACCTCGAGCCCCTCAAGGTCTTCGCCCAGGTGGAGCCGCGTCTCCAGAACGCGACCGTCGCGTTCGACGCCGAGCGGCTCGAGCCGACGTTCCGGCTGGAGTACGGTCATCCCGGGCCGAGCCACGCCCTCACGATCGGGAAGCGCCTCGGCCTCCCTGCCGAGGTCATCGCCCGCGCCCGGACGCACGTCGGCGAAGAGAGCCGCCGGCTCGAAGCCCTCCTGGCCACGCTCGCGGCGCGGACCCGGGACGCCGAGGCCCGTGGCGCGCTGGCCGCCCGCCGTGAGGCGGAGGCGGCGCACGCGCTGGCGGGCGCCCAGGTCGCGGCCGAGCGCGCCCGGACCGAGGCGCGGGAGCTCAGGCGCGCGGCGGAGCAGCAGGCCCAGGCGCTCCTGGCCGATGCGCGGCGCCAGGTGGGCCAGGAGCTCGACCGCCTGAAGACCGACGCGGCCGGCGGGCGACGCGCGGCGCAGGAGGCCTACCGGCGGCTGCGCGCCGCGGAGGCGACGCTCCAGCCGGTTCCGGCGGCGAGCGACGAGCCCGCCCCGCCGGGCGAGGTCCAGCTCCGGGGTCTCGGGCTCCGCGGCCGCGTGGTGGCGGAGGCCGGCGGCCTGGTCACCGTGCAGGCCGGCAGCCTCACGGTGAGGGTGGCGCGGAGCGAGATCGAGCCCGTCACGGGCGGTCGGGCCAAGACGCCCGGGGCCGCCGTGTCGCTGCCGGTCCGGGAGGACGTGCCGCGGGAGCTCCACCTCCTCGGCCTCACGTCCGACGAGGCGCGCGCGGCGGTCGAGAAGTTCCTCGACGACGCGGTGCTGGCCGGACACCGGGAGATCCGGCTGGTCCACGGCAAGGGCACGGGCGCGCTCCGGCGCGCGGTGGAAGGGTGCCTCCGCGGACATCCCCTGGTCGGCAGCTTCCGCCTCGCCGAGCCGTCGGCCGGCGGCGCGGGCGCCACCGTCGTGGCGCTCGAGGGAGCCGAGGCTCCCGAGGGGCTCGCGCGACGGCGCGGCCCGCGCGCCCTCCCGGGCCGGAGGGCCAGCCGATGAGAGTGCCCCCCGAGGTCCTGGACGAGATCCGGGCGCGCGTGGATCTCGTGGACCTCGTGGGGGCGGTCGTGCCGCTCAAGCGCGCCGGCGAGCGCTGGAAGGGCCTCTGCCCCTTCCACCAGGAGAAGACGCCCTCCTTCACGGTCCACCCGAAGCTCAACCTCTTCCACTGCTTCGGCTGCCACGCGGGCGGCGACGCCTTCGAGTTCCTGCGCCGGCACGATCGCCTCGACTTCCCCGAGGCCGTGCGCCTCCTGGCCGACCGGGCCGGCGTCCCCTTGCCGGGTCGCGAGTCGACGCCCGAGGCCGGCGCCCGCGACGGGCTGCTCACGCTCATGGAGTGGGCCGCGCGGCGGTTCGAGTCGTGGCTCTGGGAGGGGACGGAGGCGGAGCGCGCCCGCGCCTATCTCGACGGACGCGGGATCGGGCGCGACATCGCGCACGCCTTCCGGCTCGGCTACGCGCCCGAGGGCTGGGACCACCTCCTCGGCGCCGCGCGCAAGGACGGCCATCCGGTCGAGGCGCTCCTCGGAGCGGGGCTCGTGCTCCCCCGGCAGAATGCCTCCGGCCACTACGACCGCTTCCGCGGGCGGCTCATCTTCCCGATCGCGGACACGCAGGGTCGCGTCATCGCGTTCGGGGGCCGGGCGCTGGCCGGGGAAGAGCCGAAGTACCTCAACTCGCCCGAGACGCCGCTCTACCAGAAGGGGCAGACGCTCTACGCCCTTCACCGCGCGCGCGAGCGGATGACCGAGAATCGCCGAGCACTCCTGGTCGAAGGCTACGTCGACTGCCTGATGGCGCACCAGCACGGCTTCGGGGAGGCCGTGGCCGTTCTCGGGACCGCCCTCACGCCGCCCCAGCTCGGGCTGCTTCGCCGCTACGCCGACGAGGCGATCCTCTTCTTCGACGCCGACCGCGCGGGGCAGGAAGCGGCGCGGCGCGCCGAGGATCTGCTCGAGCGCTCGGCCGATCCCCAGTGGTGGGCGCTGACCCGGCGCTCGGACACGCTCGCGCGGCGGGGCCTCCGGCTCCGGGTCGCGACGCTCCCGGCCGGCCACGACCCCGACACGTTCCTGCGGGCCGAAGGCCCCGAGGCCCTCGAGGCGGCCTGCCGCGCCGCCCGGCCCCTCCTCCTCTTCGCGCTCGACCGCGTGTTCTCCGAGGAGGACACGGCGAGCCCGCGGGGCCGCGCCACCGGCAGCGCCCGCGTCGCCCTCATGCTCTCGAAGGTGCAGGACGGCGACGAGGCGATCGAGCTCGGGCGCGAGGCGGCCCGGCGGCTCGGCGTCGACCCGAGCGATCTCTGGCTCCAGGCCCAGCGTCTGGCCGAGGCGGTCCGCCCGGCCGCGCCGGCGGCCGCGACGGTCCCGCCGCCCCAGGACGTGACGTGGTTCGAGCGCGACCTCTGCCAGCTGGTGCTCCAGGCCCCGGAGGCGCGCGAGGCGCTGCTGCCGCTGATCGACGCCGCCGGCATCGTGCACCCGGCGGCCCGGGCCATCCTGGCGGCGCTCCGGGACGAGCCGGCCCTGGCGCCGGAGGCGCTCCTCCAGCGGCTGCCGGACGACATCGCGCGCACGCTCCTCGCCCGGTGGCTCGTCGAGGAGCGCGAGTGGCCCGACCTCGCCGCCGAGGTGGCCGCGCGACGACGCCGGCTCGAGCGTCGGCAGGCCCAGCGCCGGGTCCGCGAGATCTCGCAGACGGTCGCGCGGTCAGAGGCGACCGGCGTCACGACGGACTTCAACTCGCTTCATACGGCCATCGGCCAGGAAACGCCCCGAATCCGGGCCGATGCCGGAGGCAGCCCGTGAGCCCTGGTTCGCCCGAACCCCACGATGGAGGACGCACGTCCATGAGCGACGACCCGAAGCTGGAAGAGCTGGACAAGCTGATCTCGACGGGCAAGCAGAAGGGCTACGTCACCTACGAAGAGCTCAACGACGCCCTGCCCGGCGACCTGATCTCCTCGTACCAGCTCGACGACATCATGCTGATGTTCGGAGCCATGGACATCGACGTCGTCGACAGCGCCAAGGCGCCCCGCCCCCTGAACGAGATCGAGGACTCCCTCGACGAGCGAGAGGAGACCGTCCAGGCCGAGCCCGGCGACGCGATCGATCTCTCGCCGGGCCCCATCGGCCGCACCGAGGACCCGGTGCGGATGTACCTCCGCGAGATGGGCCGTGTCTCGCTCCTCACGCGAGAGGGCGAGATCTCGCTCGCCAAGCGGATCGAGGAGGGCAAGGAAGGGGTCACGCGGGCCGTGATGTCGACGAACCTCGCCAAGCGCGAGTTCCAGGCGCTGAAGGACGGGCTCCGCAAGGCGCGCATCTCGGTCCGCGACATCGCCGACATCTCCGACGAGGACTACTCCGAGGAGAAGGAGCCCGCGCTCGTCCGCGGCGTGCTGGCCGGCCTCACCCAGGTGGAGCGGCTCCTCCGCGAGGTGCAGACCCTCCAGCGGGAGCAGCGCAAGCACCGCCCGCGCCAGCCCAAGCGGCAGAAGGCCGACCTCGCCGTGCGGCTCAAGCAGGAGAAGCTCTTCGCCGCGCTCCGCGAGATGTCGCTCAACCCCTCCGTGATCGACCGCCTGTCCAGCCGGCTCAAGCAGATGGTCGCCAAGGTGAAGCAGGCCGAGCACGAGATCCAGCTCTGGAGCGACCCCGACAAGGGGCGCGCGGTGGAGTTCGAGCACTTCTTCCGGTCGCTCGACGACGCCGAGGACTCCGACCTCCTCAACACGCCCGCCGACCGGAAGCTCCCGCCGCGCGAGCGCTGGAAGCGCTACGCCGAGCGGAAGACCAAGCGCGTCGAGCAGGAGGCCGAGGCCCGGGTCGACGAGCTGAAGCGCATCGTCCACGTGATCCGCCAGGGCGAGGAGAAGGCCGCCCAGGCGAAGAAGGAGATGGTGGAGGCCAACCTCCGGCTCGTCATCTCCATCGCCAAGAAGTACACGAATCGCGGGCTCCAGTTCCTCGACCTGATCCAGGAGGGGAACATCGGCCTCATGAAGGCGGTCGACAAGTTCGAGTACCGGCGCGGCTACAAGTTCTCGACCTACGCCACCTGGTGGATCCGCCAGGCGATCACGCGCGCCATCGCCGACCAGGCCCGCACGATCCGCATCCCGGTGCACATGATCGAGACGATCAACAAGCTCATCCGCACCTCCCGGCAGCTCGTCCAGGAGCTCGGGCGCGAGCCCACGCCGGAGGAGATCGCGACCAAGATGGACGTGCCGGTCGAGAAGGTGCGCAAGGTCCTCAAGATCGCCCAGGAGCCGATCAGCCTCGAGACCCCGATCGGCGAGGAGGAGGACAGCCACCTCGGTGACTTCATCGAGGACAAGCAGGTGGTCTCCCCCGTCGAGTCGATCATCGGGCTCTCCCTCCGCGAGCAGACCAACAAGGTCCTGGCCACCCTCACCCCGCGCGAGGAGAAGGTGCTCCGGCTTCGCTTCGGGCTCACCGACGGCTGCGAGCACACGCTGGAGGAGGTGGGCCAGGACTTCGCCGTGACGCGCGAGCGCATCCGGCAGATCGAGGCCAAGGCGCTCCGGAAGCTCCGGCACCCCTCGCGCTCGAAGAAGCTCCGGAGCTTCCTCGAGTCGTGAGACCCGCCGGGCCGCCGCGCGCCGCCGCCACCCGCCGGGCTGGACGCCCCCCGTCGCCGCTCCGGTTCGGACGCTCCGGTTTGTGGCCCCGTCCGAAATCTGCTAGCATCACCCCCGCTTGGGCCCATAGCTCAATTGGCAGAGCCGCCGGCTCATAACCGGTCTGGTCCTGGTTCGAGTCCGGGTGGGCCCACCACCTAATGATGGATCCGCATCTCCAGCGTCTCCAGGAGCTTCAGGTCCTCGACAGCCGGGTCGCCGGGCTCGAGCGCAAGCTCGAGGCCATACCCAGCCGCATCCAGACCATCCGCGACGCCCTCCAGCAGGCGAAGACCGGCGTCGACGCGATCCGGTCGAAGCTCGACGGCGCCCGCAAGGACATCCGGACGAAGGAGAAGGAGCTCGAGTACCAGGCGGCCCAGCGGAAGAAGCTCGAGGCGAAGCTCTACGAGGTGAAGACGAACAAGGAGTACTCCGCCGTCCTGGCCGAGATCGAGGGGGCGAAGGTCGAGAAGGACCGCCTGGAGGAGGAGGTCCTCGGGCTCATGGAGCTCCAGGAGCGCCTCGGCCGCGAGGTGGTCGAGGGCGAGGCGCGGCTCCGGCCCCAGGAGGCGGAGGCGCGGGTCCAGGAGGCGGCCGCCGCCGAGGAGCTGCGCGCGCTCGAGGTGGACGTCGAGGCCGCCCGGAGCGAGCGGGAGGGCGCCGCCCGCGATGTCCCGCGGGACGTCCTGGTCCAGTACGGGCGGCTCCTCAAGGTGCGGGCCGGGCTCGCCGTGGCGCTGGTGGGCAGCAACGGGATCTGCTCCGGCTGCCGGGTGACCCTCACGCCCCAGCGCTTCAACGAGGTGCGCCAGTCCAGCCAGATCTTCGTCTGCGAGAACTGCGGCCGCTTCCTGTACTACCAGCCGTAGCCCGCAGCGCGGCGTCCCGCCGCCCGGCCCACGCCGCCGCCCGGCCCGTCGAGTATACTTTCAGCGATCGTCACGCTCGTGACCATGCTCTTTGACAGACGCGCGCCAGAGGGAGCCGGATGGTCGCCGGTCCGGTAACGGGCCGGAGGAAAGTCCGGGCACCGTCGGGCAGGGTGCTGGCTAACGGCCAGGGGGGGCGACCCCACGGACAGTGCCACAGAAAACAGACCGCCGCGCGCTCTCGGGCGCGCGGTAAGGGTGAAACGGTGCGGTAAGAGCGCACCAGCGGTCCGGGTGACCGGATCGGCTCGGTAAACCCCACCCGGTGCAAGGCCGAATAGGAGGGCAAGTCCCCGGCAACGGGGGCGAAGGGCGGTCCGCTCGGGGCCCTCGGGTCAGGCTGCTGGAGCGGCCGGGTAACCGGCCGTCGAGAGGAATGACCATCACGCCAGCCAAGGATACCGGCTGGCGTACAGGACCCGGCTTACAGGCTCCCTCTGGCGCTTTTCTTCCTGTCGCGCGGTCGCGCGTCTCGGTCAGCGCT
The DNA here is from genome assembly GCA_963749975.1 of uncultured Candidatus Rokubacteria bacterium. Taxonomy (GTDB): domain Bacteria; phylum Methylomirabilota; class Methylomirabilia; order Rokubacteriales; family DASRDR01; genus DASRDR01. The sequence continues at coordinate 165,830 of CAVVOZ010000030.1, read as the reverse complement.
CGCGAAGCCGCTTCAGTTGTCCGTTCCTGTCCAGGAGCTCCAGCACGGCGCGCGCCATCAAGCTATGCGCCGCCGCATTGGAATGCCAGTCAGGGGGTACCGTGGAGATCCACAGCCCCTCTTCCATGCGCTGCAATCCCCTCTCTCTCAAGTACCTCTCGTACACGGGGGTCATGTCGAGTGCCTCAAGCCCGAGCTCGCGTGCCGCCACCGTGACCCACCCGGCGCTTTTCTCGTACGACTCCGGACGTCCGACCGTGAACCGGATCGGATCGTACACGACAACTCCCAGGGCGCCGTCCTCACGCAACATGTCGGCAAGGTCCTTGAGGGAGGATTTCACCGCGGCATAGCCCGTCATGCGCATGTAGTGCGCCCCCTCAGCCCGTGATTGCTCCCGTTTCTTGGATCGTGATGTGCCCGGCGCCTCGTGTCGAGTCGCCCGTCGGCCGCTCCTGCGTGCGCCGCGTCCCAGTCACTTCGTGAGCCTTTCTCCCATGGCGCTTTTCTTTATTGGACGGATCGTTACAAGGCAGCGGCTTATAGGATCACAAGGACGTACAGAAGTCCTGCACATAAGCGCGTAGAACACTCCGTGGGTTCGCCACGCACCTGGGCTCCGGCGTAGCGGTCGACAGCGCCTGAACCGCAGCTCCCAGCGTGGGAGTCGCGCGTCGCATCTCCGGTTCCGGTTCTCTCGGGCGCCCGCGGCGCCGCGTGCGTCTATGGGGCCGATTTCCGCCCCCAGACCTGGAGGAAGAGCGAGGAGACCACGAGCGTTCCCGGGTCGTCCAGGTGACTCCGCAGCGCGGCGGTCAGGTCATTCAGCTCGGATTCGCTTGCGAGCCCGTCCTCGACGATTCGCGCGCTCGCGTTCTCGACGAAGTCGAGGACGAGACGGCGCCGGCCGTGACCAGGCGGATAGACATGCACCAGCGGCACCACTTCGATTTGTGCGACACCCGCCGCTCGCAACATGCGCGGCGCTCGGAGACCGAGGTTGCGGTCGATGCCCTGCCGCGCCGACGCCGACGCGAGTATCTCGACCAGCCGGTCTTGCGCCGGGTGGGGCGGATCCACGCGCTGGGTGGAGGCGACGGCTTCGTGCAGGGCCACCACCCCGCCAGGCCGGGTGAGCCGCGCCATCTCGTCGACGATCTGCTGGGGCTCGGGCACGTTCACGAGCACCAGACGCGCCGTGGCGAGATCGAAGCCGTCGGCCGGAAGACCGGTCGCCCGGCCATCGCCGCACCACACCTCGACGTTCGCGAGTCCGTTCGCCGCGAGAAATCGGCGCGCGGAGTCGACCTGCTCCGCGTTGCGCTCGATGCCAGTGACTCGTCCGGCCGCGCCGACGCGCTCGGCCAGTGATCCGAGACAGCCCTCGGGCCCGCAGCCGATCTCGACCACACGCCAGCCGGCGGTGACGCCGATCCGGTCGAAAAGCGCCGCCGACTCGGCGGCAAGCTCCCGCGCCTGCCGCTCGAGCCGCTCCTGCTCGGCGCGCCGGTAGCCCAGGAAGTACGGATCGGGCTCGCTCATCGAGCGTGGCCTCGGCTCAGAGCTTCCCCTCGCTGACTCAGAGATCGCGCGACGACGGGGGCTACTGGTAGATGTTCAACGCCTTGAGGATGGCGATCAGCACCACGGCGCCGAGGATGCTGATGATCCAGGCGCCCCTGGAACCCACCGCCACGATCCCGAGCCTTCCCGCCAACCAGAAGCCGAGCACGGCGCCGATGATTCCGACGACGATGTTGGCGATGACGCCCATCTGGGCGCCGGTCTTCATGACGAGGCTGGCCAGCCATCCGATCACGCCCCCGATAATCAGGGTCACGATGAGGCCCATAGTCCCTCCCTCCGGAGACCGGGTCGTTCGAACGAGGAGTTGGCGGTCAATCCTAGCTCAATTCCGCCCGGTGGCGTGGCCAGCCCGCGCGTCAGCTCGATCAGCGCTCGTCACTCCGGCCACCCGGGACATCCGCACGCCGTTCGCTTCTTTTCCGGTGCACTTCCCGGAACCGTTGCCGGACCGGCGCGAGGGTGAGCGCGACGAGGAAGGCGAGCGGTTCGCCCCTCGCGCAACCAACGGCAGACTCTCTAGCATCCCTTATGAGAAGCATCCTTCGGTCAGTAAGCCAGGAAGCGCAAGGCCGCGTCAGATATGTGGTCCACGGCCTGTCGTCCGTATCCCGGCTTACAGGCTCCCTCTGGCGCTTTTCTTTGGTTCTGAGGGCATACGCAGTAGCTCAGACACCCTCAGAAAGATGGTACATAACCCAGGTACATGATCCGGGACTTCGCTGCCGACCTCACGCGGCCACCCGAGGCATGACCTCCTCGGCTAGCAGGCGCAGGGTCTCCTCATCTGGCGGCGCGAGGTGTGGTCCCCGACGACTGTGAAGCCGCGTCGAGATACCGACGGGAGGTCGATGATGAGCACGCCCGAACGCCCGAGCTGTAGTCTGTGCAAGGCAGTGGCGGTGACCCTCAAGGGTGGTGGCGTCGTCCACTGGGAACGGCAGGACACCCCCGACCTCCACTACATGACGACGGCGCCGGCGATCCGGCGCCGGCAATGGGCGGGCGATGATCGCGTCGCCAAACTGCGCGATCAGATCGACGCGATCACCAAGGCCGGTCGTGTCGCCTGGGTCGATGTCAAGGACAACGGGGACTTCGTGCTGTATCAGGCCCCGCACGGGACCATCCCGGTCAACATCCCTCGAACCCCCAAGTAACCAGCCGCGCTCGCTTACAGGATCGCCTCTCGGCACCTCAGGCGATCCCGAGACTCGTCCGGAGGTCGGCGTGGTTCAGAGCGCGTAGATCAACCGAGGGTCCGTCCGTCCGTCCTTGCCGCAGGATATGGAGAGGTCGAACCGTCCGATCGTCGAACGCGCCGTGCATGGGGTGGTCGACGCCTTCGACACCGGAAAGCGGAGCGTCTTCGAATGGCGCGATGGCACCAGGCATTTCGCCGCCTAAAGCGGGCAGCATTGGGGCGGCTCCGCAGGATGGTCCGGGCAACGACACTCGGTGTGTCCGTCCGACTCACCTCTCGCGCTCGCAACCGGACGGCCAACGCCGGGGCACGGACGCCGCGTCCACTCATCCGATCGGCGGGCAGCCACCTGCCTCATCCGAGCCCCACGAGCTCGAGCGGACGCTCGTGGAGGATCTGGTCGATCAGCTCCGGCGGGATCGGCGGGAGCCGCACCTCGTCTCCCCAGTCGTTGATGGCCTGGAAGGCCGCCGCGGCCTCGCGCGTCGTCATCACCGGGAAGTCCGAGCCGAACAGGAGGCGGTCGGTGACCTTGTACTCGATGGCCGCCCGGAGGCCATTGTAGAGCTGCCACCGGCGGTGGAAGCGCGCCGAGAGGTCGGCGAAGACGTTCTCGTTCTTGCGCATCAGCATCACCGTCTCCTGCATCATCGGCTGGCCGAGATGCGCGACGATCATGCGCAAGCGGGGAAACGCCCGGCCGACCCGGTCCAGGAGCAAGGGGTTGCCCCACTCGAGCGCCGCCTCCGGGTCGTAGGCGCCGCCCATGTGGAACATGACCGGGACCCGGAACGCGTCGGCCATCTCGTAGAGGCGCCAGGCCGCCGGGCTCCAGGGATCGAACCCGTGGTAGACGGGAGAGAGCTTCAGGCCGCGGAGACCGAGCGTCGTGACGCTCCGCTCGAACTCGCGCGCGGCGTGCCCGTCGTTCGGGTCGACCGCGGCGAAGCCCACCGCCCGCCCCGGGTACCGCGCGACGTACTCGGCGATGAAGTCGTTCGGGATGCCGCGGCCCCAGTTGGTCGGCATCTTGATCACGACGAACTTCTCGGCCCCGCCGTCGGCCACGCTCCGCCGGTGGTGCTCCGGTCCGGCCTCACCGCCCATGACCCGGCGGGCCTGCATCGCCGCCTGCGCCTCGGCGCCCATCTGCTCCGGCAGGTAGCAGTGGGTGTGCCAGTCGATGAGCTGACGCAAAGGGGCCATCTCCGTGCGAGCGGGCCGCGAGCGGACGCTCAGCGCCCGGCGGCGCGGTCCCCGGTCCGGGAAGGGAGAGCGGCGGGGGGAGCAGTCTCCATCGGCCGGTGGAAGGCGGGCATCACCTTCGTCGCGAAGAGCTCGAGATTGCGCAGGATCAGCCGCTGGGGGATCCCCGGATGCGCGTGCTCCACGAGCAGGGACTCGAGCCCGCACACCTCGGCCAGCTCGTGAACCCGCTCCGCCACGTGCTCCGGAGGCCCGACCAGGAGGTTTCGCGGCTCGAGGAACTCCCAATCGAGCTTCGCCCCGGGTTGGAGCTCCTCGCCCGGGTTCGTGAACACCTCGCGCCCGCGGAATGGATCGTTGTAGATGAAGGCGGACAGGATGGGCGCCTCGGCCTCGCGGCGGGCGGCCTCCATCGTCGGCGCCACGTAGAGGTTCCGCAGCACGGCCTGGCCCGCCGACGGCGACACCGGCCGCCCCTCGATCCGGGACCGGATCTCCGCGTAGAGCTCCATGCGCTGCCGCACCCGGCGCGGCGGCGGCTGCCAGTAGCACGGTTGGAGCCCCAGCTCGGCGGCGAAGCTGACCGAGCGATCGGTCGACACGGTCATCCACAGGGGCGGATGCGGCCGCTGAAAGGGCTTGGGCGTGACGCGCAGCTTCAGGACCCGGTCGCCGTCCTGCCATGCCGGGTCGGCCGGATAGCGCGGATGCGCGAACCGGGTGTCGGGGGCGGGGAACGTGTAGTTCGGGCCCGCGTGAGCAAACCGCTCCTCGGTCCAGGCCTTCCGCACGATCTCGACGGTCTCGCGAAAGAGCTCGCGGTTCTCCTGATCCTTCCTCGGGTCGGCGTGAGGATGGAACTGCGGGCCCTCGTAGGGCCAGATCCCGCGGCCGAAGCCGACGTCGACCCGGCCCCGGGTGAGATTGTCCAGGATGGCCAGGTCCTCCGCCAGCCGGATGGGATGCCACCAGGGGGCGATGTTCGCCATCTGCCCGATCCGGATGCGACTCGTCCGCGCCGCCAGGTCCGCTCCCACGAGGATCGGATTCGGAAGGTCGCCGAGACCGTAGGGGCCGAAGTGATGCTCCCCCATCCACACCGCGTCGTAGCCGAGCTGCTCCGCCAGGGCGACCTGCTCTCGCAGGTTGTCGAGCAGGTCCGCCGGCGTCTCGGCGCCGCCGCCGCAGTCGTAGAGCGTCGTGAAGAGGCCAACCCGCATCGGGGACCCTCCTGGCTTGAGACACGTCGACCCTGCATCGCGCGATCGGGGACCGATCGATACCGATGCGCCGCCGCGGGGCGCGCACCGGCCGAAGCGGCGGCACGCGTCACCGCGTCACGCGTGCACGGACGCCACTCTAGCTCCGGCCTCCGGTGTCATCAAGGGAGGGTGACGAGATCCGACTCTGGGCTCGCGCCTCAGCGCTAGCCGCGTTGCCTGGGGGCCGGAGCGCGGCTCGATACCCTGGTCCGGAAGCTGCGCGACGTCCTGGACGGGCGCCGCTGGGCGCTCCTCGTGGAAGCGTCCGCTGAAGCAGGCGTTCTACCCCGACCGCTCCACGGAGGCGCGGGACTGGGCCTGCCCCCACGGAAATGCGGCGATGGTCTCGAGCGCGCGGGCGCGCATGAAATCGCCTACCACCTCGAGCGGCGGCCAGTCGGCCTGGGCGTTCACCCACGCGGCCGCGGCCGCCAGATCCGCCCCGAGGAGCGGCTTGTAGGCGGGCACGTCCGTCCCCCGCGCCGCGAACACCACGCGGCCGAGGCCGACCTGCGTGATCACGAACGAGCAGAGGAGGCACGGCTCGCAGCTGCTGTAGAGACTGCCGCCGGCCAGCCGTTGCCACGCGCCCAGGCGGCGCCACGCGTCGCGGATGGCGACGATCTCCCCGTGAGCCGCCGGGTCGCGGTCGGCGCGCACCGTGTTGTGGCCCTCGCCGACCAGCTGCCCGTCCCGATCCACGACCACCGCCCCGAACGGCGTCTGCCCCCGGGTGACGGCCGCCGCGGCCAGCTCGAGGGCGCGCGCCATGAAGATCGCGTCCTGTCGCTCGCGGGCCTCGCTCATCCCGACGCTCACTGGCCCCGCCCGCCCGTCAGAGCGGCCACTCGCGCTCCGCGCGCCAGGTGACGGCGTCGCGGTAGTCGTAGTACTTCGTCCGGCGCAGGACCGCCGCCCCCCTGGCGCGGACGCCCCCCGGCAGGATGCCCTGGTGGAGCCGCACGTCGGTGTAGTGGCGGGGCGCGAGCTCCCGCGCCGCGTGGGCGTGACGCTCGCTGACCCGCCAGTGCTCGCGCGCCTCGTCCCCGTCGAGCAGGATCAGGTTGGCCCAGTCCCCGTCGCCGAGCTCGAGCGAGCTGTAGCTCAGGATGCCCGGATGGCCAGGGAATTCCTGGATCAACTCCTCGTCCCGGACGGCGAGCGGCGCGCTGTCGACGTCCCGGCGCTTCACCCCGAAGAAGCCGACCCAGGCGAGGTCCCGGCCGTCCCCCAGTCGGCGCGCGTCGCAGACGATCGCCCGGTGCGCGCGGCCATCCGTCTCGAGCCCCGCGAGCACGAGCGGGCGCGGGCCCGGCGGCAGGGCAGTCGCGCTGACCTGACGCCGGATGTTGTCCAGCATCAGCCCGACCGCCGCCAGGTCCCTGGTCGTCCGAGCGGGATCCGTGAACCCCCGGCCCGCAGCGGTCTCCCGCGGCGCCAGACGCACGCAGTCGTCCACCGCGCCCTCCGTCGCGCCGATCATTCCCGGCCCCGGCGGACCTTGTCAACGGGCCGATCGCCGCACCGTCGCCACCCCTGGGTAGAATGAGGGGATGCTCCGCCTGGCATCCTTTCTCGCCGACAACGCGCGGCCGCTCTACGAGCGGATCGCGGGCTACCTGGCCGAGCGGCTGGACGGTCCGGTCGAGCTCCTGGCCGGCGTGTCTTTGGAGGAGCAGCATCGCCGGCTCGACGGGGGCGCCATCGACGCCGCGTTCATCTGCGGCCTGCCGTACACCCAGAAGCACGACCGCCCGGACCGCCCGATCGAGCTCCTGTGCGCCGCCGTGATGGCCGCGCCGCGCTACGGCGGAGCGCCGGTGTACTTCACGGACGTGGTCGTCCGGCAGGACCATCCGGCGCGAACCTTCGCGGATCTCCGCGGCCGCGCGTGGGCCTACAACGACGAGGGCTCCCACTCCGGGTACAACGTGGTACGGCACCACCTGCTCGCCCTCGGGGAAACGCGTGGGTACTTCGGCCGGGTGGTCGCCTCGGGCGCGCACCAGCGCTCGATCCAGATGGTCCTGGACGGCACGATCGACGCGTCCGGCATCGACAGCACGGTGCTGGAGACCGAGACCGCGCGCCGACCGGAGCTCGGGGCGGGTCTCCGCACCATCGCCGTGATCGGACCGAGTCCCATGCCCCCGGTCGTCGTGGCCCGAGGGCTCGACCCGTCACGGAAGGCACGCCTCCGGGAGCTCTTCCTCGGGATGTCGGCGGACCCCGCGGGCCGCGCCGTCCTCGCGGCGGGCCGGATGATCGGCTTCGTCCCCGTGCGGGACGCCGACTACGACCCGATCCGCGAGATGGCCCGGCGGGCCGAGGCGGCCGGATTCCTCACGCTGCGCTGAGAGGCCGTGAGCCCCGGCGGCTGATGAAATGCAGTGAGGGGGTCTGGGGCCACAGACCGAAGGCCGTGGACCGGAGCGGCGCCGCTCCCCCCTCCAGGTGAACCCAGAGCGGGCGGCGTCAGCTGAGGAGCTTCGCGTCGAAGGGGTAGGTGCAGAGGAGCTCGCAGCCCGACGCCGTCACCACCACCTGGTCCTCCAGCTTGACGCCGAACGGGGCTCCGACCTTGCCCGCGTAGCACTCGAGGTTGAGGACCATGTGCTCCTTGAGCTCGCGCTGGGGCAGGATGCGCCGCGGCCCGCGGTCGTCGTCCACGTACGGGATGCCCGGGCCCTCGTCCTCGAGCCCCGCCTGGTGGACCATGCCCGGGTAGCGCATCGCACGGTAGGCCTCGGGCAGCTTCGGCGCCTGGGCGGCGAACTCCGCGAACGTCATCCCCGGCCGGACGAGCTCGACCATGCCGGTCACGCAGTCGTAGGCGACCCGGTACGCCTCCTTCTGCGCGGGCGAGGGATCGTCCCCGCAGAGGAAGGTGCGCGAGACGTCGATGACGTACCCCTCGTAGCCGTTGGCGTCGGTATCGACGCCGACCAGGTCGCCGGGCTGGACGATCTTGTCGTGCGCCTCGGTGAGCCACGGGTTCGTGTTGGTGCCGGACGCGACGAGGCGGGTGAAGAGGAACTCACCGTGGCGCCGGAGCAGCGAGTCGCTCAGCACGGCGAGCAGCTCGTACTCCCGGATCCCCGGGCGAATGGCCGCCTCGAACTCGGCCAGCATCGCGTCCCCGATCCCGCCGTTCACGGCCATGAGCTGGACCTCTTCCGGGGTCTTCACCTCCCGGGCGTCGACCGTCGCCGGGCTCGCGTCGGCGAGCTGAAACCCCTCGGCCTGGAGCGCCAGGAAGCCGATCGTGTCCAGGCGGTCGACGCCGATCCGCTCCCGGTCCAGGCCCATCTCCCGCAGCACCGAGCGGAGCGACTGGGCCCACTCTCGCGCCTTGGCGGCCGACTCCACTCCGCCGAACTGCCAGGTGAACGCCGTCCGGACGTCCTGGACCAGCTTCTGGGCGACGTGAACCGACCCCTTGTACTCGAAGAGCACGGGCGCGCCCTCGGCCGGCACCACGCAGTACCGGGCGAAGGTGCCGGCCGTCCAGACGCCCATCACGTCGACCCCGGTCGCGTACCGGATGTTCGCCGTGCCGTAGAAGAGGCAGACCGGCAGATCGTGGCGCTTCATCATCGCCTGCAGCCGGGCGAGGCGCCCGGTGCGCAGCGCGCCGAAGTCGATCTCGGAGAGGTTCGGCACGCGCAGCGCGCTGACGCGGGGACGGGCGGCCAGGGCGCGGCCTCGCTCGGTGATCATGCGCACGGCTCCTTTCGGTGACGGGTTCGCCTCCCGGGGCAGCGCCGGTGGCGGCCACGCACGGCCCCGGCAGTATCGGCGAGGGACCCGGGGCCGATCAAGGGCACGTTGCGACGCGCCGCCGCGCCGCACTACAATGTGGGCGCCCCGCGGCGACAGAGACACCCCGGCGATGGCACGCTTCTGCCTGAAGCACTTGCTCGCCCTGACCATCACGCTCCTCGTGGTGTCCTTCCTGGTCTTCGCCCTCAACGAGTTCTCCCCGGGCGACGTCGTGCGGAAGATCCTGGGCGCCTATGCGACCCAGGAGCAGGTGGCGCACCTGACGAAGGAGATGGGCCTCGACCGGCCGGTCATCGTGCGGTACGTCGAGTACCTCGGCAAGCTCGCCTCCGGCGACCTGGGCTTCTCGACCAGGTTCAAGGTGCCGGTCCGGCAGATCATCTGGGACCGGCTCCGGAACACCCTCATCCTGGCCGCCATCGCGTTCGCGCTGATCGTGCCGGTCTCGATGCTCCTCGGCGTGCTCGCCGGCATGCGGGAGGGCTCCTGGCTCGACCGCGCGATCCTCGTGTTCAGCACGGTGTCGGCCTCGGTGCCGGAGTTCGCGATGGGGGTCTTCCTGGCGAGCATCTTCGTCGTGGGGCTCGGCTGGCTGCCGGGCACCGCCACGCTGGTGGCCGGAGGCGGCTGGTCGGTGGCGTCCCAGTTCGTCCTCCCCGTCGCCGTCATCGTGCTCTACGACGCGGGGTACGTGGTCAGCATGATCCGGGCCTCCATGGTGGAGGTGATGCAGCGGCCGTACATCCGGACCGCGGTGCTGAAGGGCATGGCCTTTCGGTGGGTCGTCCTGAGTCACGCGCTCCGGAACGCGATGATCAACCCCGTGACGGTGATCTGCCTGCAGCTCAGCTACCTGGTCTCCGGGGTGGTCGTGGTCGAGACCGTGTTCGCCTACCCGGGATTCGGCCGCATGATGCTGGAGGCCGCCCTGTTCAAGGACATCGCGCTCATCGAGGCCGGGGCGCTGGTCGCGGTCGGCGTCGCGATCTTCACGCAGATCCTGGGCGACCTCGCCTACATGCTCCTCGACCCCAGGATCCGCGCGTGACGCCGCCGATCGTGGACTCCGCGACCGTCCAGCCCGTCGCGCTCCCGCGCGCCCCGGCGGCCCTGGCGGCGCTCCGGACCCTCGGGCGCGGGCTCCTGCGGGTCACCGAGTCCCCGGCGGCAACCGTCGGCCTGGCGATCGTCCTCCTCTGGGTGCTGGCCGCGATCCTGGCGCCGATGCTCTCCCCCTACCCGCCCAACGCCAACGACTTCGCGGCGGTGGCGAGCCCGACCCCTTCCCGCGCGCACTGGCTCGGAACCGACCACCTCGGCCGGGACATCGTCGCGCGGATCCTGTGGGGCGCTCGTACGGTGCTCACGGTCGCGCCGCTGGCCGTCCTCGGCGCGACCCTGCTCGGCGCACTCCTCGGGCTTTCGGCCGGATACTACCGGGGCTGGGTGGACCTGATCATCAGCCGCGCGGGCGACATCATCCTCACCTTCCCGGTCATCATCCTCTACATGATCGTGCTGGCGGCCTTCGGCTCCTCGGCGGGAAACATCATCGCGGTCCTCACGCTCACCAAGGCGCCGATCATCGCCCGGATCGTGCGCGGGCTCACGCTCGAGCTGCGCGAGCGCGAGTACGTGGCCGCCGCGAAGATGCGGGGCGAGTCGGCCTTCTACATCATGGTCGTCGAGATCCTGCCGAACGCCCGCGGGCCGCTCCTCGTCGACATGTGCCTCCGCATGGGCTACACGATCGTGCTCATCGGGGTGCTCGGCTTCCTCGGAATCGGGCTGCCGCCGCCCGACCCCGACTGGGGCGGCATGGTCAAGGACACCTACGGCATGATGTCGGTCTGGCCCCACATGTCGCTCTTCCCCTGCGCGGCCATCTCCTCGCTCGTGATCGGCTTCAATCTCCTCGCCGTCGGCCTCCGGGAGATCGCGCTGCGTGACTGAGCCGGGGCGGGCCGCCGCGTCCCGCCGCCCCGGGCCGGCGACGGGTGGGGGGCCCGGGGGCGCGCCCGCCCCGCGGCCGCCGCTCCTCGAGTTCCAGGACGTGCGGATCTCGTACTTCCCCCGGGCCGGTGAGGTCACGGTCATCCCGGGGCTGAGCTTCACGCTCGGCCAGGGAGAAGCCCTCGGGCTGGTGGGGGAATCCGGCTGCGGCAAGTCCACGGTCGCGCTGAGCATCATGCGCTTCCTCGGGCGGACCGGACGCGTCACGAGCGGCCGGATCCTCTTCGAGGGCCAGAACCTGGCCACGATGGACGAGGCCGCGATCCGCCGACTCCGCGGGCGGCGGATCGCGATGGTCTACCAGGATCCGATGGCCAGCCTGAATCCCGTGATGACCGTCGGCCGCCAGCTCATGGAAGTGCCCATGCTCCACGAGGGGATCGGCGCGAGCGCCGCCCGCGAGCGCGCCCTCCGCATGCTGGAGGAGGTCAACCTGGCCGACCCCGCCGGCGTCTTCCGACGCTACCCGCACCAGCTCTCGGGGGGACAGCAGCAGCGGATCGTGATCGCGATGGCCCTCATCGCGGAGCCCGCACTGCTCGTCATGGACGAGCCCACGACCGGGCTGGACGTCACCGTGGAGGCGGCCGTCCTCGACCTCGTCCGCGCGCTCCGCCGGCGGCACAACTCCGCGATCCTCTACATCAGCCACAACCTCGGCACGGTGGCCCGCGTCTGCGACCGTGTCGGCGTCATGTACGGAGGCGAGCTGGTCGAGGAGGGCGCCCTCCGCCACGTCTTCGCGAACCCGCGCCACCCCTACACGCGAGGCCTCCTCGACTGCCTGCCGACGCTCGGCCGCGACAAGCGCGGCGCCCCGCTCACGCCGATTCCCGGGCAGGTCGGCTCGCTGCGCGAGCGCCCGATCGGCTGCGGGTTCGCAGCCCGGTGCGTGCACGCCGACCCCGGCCGGTGCCTGACCGCGCCCATCGCCCTGTCCGACGTCCCCGGGGACGAGCGACACCGCGTCCGGTGCGTCCGGGCGGGGGAGCTCTCACCGTGGGCGCGCCGGGAGGCCATCGCGGGCACGCCCGACGGCGCGAGCGCCAGGCCGGCCACACTGGTCGTCGACCGCCTCCGGAAGGTCTACCGGCCGCGGAAGGGCTGGCTCGGGATGCGGCGAGGGTCCGTGCGGGCGCTCAACGAGGTCGATCTCCAGGCGACGAAGGCCCGGACGCTCGCCATCGTCGGCGAGTCGGGCTCGGGGAAGTCGACCCTCGCCCGGGTGCTGAGCGGGCTCGAGACCGCCACCGGGGGCCAGGTCTACCTGGGCGACACGGAGGTGGGCGCCATCTCGATCGACCGGCGCTCGGGCGCGCTGCGCCGCAAGCTCCAGATGGTCTTCCAGAACCCGGACAGCACGCTCAACCCGAGCCACACGGTGGGCTACTCGATCGGCCGCGCCCTCCGCCGGCTGCGCCACCTCTCGCGCGAGGCCACCCGGCGGGAGGTCGCCCACCTCCTCGAGGTCGTCAAGCTGCCGGCGGAGCTGGCCGGACGGAAGCCCCACCAGCTGTCGGGGGGCCAGAAGCAGCGCGTCGCCATCGCCCGGGCGCTCGCCGGCGACCCGGACGTCATGGTCGCCGACGAGCCCGTCTCCGCGCTCGACGTCTCCGTGCAGGCGGCGATCGTCAACCTGCTGAGCGAGCTCCAGGCCAGCCGCGAATCCACGCTCGTCTTCATCTCCCACGACCTCGCCGTGGTGCGCTATCTCGCCGACCACGTCGCGGTGATGTATCTCGGCAAGGTCGTCGAGTTCGGTCCCGTGGAGGCCGTGTTCTCCCCGCCTCATCACCCCTACACCGAGGCGCTCCTGTCCGCCGTGCCGATACTGGATCCGGACGACCAGCGCCCGCGCATCCTGCTGGAAGGCGCCCTTCCGAGCGCCACCGCGGTGCAGCGCGGCTGTCCCTTCAGCACGCGCTGCCCGCGCCGGGTGGGCCCGATCTGCGACGACTCGCCGCCTCCCGAGCAGCGCCTCCCCGACGGGCACCGGATCGCCTGCCACATCCCCCTCGAGGAGCTCACCCGGCTCCACCACGCGGGTCTACCGGTCTCGCGCTGAGGGGCGGAGTCCCCGGCGCGATCCGGGCCGCGCCGGCTCAGGGACGCCGCAGCACGCGGCCAGCGCGCGCGCCCGTATGACGCCCGTCCCGGACCGTCATCTCCCCGGCGACGAGGACATGCTCGATGCCGGCCGGAAAGCGGTGCGGGTCGGCGTACGTGGCGAGATCCTGCACGGTCGCCGGGTCGAACACGACGAGGTCCGCATCGGCCCCCACCTGAACCCGCCCCTTGGACGCGAGGCCGAGCTTCTCGGCCGGCCGATAGGCCGCCTTGTGGACGGCCGCCTCGAGCGTGAGGACCCCGGTCTCCCGGACGTAGTGACCGAGGATCCGCGGATAGGTGCCGTAGCACCGAGGATGGGGCTTGCCCTCGGCCAGCGGCCCCCGGGGCGTGAGCACCCAGCCGTCCGAGCCAAACATGGCGAGCGGATGCCGCATCACGTGCCGGACGTCGTCCTCGCTCATGACGAAGTGGACCATGATCGCCCGCGCGCCCGACTCCTCGAGGAGGGCGAAGAGCGTCTCGACGGGATCGGTCCCGCGGCGGACGGCGATGTCGGCGATCGACGATCCCTCGTCGCCCTTGCCCGGTCCGGCCGGCATCCAGGCCACGAGGGTCTGGTCCCACTCGCGGCCCTGCTCGGCGATCTCCTGGGCGAGACGCGCCCGGCTGGCCGGCGCACGGACTCGAGCGAGAAGGGCGTCCAGCCCACCCTCGTGCGCCCAGTCGGGCACGATCTGGGTCAGCGGCGCGCTGCCCGCCGTGTAGGGATAGACGTCGAACGTGACGTCCTGGCCCCGCTCCTGGGCCCACTCGGACAGCCGCGTCGCGTGCCGGATCCGGCCCCAGTAGGGCCGGAACGCCGCCTTGTGGTGCGAGATCTGGACCCGGGCCCCGGCCCGCTCCCCGATCTCGATCGCCTCCGCGACCGCGCGGAGCAGCGAGTGCCCCTCGCCGCGGATGTGGCTCGCGTAGACCCCGCCGGCCTCGCCCACCACGCGGGCGAGCTCGACCACCTCCTCGGTGTCGGCGTAGGCCCCGGGCGGGTAGACCAGCCCGGTGGACAGCCCGAAGCAACCATCGCGCAGGGCGGAGCGGACGAGGTCCTGCATGCCGCCGAGCTCTGCGGCGCTCGGGGGTCGCTGCGCGTACCCCATGACCGACGCCCGCACCGTGACGTGGCCGACGAGCGGGGCGACATTCAGCCCGAGACCGCCCGCGCCGAGCCGCGCCGCGAACTCGCCGTACGACCGCCACCGCCAGTCGAGGTCGTTGATGAAGCTGCCGAAGAACCCGTGAAGCGATCGGACCGTGTCGGCGCTGTCTGCCGTGAGCGGCGCCGGGCTGAACCCGCAGTTGCCCACGACCTCGGTCGTGACGCCCTGGTGGATCTTGCTGTCCCCGGTCGGGCAGAGCAGGAGGGACAGGTCGGAATGGCTGTGCATGTCGATGAAGCCCGGGCACACCACGCGCCCGCGCGCGTCGACGCGCTCCCCCGCCGGAGCCTCGGCAAGGTCGCCGATCGCCTCGATACGCCCGCGCCGGATGCCGACGTCGGCCCGGTAGGCGCGCGCGCCGGTGCCGTCGACCACGAGTCCGCCGGTCAGGGTCCGGTCAAGGTCCATCGCATCCCTCCGGGCCGCCGCGCCGTCTGCGCGGGCCCTACATCCGCCGGGCGAGTCGCGGATCGAGGAGATCCCGCAGGCCGTCGCCCAGGAGGTTGATCGAGAGCACCGTCGAGGCCAGGAAGAGCCCGGGAAACAGGAGCAGCCAGAACGCCACGCGGACGTGGGCCCGGGCCTCCGCCATGATGTTGCCCCAGCTCGGGATCTCGGGCGGCGTCCCGGCACCCAGGAACGAGAGCGCCGCCTCGATGAGGACCGCCGACGCGCAGACGTAGGTGCCCTGGACGATCAGGGGGGCCAGCGTGTTCGGCAGGACGTGCCGGAGGACCGTCCGGCCCACGCCCGCGCCGAGGGCCACCGAGGCCTCGACGAACGGCTGCTCGCGGAGACTGAGGACGACGCTCCGCACGAGCCGGACGACGCGCGGCGTCTGCGGGATCACCAGCGCGATGACGACGTTCCGCACGCTCGCGCCCGTGAGCGCCACGAACGTGATCGCCAGCAGAAGATCCGGGAGCGCCATGATCCCATCCATCACGCGCATGACGATCCCGTCGAGGCGCCGGACGAAGCCGGCGAAGACGCCGAGGCCGAGACCGAGCGCCGAGGTGATGGTCGCCACGATCAACCCCACGACGAGCGAGATCCGGCTCCCGTAGATCACCC
Organism: uncultured Candidatus Rokubacteria bacterium; assembly: GCA_963749975.1. Lineage (GTDB taxonomy): Bacteria > Methylomirabilota > Methylomirabilia > Rokubacteriales > DASRDR01 > DASRDR01. The sequence goes on along the minus strand of CAVVOZ010000030.1, from coordinate 150,420 downwards.
GGCTGTACGAGTCGCGTCCGTACATGTCCGTGCCGAACCAGTGAACCGCGCCGGGCGGCCGGAGCCGCTGGGCGGGCTTCATCTCGATCGGGTCCACGGTCAGGAGGAGCGGCGCCAGGACCGCCACGCACGCCATGAGGACCAGCAGCACGCCGCCCGCGGCCACGGTGGGATGCCGTCGGATGAAGCGGCCGACCGACCCGCGCCGGAGGGCCGGGCGGGCCAGCGCCGCGGTCAGTAGCGGATCCGCGGGTCGAGCACCAGGTAGCACAGGTCCACCAGAAGGTTGACGACCACGTAGACGGCGGAAGAAAGGAGCGTCACCCCTTGGATGATCGAGTAGTCCCGCTGAAGGACGGCGTCGGCGGTGAGACGCCCGAGCCCGGGCAGGGCGAAGACGCTCTCCGTGATCACCACCCCCGAGATGAGCAGCGTCAGACCCACGCCGATGGTCGTGACGATCGGCACCGCGGCGTTCTTCAGTGCGTGCGTGAAGAGGATCCGTCCCGGCCACTGCCCCTTGGCGTGCGCCGTGCGGACGTAGTCGGCGTCCAGCACCTCCAGCACGCTGGCGCGCGTGATCCGCGTGATGAGCGCCATGTAGATCAGGCCGAGCGTCAGCGTCGGCAGGATGAGGTGGCGCGCGAAGGGGCCAAACCCCGCCGCGAGCGGCGCGTAGCCCTGCACCGGCAGGAGGTCGAGGCGGACCGAGAAGCCGTAGATCATCAGGAAGCCGAGCCAGAAGACGGGGATCGAGAATCCCCCGACGGCGAAGATCATCACGCCCCGGTCGATCCACGTGCCCGCCCGCCACGCCGCCAGGACGCCGAGGGGAACGGCGAGCCCCACCGCGAAGATGAGGGACGAGAGCGCGAGCGCGACCGTCGGCTCGAGCCGCTGGGCGATCAGCGTGCGGACGGGCAGGCGCGAATGGAGCGACCGCCCGAGATCCCCGCGAGCCAAGCTGCCCACGTACACCCCCAGCTGGATGTAGATCGGCTGGTCGAGCCCGAGGGCGGTGCGGATCTTCGCGATGGCCTCCGGCGTCGCGTAGTCACCCGCGATGATGGCCGCCGGATCACCGGGCGCGAGCCGGAGCAGCACGAAAACGAACAGCACGACGACAGCCATGACCGGAAAGACGGCAAGGACGCGGCGGACGACGTACGCGAGCACGGGGCGGGACGCGCGCGGGGGGCCCGGGGCGGAGCCGCGCGAGGGCTCCGCCACGAGCGCAGGGCCGCGGCTACTTCCGGACCATGTTCCAGAACAGCACGTATGGCGCGGTCGCCGTGTACTCCAGCCGGTCCTTGCGCCACGCACTGTTCGAGTTGAACTCGCCCACGGGGATGTACGGCAGGTTCTCCATCAGGGCCGCGTGGTACTCCGTGAGGAGCCGTTTGAACTCGGGGGAGCCGGCGGCGGTGTTCCCGAGGTCGTCGAGGGCCTTCGAGGCGCGCGGCGAGCAGGGCCAACCGAACCAGGCGCGCTCGCAGAGTGTCGAGATGTTCGAATGGCCCCAGGGGTCCACCAGCGCCACGCCGTTGGATGTCGTATGGAAGATGTGCCAGCCAGCCGGGTTCTTGCTCGGCGGCTCCTTGACGGGGCGGCGCGACGTCAGCGTGCCCCAGTCCATGACCTGGAGGTCGACGTTTACCCCGATCTTCCGGAGCATCGCCGCGGTCGTGAGCGAGGCGGCGTTGATGAAGGCGATGTCGCTCGGCGCCATCACGACGATCTTCTCGCCCTTGTAGCCCGACTCCTGGAGCAGCTGCTTGGCCTTGGCGAGGTCTTGCTTCTGGTAGGGCTCGGCGCCGGCGGCGGTCTCCAGCCACCCGCCGCAGCCGAGGAACGCCCAGCAGACCGTCCAGTTCTCCTGGTCCCCCGCCATGGCCTGGAGGTAATCTCGCTGGTCGACCATATACGCCAGCGCCTGCCGGGCCTTCGGGTTGTCGAAGGGGGGCACGAGGTGGTTCGGATGGATCTGCATCTGCTGAATCTCGATCTTCCGGACGATCACGTTCGGATCCTTGCGGAGAATCGGCTGCTGATCGATGTGCGGGTTCTGGATGAAGTCGACCTCGCCCTTCTGGAGGGCGGCCACCGCCGTGGACGGGTCGGGGATGACCACCCACTCGACGCGATCGACGGTGGCCCGGCGGGCGCCGGCGTAGTAGTCGGGCGGATCGGTCCGCGGCACGTAGTCCTTGTTCCGCAGGTAGACCGTCTTGGCGCCGGGCACCCATTCCTTCTCGGAGAAGATGAAGGGCCCCGAGCCGATCTTGTCGCCCTCGAACGCCTTGTCAGCCGGCTGCACGGCCTGCCGCTCGGGGATGATGAACGGCACGTAGCTGTACTCCTTGGCGAGGGCACGGAGGACCAGACCGTACGGCTCCTTCAGCTTGAGGACGAGGGTCTTGTCGTCCGCCGCCTCGAGCGAGGCGGTCTTGGCCATGAGCTTCTGCCCCGCCGCGTCCTTCACCGCCCACCGCTTGAGCGATGCCACCGCGTCGATGGCCCGAACCGGCTGGCCGTCGTGCCACTTGAGTCCGTTGCGAAGCACGAACGTGTACGTGAGCTTGTCCGGGCTGACCCGGAACGTGTCCACCATCTGCGGTCGGGGGTTGCCCTTCGAGTCGAGCGCGAAGAGGGTCTCGTAGATCATATAGGCGTGCTGCTGGGTGATGTTCGCCGTCGTCCAGTGCGGATCGACCCACTTGACCTCGGCGTGCATCACGGCCCGGATGGTCTTCTCGCCTTGGGCGAACGCCGGGGGCCCCAGCGTCAGGAGCGCACCGACGAGCGCAACGTACCCAGCTGCCCAGGCATTCCGGAACCTGCTCATGGTCGCCTCCTGTTGGCGCGCGAGGCGTCTCGGCTACGCCACGCGGGGCCACGAATCGAGGATACGAGGGGACGAGTCGACCGCAGGGCCACTGTCAGCCACAAGGCGCGGACGCGTCAAGTGGCCCCCGGTCAGCGACCGGCGGACGGGACGTCTCGAGCCGAGCCGGCTTGACCGCCCGGGCGAGCCGACGAAGAATCGCCGCCGGGAGGGTCCCGCTCATGAAGCTGTTCACGGCCGGCGTCGCGACCGAATCCAACACGTTCGCCCCCATGCCCACGGGGCTGGACGACTACACGATCTTCCGGGGCGCGCCGCCCGAGGACCGGCCGACGAGCTTCACGCAACCCTTCCTCGTCTGGCGCCGGCTGGCGGCCGAGCGCGGGTTCAGCGTGGTCGGCAGCCTCGGCGCCTCCGCGCCTCCCGCGGGGCCCACCGTCCGGCACGTGTGGGAGGGTTTCCGCGACGAGATTCTCACCGATCTCCGGCGCGCGATGCCGGTCGACGCCGTGCTCCTGAATCTCCACGGAGCGATGGTGGCCGACGGCTACGACGACTGCGAGGGCGATCTCCTCGCCCGCGTGCGCGAGATCGTGGGGCCCACGGTGCCGGTCGGGGCCGAGTTCGATCCGCACTGCCACGTCACCCCGCTGAAGGTCGAGCAGGCGACCGTGCTCGTGCTCTACAAGGAGTTCCCCCACACGGATTTCGCCGAGCGCGCTGCGGACCTCTTCCGCCTCGTCGTCGACGCCGCCCTGGGCCACACACGCCCGCACATGGCGCTGTGGGACTGCCGGATGATCGGGAGCTACTTCACCACTCTCCAGCCCATGAAGGGCTTCGTCGACGACGTGAAGGCCCGCGAAGGGAAGGACGGCGTGCTCTCCATCTCCCCCGTGCACGGCTTCCCCTATGCCGACGTGCCGGGGAACGGAACGAAGATGCTGGTGGTCACCGACGCCCGGCCGGCCGAGGGCGCCCGGCTCGCCCGGGACCTCGGTCTCCGCTGGATCGGGCTCCGCGGCCGGACCCATCCCCCGATGCTCACCGTGGCCCAGGCCGTCGAGCAGGCCCGCCGCGCACCGGGCCGGCCGGTGGTGGCGGCGGACGTCGCCGACAATCCCGGGGGCGGCTTCCCGGGGGACAGCACGGTGGTTCTCCGCGCCCTCGTCGAGCTCGGCGTGACCGATTGCGCGTTCGCCACGATCTGGGACCCGATCGCGGTGACGTTCGCGCGCGCGGCCGGCCCGGGCGCTCGGCTCCGGATGCGGATCGGCGGCAAAGCCGGGATCCTCTCGGGGGATCCGCTCGACCTGGACGTCACCGTCGCCGCGGTGACCGACGACCTCTACCAGCGCTACGCCGGCGTCGGCAACTCGCTCGGGCCGGCGGCGCGCGTGACCGCGGGCAGCCTCGACATCATCCTCGCCAGCCGCCGGAACCAGGTCCGCAGCCCCGACGTCTTCCGCGGGCTCGGGCTCGATCCGCTCGCCACCAAGCTCCTGGTCGTCAAGTCCACCAACCACTTCCGCGCCGAGTTCGAGAAGATCGCTGCCGAGATCCTCTACGTCGCGCCGCCCGACGTGTTCTCCAGCGTGCCGTTCACGCGCATCGCGCGCCCCAAGTGGCCACTCGATCCGGATGCCTTCGCCGACCTCGAGGCGGCGGGCCTGCTGCCAGCGAGCGACGAGCGCGCGCGGCCCGGGCCACGGTGACTCACCTCGGCCCTCACGGGGCACCCGACGCGCGCCGGTCGCTCTCTGGCCCGCCCAGACTGCTGCCCCGTGTCCTACCGCGCCCGACCGAACTCGGAGGCGCGGGCGGGGGCGGCCGCCAGAGATCGGACGAGGCACCGGTAGACCGGCCGGGACGGGTCCGCGGCGCGCCCGCGGTCCCCAAGAACGGCTCGGGGGCCTCCCGTCGAGGCCCCCGAGGTGTCCCGCCCGCCGCGCAGGGGGCGGCTAGGCGCTGATCGCGAGCTGGTTGGCGAAGATGTAGCCGGTCGGGTGCATCTTGAAGCCCTGGACGCGCTTGTCGTGGAACGTGAACAGCGCGCGCCACACCGGCTGGATGATCGGACCGTCGTCCTGCAGGATCCCCTCGAGCTTCGCCATGATGGCGCGGCGCTGCCCCACGTCGAGCGTGCCCTCGGCCTGCGCGAGCAGGGTGTCGAAGTCCTTGTTGGAGTAGTTCGACTCGTTCCACGGCACACCGGTCCGGTAGGCCAGCGCGAGACTCATGACTCCGAGGGGGCGGTGGGCCCACGTCGTGAAGCCGAACGGCACCTTCGTCCACACTTCCCAGTACTGGGTCGATGGCATGACGTTGATCTTGACCCGGATGCCGGCTTCCTTCCACTGCTCGACCATCGTCTGGACGGCCACGAGCTCCCAGGCAGGCTGAGGGCGGCACGCGAGCTCGACATCGATTCCGTTCGGATGGCCGGCGTCGGCGAGCAGCTTCTTCGCCTTCGCAACGTCCCGCTGGAAGGCCGGGAGCTTCGCGTACTCCGGATGGACCGGGCTCACATGGTGGTGCTCACCCGGCTGGCCGAGGCCGCGATGCGAGACCTGGAGGACCGCGTTCGCGTCGATCGCGTACCGCATCGCCTGGCGCACGCGCTTGTCGTCGAACGGCTTGACCGGGTGCATGCGCGCGGTCGCAGTGTACGCCGTGGTGACCTGGTAGAGCTGCAGATGGGAGCAGCTTCTGGAGCGCCTCGAGCTGGACGATGTCGGCGAGGTACAGCCCGTCGACCTGCTTCCCGGCCAGCGCGCTGACCGCGGCGGCCGGGTCGTCCCCGAGATCGATGAACTCGAGCGTGTCGAGGTAGGGTCCACCGCCCCAGTAGCCGGGCTTCGCCTTGAAGACCTGCTTCCGTCCGACCTCGTTCTCCACCATCGTGAAGGCGCCGGTGCCGTTGGAGCCGACCTTGAACTCGCCGTTCTCGGCCGGATCCAGGATGAGCAGCGGGTAGTGGAAGAGGTGCTCGGGGATCGCGAGCTGCGCGGTCCGGCCGTTCAGACGCACGGTGAAGTCGTCGACCTTCTGGATGGCGTTGGCGTCCCAGAGGCGGCTGGACTTCTTCGCGTTTCCCTTGTCGTCCTTCTCGCCGGTCTCGTACTCCTCGAGGATGAACCCCTTCATGAGACCGACCACGGACGAGCCCGTCTTGGCATCGAGGACGCGCTTGAGGTTCCAGACGACGTCGTCGGCCGTGAACGCCCGGCCGCTGTGCCACTTGACGTTTCGCCGGAGGCGGAGCGTCCACGTCTTGAGATCGGGGCTGGCCTCCCACTTCTCGACGAGACCCGGGCGCGTGACGTTGTCCACCCCCGTGACGGCGAGGTAGTCGCACACCTGCCGCGCCGCGTTCGCCGACTCGATCCAGCTGTAGGTGTGCGGGCTCTTGAGGTCCTGGCACCGCATGCCGAGCCGGAGGGTCCCGCCCTTCGGCAGCGTCTGGGCCTCGGCGGCCGGCAGGAGCCGCTCGCCCGTGACCTTGCCCGCGAACGCGTAGGCCGCCCCCGCGGACATGCCGAGGAGGGTCGCAGTCCTCAGGAACTCGCGGCGATCGAGCGTGCGTTCCGCGAGCTGCCGCTTGAGCGTGGGGATGTACGGATGCTCCCGGCTGTCTGCCATCGTCGGATCCTCCCTGGTGCGGCCTGGTGCGGAAGGTCAGGGCACGGGGACAGGGAAGCTGCGCGCCCGCCCATGCGGCGACCTGAGCGCTCCCATCTCAGCGCGTCGGGTCGAGCTTGTCAAGGCAGCCGTGGCATGGTACAGGGACGGGCGATGAGGAGGTCGCCATGACACAGCACCGCGTCTCTCGCCGGACGTTCCTGACCGGGACCACCGCCGCCGGGTTGACCCTGGCCGCGGCGCGCGGGCGGCCGGCCGAGGCGGCCGATCCGAAGGTCCTCCGGGTCCGATCCTACGTGAACCTCGAGACCCTGGATCCGGCCTTCCGGCTGTCCGCGCCCGAGGGGGACATCATCGACGCGATCCTGCTAGGCCTCGTGGGCCTCAAGCCGGGCGAGACCTGGGGTTGGGAGCGGGACGCCGCCCTGTCGATCGAGCAGGTCGATCCCACGCACATCAAGTTCCAGCTCCGCCCCGGCATCGGCTGGACCGGAGGCTTTGGCGAGGTCACCGCCGAGGACGTGAAATTCTCCTACGAGCGCATCGCCAACCCCGCCACCAAGTCCCCCTACCGCGGGGACTGGGCGAAGCTCGACCGGGTCCAGGTCACGGGGACCCACAGCGGCGTGATCACGCTCAAGGAGCCGTTCATCCCGCTCTGGACGACGACGCTCCCGACAACCTCGTCGGCCCTCGTCTGCAAGAAGGCGGTCGAGCGCATGGATGGCCAGCGCTTCACGCTGGACCCCGGTGCGACCTGCGGGCCGTATCGAATCCGCAAGTGGGAGCCGCGACTGTCCGTCACCCTCGAGCGGAACCCCCAGTGGACCGGTGCGCCGCCGCCCTTCGACGAGATCCAGGCCCTCGCCATCGTCGACACCAATGCCGCCGAGATCGCGTTCGAGGCCGGCCAGATCGACGTGACCCACGTGCCGATGACCTCGGTGCCCCGCCTCCGCGGCAAGATGCCGGCCAACGCGACGCTGGTGGCGCGGCCGGGGCTCACGTACTGGTGGCTGGGCATGCAAAGTGAGGACGGCATCTTCTCGGACATCCGCGTGCGCAAGGCCGTCCAACTGGCCGTCGACGTCAAGGCGGTTCTCGACGGCGCGTTCTTTGGCGTGGCGACGCGGTCCGCCGGCATCATCGCGCCCGGCCTGATCGGCAATCGGGAGCGCAACCTGGTCGCCGGGCCGGACCCCGAGGCGGCGCGAAAGCTCCTGGCCGAGGCCGGCTACCCACGGGGGTTCAAGACCGAGATCGGGGCCCGCAACACGCCGGAGTTCATCAACGCCGCGCAGGTCATCGCCGCCAGCCTGACCAAGGTCGGGATCCAGGCGGAGGTGGTTCCGTTCGACAGCGGGGTGCAGAAGGCGATGGCCTCCGACAAGGCCGGCGGTTGGAAGAAGATGCAGATGCACATCTCGCGCTTCTCGATGCAACCGGATCCGAGCTGGGCCACCGTGTGGTTCACCTCGGCCCAGATCGGCGAGTGGAACTGGGAGCGGATCAGCAACCCCGAATTTGACCAGCTTCACGAGAAGGCGCTCGCCGAATCCGACCCCGCCAAGCGGGGCGCCATGTACGTTCGCATGCAGGATCTCATGGAGCAGTCGGGAGCCTACGTGTTCCTGACCCACGGGGTGAACGCGCTCCTCTACCGGAACCACCTCAAGCCGTCCTTCACGCCCGACGGGAACCGGATGGTGCTTCGCAGGTTCCAGCTCGCCTGACGGGCCAATGCCGGCAGGCCCCCGGCCGCCCCGGGGTGGTCCGGCATTCCGCCGGCTCCTGCGGGATCCGCTCGGCGCCCTGGGTGTGGCGCTGGTCGCGCTCGTCGTGGCCGGTGCCGTGCTGGCCGGAGCACTGAGCGGGGCCGACCCGACGGCGCTCGACCTGCCGGCCCGACAGCTAGGGCCGAGCTGGGCGCACCCCCTCGGGACCGACCACCTCGGGCGCGACCTCTTCGCGCGCGTACTCCACGGCGGGCAGGTCGCCCTCCAGGTTTCGGGTGTCTCGGTGGGATTGTCGCTCGCAGTCGGTCTCGTCCTCGGTATGCTCGCGGGCTACGGCCCACCCTGGCTCGACAACACGCTGGTGCTGGCCTTCGACGCGGTGCGCTCGTTCCCGACCATCATGTTCGCCCTGGCGCTCGTCACGCTCCTCGGACCGAGCATCTTCACGATCGTGGTGATCGTCGTGATTACGTCCTTTCCGGTCTACGGCCGGGTCGTCCGAACCCAGACCCAGTCGCTCAAGACCCACGAATTCGTCCTCGCCGAGCGCGCTCTCGGAGCGCGCCTCGGCCGCGTGCTCGTGCGGCACATCCTCCCGAACGTGTTGGGGCCCGTGCTCATCCTGGCCAGCATGGAGATCCCGGTCGTGGTGACGATTGAGGCGGGACTCTCCTTCCTGGGGGTGGGGATCCGGCCGCCGACGCCGAGCTGGGGCTCGATCCTGAACGACGGCTACACGTTCATCCGCGACACGCCGTGGCCCGTCCTCGCCGGCGGGCTGCCGCTCGTGCTGACGACCCTCGGCTTCACGTTCCTCGGCGAGGCCCTGCGCGACCTCTTCGACCCCACCCTCCGCCACGAGCGCTGAGCGGCAGTCTCCTCCGCGCGTCAGCCCGGCGCCGGCCGGCGCCGATCACGCCTCGTACTTGAAGCACACCTGCGCGCTGGCGCGAGCGGCGACGATCTCCCCATTGTCATCTTCGGTCGAGCTTCTGGACGGCCGCGATCCGGGGGTCGCGGAGGGGCCGGGGCGGGGTCTCCACCATCGCCTGTGGGTCGTGTGTGGGTGAACCCCAGCTCAGAGTCGCTCGCGGAGGCGTGGGTCGAGGACCGCCACCGTGAGATCGGCCGCGAGGGTCGAGAGGACAAACAGCGCGGTGGTGACGAGGACGGCCCCCATGACCACCGGGTAGTTCCGGCTGATCACGCCATCGTAGACCAGCCGCCCAAGGCCCGGGCGCGCGAACACGATCTCCGCGAACACCGCGCCCGAGAGCAGCCGCCCGACCCCGACTCCCAGCAGCGCGACCGTCGGCAGGATCGCGAGGCGAAGCGCGTACCGATACACGATGCGACGCTCCGGGAGTCCCAGCGCGCGCGCCGCCCGGATGTGGTTCTCCCCCAGGACTTCGATCATCGACGCCCGGACCAGCCGGGCAAGGAAACCCACCCAGCCAAGCCCGATCGCCAGCGAGGGCAGCACGAGATGCCAGAGCTGGTTGGCAACGTCCCCGGAGCGGCCCGCGCCGATTGCCGGGAACCACTTGAGCCACACGGCGAAGACGAGCAGCGAGTAGATCGCCACGATGAACGACGGGAGGGCGATCGCGCCGACCGACAGGACGCCCGTGACGCGGTCGACCCAGCTCCCGCGATGTGCGGCCGAGAAGCACCCGAGCGGGATCCCGACCAGCACGGCCCAGCCGAGCCCCAGGGCCGTGAGGGCCGCGGTGGACGGGAGCGCCCGCCACACCAGGCTCGCCACGCTCTGCCGCGACCAGATGTCCGTGCCGAGGTCCCCACGGAGGACGCTCCCCACGAACCGGGCGAACTGGACAGGCAGCGGTCGGTCGAGGCCCATACGCACACGGAACTCTTCCCGCATCTCCGGCGTCGCCCGGGGCCCGAGCGCCACGCTCGCCGGATCCCCCGGCACGAGGTGGACGGCGGAGAACAGGATCGCCATGGCGACGCCCACGATGACGATCGCCAGAGCCAGGCGGCGAGCCACGTAACGTATCACGACGGCACCTCACGCCCCACGACGATACGCCGGCTGCCCAAGTCTCGACAAGCCAGTATAATGCGGCGGCGTGACCCCCGTGACCACGTCCCCGCGGGCGATCCATCGGCGCGACTCGCGCGGCTACGTTGGTGTGCGTGTCGATCGGTGCGGCAGCGAGGACTCGAACGGAGCGATCGCCCACGGCCACCTCTGCCCGACCACCGTTTGATGGACCGCCACGTTCGCCGGGCTGGCGATCCGGCTCGGCACGCTCAAACTCCTCGGCAACCGGCTTCGCCGCGGCTGATGGCCGCGCCGCGAGAAGCGGGGGTCTAACTGGACCCGCTGAGAGAACAGAGGTCGAAATGCCTACACGGAGCGTGACGGAGCGACTGCGAGCCGGCGAGGTACTGCTGATGGACGGCGGCACCGGCTCGGAGCTGCAGCGTCGAGGCGTCGAGGTGCTGCTGGGCTCGCGGGGCGACAAGCTCGGGCCCTGGTCGGCGACGGCCAACCTGGACGCCGCGGACGTGGTCCAGCAAGTCCACCAGGACTATCTGCGGGTCGGGGCCGACATCATCATCAGCAACAACTTCCGGACCACCCGCACCCGGCTGGCTCCCGTGGGACTCGGGGACCGCTGGAAGGACTACGCCGAGGCCGGAGGGCGCCTCGCCGTGCGGGCGCGAAACGCCATCAATCCCGAGGCCTACGTGGCGGGCGGGATGGCGGCCCCCGGGCTGGGCATGCTGAACGACCGCGCCGAAACCGATGTCGCGATCATGGGCGAGCAGGAATATCGTCGGGAGTTCGCCGAGCACTCGAAGGTCCTCGCGGCGACCGGTGTCGACGTGATGCTGCCGGAGTTCGTCAACTACATCGCGGATTGCGTGGCGGCGGTGGATGCCTGTGCCGAGGCGGGCCGCCCCGTGTGGCTGGGCGTGCCTTCCGTCACGACGGAGGGCACCACCCGGAACGGCGAGACCATGGAGGCGCTGGGGACGGCCCTGCGGGGCCACCCCGTCGAGGCGGTCCTGCTCATGTGCAGCCGCCCGGAGGGCGTCAGCGCCACTCTGCCCCGCCTGCGTCAGGCCTTCGACGGGGTGATCGGCGCCTACCCCAACGTCGGCTACAACCCGATGGCCCCCGTCGGCGGGCGCGTGCACCTCGGGCCGGACATCATCTCGGCCCAGGCCCACGGCCCCTCGCGCCTCGCGGAGCTCGCCCACGAGTGGATCGAGATGGGCGCCCAGATCGTCGGGGGCTGCTGCGCGACCGGACCCGAGCACATCATGGCCATGAAGGTCGTGGTCGACGGTGCCCGGCGCTCACGGCGCGAGCGTGTCGGCTGACGATCCCGGCCATGCGGATCGTCGAGACGCTGCCCCGCCGGGTTCGTGAGATCGAGAACGTCTGGATCCCGGCCGGGAGCGCGGGCCACCGCATGGCGGCGCGCCTGTGGCTCCCGGAGGGCGCGGAGAACCGCCCGGTGCCGGCGATCCTCACCTACCTGCCGTACCGCAAGCGGGATTCGACCCGCGCGGGCGACGATCCGATGCATCGCTACTTCTCCGGGCACGGATACGCGTGCCTCCGCGTCGACATGCGCGGCTCCGGCGACTCCGATGGGCTGATGGACGACGAGTACGCGGCGCAGGAGCTCGGCGACGGCAAGGATCTGATCGCGTGGATCGCGGCCCAGCCCTGGTGCACCGGCAAGGTCGGCATGATCGGCAGCTCCTGGGGTGGGTTCAACGCGCTCCAGATCGCGGCCCTCCGCCCCCCCGCGCTCGCGGCGATCGTCACCAACTGCTCGACCGACGACCGCTACACCGACGACATGCACTACATGGGCGGGTGTCTCCTCAACGACACCCTCGACTGGGGCTCGTCCTTCTTCGCGCGTCTCCACCGGCCACCGGATCCGGAGATCTCGGGCCCCGACTGGCGCCGGAAGTGGCAGGAGCGGCTGGATCAGCTCGCCCTGCCGCTCGCGGTGTGGCTCCGGCACCAGCGGCGCGACCGGTACTGGAAGCACGGCTCGGTCAACGAGGACTACACGGCGATCCAGTGCCCGGTCTTGGCCACCGGCGGGTGGATGGACGGCTACTCGAACGCCATCCCCCGGCTCCTCGCGCACCTCCGGGTGCCGCGGCTCGGGCTCATCGGCGCGTGGGGGCACAAGTACGGCCACCAGGCCGTCCCGGGGCCGGCGATCGGCTACCTGCAGGAGTGCCTCCGCTGGTTCGACCATTGGCTCCGGGGCCGGGACACCGGGATCATGCGAGAGCCGATGCTGCGCGCGTTCATGCAGGAGGAGGTGCCGCCGACCGGCGACTATCCCGTCTGCCCTGGCCGCTGGGTCGCCGAGCCGGTGTGGCCGTCGCCCGCGATACGGCGCCAACGGCTTCATCTGAACGCGGGCGGCACGCTCCGCGCCCGGGCGGGCCGCGCCGTGACGCTCGCCCACCGGTCGGAGCAGACGATCGGCGTGGGCGGCGGCGAGTGGTGTCCCCACGGCATCGGCGGCTACGGGCCGCAGTGCCCGACCGACCAGCGGGAGGACGACGTCCGGAGCCTCGTGTTCGAGACCGAGCCGCTGCGCCGGCCGCTCGAGATCCTGGGTCAGCCGGCGCTGACGCTCGCGCTCGCGGTGGACCGGCCCGTGGCGTTCGTCGCCGTCCGGCTCAACGACGTCTTCCCCGACGGCCGCGTGTCCCGGGTGACCTTCGGCGTCCTCAACCTCACGCACCGGAGCTCCCACGAGCGGCCGGAGTCGATGCCGGTGGGGAAGCGGGTCACGGTCCGGGTCCCGCTGAACGACATCGCGTACTCGTTCACGGCCGGACACCGGGTTCGCGTCGCCATCTCGACCACCTACTGGCCGATGGTCTGGCCCTCGCCCGAGCCTGTGACGCTCCGGCTCACCGCCGGGGCGAGCGCGCTCGAGCTCCCCGTGCGCGCCCGGCGGCCGATCGACGCGAAGGTCGCGTTCAAGGCGCCGGAACAGGGCCCGCCGATGGCCCGGGTCGTGGTCGAGCCGCCGTCCTCCTCCCGCGTCATCGAGCGCGACGTGGGCACGGGCACGGTGACCATCCGGGCCGAGGAGAACGAGGGCCGGGCCGTCATCGTCGACACCGGCGTCGAGATCGGCCGGTGGGTCAAGGAGCGCCTCGTCATCACCGAGGGCGATCCTTTGAGCGCCGAGACCGAGATGGGCAGCATCTTCACCTACGCGAAGGGCGCCTGGCGGACCAAGGTGTCCGGCCGCTGCACGCTGCGCGCGACCCGGACCCACTGGCTGCTCTCGGCCGACCTCGACGCCTGGGACGGCGACGCCCAGATCTTCAGTCGCCACCTGGAGGTGCCGATCCGGCGCGACCTGATGTGACGGCACGGTCGCCGGGGAAGCCCGCTTCCGAGGTGGAGCGCCTGGCCGGCTGGTCTGGCGACGGAATCCGGGCGTCGGACGGTCGACAGAACGAAAGAACGGGAACGCGCGACACGCGGTGGCGCGGGGCCAACGACCCGCGGCCGATCGCGAGGCGGGCGTGAGGGCTCGGGGGGCAGAGCTCCGAAGGGCCGCTGACCTGCCGGCCGGGTCAGGCCATGCCGGTCATGCCGCCGCCGTTGCCACCCCCGGTCCGTCGGGGACCCTCGAGCTCGCCGAGGCTCTCCAGCACCCACTGGTTGAACTGATGGCACCCGCTCTCCTGCGGGACGAAGTTGCCGTGAGCCAGCGGCCGGGCATGCAGCCCCTCCTGCTGCCACTCGCAGTTCCGGGCGTCCTGGCGGTTCGTCAGGTCCCAGAGGGCAACGTAGTGGTCGAGGTCGAACTCCGGGCGCTTCATGCTCTCCGGCTCGAACAGCCAGTCGTAGATCATCCGGACGCTCTCGGGCCCCGTCGCCAGCATCTGATGTGAGTTGACGTAGTCCGGGTGCACGTTGAGGAAGAAGTTCGGCCGCAGGGTCTGCGACTGGTAGAGGTTGGTCCGCTCCTCGGCCGACAGCCCCTTGAACGGCGGGATGCGCGCCGTCCCGTCCATCGTGAGCGTCGCCGCACCGGGCTTGTAGCGGGGCCGCGCCGAGGCGAGCGGATTGCCGGCCTCGTCCGTGCGGAGGCCCCACGCGCCGGCGTCCCAGAACAGCGTGGCGATCTCGCAGAGCTCCGGATGGACGGGGGGGCAATGGAAGCACTCCGAGAAGTTCTCGAAGAGGAGCTTCCAGTTGGCCTTGACGTCCATGACGATCCGCTTCCCGATGCGCAGATCCGCGAAGCCGTAGCTCTTGAACCGCTCCGGGACGTCGCCGAGGGCGTCGCCGAGGGGCGCGGCCCGGTCGCCGGCCAGGTTGACGAAGATGAAGCCGCCCCAGGTCCCGAGGGCCACCTTGAACAGGGGATAGGCCGCCCGGTCGAAGCCCGCGGTCTCCATCTGACGCGGGGTGCCGACGAGCTGCCCGTCCAGGCTGTAGGTCCAGGTGTGGTACGGGCACACGAGGCTCCGGCCCGGGAGCCGTCCCTGCTCCTCGGTGCAGAGGATCGAGCCGCGATGGCGGCACGTGTTGTGGAAGGCGCGGAGCTGGCCGTCGAGATCCCGCACGATGACGATGCTCTGGGTGCCGATCTTGATGACCTTGTAGTCCCGGGGCGCGGGAACTTCCTCTTCACGCCCGGCCATCACCCACATGCCGTACCAGAAGACCTCGAGCTCCCGCTCGTAGTGCTGGGGGTCGTAGTAGTAGCGCGCGGGGATGCTCGGCTCGAGACGGTCGAGCGCCACCCGCCGCACGTGGTACGTGGATGCCTGCGACCCCTGCATACGTCCTCCTTGTCGGTGCTCCCGGAGATCCCGCGGCAGTCCCGAGGCGCCGCGGGGCCGGCGTGACGACCCTCCGTATTGTACGCGCCCGGCGCCCGCTTTCGCGCCTCTCGCCACAGGCCCTCATGCCCGGAAACCGCCGATGGGCGCGGAGGCCGTGGCCGGCTGGTGCCGGCCCCCGGGGTGGGGTATCGTCGGCGACCGGGGGCGGAGCGCCCCGAACATCCACCCGGTGGCACTCGGCGGGGGGACGGCTGGCCATGTCAGAGCGTGCGCCGAAGGACTGGGAGGTATCCCCGCGCGCGACCGAGTTGCATCGCTCGGCGCTCGTGTGGGACGACCATGGCGGCTTCGCGTACAGCACGGCCTCCGCGCTGAAGGACCTCGAGCGCTGGCGCGCCTCGGGCATCGACTACCTGTCCATCAATGTCGGCTACGACGTGACGCCGTGGACCCTGGCGGTCGAGGCCGTGTCGCAGGACCGCCACTGGATCCGGACGCACGCGGAGGACTTCGTGCAGGTGAAGGCCGTGGAGGACGTCCACCGCGCCAAGCGCGAGGGCAAGCTGGCCGTGTCCTTCGATCTGGAGGGCATGGACGCCCTGAACGGGGACGTCGGCATGGTCGACGTCTACTACCGGCTGGGCGTGCGACAGATGCTGTTCGCCTACAACCGGAACAACAAGGCGGGCGGCGGCTGCCATGACGAGGACATCGGGCTCACGCCGTTCGGGCGCGACGTCATCCGCGAGATGAACCGCGTGGGCATGCTCGTCGACTGCTCCCACTCCGGGCACCGGACCACGATGGAGGCGATGGAGGCGTCGGCGGCGCCGGTCATCTTCTCGCACTCGAACGCGCGCCGCCTGTGCGACCACGAGCGCAACATCAAGGACGATCAGATCAAGGGATGCGCGGCCACGGGCGGCGTGATCGCGGTCACCGGGGTCGGGCGCTTCCTCGGTCCCCGCGGGCCGGTGGTCGAGCACCTGGTCGAGCACATCGACTACATGGTGGAGCTCGTCGGCCCGGAGCACGTCGGCCTCGGCATGGACAGCGTGCTGCAGCAGAAACCGCCGGGGGCGCCGTTCCGGGGCAGCCGCGTGTACTGGCCGGAATCCCAGTACCCGGACAGCGGCTCCGGCTACGTCGATCCCGAGGCCTGGCCGCGCATCACCCAGGCGCTGCTCGACCGCGGCTACGGAGAGGCCGCCGTCCGCGGGATCCTGGGAGAGAACTTCCTCCGCGTCGCCAGCCAGGTGTGGCGGTGAGCCGCGGCGCCGCGAGTCGCGTCCGGTGACCGGCAGGCGGCGCGAGCTCCGGGCGCCGCTCCATCACCGGAGACACACAGCCGGAGGGCGATGAAGTACCTGCGCTTCGCACCGCTGGGCCGTGACCTGTCCCGGCTCGTCCTCGGCACGGCCGTGTACGAGCACGCGCCGCTCGACGTCTCCCTCGATCTCTTCGACGCCTTTCGCGACCTCGGGGGCAACCTCGTGGACACGGGACGCGAGTACGGGAACGCCGAGCCCATCGTCGGCCGCTGGCTGCGCGAGCGCCGTTTGGACCACGAGATCGTCGTCCTGACCAAGGGCGCCCACCATGACAACGACACCGGGCGGAAGCGCGTCAATCCGGCGGAGATCACCCAGGACCTCGAGGAGCAGCCTCCAGGCGCTCGGGCGGGAATCGATCGACATCTACTGCCTGCATCGCGACGACCCGGACGCACCCGTGGGGCCGATCCTCGAGATCCTGAGCCAGCACCGGCGTGCCGGGCGCATCCGGGTCCTCGGTGCGTCCAACTGGTCGGCGGCGCGGCTCGAGGAGGCCGCCCAATACGCGGCCCGGCACGGGCTCGAGGGCTTCGCCTGCTCGAGCCCCGGACTGAGCCTGGCCGACCCCCAGGAAGAGCCCTGGCCAGGGTGCGTCACGATCCACGGGCGCGAGGGCCGCGCGTGGTACGGGCACCGTCAGCTGCCGGTGTTCGCGTGGGCGTCGCTGGCCGGCGGCTTCTTCGCCGGCGTCCGAAGCGCCGACGTCCTACGCGTGTACGAGAACGGCGGCAACCGCGAGCGGCTCCGGCGAGCGCGCGCCCTCGCGGCGCGCAAGGGGGCGACGGCCAGTCAGGTGGCCCTGGCCTGGGTCCTCCACCAGCCCTTTCCCACCTACGCCCTCATCGGGCCGCGAAGCGTCGCGGAGCTCCGCGAGAGCGTGGCCGCTCTCGACCTCGCGCTGACGCCCGCGGAGTCGCGCTGGCTCGACCTGGAGGACGACCCGGCCTGAATCCAGGCCGGCCGCGAGCGCCGGCGCCGGCCGCTCACGCCGGCGGGCCCGAGCGACGACTCGTATCGACACGCGACTGCCCGTCGCCGAGCTCACGCTCCTTCGTGCATGGTCGCCATCCATCACGGAGACGGTCTGGACGCGGGCCCGACCATACGCGCGCCACCGACGTCCGACAAGTCGGTATAATCCGACGCCGTGACCACCGTGGCCACGTTCCCGCGGGCGATCCAGCGGCTCGACCCGGTCTGGATCCCGCTCAAGGACGGGACGCGGCTCGCGGCGCGAGTGTGGCTCCCCACGGACGCCGGGACCCACCCCGTGCCCGCCATCCTCGAGTACCTCCCCTATCGCCGGCGCGACTTCACCGCGCAGCGGGACGCGCTGACCCATCCCTACGTCGCCGGGCACGGCTACGCCTGCGTCCGGGTCGACATGCGCGGCAGCGGCGACTCGGACGGCGTCCTCACCGACGAGTACCTCCCGCTCGAGCAGGACGACGCGGTGGAGGTCATCGCCTGGCTCGCCGCCCAGCCGTGGTGCACCGGTCGGGTGGGCATGATGGGCAACTCCTGGGGCGGCTTCAACGCGCTCCAGGTCGCCGCCCGCCGGCCCCCGGCGCTCCGGGCGATCATCACCTCCTGCTCGACCGACGACCGCTACGCCGACGACATCCACTACATGGGCGGGTGCCTGCTCACGGACAACCTGCGCTGGGCGTCGACCATGTTCGCCCACAACTCGCGTCCCCCGGACCCGGCGGTCGTCGGCGCGCGCTGGCGCGACGATGTGGCTCGAGCGCCTCGCGCGGCAGCGGCCTCTGGATCGACACGTGGCTCCGTCACCAGCGGCGGGACGCCTTCTGGAAGCAGGGCTCCGTGTGCGAGGACTTCGCGGCGATCCAGTGCCCGGTCCTCGCGGTGGGCGGCTGGCGGACGGCTACTCCAACGCGATCCCGCGCCTGATGCAGGGGCTCGGCGGGCCGCGCCACGGCCTGATCGGCCAGTGGGCGCATCGCTACCCCCACATGGCGCTGCCCGGGCCGGCGGTGGGCTTCCTCCAGCTCGCCCTTCGCTGGTGGGACACCTGGCTCAAGGGCACGGCGCCGAGCGCGCCTGGCGAGCCCCTGCTCCGGGTCTTCATGCAGGAGAGCGTGCCGCCCCGCGCGCCATGTACTCGACCCGGCCCGGGCGCTGGATCGCGGAGCGCGCCTGGCCGTCGCCGCGCATCACCCCACGGCGGTACGTCCTCCATCGGGCTCGCCTCGCGCCCGAGGCCGGGCCCGAGGTGCCGCTCTCGCTCCGCTCGCCGGAGACGCTCGGGCTCCACGCCGGCCGCTGGTGCCCCTACGGCCTCACCCCCGATCTCCCGCTCGACCAGCGGCTCGAGGACGGCGGGGCGCTCACCTTCGACACCGATCCGCTCCCCGAGCGGCTCGAGATCCTGGGCCCGCCGGTGGCCGACCTCGAGGCTGGCGGTGGATCGGCCGGTGGCGCTCATCGCCGCGCGCCTCTCCGACGTCGCTCCCGACGGCGCGGCCACGCGCGTCAGCTACGGCCTCCTCAACCTCACCCACCGGGAGAGCCACGAGCACCCGACGGCGGTCGAGCCGGGGCGCCGCTACCGCGTGCGCCTCCAGCTCAACGACGTCGCGCAAGCCTTCCCGGCGGGGCACCGCATCCGCCTCGCGCTCTCGACCGCCTACTGGCCGACCGCCTGGCCGGCGCCCGAGCCGGTCACGCTGACGCTCTACGCCGGCGCCAGCACGCTCACTCTCCCCGTGCGGCCCCCCGATCCGGCGGACGCCGCGCTCCCTCCGCTGCCGCCGGTCGAGACCCCGCCCCCGCTCCCGGTCACGGTGTACGAGCCGTCGCGCTCCGAGCGTGTCGTCCACCACAACGTCACGACCGGCGAGGTGACGCTCGACTGGACGCAGGACAGCGGCCGCCACCGCTACGACGACATCGACCTCACGGTGCACACGCTGACCGCCGACCGCTTCACGATCCGACCCGAGGATCCCGCTGTCCGCGTGCGTCGAGATCGCCTGGACGGTCCGGCTCGCCCGCGGGAGCTGGCGCGTGGAGACGCGGACCCGGACACGGCTCACGGCCACCCGGGACACCTTCGAGCTCGTCGCGACCCTCGAGGCGTTCGAGGGAGACACGCCGGTCCACGCGCAGCGCTGGGAGCGGTCGATCCCGCGCGATCTGGTCTGATGGACGGACGGCCGCGTCGGCCGGGCCGTGGCTCGCGACGCCCCGCCGGGGCGCCCGGGCCTTGCGAGCCCCGCGCACCCGCCCTATGATCCCCGCGCGAGGCGCTTCGTGACGAACCCCGTGGTGGATCCGAGGTCGGTGGCCGGCAAGACCCCCGCGCCCGAGCGGCACGTGCCACTGATCGTGGTCGGCGGCGGCCCCGCGGGCGTCGCGGCGGCGACGGCCGCGGCCCGCGCCGGGGTGCGTGTCCTGCTCCTCGACGAGCACCCGCTCGATCCCGAGCTGATGGCGATGGACGTGCCGCTCTACTTCGGCCAGCGGATGAGTGCCGCCGTCCGCGACCGGGGCGTCATGCTCGAGCGCGTCGTCCGCGCGAACCCCGCGCTCGAGGAGGCCGTCGAGGCCGGCGTCGAGGTGGAGCTGGGCGTCTCGGTGTGGGGCGCGTTCCGGCCGGGGCCCACCATGCGCGAGATCGGCGGCGCGTGCGTCGGCGTGGCGGACCAGTCGCGCTCGTGGCTCGTCGGGTACGACCGGCTGGTCGTGGCAGCGGGGGCGCGGGACCTCGGGCTCGCGTTCCGGGGCTGGGAGAAGGCCGGCACCATGGGAGCGGCCGGCGCCCTCGCCCTCCTCACCCGGTATCAGGCGTTCGCCGCGCGCCGCATGGTCGTGCTGGGCTCGGGGCCGCTCGGTCTGGCCGTGGCGACCCTCGCGCGAGCGCGCGGTATCGAGGTGCCCGCCGTGGTGGAGGTGAGCCCGGCGCTCCGCGGGGATGCGGGCGCGCGGGGCCGGCTCGAGCGAGAGGGCGTGCGCTTCTACCCGGGCCACGTCGTCGCCGAGGCGCTGGGGAGCCGCGACGAGATGGAGGGGGTCCGCCTCGCCGCGCTCGACGGCGATCTCCGGTTGATCCCGGGGCGCGAGATCGACATCGCGTGCGACACGGTGTGCCTCGCCATCGGGCTCGTGCCGCAGGTCGAGCTCCTCCAGATCCTGGGCTGCCGGCTCGTGTTCCGCTCCGAGCGCGGGGGGTTCGTCCCCGAGATCGACGCCGAGCAGCGCACCAGCCTGCCCGACGTCTTCGCCGCCGGTGACGGAGCGGGCGTCGACGAAAGCGCCGTGACGTCGCCCGACCGGGCCGTGGCCGAGGGCCGCCGCGCGGGTCTCGCCGCGGCGGCCTCGCTCGGGGCCATCCCCCCCGAGCGGGCGCAGGCCCTCCTGCGCGAGACGCAGGGGCCGTGCGGGACGGCCGCGCCGCGCGTGCACGACTACTGGCGGCAGTGGCTCCGCGCCACGCTCGCGGCCGGCGGCTGGGACATCCTCGCGTGCCAGTGCGAGGAGGTCACGCGGGGCGAGCTGGTCGGCGTCCAGCCTCCCCGCTATCTCGGCCCGCCGTCGGCGCCGATGCGCGCCCGGAGCGCCGGCACCCTGAGCCAGGACGGGCCGCTCCACCCGGATCAGGTCAAGCGCCTCACGCGCGCCGGCATGGGCCCGTGCCAGGGCCGCCGCTGCCGGGAGCAGGTGGCGCTCCTGCTCGCGGAGGCGGGCGACGTGCCGGTCGACACCATCCCGCTCGCGAGCTACCGGCCGCCCGTCCGGCCGCTCCCGCTCTCCGTCCTGTGGCCCCACGACGAGCCGGTGTCGATGCGCGAGCACTGGGTGAGCTGGTTCGGGATCCCGACCCAGTTCGCGCCACACTGGGCGGGCGATCCGGACATGACGGTCATGCTCGACGTGCCGGGCGGGATGCCGGTCGAATGATGAGGCGGCGCGGGCCCGGAGGGCGCGACGCGTGACGGAGCCGCGCGGCGCCAGCGTCGTGGTCGTCGGCGGCGGGGTCACCGGGCTCAGCGCCGCCTGGTGGCTCGCCCGCGCGGGCGTCGACGTCCTCGTGCTCGAGGCGGGCATCGTCGGGTGGGAGGCGTCGGGACGGAACGGCGGCGGCGCGACCCACGTCTACAGCCCCCTCGGCCTCGAGGAACAGCGGCTCTGGCCCCAGATGGACACGCTGCTCGGGTATCCCACCGAGCACGCGCCGCACCGGATCAAGGTGGCGCTGACGGACGATCAGCTCGCGCTCTACCGGACGAACGCCGGGATCGCTGCCCAGCAGGGGTTCCGGACGGAGCCGCTCGACGCCAAGGAGCTCCGGGAGCTCGTTCCGATCGTCGGGGACAACGCGATCGGCGGATTCTACCTCCACTTCGGCGGCCACGCGAACCCCCAGCGCACCGTCCAGGCCTACGCGTGGGCGCTCCAGGACCTCGGCGGCCGGATCCGCCAGCACACGCCCGTCACGGGCTTCCGCACCGCCGGGGGGCGCGTCACCGCCGTCGAGACCGCGGCCGGGCCGGTCGGCGCCGACACGGTCGTCCTCGCGGCCGGGCCGCAGACGGAACGCCTCGCCGCCCGGCTCGGCGTCCGGGTCCCGCTCGCGCCGTCGCGCGTCGAGATGATCTGCACCGAGCCCCTGCCGCTCATGAAGGTCGGCGGCGTCGACGGCAACGGCCTCTACGGCCGCCAGACGCGGCGGGGCAACCTGGTCTACGGCGGCGGCCCGCACGAATGGCTGGACGGCGCCGGCCTCGCGGCGGCGCCCGGGTCCCGGCCCACGACGCCGCTCCTCCGGAGCCTCGGCCGGCGCCTCGCCGAGCTCTTCCGCGGGGCCGCCCACGTGCGGCTCATCCGGAGCTGGGCCGGGATCGTGGAGAACACCCCTGACGGGCTCCCGATCCTCGACCGCCTCGCCGACCCCGCCAACGTCGTGCTCGCCACGATGTCGAGCGTCGGCTTCGGGCTGTCCCCGGCTTCCGGGAAGGCGATCAGCGAGCTCGTGCTCCACGGCGAGTGCCGCTTCGCCAATCTGACCGCCCTCCGGCTGGCGCGCTTCGCCCACACGCCGCCGGACTGGCGCGCCCAGCTCGGCTGGCTTCCCTCGGGCGTCGGAAGTCGAAGCCGTCTGACCGCGTGAAGGCGCGCCGCGGTCTGCTGGGAGCTGGGGCAGCCACTGGTCGTCGAGGACGTCATCCTCGACCCGCCCAAGGCCGGCGAGGTCCGCGTGCGGATCGGCGCGGTCGCGATCTGTCACAGCGACGTGCATCTGATCCGCGGGGACTGGGCCGGCTGGAGCAGCACGCCGCCGCCCGTGGTCGCCGGACACGAGGCCGCGGGCATCGTCAGCGAGGTCGGCCCGGGGGTCACGCGCGTCCGCCCGGGCGACCGCGTCGTCGTGTCGCTCCTCCGAACCTGCGGCGGCTGTGTCCCCTGCCTCACCGGCGCGGCGTACCTCTGCGAGGGGCAGTTCGCGCTCATCACGGAGCATCGGCTCCACAGCCGCACCGGCCAGCCGCTCAACGCGGGCATCCGCGTCGCCGGGTTCGCGGAGTCGGTGGTGGTGGACCAGTCGCAGCTGGTCGTCATCCCGGCCGACCTCGGGCTCGACCGGGCGTGCCTCCTGGCCTGCGGCGTCATCACGGGCGTCGGCGCCGTCCTCAACACCGCCCAGCTCACGCCGGGCAGCAGCGCCGTGGTCATCGGCGCGGGCGGCGTCGGCGTGAACGCGATCCAGGGCGCGGCGCTCGCGGGGGCGACGCCCATCGTCGCCGTCGACATCGTCGCGCGGAAGCTGCCGGTCGCGCGGAGCTTCGGCGCCACGCACGCCGTGGACGGGCGGCACGAGCGACGTGCGCGGGCTGGTGCGAGAGCTGACCGCCGGCCGGGGCGCCGACTACGTCTTCGTGACCGTGGGCAGCCCGGCGGCCGTGACCCAGGCGCTCACCCTCGCCCGGCGCGGGGGAACCGTGGTGCTGGTGGGGATGCCGGCGGCGGGGGCCACCGCGCCGATCCCGATCGGGGACTTCGCCGGCAACGGGCTCCGGCTCCTCGGGAGCAACATGGGCTCGACCCGGCTCGGCGTGGACGTCCCCCGCCTCGTCGCGCGCTACCGGGAAGGCCGCCTCAATCTGGACGAGCTCATCACGGCCCGCTATCCGCTCGAGCGGATCAACGAGGCGATCGTGGCGATGGAGGGCGGCGAGGCGCTCCGGAACGTCATCGTGTTCCCGGCTGCCGACGCGCCGTGAACCCCGCGCCGGAGGCCGGCGGCCGCCTGACGCGCACCCTGCCCGGGCGCTTCTACCACGATCCCGCGATCTGGCAGCTCGAGCAGGAGCGCCTGTTCGCCCGCCTCTGGGTCTCCGTCGGGCGCGGGGATCAGTTTCCCGCCGCGGGCCACTATCGGACCGTGCGCGTCGGCGAGGAGAACGTCCTCGTGGTCCGCGGCGAGGACGGCGCCCTCCGCGCCTTCCTGAACGTCTGCCGGCACCGCGGCGCTCAGCTCTGCGCGGCCGAGCGAGGCCAGGCGCGCACGCTCCAGTGCCGGTACCACGCCTGGACCTACGGCCTCGACGGCCGCCTCCTGCGGGCCCCGGGCCTCCAGGACTCGGCGGAATTCGACCGCGGCGCGTTCGGGCTCGTCCCCGTGGCCCTCGACACCTGGGAAGGGCTCGTGTGGGTCAACCTCGCGGAGAACCCGCCGCCGCTCACGGAGCAGATCCTCCCCCAGCTCGCCGCCCGGCTGGGCGATGCCGGCCGCCTCGCGGCCTACCGGATCGCCACGCTCGCGGTCGCCGCCAGCATCGAGTACGAGGTCCGCGCCAACTGGAAGGTCGTCGTCGAGAACTTCATGGAGTGCTACCACTGCGCGCCGATGCACCCGGAGCTCGTGCGGCTCCTGCCGGCCTTCCGGAGCGGGGCGACGCAGGAGTACGGGCTCGGCACGCGCCTGGCCGACGACGCGGAGTCGCTCACGGTGAGCGGGCGGGCGCCGGCGGCGCCGTTCCCGGGCCTCCCGCCCGAGCACGAGCGGCACTACTACGGGATGGTGGTGCGGCCGAACATGCTCCTGAACCTCCTCCCCGACCACGTCATCATCCACACGCTGGCGCCGCTCGCGCCGGACCGCTCGCGCGTCACCTGCGACTGGCTCTTCGCGCCGGACGCCGTCGCCCGCCCGGGCTTCGATCCGACGGACACGGTCGCGCTCTTCGATCGCGTCAACCGCCAGGACTGGGAGGTCTGCGAGTGGGTCCAGGCCGGCGTGCGGTCGCGGGCCTTCGCGGCCGGCGGGGTCTACGTGCCGATCGAGCGGCACATCCGGGGCTTCAACGACTGGGTGCTCGAGCAGCTCGGCCTGACCCCGGCCACGCCGCTCGCCGGCGGCGCGTAGCCGGCTCGGCGCCCGGAGCGCTTCGGCCCGCTCAGCTCGTCTGACAGGCGCGGAGCGCCTGGTCGAGGTCCTCCAGGAGGTCCTCCACGCCCTCGATCCCCACCGACATCCGGAAGGTGCCGGGCCCGATGCCGAGGGCGGCCTGCTGGTCCGGGCCGAGCCACCGGTGCGTCGTCCGCGCCGGGTTCACCATGATCGAGTAGAGGTCGCCGAGCGTCGTGGCCGAGAGGACCAGCCGGAGGGCGTCGAGGAACCGGAAGGCCTTCGCCGTGTCGCAGTCGGCCACGTCGAAGGAGAGCATCGCGCCGGCGCGGCCCTCCGGAAAGAGCCGCCGGGCCGTCTCATGGTCGGGGTGGCTCGGGAGGCCCGGGTAGCGCACGCGCGCGATCGCGGGGTGGCCCTCGAGGAAGCGCGCGACGCGGACCGCGCTCTCGCACTGCCGCGCCATCCGGAGCGGGAACGTCTTGAGCCCCCGCAGGGCGAGCCACGCCTCGTTCGGGCCGAGCGCGGAGCCGACCTGGATCAGCATGTCCGTCAGCCGGTCGTAGTCGGCGAGCCGGCAGCCGACCGAGCCCGCCAGCACGTCTCCGTGCCCCGACAGGAACTTGCTCACGCTGTGGGTGACGAGGTCCGCCCCCAGCTCGGCCGGCTTGAGGAGGTAGGGCGTCGTGAAGGTATTGTCGACGATCACCCGCGCCCCGTGCCGGTGCCCGAGCGCGATCACCGCCGGCGCGTCGATCACCCGGGTCATCGGGTTGGTGACCACCTCGAAGTACACCACGCGGGGGCGCACCCGCCGGACGGCGTCCTCCAGGCGGTCGAGATCCGCGAAGCTCGTCACGAGGCTGGGCGTCCCGAGCGCCGGGAAGACGCCCTCCATCATCGTGTAGACGCTCCCGTAGACGTCGCTCGAGGCGAGGATCGGGCCGTCCTTGCCGGCGCCCGCGGTCAGGACCGCGAGATGGCTCGCCGCCATCCCCGAGCCGCACACCCGGGTGACCTCCACCCCTTCCAGGGTGGAGAGCGCCCGCTCGAGCGCGGAGGTGGTGGGCGAGCCGGCCCGGCTGTACGAGTAGCCCGGCTTCCGGCGCCAGACGACGTCGTCGAGGTCCTCGGCCCGGTCGTAGACGAAGGTCGTCGCGTTGTGGATCGGCGTGCTGCTCGACCAGAATCCGGGCCGCTCCCAGCGCTCGCCCGCGTGCGCGCACTGGGTCCCGAGATCCTTGCCGACGTAGCGCGGATCGGCCCGGCGGTTCTCGGCGCTCGGCGAGCCCGGCTGGGGCGGGGGCCCGGACATGGGCGCCTCAGGCGCCCGGGTCGCGCCGGTAGGTCAGCCCGTACGAGAGGTTGTCCTGGCGGAGCCGCTTGTCGGTGCCGAAGAGGATGTGCTTGGACATGTCGGGGGAGTAGCGGCTGGCCGGGGGACGCCGCCCGAGACCCTCCGCGAGCCCGCGCACGTGATGCGGCCCGGCGCCGCAGCAGACGCCCAGATAGCGGGCCCCGAGCGCGTACGCTTCCTTGCCGAACTCGCCGATCTCGTAGCGGTTGCAGAGAAAGGGGTCGAGCGCGGCCGGAAACGGCCGGTTGTCGGGAATGCACGCGCAGCTGGGGTCGGTGAGGGACTGGAAGGTCGGCTCCGCCGGCGTGGTGCGATACGGCACCGGGAGCGCCCCCACGTGGCAGCGCACGGCGCTCCGCATCTCGCGGAGCAAGGGCATCATGGTCGCCGGCCCGCGCGAGCAGTTGAGGCCGACGACGTCCGCGCCGGCCGCCTCGAGGCGGCGGGCGGTGTCCCCGACGCTCCACCCCTCGCGCGTCCGCCCCTCGCGCGGGATGGCCAGCGTGATCACGGCCGGCTTCCCCGAGCGCCGGATCGCCTCGAGGGCCAGGAGCGCCTCGCCGCCCCAGCTGTAGGTCTCGCCGACGATGAAGTCGACCCCGGCGTCCACCGCCCATTCCACCTGCTCGTCGAAGATCCGGCGCGCCTGCTGGTGCGACTTCGGGTCGTCGGATCCGTAGATGCTGGTGTTGCAGATGTTCCCCGCGAGCAGGGTGCCGGTCTCGCGCGCGACCTTCTTGGCGAGGCGGAGCGCCGTGCGGTTGATCAGCTCGAGGTCGCGCTCCCGGCCGACGATCCGGAGCTTGGCGCGGTGGGCGTAGTAGGTGAACGCCTCGACGACGTCCGAGCCCGCGTGGACGAAGTCCCGGTGGAGGCCTTCCACCAGATCCGGATGCTCGAGCACGACCATGGGGACGAAGGCGCCGGCCTGGAGGTAGCCGCGGCGCTCGAACTCGAACAGGTAGCCCTCGGCGCAGATCACGGGGCCCTTGGCGAGCCGGGCGAGCAGCCCGAGTCCCTGCTTGGGAGTCGCTTTCGTCGCCTTCTTCACCTTCTTTGCCGTCTTCGTCGCCATCTCGTTCTTCCTCTCTCGTCGAGCGAGTGCCAACGCTAGTGGGGTGGATCCGCCGCCGTCGCTCTTGGCAGCAGGGCCTTGTCCCGGAAGCGCGACCAGCGGAACGGCTCGAGGTCCCACCCGGGCGCGTGGCCGGCCAGGACCACCTGGGCCAGGATATCGCCGACCGCCGGCGCGTGCTTGAAGCCGTGGCCGCTCCAGCCGAAGTCGACGAAGAGCCCCGGGTGCTCGGGAACCGCGCCCAGCACCGGCTCGTGGTCGGGCGTGTTGTCGTAGACGCCGGAGTAGCCGCCCATCGAGAGCCCGTGCTCCATGGCCGGGAATCGCTGCGCGATCAGCTCCGCGTTCCGCAGGACCTCGGCCGGGTCGGCGCCCTCGTTGTAGTGGTCGGGATCGACGACCTCGTCGTAGGCGAAGAGCCCATGGATGGTGAGGTTCCCGGTCTCGGGGCGCATGTACGTGGCCTGGGGCCGGTCGAGGACCGCGGGATGCGGCCCGAAGTCCGGCGGCCGCCGGAAGAAGCACATCTGGTGGCGGGTCGGCGCCACCGGCACCTCGATCCCGAGCGGGCCCAGGAGCCGCCCGGCCCAGAGGCCGGCGCACACGACCACCGCGGGCGCGTGGATCTCGCCGGCCGGCGGTGCGGACGCCGGTCACCCGGTCGCCCGCCGTCAGGATCGCCTCGACCGGCATGTACTGGACGACCGTCGCCCCCAGCTCGCGCGCCCGCGTGGCGAAGGCGTTCGTGGTCATCGCGGCGTCCGCGTAGCCGGACTCCGCCTCGTAGGCGCCGAGCGCCACGTCGTCGACGGCCATCGCCGGGACGAGCGCCCGCACCTCGGCGGGCGCCTGCGTCACGACGTTCGCGCCGAGCTCCCGGGCCCGGCGGACGTTCGCGCGCAGATTCTCGGCCCGGTCCGGGCCCACGAGCCAGAGGATCCCCACCTGGCGAAACCCCGGGTCGCCGCCGCCGATCCGCTCCGCCCAGTGCTGGAAGACGGTCGCCGACGTGTTCGCCGTCCGGGTGAGGAAGTCCATCGCGTAGAACCGGCGGACCAGGGCCGAGGACCGCCCGGTCGGGCCCGAGGCGAGGAACTTCCGCTCGACGAGGACCACGCGGCGGGCGCCGCGGCGCGCCAGGTGGTACGCGACGCTCGCGCCGTGGACGCCGCCGCCGACGACGACGACGTCGGCCGTGCGCGGGACGTCGGACGTCACGGAGCCGCTACCAGTTGCGATCGCCGGTCGCGAAGCGGGGAGCGTCGGCCGACTTGGGCTTCACGCCCGCCATCTCCTCGAGGGTCCGGCTCTTCTGGATGCCCGGATGCCGGTCGAGGGCGGCGGACTTGGCGCTCGCGGGCGGGCGCCGCCCGAGCGCCTCGGCCATCGCGCGGACGTGGTGGGCGACCGAGCCGCAGCAGGAGCCGATGTAGTTGATCCCGAGCGCTCGCGCGCGGGTGGCGTAGGCGCCCATCTCGGCCCGGCTGAGCGTGAGGGAATCGAGGGCCAGCGGGAACTCGGGGAGCTGCGTGAAGTTCGGGAGGTCGTCCCGCGTCCGGAACCCGATCGGCTGGGCCGCCACGTAGCCGGACGTCGCCTGGCGCATCAGCTCGACGATCGGGAGCATCCGCTCCGGGTCGCGGCCGCAGTTCGCCCCGAGGATGTCCGCGCCCTCACCCGCCAGGATGCGCGTGGCTTCGGCGAGGGGCACTCCCTCGGCGGTCTCGGTATCCCGCACCGTGAACGTGATCATCGCCGGGAAGCCCGCCGCCTTGATGGCGTGGAGGCACTGGCGCGCCTCCTCGAGGAACGTGAACGTCTCGCCGATGAAGAAGTCGACGCCCTCCGCCGCCTGGACCGCGATCTGCTCGTCGAAGAGCCGGCGGACGACGGCGCGGGAGCCCGGGTCCTTCGGGTCGTACATCCACGTGAGGCACAGCGTGCCGGCGACCAGGGCCTGGTCGCCCGCGACCTCGTTGGCGATGCGGACGGCCGCCCGGTTGATCGCCTCGACCTGGTCGGCGTACCCGGCGGTCCCGAGCTTCTCCTTGCTCGCGTAGAAGGTGAGCGCCTGGAGCACGTCGGCGCCGGCCCGCAGGAACTCCCGGTGGAGCTGGCGCAGCGCCTCGGGATGCTCGACGGCGACCTCGGGGGTGTACGGACCGGCCTGCACGTACCCGCGGCGCTCGAGCTCCAGGATGTAGCCGCCGTCGCCCAGGACGGGCCCCTCCCGCAGTCGCTCGAGGATGCCCTTCTTCATCGGGCCCACGGGGTACGCCCTGAGAAATGGCTCACGGTCGCGTCACACCCAGGGGGAGTGGCTGCCGGAGGCGCCGAACGTCCGGCCCGCGGCGTACCGGTCGAGCGCAAACGGCTTGAGCTCGGGCACGTCGTCGCCCATCAGGAGCCGGGCCACCAGCTTGCCCGCGCCCGTCATCTTGAAGCCGTGGTTCGAGTCCGCGATCATGAAGACGTTCGGCGCCACCCAGTCGAACACGGGCACGTTGTCGGGCGTGAACGCGCCGATGCCGCCGTTGCGCCGCTCCCGGAACTGCGGGCGGCAGCCCTTGAACCGCGACATGGTCTGCCCCATCGCCGCGCAGAAGTAGTCGGCGAACCACGGGTCCGCCTGGTACTCGTCGTTCGCGTGGCCGTAGGGGTCGGTGACGGCCGTGGGCCCGAGCTTGACGGGCGTGGTGCCGCCCTGGAGGCCGGGGCGGTCCATCCGCTCGTTGCCGTTCTTGAAGTACACGTACGTGAAGTCCTTGATCGGCCGCCCCGAGCCCGGGTCGACGACGGGCTCCGAGGTCTCGACGTGGAGCACCGGCGGGTTCAGGCCCGCGGCCGTCACGTACGGCTCGTCGTAGTAGACCTCCCCCTCCAGAAGCCGCCAGTACGTCCACATGTCCTTGGTCTCGACGGTGCCGTCGGGATAGCGACAGGCGAGCCTCGGGGGCTTGCCGAGCATCGCCCAGTGCTTGGGTGTCCAGGCGCCGAGACCCCAGACGACGACGTCGCAGGCGATCCGGCCCTGGTCGGTCAGCACCGCGCGCACCCGGCCGCCCTCGACGTCGTAGCCGGTCACCTCCACACCGGGCAGGACCCGGACGCCCTCCTCGGCGCACTTCCCGGCCAGGCCGGCCACGGCCTGCCGGGTCCCGGCGTAGCCGCTCACCCGCTCGTGCAGCGCGAGCCCGACGCGCGAGGTATTGAAGTCCGGCCAGAGGCCGCGGACGAACCGGCGCGCGTCCTCGCCGGCGTAGAGGTCGGAGGGGTACCCGGCCGCGTTCTGGCTCTTCCAGACCCGCTCGTACGCGGGGAGGTTCTGCTCCTCGTCCACGCCGACGTAGCCCACCTGCTGGAACCCGAACGCGACCGGATCGTACGTCCAGACGTCCACGCTGTGACGGAGGATCGCGTGGAGCGGCTCGGTCATGTAGAGGTTCCGCACGCAGCCGCAGGCGATGCCCGACGCGCCCGCGCCCACCCCGGTCTTGTCGAGCACGACGACATCCTGCCCCGTGCCGCGGCGACGGCGCCCGAGCTCGAGTCCGAGATGCCAGCCGGTGCTGAGCCCGTGGATGCCCGCGCCGATGACGACCGCATGGACGCTCTTCGGGAGTTGGCTCATCCGGACCTCCGAGTGGTGGGTAGCCACGTCAACCGACGGGGCCGAACCTCTGTACCATCCCCCGCCCGTGGCCGTCAAGGCAGGCGCCCGCGACAGCGGACGTTTCGGCGGCCGACCGCCCTTGCCTGGCCTGCGCGCCGCCGCGCCGGAAAGGACCCATTCGCGGCGGGCCGGTCGAGCGCACGGCCCCGTCACGGCCAGCTCACCGAGTGGACGGCGAATACACGGTACGGACCGGGTTCCGCGTTGGTGAACCGGCCTTCTTCCAGCAGCTGCGCCGCCCGTTCAGGCAGCAGGCAGTGTCGTTCGTTTCCATCTCGGCAGCCAGCACGTTGCAGGACAGCGGCGAGCACTCTGCACTCGTCCGGGCGGAGAAGGTGACGACGTCGTAGCCTTCCAGCGTCCCCTCGCGAGGGAACACGACGTGGGTCGGGAACGAAGCCTCCGGTCCGAACGGCGCCCAGCGATTCCCGGTCGCGTCGAACTCCAGCCCATGGACTTCGTAGAAGAAGAGCGTCGTCCCCGCCAAATCGACCGAGCTGGCCCGGGCCAATTGCCGAATGACCTCGGGCGCGAATCCGGAAGAACCAGTAGCCATTGTGCTTCCAGTAGTTGATGTAGTCGGCGAAGTCCTTCGACACGCAGCCACTGACCGAGTAGATGTCCGCCACTCGCTCGGCCGTGAGCCACGCCGCGGCGTGAGCTCACCCGCTTCGCCATGTACCCGACCGGGATCACGGCGGCCCTGGCTGCGCGGCCATCCGGCCGGCGCCGCGGCCCCCGCAGACGCTGCCGGAGCACGAGGGCGCGCAGCCGCGAGTCGGTCGCTCATGCGCCCGTCACAACGCGTCGCCGTGTCGCCCTACGCCCACGGCACCGGCCCGCCCCACTGGTCGAGAAAGGTCGTCTCTCGGGTCGGCAGGCGACGACTGCCGCCGAAGCGGGCCCCTTCGGCCGGGTAGCCGAGCGGGATGCAGAAGTGGAAGGCGAGGTCCGCCGGGATGCCGAAGAGCGCGTACACGCGCGCCATGACCGTCGGGTGGAGCGTCGTCGGGATGGACCCGATCCCGAGCGCCCGCGCCGCCAGCATGAGATTCTGGCACGCGGGCAGCACGGAGTTGGCCCAGCCCGGCGGCTCGGCGAAGGCGAGGACGACGCACGGGACGTCCTTCATGTGGTCCGCGAGCCCCATGGCGGCGCGATAGTTCGTGGCCTCGGGCGGGACGTCCGCGGGCCCGGTCCACCCGAACTCGTCCCGGCGCTTGGCCCACCAGGCCTCGTGATAGAGCGCGCCGAACCGGGCGATGCGCGCCCGGTCCGTCACGACCAGGAACCGCCCGATCTGCCGGTTGCCCCCGTTGGGCGCCCGCACCGCGGCCTCGAAGATCAGCTGGAGATCCGGGAGCGGGATCGGGTCGGGCCGGAACCGCCGGATCGACCGCTGGGTGAAGATGGCTTCGCCCACCGACATGTCGAGCCGCCCATGGTCGATCGTCATCGCGCCTCCTCCGTGAGGGTGCGTGGCCGTGCGCCGGGGTCGGGACCGGGCCGTGCGCCGAGCGCCCCGCACGCCCCGTCCTTGACGGCCCCGCGCGGCCCATGATACGGGCTTGTACGCATCGCGCGCGACGATCGATGGAGACCTTTGCCGAGACGCTGGCGACCTTCGCTGCGGGGCTCAGTCCCGGCAGGGTGCCCCGGGCCGTCGCCGAGCAGGCGACGCGCCTGCTCCTGGACACGGCCGGTGTGACGCTGGCCGCGGTGCCCGATGACTTCGCGGGCAGCGTCCAGACGGTCGCGCGGGCCCTCGGCGGGCCGCCCGAGTCGAGTCTCTGGGGCGGCCGCGAGCAGATCGGGATGGCCGCCGCGGTCCTGGCCAACGGCACGCTGGCGCACGGGCTCGACTACGACGACACGCTGGAGGAGGCGATCGTCCACACCGGATCCTGCTGCGTGACGGCGGCGCTCGCCGCCGGCGAAGCCCGCCACGCCTCCGGCGCCGAGGTGCTGGCGGCGATCGTGGCCGGCGTCGAGGTCATGGCCGCGGTCGGGAGCGCCTGCCCGGGCGCGTTCCACCGGCGTGGCTTCCATCCCACCGCGCTGTGCGGGTCCTTCGGCGCGGCGGCGGCCACCGGGCGGCTCCTCGGGCTGACGGCGGCGGAGCTGACCACGGCCTTCGGGCTCTGCGGCAGCCAGGCGAGCGGGATCATCGAGTACCTGGCGGACGGCACCTGGACCAAGCGCCTCCACGCCGGCTGGGCGGCCCACGCGGGGGTCATCGCGGCGATGCTCGCGCAGCGCCGGCTTCACCGGCCCCCGGACGGTCTTCGAGGGCACCCACGGCTTCTACCGGGGATTCGGCGGCGAGCCCCCCGACGCCGGCCGCCTCGCGGCGCTCGCGGCCGGGCTCGGTCGCGAGTGGGCGATCCAGCGCCTCATGTTCAAGGCGTACCCGTGCGGGTCGATCAACCAGCCCTACATGGACTGCGCGGCCCGGATCCGCGCGCTCCCGGGGTTCGATCCGGCGGCGATCCGGGCGATCGTCTGCCGGACGGCGGAGGGCCCGGTGCACCGGCTCTGGGAGCCGCTCGCGGAGAAACAGCGGCCCACGACACCCTACGGCGCCAAGTTCAGCCTGCCGTACTGCATCGCGCTCGTGCTGGTGGAGGGGGCGGCAGGGGTCGACGGCTTCAGCGAAGCGAAGACCCGGGACCCGCGCATCCTGGCGGTCGCCGGGAAGGTCCGCTACGTGCTCGACCCGAGCCTGCCCTACCCTCAGCGCTTCACGGGGCACGTGCGGGTCGAGCTCGCCGACGGGCGCGTGCTCGAGGAGACCCAGGACGCGCCGCGGGGCGGCCCGGAGCACCCGCTCGGGCTCGAGGAGCTCCGGGCGAAGTTCCGCGCCAACGCGGCCCGGGCCCTGCCCGCCGCGCAGGTGGACCTGCTGCTCGAGCGGCTGCTCGCGATCGACGGGGCGGGGGATGTGGCGCCGATCGTCGCGGGCCTCCGGCGCGCGGCGTGAGGTGATGAACGAACATGAGAGGAGGCGGACGATGACTCAGCGAAGACTCTGGGCAGTCCTGGCCGGACTGGGTCTCGCGCTCGGGCTCTGGGCCCGCGCCGAGGCGGCCGACCCCGCGGTGATGGAGGCCGCCAAGAAGGAGGGCACGGTCGTCTGGTACTCGTCGCTCGGGCTCTCGCTCGCCCAGAAGGTCTGCGACGCCTTCAACAAGAAGGCGCTCGGCATCACCTGCGAGCTCACCCGCGACGGCTCCCAGCGCGTCTTCCAGAAGGTCATGCAGGAGGCCTCGGCGGGGCTCACCATCGCCGACGTCGTCCACACCTCCGACATCTCGCACTTCCTCGACTTCCAGCAGAAGGGCATGCTGATGCGCTACCTCCCGGCGGGCGCGGACAAGTTCCGCGCCGACTTCCGCGACCGGGACGGGCTCTACACGATCCTGCGCGGCACCCCCTACGTGATCGGCTACAACACGCAGAAGGTCAGCGCCGGCCGACGCCCCCAAGCGCTGGCGGGACCTCGCCGACCCGCGGTGGAAGGGCAAGCTGGTCCACGCGCACCCCGGCTACAGCGGCGTGGTGATGACGGGGATCATTGGCCTCCTCCCCGTCCTGGGCGGCTGGGACTACTACGCCGCGCTCGCCAAGAACAACCCCCTCGTCGTCCAGTCGGCCGAGGATCCGCCGATGAAGCTCTCCGGCGGCGAGGCCTGGGTCGGTGCGACGGGCGAGTACAACCTCTACCGCGAGGTCAAGAAGGGTAACCCCGTCGCGATCGTCTTCCCCGAGGAGGGCATGCCCTTCGTGTCCTCGGCCAACGCCATCCTGACCAAGGCGCCGCACCCGAACGCGGCGAAGGTGTTCACCGACTTCCTGTTCGACAAGGACGCCCAGCAGATCCTGGCCGACGACGGCCTCTACGTGCCGAACGAGACCGTGACCTACCCGCAGGACAAGCGGCCGCTCAAGGAGCTCAAGCTGCTCAAGGTCGAGCCCGAGGAGATGCAGAAGCGGGACGACGAGGTCAAGAAGAAGTTCCGCGAGCTGTTCGGAGTCTGACGACGTGGCGGGCGCGACGGCGAGGCCAGCGAGCGGCGGCAGGAGCAGGCGGGGGCGGCTCGATGCCGCGCCCGCGGTCTGGCTCCTGAGCGCGGCAATCCTCGCGGTCCTCGTCGTCGCGCCGCTCGCCATCCTCCTCGTCACCGCCGTCCGGGTGCCGGAGGGGCCGGGCTTCACCCTGGCCAACTTCATCGAGGCGTTCGGCGAGGCGATCTACCGGGGGCCGGTCGGCAACTCCCTCGTCTACGCGACGTCCGTCGGCATCCTGAGCGTCATCCTCGGAGCGCCGATGGCCTGGCTCGTCACCCGGACGGACATGCCCGGCAAGGGGATCGTCCGGACGCTCACCATCGCCGCCTTCGTCACCCCGTCCTTCCTCGGGGCCACCGCCTACGTGATCCTGGCGGGTCCGAACGCGGGGCTCTTCAACGTGCTCTACCGGGCCGTCACCGGCGCGGAGGGGGCGCTCGTCAACATCTTCTCCATGTCGGGTCTGATCTACGTGACCAGCCTCTACACCTTTCCGGTGGTCTTCATCCTGACGAGCGCCGCGCTGACCGCCACGCCGGCCGACCTGGAAGAAGCGGCGCGGATCGCGGGCGCGGGCCGTCTCGCCGTGATGCGCACGATCACGCTGCCGTTGGCGCTGCCGGCGATCGTCGGGGGCTTCATCCTCGCCTTCCTCGAAGCCCTGGTGCTCTTCGGCGCGCCGGCCATGCTGGCCATCCCGGCGCGCTTCCACGTCATGACCACCCAGATCTGGGCCTTCTTCCACTATCCGCCGCAGGTGGAGGTGGCCGCGGCCTACGCGATGCCGCTCCTCCTGGTCGCGGTCGTGCTGCTCTGGGCGCAGCGCCGTCTGATGGGCCGGCGCGGCTACTCGACCGTGGGCGGGCGGGGCACGGCCGCGGCCCCCGTGAAGCTCGGGCCCTGGCGGTGGGCCGCCCTCGGCGCCTGCGGCGGGGTGCTGCTCCTCTCGATCGGGCTGCCCTACTTCGCGCTTCTTCGGGCCGCCCTCGCCAAGGCCTGGGGCCTCGGATGGTCGTGGCAGAACGTCACGCTCCGGAACTTCCGCTACGTGATCTTCGAGTTCGAGCCGACGCGCGCGGCCATCGTGAACACGCTCGAGCTGGCGGCCGTCACGGCGACCCTCGCCGCCCTCCTCATGGGCGCGATCGCCTATGTCGCCCAGCGACGCCTCCTCACGGGGGCACGGGCGCTGGCGTTCCTGGCCATGGCGCCCCTCGCGATCCCGGGGATCGTGCTCTCCATCGGTCTCTTCAAGGCCTACTCGCGGCCGCCGGTTCTCCTGTACGGCACCATCTGGATCATCTTCATCGCCTACCTCACCAAGTACCTGCCGATCGCCTACACGGCCTGCCACGCCGCCATCCAGACGGTGCACGTGGACCTCGAGGACGCGGCCCGCATCCTCGGCGCCAACCGCCTGGTCGCCTTCAAGGACGTGACGGTGCCCCTCTTCGGCGCAGGCCTCGTCTCGGCGTGGCTCCTCGTGTTCCTCCCGAGCCTCCGGGAGCTCTCCTCCTCGATCCTGCTCTTCACGACCCGCTCCCGCGTCGTGTCCGTCGTCATCTACAGCCTCTACGAGGAGGGTCTCTGGGAAGCCGTGTCGGCCCTCGGGATCCTGCTGCTCGGGCTCACCCTCGTCCTCGTGGCCGTCGCGCAGCGGTTCCTGGGCCGGCGCTTCCTCCAGATCTGACCCGTCGGGATGGCCGCGGTCCGCCTGCAGGCGCTCACCAAGCGGTACGGCGAGAACGTCGCGGCCGTCCGGGATCTCACGCTCGAGATCCGTCACGGGGAGCTCCTGTCGCTCCTCGGCCCCTCGGGCTGCGGGAAGACCACCACCCTCCGCCTGATCGCGGGCTTCCTCGCTCCCGACGCGGGAGAGATCTGGCTCGGGGACCGCCGCCTCTCGTCCGCGGGGGAGGCCGTGCCGCCCGAGCGGCGCGGGATGAGCATGCTCTTCCAGTCCTACGCGGTCTGGCCCCACAAGACGGTGGCGGAGAACGTGACGTACGGCCTGAAGTTCCGCGCCGTGCCGCGGGCGGAGTGGCCCCGGCGTCTCCGGGAGGCCCTGGTGCTGGTGCGGCTCGAGGGGCTCGCCGACCGCTACCCGGGCGAGCTCTCCGGCGGTCAGCAGCAGCGCGTCGCCCTCGCGCGGGCCCTGATCGTGGAGCCCACGATCCTGCTCCTGGACGAGCCCCTCAGCAACCTGGACGCACACCTCAGGGAGGAGATGCGGTTCGAGATCCGGCGGGTGCACGAGGCCCTGCAGATCACGACCGTCTACGTGACCCACGACCAGGCGGAGGCGATGGTCACCTCGGACCGCATCGCCGTGATGAACGCCGGCCGCCTCGAGCAGGTGGGCACGGCGGTCGAGATGTACGAGCGACCGGCCACGGCGTTCGTGGCGAGCTTCATCGGTCGCACGAATCTCTTCAAGGGGCGGCTCGCCGCCGGCGGGCGGGTCGTCTGCGAAGGCGGCCTCGAGCTGGTCACGGCGGCCGGACCGGAGCACCCCTCGGGGGAGGCGGTCGCGGTCTCGATCCGGCCTCACACGGTCGGCCTCGCGCCGGCGGCGGGCGCGGGGGCCCCGGCGGCGCCGACGGTGGACGACGCGCGGCTGAACGTCTTCACCGGCACGATCACCCGGGCCAGTTACTTCGGCGACGCGATGGACTATCAGGTGGCGATCGCGGGGACTGACTCCACGCTCCGGGCGGCAGGGCCGCCGGAGTCCCGGCTCGTCATCGGTCAGGCCGTGGTCGTCCGGATCGCGGCGGATCGCTGCATTCTCGTCCGATGAGTCGGTGAGCGCGCCGACGGAGCGACGCCATGTCCCCTCGATCGTCCCAGCCCCGGCTGCACGGCAAGGTCGCCATCGTCACGGGCGCCGCGATGGGCCTCGGCGAGGCCATCGCCCGGCGGTTCGCGGAGGAGGGCGCGCGCGTCGCCTGCGTGGACGTCCGGCCGGGGCCCAACGACGCGGTCGTCGACGCGATCCGGTCGGACGGCGGCGAGGCCCTCTCCGTCGAGGCGAGCGTCGCGGCGAGCGCCGACACCCAGCGGATCGTCGAGGTGACGCTCGAGCGCTTCGGCCGCATCGACGTCCTCGTCAACAACGCCGGGATCCTCCCCTCCCGGGAGACCGTCCTCGAGACCACCGAGGCCGACTGGGACGAGACGATGCGGGTGAACGTCAAGGGCGTGTTCCTCATGAGCCGCGCCGTCCTGCCGGCGATGATCGGCCAGGGTGGCGGGGCGCTCGTGAACCTCTCGTCGATCACCGGGGTGGTGGGTCTCCCCGTCCGCCCCGCCTACTCGGCGTCGAAGGGGGCGGTCGCCATCCTCACGAAGCAGATGGCGGTCGATTTCGGCCGGCACGGCATCCGCGTCAACGCGCTCTGCCCGTCCTTCGTCATCACGAACATCAACCGCGCGATGTTCGACCGGATGCGGGCCGAGGGGGCGCCGTGGGAGCGGCTGCTCGACCAGCACCTGCTCCGCCGCCTCGGCGAGCCCCGCGATGTCGCGGACGCGGCCCTGTTCCTCGCGTCCGATGAGGCGCGCTGGATCACCGGCGTCACCCTGCCGGTGGACGGAGGCTACACCGCCCACTGACGGCTGCCCCATCCCCTCGCGTGCGACCGCCTGGCGCGAGGGAGGGAAGCGCTAGGGCTCCGAGAGCTCCTCGATCGCCGCCGTGAAGCGCCGGCGGGCCTGCGGGTCGTCGATGTGCCCCGCGAGA
This sequence comes from uncultured Candidatus Rokubacteria bacterium, assembly GCA_963749975.1. Lineage (GTDB taxonomy): Bacteria > Methylomirabilota > Methylomirabilia > Rokubacteriales > DASRDR01 > DASRDR01. Next base: position 111,749 of record CAVVOZ010000030.1, on the reverse strand, counting down.
CGCTCGTAGAGATCCTTGGTGCTGCTCGCCTGCTTGGCGGCGCGCTTGACGAGGAGCTTGGCGACGGGGCCGATGTGGACGGCCAGCCGGTCCTCGGCCTCGGCCAGCACCTCGGGCGACAGGGGCCGCCCGGGCGTCGCCCCGGCCGGAGGGGCGGTCGCCGGGGGGCGCGCCGGGGACGGCGGCGGCGCCGGGGGCGGGCCCCCCACGTCACCGAGCCGGCGCCGGAAGGCCGCGCGCTGCGACTCGGACAGGGCGACGTCGAGCAGCTGGCAGAGCGCCGGGAGATCCGGCGCCGTCTTCGCCGCCTTCCGCACGAGCACGCGGGCCAGCGGGCCCATCCCTTCCGCGAGCGCGCCCTCGACGCGGGCCAGCACCGCCGGCTCGAAGTGGCCGCCGGCCACGGGCACGAACTCGGTGCTCTCCACCCGACCGGGCGGGCCCGCCGCCGCGGCGGCCTCGGCCTGGTCCGCCGCCGGGGCCGTCGCCCCCGCACCCCCCGCCGTCATCACGTACACCTCGTGCTCCCGGACGTGCTTGTCCCGATGGATGCCCAGGTACTGGAAGAGCCGGGTGTACTCCTGGGACAGGCGGGACACGATCTCGTAGTAGGAGCGCGAGACCAGGATCTGGTTGGGCTCGGCGAAGCTCATGACCCGCTGGGCGACGTTGATCCCGTCACCGAGCATGTTGGGCTGGCCGTTGACGTCCTTCACGATCCGGAGCGGGCCGAGGTTGATGCCGATCCGGAGGGCGAGCTCGGGGCCGATGGCCGACGGTGCTCGCCCGCAGGTTGCTCGCGGCGAACAGGGCGTCCTCGGGGTCGCCGAGGAAGCAGAGGGCCGCCCCGTCGCCGGTGTCGAGCATCATCCGGTCGGTGACCGGGACGTGCTCGAGCACGCCCGCGACCAGCCCGTTGAGCCGGGTCTTGAGCTCGACCTGCTGGGTGACCAGGCGTTCCGAGTACCCGACGATGTCGATGAAGACCACCGTCGCGATGAACGTCCGGTGCCCGGGCTCGGGGGAGGCCGGTGGGGCCTGCTCCACGATCCTCAGCTCTCGATCATCTGCATCGCCTTCTGGAGGCTCCGCCGCATGCGGTTGAAGGCGCGGCCGAGGCGCGCGATCTCGTCCCGACCCCGCTCCGGGAACTCCGGGATCTCGAAGTTGCCGGTGCTGACCTGGTCCGCCGCGTGCGACAGCTGGGCCACGGGCCGGACGATCATCCAGTTCAGCATGACGTTGAGCGCGATGAAGACGAGCGCGAAGACGGCGACCAGCGAGCCCATGAACGTGTAGAAGGCCCGCTGCGCGTTCTGGAGCGGCAGCGCCATCGGGACCGACACGACCTGGGCGCCCACGACCTCGTTGAGCTTCCAGCCGAACCCGTTCGCCGGCCCGTAGAGCTTGATCATGGTGGCGGGGGCGGCCTCCGGCGTGCGTGTGGCAGCCGAGGCAGGCGGGGTTGGTGATCTGGATCGGCCGGGCGATGTAGAGGGCGCGGCCCGTCGGCGTGTCACGCTCTCCGCCGAGCTCCTTCACCGCGGGCCGGTTCCGGAACTCCTGGACGATGTCCGCTTCCCAGTCGGCCGCCCGGTTGCGCGGGTTGGTCGGGTTGAGCGTCGCCTCCTTGTAGAAGTAGTCCGGATACTTCTTGCGGAGCTCGCCCATGGTCTCGGCCGCCGCGAACGCCGGCACGCTCTGCGGCAGGAACGCGCGCATCAGCTGCATCTCGAGGTGCGGCCGCACCTGGGTGATGGTGTAGCCGCGGACCGCGAGCGCGGTCTCCATCATGAGGCCCGCGTTCCGGGACACCTCCTCCCGCGCGTTGCGGATCAGGATCTCGCGCGAGATGAAGCCGGCGACGCCGAGACCCACCAGGAACACGAGTAGCAGGACCAGGTTGAACTTGAGCCGCAACCCCATGTCGTCCTCCCCGGCGTCCCGGCCGCCTCAGCGGCAGCCGGCCAGCTCGCCGTAGGCCTTGGTGAACCCGATCAGACTGAAGGTGGCCGAGTGCGTCCCGGTCGCCGGCCACTCCGGCCAGAACCGAAGCTGCACGCGAAGGCGGTTCCCGGCCTTGAAGAGCTCGACCAGTCGTCCATACTTCGTGACAAAAAGTGCAGTCTTCATGCCAACTAGCCGGTCCATCGGCACCAGGGGCTCCTGATCGACGACGAGGCCGATGTCCGAGAGGCTTCCGTCGAGATTCGACCCTGACGTCACCGCCACCGACCCGCTGTCGACCGTGACGTATGCCGTTGTGTCCTGGTATCCGTCCGAGAGCGACTGCCGAGTTGACTCGAGCACGCAACGCGTGCCGGGCCCGTCCGTCCGCGGCACCGTCTTCACGGACCACTCGTCCGCGGCAGCCGGCCCGCCCAAGAGCATCAGGGCAAGAACCGCCGCCCGGGTGACACGACACCTGGCGACCTGAGGACTCCCGTGCATTGACATCTGGCCCAGCCCGCCTCGCTAGTGTAGGAGACCGCCGCCCCCGGGGGAACCGGTTTTTCGCGAGCCCCGGGCGCCGGGCCGGCGCCCGGGGACCCGTACAATAGCCCCATGCATGGGGTCCCACGCGGCGTGACCTGTCTGGCGTGCGGGGGGCGGTTCCCGGCATTCGCCCGCTACGGGCAGAAGCCGCGGCCCGGCCTCTGCCCGGGCTGCGGGTCGAAGCCCCGCCACCGGGCCCTTCTCCTCTTCCTGCGCCGCTTCGTCCGGCCGCGGCTCCGCGACGGGAGCGAGGTGCTGGAGATCGGGCCCTCTCGCCCCGCGACTCGCTTCGTGCCGGGCCGGCGGACCATCGGCCCGGCTCGCTACACCGCCGTCGACCTGGACCGCCGGCCGCATCACGCGCGGCTCCGGCTGCCCCACCGCTTCCGGCGCATGGACGCCACGCGGCTGCGCTTCGGTCGGGGAACGTTCGACGTGATCCTCTGCAACAACGTGCTCCCGTTCACCCCGGACGACACGGCGATCCTCGGCGAGGTCCGCCGGTGTCTGAAGCCCGGGGGTGTAGCGATGGTGGACGTCGACGTGCAGGTCGCGCGGACGACGCCCGCCGCCAGCCTCGGCGGCGCGATCCTGGCCGCTTCACGGCCGCGTACGTCGCGACCAACGGCTCTCACCGCTTCTACGGGCGCGACTACCCCGGGCGCCTCCGGCAAGCGGGACTCGCGCCGCTCCGCTTCGATCCGCTCCGGGGCCTCGGTCCCTCGTTCCGGCGCGCGCACGGCCTCAAGGCCGATGGGCGCGTGTACCTCGCGTTTTCGAGCCCGGCCGCCGCCCAGGCGTTCGCCCGGGAGGCGCGCGCGCGGGTCAGCGGATCTTCTTGAGCTTCCCCACGACCGTCCGGAGCACCTCGCCATCCCGGACGCGCGAGTAGCGGAGGTCCATTCCCGCCGCCACGAGGGTGCGCTCGTACGTCTGCATCTCGTACCCCCCGGTCTCCGTCACGAACAGGGCGTACATCCAGAACTTGTCTCCGTCGAGCCGCGCCCAGATGTAGGGATCGCCGTTGAGGGGATCCAGGGGGACCGCGTTGCCGAAGACGTCGGTCCGCATGGCCGAGCTGTAGATGTCCGGGCGCTTCGACGGGAAGAACGTGATGGTACGCTCCTCCTTGCGCGGCGAGTCGGTCCCGCGCTTGATCACCGCAGTCCACTTGACCTTGAAGCCCTTGCCCTGCGCGCTGATCTCGACGCTGATATCACGCTTGTCGAGCTCGTCGCCGCTTTCGGACACGGCCTCCCCGACATAGGACCCGTAGAACCGCTGGATCCCTCCGCTCTGGGCCTCCGCGGCGCCCGCGGCGAGCAGGATGCTCCACCCGACAGCGAGCAGCATCCCGGAGTACTCCCGTCGACGCATATGCTCCTCCAGACTCAGGGCCGAGCCGCACGGCAAAATCGCCGGCCGCGTCGGCGCGCGCACCGGTGTTCGTACACTACCATGCCCTCCGCCAGCCGGGCGCGTCGCCTTGCGTCGCTCCAGGCCCCCGCGTTACGCTGCCCTCGGGGAGACGCGCGGACCGGTCGTGAATCGCCGCCCGTCCCGCCCGGAGGAACGCCATGCGGATCGGCCGCGGCTGGCTCGCGATCGGGCTCGTGCTCTCGCTCGGCGTCGCGGTGGGACCCGTCGCCATCGGCGGCCCGAGCGGGGAGGTGCCCGCCCTGGCCAAGCTCGTGGCCGCCGGTCAGCTTCCACCGCTCGCTCAGCGCCTCCCGGAGCACCCGCGCGTCCTGACCACGGACCCCGAGGCGGTCTACGGGGGCGATCTCCGGATGCTCATCGGCACCCTGAAGGACATGAAGCTGGCCTTCGTGTACGGCTACGCCCGGCTGGTGGGCTTCGACCGTGACTACCGCCTCGTGCCCGACATCGCCGAGCGGGTCGAGGTCGCCGAGGGAGGCCGAAGCTTCACCTTCTATCTCCGGAAGGGGCATCGCTGGTCAGACGGAGCGCCGTTCACCAGCGCGGACTTCGCCTACTGGTGGAACAACGTCGCCAACGACGACGAGCTCTCGCCGGGCGGGCCGCCGGCCACCCTCCGGGTGGATGGGGAGATGCCCCGGGTCACCTTCCCCGACCCGTGGACGGTCCGGTTCCGCTGGTCCCAGCCCAACAACCTCTTCCTTCCCGACCAGGCCGGCGCGTATCCGACCATCCTCTTCAGACCGGCGCACTACCTGAAGCAGTTCCATCGCGCCTTCAACAATCCCGACGCGCTCCGGAAGCTGGCGCGCGCCGAGGGGCGCCGGAACTGGGCGGCGCTGCACAACAAGAAGGACTCGATGTACGTGATGGACAACCCCGATCTTCCCACGCTCCAGCCCTGGCGCCCCACGGTGGGGCCGCCGGCCCAGGTCTTCGTCGCGGAGCGGAACCCCTTCTTCCACCGCGTGGACGAGCGCGGCCGGCAGCTTCCCTACATCGACCGCCTCGTCATGATCCTCGTGGAGCGGGCGGTCATCTCGGTGAAGACGTCCACGGGCGAGGCGGATCTCCAGGCGCGGTACCTGTCGTTCGACCAGGTTCCGTTCCTCCGCAAGAACGAGCGCCTCGCCGGCTACCGCGTCTACCTGTGGAACACCGGCGTGCCCTCCACCGTGGCCATCTACCCGAACCTCACGACGAGCGAGCCGGTCATGCGGAAGCTCTTCCTCGACCGGCGATTCCGCCAGGCGCTCTCCCTCGGCATCAACCGGGAGGAGATCAACCAGATCCTCTACTACGGCCTCGGCCTGCCGGGCCAGAACACGGTCCTCAGGAGCCCGGCGGGCCACGAAGAGCCCCGGATGGCCTACGCTCGGTTCGACCTGGTGCAGGCGAACCGGCTGCTCGACGCGATGGGCCTCACGGCGCGCGACGGGCGCGGATTCCGCCTGCGGCCGGACGGCCGGCGCCTCGACCTCATCGTGGAGACGTCCGGGGACGAGACCGAGCACACCGACGTGCTGGAGCTCGTGAAGGACACGTGGGCCGACCTGGGCATCGAGCTCCTGATCCGTCCGAGCCAGCTCGAGGTGTTCCGGCGCCGGGTCTTCTCCGGTGAGGCGATGATGAGCGCCTACTACGGAAACTTCGGGTTCGGGCTCCCCACGCCGGACATGAGCCCGGACTGGCTCGCGCCGGTCAGCCAGCAGCAGCTCCAGTGGCCCAAGTGGGGCGCGTACTTCGAGAGCAAGGGGCATGAGGGCGAGGCGCCGACGCTCCCGGCGGCCCGGCGCCTCGTCGAGCTCTACCAGCGGTGGCTCGTGTCGGGCGACCCCGACGAGCGGGCCCGTGTCTGGGCGGAGATGCTCGACATCAACGCCGAGGAGGTGTTCACGATCGGCATCGTCGGCGGAACGCTCCAGCCGATCGTCGTGAAGAACGGTCTCCGCGGCGTGCCGGTCAAGGGCGTCTACGCCTGGGAGCCCGGCTCACACTTCGGGATCTACACCCCCGACACCTTCTACTGGGAGAACGGCCACCGGTAAGCCGGCCGGACACGCGGCTCGGGGCCGGCCGGCTCGGCGGCGGGCGCGGGCTACTTGGGCCGGGCGAACGCGGCGGCCGGGACCGGAACGGGCTTGGCCTTGGCGTCGCTGCCCGGCGGCGCCCAGCGCAGCACGAGGGTGGCCGTGCGCTTCTTCTCGTAGTACAGCACCTGGATCGGGTACCAGCCCGGCTCGTCGATCTTCACGTCGATCCGGTCCGAGGTGTCGTCCGAGTGGACCGAGGGATCCTCGTAGAGCAGCTTGCCGCCGATCTCCACCCGCACGCCGTCATTGGACGTGACGTCGAAGCCGTACGTGCCGGGCTTCTCGAAGCGGATGAATCCGGTGATGAGGGCGCCGACCCCGTCGCGCTCCTTGGTCGTGAGGATCGCCCCCTCGCCCATGCGGTAGTCGAGGTGCTGGAGCGGCGCGCCGGGCTCGGACTTCTTGGTCTTGAACTCGTTGATGTGATTGAAGATGCCGAAGACGTAGCTCACCGCCAGGCCGGGCGCGAGCTTGTCGGGCGTCGGCTGGGGCTCCGCCGCCTTGAGTCCGGTCAGCATCTGGGCGCTCGCCGTCGTGAGAGCGACGATCATCGCGCCCGCCACCATTGTCCCGGTGATGCCCCGAATGGATCGTCCGGTCATCGTGTCACTCCTGTCGTGAGTGCGTTCGAGTCGAACACGCCGGGCCCTGCCACCCTGGGTCCCGATCCTAGGACATCGCCTCCGGCGACACAAGCGCCCTGGCTCCCGCGACGGGCGCCGCTCACGAGTGGCTCTGGTGCTGCTGCAGGAGCGCGCTCGACCGCTCGAGGCGCTGCGCGAGAACGCGTCATGACCTGCATGCTGATCTCCGGGCTCTGCCGGACCAGGTCCAGGAACACGTCGGCGGAGATCTTGAAGGTGACCACGCGATCCCGGGCGCGGACGGTGGCCGTGCGCCGCCCCTTGGAGATCACGGCCGTCTCCCCGAACAGGCTGTTGCGGCCCATGGTCGTCAGGATGATCTCCTTCCCGTCGGCATCCTGGAGGAGGACCTCCGCCTCGCCCTCGGTCACGATGTAGACCGCGTCCGCCGGATCGCCCTGGCGGACGATCCTCTCGCCGGGAGCGAACTCCACCACCTCCGCGGTGTAGGCGATCAGCTTCAGCCGGGCCGTCGGCAGCCCGGCGAAGAGGGGGATCTTCCGGAGGGTCTCGACGTCGCGTTCGAGCGGCTGCATGTCAGTCCTCTCCCGTGACCCGCACACCGGCCTGGATCGCGAGCCGGCGCAGCACGCCCTGCTCCCGGGCGATCAGCTCCGGGTACGTGCCCGTCTCCACGACCACCCCGGCGTCCAGGACCACCACGAGGTCGTAGAGGCGCGCGAGGTCCGGGCGCTCCACGGCCGCGATCACGGTCCGGTCCTTCATGGACTCGAGCACCCGCCGGTGCAGGTCCGTGCGCTCGCCCGGCTCGAGCGCGGTCATCGCGCCGTCGAGGATGAGGATGTCTGGCCGCTTGAGCAGCACGCGCGCCAGCGCCACCCGCTGGCGCTGGGGCAGCGACAGGCGGCCACCGAACAGCCCCACGTGGTGATCGAGCCCGACCTCGAGCACGAGCGCTCGCAGGCCCTCCGCTTCCAGGATCTCCTCGACGATGGCGTTGACCTTCTTCACGGCCAGGCTGCTCGTGGCGACCACCTTGCCGAAGAGCAGGTTGTCGAGAAGGGTCCCGTCCGTGAAGTATCGCTCGCGGTCGTACGGCACGAACGACGCCGCCAGATCCGGGGGCAGCGTCTCGGCAAACCGGTGGCGCGCCGCGAGCACCTTGGCAATGAACGGCTCGTCGATCCGGCCCAGACGGTGCCGGGCGGGGATCAGCCGCAGCGCGAGGCGGATCAGCCGGTCGCGGTCCGCCGCGGCCAGCCCGGGGGCGGCCCCCCGGCCGAGACGCGCGACCACCTGCGCGTACTCGGGCAGCTCGCTGGCCGTGAGCAGACTGAAGCGCGCGAACAGCTCGTTGTCCGCCGCGATGTCCTTGAAGATCTCGACCATGTCCCGCGCCACGTCGGCGCCGAGCTCCACCAGCGGCCCCTCCAGCTCCGCCGCGGCGAGCACCGCGCGGAAGTGCGGATGCTGGGGGAGCTGCTCGAGCGCCAGCGCGGCATGCGCGCTGTGGCCGAAGAGGATGTTCTCGCCGATCGACGCGTAGGAGGAGAAGCGGTCCCGGTCGAAGAACTCGACGGCCGTCTCCTGCTGCTCCCGGGCGAAGCGCTCGGCCACCAGGCGCCGCGTGGCCAGGATCCGCGCGGCCACGTCCGGGTGCCGTGCCGGGTCGACCCGGGACCGCAGGCCGAATGCGAAGAGGTCGTCCTCGAAGCCGACCAGGCGCACGGCCTCCAGGGCGACCGCGACGAGCCCCGTCCGGTCCGACACCTCGAGGGGAGACAGGTCGAGCCAGTCCTCGTTGCCGAGGCCCAGCTCGGCCTTGCTCTCGGGCGTCTCGGCCCGTCGGTGCCGGAGCCCGTAGAGCAGGTTGTCCAGGACCGAGCCCGTGAAGAGCCGGGCGTCGGCGGGGACGAAGCCGATCGCGCGCCCCGCCACCCCGGGCGGGAACTGGGCCAGGTCCGTCCCGTCCAGCAGGATCGTCCCCGTGAAGCCCGTCAGCTTGGCCAGGACGAGGGCCAGCGTGCTCTTGCCGCTGCCAGACGTGCCGGCCAGGGCCACGTGCTGCCGGGGCGACAGGGTGAGCTGCAGGTGGTCCAGCGCGTGCGTCCGCCCGTCCAGCACGACACTGGCCTGGCGGAGATCGTAGGCCCCGGCCAGCGGCGGCGGGCGATCGGGGGCGGCGTCCTCCCGGGCGAACTCCGTCCGGAGTCCCGGCGGATCGAAGTTCGCGATGACCTGCTCGTACTTGACCCGCGCGTTCTCCTTCAGCTGGAAGAAGTTGATCAGCTCGCGCCACGGCTCGTTGAGCTGGCTGTACGCCTGGAGAAAGGCGACCAGGATTCCGAGGTTGAACGTCTCGGGGTGATTGATGATGAGCCACCCGCCCACGAGCAGCAGGAGGAACTGGCCGAACTTCTCCAGGAAGTTGTTGATCCACTTGATCAGGTACTTGAGGTTGTAGATGTTCAGCCGGATCTTGAAGATCCGCTGGAGCAGATGCCGGAACCGGCCCGACTCGTAGGCCGCCGTGTCGTTGGCGTAGATCTCCTGGAGCCCGCCCACGGACTCCTGGATCCGGTCGGACAGACCGCGCACCAGGCGCACGCGATCCCGGGACATCGCCGTCACCTTGCGCTGGAGCCGCCGGATGAAGACGATCTGGATCGGGAAGAGCACCATGCTCACGAGCGCCATCCACGGGTTCGCGTACACCATGAACCCGAGCGTGCCGACCAGCATGGCGCCGTGGAACGCGGGCGTGGAGAGCGCCACGCCGAAGTAGCCGCCGAGGTCCTCCACCTCGCCCAGGATCATCGCGACGAGCTGTCCGGTCGAGGTGCTCTTCAGGTGGAGCAGCGGGAACCGCAGGATCCGGTTGTACAGCTCGCCCCGGAGATCCCGGAGCATGGTCTCGGAGATGTAGCCCTCGAGGTTCTGCTTCACGTACTTGAGGGCCCCGTTCAGGAGCACGGCCCCCAGGAAGCCGCCGCAGAGCCAGAGGAGGGCGTCGAAGTTCCGCTGCCCGATGGCCTGGTTGATGATGCGCTTCTGGAGGTCGAGCATGAGCGGGTTCAGCCCGAGCCCGAGCACGAAGCTGATGGCGATCAGGACGAGCTGCGGCCGGAGGCTTCGCTTGATGATGTAGCGGTGGAGATTCCGTTCCACGGGTGTGGTCCGCGCCTAGGCGTACGGGTCGGCGGCGTCCCGGAGTCCGTCGCCCAGGAAGTTGAAGGCCAGGACCGTCAGCACGACCATGACCACGGGCGTGAGCAGCCACGGATAGAGCGCGACCGCGTTCATGTTCTGCGCCTCGGAGAGGAGCACGCCCCAGCTCGTGATGGGGGGGCGGAGCCCGAGCCCCAGGAAGGACAGGGCCGTCTCGCCGAGGATCATGTTCGGGATGGACAGGGTCGCCGAGACGATCAGGTGGCTCGTGAAGGCGGGCAGGAGGTGCCGCCGGATGATGTAGGGAGGGGAGCCGCCCATGAGCACCGCGGCGGTGGCGAAGTCCTCCTCGCGCACCGCGAGGAGCTTTCCGCGCACGCTGCGGGCGAGCCCCGTCCACTCGAGGACTCCCAGGATCACGGTGATGCCGATGTAGACGAGGATCGGATCCCAGCGGGGCGGCAGGGCGGCGGACAGCGCCATCCACAGCGGCAGCTCGGGAAACGCGCGGATCACCTCGATGAGGCGCTGGATCACGATGTCGATGGTCCCGCCATAGTAGCCCGACAGCCCGCCGAACACGAGCGCCAGCACGAAGCTCACCGAGATCCCCAGCAGTCCGACGGTGAGCGAGATGCGCGCCCCGTGGATGATCCGCGAGAGCATGTCCCGCCCCAGGCGGTCCGTCCCGAGCAGGAACACCGTCCCGCCCTCCTCGACGCCAAACAGATGCCGATCCGCCCGCCACTGCCCCCACATCCAGTACGGCTCCCCGGGCGCGAGAAACTGGAGGCGGTACAGGCGCGAGCGGTCCTCGCGATACTCGCGCTTGAGGTTCTCCATGTTGATCGTGAGGAGCTGCCCGTAGACGAACGGCCCCAGGAGCCGGCCCTCGTGGAAGAGATGCACCCGCTGGGGCGGGAAGAACACGTGGTTCGGATGGCGGCTGCGCAGCTCGTACGGCGCCAGGAACTCGACGAACGGGATCGTCGCGTAGAGCGCCACCAGGAACCACAGCGAGAGCATCGCGAAGCGATGCCGCCGGAGGCGCCACCAGATGAGCTGCCACTGGGAGGCGAAATAGTAGCGCTCCTGCTCGGAGACGCGCGGGCGCTCGGCGGCGACCGGCAGCATCTCCGTGGCGGGAATGGCGCTCATCGCGATTGCCCGCTTCCCTGCCGAATCCGCGGATCCAGGGCCGCGAGGGCGAGATCGGAGAGGAAGACCCCGATCACCGTGAGCGTCGCCAGGAGCATCAGGAACGAGCCGGCCAGATACATGTCCTGCGCCCGGAGCGCGCGCAGGAGGATGGGCCCGGTCGTCGGGAGGGACAGCACGATGGAGACGATGATCGCCCCCGAGATGACCTGCGGCAGCAGGTTGCCGATGTCGCCGATGAAGGGGTTCAGCGCGATGCGGAGCGGGTACTTGAGCAGGATGCGCCGCGGGGCCAGGCCCTTGGCGCGGGCCGTGACGACGTAGGGCCGGCGGAGCTCGTCCAGCAGGTTCGCGCGCAGACGGCGGATCATGGCGGCCGTGCCCGACGTTCCGATGACGATCACCGGGATCCACAGGTGCTGGAGCAGATCCCACACCCGGGCCCAGCTCCACGCCGCGTTCTGCATGTCCGGCGAGAACAGCCCCCCCACGCTCGTCCCGAAATACGTGAACGAGATGAACATCAGGATCAGCGCGAGCAGGAAGTTGGGCGTCGCCAGGCCGAGGAAGCCGACGAGCGTGAGCCCGTGGTCGCCCCAGCCGTACTGGTGGGTCGCCGAGTAGACGCCGATCGGGAACGCCATCAGCCACGTGAAGAGGATCGAGCCGAACGAGACGACGAAGGTGAGCAGCAGCCGCTCGCCGATGATCTCGGAGACCGGCCGGTCGTACTCGAACGAGTAGCCCATGTCGCCCTGGACGAGGCCCGAGACCCACAGCCAGTACTGCTTCCAGAGCGGCTGATCGAGCCCGAACTGCTGGCGAAGGAACTCGACCTTCTGGAGGTCCGCACGCTCGCCGGACGCCTCGAGGTCGCTGATCAGCGTCGTCAGGAAGTCGCCGGGCGGGAGCTGGATGATCACGAAGGTGACCACCGAGATCAGGAACAGGGTCGGCAGCATGAGCAGCATGCGCTGGATGAGATAGCGCCCCATCGTCAGCGCCCTTCTGGGCCGCGCCGCGCGGGATTCACGGCCGCCTCACGCGCTCCGCACGGCCGGCCGGCGGGGCAGCGGCGTGAGCTGGAGCTCCTCGGCCCGGTGGCACCGCGCGAGGTGGTCCGGCGCGACCGCGCGGATCACGGGCGTCTCGACCCGGCATCGCTCGATGGCGTACGGGCAGCGGAGGGCGTAGGCGCACCCGGGGATGCCGCCCGTCACCGGCGTCGACGCGTCGCGCACCGCCCCGAGCGTGGCGCCCCGGAGCCGGGGGTCGGGCCGGAGGACCGCCGCCAGGAGCGTCTCGGTGTAGGGATGTCGGGGGCGCTCGAAGAGCTGTCGCTTCGAGGCCAGCTCGACGATCCGGCCCGCGTACATCACGGCGATGCGGTCCGCGACGTAGTCGATGACCGCCAGGTTGTGGGAGATGAACAGGTACGTGAGCCCGAGCTCGGTCTGGAGGTCCTTCAGGAGGTTCAGGACCTGGGCCTGGACCGAGACGTCGAGCGCCGAGACCGGCTCGTCGCAGACGACGAGCTCCGGGTTGAGCGCGAGCGCGCGCGCGATCCCGATCCGCTGGCGCTGGCCGCCGGAGAAGGAGTGCGGGTAGCGCCGGAGGTACTGGACGTTCAGCCCGACCATCCCCATCAGCGCCTTCACGCGCTCCTGGATCTCCTCGCGGGACCCGCGCCGGTGGATCCAGAGGGGCTCCCCGATGATCTCGCCGACCGGCATGCGCGGGTTCAGCGACGAGAACGGATCCTGGAAGATCATCTGGATGTGGGGCCGGAGGGCGCGGAGGGCCCGCCCCTTCAGGAGGTCGACCCGCACGGCCTGTCCTCCCCCGACGCGAAACAGGATCTCGCCCCGCGTGGGTCTGAGCGCCCGCAGGACGAGGCGCGCCGTCGTCGTCTTCCCGCAGCCGCTCTCGCCGACGAGGCCGAGGGTCTCGCCCTTCGCGACGTCGAAGCTCACCCCCTCCACGGCGACGACGGTGCCGACCTGTCGCCGCGCGAGGCCGGCCAGCCAGGGCTGGAAGAGGGGGAAGTGCTTCGTGAGGTCACGCACCTCGAGCAGGGGCTCGGTCACGGGTCAGGCTCCCGCCGGCGCGGTCAGGATCTCGGGCAGCGAGCCCCGCTTGTAGCAGGCGACCTGCCAGCGGTCACCCAGCGCGCGCGGGGCGGGCATGACGTCGCCACAGAGGGCGGGCTCGCCCTCCGGGCACCGCGAGAGGAACGGGCAGCCCGGGATGGGCAAGAGCGGGTCGGGGACCGTGCCCGGGATCGTCTGGAGCCGCTCGCCCTCGGTCACGCCGAACTGGGGGGTGCTGCGGAGGAGCGCTTGCAGATAGGGATGCTGGGGATCCTCGAAGAGGTCGCTCACCGGCCCCGTCTCCATGACGTGCCCGCAATACATCACCGTCACGAAGTCGGCCACGTGCGCGACCACGCCGGGGTCGTGCGTGATGATGATCAGCCCCATGCCGTACTCGCGCTGGAGCCGCACCAGGAGGTCCAGGATCTGCGCCTGGACCGTCACGTCCAGCGCGGAGGTGGGCTCGTCGGCGATCACGAGGGCTGGACGGCAGACGAGGGCCATCGCGATCATCGCCCGCTGGCGGAGGCCGCCCGAGAGCTCGAAGGGGTAGGCGTCGACCTTCCGCGCCGGCTCCGGGAACCCGACGGCCTCGAGCGCCTCGATGGTCGCCGCCCGGGCCTCGGCCCGGCCGAACTTGCGGTGGAGCCGCACAACCTCCCCGATCTGATTGCCGATCGTGTGCACGGGCGAGAACGCCGTCATCGGCTCCTGGAAGATCATGGAGATCGCCCCGCCCCGGATGGCCCGCATCTTTCGCCCGTCGGCGGCCAAGGTGGTGAGGTCGACGGGGCTGCCGCCCTCCTGGGAGAAGAGGATTCGCCCCGCCTCGATCCGGGCCCGGCTCGGAAGGATCCGCATGATCGACTGGGCCAGGACGCTCTTGCCGGATCCCGACTCCCCGACGATCGCCATGGTCTGGCCGCGATCGACCGTGAATGAAACGCCGTTTACCGCCCGGACGACCCCCTCATCGAGGTAGATGGACGTCCGCAGGCCCTGGACCTCCAGCAACGGGGCGCCCATCGAGGTATCACTACCATTCCGGGGCCGATCAGAGGCAAGGGCCCGGCCCGGGCGGCGGGGCGCCTCGGGAGCCCCCGGGCCCCCCGCCCGGGGGCTCGACCGGGCGACCGCGACAGGCTTCCCTTTTCCATGGCTTTTTGATAAACGTGACCTGCTCGGGCGCCGGTCCGTCCGGCTCTAGACCGCCCGGAAGGTCGCCTAGCTACCCCCGGCTCCTGACGCGGCTCGCAAGCCGCCCGGGAGCCCCCGTGGGAGGGAGATGTGGGAGCCGTCCGATCCGGCATGGGACCTCTGGCCAACGGCCACGGGCCGCGTGGGCTGGGCGCCGATGACCAGGCGCAGTACCGGGTCCTGATCTACAGCCACGACTCGTTCGGGCTGGGCCACCTCCGTCGCTGCCGGACGATCGCCCACTCGCTCGTCGCCCATCACAAGAAGCTCAACGTCCTCATCCTGAGCGGCTCCCCGATCCTGGGGCGCTTCAGCTTCCGCTCCCGCGTCGACTTCGTCCGCGTGCCCGGGATCATCAAGCGGCGGAACGGCGAGTACACGAGCCTGAATCTCGACTTCCACGTCGAGCAGACCCTCGCGCTCCGGGCCTCCATCATCGAGCACACGGCCCGGGTCTTCCGGCCTGATCTCTTCCTGGTCGACAAGGAGCCGCTCGGGCTGCTCGGCGAGGTGCGGAGCACTCTTGCTCTGTTGCGCCGTCAGGGAGGAACGCGGCTCGTCCTCGGGCTTCGCGACATCATGGACGACCCGACGTCGCTCGCCGAGGAGTGGCGGCGCAAGCGCGTGATCCCGGCTCTCAAGCGCTTCTACGACCAGATCTGGGTCTACGGGCTGCCGCAGGTCTACGATCCGATCGAGGCCTACGGCTTCCCCGCCGAGGTCGCCGCCAAGACGATCTTCACCGGCTATCTCCCCCGCGAGACGAACCCCGAGGTCAGCCTGCCCGCCGACGTCCAGGCCACGGTCCAGCAGGGCCCCTTCCTCCTGGTGACCCCCGGGGGCGGCGGGGACGGCGCCCTGCTCGTCGACGCGACGCTCAGCGCCTACGAGCGGTTCAACGGCCGGCTCCCGTGGCCGGCGCTCGTCGTGTACGGACCGTTCCTGCCGGCGCGCGAGCGCGCCGCGTTCGAGCGGCGGGCGGCGCGGCTCCCGCGCGTCACCACGCTCGAGTTTCACGAGCACCTCGAGAACCTGGTCGAGAAGGCGGCGGCCGTGGTGTGTCTCGGCGGTTACAACACGTTCTGCGAGGTCCTGTCGCTCAAGAAGCGGAGCTTGATCGTGCCGCGCGTGACGCCGCGCGCCGAGCAGCTCCTCCGGGCCCAGGCCGCCGCGGGACTCGGGCTCGCCCAGACGCTCGACCCCACCCGGCTCACGCCCGAGACGCTCGCGGAGGCCATCATCCACCTGCCGGAGCAGCCGCCGCCGGCCACCCATCGGGTCCCGGGTCTGCTCGACGGCCTTCGCTTCATCAACCAGGCCGTCGCGAAATGGCGGGTCGAAGGGCCGCCCCGTCCCCGGAGCCGCGGGCTGGAGCGTCCCGGCATCCTCCGGCGCGCCTCCGCCCGGCGAGCCGTCTGAGCGCTTCGCCGACGGCCGCGCCCGTGCGGCCCTCGATCGCCTCGCCCCTGGTCGTCGTGGTCCTCAAGGGCTACCCGCGCGTCTCGGAGACGTTCATCGCGCACGAGCTGGCCGCGCTGGAGCGGCGGGGGCTCCCGCTCCACATCGTCTCGCTCCGGCGTCCCTACGATCGCCTCACGCACCCCGTCCACGCAACGATCCGGGCAGCGGTCACGTACCTACCCGAGTACCTCCACGAGGCGCCCGGGCGCGTGCTCGCGGGGCACGCCCGGGCGCTCGCCCGCGCGCCGCGCCGCTACCTGCGGGCGCTTCGCCTGTGGCTCCGCGACGTCCTGCGTGATCCGACGCCGAACCGCGGCCGGCGCTTCGGTCAGGCCGGCGTGCTCGCGGCCGAGCTGCCGGCCGGCGCCGCGCACCTCTACGCCCACTTCCTCCATACGCCCGCCTCCGTCGCGCGCTACGCGGCTGCCATGAGCGGGCTGGACTACAGCCTCGCGGGGCACGCGAAGGACGTCTGGACGACCCCGGACTGGGAGCTCCGGGCGAAGCTCGCCGAGGCGCGCTTCGCGGTGACCTGCACGGCGGCCGGGCACGCCCGTCTGGACGCCCTCGCCCCCGGGCGCGTGGAGCTCGTCTACCACGGGCTCGACCGTCAGCTCTTCGCGGCGCCGCCGGCGTTCGGGTCGCGACGCGACGGCACCGACCCGGACGATCCGCTGCGGCTCCTGGCCGTCGGCCGCTTCCAGCCCAAGAAAGGGTACGCGACCCTCTTCGAGGCCGTGGCGCGGGTGCGGGCCGAGATCCGCCTCACCGTGGTGGGTTACGGACCGCT
Organism: uncultured Candidatus Rokubacteria bacterium; assembly: GCA_963749975.1. GTDB lineage: Bacteria > Methylomirabilota > Methylomirabilia > Rokubacteriales > DASRDR01 > DASRDR01. The sequence goes on along the minus strand of CAVVOZ010000030.1, from coordinate 95,248 downwards.
CGAGGCCGCCCTCCGCGCCCGCGTCGAAGCGCTCGGCCTGGCGACGCGGGTCACCTGGACGGGGCCACTCGATCAGCCGGCGGTCCGGGCGCAGTACCGGGCGAGCGATCTCCTCCTCCTCGCCTCCGAGGTCGCGCCCGACGGCGACCGTGACGGCTTGCCGAACGTCGTCGTCGAGGCGCTCTCCCAGGGACTGCCGGTCGTCGCCACACGCGCCGCGGCGATCCCCGAGCTGGTGCGTGACGGGCTCCACGGCCGGCTCGTCCCGCCGGGGGACGCCGGCGCGTTCGCGGCGGCCATCGAGAGCCTGGCGCGCGACCCCGATACGCGGCACCACATGGGCGCGGCGGGCATCGAGCGCGTGGCCGACGGCTGGGACCTCGACGCCGGGGCCGACCGAATCCACCGGCTCCTGCGGGCGACGCTGACCAGCGCGACCGAAGCCCCCGCCGCCGCCGCGGTCGCCCCGGACGTGCCGTCGTGACGCCGCTCGCCTTCTACACGCCCGTCAAGCACCCGTACCAGACGGAGCCCTCCGGCGATCGCGAGCTCGGGCGTCTCCTGATGACCGCGTTCCGGGGCCTCGGCTTCGCGCCCCACCTGGCGAGCCGGCTCCTCACCTACCGGCGCGCCTTCGACGCGGCGGACGCCGCGCGCGTCGAGCGCATCGCCGCCCTCACGGCAGCGCGTCTGGTCGCCCGGTATCGCCGCGGGGAACCCGCGCAGCGGCCGCGGGCGTGGGTCACCTACCAGAGCTACTACCGTGCCCCGGACCTCATCGGCCCGACGGTCGCGACGGCGCTCGACATTCCCTACGTCCTCGTCGACACCTACCTCTCGGCGAAGAGCCGGCGGACGCCGTTCCGTCCGTGGGTCAGCGCCGCGCGGCTCGCGGCCCGGCGCGCCGACCTCATCTTCCTGATGAGCCCGCGGGACCGGTCGAGCGTCGCGGCCCAGCGGGGGCCGCGCTTCGCCGCCCAGCGGATCCTCGATCTCCCGCCGGCGGTCGACGCGGCGCGGTTCGATGCGAGCGCAGAGCGACGGGCGGCCTGTCGCGCCGCCATGGCCGGGCGCTTCCCCGGGGCCACCGGCCCGGTCATCCTCGCGGTCGCCGCGATGCGCGAGGTGAAGAAGCTCGAGCCGTATCGGATCCTGGCAGACGCCCTCGCGCGCCTCCACGCCGTGGCACCGACCCGGCCCTGGCGGCTGGCCGTGGTCGGTGACGGGCCGGCCCGCCCGGCGGTCGCCGACGCCCTCGGCTCGCTTCCCTCCGGCCGCGTCGCCTTCCTGGGGTCGCTCGAGCCCGAGATCCTGCCCGCCGCGTATCACGGTGCCGACCTCTTCGCGTTCCCCGGCCGCTTCCACGTCGTCTATCTCCAGGCTGCCGCGGCGGGGCTGCCGGTCGTCGCGTGCGCCGGCCCCGGGCCCGACCCGATGATCGCCCCGGAGGGCGCGCTCCTCACCCTCTCCACGCCCGACGCCTTCGCCACCGGCGTGGCCCGGTTGCTGGACGACCCCGCCCTCCGGAGCACGATGGGAACCGCGGCCCGGCGCTTCGTCGCGACCGAGCGAACCCTCGAGACGTTCCAGCACCGCCTGGCCGCGGGGCTCACCCTGCTGGGCCTGCCATGCGCTCGATCTACGTCGCGCTGATCCGTCACGCCCCGACGGCGTGGAACGCCGAGGGGCGCGTGCTCGGCCGGGCCGACCCGCCGCTGTCGCCCGAGGGCACCCAGCGAGCGGCACGGTGGCGGCTCCCCCCGGATCTCCGGGCGCTAGCGACCGGCGGGCGGCTCGGCTGGGCCGTGAGCCCGCTCGGCCGCGCCGTCGAGACCGCGCGGATCCTCGGCGCCGTCGCTCCCGTCGTCGAACCGCGGCTCGCAGAGCAAGACTGGGGCGAGTGGACCGGGCGCGCGCGGGCCACCGTGGCCGGTGACGCGACCGGCGCCGGATGGGAGGCGACGCCGCCCGGGGGCGAGTCGCCGGCACGGGTCCTCGCCCGCGTGCGCGCGTGGCTCGATGAGCTCGCGCCGGGCGACGGGCCCGACACGTGGGCCGCGGTGACCCACATGGGCGTCATCCGGGTGGTCATCGCCGCGGCGCTCCGCTGGGACCTCGGCGCGCCGCCGCCCCTGCGCCTGCTCCCCGAGCGCCTTCACCGCGTGCGTCGCCGGGGCGACGGGCTCCTCCAGCTCGTCGGGCTCAACGAGCCGCTCGAGCCATGAGTCCCACAGACCGCCACCGGCCGCCACAGGCCGCAGGCCGTCCGATGGAACCCGTCCGACGAATCCCCCCGATCAACTCCCGCAGAGCCCGGGCAGCTGCGTGAGCCGCGCACCGATCCTCTTCTACTGCCAGCATCTCCTCGGGCTCGGCCACCTCGAGCGGGCGGCGCGGCTCGCGCGCGCGCTCGGGCGGGCCGGCGAGCGGGTGATCTTCGTCCAGGGCGGCCGGCCCGTCCCGGACCTCGACCTGGGCGGCGCCGAGGTCGTCGCGCTCCCGCCGCTCGTGGCGGCGAACGAGGCGGCGAGCGCGCTTGCGCGCCTCGACGGTCGCCGGCCGACGCCCGCCGATCTCGCCGACCGCCGGGACCGCCTGCTCGCGTGTCTCCGGACCCACGATCCGAGCGTGGTGCTGCTCGAGCTCTTCCCCTTCGGCCGGCACGCCCTCACGTTCGAGCTGGGGCCGCTCCTCCTCGCCGTGGCCGACGACCGCGCGCGGCGGGGCGCGGCTGCCCCGCGCGTCGCGGTGAGCCTGCGGGACGTTCTCGTGAGCAAGCCGAATCAGGCGTGGTTCGAGCTCGCGGCCGTCGCGGTCGCGCGCCAGTGGACCGATCGCGTGCTCGTCCACGGGAGCCCGGATGCGATTCCGCTCGACCGCACCCTCGCCCTCGCCGGCTGGCTCGGCGAGCGCCTTGTCTACACCGGCTACCTCGCGCCCGACGGAGCCCCGCCGGGCGGCCCGCCGCACGGCGAGGTCGTGATCTCGGCCGGCGGCGGGCAGGTCGGCGGGCCCCTGTTCCGCGCGGCTCTCGCGGCGTGGCCGCTCACGACCGCCGCGCGGACGCGGCCCTGGCGCCTGGTGACCGGGCCGTACCTGCCCGAGACTGCGCGCGCGGAGCTCGACCAGGAGGCCCGCGAACTGCCCACTCAAGGCGGCCGCCCCGCCGTCGTCGTGGAAGCGTACCGGCCCGATCTCGGCGCCCACCTCGCGGGCGCCGCACTCTCGGTCAGCCAGGCGGGATACAACACCGTGCTGGAGCTCGTCGCGCACCGCGTCCGGGCCGTGGTCGTGCCCTACGAGGGCAGCGGCGATGAGCAGCCGCTGCGCGCCGGGCTCCTGGCCGCGCGAGGTCTCCTGGACGTCGTGCCGGAGACCGAGCTCACGCCCGCGCGGCTCGCGACGGCGATGGACGCCGCCCTCGAGCGGCCCGGCTTCCCGGCCCCGGTCCGCCTGGACCTCCAGGGCGCGGCCCGGTCCGTCGAGATCCTGGCGGAGCTCGCCGCCGGGGTCCGGGCCGCGCGGGCTCAGGGCGCCGGGCGCCGCTCGTAACGATGGAAGCGGTGGGCGTGCCCGACCTCGTCCGACGCCGGAATCGGGACCAGGCCCCACGACGGCTCGAGCGGCACCGCCCGATCGCTCAGGATCCAGGCGCCGGGCAGGAGCCAGCTGCGGGTCCGGTCGAGCACCAAGCGGTGCAGCCGCGTGTCGGGCGAGTCGCCCCAGGCGAGGTCGAGATGCGCCAGGATCACGCGCCCCTGGAAGCGCGCCTGGACCGCCGGATCGGCCAGCACCGTGGCCAGGTCGCCCAGGACGACGCGCTCGGCGGGCGGGCCCCAGCCGGGATTGGTCGCGTGCTCCCGGTCGAAGCAGTAGATCTCCCGGTCCGCAAAGCGCGCGACGAGATGCGAGTACGACCGGCCGCGGCCCAGACCGAACTCGACGATCCACCCCGGGCGCCCGGCGAGCCGCCGCGCCGCGAGATCGATGCTGTCGCGCTGGGCGATCTTCTGCTCGATGTGGAAGTCGAGCTGGCTCATGACGAGAGTCCCGATCATACGCGCCGACGTCGACCGGTGTCACGCCGCCACGCGGCTGCGGCGGACGCGCCTCCGTCGCGACGTTGACGTCCCCCGCCGACAGCGCCGCCTGGGACCGCCTGACGGCGGAGCTCGACCGCTGGCCGTCCCGGAGCGCGACCCTCTGGTGGCGTGACGACGACGCGGGCGCGGGCGGCCCCGCCTTCGACCGGCTGCTCGCGCTGGCCACGGCCCACGCGGCCCCGCTCGCGCTAGCCGTGGTGCCGGCCTGGCTCGACGAGACGGTCGCCGCCGCGATCCGCGAGGGGCCCGCCGGGCTCCGCGTCGTGCAGCACGGCTACGCGCATCGGAATCACGAGCCGCCGGCGCCCGACGGGACACGCGGGCGGCCGGCCGAGCTCGGCGCCGCGCGCCCGCTCGACGTCGCCCTCGCGGAGCTCGCCGCCGGGTGGGCGCGCCTCGCGACACTCGTGCCGACGCGTCTCCGGGCCGTGCTCGTCCCGCCCTGGAATCGCATCGCCCCCGGAGTGCGGGACGCCCTGCCCGGGGCCGGATACCGGGTCCTGTCGACCTTCGGACCGCGGGCGGCCGCCGCGCCGAGCACCGGGGTCCGGACGCTCAATACCCACGTCGACCCGATCGAGTGGCGGGCCGGCAAGCGCTTCGGCGGGACGGCGTGGACCCTCGACCAGATCACGACTCACCTCGCCGACCGGCGCCGCGGACGCATTGATCCCACGGAGCCCACCGGTCTCCTCACCCACCATCGCGATCTGTCGGCGCCGGTGTGGGCGTGCCTCGACGAGCTCCTCGCGCGCCTGGGCACGCATCCGGCGGTGACGTTCCCTCCGCTCGACACCCTCCTGGGCGTCGAAGGCCCCGCGCCCCCGAGCGCCGGCCGGTTGCCTTGACCTCCCCCTCGAGAGCGTGGTTTGTTTCCGCTCATGGCGACGGAGTCCCATGTCCTCCGGGTCCGCCGATTCTACGAGGAGCTCTGGAACCGTGGGAACCTGGCGGCGGCCGACGAGCTCGCCTCGCGCGAGTGCGTCCGCCACGATCCCTCGGGGCCGGTCCCGCCCGGGCCCGAGGGCTTCAAGCAGACGGCCAGCCGGCTGCGCACCGCGTTCCCTGACCTTCACCTGTCCATCGACTTCGTGGTGGCCGAGGGGGCCATGGTCGTGGCTCGCTGGACCATCCGCGGCACGCATGCGGGACCCCTGGGCCCGATGGCGGCGACCGGGACCCGCGTCGAGTTCTCCGGCGTCAACATCTTCCGGATGGCGGACGGACGGATCGCGGAGATCTGGAACCATCGGGATGACCTGTCGCTGTACCAGCAGCTCGGCGCGATCCCACCGCCCCCGTCTCCCGGCCCCCGCTAGTCCCGCGCGCATGCCGACCGCCGTCGGGCCTCGACGCCTCCGCGCGTTCGAGCGCCGCGCCCGGCCGCTGGCGCTCGGGCTCAGCCTGGGCGCGCTCCTGACGATCCCGGTCACGGCCCAGCCCCAGACCCCCACCACCGCGCACGCGCGCGACGTCCCCATCCTGCGGAGGGGCGAGATCATTCCTCGAACCGGCTCGGGCGGCTCCTGGTCACGCGGCAGCTGGGAAGGATGGACACCATGAGCGAGCTTCGGGCGTTGTCGCTGCTGCCGTTCGTCCCGAGCGGGGCGGACTATGACGGCAGTCGGCGCCTTTTCGCCGATCTCGGCTTCGACGAGATCTGGGAGCACAACGGGTATGCCGGCTTCCGCAACGGCCCGGCCCAGTTCATTCTCCAGCGCTTCGACAACCCGACGTTTGCCGGCAACTTCATGATCCGGCTGAACGTGCCCGACCTGGATGCGTGGTGGAGGGCGTGTCGCGCCGTCAGATCCAGCGAAGGTATCCGACACTTCGGATCACGCCGCCCACCGAGTTCCCGTGGGGACGAGAAGTGCACCTGATCGATCTGGCCGGCGTGTGCCGGCACGTGTGGCAAGGAGGCGAAGGTAGCCCGGGTTCTCGTCGAGAGGGGCGCGGACGTCGACGCCCGCGCGGCGGTGGACGACTTCGGGCTCAACGGGCACACGCCGCTGTTCCACACCGTGAACTCGAACGAGAACCGGTCGGAGCCCGTCCTGCGGCTCCTCCTGGAGGCCGGCGCCCGCAGCGACCTCCGGCTCCCTGGCATCACGTGGGGCAAGGGGTTCCCCTGGGAGACGACGTGCTTCGACGTCACGCCGGTCTCCTACGCGCAGCTCGGCCTCCTGCCCCAGATGCACCGGCGGGAGGACGACGTCTACGCCAACGTGAGGCGCCTGCTCGAGGCGGCCGGGCGACGCATTCCCCCGCTGGGAAACGTTCCGAATCGCTATCTCGAACCGAAGCGTGACGCCTGACTCCGGGGGCGGCGAACGGGACGGTCGCCAGCCTGGGTGAGCCGCCGCGTCTCGATCTCACCCCCCGTGCCAGCGGGCGAGATGCTCGCGCTGGGTCGCGGCGAGGGCGCCGGGCCGGTAGAAGCGCTCGTAGAACTCGACGTCGACGTGATTCGCCTGGAAGCCGAGCACCGTCCGGAACGGGGGCGCGTACGCGGGGAAGCGCCCGTAGCGCTCCCAGACGTACGTCGCGTACGCGATCGTCGCGTCGACGGCCGCCGGACTCGGCGCCGTCGCGGCCTCGGCGATGCGCGCCGGCTCGCGCCACGCGCCCCCCTGCGTGCCCGCGCGGAACACGCCTGCCGGCCCGAACTTGAGCTCGACCACGGCGCGCACGGCCGCCTCCATCGAGGCGTGGTACGGCGGACGGTACGGCGCGAGGAGAGGCTGGCCATCCCGCTCGAGGCCGAGGGCGAGCGGCACGCCCACGTCCCGCCCGAGGAGGCGGCTCACCCAGGCCAGCGGCCGCGAGAGACCGAGGTAGCGGCTCGCGGGAAGCTCCTCTACCCGGAAGCCGAGCGCCCGGAGCCAGCCGTACGGGTGCGCCGCCCAGTGGGGAAAGCCGCCGAGCCCGAGCCCCTGGGCCATCAGCCCGAGATTCTGGATGACCATCCCCTGCTCGATCGTGGCGAACTCCGTCACCAGGCTCTCGAGGTCGCGGATCGTGAGGAGTCGGCCCTCGCGGGGGTCGTCGTGCAGGTGCCCGCCCCGGCTCCGCGCGAAGCGAGCAAGGCCGGCCGGAATCCCGCGCGCTCGTCGACGACGAACGCTCCGGTCGTCTCGCCGAGGATCTCGAGAACCCCGTTCAGGTAGAGGAGCGTCAGCTCGTTGACCGGCAGGAAGTACGTGCCCGCCGGGTCATAGAGCGACCAGCGGTTCACGTCGAGGTTGAACGGCGGGTCGAGCGGGGCGACCGTGCGCCCGGCCCGGATCGGCACCCGGCTCCGCCGGTAGAGCTCGACGTACTCCCCGGCCTCGGCCAGCGCGACGAGCCCGGCGATCTCCCCGGGGGCGAAGTCCCGCGGCCGCTTGAGGAGGTAGGTGGCCTCGGCGTTGGTGACGAAGACGGCGACGCTCTGGATCGCGTCGCCGCTCCCGATGGTGCGGCCGAGGAGACCGGCCATGATCGTGCCGCCCTGCCCCGGCGCGTACGCGAGATCCGCGAGAGCGGCGCCCGTGATCCCGCACGCGGCGAATGCGAGGAGCGCCTCCTCCCCCTCGGTGAGCCGGAGTCCGGGATGCCGGCTCCGGTAGGCAAGAGGCCCCCCGGGCATGGCCATGCCCAGGCCGAACCGTCGCGAGCGACGCTCGCGGAGGGCGTCGAGCAGCGGATAGCGCCGCAGCGCGGCGAGAGCGTCGTCGGGGAGCATCCCCCCTGCTGGATTAGAGGTCGATCCGCTCGGACGCGGGGAGCGTGAGGAACTCGACGAAGGGCTCGCCGAGGGCGACCGCCTCGAAGAGCTCGCGCGCCGCGCCGTAGTGCCCGCGCGCGTACGCGTCGTCGCCGACCGCGGCGCGGATCCCGGCGAGCTCCTCGGCCACGATCCGCTCGACGAGCTCCCGCGTCACGAGTCCCCCCTCGGCGAGCCGGACACCGTGGCGGACCCACTGCCAGACCTGGGAGCGCGAGATCTCGGCCGTCGCCGCGTCCTCCATCAGGTTGAAGATGGCGACGGCGCCGTTCCCATCGAGCCACGCGCCGAGATACTGGAGGGCGACGCTCACGTTGTTCCGGAGGCCGGCCTCGGTCACCGTCCCGCCGGGCACGCGGACGTCGAGCAGCGCCCGCGCGTCGACGGTCACCTCGGGGCGCTGCCGCTCGAGCTGATGCGGGCGATCCCCGAGGAGGCGCGCGAACGGCTCGCGGGCGACCTCGACGAGGTCCGGGTGGGCGACCCACGTCCCGTCGAAGCCGTCCTGGGACTCGCGGATCTTGTCCTCCCGCACCCGCGGCCAGGGCCGCCTCGTTGACCCGCGGATCGCGCCGGCTGGGGATGAAGGCCGCCATTCCGCCGAGCGCGTGCGCGCCGCGGCGGTGACAGGTCTTCACGAGGAGCTCGGTGTAGGCGCGCATGAACGGCACCGTCATCGTGACCTGCCCCCGGTCCGGCAAGACGAACTCGGGCCGGGCCCGGAGCTTCTTGATGAGGCTGAACATGTAGTCCCAGCGGCCGGCGTTGAGCCCCCCCGAGTGGTCGCGCAGCTCCCACAGGATCTCGTCCATCTCGAACGCGGCCGGGAGGGTCTCGACGAGGACGGTGGCGCGGATCGCGCCGCGCGGGAGACCGAGCCGGTCCTCGGCCAGGACGAACGCGTCGTTCCAGAGCCGCGCCTCGCGGTGGCCCTCGAGCTTCGGAAGGTAGAAGTAGGGCCCGCTCCCCCGCTCGAGGAGACGGCGGCCATTGTGGAAGACGTAGAGCCCGAAGTCGAACAGGCTCCCCGACACGGCGGCGCCGTCTACCCGGACGTGCCGCTCGGGGAGGTGCCAGCCGCGCGGCCGGACGAGCAGCGTCGCGACGACCTCGTTCAGCCGATAGATCCGGCCGTCCGGGTTCCGATGCTCGATCGTCCGGGAGACCGCGTCGAGGAGGTTGACCTGGCCCTGGACCATGTTGCGCCAGGTCGGCGTGTTCGCGTCCTCGAAGTCCGCCATGAAGACGTCCGCGCCGGAGTTGAGCGCGTTGATGACCATCTTCCGCTCGGCGGGACCCGTGAGCTCGACCCACCGGCGCTCGAGATCCTTGGGGGCCCGGGCGACCGTCCAGGCGCCCGCGCGGATCTCGCGGGTCTCGGGCAGGAAGTCCAGCCGGCCGCCGGCGTCGAACGCCGCCTGACGCTCGGCGCGGCGCTGGAGGAGCGCCGCCCGCGGCGCCCCGAGCTCCCGCTGGAGCTCGGCCACGAAGGCGAGCGCGGCGGGCGTCAGGATCTCGGCGAACCGTCCCTCGATCGGGCCCCGCAGCTCGATACCGTCAGCCCTCGCCATCACCGCGTCCTCACGCCGATCCGGGATCGCGCCGGCTCACACGTCCCGGACTCGGGCGGCCGCCAGCGGCGCGCGTCATCGTACTACGCGGTGAACTCGGCCACCACGGGATTGTGATCGCTCAGGCCCGCCCAGCGCGACCCGGCGACCACCCGGCAGGAGACGAGGCGCGCCCGCCAGGCCGATGGCACGAAGATGCCGTCGCAGTGGTAGGGGGCGCGCCGGTCGGCGGACCAGCGGAGCGTCTGCGCGAGTGGGCGCCCGGGATTCGCCGCCTGCCAGCAGCTGAAGAGGTCGAATTCCTCGGACAGCCGGTCGAGGATCTCCCGCTCTCCGCGGCTCATCGGGATTCGCTCGTGCGGCTGGCGATGCCCGACGACCACGTTGAAGTCCCCACCGAGGATCAGGTCCGCACCGGCGCGCAGCGGGGCGATCCGATCCAGGATCTCGTGCAGGGTCCGGACATAGCCCCGCGCGCCCACCGGGCAGTGGATGCTGAAGAGCCGCAGCGAACGGCCGGGAGACCAGCTCGGGCCGGAAACCTCGGCGCCCACCACCCACCCCACGAACTCGGGGATCGTCAGGGCGGTCGCCTGGCGCCCGCGGAGGAGAACGGCGCTGCCCCAGCGGCGCGGGGCGGCGGGCGCCCACAGGAGCGTGTCCGCCGTCCCGGTCCGGAACCGCTCCCCCGGCGAGTCTTGCGGCGCCCGGCATTCCTGCGCGAGCACGATGTCGGGCGCCAGGCGCGTGCGAATGCGCGACCAGTGGCCGGTGCGCGACCGAGCTCCCGCCGCTCAGGAAGTTGTAGGCCACCACTCGCAGTGATTCCGGCAAGGCGGCGGGTTCTTTCGCGCGCAGGCGGCCGCGGCGGCGCTAGACGAGGCGCGCCCGGATCCGGGCGCTCACGTAGTCGACGACCATGACCATCGCGACGGTGACGAGCAGGACCGTGGAGGCGGACGGGTAGTCGATCATCCGGAGGTACGTCTGCAGATAGAGCCCGATCCCCCCCGCGCCGACGAAGCCGAGGACGGTCGCGGCCCGGACGTTCGACTCGAAGCGGTAGAGAACGTAGGAGAGAAAGAGCGGCAGCACCTGCGGGAGGACCCCGAACCGGAGCACCTGGAGCCGCGTCGCGCCGGTCGCGCGGATGGCGTCGACCGGACCGGGCTCGATCCCCTCGATGGTCTCCGAGTAGAGCTTGGCCAGGGAGGTGGTGGTGTACGCGACCACGGCCAGCATCCCGGGGAAGGGCCCCAGCCCCACCGCGGCCACGAAGAGCAGCGCGTAGACCAGGGTGTCGATGCTGCGGAAGAAGTTGAGCGCCGTGCGCACGACGTAGTAGAGGGCGGGCGGCGCGACGTTGCGCGCCGACAGGAAGCCGAGGGGAATCGCCAGCGCGGCCGCCAGCGCCGTCCCGAGCAGCGCGATCTCGATGGTACCGACCGCGCCCACCAGGGCCGAGGGCAGGACGGCTGGATTCGGCGGCACCATGCGGCGGACGAAGTCCCACATCCAGGGAAAGCCCCCGCACGAGCCGCGCGGGGCTGGCGTCGGTGTGCCAGGCGATCGCCACGAGCAGGACCGCCACGGCAAGCCAGGCCGCCCGCTTCACGCGGCCTCCTCCCCGTAGATGGCCTGCACCACGTCGGGCGAGACGGCCGCCGGCGGGCCGTCGAACACGACTCCCCCCGCCCGGAACCCGACGATCCGCGTGCCGTACTCGAGCGCCGTGTCGAGCTGGTGCTGGCTGACGACGAGCGTGAGGCGCCGCTCCCGGTTGATCCGCGCCAGGATGCCCATGATGGAGCCGGCGAGGGTGGGATCCAGACTCGCGGTGGGCTCGTCCCCCAGGATCACCCGCGGCTCCTGGGCCAGCGCGCGCGCGATGGCCACCCGCTGCTGCTCCCCGCCCGACAGGGTGTCCGCCCGACGGTCGGCAAACTCCGCGAGGCCGACCTGCGCCAGGCACTCCCGCGCGAGGGCCCGGTCACGCTGGGGGAAGCGCCCGACGAGGCTCGGCCACTCGGGAACGTAGCCGAGCCGGCCCGCCAGCACGTTGTCGAGCACGGACGCGCGGCGGACCAGATTGAACTGCTGGAAGATCATGCCGATCTGGCGGCGGATCTGGCGAAGGGCGCCGGGATCGGCGCCGGTCACCGGCTGGCCGGCGACCCGCACGGTTCCGGCCGTCGGCTCGACGAGACGGTTGATCGCGCGGAGGAACGTCGTCTTGCCCGCCCCGCTGCGGCCGATGATCATGACGAACTCGCCGGGCTCGACGACGGAGATCGACCCCGTAGAGCGCCACCGTGTCGGGCGGCAGCACGACGCGGAGGCCGCGCGTCTCGATCATGGGCGCCGCGGCGCCCGGCCGGGGGTCCGGCCGCTCGGCGGGGTCGCGCGTCAGCGCTTCGGGCGCCAGCCGAGCAGGTCCATCGCCGCGCGGACCGGCTCGTACTCCCGGTCCTCCGCGGGCTCGAACCCGTCGATGTCGTAGAGCGCCTTGAGGAGGGGCTCGTACGCCGGCCCCTTCATCGAGAGGAGCGCCGCGCGCACCTTGGCGAAGAGCGCCGGGTCGAGCCCGTCCCGCGCGCAGATGCCGCCTTCCGGGATCGGGACGCTCTCGGCGACCCAGATGAGCTTCTCGCGCTGGGCCGGATCCTTCAGGTACTGCTCGCGGGCCTGATCGAACGATGCGAAGGCATCGACGTGGCCGTTGAGGAGTGCCAGCAGACCGGCGTCGTGCGATCCGGCGAACACGAACTCCTTGAAGAACGTCTTGGGGTCCTTGTTCCGGACGAGGCCCTTCTCCATCAGCATGACCATCGGGTAGACGTAGCCCGAGGTGCTGGACGGGTCGACGAACGCGATCGTCTTGCCCCGGAGATCCTCGAGCGTCTTGAGGCCCGATTCCTTCCGCACGAAGATTCGCGCGGTGTACGACGTGTTCCCGTGCCACTGGTCCTTGGCGACGATCATGGCCTTCGCCTCGCGGTTGGCGAGAACGTAGCCGGCCGGATGAACGAAGGCCAGGTCCGCGGTCCGGTTCCGGAGCGCCTCGACGACGGCCGCGTAGTCAGAGGCCACGGTCACGCGGATCGGGACGCCGACGAGCTTGCCGAGCGCCGCCCCGAAGGCCTCCCCGGACACGAGCAGGTCCGTGGGCTTCTGGGAGGGGGTAAGGACCAGGTGCAGCGAGGTCTGGGCGGTCGCCGGCCCGGCGAGTGAGGCGACCGCGAGGAGACCGACCGCGAGGATGCTCGAGGTGACGAGGCGACGGCGCAACATTGGGTCCTCCCTGCGCTGGCATTACCCAGGTCAGGTTCAGGCGGTCGGCAGCGAGCGTGCTGCCCTCTCAGCTCGGCGTTCCGAGCTCCCGCGATCCCCTGGCCGTGGAGTCTAGCGGTGGCTCGGTGGACCGTCAACCGGCCCTCCGAGCCTGACAATCCGCGACGCGGACCCTGACAATCCGGGCGGCTCGGTGTCACCCCCGGTGGGGGTCGCCAGGACATTCTGCCGGACGCCGCCTGTATTTTCAATGGCTTGTGTGACAGGCCGGCGTGGGCGCGGGTGTTGCACTGTGGAGAAGCCGGCCGGTGCCGGCATTCCCCGGCGCCCTGCACAGGAGGATTGCCATGACACGACGCGTCGATCCGAAGTGGCTTCTTGTCGCCGGGGGCCTCGCTCTGGCACTGACGGGGTGCGCGACCCACGCCACGACGGGCGCAGGGGCGGACGCTACCGGGGCCGAGGCCAACGCCGCGAACGCCAGCGGGCTGGCCGCGGGCGGGGCGGGCACGGGCGGAGCGGGCGGCGCCGGGAGCGACAGCGCCGCGGTTCGCGCACCGGGCGCCACGATGTTCCCGGCGCTGCCCTCACCTCAGGACTTCAACGAATCGGCCGCGCTGCGCGACGTCCACTTCGACTTCGATCGCGCCGCGCTCCGGGCCGAGGACACGCGGATCGTGGAGTCCAACGCGCGCTGGCTGCTCGCCCATCCCGGCACCCTGGTCCTGATCGAGGGCCACGCGGACGAGCGGGGAACGAACGAGTACAACCTGGCGCTCGGAGAGAACCGGGCACGCGTCACGCGCGATCAGCTCGTCGCCCGCGGTGTCGCCGCGTCCCGCATCACGCTCGTGAGCTACGGCGAGGAGCGGCCCACGTGCCGCGAGACCAGCGAGACGTGCTGGGGGCACAATCGGCGCGCGCATTTCCTCGTGAAGTCCGCCGTGACCGTCAGCGCCCTCCAGCAGTAGCGGCAGATCCCCGTCCGGCGCTCGCGGCGCCTCAGGGCGCTGCGAGCGTCAGGACGACGGGGCGTGATCCGAAGGGCCGGCCCCTTGCGTCCCCATCCGCGATGAGCGCCTCCCTCCGATAGTCCCGCCAAGTATTCGTCTCCCGGAGACACGCGACGTCCGAGCGGCTGGGATCCGCTCGCGCCTCGAGGGCTCGCGCCATCAGTGGAAGTCGTGGGAGGGCACGGCGGCTGCGGCGGCGAGGGGCCGGACCGTCGTCGCCCGCACGGCGGTGACGCCGTCCTCGTGCTGGAGGACTCCGTCGACCAGGAGGAAAGGCTCCTGGACGAGCGTGGCACGCGCCCGTTCGAAGAGCCCTGGCTCCACGATGGCATTGGCGATCCCCGTCTCGTCCTCGAGCGAGAGGAAGACGAAGCCCTTCGCCGTGCCCGGCCGCTGGCGCACGACCACGGCGCCGGCGACCCGGACGCGGCGGCCGCCGGCGAGCGCGGCCAGGCCGGCGGCGGGCGTCACGCCGAGCCGCGCCCAGTCGGCGCGACGGAGCGCCATGGGGTGCGGCCCGACCGTGACGCCGGTCCCGCGGTAGTCGGCGACCAGCCGCTCGGCCACCGTCATCTCGCGGAGCGGCGAGGGCTCGGGCGCCGGAGCGTGGCCCGCGAAGAGCGGGCCCGGCGGCCGCGCCGCCCGCTCGGCCTGCCAGAGCGCGGCCCGGCGCCGGAGCCCGAGGCTCCCCAGCGCCCCCACCTCCGCGAGCGCCGTCACCTCGTCCCGCGAGAGCCCGGCCCGCGCGCAGAGGTCGTCCGTGGACGTGAAGGGCCGCGCCTGCCGCGCGGCGACGAGCCGGGCGGCCGCGGTCTCGCGGAGCCCTTTCACCTGCCCGAGTCCGAGCCGCACCGCGCCGGCCTCGACCGTCGCGCGCCAGGCCGAGACGCCGACGTCCACCGGACGCACGGCCTGGCCGCGGCGGAGCGCGTCCCGGACGACCGTCGCCGGGTGGTAGAAGCCCATCGGCTGGTTGTTGAGGAGCGCCGCGTAGAACTCCGCCGGGTGGTGAACCTTGAGGTAGGCGCTCGCGTAGGCGAGGAGCGCGAAGCTCGCCGCGTGGGATTCCGGAAATCCGTACTCCGCGAACGCGGTGATCGCCCGCACGATCTCCTCGGCGGCGGGGCCGGCGATCCCGTTCCGGGCGATCCCGGCGCGGAGCTTCGCCTCGATCACCTGCATCCGCGCCCGCGAGCGCCGGAAGCCGAAGGCCCGGCGGAGCTCCTCGGCCTCGCCGCCGGTGAGCCCCGCGGCGACCATCCCCATCCGGAGGAGCTGCTCCTGGAAGAGCGGCACGCCGAGCGTCCGGCGGAGGATGGGCTCGAGGGAGGGATGCGGATAGACCACCGGCTGGCGCCCCGCCCGCCGCGCGAGATACGGGTGGACCATCTGGCCGATGATCGGCCCGGGGCGGATGATCGCGACCTGGACGACCAGGTCGTAGAAGCGCCGGGGCCGAAGACGCGGGAGCGTCGCCATCTGGGCCCGGCTCTCCACCTGGAAGAGCCCGACCGTGTCGGCCGCCTGGAGGAGCTGATACACCGCCGGGTCGTCGGGCGGGAGATGCGCGAGGTCGACCTCGCGGCCGGCCGCCCGGCAAAGCGCGATCGCCTCCTCGAGGGCCGCCATCATCCCGAGGCCGAGGAGATCGACCTTGATGATCCCGAGGTCGGCGCAGTCGTCCTTGTCCCACTGGACGACGACCCGGCCCGGCATCGTCGCCGGCTCGAGCGGCACCACCTCGTCGAGCCGGCCCGCGCAGAGCACCATGCCGCCCGAGTGCTGGCCGAGGTGGCGCGGGAGCCCGACGACGGCGTGCCAGAGCGCGGCGAAGCGCCGGATCCGCGCGATCCGCGAGGTCGGCGCCGGCGCGCCGGAGGTGGCGGGCCGGCGTCTCCTCGTCCGGATCCTGGTAGCCCCAGCCGGGGACGTCCTTGGCGAGCCGGTCGAGGAAGTCCGGCGGGAGGCCGAGCGCCTTCCCGACCTCGCGGACCGCGCGCCGCGGCTGGTAGGTGATGACGTTCGCGGTCATCGCGGCGCTCGTCCCGCCGTAGCGCCCGTAGACGTACTGGATGATCGCCTCGCGGCGCTCTCCCGACGGGAGGTCGAGGTCGATGTCCGGCCACTCGCCCCGCTCCTCCGAGAGAAAGCGCTCGAAGAGGAGATCCATCCCGACCGGATCGACGGCCGTGATCCCGAGGCTGTAGCAGACCGCGCTGTTCGCCGCCGAGCCCCGGCCCTGGACGAGGATCCCGCGCGCGCGGGCTTCCCGCACGATGTCCCAGACGATCAGGAAGTAGCCGGCAAGGTCGAGCTTCTCGATGAGCCGGAGCTCGCGGGCGAGCTGCTGGCGCACGCGCGCCGACACGGGGCGGTATCGCCCGCGCGCGCCGGCCTCGACGAGCTCCTGGAGGTAGGCGATCTGGGGCCGGCCGTCGGGGACCGGGTAGTCGGGGAAGCGATAGCCCAGATCCTGGAGCGTGAAGCCCGCAGCGCGCGGCGATCTCCCCCGTGGCCGCGACGGCCTCGGGCAGGTCGGCAAAGCGCCGGGCCATCTCCGCCGGTGGCCGGAGGCGCTGCTCGGCGTTCGGCGACAGGCGCCGGCCGAGGGCGTCCAGCGGAGCCCGGAGCCGGATGGCCGTCAGGACGTCGAGGATCGGGCGCTCGCCGGGCGTCGCGTGGCGCACACCGCCGGTGGCGACGATGGGCAGCCGGGCCTCGCGCGCGAGGGCCACGGCGCGGCGGGTCACGAGCTCGCTCTCGCGCGTGCCGTGCCGCTGGAGCTCCACGTAGACCCGGTCCCGGCCGAAGCTCCGGACGAGCCGCTCGAGCGTCCCCCGGGCCGCCGCCCGGCGCCCCGCCAGGAGATCGGGGGTGAGCGGGCCGTCCGCGCCGCCGGTCAGGCACAGGAGCCCCGCGACCGCGCCGTCGAGGTCGCCGAGCGTCGCGCGCGCCTGGCCCTTCGGCGCGCGCGCCTTCACCCGCGTGAGCAGGCGGCAGAGCGCCCGGTACCCGGCGCGGGACTCGGCGAGCAAGCCCAGGCGCGAGCCGTCGGCGAGCGTCAGGGCGGCGCCGACGAGCGGGCGCACCCCCGCCGCCCGCGCCGCCTTGTGGAAGCGCGGGGCGCCGTAGACACCGTCCACGTCGAGCAGCCCGAGGGCGGGGACCTCGAGCCGCGCCGCCTCGTCCACGAGGCGCTCGGGGGTGGACGCCGCCTCGAGGAAGCTGAAGGCGCTCCGGACCGAGAGCTCGACGTACGGGACCGGGGGCATGCGCGGGGCAGACCTCGAGCCGCTTATTTGGCGCGATGCCCCGCCGGGCCGCCCGGGCCCGCGGGCGGTTCCGGCCGGAAGCCGATCCGGCGCTTCTCTCCCGGCGCCGGCGGCGCCATGAGCTCCCGGATCGCGTCGAAGACCACCCGGAACTGGGTGTCGTACTTCTGCTCGAGGGCGTCGACCTTCCGGCGGAGCTCGGTGACGGAGCCGGCCATCCGTCGGAGCCGGACGAAGGCCCGCACGATCTCGATGTTGACGTGAACGGCCCGGTCGCTCCGGAGGACGCTGGAGAGCATGGCGACCCCCTGCTCGGTGAAGGCATGTGGCCGGTAGCGCCGCCCGCCCCATCCCTGGCTCGAGCTCCCGAGCTGGGCTCGCAGCGCCTCGAACTCCTCCCGGGAGAGCTGGAACATGAAATCCGGCGGGAAGCGCTTCACGTTTCGCTTGACGGCCTGGACCAGCGCGCGGGTCTCGACTCCGTACATTCTCGCCAGATCATCGTCGAGCAGGACGTTCTCCCCCCGCATGACGATGATCCGTCGCTCGATCCGGCCCGGAGGGACCAGGGCATGCGTCATGACGTCTCCATCTCATCCCCAGCGGGTTGAGATCACAGCCTGTGACCTCAAACGGGGATTCGTCTCAGTCGTAGACCGCGTCGACGGTCCACGCGTCCGTCGCGCAGTCGCGCGCGAGCCGGCACGCGACGCCGTCCGGGAGGGCGACGTCCCACTCCTCGCGCGCCCACGCCGTCTCGGCCCACCACTCCCCCGCGGTCTGCCAGGGGCCCGCGGCGGCGACGACGGCGCCCCGGAACCCCTCGGCCTCGATGCGAGCCGGCCGGCCCGCGCGGCACTCCACCCGGGCGGGCCGCGGGGGCACGAGCCGGCGCCGGACGAGCGCCGCCCCGGTGACCCAGGGGAGCGGCCCGGACCCCGCGGGACGCGCGGACGGAATGCCGCGGCCGGTCCCGGGCGGCTCGGCCTCCCCGCCGGGGAACGGCGCCACGAGAATCGCGTCGGGCCGATGGGTGTCGGGCGCGACCGGCGCGCCCACCCGGTCCACCCCGACGAGGGCGGCGAGCCGGCCGAGGATCTCGCCGAGCTCGCGCGGGCTCGGCCGGGGCGACGCGAAGAGATCGGCCTGGAGCGCGGCGAGTGGCACGGGCTCGGCCTCCACGGAGACGGCGACGACCGGCGCCGGGAGCCGGAGCGCCTCCAGCTCGGTCCGGAGGAGGCGGCCGAGCGTCCGCCCGTCGCGGAGCGGCGCGGCGACGTCGAGGCGGTGCTCGTGCATGCCGCCATCCGCGAGACGAAGCGTCAGGTGAAGCGCGGCCGCGCCGGCCTCGCGGAGGGCGAGGCGCGCCGCGAGCTGCGCGAGGAGCCGGTCGAGGACGAAGGCGAGCGCGGGGAGCGACGGCACCTCCCAGTCGAGCGTGACCGCTTCGCGGCAGGGCTCGGGCACGAGGTGCGGAACGAACGGTCCGGCGTCCGCGCCGCGGGCGAGCGCCTGGAGCCGGACGGCGGCCGGACCGAGGCGCGCGAGGAGCGCCGCCGTCGGCAGCGCCGCGAGCCCGCCGAGCGTCCCGATCCCCCAGCGCTCGAGCGCGAGCCCCAGGTCCGGCGCAGGCTCGAGGAGCCCGAGGGCGCGCGGGGCGAGGAACTCCTCTTCCGCGCCCGGCAGCACGATGAAGAGCCCCGCGCCGATCCGCGCCGCGAGCCGCGCCAGGGTCCGCGTCGCCCCGATGCCGACGCGGACGGGAAGCCCGACCGCCGCGCCCGCCGCGGCCAGCCGCGCGCCGATCCGCCGCTCGTCTCCGAAGAGCGGCGCGAGCCCGCCGAGATCGAGGCAGAGGGTGCCCGGCTCGACCACCTCGATGCGCGGCGAGGTCGCCCACGCGGCATCGAGGAGCGCGCCGGCCGCGGCGCGCTCGGCCGCAGGATCCTCCACGCGCCCGACGAGATCGGGCACGCGCGTCGCGGCCTCGGTCGCGCTCATGCCCGCGCGCGCCCCGCCGGCCGCCGCCTCCGGCGTGACCGCCACGACCGTCCGGAGCGTCGTGCCCCGGAGCGCGGCGACGGGACGGCTCCGGAGCGTCGGGTCCTGCCGGACCAGCGCCGCGGCGGCAAATCCCGACACCCAGGTGCAGGCGTAGCGCGAGGGCCCCGTCGACGGGGCCTCGGCCATCAACGCGCTCCGCGCGCCGCCGCGCGCGCGCGCGGCTCGGGCGCGACCGGCCGCGGCTCTTCGGGATCGAGCGTGGCCCACGCCAGCCGGACGCCGGCGCCCGGGGCGCGGGTCCGCGACCGGATCAGCCGGGCCTCGGTCTCGAGCCCCGCGAGCAGCCCCGGGCCGCCGGGCGCCCAGCGGACAGCCCGCGGGACGAGCGCCACCGCGACCGCGGCGAGGCTTCCGGCCACGCGCCGGGGTCCAACGATGAGCAGCCCGGTCGCCGCCCGCTCGACCGCCCGCTGGAGGCGCACGAAGACGGCGGGCGGGGTGCGGCCGAGTGCCCACGGCGGCAGATCCCCGAGATCGACCACGACCAGCTCGAACCCGCCCCCCTGGACGAGGACATCCGCCGCGCGCCACGCCGTGGTGAGCCGGCCGCCGCAGCGGACCCAGAGGAGGCGGCCGAGCGGGACGCCGAGCATCGCGGCCGCGGCCGGATCGAGACCATCCGTCCCGTCGACGAGCGCCGCCCAGCCGCCGCGCGCCGTGGCGCCCGCGAGCGCGCCGAGGAGTACCCGGGTGCGCCCGGAGGTCCGCGGGCCGACCAGCTCCGCGAGCTCACCCTGCGGGAAGCCCCCGTCGAGGAGCGCATCGAGCGGCGCGAGACCGGTGGGGGTCCGAGGCCCGACGGGAGGGCGGACGCCTGGCCGGACGTGGTACGGGGCCAGGATGGGGTCGTCCGCCGCCACCGGCCCGGGGCGCCGGGACCCCGGTGCCTGCCGCCGAGCGAGATCCACGGCCAGTGACACGGGCTCCATGACAATGGCGACGGAGCAGCGTCGCGAGAGATACTAAACATGAGTTGTGTGTCCTGAACAACTACAGCATATGGGGCCTGGCGGGGAGGACGGCCCCCAGAAATTGGACAGCCCTAGCGGAACGACACGCCGCCCGATCGAACCCGGATGAGCCGCGCGAGGATGGCCTCTCTACAGCAGCACCACCGGATCGCCCACGTGGACCGCCCCCCCCGCCACGACGGCACAGTCGAGCGCCATCGTCCCGCCGAACTCCCGGACGATCCGGCGGAGCACGCCAGGGTCCGGCGCCTGCGTATCCGGATCGTAGGTGGTCATCACGCAGCGCGCCCGGAGCTGCGCGACGGCGATCACCACCTCGCCGATCTGAAGACGCCGTCCGGGCCACTCGCGCTCGCCCAGCCCGTCGACGCCGCCCACCACGATGTTCGGGCGCAGCCGCCGGCCGTCGACCCCGAGCGCCGCGATCGCGCCGTCCGTCGCGACCAGAAGCGGGAGGACGTCGAACCGCTCCTCCCCCGTGAAGCGCTCGAGCCGCGTCCCGGGGCCGGCCGCTTGGGTGATCAGGGACGCCGCCTCCGGCGACGACCATGGCCAGCCATCCACGCGCGGCTCGCCATCGGGCCCGAGAAGGCCCCGATGCCCGAGCAGACCTGGACGATTCCGCGCGGTGACCACGCGGTCCCGCGTGTCGTACACCTGGACCAGCCGGTCGCCGACGACTCCGTCGCGCCGGAGCTCCGCGCGCTCGAGTCGCTCTCCGGCCAGCGACTTCACCGGATACCGCCACAGCTCGACGACGTGCATTGCCAGACCTCCGGAGGCGTGGGCCGAGAGACGCCCCCGCCCGCCCTTGTTAGAGCGCGGGCGGGCCGGCGCGGATTCGGGGCCGCCCCGGCTCAGGGCGGCGGGTCGAGCCCCCCGCGCGCGAACCGATGGCAGCGACAGAGCCGCCAGAGCGCGAGCGCGCCGCCCCGGGCAAGCCCGTGCCGGAGGAGGGCCAGCCGCGCGTACTCGGAGCAGGTTGGCCAGAACCGACACGCTCCCGGCAGAAGCGGCGAGAGCCACCGCTGGTACCCCACCAGGAGCGCGAGGGCCGCCCGCGTGGGCCGGCCCGGACCCGCGGCCATCTCCAGGATCCCGTCGCCGCCCGCGACCGCCGCCGACTCAGCCGCCAGGCCGATCCTCGAGCGGAAGCCCCATGGCCTGGAGCAAGCGGTCCATGAGCGCCTGGGTTCGCACCGCGTCGGCGCCGGACGTCCGGGGCTCGGCCCGGGTGCGCATGCATTCGACGAAGTGCTCGAGCTCCTGCCGGAACCCGAGCTTCTCGGCCACGTGGGCCCAGCCCATGTGGACCGGTGTCATCTCCGTCACGCGGGCCTGGCCGTCCTGACCGAGGCTCACCCGGTCCGGGGCCTCGACCACGGCCGAGCGGCCGTGGCCAAAGACCTCGAGCCGCTCCACCCAGTGCGAGGTCGAGCGGTTCGCGAGCAGCACGGCCAGCGCGCCCGAGTCGAAGCGGAGCGTGGCCGCGGCCGTCGTCTCGCGGTAGGGATCGGTGAACGCCGCCCGGCCGTGCACGTCGACGGCCTCGCCGCAGAACCAGCGCAGGAGGTCGACCATGTGGATCGCGTTCTCGAGGGTCGCCCGGTACTCGGTGCCGGGGCGGTTCTTCAGCGCGAGGCACGCCTCGGGCCGCCGCTCCGCGAAGGCCTCGCGCGCCGCCACGTAGACGGGCGCGTAGCGCCGGTTGAAGCCGACCATGAGGATCCGCCCGGCGCGCGCCGCCAGCGTCACCAGCGCCTCCGCCTCGGGCACGGTCGTCGCGAGCGGCTTCTCGCAGAAGACGTCGACGCCGGCCTCGAGGAGCCGGCGCACGACCGCGTGGTGGGTTTGCTTCGGGGTCAGGACCAGCGCCCCGTCCGGGCGCGCGACGGCGAGCAGGGCCTCGAGAGAGGCGAACCCCGGGCCGAATCCGGATTCTGCCCGAGCCCGCGCGAGCGCCGCGGGAGCGGGGTCCACCAAGCCCACCACCTCCACGCCCGGCACGCGCCGGAGGAGCGGGAGATGGACCTCGCGCGCCACGTAGCCGAGGCCGACCACCGCGAGCCGGGGCACCGGCGCGACCCCGTGCCTACCCGGTGGTGAACGCGGGAGCCGGCGCGGCGCCGAGCGGATGGCCGCGCAACGCGGCCTCGTTCGGTCGCCCGCCGAGCCCGGGCCCCGCCGGCGGCGCGAGCGTGCCCGCCTCCGGACGGATCGGCACCTCGAGAAGGGGCGTGGCCAGCTCGCCCATCGGCCACTCCACCCAGGTCATGCCGGGCGTGGACGCGGCCAGGTGGAGCGCCGCGGCCAGGCCCGGACCGAAGTAGAACGAGTGGGGCACGACGGGCACGTTCCAGGCGGCCGCCAGGGTCGCGATCTTCTTCGCCTCGCCCAGCCCGCCGACCTTCGTCGGACTGGGCTGCAGGATGTCCACGGCGCCGGCGCGCAGCATCTCGCGGAACCCGATCGCGGTCGCCTCGTTCTCCCCCGCGGCGATGGGCGTGTCGAGCGCCGCCCGGACCCGGGCGAGCCCCTGATAGTCCTCGGGCGGCCAGACCGGCTCCTCGAGCCACGCGAGGTCGTAACGGGCGAGCGCCCGGCCCATGCGGATCGCCTCCGCCGGGGTCCACGGACAGTTGACGTCGAGCATGAGCGCCACGTCCGGCCCCACCGCCTCCCGGGCGGCGGCGACGGAGGCGAGGTCGGTCTGGTGGAGCTTCACGCCGCGGAACCCCTGCGCGACGGCCGCGGCGGCGGCCCGGGCCACGTCGGCGGGCCGGTCGAACCGCGCGAGGCTCGCGTATGCCGGGATCCGGGGCTGGACCAGCCCGCCGAGCAGCTCGTACACCGGCACGCCGCGCACCTGCCCGGCGAGGTCCCAGAGCGCGAGCTCGACGCCGCTGATCGCGAACATGCCGAGACCGCGGCGGCCGAACAGGAGCGTCGCCCGGTGCAGCCGGTCCACGAGCCGCTCGATGTCGGTCGGGGGCTCGCCGAGCAAGAGCGGCCCGAGCGCCTCGTGCACGACCGCACAGACGGCCGTCGGCGCGCCGAGCGCGAAGGCCTCGCCCCAGCCCACGAGCCCCTCATCCGTCGCGACGCGGACCAGCACCTGCTTCCCGAGCCGTGCCGTCCACGGGGAGGGCGGATCGGTCGGCTGCCAGGGAATCCCGAGCGGGACGGCCTCGACGGCGGCGATCTTCACGGGCGAGCCCCAGGGACAGGTCGCCGCAGACCCCGTCGGCCGACGCGGGGCGGGGAGAAGCCAGGCGCGGCCAGGCCTAGCGCCCCGGGCGGAGGAGGTCCCGGATCTCCGTGAGGAGCCGCTCCGTGGGCGACGGTCCCGGCGGGGCCGGGGCAGGCTCCTCGCGCTTCATGCGGTTCGCCGCCTTGACCACGAGGAAGATGACGAACGCGATGACGAGGAAGTCCACGATCGCCTGGATGAACTTCCCGATCCCCAGCACGACGGCCGGCTTGTCGCCGACCGCCGGCTTGAGGATCCAGCCGAGCTGGGAGAAGTCCACGCCGCCGAGGAGGATCCCGATCGGCGGCATGATCACGTCCCCCACCAGCGAGGAGACGATCTTCCCGAACGCCGCGCCGATGACGACGCCGACGGCGAGATCGAGGACGTTGCCGCGCAGGACGAACGTCTTGAACTCCTGGCACATCCCCGCCATGGACGCCTCCCTCACTCGTGCGAGCGTCCGGAGTGGACCGCGCCGCCGCGGCCGCCCTTGGCCGCGGCTCTGTCGGGATGATGCACGCCCCCCGACGCCGTGACAAGGGCGGGCCCGCCGCCAAGCCGCGCGGGGCGACTCGGCATGCTACGCTCCCCTGGTCGCCGTGCGGGCGGACGGCCCCCGAGCAACCACAGCACGGCCCGAAGGAAGGGAACATGCGCATTCTCAGTCCAGGCAAGCTTCGCGGGATGGGGCAGATCGCCAGCCCGCGCGGCATCATCACGGTGACGGCAATCGATCATCGTGGGTCGCTGGAGGCGATGCTGAAGCGGGCCATGCCCGGGCGGCCGATCGGCTTCGCGGAGATGGCCAGCGAAAAGCTCCGCATCGCGCGGGCCCTTGCGCCGCTGTCGACCGCCGTGCTGCTCGATCCGCTCCACGGCGTCCACGCCCTGTCCCACGGCGCGGTCCCCGGGACCGTCGGCCTGATCATGTGCCTCGAGGAATTCGGCTACGAGGGGCAGGCCGAGGGGCGCCTGACCACGGTGATCAAGGCGTGGAGCGTCGCCAAGATCAAGCGGATGGGCGCGGTGGGCGTCAAGGTACTCCTCTTCTACCACCCCGAGGCCCCGGTGGCGGCGCGGCAGGAGGAGTTCGTGCGGCGCGTCGCCGAGGACTGCCGGCGGCACGACATCGCGCTCCTGCTCGAGCCGATGTCGTACCCCATCCGGCCCGGCGTTCAGAAGGAGAGCGCCGAGTTCGCGCGGGAGAAGCCGGAGATCGTGATCGAGTCGGCCCGCCGCCTCGGGGGCCTCGGCGTGGACCTCCTCAAGGCGGAGTTCCCGGCCGACCCCCGGTTCGAGACCGACGAGGGGCGGCTCCGGGCGCGGTGCCGCGAGCTGAACGCGGCGTCCCCGGTCCCGTGGGTGCTCCTGTCCGCGGGCGAGACGTTCGACGTGTTCCAGCGTCTCACCGCGATCGCCTGCCAGGAGGGCGCGTCCGGGTTCATGGTCGGCCGGGCGATCTGGCAGGAGGCCATGGCGCTGTCCGATCCGGCGGCGCGGGAGCGATTCCTCGCGACGACGGGCGCCAGCCGGCTCCGCATCCTCGCGGCGCTCGCCGACGCCTACGCGACCCCGTGGACGGCGAGATTCGGCGACGCGGCGAGCGGGCCGGCGGCGCAGGACGGCTGGTACGCCCAGTACGACGAGTGACCGCCGCGCGCCGCTCGTCGTGGCCTTCATCTTCCTCCAGCGCTACTTCGTCCGCGGCATGACCGTCGGCGCGATCAAGTAGCGGGCGGGAGGCGCACCGTGGACTCGCGGTCCGCCGGCGCGCCGT
This sequence comes from uncultured Candidatus Rokubacteria bacterium, assembly GCA_963749975.1. GTDB lineage: Bacteria > Methylomirabilota > Methylomirabilia > Rokubacteriales > DASRDR01 > DASRDR01. Next base: position 70,164 of record CAVVOZ010000030.1, on the reverse strand, counting down.
CCCCGGTCGACGTCGTCGGCCTGGGGTCGAACGCGCTCGACCTCCTCGGGGTCATCGACGGCCACCCGGTGCCGGACACCAAGTCGCCGCTCCGGCAGTTCGAGGTGCAGGGCGGCGGCATGATCGCGACGGCGATGGTGGCGTGCGCGCGGCTCGGCCTCCGGGCCCGCTACGTCGGCAAGTTCGGCGACGACTACTGGGCGCGCCTCGGCCGGCGGCTCCTCGCGCGCGACGGGGTCGACGTGCGCTGGGCGCTCCGGGCGCGCGGCAGCGTCGGCCACGTCAGCATCATGCTGATCGACGCCCACACCGGCCTCCGGACCGGCTTCTACCGCCGGCCGCCGGCGTACGACATCCGGCCCGACGAGCTCGACCGGGCGGTCATCACGTCGGGTCGGCTCCTCCACGTGGACGGCGTCGACGCGGCCGCCGCGGCGGTGGCCGTGCGGTGGGCGCGCGAGGCCGGGCTCCGCGTCACGATGGACGGCGAGCGCGTGGTGGACGGGATCGACGCGGTCTGGCCCGGGGTCGACCTCCTGGCCTGCAACCCCCGGTTCGTCGCCCAGGTGACCGGCCGCGCGCACGTGGAGGAGGGGCTCGTCGCGCTCGCGGCCCGCGGCCCCGCGCGGGTGGCGGTGACGCTGGCGGCGGACGGCTCGGTTGGCCTCGAAGCGGGGCGCATCGTCCGGGCCCCCGGGTTCGCGGTCCCCGTCGTGGACACCAACGGCGCGGGCGACGTCTTCCACGGCGCGTGCGCCGTCGGGGAGCTCCGGGGGTGGCCCTTCGAGTGGACGCTCACGTTCGCCAACGCGGTGGCGGCCATGAAGTGCCGCGTCCTCGGCGGGCGCCGCGGGATCCCGCGCCTCCCCGAGGTGGCCGCGTTCCTCGCCGAGCGCGGCTACCGGGAGCTGGCGGCGGCGCTCTAGTAGTCCCGGGGGTCGAGGACGTCGCGGAGGCCGTCGCCGGCCAGGTTGAACGAGAGCGCGAGGACGAAGATCGCGAGCCCCGGCCACCAGGCCATCCACGGCGCGGTCTCGAGGAACGCCTGGGCGGTGTTGAGCATCGTGCCCCAGCTCGGCGTGGGCGGCTGGACGCCGAGCCCCAGGAACGAGAGCACCGCCTCCGCGATGATCGCCGTCGGGATCGAGACCGTCGCCTGGACCAGGATCGAGCTGGTGATGTTGGGGAGCACGTGGCGCCCCATCACCCGGAGATCGCCCGCCCCCATGGCCCGCGCGCCCTGGACGTACTCCTCCTCGCGCGTGGCCAGCACGAGGCCCCGGCTCAGCCGGATGTAGGTCGGCGTGGCCCCGAGGCCGATCGCGAGCGTGGCGTTGGTGAGCGAGGCGCCCAGGATCGTCACCAGCCCGATCGCGAGGATGAGGAACGGGAACGACAGCCACGCGTCCGTCAGGCGCATCACCGCCTGGTCGACGACGCCGCGGTAGTAGCCGGCGATCAGCCCGGTCGGCACCCCCACCGCGATCGCGAACAGGATCGAGAGCACGCCGGCCCGCATCGAGGCGCGCGTGCCCCAGATGACGCGCGAGAGCATGTCGCGCCCGAGGTCGTCGGTCCCGAACGGGTGCGCCCAGCTCGGTGCCTTGCGGATCTGGCTCCAGCTGGTCTGGATCGGGTCGGCGGGCGCGATCCACGGGGCGCCGAGAGCGACGGCCACGAAGGCCAGGACCACGAGCGTGCCCGCCACGGCCGGCGGGCGGCGGGCGAGCCGCCGCCAGCCCAGGCGGACGCGCGCCGCCGAGGGCGTCGCCCACCCCCGGCGCGGCCGCCGGCACCGTCGTCGCGGCGCCCGCCGGGGGCGTCCCGTCAGGACTCATCCCGCCCCCCTCCGATGCGGATCCTCGGGTTGAGGAGCGAGTAGGACACGTCGACCAGGAGATTGACGAGCACGTAGGCGCTGGCCGTGATCAGCACCACCCCCTGCACGATGGGGTAATCCCGGGTGAACACGGCCTCCAGGATCAGCCGCCCGAAGCCCGGCACCACGAAGATCTGCTCGGTGACCACCGCGCCGCCGATGAGCGCGCCCAGCTGGAGCCCGAAGATCGTGATGACCGGGATCAGGCCGTTCCGGATCGCGTGGCGGAAGACGACGATGCCGGTCCGGAGGCCCTTCGCGTAGGCGGTCCGGATGTAGTCGGCGCTCAGGACCTCGATCATGCTGTTCCGGGTCTGGCGCATCAGAACCGCGGCCGCCGCGGAGCCGAGCACGAGCGCCGGCATCAGCAGGCGCTGGGTGTTCCCCCACGGATCCTCGAACGGGGAGACGAAGCCCGAGGCGGGCAGCCACTGGAGCCGCACCGAGAGCAGGAGGATCAGCATGATCCCCAGCCAGAAGTTCGGGATCGACAGGCCGCAGAGGGACACGCTGCTCGCGACGTAGTCCCAGGCCGTGTTCCGGCGCACGGCGGCGAGCACCCCGACCGGCACGGCGATCAGGAGCGCGATCAGGAGGGAGTAGGCGGAGAGCTGGAGGGTGATCGGCAGCTTCTGGGCCACCAGGCGAAGGACGGGCTCCCGGGTGCGGATCGACTCGCCGAGGTCCCCGCGGAGGGCCCGGCTGACCCACTTGACGTACTGGACGGGCAGCGGGTCCCGGAGCCCGTACCGCTGACGGATCTCCTCGAGGCCGGCGGCGTCCGCCTCGGTCCCGGCCATCACGCGCGCGGGGTCGCCGGGGATCATGCGCACCCCGGCGAACACGATGACCGTGATGAGGAACAGGGTGACCAGCGAGATGAGGCTTCGCTGGATCAGGAACTCGGTCACGACACCTCGGCGACGAGACCGGCCGAGGGGGTCCCGGCGGACCCCCTCGGCCCGCTCAGCCTAGTTCCAGCTCGCGCCCTTGATGCGGATCAACCCGTCGGGCACGGCCTTGTACCCCTTGAGGTTCTTCGGGTAGGCCGTGATGTAGTTCAGGTGGTAGAGGTACAGGACGTTGCGGCGCGCGGCGATCCGGTCGATGGCCTGCCGGTAGAGGTCCGCGCGCTCCTTCAGGTCGCTCACCTCGCGGGCCCGGTTGAGGAGACTGTCGACGGTCTCGTCGCACGCCTGCGTCGTGTTCAGGCTGCCCTGGCAGGTGTGGAACTGGTGGATGTTGGCGTCCGGGTCCACGCGGCCGCTCCAGCCCACCAGGAAGGCGGACAGCTTGCCGGCGTCGTCGTCGTTCAGCGCCGAGGCGAACTCGGAGGGCCGGATCGTCACGTTGAAGCCGGCCTCCTTGGCCATCCCCTGGATCACCTCGCCGACCCGCCGCTCGGGCGGCTGGTTCTGCACCGTGAGCTCGAAGCTGTAGCCGTTCGCCAGCCCCGCGTCGGCCAGGAGCTTCTTGGCGCGCGCGATGTCCCGCCCGGAGCACTTGCGGCTCTTGTCGTAGAAGGGGCTCACCGGGGAGATGGGCGTGCAGTCGGGCGTGTACTGACCTTCCCAGACCACCTGGTTCAGGGCCTCGCGGTCGATCGTCAGCTCGAACGCCTCGCGCACGCGGGGGTCGTTCGCGAGCGGGGTGCCGAGATCACCGGGGGCCGCCGGGGGCTTCCCGTTCTTGTTCCGCAGGTTGAGGTTCATCCCCGAGTAGCCGATCCCCGCCACGCTGGAGACCTCGAACTTGGCCTCCTTCTTCAGGCTCGCCGCGTGCGTCGGGTTCACCAGGTGCATGAAGTCGATGTCCCCCGAGCGGAGGTTGGCCAGCCGGACGTTGTCGTCCGTGATGATCCGGAAGACGAGCCGGTCGAACTTCGCCTGGCCCGGATCGAAGTAGTGCGTGGACTTCTCCAGCACGATCCGGTCCTGGGCGACGCGCTCGGCGAACGCCCAGGGGCCGACGCACACGGGCGCGGTCCCGAACTTGTCGTCGAGCTTCCGGGCCTGGGTCGGCGACACGGGCATGCCGGCGCGATCCGCCAGGATGGCCGTGATGGGTGAGAACGGCGCCTTCAGGCGGAGGCGGACCGTCGTCGGATCGACCACGTCGACGGCATCGACGTGGTCCAGCTCGCTCCGGCGGCTGGAGCCCTTCATCTCGCGGTGACGGTCGAGCGAGAACTTCATGGCCTCGGCAGTCCATCGGCGTGCCGTCGTTGAACTTCACGCCCGACGGAGCTTGATCGTGACCGTCTTGCCGCCGTCGGTGAACCGCGGGCAGCTCCGCCGCGAGCTGCGGGTAGATCTTGAGGTTCTCGTCGATCTCGTAGAGCTTCTCGCACATGTGCTCGAAGATGATGCGCCCGACGTATGTCCGGGCGAGCGTCGGGTCCAGGATGTCCGGATCCTGGTTCAGCCCGATGGTGAGCGTCTTCTTCTGGGCGTCCGCCGGGCCGGAGGCCAGCAGGACGATCCCGAGCATTCCCAGGGCGAGCCACGCTCCGCTCCGCATCCTCATGACACCATCCCTCCGTCAGGCCAAGGTCGGTTCACTCGACAGAACGCCGGCGGCGCCGCGTCTGTTCCCGTCGCCCGGCCGGCCGGGCGCGCGTCACCCCACGCGGAGCTCGGCGGCGATCTCCTGGATCTGCCGCCACGTCTCGGCCTCGACGGGGATGCCGTGAGCCCGCCGGTGCGCCTCCGAGCGCGCCTCGGGCTCGCCGGGGACCAGCACCTCGGCGACACCCGGCGCGGTCGCCGAGGACTTGACCCACCGCACCAGGTCCGTCACCTGCCCCGTGAAGTCGACGAGCGGGAGGAAGCGGGCCACCTCGATCAGGAGCAGGAACGTGCCGTTGTGCACGGGGCCGGTGCGGTCCCCGATCGCGCCCTCGCCGGACAGGATCCCGCCCAGCACCTCGACGATGAGGCCGAGGGCCGTCCCCTTGTGGCCGCCCGCCGGCAGGAGCCCCGCGCGCGGCGGCCCGTAGAAGCCCTCCGAATCGGTGACCGGGCGGCCCGCCGGATCGATCGCCCAGCCGTCCGGCAAGGGCTCCTTGCGGTTCCGCTTCACGCGGACTTTCCCCTCGGCGACGATGCTGGTGGCCATGTCGACCGAGATGGCGACGCCACCGCCCGGCCCGGGGACCGCGACCGCGAGCGGGTTGGTGGAGAGGCGACGGTCGAGGCCGCCGTAGGGAACGACGGAGTGCGCCGTCGGAGCGTTGGTCCAGACCAGCCCGACGAACCCCCGTTCGGCCGCCAGCTCCGCGTAGTCCGCCAGCCGGCCGATGTGGTTCGACCGCCGGATCCCGACGGCCGCGAGCCCGAGGCGCGCCGCCTTGTCGATCGCCACCTCCGCCGCGCGCCGCGCGACGACCTGCCCCAGACCAAGATCGCCGTCGACGATCGCCGTGGTCGGCGTCTCCTCGAGGACGCGCATGGCCGGACGCGGGTTCGTCTCCCCCTTCCGGATCGAGCCGACGTACTGCGGCACCCGGATGACGCCATGCGAGTCGTGTCCACGGAGGTTGGCGCGGACCAGGAGCCGCGCGACCCACCCGGCGTCGCCGTCCGGCACGCCGAGGGCGGCGAAGATGCGGGTCGCGAGCGCTTGCAGCTGGTCGGGAGCGAGAGTCTCCACGTCAGGGCCTCCTGGGAGCGCGGGGAGGATCGAAACGGCGGACAGGATACCACGACCACCGGAGGGCGCGGGGACGCCCCGCCGCGCCTCACCCGGTCTTGACCCTCGGGGCTTCCCCGCCCTATCGTGCGGGCGATGGCGCTCCAGGATTTCCTGCGGCTCTTCTGGTTCCGCCCGGGCGACCGCGACGTCCCGGCGCCCGTGCCCCGCTGGCGCGCACCCACGCGCGTCCACGTGGGGATGCGCGTGCAGCTCCGGATTCCCATCGCGAGCCCGCACACCACCTGGATCCCGGCGGGGGCGGCCGGCGTCGTGGTGGGTGGGGACGCCCGGGCGCGCCAGGTCTCGGTCGAGCTCGACACGCCTCGGACCGTCATCACCGTGCCCTGGAGCTGGGTCGAGGAAGAGCCGGCACCCTCCCCGGCGGACGGCCCGGCCGAGTCGCCCGCCGCGCCCCCCGACTCTCCGTAGCGCTCGTTCGCCTCGCGGCGCGCGCGCTGCGTCACAGCGCCAGTCCAGCCACGAAGGCGAGGGTTCGGCGGGGGCGATAGGCGCCTCGCTCCGGAGCGCGGCCGAGTCGCGCGAGGTCCGGGACGCGGTCGACGTCGAACCAGCTCGGCAAGACCGAGATCCGCCGCCCGCTGGCGCGCGCGCGGGCGAGCGTCTCCGCGTAGACGGTCGCCGTGCTCCACGGCACGTTCACGAAGAGCTCGGGGGCCGGCCTGCCGAGTCCGATGAGGTAGTACCCGCCGTCCTCGCTCGGGCCCAGGACCACGTCGGCCGCGCCGCTCCGGAGCGCCTCGCAGGCCTCCACGAGGTACGCCGTCGGCAAGGTCGGCGTGTCCGTGCCCACGGCGATCGCGCCCGCGTACCCCTCCGCGAGGAGGTCCGAGAGGAGTCGGCTCATCCGCGCGCCGAGGTCGGCCCCGTGCTGGGGAAGGAGCCGGACGTCCCCGGGCACGAGCGCACGGAGCTCCGCCTCGCGCTCCGGCGGCGTGAAGGCCACCAGCCGGTCGCTCGCCGGCAGCCCGCGCAATTGCTCCACGCGGTCCTCGAGGAAGCAGCGCGCCAGCTCCGCCGCCTGCTCGGGCCGGAGCGGAGGGCAGAGGCGCGTCTTCACCTCCCCGGCGATCGGCACCCTGGCCATGGCGGCGAGCGCGATCCGGCCCGGGCTCACACGGGGGCGGGCGGGCCGAGTCCCAGGCACGCCCCATCCTAGCGCCCAGCGCGTCGAAGCGCGGCCGGCCGGCATCCCCGGGCACCCCGGGGTGATGTAGCATGGGGGGACATGCGCCACTTCGCGCTGGTCGTCGGTCTCACGGCCCTCGGGCTCGTGGCGTGCTCGCGCGGCGGGATCCCGCCCGAGCAGGTCGAGGCCTGGGCGGGTCGGCCCGCCGCCGACCTCGTCCGCGAGTGGGGCGCCCCGACCAAGGAGGTCGACGACGCCGGCCAGCGGGTGCTGATCTACGAAGAGATCGAGCAAACCAAGGCCGCCGAGTTCTCGCGAGAGGTCTCCCAACGCAGTATGGGTGGCGTCCCGCCGCCCCCATCGACGGTGGGGTATTCCTCGTACGCCCGGTCCTACCTCTTCTGGGTCGACGCCACCGGCAAGATCACCCGCACGCAGATCCGGCGGCCCTGACGGCCGCATCCCCGCGGGCGCGCCCCGACGGCCCGCCGCGGACTTGGCGAGGCCGGGACCCCGGGATATCGTAGCGACGCATGGCCCTCTGGCCCCGGCCCGCCGACGAGACCTCCCCGCCCGACCTCGACGAGATCTCCCGTGAAGTCCACGCCTTCGGGCGCGGGCGCTTGCCCGACTGGGAGGCGGGCTACCTCGAGTACCACCGGCGGCGGTACCAGGACACGCTCCGGCTCCTGCCCCCGGGCGAGGGACGGCGGCTCCTGGACGTCGGGTCGTTCCCGGGACACCTCTCGGCGCTGGCCCAGGCCCGCGGCTGGGAGGTCGTCGGGCTGAACAACGCGATCGAGGGGGGCGGGGCCTGGACCGACTTCCTCGAGCGCTGCGGCGAGCGGAAGATCACGATCCGCGAGTGCGAGGTCGAGCAGGCGCCATTTCCGCTGCCGACGGCGTCCATGGACGCCGTCCTCTTCTGCGAGCTCTTCGAGCACCTCCACCTGAACCCGTTCCACACGCTCAAGGAGATCTTCCGGGTCCTCCGTCCGGGGGGCCTCCTGCTGCTCACCACGCCCAACCTCCGGCGCGTCGAGACGCTCTCGCGTCTCTGGCACGGCTGGGGGACGCAGCCGCCGGTGAGCCGCGCGTTCCACGAGCTCTTCCCGTCCCTGCTCTATCACCGCCACAACCGCGAGTACACGGCGGACGAGCTCGCCTACTACCTCGCGCTCCAGGGCAAGGATCTCTACGACTTCCGCCTCGACCGCGTGTACTACTCCGACGCGCTCGACGCCCCGCACGAGATCCCGGGTGTCCTCGGGCAGGCCGTCGGGCCGCGCGAGCAGCGGCTTGCCGGCCGCCTCCGGCGACTGTTCCCGAGGCTCCGGGGCCAGCTCATGGCGCGGGCGTGGCGGACGGACGCGACCCTCGTCGAGTGGAGCGCGCTCCGCGCGGTCGAGGGGTTCGGGCCGGTGGAGGAGGATGTCCGCCAGGCCCAGGGCTTCACGCGGCGCCTGACGTTCCCCTTCCGGCTGACAGGCGCGCGCGCCGGGTTCGAGGTGCCCTTGCCGGCGGGAGAGGGCCCCGCGCTGGTGTCGCTGGTCGTGGCCAATCCAGACGGCGAGGCGCCGCCGCTCCGGACCGACTGGGCCCTCGACGGAGTGCCGGCCGCGACGCTCGAGCTCGGGGTAAGCGCGCGGCCCGTCCGGATCCACCTCCTCGTCCCGGAGCCCGTGGCCGCGCGCGGGGCGGTGCGCGTCGATCTCACGACCCCGACGTGGCGCGATCCCTTTCGGGGGCGCGAGGTCGGGCTCCACGTGGGAACGCAGTGGGTGCTGGCCCAGCGCCTCCCCGGAGCCCCGGCCATCGACGCGGCCATCGCCCGGGTGCGGGCGGAGCGGCGCGCCGAGGAGTCGCTCGAGGGGTGGTGGATTGCGGCGCAGAGCCTCTATCTTCCCCACCGGACGCTCCCCGGGACGCTCGAGCTCGGGCCCGGGGACGAGGACCAGCTCGGCCCGGGATGGTTCGGGCGAGAGACCTGGGGAAAGCTCGGCGCGATGCGCTGGACCGGCGGGCGCGCCGAGGCGTATCTCGGCCACGACGGCCGCGCCCGGCGTGCCTGTGTCCGCGCCTACTCGGGAGAGCCGCGGCTCGGCCCGGTCTCGGGGCGACTCGTCGTGGAGCGCATGGAGACCGACGGGCGCGCCACTCCGGCCGGGGAGGCGCCCTTCGCGCTCGCCCCCGACACGTGGGCCGAGCTGGCCGTGCCGTTCCAGGCCTCGGCCGGGCTCGTGCGGGTCACGCTCCACGCCGAGACGCTCCGGGTGCCGCGCGAGCGCGTGCCCGGCTCGGGTGACAGCCGGGGGCTCGGCCTCGCGATCAAGCGCCTCTGGCTGGCCGGCTGACCGGCCGAGCCCTCAGGGGCTCTGCGTGCCGAAGGTCGCGGAGCGGTCGCGCGGCCGGACGGTGATCGTCTCGAGAGCGCCGTCCCGCCAGACGCCCAGCTCGAGTGGCTGGTTCACGGGCTGCGCCCAGAGCCACCGGTAGAAGGCCTCGACGTCCGCGACCCGCTCGCCGTTCACGCGCAGGATGACGTCGCCCTGGCGGAGCCCCGCCGCCTGGGCCGGCCCCGCTGGCGAGACGCCCGCGATCCCGATCCCGCCGTCGATCCCGATCGCGCGGATGCCGAGCCACGGCCGCGGCGGGCGCGCGGGCCGGCCGGTCCGGACCATGGCGTCGCGCGTCGGCGCCAGGAGATCGATCGGGATGGCCAGGTGGCCGGCCGGCAGCCGGAGCGAGACCACGCCGACGAGCGCGCCGTCGGCGTCGACCAGCGCGGCGCCGCCGAAGGCCGGGTGGTGCGGCGCGACGAACACCGCGCGATCGAGGAGGTACTCCCAGTAGGCGACGAACGGGCCCACCCCCGTCACGCGGACCATGACGCCCACCGCGGGGCCCCCGGGACCGACGCCCACGATCGCCACCGGCTGTCCGACCGCGAGCGGCGCGGACTGGCCCAGCTGGGCGGCGGGGTACGGCGCCCCGGCCGGGTCCAGTCGGATCAGCGCGAGCCCGCTCTCGAAATCGTGCCCCACGATCCGCGCCGTCGTGCGGCGCCCGTCCTCGAGCGTCACCTCGATCCGCGCGGCTTCCAGGACGAGGTAGCCCACGGTCACCGCGAGCCCGTCGGGGTCGATGATGGTCGCCGAGCCGGCACGCTCCTCGCCGAGCGTCGCCGCGGATGGCCGATCGGGCGGGACGAGCACCTGGAGGCCCACGACCGCCGCACGCACACGGGTCACGGCCGACGGCGTCGCCGCCGCGGCGCCCGGCTCCGGGCGCGGGGCCGAGGCGGGCGGCGCGGCCGCCCCGGCGCCGACGACGAGGAGAAGGCTCAGCGCGGCGCCGCCGACCGAGGCGCCGAGCCGCGCGCGCGGCACACGCCTCACGGCGTCACCGCGCGTGGCCGCGCGGCGTGGGGCGGGCCGCCCGTCCCGGCGCGAATCGCGTAGATCAGCGGCAAGCTCACCACCGTCACCGCCATCTTCACGACGTACTGGCCGAGGACGAGCGGCAGGATCGGCAGGACGCCCGCGAAGGCCAGCGTCACGAACACCAGCGAGTCCACCGCAGTCGACACCGCGTTGGACACGAGGACCCGCCCCCAGCGGTAGCCGCCCACGCGCGCCCGCCACCAGGCGAACATCTCCGCGTCCACGAGCGAGGCGACGAGATAGGCGACGAGGCTTGCCCCGACGATGCGCGGGGTCGCGCCGAGCACGCGGGCCACCGCATCCTGCCCGTCGAAGAACGTCGGGGCCGGCCACCAGACCGTCAGCTGCGCGTACGCCGCCAGGAGGAGGTTCGCGCAGAACGCGGTGCCGATGACCTGGCGGGCGCCGCGCTTGCCGAGCCGCTCGTTGATCAGATCGAGCAGCGTGAAGGTGATGGCGTAGATGAACACCCCGGCCGGGACGACGAGCTCCCCGACGACGATGGGCTTGACCGCCGTCACGTTGGCGATCAGCTCACAGGCGATGTAGAGGCCGATCGCGAGCGTCACGCCTCAGAGTCCCCGGAGCCAGGCGGCCTGCGCCCCGCGAGCCCGGGGGCCGGCGGCGCCTGCCCCGGAGGGCGGCGGGTCCCCCTCGAGCCGGGCGGCAAAGCTCTCGGCGTCGAGGACCGCGGCGCCGCGGCGGCGCGCTCCCTGCTGGACGGCGCGATCGGACGTGACCACCACCGCCTCCGCGTGGTCGCCGACCCATCGCACGATGAAGGCGTCGGCTCGCTCGCCGGCCCGGGTGAACCAGACGGTGACGGGCCCATGGGCCTCCGTCCGGGCTTCCCGGGCACCTCCCGCCCACGCGTCGAAGACGAGCACGACGCGGCGGTTCCGGGCGCGCGCCCACTCGACGAGGTCCCGCACGAGCCGCGCCCGGCTCTCCGTCGCGGGCGCCTCGCCCCGCGCGTAGAGGAGGTTGTACCCGTCGACGATCACGGGGACGGGCATCGACGGACGCTCAGGGCGCGGCGCGCGGGGCGGCCACCGCCTCGCCGCGGCGGCCGGGCGCGGACCCGTCCCCGTAGAGGCGCCGGTAGTGGTACCAGCTCGTGAACACGCGCTTGGCGAACCCCCGCGTCTCGTCGAAGGGGATCTGGTCCACGAACTCCTCCAAGTCGACCTGCGGGCGCCCCGCCACCCATTGCTGGACGCGGTGCGGACCGGCGTTGTACGCGGCGACGGCGAGGAGCGGATCTCGGAAGCGGGCGGCGAGCTGGGCGAGATAGCGCGACCCGAGCGTGATGTTCACGGGCGGCTCCCACAGGGCGGCGAGCTCCCCGAGGGGGCGACCGAGCTCTTGCGCGACCACGCGCGCGGTGTCGGGCATGAGCTGCATCAGGCCGACCGCCCCGACGCCGGAGCGCGCGCGGGGGTCGTAGGAGGATTCCTCGCGGATCACGGCCGCGACGACGTACGGGTCGAGCCCCACCGTGCGGGCCGCGGTGCGGACGTGCTCGCCATACCCGAGGGGATAGTAGAGCTGCCAGAGGCGCGGCGGGAGCCCCGGCGCACCCGCTTCCACGGCCGGGCCGAGCGCCCGGCGGAGGTAGCGCAGGCTCCGCCCGGCCTCCCCGAGATCGGCGAAGGCCACCCCGAGCGCCCAGGCTCGATCGCTGTCCGCGGCCGCGTCCCGGCCGAGCGCCTCGAGCTCCAGGATGGCGAACCCGTCGAAGCCGATCGAGCCGAGCGCCTGCGCCCGCTGGTAGCGCGCCTCGGACCGGAGGAGGCCGACCGGATCCACCGTGAGCTTCACGGGCAAGGCGACCGGGGGCGGCAGCTTCTCCCGCACGCGGCGCGCGGCCAGGATGCCGTAGTACCCCTGCGGACCGCGGCTCAGCACCTCGCGATAGAGGGCCAGCGCCGCCCCCTTCTCCCCCAGCTGGTCGAGCGAGCGGCCCGCCCAGTAGAGTCCGGCGAGGCGCGCGCTCCCGACCGTGGTCGAGAGCTGGCGAAAGGCGAGGGCCGCATCCCGGAGCCGGCCCGCGCGGTACTCGAGCCAGGCCACCTCCCAGCGCGCCGACGCGGCCGCCGCGCTGTCGGGACTCCGCGCCACCACCCCCTGGAACGCCCCGCGCGCGGCATCGAACTGGCCGAGCTCGGTGCGCGCGCGGGCCAGCTGGAGCGTGACATCCGACAGGTTGGGGGCCTCCGGATGCTCGGCGAGAAGGCGCTCGTACATCGCCGCCCCGCGGCTCGTCTGGCCGCTCCGCTGAAGGAGGCGCCCGAGCTCGTAGAGGAGCGCCGCGTGCGACGGCGTGACCGGCTCCGTCAGGGCGGCGTCGAGCCGGGCGATGGCCTCGTCGCTTCGGGCCAGGCGACCGAGCATCGGCGCGATCCGGGCGAGCGCGCGGTGGCGCACGGCGAGCTCCGGCCCTTGGGCCAGGAGCCCCTCGAGCAGTCGGACCGCGGCGCTCTGCTCGCCCGCGTCCGCCAGACGCTGCGCCTGGAGAAAGTGCTCCTCGATGGTGAGCGGCGGCACGGTGAGCCCGGCTCCGCGGGCCAGGTCCTCCAGGGTCTCCCGCGCCGCCTCGCCCCACGCGGACGCGGGCGCCTCGATCCAGCGGCGCCGGAGGTCCGCGATCGCCTCGGCCACCTGTCCCTGGGCCGCGCGCGCCTCGGCGAGCCGGACCAGGACCCGCCCCGCCTCCGGGTGGGCCGGCGCGCGGGCCAGGAAGCGCCGGGCCTCGCGCTCGGCCTCCACCCACAGGCCCAGGCGGAACACGGTGTCGAGGGCCGCGAGCTGCGCCTGGGGCCAGAGGAGGGAGTCCGGGAAGCGCTCGATGAACGCGCGGAAGCGTGTGACCGCGAGCGCCTCGTCGCCTTCCCGAAGCGCGGCCTCCGCTGCGAAGAAGGTCGCGTAGTCTGCGAGCAGGAACCCCGAGGGCAGCTCGTCGAAGAGGGCGCGCGCCCGCGCGTACTCCCCCCCTGCCAGCGCCACGTGGGCCTCGTGATAGCGCTGGAGCGGGCTCGGTGACACCACCACCGCCGCCCCGGCGCGGGGGGCTAGGAGGGCCACGAGGAGCCCGGTCACGACGACCGCGGCGAGCGCGGACCGGCCGCCCGACATCATCGGCCAGTGTACCAGGAGGGACCGGCAGACCGTGCCGATCAGCGCAGAACGCCGCGGGTAGCCCGCCAGGTGTGGACGATCCGGTGGACCGCCGTCGCGTTCGCCCCGAGAGCCACCACCCAGATCGCGGGCACGAGGAGGTCCAGCAGCGCCCCGACGATGAGCACGAGCATCCGCTCGCCTCGCTCCATGAGCCCCACCCGGCACTCGACGTCCACTGACTCGGCGCGGGCGCGTGTGTAGCTGACCATCACGGTCCCGATGAGCGCCAGGAGCACCGCGGCCACCGTCTCCAGCCGGCCGAGGCGGGCGAAGAGGAAGACGATCCCCGCGAGGACCAGGAGGTCGGAGTAGCGGTCGAGGACCGAGTCGAGGAAGGCGCCGTACGGCGAGGCCTGGCCGGAGACCCGCGCCAGCGCTCCGTCGAGGATGTCGAGCGCTCCGGCGAGGGCCAGGCAGAGGGCCCCGGCGCGGCGCTGATCCGCGGCGAACGCGACGGCGGCGATCATGGAGCACACGAGGCCGAAACAGGAGAGCTGATTGGGCCGGAGCCGGAGGCCGACCATCGCGCGGGCCACGGGCTCCGCGACCCGCGCGACCTCGCTCTTATACCGCCCGAGCATCCGACCCGGTCTCCTCGGCGAGCGCCGCCGCGATGGCCTCCCGCAGGTGCGCGAGGGCGAGAGGGTCCTCGACCTTGCGCCCCGCGCGATCCGTCACGTAGAAGGCGTCGAGGGCGTGGTCCAGATCGGTGGCGATCTTCGCGGTCGCGATGTCGAGGCCCTCGGCGGCCAGGGCGCGCGTGACGAGATAGAGGAGCCCGAGCCGGTCCGGCGCCTTCACCTCCACGACGGTGTGGGTGTCGGACAGCGAGTTGTCGACCGTCACCCGCGCCGGCCCGGGGGTGGAGGGACGCACGAGCCCGGGGCGGCGCGGCCGCCGCTCGGCCAGCAGCGCCTCCACCGAGCATTCGCCCGCCAGGGCCCGGCGGAGGTCCCGGGTGACGGCCTCCCAGCGGCTCTCGTCGAGGATCGCGTCGCCGCCCGGGTCGTTGACGTGGAAGGTGTCGAGGGCCACGCGGTCGGCCCGCGTCTCGATCTGCGCGGACAGGATGTTGACCCCGTGAGCCGCCAGCGTGCCGGCGATGAGCGCGAAGAGCCCGGAGGTGTCGCGGGTGACGACCACGAAGTCCGAGGCGCCGAGATCCGGGAAGTGGAACACCTCGGTCACCGCCGCTTCCTCCCGGAGCCGGTCGATCAGCCGGAGGTGGGCCGCCATGCGCTGGGGCGACGTCGTGCGGACGTAGCGGTCCGACATCGCCTGGAGGTGCTGCTCCGCGGCCTCCCGGTAGGCCGGGTCCGCGAGGGCCTGCACGATCCGCTGGGCCACGACCGCGCGGCGCGGCGCCTTCGGGGAGCGTCCCGCGAGGTGGGTCCGCGTCCGGACGTAGAGCGCGCGGAGGAGCGCCCCCCGCCACGCGTTCCACACCCCCGGGCCGACCGCCCGGATGTCCGTGCAGGTGAGGAGGTAGAGCATCGTGAGCCACGCGGGAAAGCGCGCCACCGCCGCCAGGCGCTCCGCGGTCTTCGGGTCGTCGATGTCCCGGCGCTCGGCCATGTGCGACAGCAGGAGATGATGCTCGACCAGGAACTCGACGGCCGCCGCGTCGTCGGCGTCCAGGTTCAGCCGGCGCGTCACGGCCTTGATGAGCGGCACGCCCTTCGGCGCGTGGCCGTGGCCGAGCGCCTTGCCGATGTCGTGGAGGAGGATGCCCAGCATGAGCAGCTCCGGCCGCTCCACCTCGGCGAGGATCTGCGCCAGCTCGTCCGTCTCCGGGCCCTGCCCGGGACCGAGCCCCTCCAGCACCGCCACGGCGAGGAGCGAGTGCTGGTCGACGGAGTAGCGATGGTAGTGATCGTACTGGACGAGACAGTCGAGCGCGCCGAACTCCGGCAGGTAGGCGCCGAGCACGCCCGTGTCGTGCATCCGCCGGAGCGTGGTCGCCACGCGGCCCCACGAGCGGAGGATCGACAGGAACAGCTCCTTGAGCTCGGGCGACGCCCGCCACGCCTGGTCGGCGAGCGTCGGGGCGGCCTCCTCGAGGGCCCGCTCGAGCTCGACGTCGAGCTCGCACCCGAGCTGCTGGGCGTGCCAGAAGACGCGCAGGATGCGGGCGGGGTCCACCTGGAGGGCGCCGGGCTCCGCCAGATGGAGCCGGCCGTCGTAGACGACCAGCCCGTCGGCGAGCGCCGCCCGCCGGCCGCGGCGGCCGACCGTGCCATGGCGCGCGAGCCCCTCCTGGCAGCGCGCGATCAGGCGCGCGGAGATGCGGTGGATCGTGCGGGCGTGGCGGTAGTAGTCGCGCATGAACGCCTCGACCCCGAGGCGGACCTCGTCGTCCGCGTACCCGAGGCTCTTCGCGACCGGCGCCTGGAGGCCCCGCTCGAGGACGTCCTGCTTCGTCCCCGCCAGGAAGTGGAGCTCGTTCCGGACCCGCCAGAGGAAGGTGAGGGCCGCATCCGTGGCCGCCCGCTCCTTGGCCGTCAGGTGCCCCTTGTCCTCGAGCTCCCGGAGTGTTCGCGTGCCGAACCGCGCCGAGGCGAGCCAGAGCGCCGTGTGAACGTCCCGCAGCCCCCCGGCGGATTCTTTGACGTTCGGCTCCTGGAGGTACACCGAGCCGCCGTGCCGGCGGTAGCGCTCGTCGCGCTCGGCCAGCATCTGGGCAAGGAACTCCGGGTAGTCCCGGCGATAGACCTCGCGGCGCAGCGTCTGCTGGAGCGCGCGGAACAGGCGGTGGTCGCCGGCGAGCACGCGGGCGGCCTGCATCGACGTGCGGCTCGGCAGGTCGGTCCGCGCGAGGGCAAGGCAGTCGTCGAGAGACCGGCAGGCGTGGCCCACGCGGAGACCGAGGTCCCAGAGGGTGTAGAGGATCTCCTGCGCCATCCGCTGGACGTAGGGGGTGACCTCGCCTCCGTGGATGAGCATGAGGTCGAGGTCGGAGGAGGGGTGGAGCTCTCCGCGCCCGTACCCGCCGAGCGCGACCAGGACGAGGCGCGAGGGCGGGTGGCCCGCGGCGCGCACCTCGGCGGCGGCCGTCTCGTAGAGGCCGCGCAGGAGGTCGTCCATGAACGCCGCGTGGGAGCGGACGCTCTCGGCGCCCGACGCGCCGTCCGCGTGACGGGTCTTGAGGCGGTCGTAGGCGGTGGTGATGTGCTCGCGGAGCACGTCGAGGCGCGCGCGCCGGCGCCGCTCGGGCCACTCCGCCTCGGGGCCGACGAAGCCCTGCCTCACCGTCGCCTCCGCGCGACGCAGGCGCCCCACCAGCGTCTCAGCCATTCCGAAATCGACGCTAGCATGGGGGGTAGGGGGTGTCAAACCCGCGCCACCATTGGCGCGGCTCCGATTGACAGCTCTGCGCTCGGCCTCGTATGATCCCCCCGCGACCCGGGACCCGACGCGTCCCGCACCGTCCCCCGGGGGCGGCGACCCGCCCCGCACCCGTGAGAGGAGAGCACGCCATGAGGACCTCGCGACGTCAGTTCTTCCAGGTCACGGCCGGGGGGCTCGTTGCCGCCACCGGCGTCGCCGGGCGCGCGCGCCCGGTGGCGGCCCAGGGACCCACCGTCAAGATCGGCACGGCGGTCCTCGGCGACTTCTCGCTGGTCGCTCCGATCGTCGTGGCGATCGAGAAGGGGTTCTTCCGGGCCCAGGGCGTCACCGGCGAGTTTCAGCCCCTCCGCGGGGGCCCGGACCTGGTGAAGGCCGTGATGGCCGGGCAGCTCCAGATCGGGGCCACCGGCGCGACCGACGTGCCCGTCTTCCGGGCCACCGGGGTGCCCATCCGGTTCATCGCCTCCCAAGTGGACGGGAACCACTTCACCCTCAATGTCACCCAGACGATCACCAAGCTCGCGGACCTCAAGGGCAAGTCGATCGGCGTGACGCGCGTGGGCGCGACCACCTGGATCTTCGCGATGATGCTGGCCAAGCAGCAGGGCTGGGTGCCGGAGAAGGACATCACCGTCGTGGGCCTCGGCGGGCTCGATGCCCAGCTGGCGGCGCTCACCCGCGGTGAGATCGCCGCGTTCATCTGGGGGGACGGCGGGGCCGTGACGGAGCTCCAGGGCAAGTCGAAGATCCTGCTCCGGCTCGACACCGTCACGCCGAAATGGATCAGCCAGGCGTACTACGCGACCGACGACTACATCAAGGGCAACAAGGACACGCTCCAGCGGACGTTGAAGGCGCTCTTCCAGGGAGCGCGCTTCATCCGCGAGAACCCCGGGGAAGCCGCGACCATCGCGAGCAAGACGCTTCAGTGGCCCGAAGAGGCGATTGCTCGGGCCCAGAAGGTCTCGGGGCCGCTACTCTCGAAGGATGGGGTACTGAGCGTCGAGGCTCTCGAGGTGATGCAGACCACGCTCCTCGAGTACAAGGCCCAGGAAAAGCGCGTCCCGACGGCCGACCTCTACACGACGGAGTTCACCCCCGTCCGCCTCTAGGCGAACCGGTCACGCGCGGGCCGCCCGCCCGCGAGGGTCACGGGTGCGGTGCGCGCGCGCCCGGCGAGCGCCAGGCGCGGGACCTAAGCGCGTGCTGACAGCCGATCTCTGTCAACCGGCTGGCGTTCGACGACGGCCCCGGTCATGCCGCCGCCGACGCCGGGTGCCGCCAGCGGCGGCCGGCACGTGCGGGCGGCGTGCGCTCAGCGCCAGTGCCCGAGCCGCCGGTTCAGGCGCTCGAGGCCAAGGACGACGCCCACCGAGAGGACCGAGACCAGCGCCGTCGCGGCGAAGAGCTCCGGCGCCCGGAACGCGTTCGCGAGACTGACCAGCAGGAACCCCATCCCCCGGATCCCGCCGAACATCTCGACGACCAGAACCCCGAGCAGGCA
This sequence comes from uncultured Candidatus Rokubacteria bacterium, assembly GCA_963749975.1. GTDB lineage: Bacteria > Methylomirabilota > Methylomirabilia > Rokubacteriales > DASRDR01 > DASRDR01. Next base: position 51,970 of record CAVVOZ010000030.1, on the reverse strand, counting down.
GAACACGATCCCGAGCCGCATCCCGGCCAGGACCGCCGGCAGCACGGCGGGGAGGATGACCTTCCGGTAGAGCTGCCAGGAGGTCGCGCCCATCGAGCGCGCGACGCGGAGCGGCGTCCGGTCGATGTCCCGCACCCCGCCGGCCACCAGGAGACAGATCGGAAAGAAGCCCTGGAGCACGCCGTAGACGACCGCCGGCGTCGCGCCGAGCCCGAAGGCGAGCAGGATCCACGGCAGGATCAGGATCTTGGGCAAGCGCGTAGAGGGCGACGAGGAACGGGTTCAGGACGTCGTGGAGATAGCGCACGCCGCCGATCAGGAGCCCCGCGCCGACGCCGAGCCCCACGGCGAGGGCGTAGGCGACGACGGTCTTCCCCAGGGTCTCGCCGAGCAGTCCCAGCGCCTCCGGTGCGATCGCCCGGAAGGCCCGCGCCACCGCCGACGGCGCCGGCACGAAGAGCGGATCGGCCCAGCCGACTCGCGCGGCGACCTCCCAGGCCAGGACGAGCGCCCCGAGCGAGACGGCCTGGATCAGCCGGCGGCGGGCCGGGCTCACGCCGCACCCTCCGTCCACCGGCGGGCGCGCGTCTCGGTCCAGGCCGCGGCGCCGTCGACGACCAGCACGAGCCCGAGCGCCAGGAGGGCGAGCGCCGCGTAGTCCGCCGTCCGGAAGAAGCCGTACGCGTAGTTGATCAGGTACCCGAGCCCCCGCCGCGCGCCGAGGATCTCGCCGACGAGCACCCCGACGACCGTCAGCGCGAGGCCCGCCCGGAGCCCGGCCACGAGCGTGGCCGTGATCCCGGGCAGGATCACCTTGACGAAACACGTCCCCGATCCCGCCCCGAGGCTCCGCGCGACGGTCAGCAGATGCGGGTCCACGGAGCGGATGCCGGTGAGGACGGCCAGCACCACGGGGAAGAAGCCGAGCAGCACGCCGAACGCGATCTTCGACGCGGGGCCGAGACCGAAGAAGAGCATCAAGGACGGGTACCACACGACGCTCGGAATCGCGTAGAGGGCCGAGAGGAGCGGCTCGTAGATCTCGCCGACGTGACGCGGCAGCCCGAGGGCGAAACCGAGCGCGAGGCCGAGGCCGACGGCCAGCGCGTAGGCGACGAGCACCTCGTACACCGTCAGTCCAAAATGCCCGAGAAGCGTCGGGTAGGCCTCCAGCCGGAGCAGCCGGCCGAGGGCGGGCAGGACGCGCGAGGGCGGGACATAGAGGAGCGGATCGCGGCCTCTCGCCCCCAGCTCCCAGAGGACCAGGAGCCCGGCCAGGACGGCCAGCCGCGAGAGCACGATCCGTCTCACGCGTCCCCGTCCAGCGCGCGCCGCGACTCGTCGCGGATCGCGTCCCACAGCGCGTGCCGGAGGGCCGCGGCCGGCACCGTGTCCAGGTCGCGCGGGGTGGGGAGCGCCACCTCGAAGCTCGCCTTGATCCGCCCCGGCCGCGCCGTCATGACCACGATGCGCTGGGAGAGGAGGATCGCCTCCTGGAGGCTGTGGGTCACGAAGACGACGGTCTTCCGGGTCCGGGCCCAGATGCCGAGAAGCCACTCGCCCATGAGGAGCCGCGTCTGCTCGTCGAGCGCCCCGAAGGGCTCGTCCATGAGGAGGATGGGGGCGTCGAGGGCAAGCGCCCGCGCGATGGCCACGCGCTGCTTCATGCCGCCCGAGAGCTCGCGGGGATAGCGCGCCTCGAACCCGCGGAGTCCCACGGGCTCGAGGAGCGCCCGGGCCCGCTCGCGCCGGGTCCCCGCGGGCACGCCCTGGAGCTCGAGCCCGAACTCGACGTTCTCGAGCGCCGTGCGCCAGGGAAAGAGCCCCGGATCCTGGAAGACCATCGCCATCTGGCTCGGGTCGGGCCCGCTCACCGGCCGGCCCGCGATCCGGACCTCGCCCGTGTCGGGCGTGGCGAGCCCGCCAATGATCGAGAGGAGTGTCGACTTGCCGCAGCCCGAGGGGCCCAGCACCGTGAGGAACTCCTGCGGGGCGACGTCGAGCGAGACGGCCTCGAGCGCGGGGACGGGCTGGTCCCGCGTGCGCCACGCTTTGGCGACGGCGCGCACCTCGATGTGGGCGGCAGTCACGGGCCGCATCCTATCGCGGCCGGCCCGTCGCCCGCGAGGGCGGCTCGGCGGGGCGCTCAGCGCGGGGTGGCAGGCGCGGCCGTGAGCCCGGCCGGGGCCAGGCCGGCGAGGCGCTCGGCCAGGGCCGCCCGCACGTCCGGCATGACGGTCGTCCGGTCCACGTCGAGCGTGCCGCGGCCGTGGTAGTGCACCTGGAGCTCGAAGTCCACCGGCTCCAGGTCCGTCGCGAACGGCAGCACGACCTCCTCCCACGCCCCCGTCCCGGGCCGCGGAGCCCAGTCCAGAAACGCGACCGAGTCGTACCCGCGCCCCGGGAGGTGTCGGAGGACCTCAAGCCGTGCGATCGGTCCCGCGGCCGCGGGCGCGCCGCGCACGCGGAAGGTCGCGAGGTATCGGCCACGGAGGAAGTGCTCGGGCAGCCAGACCTTCACCACTCCGGCCGGCGTCGCGCCGGCCACGGCCCGCAGGAACTGCCCCCCGCCGGCCGTGGCGTCCTCGACGACGACGCCGATCCGCACCGGGCTCGACTCCGCCTCGCCCCGGAAGATGTGCCCGTACCAGGTGAAACGCCCGCGGCCGACGAGGGCCGCGTAGCGCGCCCGCCAGGCGTCCCCGTCCGGGCGGGCGGCCAGCTCGACGAGCCCCTCGAGGAGGCCGGGCGCGGCCCGCTGTAGGTCGCCGAGCGCCGCTCGGGCCCCGTCCGGCTGCCCGGCCCGCACGCGCGCCCAGGCGAGGTCGAGGAGCCGGGCCGGCTCCATCCAGCGCGTACCGCGGCACGCGTCGAGCTGGCGGATGGCCCCCGTCCAGTCCTCGAGCGCGAGGAGCCGCTCGGCCACGTCACAGGGCGTCCGGAGCAGGCGGACGGCGACGCGGCCCGCGCCGGGCTCGAGCCTCAGGCGGTAGACGTGCTTGAACCAGGGGAACCCGCGCCAGGGCGCGAGCTCGACGATGGTCGCGCGCCGGGAGTCGACGGACCAGCCGCGGCTCCGGAGCCCCCAGCGCACGCGGAGCCCACCGTCGCCGGCCAGCGCGAGCACGATCCGGGGGAGCGGCGTCCGCGACACGAGCGTCCAGGTGCGCGGGTGACCCGGGGTCACGACGACGGCGGCCCGGTCGGGGACCGCATCGGGATCGAGGAAGACGACGTCCTCGTCCGAGGCGGCGGCGTCGGGCGGGGGAAACGCGTACGGCACCCCCATCGACTCGAGGTCGTAGTAGCTGATCGTCGGCGCGATGAACCCGCGGGGGAGGAGCTCGAAGCGTCGCAGGAGCTTTCCCTCGCGCTCGATCCGCGCGAACGCCTGGATCATCGGCTCCGTGCGCTGCGCCGAGTACCAGACATGATACCGATCTTCGCTCTGGGTATCCATGGCGAGGATCGGGCCACGCGCCGCCGGATCCGCCTGCGCGTACTCGGGGAGGGAGATCGGCCGCACGTTGGGCGGCCAGGCGCGCTGCCGCCACCGGAGCGCCAGCTCCCGCGTGTCGTCGGTCCAGAAGAGGTAGGCGACGTGGAGCGCGTCCACGGTCCCGAGCGCGACCAGCGCCAGCGCCGCCCCGAGCGCCGCCCGCCGCGACCACCGGCCGAGGCTCGCCACGGCCACCGCCGCGGCCAGCGCCACGAAGGGGGCGAGGATCACGAGGTAGCGGTCGTCGAGGCCGTGCGGCCGGAACCAGACGTAGATCGCGAGCACGATCGCGGGGGTCGTCAGGACGAGCGCGCCCGGCCAGCCGCGGCGAGCCAGGAGGGCGATCCCGGCGAGGGCGGCCAGGCACATGGGAAGCCCGAACCACTCGAGCGCGAGACCGAGGACGACGCGGCCACCGAGCCAGAACCGCTGGAGCACCGGCGGGGGATTGCCGATGAACAGCTCCGGCGAGTCGTGGACCTGGCGAAGCCAGCGGCCCGGCTCGAGCAGCAGGAGCGGCGTGCTCAGCGCAAAGGCGACGAAGGTCAGGACACACGCGCCCCCGAGGAGGGCGGCGGCGTGAGCCGGCGTGCGGCGCCGGCCGCCGACGACGGCCACGAGCGCCGTGGCGAGCACCACCACCCCGAAGAACTTGGCCGAGGCGGCGAGCCCCGCCAGCGCGCCCGTCGCCAGGATCGCTGCCGGGCGCCCGCTCAGGAGGGCGATCGTCGCCGCGCCAAAGGCCGCGACGACGAAGAAGGTCTGCGCGACGTCGCCCATCTCGTAGTGAGCGTTCACGATCGACGCCGGGCTCAGCGCCAGGAGGCCGGCGGCCAGGAGTCCAACGCGCCAGCCGAACAGCCGCCGCGCCGCGACGGCGAGGAGGCCCACGGTCGCCATCCCCAGGGCCGCGTTGATCAGGCGCACCGTGACGACCACCTGCGGCCACGAGGGGCTCTCCGCCGGGCCGTGCGGATCGATGAGGGCGCCGACCCGGAGCAGCAGCGCCGCGAGGTACATGTGGAGCACCGGGTACGTGTCCTCGGGCACGAGGTCGCCCCGCAGGAAGGGCACGACGCGCAGCAGCTGCTTCGTCGTGTCGGAGTGGTAGACCCAGTCGGGCAACCCGTAAGTGACGCCGGCCACGCGCAGCAGGAACGCCACGGCGAGGATCGCGGCGAGGAGCCCGCGAGCCCACACGGGACGCGACTCGACGCCCGAGGCCGCGACAGGCGGGGGCGACGCCGACTGCACGCCTCGATTGTACTCGGCGCTCACGCGCGGGCGGAGCGGCGCCGGCCGGGCGGCCGGGCGAACGATGGTACACTCCGTCCGCCATGCCACCCCGCTGGCGACCGGTCCTCGCCGAGATCGTCCCCTACGTCGTGCCGCCGCCGCTCGACGCGCTCACGGCCGAGCTGGGTCACCCGGTGCTGCGGCTGTCCGCCAACGAGAACCCGCTCGGTCCCTCCCCGCTCGCCGTGGCCGCGATCCGCCGCGAGGCCGAGCGGATCCATCTCTACCCCGACGGCGGCGCCCCGGCGCTGGCGGAGGCCGTGGCCGGCACGCTCGGCGTCACACCGAACCAGCTGGTCTTCGGCAACGGCGGCGACGAGATCCTCACGCTCCTCGCGCGTGCCCTCCTCGACCCCGGCGACGAGGTGGTGGTGCCGGAGCCCTCGTTCGAGCCGTACACGACGACGGCCCGGCTCGCCGGCGCCAAGGTCGTGACGAGCCCGCTCCGCGATTACCAGATCGACCTCGACGACGTCCTGGCGCGCATCGGGCCGCGCACCAAGCTCGTGTGCCTGTCGAGCCCCCACAATCCGACGGGGACGGTCCTCGGCCGAGCCGCGTGGGAGGGGTTCTGCGCGCGCTGCCCCGGCGACGTCCTGGTGCTCCTCGACGAGGCGTACGTCGACTTCATCGAGGCGCCCGAACGCGCCGCGGATGGGCTGGCGACGCTCCGGACGCGGCCGGAGAGCCTGATGCTCCTCCGGACGTTCTCCAAGATCACCGGTCTCGCGGGGCTCCGCGTCGGCTACGCGATCGCCGGCCCGGACGCGATCGGCGCCCTCGAGCGCACGCGCGAGCCCTTCAACGTCGGCCGGGTGGCGCAGGCCGGGGCGCTGGCGGCCACGCGCGACCTGGCGCATCGCGAGGCGACGCGGCGGGTGGTGTGGGCGGAGCGGCGGGCGCTGGCGGCGGCGTTCGCCGGTCGGGGGCTGTCCCACCCCCCGACCGAGGCGAACTTCTTCCTGGTGCGCCTGGGGCGGCCGGCGGGCCCGGTGGTCGCGGCGCTCCGGGCCCGGGGCGTCCTGGTGCGGGACGGCGCGGCGGTGGGCTATCCGGAGCACCTTCGCGTCAGCGTCGGCACTCCGGAGCAGAACGCGCGCCTGCTCGACGCGCTCGACCGAGCGCTGGCCGCCTGAAGGCGCCCGGCGCTACGCTACGGCGTGCGCTTGGCCGGCGTCGGGCGACTGGCGACGGGCGTGGCCTTGGGTCGGACCGGTGCGGCCGCCGTCACCTTCGTCGCCGCCTTCGGCTTCTCGGCCTTCGCGGCCACCGGGCGCGACGACGCCGCCTTCTCCAGGGTCACGATCCGCTCGGCGAGGGAGTCCTTCTCGGCCGAGATCGCGGCGAGCCGCTTCTGGATCAGGTCCACCTGCCGCTGGGCGTCCTCCGCCCTCAGGCGCTGCGTCTCCGCCTCGGCGCGCACTCCGTTGACCTGCGCGCCGAGCGCCTCGGCGCGCGTGGCGGCCTGGTTCCACTGGTAGCCGACGAACACGAGCGCGAGGGCGAGCACCACGCTGGCGATCGCGCCCCAGGCGCGACGCCGCGGCTCTTCCTCGTACATCTCGTCCAGGTCGTCGTCGGGCGTCTCGCGCGGCTGAGGCTTCAACTCCTGCTGGATCGTTGCCATGCGTCCCTCCCTCGCGCAAAATTGTCCCACCCGCCCCACGGAGCGCCCAAAGAAATTTTCCGCGCCCGCGCTCGGAAGGCTGCGTCGTGGCCAGTCGCTGCGGTATAGTACGCCGCGAGGATCGGAGGCCGATCATGGCGACAGGCGATCCGGCGCGGACGCCCAGCCTGGCCCGCTTCTTCGAGCGCGTCGTCCGCCAGGCGCTCGGTGACCTTCGACTCGGGGGGCCGGCCGAAGGGGCCTACCTCGCCGCGCTGCTCACCCGATTCGGGCGCACGGACGAGCTCTACGCGATCCGGGACACGGCCGGGCGGCCGCTCGATTCGGTGGCGGGGCTCCTGATCGAGGCCGAGCGCGCCTGGGACTTCCAGGCGCCGGACTTCGATCCCTTCCGGGAGCGGCGAATCCGCCAGCACGTTGGCGACTACGCACTGTTCATGACCGGCCTGTTCCGGGAGCACGTCGAGCGCCGGGTGGGGGCCGCCTACTATGTGCGGCAAGGGCAGCGCGCCTACCAGGCCGTCGCCGACTTCGAGCGGTCGGCCCTCCGGCCGGAGGCACGCCTGTTCTCGACCCTGGCCGCGGGGTTCGAGCGCTACGCCGCGGCGCTCGCCTACCTGAAGCGCGTGTACTTCTGCCCCGCCGACTCCCCGCCCACCTTCCAGCCCGTGCTGCGGCTCTTGACCCAATGGTAGCCGTGGCCCTCGACGCGCTGGTGGGCGGCGAGCCCGCCGACGAGGCCGTGGAGGCCGCCCTGGCCACGATCCCCGCCGGCGAGCTCGAGGCGGCGCTCGGGTGGCTCGCCCGTCAGCACGGGGCGGCCGCGCTCCCCATCCTGCGCCGCTGTTTGGCCGACCGCCCGGAGCGGGCGATCGCGGCCGCGCAGGCGCTCGGTGCGCTCCCGCTCCCCGAGGCGGCCGACGCGCTCGACGCCGCCCAGACACGCGCGACGACCAAGGCGGTGCGCACGGCCGCGCGGCGCGCGCTCTACCGGCTCCGCCAGGCCGGGATCGACCGCCGTCCGGCGGCCTCGCCGCCCGCGACGCCTCGGGTCGGGCTCGGGGAAGCGTGGGTGTCCGCGGTCGATGGCACCGGCGGCCGGGGCCTCTGGCTCACCCTCGCGGGTCCCTACGGGGAGCGCACCCTCCTCGCGGCGATGCTCTCGGACGAGACCGGCCTCATCGACTTTTCCTCGGGCGCGATCCCGAAGAGGCGAGTCGAGGAGCGCCTTCACGCCCTGCGCGCCGAGAGTCCCCTTCCCTGGGTGGCGGTCCCGGCGCGCTGGGCCTGGGCGACCCTCGTGGCGGCCGCGGAGCGCGCCGGCGCCACGGGCCACCCCGTGCCCGCGGAGCTCGGCCAGTGGATCGAGCGGCTCGGCACCCCCGCCGCCGAGCCGGCCCCGATCCACGCGCGGCTGCCGGCCGCGGCCGCCGAGGATCCCGCCCTCCTCGAACGTTCCGCCGCCCTTCTCGCCCTCCCCGAGCTGACGGGCTGGTTCCTGGATCCGGCGAGCGTGTCGAGCGAGTCCCTGGAGTGGCTCCAGGCCCGGGAGAGTCGCCTCGTCGTCAGCGATCAGATCAAGGCCGAACGGCTCGCCGCGCTCGTCGACCGGATCATCGAGACCCGCTTCGATGCGCCCGGCCGGCGCCTCTGGCAGGGGCGCCTCGAGGACCAGGCCTACGTCCTCCTCGCGCTCGGGCGCACGCCGGACGCCGCGAGCGCGGTCGCGGTCGCCCGCGCGCTCGCGGACCCGGAGGAGGACCTCCGACGCATTCCCTTCCTGCGGGCGCTGGTGGAACGGAGCCTCGAGATCGCGGGCGAGGTCGCCACGGGCCGGCTCTCCGCCGAGACGGCGAGCCGTGCGCCCCGCGCCCACGCCGCGCCGGCCCGCGGCGGCTAGGTGGGCGGCCTCACCGATGTCGCCGGCCTCCTGGTCGGCCACGCCGCCGACCTCGTCGGCCTCACCGGGTGCACCGCGGTGCTCTGCCCCGCCGGCGCGGTGGCCGCCGTGGAGGTGCGCGGCGGCGCCTCGGGTCTTCTCGGCCTCGACTTCCTGGAGCCCGGCCACATCGCCACGCGCGTCCACGGCGCCGTCCTCGCGGGGGGGAGCGCCTTCGGGCTCGAGGCGTGCTTCGGCGTCATGGCGCACCTCGAGGCGCGCGGGATCGGCCTTCCCACCACCGGCGGCGTCGTGCCGCTGGTCGTCGGGGCCATCCTCTACGACCTCGCGGTGGGAGCGCGGGACGTCCGGCCCGACCGCGCCATGGGCGCGCGCGCCGCAGCCCAGGCCGCGAGCGGCCCCGTCGCGGAAGGCTCGGTCGGCGCGGGTGCCGGCGCGTCCGTCGGCAAGGCATTCGGTCTGGCGCGCGCCATGAAGGGCGGGCTCGGCACGGCGAGCCGTCAGGTCGGCACGGCCACCGTGGGGGCGCTGGTCGCCGTCAACGCGTTCGGCGACGTGCGGGATCCCGCGACCGGAGCCCTCCTGGCCGGGGCGCGGGACGCCCCCGCCGGTCACCGCCTGGTGGACACGGCCCGCGAGCTCCGCGAGGGCCGCATCACCCCGGGGTTCCGCCAGACGCACACCACCATCGGCATCGTCGCCACCGACGTGCCGCTCGATGGCGCCGAGGCGCGCCGCGTGGCCGCGCTCGCGCACCTCGGGCTCGCCGCGGCGCTGTCGCCTCCGCATCTGAGCGTGGACGGCGACGCCCTCTTCTGTCTCGCGACGGGCTCGGGCGCGCGCGCCGACGCGCCCTCCGCCGACGCCCTCGGGCTCGTCGCGGCGGACTGCGTGGCCGAGGCCATCGTCCGCGCGATTCGCACCGCGGCCGCGCTCGGCGGGCTGCCGGCCTGGCGCGACCTCGTCGCGGCCTCGGCCCGGGACGCCTGAGGGGCAGGCGGAGGCACGCCGCGTGACTGGCCGCGTGATCCCGTTCCCGTCCCGCGCGCCCGAGCCGCCCGAGCCGGACAATGAGCGCGGGTTCGAGGAGCTGACCCGCGTCGGCGACCAGGCGGAGGCGCTCGTCGTCCGCGGCCTCCTCGAGGCGCACGGGATCGAGGTGCTCCTGCGCAGCCAGGTCGCGCCCTCCGTCTATCCGTTCTCGGTGGGCGAGCAGGGCGCCGTCCAGGTACTCGTCCGCCGGGAGGCGCTCGCAACGAGCCGCCTCCTCCTCGCCCGGGTCACCCCGGGCCCGTCCTCTCCGTAAGCGGGTCCCCATTAGCCAGCGTCTGCTCCCGGAGCGGGGCGAACGGTTCCTGATGAGACCTGTGCGGCGCCTTCTCGATTGGCTCCTCCTGGCGGTGGCCGCGCTCGTCGTCGCTCAGATGTTCCTCCCCGGCCCACGCGCCGCACTGGCACATGCGCGCCTGGTCCGCTCGACCCCGGCCAACCAGGCAAGGCTGGCCGCGCCCCCGGAACGCGTCGAGCTGTGGTTCAGCGAGCTGCTCGAGGACGGATTCAACTCGGTGGAGGTCGTCCGGGCCGCCGAGCTCACCGCGAAGCCGCGCACCAACCTGGCGCGAGGCGCGCCGACGGTCGACCGCGACGACCGGACGCGCATGACGGTCCCCGTCCAGGAGCTTGGCCCGGGCGACTACGCCGTGGAATGGCGGGTGCTGTCTCGTGACGGGCACCGCGCGGCCGGGCGCTTCACGTTCCGGGTGGAGACCGCGAGATGAGCGCGGCCTGACTCGATGGAGCACTCGCTCCTCCACGCTCTCCAGCTGGCAGGGCTGATCGTCGCGCTCGGCGGTCCCGTCTTCATCCTCGGGCTGCTGAGTCCCGCGTGTCGGCGGCTGGGGCCGGAGCCCGCCCGCGAGACCTTGGCCGGCGCCCTGTCGGCCGGCGTCGCCCGCTGGGTGGCGGCCGCGGCGCTGACCGCGGGTCTGGCGACGTTCCTCGATCTCTTCGTGCAAGCGGCCGAGATCCAGGGACTGTCGCCGCTCGGCGGCGTCGAGCTGGCGCTCGTCCGCCGCTTCGCGACGGGGACCACCTTCGGGCAGCTGGCGCTCCTGCGCATCGCCTGTCTGGTGCTGGCAGCGGCGGCGACCCGGCTGCGCGGCCCATGCAGGTGGGGTGTCCTCGCCGTGCTCGGCGCCGGCGCCCTGGGGTGCACGGGCCTCGCCAGTCACGCCGCCGCCCAGCCCACCGGGCGCATGCTGGCCATCGCGTCGCAGCTCGTGCACCTCGGCGCCGCGGCGGCGTGGATCGGCGTCCTCGCGCACCTCCTCGCCGCGCGAGCCACCATCATCGAGCACACGAGCGCGCCGTGTCTCGCTCTGCTCGCCGCGATCGTCCGGCGCGTCTCGCCGGTGGCCCTGGCGGCCGCGTCCCTGCTGCTCGCCTCGGGCGTCTACGCCGCGGTGCGCCATCTCCACACGCCGGTCGACCTGGTGACCTCCGCCTACGGCCTGACGCTGTCGGTCAAGATGGTGCTGGTGCTCCCGGTGCTGGTGGCCGGCTTGATCAACCATCGCGTCGTCCGGCCCAATCTCCTGCGGCTGGCCGGCACGCCAGGGCTCGCCGCGAGTGAAGCGGTGCCGTGGGTGCGGCGCTTCGGCAGGATGCTCGAGCTCGAGGTGACGGCCGGGGTGCTGGTCGTCACGATCGCCGGCATCGTCGGATCGATCCCGCCGCCCGGCGAGGACGGCTCGCTGCGGCTGACGCCGCGGCAGCTCGACGCGGTGCTGACGCCGGTGTTGCCGCGCACGACGCTGGTCGACCCGTCGCAGTTCGTCGGGGCCGCCACGCGCACGGTCGATGATCTGCGCTATGCCGAGCTCATGCACAACTGGTCCGGCGTCTTCGTCACGGCGCTCGGGCTACTCTGGCTCGCGCAGGGCCTCGGCGGGCGCAGCGGGGAGGTGGCGGCGCGGGCGTGGCCGCTCCTGCTGGTGCCGCTGGCGGTGTTCATCGCCGTCTTTGCCGATCCCGAGGTGTGGGTGCTGCGCGCCGTCACCTTTCGCGAGGCGATCGGCGATCCGGGCGTCGTCGAGCACCACATCGGCGCGGTGCTGGTGCTGGTGCTGGCCTGGCTCGGCTGGCGCGACCGGCGGCGTCCGCCACGCGAGCGACCGCTGGGGCCGGCGCTGCCCGTCCTGATGATCGCGGGGAGTCTGCTGTTGTTGGGCCACGCCCACGCCGGCGTGCGGACGACGGAGGAGCTCGGCACGCTGATCAACGTGCAGCACGGCATGCTCGGCGCCCTCGGTCTCCTCGCCGGCACCGTGCGCTGGCTGAGCCTGCGCGGGATCGTCCCCGAACGTCCCGCCGGGATCCTCTGGCCGCTGCTCGTAACGGCGCTCGGGCTCTTCCTGACCTTCTGCTACCGCGAGATCACGTGACGTCAGGCGCCGGACCGGCACCGGCTGTTCACCGCACGCCGAGCGGGGACCTCGCGCCGAGGCGAGGTCCGCCTACGTGCGGCCGCGCGCCGGACCGGCATCGCCCGGCACCGCGTCGAGGGTCCGCACGAGGACCTCGAGCGCCCGCTCCACGGCGGCCAGCGTCGGCAGCTCGAGCGTCTCCGGGAGGTCGTGCGTGGTGTGATAGGTCGTGAAGGGCGGCGGACGACGGGCGGGCGGAATCAGGATGCCGCGCACGCCGCCGTAGATGAACGCCCGCAAGGGCTCCATCGCCGCCTGCGGGACGGCCGTCAGCCCGACGCCCGGCACGCCCCGGTCGGCGAACGGCCGGTGATCGCTCGCGAAGAAGGGCACCGGCGTGCCGAGGTGATACGTCTCGTCCCGGCGGTAGCCGAGCGCCTCCACGGTCGCGATGAAGGCGCGGACGAGCGGCGTCCCCTCGAGCGCGGGCGTCACGTCCCAGAGCGCCAGGCTGTCCCCGATGCCGCAGAGCTCGAGGCTCACCACCCCGATGAGGTCCCCCGGGTCGGTCCGTCGCGCGTACGCGCGCGAGCCCAGCATCGCGCGCTCCTCGCCCCCGAAGAAGGCGAGCCGCACGCGGAGCCGGCGCGGCGGATCGGCGACGAGCCGGGCGCCGAGGGCGCGCAGGATGCCCACGGCCGCCGCGTTGTCGTTGGCGCCGGGACTGCCCGGGACGGCATCGTGATGGGCCGCGAGCATGAGCGTCCGGGGCCCGGGCCCGAGATCCACGAAGAGGTTGACCCCCGCGCCCTCGATCGTTCGGTACGGATGCCGGCGGACCGGCAGGCCGGTCGCGAGCAGCACGGCCTCGGTCAGCTGGGCCCGCTCCCGATTGGACCGCCACGCGAGGAGCTCCGCCAGGTCGCGCGGCGTGGCCGCGGACAGCCGGCGATATCCGGGAAGGTCGAGCAGGGGCGCCGAGGGCCGGTCCCGGCGGCGGTTCATGAGCCGCGCGGCCGTGACGTTCAGGGCGCCGCCCACGGCGCGGCGAAGCCCCAGCCGCCAGCGCCGCGCGCGCTCCGACATCACGCGGGAGACGCCGCCGGGCCGGGCCGGAGCGGCGGGAGCGCGAGCAGACGCGCGGCGTTCTCGCTCGTCGCCCTGGCCACCGTCCCGATCGGCACGCCCAGGAGCTCCGCCACGCGCGCGGCCGTGACCGGCAGGTACGCCGGCTCGTTGCGCTGGCCGCGCCAGGGCTGGGGCGGAAGGTAGGGGCAATCCGTCTCGACCACGAGACGGTCGAGCGGGAGCGCCCGCACCACCTCGGCGAGCCGGCGCGCGCTCGGGTAGGTCACCGGGCCCGCGATCGAGATCAGGAGCCCGAGGCCGAGGCCGCGCCGCGCGACCTCGAGGTCTCCCGAGAAACAGTGGAGGATCCCGCCGACGGCGGCGACCCCCTCGGCCTCGCAGACGTCGAGGAGATCCGCGTGCGCCTCCCGGCAATGGAGCAGGACGGGCTTCCCGACGGCCCGCGCCAGCCGGAGCTGGGCGACGAGCGCGGCCCGCTGGACGGCCCGGGGCGAGAGATCGCGGTAGTAGTCGAGCCCGATCTCGCCGATCGCGACGACCCGCGGCGCGCGCGCGAGCGCGGCGATCCGCTCGAGGCTCGCCTGATCCGCCGTGCTCGCGTCGTGCGGATGGACGCCGACGGCGGCGTAGACGTCGGGCTCCGCCGCGGCGAGGGCGACCGCCGCCGCCGAGGTGCCCTCGTCCGTCCCGATCGTGAGGAAGCCCGCCACGCCGGCCGCCCGTGCCCGCGCGAGCACGGCGGCCCGGTCGGCGTCGAACGCGGGGTCGTGGAGGTGGGCGTGCGTGTCGAACAGCACGGTCACCCGTCGACCCGGAAGCGGAGGCGGCCGATCAGCTGGCCGGAGGCGGTCACCACGTCCACCGTCCAGCGGCCCTGGGCGTCGGGCGGGAAGTCGGTCTTTCGGGAGTAGGTGCGGAAGCCGCCCGGCCGGCCGCCCTGCACCGGGGTGGCGAGCCGCACCGTCGAGACCACGCGCCCCTCGTGGCGCCAACGGTGCTCGATCGCCTGGTGCAGGGCCGCGGGAGCCGCGACCGGCGTGAACGCGGTCAGCCCGCCCCACGCGCGGAGCTCGGTCATGGAGACGCGCGCCACCGGCTCGACCGGCTCCAGATCGGCCACGGTGCGGGCGAGCGTGGGGTGGACCAGGCTCACCGGCGCGGGCGGCACGGCCGGCCGCGCGATCCACGCCGCCCCGACGGCCAGCAGGGCGACCGTGCCCGCCCGCGCGGCGGCGGGTCCCCAGCGGCCCGCGCGCCGGAAGAACGTCGGCGTCAGACCGAGGGCGCCGAGGGCGGCGCTCAGGACCACCGCGCCCGCCGGCGGGACGCCCACGAGCGGCAGCGCCACGTTGAGCCCCGCGAAGAGCGAGAAGCCGAAGAAGGTGAGGCCGAGCCACGGCCGCGGCTGCACCACCCTGCGGTACCAGGGATCGACCGTGGTCAGGAGGGCCGCCGCCGCCAGCACCCCGAAGAACACGACCGTGATGCCGTCGAAGGTCGTGCTCGCGAAGTAGCCCGGGAGGACGAACAGAAGGAGCCCGTGGTAGAGGGTCTGGATCGTGTAGTCGCCCGCGGCGACGACCAGGTGTCGCCCCCCGGCCAGGAGCGCGTCGCGGGTCTGGCTCAGCACGGCGAAGAGGAGCCAGAGGCCCACGACGTAGCCGATGATCCAGCCCACGTGCGGCACCCCGCGGCGGAAGATCAGCAGCGTCACGAGGCCCGAGGCGAGGGACGCCAGCGAGATCCCCCAGCGACGGACGAACGTCCGCCAGGCGGCCCCCTCCGCCAGAGCGATCGTGCGCCGCCGGAGAAACGGGTCCGCCGAGCTCGACACGGGGAGCGCGCGCGGGATCTAGCGGACCTTCGCGCCGGACGGAAGGTCCCGATCGAGGGCGAGGAGCGCGAGCGTCTCGCCCGCCGAGCCGGCCAGCACCATGCCGTTCGAGGTCACGCCCATGAGCGTCGCCGGCTCGAGGTTCGCGACCACGACGACCTTCCGGCCGACGAGGGCCTCGGGCCGGTAGTGCTCGGCGATCCCGGCGACCAGCGTCCGCGTCTCCTCGCCGAGCCGGACGGTCAGCTTGAGGAGCTTCTTCGACTTCGGCACCGCTTCCGCCGCGACGACCTCGGCGACCCGGAGGTCCAGGCGCTTGAACTCGTCGATCGTGATGCGCGGGACGGGCTCGCGGCGAGAGCCGCTCCCGTCGGGGGCACCGGGGGGCGCCGCCGGGGTCTTCGTGTCGACGCGCGGGAAGAGCCCGGAGAGCCGCTGCACGGGGGCCAGCTCATCGACGCGCCCCATTGCCGCATTCGCGAGCGCCGGGCGGCGCGTGTCGCCGACCGCCGCCCGGATCCGGGCGGCGGCGTCCGGCACGAAGGGCTCGAGGACGATGCCGAGATACCGGAGCGAGTCGGCGAGCGTCACCAGCACGGCCGCCAGCCGGACCCGCTTGCGCGGGATCCTTCGCGAGCGCCCACGGCTGCGAGGCAGTCGACGTACCGATTCACAGCACCGATGAACCTCCAGATGGCCACCAGCGCGCTCTGAAACGCGAATTGGTCCATCGCCTGCGCGACTGCGTCGAGTGTTCCTCAGCGGCGCCGGCTCGAATCTCCCGATCCTGCTCCTCCAGGCTCGGCTTCGTGTCCGCAACCTGCGACCGAAGTTCACCAGCATCGTCGTGGCGCGCGAGACCAGATTTCCGAGGTCGTTCGCGAGGTCCGCGTTGAGCCGCTCGACGAGCGCGTCCTCGGTGAAGTTCGCATCCTGGCCGAACGGCATCTCCCGGAGGACGAAGTAGCGGAAGGCATCGTTCCCGTACTTCTGGGTGAGGGCCGAAGCCTCGACGACGTTGCCGACGCTCTTGGAAATCTTGCCCCCGCCGAGTGTCCAGTACCCGTGGACGCGCAGCCGCGCGAAACTGGGCAGGCTCGCGGCGCCTGACGGCGTGTCCCCGAGCAGGCCGGCCGCCTTCAGCATGCACGGCCAGTAGATCCCGTGGGGCTTCAGGATGTCCTTGCCGATCAGGTGGTGGACGTGCGGCCAGTACCGCCGGAACCGGTCGCCGCCCGGCTCGCCCAGCGCGGACACGTAGTTGAGCAGCGCGTCGAACCAGACGTAGGTCACGAACCGGTCGTCGAACGGCAGCGGGATGCCCCACTGGAGCCGGCTCTTCGGGCGGCTGATGGACAGATCCTGGAGGGGCTCCCGCAGGAAGCCCAGGAGCTCGTTCCGGTAGCGCTCGGGCTGGACGACCTCCGGATGGTCCTCGAGGACGCGCCCGAGCCAGTCCTGGTACGCCGACATCCGGAAGAAGTAGTTCTCCTCCTCGATGTAGGTCAGCGGCGTCTGGTGGTCGGGGCACTTGCCGTCGACGATCTCCTTGTCCGTGTAGAAGCGCTCGCACCCGAAGCAGTACTGCCCGCCGTACTTGCCGAAGTAGATCTCGCCCTTCTCGAAGAGCCGCTGGAGGATGGCCTGGACCACGCGCGCGTGCCGCGGCTCGGTCGTCCGGATGAAGTCGTCATACGTGATCCCGAGCGCGACCCACTCCTCCCGGAACGCCTTCGAGTTCCGGTCGGCGAGGGCCTGCGGGGTCTCGCCGGCCCGTGCGGCCGCCTGGGCGATCTTGTCGCCGTGCTCGTCGGTGCCCGTCAGGAAGAAGACGTCGTCGCCCGCGAGCCGGCGGTAGCGGGCCATCGTGTCGGCCACGATCGTCGTGTAGGCGTGGCCGAGATGGGGCGGGCCGTTGATGTAGTAGATCGGCGTGGTGAGGTAGAGCACGCCGTCAGGGGAGCGGCTTGACATGCGGGCGCCCCTCCCACGTGAGCTGGGAGAGCGGAACCTCCGCCTCCGTCCCGTCGGCGAAGCCGACGAGCACCGACTCCTTGAGGACCTTGACGGCCCGGACGCGCCCCTCCATGCACCCGCCCCCGCCGCACTCGGCCTGACAGGCGGAGCCGACGCGCGGCAGCTGGGCGCGCAGCGCCTCGTACTGCGAGAACTCGTAGAGGAGGCAGCACTTGAGCCGGCCGCAGTTGCCGAGGAGGCGGCTGTCGTTCAGCGGCACGTCCTGGCTCTTGGCCATCTTCACCGACACGGGCTCGAACCCGCGCAGGTGGGTCGAGCAGCAGAGCTGGCGGCCGCAGGGCCCGATGCCGTCCTGCACCTTCGTCACGTCGCGGGCGCCGACCTGCCGCATCTCGATGCGGGCGCGAAACTCCCGGGCCAGGTCCCGCACCAGCTCGCGGAAGTCGATCCGCGTCTCGGCGGCGAACAGCACCGTCACGCGCCGGCCATCCGGCGTCAGCTCGACGTCGACGACCTTCAGCGCGAGCCCGCGCCCCTGGGCCCGGAGCTGGCACGTCCTCACCGCGGCCACCTCGCGCTCGCGGCGCCGCGTTTCCTCCGCCACCTCTTCCGGGGTCGCGAGCCGCAGCACCCGGGGATAGACGCGGTCGCGCTTGGCGGCGGGCAGGTCCCGGGCCGGCCGCCGCACCTGCCCGACCGCGTGCCCACGCGGCACCTCGACGAGGCAGTGATCGCCCACGTGCAGCGCGAGGTCCTCGACGAGGTAGTCGTCGGCGCGACCGCCCGCGCGAAGGCGTACGCCGATCAGCCGCCGCGGCGGCGGGGCGCTCTCGAGCTCGTCCGGCGCGTCGTGCATCGACGTTCCGCCTCTACGCGGTCGCCCCGCCGAGCCCGAGCAGCGCGGTCTCGAGCGCGAGCCGGGGGTTCACGTTGCCCTCGAGCGCGACCCAGGCGGCCTTCACGCGCGCGAGCGCCGCGGTGAGCGCCGGCGCCGGCATGCGCGCCGCCAGGGCCCGGAGGGCGGCCTCCTGATCCGCGTTGACGAGGAGCGCCGGGGAGCCGCCCGCCGCGAGGCAGAGCGCGTCCCGGTACCAGGACCAGTAGAGCTCGAGGTACGTCGCCACCGTCGCCCGATCGGTCGGCGCCGCGTCGAGCGCGATGCCGAGCCGCGCCGTGGGCTCCGCCGCCAGCGCCAGGGCCGCCTCCCGGCGGGCCCTGAGCGCGTCGAGATCCGTCCCGAGCGCGAGCCCCGGGCGCCCCTGCGCGAGCCGCGCCAGGAGCTCGCTGGCGGCGGGCGCGACGCCGCGGCTTTCCAGGAGCCGCGCCGCGTCGGTCTCGCTCAGCGGCCCGAACCGCACCCGCTGGCAGCGCGAGAGGAGCGTCGGCGGCAAGGCGCGCGGGTTGGCGATGATCAGCACCAGATGGGTACGCGGCGGCGGTTCCTCGACCGTCTTGAGGAGGGCCTGCGCGGTCGGGAGCGTCATGCGCTCCGCGTCGTCCAGGACGAACACCTTGCGGCCCGCCTCGTGCGGGGCCAGCGCCGCCGTGCGCTCGAGCTCCCGGACCTGCTCGATCCGGATCATCGGGGCGCCCTTCGGATTGTCCCGCGGCGGCGTGGGCGTGATGAGGTGGCAGTCCGGGTACTGGCCGGCGGCCACGCGCCGGCAGACCGCGCACGTCCCGCATCCCTGGGCGGCGCAGAGCGCCGCCTGGGCGAACGCGATCGCCGTCAGTCGACGGCCGACGCCCGAGGGCCCGACGAAGGCGTAGGCGTGGGCCAGCCGGTCGAGCGCGATCGCGCGCTGAAGCAACGTGACCGCCGCCGACTGGCCGACGATGCCCGCCCAGGCTCCGGGCGCGCCCGCGAGCGTCATGCCGGCTCGAGCCCGAGCCGCCGGCCGACGAGGCGGGCGATCTCCGCGGCGACCACCGGCGGGGGGCGGTCCGCGTCGACCAGGGTGACGCGGTCGGGCTCCCGGTCGCGGATGGCCCAGAAACCCTTCCGCACCCGCTCGTGGAACTCGAGCGCGAGCCGCTCGAACGGGTCGCACGCGGCCAGCGCGCCCCGGCGGGCCCGCGCGCGGCGCAGGCCCTCGGCCACGTCGAGATCCAGCACGAGCGTCAGATCGGGCATGACGCCGTCCGTGGCCAGGCGGTTCAGCTGGGCGATGGTCTCGAGCGGCAGGCCCCGGCCATACCCCTGGTAGGCGACCGTCGAGTCCACGTAGCGGTCACACAGGACGACCTGGCCCGCCGCGAGGGCCGGGCGGATCACGCGCTCGACGTGCTCGGCCCGGCTCGCGGCGAAGAGGAGGGCCTCCGTCAGGGGCGTGACGCGATCGACCTCGCCGAGGACCCGCCGGAGGCTGGCTCCGAGGGCGGTCCCGTCGGGCTCGGCCGTCGCGACGACGGATACACCGCGCTGCGCCAGCCAGCCGCGCAGGCTCTCGACCTGGGTGGACTTGCCTGCCCCCTCGACGCCCTCCACCGTGATCAGGCGACCCCGGGGGCCGTCGGGACGCGCGGCCGCCATGGTGCCGTCACGCTATCACACGCGGGCCGGGGCGTCACGCGCCGGAGGCCGGCACCCCCAGGAGCGGGAAGACGAGCCGCCGGAGCTCGGCGACCTGGCGCTCGGCGAACTCCCGCGCCGGACGCACCACCTCGAGCGGCAGGACCGGGGGCTCGTCCCACAGGGTCCGCCGGCCGCCGAGATAGGGCGCCGCGGCGACGACGAAGGCGGGCGGGAGCGCGGGCGGCAGCGTCACTCCGTTCATGAGCGCCCAGGCGGCCGTCCACGCCCGGGCAACGTTCGACAGGTCGTAGCCTCCGCCGCCGAGCGCGACCAGGCGCGGCGCGAGCCCGATGATGCGGCGTACGGTCGCCGCGAAGCCGTCGACCGACAGCGCGAGGTGCGTCAGCGGATCCGTGCGATGCCCGTCGATCCCGAGCTGGGCGACGACGACGTCCGCGCCGAAGGCGCGGAGCACCGGGGGGACGACCGCGTCGAACGCGTCGAGGTAGACCGCGTCGTCGGTGTAGGGGTTCAGCGGCAGGTTCACCGCGTATCCGCGCCCGGGCCCCTCGCCCATCTCCTCGACGCCCCCGGTCCCCGGAAACAGGCGGTCCCCGCGCTCGTGCGTGGAGATCGTCAGCACGTCCGCGCTCCGGTAGAACGCCGCCTGCACACCGTCGCCGTGATGCGCGTCGATGTCGACGTAGGCCACACGCAGGCCGTGGCGACGGAGCGCCAGGATCGCGAGCACCGCGTCGTTCAGGTAGCAGAATCCGGACGCGCGGGCCGGCATCGCGTGATGGAGCCCCCCCGCGAAGGCGAAGGCCCGCGCGACGTCGCCCCGCGCCACCAGCTCCGCCGCGAGAATCGAGCCGCCGCAGGCGAGCGCCGAGGCCTCGTACACCCCGGGCCAGATCGGGTTGTCGCCGGGGCCCAGGCCGTACCGGTAGGCCTCGGGCACCGCCTCGCCGGCACCGGCGGCCCGGAGCACGCCGAGGTACTCCTCGGTGTGGAACTCCCGGAGCGCTGCCTCCGGCGCGGGTGTCGGCGGGAGCACCTCGGTGCCGGGCAGCCGCGTGAGCCCGTAGGCGTCCATCAGCGCGAACGTCAACCCGAGCCGCTCCATGCGAAGCGGATGCTCCGGCCCGTAGTCGAATCGCTTGTAGGCGTCCGAGTGGATGAGGGCCGTCCTCATCGCCGCACCCAGTGGCCGCTCCGGCCTCCCGACTTCTCGACGAGGCAGAGGTTCGTGAGCCGCATCCCCCGGTCGATCGCCTTCACCATGTCGTAGATCGCGAGCCCCGCCCCGGCGGCGGCCGTCAGCGCCTCCATCTCGACGCCGGTCTTGTCCACGGTGCGCACGGCCGTCTCGACGTGCACCGCCGACCGCGCGCGGTCCAGGGTGAACCGCACGTCGATGCCCGTGATCCGGAGCGGGTGGCAGAGGGGAATCAGCTCGGCCGTCCGCTTGGCCGCCATGATGCCCGCCAGCCGGGCGACGCCGAGGACGTCCCCCTTGACCACCTCGCCCCGCCGGATCGCCCGGAGGGTGGCCGGCCGGAGACGCAGGGTGACGCGGGCGCGCGCCTCGCGCACCGTGTCGGGCTTGGCGGAGACGTCGACCATGCGGGCCTTGCCCTGGCGGTCCACGTGACTCAGGCCCGAGAGGCCGGGCTCGGAGCCCCGGGGGGGCCGCACGGGGGAACGCGCGGCGCCGCGCCGCCGGGCCCCAGGGGACGCGGGATCAGCGCGGAGCGAGGACGGGCGGGTGGGCCCCGGGCGCCGGGCAGGAGACACACCGCGCCCCGCGCGGGCCCGGGTGCCCGCGGTCGCGCGGGGCATGGGCCGGGAAGACCGCCGGCCTCAGGCCGACAGCTGGGCGGCGGCCTGATTCTGCCGGATGAGGGTCTCCATGCGGTCCTTGCGGATCAGCTTGAGCTTCTTCAGCTCGCTCTCGCGCCACTGCTGCTCGGGTGAGAGAAACGGGCGGGCCTGGAGCTCCGCCAGCTCCCGCTCGTGCGCCTGATGCTCGTCACGCAACCGCCGGAACTCCTCGTTGAGCTCGGTCAGGCGCTGGACGACGATGTCGCGATCGGGCATGCCCCCTCCTTCCGGCTCTAGAAAACAAAACAGCCAGCGCCCGAACGGGCGACTGGCCATCGCAGTAATCGGATCTGGCTTTCGGGTCCCACGCACTCGGCCTCCCGTCGACGTCCGGGTTCGGGCCTGCCGCGTTCAGCCCTCTTGTAGCAGACGGCTCCAAGCCGTGTCAAGCCGGGCACGTCCCGGACATCTTCCGGGCGCGGAGCGTCAAGACGGGGGACTCGCGCCACGCCGGACGAGATGGACGGCCGTCGCCTTGAACGTCACCTCGACCGGCACCCCGGGGGCGAGCGCGAGCGTCTGGACGGCCGGACGCGTCACGAGCGCGGTGAGCAGCACTCCGCAGTCGACGCCCACCCGCCAGAGGGGCCCGAGCGGCGTGACGCGGACGATGCGGCCAGCGAGACGGTTCTGGGCGCTCGTCGGGCCGCGGGCCGCGGGCGGAGCGAGCGTGAGATCCTCCGGCCGGAGGCCGACCAGGACACGCTCGCCCGGACGCGCCTCCCCGGCGACGGTCACCCGCACCGGGCCCACCTCCACCTCGATCAGGCCGTCGGCGTTCGCCGCGACGCGCCCGGGCAGGAGATTCTCGACGCCGACGAAGCGGGCGACCGCCTCGCTGCCGGGCGCCCCGAAGACCCGCTCGGGCAACCCGAGCTCGGCGAGCCGCCCCTCGAGCAGGACGGCCACGCGGTCCCCGAGCCGCAGGGCCTCGGCGCGGTCGTGCGTGACCAGGACCGTCGTCGTCCGGGTCGCGCCGAGGAGCCGCCCCAGGTCGTCGAGCAGCGCCTCGCGCGTCGGGGCGTCGAGCGCCGCGAACGGCTCGTCGAGGAAGAGCACCTCCGGCATGGCGGCGAAGGCCCGGGCGAGGCTCGTCCGCTGCGCTTCGCCTCCCGACAGCCGGTCCGCCGGCCGATCGGCCAGCGCGCCGATGCCGAGACGTCCGAGCCAGTCGAGGGCGCGCCGGTCGGCTTCCGCGCGGGCCACGCCGCGCAGCCGGCACGCGAGCCGGGCGTTGTAGAGGACGGAGCCCCGGCAGAGCAACGGCTCCTGGAAGACGCACGCCATGCGGCGCCGCCAGGCAAGCCGCTCGGCCTCGGTCCGCGGCGCCGCGCCCTGGAACCGCACGGTGCCCCGGGTCGGCCGCGCGAGGAGCGCGAGCACCCGGAGGAGCGTGGACTTCCCGGCGCCGTTCGGCCCGATCACGGCCAGCACCTCGCCCGGCACCACCTCGAGCGCCGGGATGTCGAGGACGGGCTGCCCGTCGTACCGCACCTGGACCTCCGTCGCCTCGAGGACCGGCGTGCTCACAAGGCTAGTTCTTCCAACGGCCTTCGGCCTGTGGCTGACGGCCTTCGGCCTGTGGCTGACAGCCTTCGGCCTGTGGCGCCTCGAGGACCGGCGTGCTCACAGGCCTGCCAGCACCTGGAGCGCGCCCCGATGCATCGAGACCTGCCACTCCCGATCGCGGCCGATGTCCAGGATCTCGTAGACGAGCTGCGGGACCTCGATCTCGAGGTCATGGCCGCCCTGGCTCGGCGGCCCGGGCGCAGCGATCCGGAAGAGCAGCGTCCACGACGTCCCGTGGTCGATCGCGTCGACGACCGTCCCCGGCAACAGGTTCATGTGGTGGGCCGGATCGGGTCCGACCCGGTCCTTCCGGATGAGCCGCACGTGCTCGGGCCGGACGACGAACGCGACCGATGTGTTCGGCGGGGCCTGGAACGGCGCGGTGGGCGAGTTGACCGCCTCGACCGTGTGCCCGCGCCAGGCGATCTCGATGCGATCCGGCGCGGTCTTGACCACGGTGCCCCGGACGACGTTGCGGAGCCCGATGAGCCGCGCGACGGTCTCGGAGGCCGGGCGGCCGAGCACCTCGGCCTTCGGCCCGGCCTGGACGACCCGGCCGCCCTCGTAGAGGACCAGGCGGTCGCCGAGCTGGTAGGCCTCTGCGAGATCGTGGGTGACGAGCACGACGGTCCGTCGGAGCCCGGCCACGAGGGCACGCAGCTCGTCGCGCAGCTGCCGGCGGAGCGGGGCATCGAGGGCGGAGAGCGGCTCGTCGAGGAGCAGCACGGCGGGATCCGGCGCAATCGCGCGCCCCAGGGCGACGCGCTGCTGCTCGCCCCCGGAGAGGTCCCGGGGATGGCGCGCGGCCAGATCCCCGATCCCCAGCTGGCCGAGGATGTCTGCCGTGCGCCGCCGCCGCTCGGCCGCCGGGCGGTCGCGCAGGCCGAAGGCGACGTTCTCCGCCACGGTGAGATGCGGGAAGAGGGCATAGCCCTGGAAGACATAGCCGAGGTGGCGCGCCTGCGGCGGAAGATGGACTCCGGCGGCCGTATCGTCGAAGACCCGCCCGTTGACCACGACCCGACCCGCGTCGGGGCGAGCCAGGCCGGCCAGGCACTGCAGCGTGAGACTCTTCCCCGCGCCGGACGGACCGAAGAGCGTGACGACCTCGTCGCCGGCCGCCCAGGCGACGTCGAGCGTGAAGCCGGGCAGCGTCTTCCGGAGCGCGACCTCGATCACGGCCGTCTCAGAGCCGGCTTCCCAGCCGGCTGGCCAGCACGACGACGGCGCAGGACAGCGTGGTGAGGACGACCACCAGGACGAGCGCCTCCGCCGTCTCGCCGGTCGACACGGCCGTGTAGATGGCGAGCGGCACCGTCGTCGTCCGCCCCGGGATGTTCCCCGCCAGCATGAGGGTCGCCCCGAACTCTCCGAGCGCGCGGGCGAAGGCGAGGACCAGGCCGGCGACGATTCCGCGGCGCGCGAGCGGCAGGGTCACCTCGAGCGCCGTGCGCCACTCGGAGCGGCCGAGGACGAAGGCGGCGCGCTCGAGATCGGGGTTCACGCTCTCGATCGCGGCGCGAGCAGGCCGGACGAGGAGCGGCAGCGCCATCACCCCGGCCGCCACCACCGCGGCGTACCAGGTGAACGGCAGGCTCCACCCGGTGAGTGTGTAGAGCGGGCCACCCAGCCAGCCCCGCCGGCCCAGGAGGACGATCAGGTAGTAGCCCGTCACCGTGGGCGGGAGCACGAGCGGCAGCATCACGAGCACGTCGAGCGCCTGCCGGCCCCAGAAGCGTCGCTTGGCGAGCAGATAGGCGAGCGGGATCCCCACGAGCGCGTCCACGAGCGTCGCGAGCAGCGACACGCGGATCGAGAGCCATAGCGCGCTGGTCGCAGCCTCGGGCATCAGGGCCGACTGTAGCATGCGGGCGCGGGCGGGCCCTCGGCCCGCCCCAGCCTCAGACGCGCCCGCGCTGCTGGATCCAGGTGAGCGCCCAGTTCACGAGGAACGTGAGCGTCAGCAGGATGATCGACAGCGCGATCGCGACGTCGAAGTTCCCCTTGCCCGTCTCGAGGACCGTCGCCGTCGTGAGGACCCGGGTCTGCCCCCGGATGTTCCCCCCCACCATGAGCGAGGCGCCCACCTCCGAGATCACCGCGCCGAAGCCGGCCATCAGCGCGGCGAGGAGCGGCAGCCGCGCTTCCCGGATCAGGATCCCGAGGAGCTGGAGCCGCGAGGCCCCGAGCGCTTGCACCTGGAGGCGAAAGCGCTCCGGGATCTGCTGGACCGCCGCCAGCGTGAGCCCCGTCACGACCGGAACCGCGATCACGAACTGCGCGACGACGATCGCCGTCGGGGTGTAGAGGAGCTCCAGCGCGCCGAGCGGCCCGCTCCGCCAGAGCACGATCGAGACGAAGAGCCCCACGACCACCGGCGGCAGGCCCATTCCGGTGTTGACCAAGGCGACGACGAGCCCGCGCCCGGGAAAGCGTACGAGGGCAAGGACCGTCCCGAGCGGCATTCCGGCGAGAAGGGACAGCACGGTCGCCGCCCCCGAGACCTTGAGCGAGAGCCACGTGACGCCGAGGAGCTCGGCGTCGGCGGCCGCCAGGAGCGCGCCCGCCTGGAGGAATCCCTCCGCGATCAGCCCCACGCCGCCACCGCGCCCTCCGGATCTACTCCTTCCCCACGATGACGTCCGACGCCTTGACGATCGCCACGGCGCGGTCGCCCTTCTTGAGCCGGAGTTCCCGGATCGCTTCCATCGTCACCGATGCGGTGACGATCACACCTCCGCCGATGTCGAGCTTCACATGGCCCGTCGTCGCGCCGCGGACGACGCGGACGACCCGCCCCCTGAGCACGTTGCGCGCGCTGAGCTTCACCCTCTGGCCCTCCTTGACCCGGCCCTCACCGGGCGCCCGGGGCGGGCGGCTGGAACCCGAGCCGCCGGAGGACCGCTTGGCCCTCGGCCCCGCTCACGAGCTCCACGAAGGCGCGCGCCAGGGCGACCTGGCGCGAGCCGGCGACTACGGCCACCGGGTACACGACCGGGGGATACGTGTCCTCCCCCGGCCGGAACGCGGTCCGGACCCGAGGACCGGCCGCCGCCACGTCGGTGGCGTAGACGAAGCCCGCGTCGACCTCGCCGCGCGCGACGTACTCGAGGACCTGGCGGACGTTCTCCCCGTAGACCAGCTTCGGGCCGAGGCGCTCCCAGACGCCGACCGCCCGCAGGCTCTCCTGCGCGTACTGTCCCGCCGGCACCGTCCTCGGGTTTCCGATGGCGACGCGCGTGACGCGCGCGTCCAGCAGGTCGCCGACCGCTGTGAGATCGAGCGCCGAGTCCGCCGGCTTGACCACCACCAGGACGTTCCGCGCGAACGCGTGCCGCGTGTCCGGGAGGATCAAGCCCTTCCGCTCGAGCTCGTCCATCTGGCGGGTCGCGGCCGAGACGAACACGTCGATGGGGGCCCCCGCCTCGATCTGCTTCTGGAGATCACCCGACGCCCCAAGGTTGTACCGCAGCGTGAGGCCGGGGCGGCTCTGGGCGAAGCTCCGCCCGACGGTCTCGATCGCCTCTTTCATGCTGATGGCGACGGAGACGGTCAGCTCCTGGGCGCCCGCCGGCGTGACCCAGCCGGCGGCCAGCGCGACGACCCCGGCGAGCGCGACGCGCGCCCGCGTGCTCCAGCTCACGCGTTACTCCCGGGTCACTTGCCGACTTCCTCTTCTCGCTGGCCGGCGATCGGCACGAACAGCGGCTGCCCGTACTTGTCCACCCCGAACGTCCGGATCACGCCCTGGACCGCCGGCGACAGCACGAAATCGGCGAAGGCCTTCCCGGCCGCGGCGTTCACCCGGGGGCCGTTGGCCGGATTGACCTCCATGACGGAGTAGATGTTGAGGAGCGGGCGGTCCTTCTCCACCAGGATCGGCAGCTCGACCCGCTTCTGGAAGGCGAGATACGTGCCCCGGTCCGTCAGCGTGTAGGCCCGCCGGTCGTTCGCGATGCCGAGGGTCTGGCCCATGCCCTGGCCGGACTCGATGTACCAGGGCGCCTTCGGCTCGATCCCCGCCTGCTTCCAGAGCGCCTGCTCGAGCAGGTGCGTCCCCGACTTGTCGCCCCGCGACACGAACCGCGCCTCCGCGGCGGCGATCCGCCGGAGGGCCTCGGCCGCCGGGAGCCCCTTGATGCGCGCCGGATCCTCCGCGGGGCCGAGCACGACGAAGTCGTTGTACATGACGAGGCGCCGGTTCAGCATCTTGCCTTCGTCGACGTACTTCTTCTCGAGGGCCGGCGCGTGGGCGAGCGTGACGTCCGCCTCGCCGCGCGCGGCGAGGGCCAAGGCCTGGCCCGTCCCGACCGAGATCGTCTTCACGGAGTACCCGGTCGCCTGCTCGAACATCGGCACGAGCACGTCGAGGAGCCCCGAGTCCTGGGTGCTCGTCGTCGTCGACAGGATGAGCGTCCGGGAGGCGGGCGCCGGAGTCTGGGCGGCCGCGGGACCGGCGGCGATCAAGAGCGCCAGGGTTGCGAGGACCAGTCGACGTCGCGTCATGGGGACGGTGCCTCCCTTAGGCTTTCCGGAGCTTGCCCCGGCGGCTCAGCCACCCGGGCCCGACGGCGCCGTGAAGCCGTGCCGGGCCAGGATCGCCTGGCCCTCTGGTGACAGTATGAACGAAACCAGGCGGCGGGCACTCTCCCCCCGCGCCGCCGTCAGAACGGTCAGCCCGTAGTCCGCGCCGACCGCCAGCGCCGCGGGAAGCGGCACGACCTCGAGGCTCGGCAGCTCGCGGGCCGCCTGGGCGGCGTTCGTGCAATAGGTCAGGAACACGTCGGCCTGTCGCTCGGCCAGGAGCTGCGCGTACACGCTCCGGTCCGGCGGGGGCGGGCGGGATGTCGGGCCCCCGACGAGAGGGCGCGCCTTCGCCTCGAGCCGGGCCTGGCTGCCGGGTCGGAGAGCCTCCGCCCGCCGGAAGACCTCCCACGCGTAGTCGCCGGCGGGATCCGCGCGCGGTGTCGAGGTGCCGAGCGCGATGCCGGGATCGAGCATCCGGTCCAGCAGCGTGTCCGTGGTGAGCCCGACCTCGGCCCGGGCCAAGGCGCAGAGCCGGTTACGGGCGAACAGGACGACCGGCCCGGCCTTACCACTCCGGGCGAGCGCTTGCGGGTGCTCCATGTTCGCCGAGGCGAAGACGTCACCGACCTCGCCTCGCTCGAGCCGTTCGCGGAGCAACCCCGACGCGCCGAACTCGAGCGTGACCGCGGTGCCCGCTGCCGCCGTGAAGGCCTGCGCCACCTCGGTCAGCGCCACCCGGAGACTGCCCGCCGCAAGGAGCCGCACGGCCTCGGCCTGACCCCAGGCGGCCCCCGGCCCGCCGAGCCAGAGGGTCACGACCAGGAGGGCCGTCCCCGCGCCGAGGGCTCGGGCCGACCGCACGCAGGCACGCCGCGGAGCCTCTCGGGCCTTGCCGGTGCCGCTCACGCCACCTCGGCCAGCACCCGGCCCGTCTGCGTCCAGTCGTACCCCCCGAGGCGCTCGAGCTCCCGCCGGAACCGCTCCGAGCGGATGGCCTCGATGAGCGCCTGGATCGGCGGCTGGAAGAAGGTCTCCTTGGGGATCACGAGGTCGAATCGCTCGCGGGTGAGGGGCACGAACCCGAGGCTCAGGGCCGAGGCCACGGTGCGGGTCCCGACTCCGGCGTCGGCCTCGCCGCGGAGGATGCGGAGCGCGACCGCCCAGTGGGTCGACACCTCCTCCCGGTAGCCCACCACCCCTGCCTGCTCGACCCCGGCCGCGGCGAGCGCCTCATCGGTGAACGTCCGCGTCCCCGAGCCCGGCTGGCGGTTCACGAACCGGAGGCCGCGACGCGCGAGATCACTCACCGCGGCGAGCTTGCGGGGATTGCCCGTCCAGACCACGAGCCCGAGCTCCCGGTGAAACAGGTTGACCAGGACCGCCGGTCGCCCCGGGAGGTAGCGCGACACCTGGGGCAAGTTGTACTCGCCGGAGGCGCGGTCGACGAGGTGTGCGCACGCGAGGTCCGCCCGCCCGGCGGCCAGCGCTTCGAGCCCGCCCACGCTGCCGAGCGTCGCAGTGAAGAGCAGCGGCCGCCCGGCCTCGCCGTGGAGCGCGTCGGGGAGAAGCTCGAGGGCAGGGTCATCGCTCCCGGCCAGGAAGAGGTTTCCCGACGGGAGGGAGGCGCGTCCCCGCGCGGGCCGCTCGCCTCCGCGCTGTCGCGCACTCGCCTCCAGCCACTCGTCGAGAAGGTGCACGGGAAAGAGCCACTTCCCGGTGACGCGGCTCGCCGGAATGCCACCGCGTTGAGCCAGGAGGTAGACCGAGCGGGGGTTCAGGCGCAGGTAGCGCGCCGCTTCGGCGACCGTGAGGAAGCGCGGCTCCATCCGACCGCTACGGTAGCATTTCGATCAAATTCAATCAAATTAGATCAAAACGAATCAATACAACTACCTAGACAAATGGACCCGGTCTCGAGCGCTGTTCTGGGGGGATCTCCTAGCGGGCCGGAGCGAGAACTCGGCCGGTCGGACGGGGGAAGAAGCGCCCCGCCTCCAGCACCGCGCCGCCGTTGATCCACACCCAGTGGATGCCGGCCGGATAGCGGTGAGGCGCCTGGTAGGTCGCGAGGTCGTCCACCGTCCGGGGGTCGAAGACGACCACGTCGGCCACCGCGCCGGGGCGAAGCACTCCCGCGATCGGTGAGCCCGAGCCGGACGGCCGACTGGCCGGTCATCTTGTGGACGGCGGCCTCCCAGCTGAGCACCCCGCGCTCGCGGACGTAGGTGCCGAGGACCTTCGCGAAGCACCCATGCTGCCGGGGGTGGGGCTTCCCGGCGTGCGCCTCCTCGGGGCCCGCGCAGAGCCCGAGGTTGTCGGAGCCGATCGTCACGTGGGGGAACTGGAGCCCCCGGGCGACGTTGGCGTCGAGCATCAGGAAGTGGATCATCGAGACCTGCCCGTCGGTCTCGCGGAGGAGATCGATCAAGGCGTCCTCCGCCGGAACCCGGCGGGCAGCCGCGATCTCGGCCATCGTCCGGCCCTCGACCTCGGGGACCCGTGGGCACTCCGCGATCATGACGTCCGGCCACGCGATCGCGCCGTTCGGACCGCCCCACCCGCCCTCGCTCGCCCGGCCGGCGTCGAGGATCCGGCGGCGCGTGGCGCCATCCGCCAGCCGGCCCAGGAGCGCGGCCATCCCCCCCTCGTGCACCCACACCGGGAGCAAGCTCGCCAGCGTCGTCGACCCGGCCGTGTACGGGTACATGTCCGCGGTGACATCGACGCCCCGCGCTCGCGCGCGCTCGATCGTCTGGAGGGCCTCGCCCATCTTGGGCCAGTTCGCCTTCAGGCACGCCTTGAGGTGGGAGATCTGCACGGGCACGCCTCCCTCGTCCCCGATCCGGATCGCCTCGGCGATCGCCGCCTCGAGCGTCGGCCCTTCGCCCCGGATGTGGGACGAGTAGAGACGGCCGGCCCGGCTCCCGGCCACCCGGGCCAGCGCGACCAGCTCGGCCGTGTCCGCGTAGACGCTCGGCGCGTAGATGAGCCCGGTCGACAGCCCGAAGGCCCCCGCGTCCAGCGCCTCGCCGAGGAGCGCGGCCATGCGCCGCGCCTCGTCAGCGGTGGGGGGCCGCTGCTCGAATCCCATCGCCGCGATCCGGAGGGTCCCGTGGCCGACGAAGGGCACGACGTTGCCCGTGAGCCCGACCTGGCGCAGCCGGTCGAGCCAGGAGCCGAAGCTGGTCCATCGCCAGTCGAGCTGGGGGGAGAGGAACGCGGCCCACTCCCGGAGCAGCCCGCCGCCGGGCGGCGCCGGGGCCGGGGAGAACCCACACATGCCCGTCACCTCGGTGGTGACGCCCTGGCGAACCTTGGCCTCGGCGGATGGGTAGGCGAGGAGCGCAAAGTCGGAGTGGGCGTGCATGTCGATGAAGCCGGGCGCGACCATGCACCCCGTGGCATCGACCACCTGACCCGCCTCGCCCGGCAGGTCGGGCGCGACGGCCGTGACGCGGTCCCCGGACAGCGCGACGTCCGCCCGCCGCCCCGGGGCCCCGGTCCCGTCGAGGACCGTTCCCCCGCGGATCAGCCAGTCGAACGCCACGCCCGGGGTTCTCAGGCCCGCCGGGCGCGCTCCGGCGCCGGCAGGCTGACGGGACCGGTCAGGGCTTGGGCTCCTCGATCTTGACGGTCCGCATCTTGTCGCCGACCTTCAGCCGGTCGACCACGTCCATTCCCGACGTCACCTGGCCGAAGACGGTGTAGTTGTTGTCGAGGTGCGTGGCGGGGGCGAAGCAGATGTAGAACTGGCTCCCCGCCGAGTCCGGATGCTGGGAGCGGGCCATGGCCACGGTGCCCCGCACGTGCTTCCGCTTGTTGAACTCGGCCTTGAGCGTGTACCCGGGCCCGCCGGTCCCGTCGCCCTTCGGATCCCCGCCCTGGGCCACGAAGCCCGGCACGATCCGGTGGAACGTCAGCCCGTCGTAGAAGCCCTTCTTCGAGAGCGTGATGAAGCTCTCCACCGTCTTCGGGGCGTCCTCCGGGTAGAGCTCGATCCGGATCTCCCCGCCCTTCTCCATGGTGATCACCGCGGTCGGATGCATCCGCTGTTGCCCCTCCGCGCCGCCCGGGAACGCCGGAAGCGCCATCACGAGCCCCGTGAGAACGAACCCTCGCCACGCCCGCATGCCCTGCTCCTCCTCCGCGCCGAAGCGCCGGCCATTCTACCCCATCGAACCGACCTTGCAGCACGTAGGGAGCACGTCAGCCCCGCGCTCGATCGCGTCATCCTTGACGTCCCTCGCGTCCCCGCCCGTCCCGGGATCCTCACCCTGCCGGCGCATTCGCGGCCCGCTCGCCTTCGATCCGGCCCGCGCCGGGTGCAGCGCGCACTCCGGCGCACCGCGCTCCGGTGTCGGCGCCAGGGCGCCCCGATCGGGAATCGGGGCGGGCGGTGTCACCGACGCGAGGCGAGCTCCCGCTTCTCACTCCGACGGCGCCCCGCCGCCGGTGGTCTTGACGCGTGCGCCGGGCATGTTATGGTTGTTATGACCCTAACTCTGGAGAATCAGATGGCGACCCCGGTCGAGGTGCTCACCTCCGAGACAGCGCAGCCCGCCGGCGTGCAGGCGTCGGTGGTGGTGGCCGTGGTCATCCTGAGCATCCGGCCCGATGTCGCGGGCCGACCTCGGCTTCAAGTGCTGCTGGTCCGGCGAGCGGTCCAGCCGTTCAGGGGCTACTGGTCGCTTCCCGGCGGCAAGCTCTGGGGAGACGAGGCGCTCGACGAAGCGGCGTGGCGGCAGCTGGCCGAGAAGACCGCCCTGCGCGCGTCCTACCTGGAGCAGCTCTACACCTTCGAGCTCTGCGACACCTCGCGCCAGATGGAGGCCGCCGTCGTCGCCTACTACGCGCTCGTCCGCACCGACGACGCCGAGATCGCGCCGGGCCGCAAGACGATGGAAGCGGCATGGTTCCCGGTCGCTGGCCTGCCGGGGGAGCTTGCGTTCGACAACGAGGAGATCCTCCACTACGCCCTCCAGCGCCTCCGCAACAAGGTGGAGTACGCCCACGTGGCCTTCCAGTTCCTGCCGCCGCAATTCACCATGGCGCAGCTCCGCGCCGTGTACGAGGTGATCCTCGGCCGCCGCATCGACCCGACGAACTTCCGTCGGCGCGTCGAAGCCACAGGCACCATCGTCCCCACGGGCCGCTTCCTCTCGGGTGGCCGGCACCGGCCGCCGGCGGTCTATCGGTGCGTCGGGGACCCCCTGCGCCTCGCCAAGACCATGCGGCCCCGCCGGCCGCTCAGGTCGATTCCGAACCCGCTTCTCAGCCCAACCGCGACGTCGTAGTGCATGCGCGCCCGAGAAGAGCCCTCGTCCACGCAAGTAAAGGTAGACGTGACCTTAACTACTCCCAGGCGCCCCCACGGCTCCATGGAATGTCGCCGTGGCGGCCGGAAGGATGACACATGCCGACCACGCCTTCGATCAACGCACGCATCAAGACCGCACCGCTCAGCGGGCTCTGCAGCAGCGAGCTGAAGTGGGATCCCTTTGCGTACGACGCGGCGCCGGGAAAGTCTCGCGCGCCGGTCTACGGCGCGGGAGCCAGCCAGTGGGACGCGATCCCGATCTCCACGCCCGTGCAAGGCGAGATCCCCGGGCGCTACCGCGACATGCCGGCGCCGGAGATGGAGCGTCGCATCGCGGCGGCCAAGGCCGCCCTCGGCTCTCGATTGGTGATTCTCGGTCACCACTACCAGCGCGACGAGATCATCCGCTGGGCTGACTTCCGGGGAGACTCCTTCAAGCTCTCGCAGCAGGCCGCGGGGCGCCGAGAGGCGGACTACATCGTCTTCTGCGGCGTGCACTTCATGGCGGAGAGCGCCGACATCCTGGCCGGCGATCACCAGCGCGTGATCCTGCCCAACCTGGCCGCCGGCTGCTCCATGGCGGACATGGCCGACGAAGCCCAGGTCCTCTCCTGCTGGACGCAGCTCGACGAGGCGTTGGACCTCGAGGCGGGCGCGGTCATCCCCGTCACCTACATGAACTCCTCGGCGGCCCTCAAGGCCTTCTGCGGCGAGCGGGGCGGCGCGGTGTGCACGTCGTCGAACGCGGCCCGCGTGCTGGAATGGGCCTTCGAACGCGGCGAGCGGGTGCTCTTCTTCCCTGACGAGCACCTCGGGCGCAACACCGGGGTCAAGCTCGACATCCCCGACGACGCGATGGTGCGGTGGGATCCGCGCCGTCCCCTCGGCGGCAACTCTCCCGAAGCCCTGCGCCGCGCGCGCCTGATCCTCTGGCGCGGCTGGTGCTCGGTGCACGCGCGCTTCACGGTGGCCCAGATCGCCGAGGCGCGCCGCGCGTACCCGGGCATCACCGCCATCGTGCACCCGGAGTGCCGGCGCGAGGTGGTCGACGCCGCCGATCTCGACGGGTCGACCGAGTTCATCCTCGAGACGATCTCGTCGGCCCCGCCGGGGAGCCAGTGGGCGGTGGGAACCGAGATCAACATGGTCAACCGGCTCGCCGCCGAGCACCCGGACAAGCTGATCTTCTGCCTCGACCCCGTGATCTGTCCGTGCTCGACCATGTACCGCATTCACCCAGCGTATCTGGCCTGGGTGCTGGAGGCTCTGGTCGGTGGCGAGGTGCTGAACGAGATCGTCGTCGCCGATGGCGTGAAGGCCGCCGCCCGCGTGGCGCTCGGCCGCATGCTCTCGCTCCCCGGCCCTGTCAGCCAGCCCATGGTCGCCGCCGCGGCGGGACGGTAGGGCCCGTGCCGATCTCGATCCGCCGCCGGGGGGGCAACGGCCGCGAGGTGCTCTCATGACGGATCCGGGGCTCGTGCATCCACCGCTCCCGCAAGTCCGCGCGATCATCCAGCGCGCGCTCGACGAGGACATCGGCTCGGGTGACGTGACGACCGACCACAGCGTTCCCGCCGAGCAGTGGTCCCGGGGCGTCCTCCTGGCCAAGCAGGACGGCGTGCTCTGCGGGGGCCGCGTGTTCGCCGAGACGTTCCGGCTGATCGATCCCGCCGCCAAGGTCGAGCTGCTCGTGCCCGACGGCGCGCGCGTCGGCAAGGGTGACGTCGCCGCGCGCGTCGAGGGCCCCACGCGCGCGCTGCTGACCGGCGAGCGGACGGCCTTGAACTTCGTCCAGCGCCTGAGCGGCATCGCCACCGCCACGGCCGCGTTCGTCGCTCGTCTCCACGGTCTGTCCACCAAGGTGATCGACACGCGCAAGACGACGCCGGGGCTGCGGCTGCTGGAGAAGTACGCGGTCCGGGCCGGCGGCGGTCACAACCATCGCTTCAACCTGGCCGACGCCGTGCTGCTGAAGGACAACCACCTGGCGGCCCTGCGCAGCCGGGGCCTCGCCCTGGCCGACGCCGTCCGGGCCATCAGGCAGCGTGTGCCGCATACGATGCGAGTCGAGGTCGAGGTGACCTCGCTGGAGCAGATCGATCCCGCCCTCGCCGGGGGCGCCGACATCATCCTGCTCGACAACATGTCGAACGAGGAGATGCGCGCGGCGGTTCGGCGCATTGGCGGACGCGCCCTCACCGAGTGCTCCGGCAACGTCACCCTCGAGACGGTCCGCGAGCGCGCCGAGACCGGGGTCGATCTGATCTCGTCCGGCGCGCTGACGCACTCGGCGATGGCCGTGGACTTCAGCCTGGAGATCGACGGCTAGCGCCGACGGGCCATGACGACCCCGACGCGCCCGATCTATCTCGACTACGCGTCGACCACCCCCGTGCATCCCGGGGTGCTCCAGGCCATGGAACCCTATCTGCGCCAGGAGTTCGGAAATCCCTCGAACCTCCACCCGCTGGGCCGGCGCGCCGCCGCGGCAGGGGAACGGGCGCGAGGCCAGGTGGCCGGGGTCCTCGGGTGCCACCCGGACGAGATCGTCTTCACCGGCGGAGGCTCCGAGAGCGACAACCTCGCCCTCAAGGGGGTGGCGCTGACTCGCCCAGGCCGGCGGCATCTCGTCACGACGGCGATCGAGCACAGCGCGGTGCTCGGCGCGGCCCGTGGACTGCAGGAGCACTTCGGCGCCGACGTGACCTACGTGCCCGTCGACGCGAGCGGGATCGTCGACCCGGCTGCGGTCGCCGGGGCGATCCGCCCCGACACGTTCCTCGTGAGCGTCATGCTCGCCAACAACGAGATCGGGACCATTCAGCCCGTCGCCGAGATCGCGCGACTGGCTCGCGCGCGAGGCGTGCCCGTTCACACCGACGCCGTGCAAGCCGCCGGCTTCCTCGACTTGAACGTCGATCGCCTCGGGGTCGATCTCCTTTCGCTCTCCGCCCACAAGTTCTACGCGCCAAAGGGGGTGGGCGTGCTCTACGTCCGGCGCGGGACGCCGCTGGCGCCGTTGATCCACGGCGGCGACCAGGAAGGGCGCCGCCGCGCCGGCACCGAAAACCTGGCGGGCATCGTGGCGTGCGGCGCGGCCCTCGAGCTGGTCGAGCAGCACCGCCCGGCCACCTGCGCGCGCCTGGCCGCGCTACGCGATCGCCTCCTCGAGGGGATCGAAGCCGGCGTGCCCGGCGCGCTCCTGAACGGCGACCGCGGGCGCCGGCTTCCCAACAACGTGAACGTCTGCGTCCGCGACGTCCAGGGCGAGACCGTCCTGCTCGAGCTGGAGATGGACGACGTCTACGCCTCGAGCGGCTCGGCATGTCACGCCGGCTCCCAGGACCCCTCCCACGTGCTCCTGGCGATCGGCCGGAGTGCCGAGCTGGCCCACACCGCCCTGCGCCTCACCCTGGGGGCGCCGACCACCGAGGCCGAGATCGAACGGGTGCTGGCGCTGCTGCCACGGGTGGTGGCCCGCGTCCGGGGGAGGGTTCCGGCTCGGTCGGGCACGTCTGCTTGACCGCCCGCGCCGGCCGCCCCACCGGGGAGAGCGCGCCGACGGCTCGATCTCGCCCGCGGCCGTAGATCCACCACCGGACGCTCGTCGCTCCTGCTCGGCGTGCTCCGCCACGGACCCAATGCGGGGGGCCGGGAGATCCCTCGGTCGCTGATCCACGGACTCGCGGTATCACGCACCGCGCCGATGGATCCGCGCGCTCGGCGCGGGCCCGCGCCCTGACCCGGAGGAGTCTCGTAACTCCGCGATCCGATTAGCCGGGCGGGCATTCTACCCCATCTGCTACACTGATGGAGTTATGCAGACACGGCCGGACCTCCGGAACGTCGCCATCATCGCCCACGTCGACCACGGGAAGACCACCCTGGTCGACGCGATGCTCTGGCAGGGCGGCATCTTCCGCGCGAACGAGTCGGTCCCCGAGCGGATCATGGACTCGATCGACCTCGAGCGGGAGAAGGGCATCACGATCATGGCGAAGAACACCGCGATCACCTATCGCGGGACGAAGATCAACATCGTGGACACGCCCGGCCACGCGGACTTCGGGGGCGAGGTCGAGCGCACCCTGACGCTGGTCGACGGCGTCCTCCTCCTGGTCGACGCCGCCGAGGGCCCGCTGCCCCAGACCCGCTTCGTGCTGCGGAAGGCCCTCGAGGCCGGGCTCCCGCCGGTGGTCGTGATCAACAAGATCGACCGGGCGGACGCCCGCCCGGCCCAGGTCCTGGACGAGGTCTACGACCTGTTCATCGACCTCGAGGCCGACGAGAGCCAGCTGGACTTCCCGGTGATCTACACCGACGCCCGCCGCGGCACGGCCACCGCGCGCCTGGACGAGCCCGGGCGCACCCTCGAGCCCCTCTTCGAGGCCTTGCTCGCGACCGTGCCCGCACCCCGCTACGACCCGGCCATGGGACTCCAGCTGCGGGCGGCCAGCCTCGACTGGGACGACTACGTGGGCCGGCTCATCATCGGCCGCGTCACGAACGGGACGATCCGTGCCACCGACCGCGTCGCCGTCGTCCGGCGCTCCGGCGCGATCGAGCCCGCCAAGGTGACGGTGGTCTACGTGTACGAGGGGCTCCGGCGCGTGGAGGTGCCCGAGGCCGGCCCCGGGGAGCTGGTCGCGGTCGCCGGCGTCGAGGCCATGGACATCGGGGAGACGCTGGCCGACCCCGAGCGCCCGGTCGCGCTGCCGCCGATCCACATCGACGAGCCCACGGTCGCCATGCTGTTCTCCTCCAACGTGTCCCCGTTCGCCGGGCGCGAGGGCAAGTACGTCACCTCGCGGCACCTCCGCGACCGCCTCTTCAAGGAGGCGCGCACCAACGTGGCCATGCGGATCGAGGAGACCGAGACACCGGACACCTTCCGCGTGTCGGGACGGGGCGAGCTCCAGCTCGCCATCCTGATCGAGATGGTCCGCCGCGAGGGCTACGAGCTCGAGGTGGGGCAGCCCGAGGTCATCACGCGGACGGAGGACGGTCAGCGGCTCGAGCCCATGGAGCACCTGGTCGTCGACTGCCCCGAGGAGTACATCGGCGTCGTGACCCAGAAGGTCGGGACGCGGCGCGGCCAGATGGTCAAGATGACGAATCACGGGACCGGCCGGGTGCGCCTCGAGTACCGCATCCCGGCGCGGGGACTGATCGGCTACCGCTCGGAGTTCCTCACGGACACGCGCGGCAGCGGGCTCCTGAACCACCTCTTCGACGGGTGGGCGCCCTGGCACGGGGAGATCCCGCGCCGGACCACCGGCGCCCTCGTGGCGGACCGCGAGGGGCGGGCCACCGGCTACGCGATCGACCACCTCCAGCCCCGCGGAACCTTCTTCGTCCAGCCCGGCGATCCCGTCTACGAGGGTCAGATCGTGGGCGAGCACGTCCGGGAGAACGACCTCGACGTGAACGTGACGAAGGAAAAGAAGCTGACGAACATGCGGGCGTCCACCTCCGACGAGGGCATTCGCCTCTCGCCGCCGCGCATCATGAGCCTCGAGCAGTGCCTCGAGTGGATCCGCACCGACGAGCTGCTCGAGGTGACGCCGACCTCGCTCCGCCTGCGAAAGAAAGCGTTGGTTGGGCGGCGCCGCTTCTAGGCCCGCGCGACTCCTCGGCCGGTTTGCCGGCCTCGTCCTGCTCCCCGTTCTCGCCGCCGCCCCGGCGCACGCCCAGCGGGACCCCGAGCCCCGCGCGTATCTAGAGGTCGGCACGGAGATGCCGCTGAAGGGCAACGCGCCCCTCAACGGCTACGCCTTCTTCCTCTGGAACCGGCCCAACTACCCCGAGCCGGACCAGTACCTGCGGGTGGTCGTCGCGCCGACGTATCTCCTCACGGAGTTCCTGCAGGACCACTGGCCCTACGGGCGCCAGGCGGTCAGCGTCGGCCTGAACGGCGGCGGGCTCCGGTTCGGTCACGACGAGTACCGCCACGGCAACTACAAGGAAGAAGAGTCCTTCTGGGGCCACGGCCCGGAGCTCCCGCTCTCCTACTACGCGGGCACGAAGCTCTTCGACCTCTTGCCGCTCGAGGGGCAGATTCGCGTCACGCCGGCCTTCGTCGTCTACCAGCGCTCCTTCGGCACCGCCGACGACTTCGAGCTCCCCCCGGACACCGGGCTCGTCACCGGCCGGGTGGGGCTCCGCCTGGGGGGCGTGCCGCCGGAGCTCTTGCCGAAGCTCGGCCTCGAGGCCTCGGCCTGGTACGAGGCCACGTACCGGACGAACACCGGCACGTTCGGCTTCCCCGACAGCCCGGAGCAGCTGGAGTCGCTCAGCCAGCGAGCCTGGGGGCGCCTGGCGGCCGTCTTCGAGCCCGCCGACGGGCACACGATCGACGTCCTGGCCACGGCCGGCTTCTCGCTCGACGCCGATCTCCTGTCGAGCTTCCGCCTGGGGAGCGCGCTCCCCTTCCGGAGCGAGTTCCCCTTGATCCTCCACGGCTACTTCGTCGAAGAGGTGTTCGCCAAGCGGTTCTGGCTGCTGAACGCGTCCTACCGGTTCCCTGCCTGGCCGGGCTCGCGCAAGGTCACCCTTCGGATCGCGTTCGACATGGCGGGCATCGACTACATCAAGGGGCACCACCTCCCGCGGGAGCACCTCCGGGGGGTAGGGGGAGACCTCTCCGTCGCGTTCACGCCGCGCGTGACCATGGTCGTCGGCTACGGGTACGGCCTCGACGCCCCTCGGAACGGCGGCTTCGGTGGGCACGAGGCCCACGCGCTGATCGAGCTGAAGTTCTGACTAGGGCGCGGGGGGACCGGGCGGCGCCGCGGGCGCGCCCGGCGCGTTCCCCCGCCGGCCGCCCCGGCGGCGACGGCGCGGGCGCCCCGCGGCGGCATCCGGACTCGCACCGGGCGGCGCGGACCTCTCCACCGGGGGCGGCGGGCTGTCGCGCCGGGGCCCGTCCATGGGACGGCCCGGCGGGCGGCGGCTCGGGCCGCCCGGGCGCGGCCCGCGGCCCCCGTGCCCGGCCCGGCGCGCCTCGCGGGCCTCGGCCGACCGGCGGCGCTCCTCGGCCGTCGGCCTGATCTCGGGCAGGAACAGCGCGTCCTCCGCCCACTCCACGCGGATGCGCTGGCCGATGAAGCGCTCGACGCCCTCGAGCGAGAAGGCGCTCGCCTCGTCGACCAGGCTGATGGCCTTCCCGAACGCGCCGGCGCGCGCCGTCCGGCCGATCCGGTGGACGTAGTCCTCGGGGTCCTGCGGCAGGTCCCAGTTGTAGACGTGGGTGACGTCGGGAATGTGAAGCCCCCGCGATGCCACGTCGGTCGCCACGAGGATCCGCACGCTCCCGTCCTTGAACGCCTCCAGGGTGCGGAGACGCTTCCGCTGGTCGACGTCACCGCTGAGGGCCCGGGCCGCGTGACCATTCCGCTCGAGGCGCTCCACCAGGCGGTGGACCTCGTCGCGCGTGTTGGTGAAGATGAGGATCCGCCCGCCCTGCTCGGCCGCGATCAAGCCCAGCAGGAGGCCGAACTTCTCGTGGCGCCCCGCGTGGTAGAGCACCTGCTCGACGCGCTCGACGGTCACCTGCTCCGGCGACACCGTGATCTGCGCGGGGTTGTTCATGAACTCGTAGGTGAGCTCGAGGACGCGGAAGGACAGGGTGGCCGAGAACAGGAAGGACTGCCGCGCTTCGGGCGGAGGCAGCCGGCGGAGGATCCACCGGATGTCGGCGATGAACCCCATGTCGAACATCCGGTCCGCCTCGTCGAGAACGAGCACCTCGACCCGGGCCGGCGACCACGCGCGCTGCTTCAGGTAGTCGATCAGCCGCCCGGGCGTCCCGATCAGGAGGTCGAGCGGGCCCTGCAGCGACTCCCGCTGCTTGATGTAGTCCACGCCGCCGAAGACGAGCGCCGTGCGGAGACCCGTGAAGCGACCGAGCTGCCGCGCGTCCGCATCGATCTGGACGACGAGCTCCCGCGTGGGCGCGATGATCAGGGCGCGCGGCGACGCCTCGCGGGGTCCGGCCGGCGGGTGACGGAGGAGCCGGGTGAAGGTCGCGATCAGGAACGCCGCCGTCTTGCCGGTGCCGGTCTGGGCCTGGCCGGCCACGTCCTTGCCGCGGAGGGCGACGGGCAGCGCCGCTTCCTGGATGGGCGTCGCGGTCGTGAACCCGGCGGCCTGGATGCCCTCCTGGACCTCGGGCGGAACGTCGAGCTCGGCGAAGCGCATCGGGGTCAGGCCGCCGCGGGCTTCTTCCGGCGGCCGAACAGCCGGGCGGCCACGATACCGGCCTCGTAGAGGAGACAGAGCGGCCCGGCCATCAGGAGCTGGTTGAAGGCGTCGGGAGTCGGCGTCAGGATGGCCGCCGCCACGAAGCAGAGCAGGATGGCGTACTTCCGATTCTTCGAGAGGAACTCCGGCGTCACCAGCCCGAGCCGGGTGCCCAGGGTCAGCGCGAGCGGCAGCTCGAAGACGAGGCCGAAGGCGAGCGTGAACTTCAGGACGAAGTCGACGTACCGGTTCACCGAGAGCGTCGGCACGAGGTTCTGGGTCTTGTAGCTGACGAGGAACTTGACCGCGAAGGGGATGATCACCTTGAGCGCAAAGGTGGCGCCGACGAAGAACATGAGCGTGGAGAGGACGACGAACGGGAGGGCGAACTTCCGCTCGTGGGGCAGGAGCCCGGGCGCGATGAAGGCCCAGACCTGGTAGAGGAGCACCGGCAGGACCAGGAACGCGCCGACGACGAGGGCGACCTTCATGTTGACCCAGAACGGCTCGGTCGGCTCCAGGAACACGAGCTTGACCGGCTCGATCGGCTGGGCCAGCCAGGTGATGATCTGCTCCGAGACGATGAAGGGAGGCACGAACGCGATCCCGACCGCCACTACGCTCACGATGATCCGGTACCGCAGCTCGCCCAGGTGGGCGAGGAAGGGCATGCGGCCTTCCTCGATGTCATGGGCGTCGGCGCCGGGCGGCAAGGCCTTCTTGAAGAACATCACTCGGCCGGGGTCGCCGGGAGGACGGGCTCGCGCGGGTTCACGACGAGGGTGACCTCGCCCCGGACGCCCGTGGCGGCGAGCGCCGTCCGCAGGCTCCCCGCCGTCCCCCGGCGGAACTCCTCGAACCGCTTGGTCACCTCGCGGGCGAGGACCACCTCCGCCGCGCCGAAGACCGTCTCGATCGCCTCGAGCGTCGCCAGGAGGCGGTGCGGGCTCTCGTAGAGCACGACCGGGCGCCCGAGCGCCGCGAGCTCCCGCAGCCGGGTGAGCCGGCGGCCGGGCTTCACCGGCAAGAAACCCTCGAACACGAACCGGTCCGCGGGAATGCCCGCCGCCGACAGCGCGGCGACCAGCGCGGAGGCGCCCGGGATGGGCACCACCGGAATGCCCGCGTCACGGCACAGCCGGACCAGGCGGAAGCCGGGATCCGACACCCCGGGCGTCCCGGCGTCCGTCACCAGCGCGATCCGCGCGCCGCCCTGGAGCCGGCGCAGGAGCTCGGGCCCCCGCCGCGCCTGGTTGTGCTCGAAGTAGGAGACCAGCGCCGCCCGGACCCCGTAGGCCTGGAGCAGGCTCCGGGTCCGGCGGGTGTCTTCGGCTGCCACGAGATCGACCTCGCGCAGGACGCGGAGCGCGCGCAGCGTGATGTCCTCGAGATTGCCGATCGGGGTGGCGACGACGAAGAGCGTGCCCGCCGGCAGCGCGACCGGCGGCGCCGGCCGGAGGCCCTCGTCGTCCGGCGCCGGCCCCGGGCCAGCCGGGATGGCCAGGGCCCGCTCCGGCCCGCTCAGGCGCTCTCCGCCTTGCGCTCGGTGACGAGGATGGGGCGTTCGGTGCCGAGGATCGCGTCGCGGGTGATGACGCATTCGGTCAGCCCCGGGATCGACGGGAGCTCGTACATCACGTCGAGCATGACGTCCTCGAGAATCGCCCGGAGTCCCCGGGCGCCCGTCCCCCGCTTGAGGGCCTCGCGCGCAATCGCCGCCGTCGCGTCGTCCGTGAACTTCAGCCGCACCTTCTCCAGCTCGAAGTACTTCTGGTACTGCTTGATGATCGCGTTCTTGGGCTCGACGAGGATGCGCAGGAGCGCCGCCTCGTCCAGGTCGTGGAGCGTCGCCACCACCGGGAGCCGGCCCACGAACTCCGGGATCAGCCCGAACTTGAGGAGATCCTCGGGCTGGACCTGGGCGAGCACGTCACCCAGCAGGCGATCCGACTTCCCCCGGATCTCGGCGCCGAATCCCATGCCGGACTTCCCCACGCGCCCCTCGATGATCTTGTCGAGGCCGACGAACGCCCCGCCGCAGACGAACAGGATGTTCGTGGTGTCGACCTGGATGAACTCCTGGTGGGGGTGCTTCCGGCCGCCCTGGGGCGGCACGTTCGCCACCGTGCCCTCGAGGATCTTCAGCAGCGCCTGCTGGACGCCCTCGCCCGACACGTCCCGCGTGATGGAGGGGTTCTCGGACTTCCGGGCGATCTTGTCGATCTCGTCGATGTAGACGATGCCCCGCTCCGCGCGCTCCACGTCGTAGTCCGCCGCCTGGAGGAGCCGCAGGATGATGTTCTCGACGTCCTCGCCGACGTAGCCGGCCTCGGTGAGGCTGGTGGCGTCGGCGATCGTGAACGGGACGTGGAGGATCTTGGCGAGCGTCTGGGCGAGCAGCGTCTTGCCGGAGCCGGTGGGGCCGATCAGGAGGATGTTGGACTTCTGGAGCTCGACGTCCCCCGCGCTGGCGCCGGCCTCGATCCGCTTGTAGTGATTGTGGACCGCGACCGCCAGCACCTTCTTCGCCCGCTCCTGGTTGACGACGTACTGGTCCAGGATCGACTTGATCTCCGACGGCTTGGGCAGGCTCCGGATCTCGCGGCTGCGCTCCTCTTCCCACTCCTCGGCGATGATGTCGTTGCAGAGCTCGACGCACTCGTCGCAGATGTAGACGGTCGGGCCGGCGATGAGCTTCCGCACGTCGTTCTGGCTCTTGCCGCAGAACGAGCACTTCAGGACGCCGCCGTTCGTCTCCCGCGTTCGCGCCATTCGTTCCCCCCGGGGGCCTCCGCCTAGCTCCGCCGCCCGTCGCCCGCCGCGGCGGCCGCCCGGAGAACCGGCGCGTGGGAGACGATGACCTGGTCCACGATCCCGTACTCCTTGGCCTGCTCGGCGGTCATGAAGAAGTCCCGGTCCGTGTCCTTCGCGATCCGCTCGATCGGCTGGCCGGTGTGGGTCACCAGGATCAGGTTCAGCTCGTCCCGGATGCGCAGGATCTCGCGCGCCTGGATGTCGATGTCCGTCGCCTGGCCCTGCACGCCCGCCAGCGGCTGGTGGATCATCATCCGCGAGTGCGGCAGGGCGAAGCGCTTGCCCTTGGCCCCCGCGCACAGGAGGAGCGCGCCCATCGACGCAGCCTGGCCCATGCAGATCGTCGAGACGGCCGGCTTCACGTACTGCATGGTGTCGTAGATCGCCATCCCCGCCGTCACCGAGCCGCCCGGGCTGTTCACGTAGAGATAGACGTCCTTGTCCGGATCCTCGGCCTCCAGGAACAGCATCTGGGCGATGACCAGGTTGGCCATGTCGTCTTCGATGTAGCTCGGCAGGAAGATGATGCGCTCCTTCAGGAGCCGCGAGAAGATATCGTACGCGCGCTCTCCGCGCGGCGTCTGCTCCACAACCATGGGGATGAGTGCCACAGCGCCTCCTACCCTGGCCCGACCTGTCATCGGGCGTGTCATTCGACCTTGGCGACCTTGGCGACCTTGGCGACCTTGGCGGATTCGGCGGATTCGGCGGCCGGCTCGATCTTCGCGTGCTCGACGAGAAGCGCCAGGGTCTTGGCCTCGCGGAGCGTCAGCCGCAGCCCCTCCAGCTCGTTGCCCCGCTCGAGCATGCTCCGGATGGACTGGGGCGCGCGTCCCGAATCCCGGGCCAGGCGCGCGACCTCCGCGTCCACGTCCGCCTCGCCGACGGTCAGCTCCTCCCGCGCGGCGATGGCCTCGAGGAGGAGCGCCCGGCGCACCGAGCGCTCGGCGTCCGGCCGCAGCTCGGCCGCGAGCTTCTGATAGTCCCAGCGGACGGCGTCCGGATCGACCCCCTGCCGGCGCAGGCTCTCGCGGGCGTGCCCGATCCGGTGCGAGACCTCGCGGACGATAAGGCTCTCGGGCACCACGAAGTCGTGGCGCGCCAGCGCGGCGTCCACGACGGCCTCGTCGAGCGCCTGGCGATCCTGCCGCTCCCGATCGGCCACGAGCCGCGCCCGGACGGCGTCCCGGAGCTCGGCGAGCGTATCGTGCGCCCCCAAGCCCCGG
Organism: uncultured Candidatus Rokubacteria bacterium; assembly: GCA_963749975.1. GTDB lineage: Bacteria > Methylomirabilota > Methylomirabilia > Rokubacteriales > DASRDR01 > DASRDR01. The sequence continues at coordinate 7,230 of CAVVOZ010000030.1, read as the reverse complement.
GCGAGCTCGTCGTCGATCGCCGGCACTTCCTTCTCCTTCACCTCGACCACTCGCAGCGCGAGCTCGCCCGTCCGCCCCCGGAGCTCCTCGCGCGGATGCCCCTCGGGGAACCGCACCTGGACCCGCCGCTCCGCGCCCGCCTCGAGACCGATCACGGCCTCGTCCATCTCGGGGAGCACCCGACCGCCGCCGACCTCGAAGGCGTAGCCCTGCTCGGCGCGCGGCTCGCCCGCCTCCGGCCGGAGCTCGTAGTCGATCACCACGAAGTCGCCCACGCGCGCCGGGCGCGCCGCGGTCACGAGCGTGGCCCGCTGCTCCGCGAGCGCGGCGAGCGTCCCCTCGACGTCGGCATCGGTCACCGGCCGGGGCGAGTGCCGCGCGGTCACGCCGCGGTACTCGCCGAGCGCGATCGCGGGCTTGATCTCGACGACCGCGGTGAAGCGGAGCGGCTGCCCTTCCTCGAGCTGGAGCTCGCGAAACTCCGGGTCCTCGACGGGCCGGAGCTGCGCCTCGTCCACGGCCCGGCGGTAGACCGCCGGAATCAGCGCCTCGGCGACCGCCTGCCGGACCTCGTCCCCGAACCGGGACCGCACGAGCGTCAGCGGCACCTTGCCCCGGCGGAAGCCGGGAAGCCGGGCGTCTCGCTGGACCCGGCCGCACGCGGCCGTCCAGGCCGCCCGCACTTCTTCCTCGGGCGCCTCGACGACCAGCTGGCGCTTGCAGGGATCGAGCTCTTGAATCTCGACTTTCATCGAATAGACCGTGCCATTGTCCTGGGCGAGGTGTGGTGCGAGAGGGGGGAGTTGAACCCCCAAGGGATTGCGCCCACTGGATCCTAAGTCCAGCGCGTCTGCCAATTCCGCCACTCTCGCGCGTCCGGGTGTCGCGGCGGCCTCGACCTCCCTGCCCCGCGCGTGATCTCGTTCCGACCTGGAGGAGTATACCGGACGGGGGGACCCCCGGCAAGAAACCGCGTCTCAGGCGCCGTGCCAGGGCTCGCAACGGATGCTGACGGTGAGCCGGTGACGCGCGCCGGGCGCCACGGTGACCGCGCCGCGGCCGACGTTGCCGGACTCCACGCAGAGAAATCGCGGCCACTCGTCGCCGCCGAGATCGGGCAGCGCGCGCGCCGCGCCCGGGTTCCACACGACGGTCGCCTCGGAGCCCGTCTTGACGATCTCCAGCCGGCGGCGCGCGACCGGATCCCGGACGACGCAGGTGGCGCGCGTCTCGTCGTAGATGCGGTCCGTCTCGCCGCGCACGACGAGCGGCGCCGCGTCGTCCCGCTTCCGCGCGAAGCCCTCCGTCTCGTCGAGAAACGCGGCGCCCTCGAGACCCGTCACGGAGATGCGCTCGACGTCGTCGACCGCGAGGTACGTGTGGAGCGCCTCCTCGAACACGAACAGCCCGGGCCCCGGTTCTCCACCTCGAGCGCGAGCCGGAGCGCGGGCCCGATCCCGACGTGGTAGCGCAGGGCGCAGCCCGCCGGCCACCCCGCCGCCGCCACGTCGGCCAGGCCGAAGGCGAGATCGACGACACCCGCCGTGTCGACCGTGGCCGCCTCCAAGCTCCAGGCCGCCAGCCGCGCTGGACCGTGGAGCGGCGCGGCGGGGTCTCCGGCCTTCCGCCCGAACCACGGGAAGACGAGGGGGATCCCGCCGCGGATGGGCACCCCCGGCGCAAAGCGGCTGGCCGGGCTCAGAAAGAGGACCGGTGCGCTCCCGTGCGGCGCATAGGCCGTGACGTGCGCGCCCTGGAGGTAGACCTCGGCCCGAGCCAGGGGCGTCGTCACGTCGACGCGCGGCAGGCCGCCGCGTCCGGCCGTGAGGTGAACGCCGGGGGGAAGCGGCCCGCCGCCGGCCGGCCGGTCCGCCAGCGAGCCGACGGCGGGCGTCACCCGGCTGGCGCGGAGATCCGCCGGCCTGCGCTCACTCGGCCGGCGCGTAGAGGCGGATCGACACCCGCCGGTTCTGGTCCCGGCCCTGCTTGGTCTTGTTGTCGGCCACCGGCCGGATGTCGCCCAGCCCGATCGAGTGGATCCGGGGCAGCTCGACGCCCTTCTCGACCAGGAACCGGCGCACCGCCTCCGCCCGGCGCTGGCTGAGCCCGATGTTGTAGGCGCTGGCACCGATGCTGTCGGTGTAGCCCTCGAGCTCCACGGAGAGCTGGGGCTGCTCCTCGAGCTGCTTGACGAGCGCGAGGAGCCGCGTCTGCGCACCGTCGTCCAGCACCCACTTGTCGAAGTCGAACTGCACCACCAGCGTCTCGGTGAGCGTGCGCTTGTCCCGGCTCGCCCAGAGCTTCGTCAGGCGCTGGTCGGTCTCGGTCGCCTTCCCGAGCGCCTCCTTCGCGGTGGCGCCGGCGGCGTCCGCCCGCGTTGCCGCGTCGGTGGCCTTGGCGCTCGCCTCGTCGGCCCGGCTCGCCGCCTGGGTCGCCGCCGCCGTCGCCTCGGAGACCTTGCGGGACGCGGCCTCCGTGGCCGCGCGCGTCTCGCCGAGCTCCTTCTCGAGTCCCTCGACCCGGGCCTTCTCCTCGCCGAGCGACTTGTCGACGCGGCCCACGTCGCTGCCGACCCGCTCCTGGCTCTTGGCGACCTCTTCCTGGACGAACTTCTTCGTGGCGCACCCCGTGACGATCAGGGCGCCGCCGAGAAGACCGCCGATCACCTTCCTCCACGCCATGGTCGCGCCCCCTCGTCTGTCCGGAGTCTCGCCGATCGCACCGCGCCAGCCGCGCGCGCGGGCCCAAGTGTACCCGAGTCTACCGGGACCGCGCCTGCCAGCGAATCCCCCGGCCCGCCGGCGGCCCGCACCGGCGGATACCTCGGCACACCCGTGCCCGGCACCCCGCTCCCGGCCCCCGCGGGGCTGACGGCGAGATCGCCGCCCGGACCATCTGGACGCCCCGAGACCCCGGGCGGGTCGATTACACCACGGCGACGGCACCCCGGGCCAGGTGGCCCGGTTGACCCCGCCCGGGAGCCCGGCTAGGTTCCGGGAGAGGAGAAACCCGGGGGTGAAGCGCGACAGCCGCTCCGTGGTGGCGCGCGTTCTGGCGGGCGACGTGCGCGCCGCGGAGCGCCGGCACGTCCAGCTGATGGAGAACGCCGAGGGGTTGCCGGCGCGACCGTTCCTCGGGGGCACGAGCCTCGATGTCGACCGCGCCCTGAGCGAGATCGCGATCTTCAGCGCAATGGTGCGCTGCCTTCCGAGCGGCCCCGGGTCGCTCGTGCTGGACCTGGGCGCGGGACCGTGCTGGGTGAGCGAGTGGCTGCAGCGCCTCCGGTACCGCACCCTGTCGCTCGATCTCGCGGAAGACATGCTGGCGATCGGGCGGCGCCGCCTGGCGGCCGGAAGCTGGCTCTGCGCGGCAGACATGGCGGCCCTGCCGGTGAAGACGCGCAGCGTGGACGCGGCCCTCTGCTACGGCGCGCTCCACCACGTCCCCGAGTGGGTCGACGTCCTGGGCGAGGTGCACCGGGTCCTGAAGGATGGCGGCGTGCTGGTCCTTCAGGAGCCGGGGCGGGGTCATGCGACGCAGGCGCACTCGGTCGCACAGATGGAGCAGTTCGGCGTCCTGGAGCAGGACCTGCCCCCCCGCCAGCTCGCCCGCGCCTGCCTGCGGGCCGGCTTCTCGCGGGTCGCCATTCGCCCCGTGGCCTTGCTCTCCGGCGGGCGGAGCCGCATCCTCCCGCCCTACGCGCTCTGGCGGGCGGCGCCGCGGGTCTTCCTCCACAAGCGGCTCCAGCGACTCGCGGCCACGATCACCGAACGCCTCCTGAACCTCGTCAGCCCGCTCCACATCGTCGTGGCCGCGAAGGGCGCGCCGTGGGCGGATTCCCGGAGGCCGGAGACGCTCCTCGCGCGCTTCCGCCACGTGGAGTGCCCGGTCTCGCTGCGCGTCGGGGTCCCGGCGGTCTTCCGGGTCCGCGTGCAGAACACCGGGCAGACGCGCTGGATCGCGCACGCGGATCGGTCCGGTGTCGGACAGGTTCGCCTGGGGCTGTCGCTCCTGGATTCGGAGGGTCGGCTCCGCCAGCTCGACTTCGGGCGGTCGAGCCTCGCGCGGGACGTCGCGCCGGGCGAGGAGGTAGAGATCGAGGGCGAGGTCCCGCCGCTTCCCGACCCCGGCCGATACCAGCTGCGCTTCGATCTGGTCGCCGAGGGGGTGAGCTGGTTCGCCGACCGCGGCACCATTCCCTGCGCGGTGCCGATCGAGGTCGCGCCCTGAGCGGTTACCGCGCGCTCGGGCCTCCGCCCGTCCGGCACGCGTGGCAGAGACGATGGGCCTTCGAGTCGCTCCGGAACGGGCGATCGCAGTCCAGGCAGGTCAGCTGGCGGCTGCCGTCAGGCCAGTCGTTGATCGACTCGGGCAGCTCCTGGCAGCCGAGATGCGCGGCCGCGCCGGCGGCGACCGGGCGCGCGCACGTCCGGCATCTGGGAATTCCGGTGATCATGCGTCCGCCCTTCGGCCCTCCGGACGGTCAGGCGGTTCCGAGACGCCGCGAGCGGACATCCCGGGATCAGCGGTTCGGCGGGGCCGCGCGCCGCCGCGCGAGTGCCTCGGGGTCAGAGGCTGCGCTTCCGTCCCCGGAGTCCCCGGCGGCTTCCCTTACGCTTGAACGACTTGCCCGGGGCGGGCCGGGATCGGTCGCCGCCCCCGCCCGAGCGGTTGGCGTCGAACGATCGCGGGCCGTCCCGCCGCGGCGGGCGGTCCTCGGCGGCATTCACCGTGAGCTTGCGCCCGTCGACCTCGCGGTCATTAAAGAGCCGGATCGCCTCGGCCGCCTCGGCCTCGTTGCCGAACTGGACGAAGGCGAACCCCCGCGGGCGGCCGGTCTCGCGATCAGCGGGCAGGTAGACCTCGACGACGCTGCCGGCCTCGGACAGAAGCTGCGTGAGGGCGTCTGCGGTGGTTCCGAGGTTCAGATTTCCGACGAAGATGCGGGCTGGAATGGCTGGTCTCCTCCCTGGTCAATCGGGTTGGTCGGTCTCGGTTCCCCTTCGGGACAGATCGGTCAGTAACCCTCGCGCCGGGCCGCACGGACCGCCTCGGCCGCCTTGATCTCCTCCGCGAACATGCCCACCTGGAGCGGACAGGGCGGCTCGTTCGCCTCGACGTACTGGCACTCCGACTGGTTGCACTGGACAAAGTAGCCGGTGGGGCGCGTGAGGTGGGTCGGCCGCGTCAGCCGGATCATCACGGGCTCGGACACGACGGGGCACCAGAACTCGCGAGGACGGGTCGCGCGCATCGGCGTGCCTCTCACCCTCGCCCGGCATGGACTGCGGGTCGATGGCCGCCCCCGGCCGTGGCGACACCGCGGCCCCGGGCGCGACACCCGCGGGCAGCTCGTCGGGACCCGGCCTACCAACGGGGCGGGCGCCGCGATCCGCCGCCGCCGCCGTTGCCTGGCGCCTTGGCCACGCTGACCAGGAGCTTGCGTCCCTCGAACATCTGATCGTTCAGCTTCGAGATCGCGTCCTGCGCCTCCGCCGCCGTGGACATCTCCACGAACCCGAAGCCACGGGACTGGCCGGAGAAACGGTCGGTGACCACCGTCGCTGATTCGACCGTGCCACACTGGGCGAAGTACTCCCGAAGGCTGTCCGAGGTCGTCGAATACGAAAGCCCGCCGACGTAGAGCTTGGACGCCATCGTGGCCTCCACTGGACCCCGGGGTCCACCGTTTCCGCGACCCTGGTTCGCGCCCCGAACACGCGGAAGTGCTATCGGCGGCGAGGCTGGATCCGTCCTCGAATCCGGCAGGAGTGCCATCGGGAAGAATAGCACACCCATGGGCCGTCCTGGCGCCCGCGGAATGGCATCTCCCGCCGACTCGCGCGGGCGGCCGGCGCCGGCCCCGTTGCAGAGGCGGCGCCCGAAAACGCAAGGCCCGCCGGGGCTTAGGCGCCGCGGCCGGGCGCGGGCGCGCCCATCAGTCGCGCGGGCCCCTACCCGCCGGCCACGCCCTGCGTGTTCACGTAGAGCGCGTAGAGCCCGTGGCTCGCCGCCATGAAGAGGCGATTGCGGTAGCGGCCGCCGAAGCACACATTCGCGCAGCGCTCGGGCAAATCGATGTGGCCGAGCGGGTGGCCGCTCGCGGAGAAGACGCGCACGCCATCCAGCTCGGCATCGCCCATGCCCCAGCCGCACCACAGATTGCCGTCGACGTCGACCCGGAACCCGTCGGGGGAGCCGCCCGGCCCCGCATCGATCAGCACCTTGCCGTGCCCGAGCCGCGTGCCGTTGGCGGTCACGTCGTAGGCGAGGATGGTGCGGTTGGGCATGGCGCGTGAGGCCACCACGTAGAGGGTCTTCTCGTCGGGCGAGAAGGCGAGCCCGTTGGGGCCGGCGATGTCGTCGGCCATCACGGCGAGCTGCCCCGTCTTGCCGTCCAGCCGATAGACCGCCGGGGTGTTCTCCGACTCGTCCTTGTGGCCTTCGTAGTAGCCCAGGATGCCGAACACCGGGTCGGTGAACCAGATCGAGCCGTCCCGCGCCACCACGACGTCGTTCGGCGAGTTGAGCTTCCGGCCGTTGTAGGAATCGGCCAGCACCGTGATGCTGCCGTCATACTCCGTGCGCGTGACGCGCCGGGAATCGTGCTCGCAGGTGACGAGCCGGCCCTGGCGGTCGCGGGTGTTGCCGTTGGCGTTGTTGGACGGCTTGCGGAAGGCCGACACCGCCCCGGTCTCCTCGTCCCATCGCAGGATCCGGTTGTTCGGGATGTCGCTCCACAGGAGGTAGCGCCCGTCGCCGAACCACACCGGACCTTCCGACCACCGGCAACCCGTGAACAGCCGCTCGACGGAGGCCAGCGCCAGCCGGTACTTGCTGAACGCCGGATCGAGCACCCGCACGGCCGGATCGGGATAGCGCTCGTTCGCTTGCCACATGGTGTCGTCTCCCCCTTGCGTGGACCGACCCGCAGGACGCCAGCCTAACGCAGATCCGGGAGCGGCGCCGCCCCCCGCGGGGGTCGCCCATGGTGCCAGGGCCTGGTGTGCCGGCAGCGTGGCACGAGTGGGCTATCCTGTGGGACATTCGGGGTGGGCGCGGGCAGCGTCAGCTCTTGTCCCGGGAGAGAGGAGCGGCGGTTCCCCAACACCGAGAGTTCTGGGCGGGCCTCCGGGCCGAGGCACCGGCGGGGTGGCGCGCCGGGGCTCCGACGCCGTGAGCGGGCGCGCGCCCTCGCCGGCATCTGATCGGCCGGCCGATGCCCCGCGG
>CAVVOZ010000029.1:0-101559 GCA_963749975.1 uncultured Candidatus Rokubacteria bacterium | reverse complement strand
GTTCGTGATGACGCCGTCCTGGTACTGCTGGTCGACCTCGAACACCTGGCGCCGCGCCTGCTCGATCAGATCCTTCTTCGACGACGGGGTCTTCATGTCGTCGATCCCGATCGAGAGGCCCGACAGCGACGCGTACCGGAACCCGATGTCCTTGAGGTCGTCCAGGAACTTGACGGTCTCGGCGTTGCCGAGCCGGTGGTAGCAGTCCCCGACGAGCTGCGTCACTTCCTTCTTCTTGAGCTCCTTGTTCACCGGGCGGAGCTCCATCGGCACGACCTCGTTGAAGAGCACGCGGCCCACGGTCGTCTCGATCAGCTCGACCGGGTTCTGCGGGTCGAACCCGCGCACCAGGACCCGCGCCTGGAGGTCCACGTCCTCCGCGTCGTACGCCATCCGGACCTCTTCCATGTCCGCGAAGCGTCGATCCTCGCCCCTGGCGCCCTTCCGCTCCTTGGTCAGGTAGTAGATCCCGAGCACCATGTCCTGGGTGGGGATCACGAGCGGCGCGCCGTTCGCCGGCGACAGCACGTTGTTGGAGGACAGCATGAGGATCTGCGCCTCGAGCTGCGCCTCGTGCGAGAGCGGCACGTGCACCGCCATCTGGTCCCCGTCGAAGTCCGCGTTGAACGCGGTGCAGACGAGCGGATGGATCTCGATGGCCTTACCCTCGACCAGGATCGGCTCGAACGCCTGGATCCCGAGCCGGTGGAGCGTCGGTGCGCGGTTGAGCAGCACCGGGTGCTCCTTGATGATGTCCTCGAGGATGTCCCAGACCTCCGGCCGCTCCTTCTCCACCATCTTCTTGGCGGCCTTGATCGACGACGCGAGGCCCTTCTCCTCGAGCTTCCGCAGGATGAACGGCTTGAAGAGCTCCAGCGCCATCTTCTTGGGCAGGCCGCACTGGTGGAGCTTGAGCTGCGGCCCCACCACGATGACGGACCGGCCCGAGTAGTCGACGCGCTTGCCGAGCAGGTTCTGGCGGAACCGCCCCTGCTTGCCCTTCAGCGTGTCGGACAGGGACTTCAGCGGCCGGTTGTTGGGCCCGGTGATCACGCGTCCCCGCCGCCCGTTGTCGAAGAGCGCGTCCACCGCCTCCTGCAGCATCCGCTTCTCGTTGCGGATGATGATCTCCGGGGCACGGAGCTCCATGAGGCGCTTCAAGCGGTTGTTCCGGTTGATCACCCGGCGGTAGAGGTCGTTGAGGTCCGAGGTCGCGAACCGCCCGCCGTCCAGCGGCACCAGCGGGCGCAGCTCGGGCGGGATGACCGGGATGGCTTCGAGAATCATCCACTCGGCCTTGTTCTGCGACTTGATGAAGGCGTCGACGACCTTGAGCCGCTTGACGACCTTCTTCCGCTTCTGGGCGGACGTCTCGGACAGCATCGAGACGCGGAGCTCGCGCTCCAGCGTCTCGAGGTCGAGGTCCCGCAGGAGCACCCGGATGGCCTCGGCGCCCATGCCGACCTTGATGCGCTCGGCCGAGTACTCCTCGGCGAGCTTCCGGTACTTGTCGACGGTGACGAGGTCCTTCTTCTTGAGGTTCGACGGCCCCGGATCGAGGACCACGTACTCCTCGAAGTAGAGGATCTTCTCCAGGTCCCGCAGCGACATGTCCAGGAGCTGCCCGATGCGGCTCGGCAGCCCCTTGAAGAACCAGACGTGCGACACCGGCGAGGCGAGCTCGATGTGTCCCATCCGCTCGCGGCGCACCCGCGCCCGCGTCACTTCCACCCCGCACTTGTCGCAGATGACCCCGGCGAACTTCATGCGCTTGTACTTGCCGCACGCGCACTCGTAGTCCTTCGTCGGGCCGAAGATGCGGGCGCAGAACAGCCCATCCCGCTCCGGCTTGAAGGTCCGGTAGTTGATGGTCTCCGGCTTCTTGACCTCGCCGCTCGACCAGATGTTCCGGATCTTCTCGGGCGGCGCCAGCCGGATGCGGATCGCGTCGAACGTGATGGGCTTCGCGTATCGATTGTCGAGGATCCCCCACAGATCCTTCGTGGGACGCTCTTCCCTGAGAAGACTCCCGAACGGCCGATCCGTCAGCATTCGCTCCTCCTTCATCGGGGGGAGTTCCCCCGCGCCGTCCAACGGGGACGGCCGCCGCCCCGGCGCACGCGCCGGGGATGCCCTTCCAACGACCCGCGCTTAGGGGCGACGGGCCGAGGTAGCCACGACCTGCACGTCAGGCCTTCCCCTTCCCGTCTCGCTGGATGAGCTCGACGTCCAGCGCGAGGCTCTGGAGCTCCTTCACCAGGACGTTGAACGACTCCGGCGTCCCCGGCTCCAGGAAGTTCTCGCCCTTGACGATGGCTTCGTAGATACGATTCCGACCCTCGACATCGTCCGACTTCACGGTCAGCATCTCCTGGAGCGTGTGCGCGGCGCCGTAGGCCTCCAGCGCCCACACCTCCATCTCGCCGAACCGCTGGCCGCCGAACTGCGCCTTGCCGCCGAGCGGCTGCTGCGTGACGAGGGAGTACGGCCCGATGGAGCGGGCGTGCATCTTGTCGTCGACCAGGTGGGCCAGCTTCAGCATGTAGATGTAGCCGACCGTGACCTCCTGGTGAAACGGCTTGCCGGTCCGCCCATCGCAGAGGACCGCCTTCCCCGACGTCGGGAGCTTGGCCTCCCGCAGCAGGCCCTTGATCTCGTCCTCGGTCGCCCCGTCGAACACCGGGCTCGCGATGTGGAGCCCGAGCCCCCGCGCGGCCCACCCGAGGTGGGTCTCCAGGATCTGGCCCACGTTCATCCGCGACGGGACGCCGAGGGGGTTCAGCACCATTTCGACCGGCGTCCCGTCGGGCAGGTACGGCATGTCCTCCTCGGGCAGGACCCGGGAGACGACCCCCTTGTTCCCGTGGCGGCCGGCCATCTTGTCGCCCACCGAGAGCTTGCGCTTCACGGCGACGTAGACCTTCACCATCTTGATGACGCCCGGCGGCAGGTCATCCCCCCGCTGGACGCGCTCGATCTTCAGCTGATGCTCCGAGCGGAGGAAGTCGACCGCCTGGTCGCCCACCTCCGCGATCCGGCGGACGTTCGAGGCGAGCCCGTCGTCCTCCTTGACCTTGACCTTCGTCAGCCTGTCCCAGTCGAGCTCGTCCAGCCACGCGCGCTCGATCTTCTGGCCCTTCCGGCCCAGCGTCTCTTCGCGCCCGTCGACGAGATCGGTCGTCAGGGTCTTTCCGACCAGGAGGTTCTTGAGCTTCTGGTCGCGCTCCATCTCGACGTCGACGATCTCGTCCTGGAGGTCCTTCTCGAGACGATCGACCTCCTCGCGCTCGATGGACTTGGCGCGCTCGTCCTTGTCGATGCCGCGCCGCGAGAAGACGCTGACATCGACCACCGTCCCCTCGATGCCCGGCGGCACCGTGAGCGAGGTGTCCCGCACGTCCCCGGCCTTCTCGCCGAAGATGGCGCGCAGGAGCTTCTCCTCCGGCGTGAGCTGCGTCTCTCCCTTGGGCGTGATCTTGCCGACCAGGATGTCGCCGGCCTTGACCTTGGCCCCCTTCCGCACGATCCCCGACTCGTCGAGGTCCTTGAGGGCCTCCTCCGCCACGTTCGGGATGTCGCGCGTGATGTCTTCCTTGCCCAGCTTCGTGTCGCGCGCCTGGATCTCGAACTCCTCGATGTGGATCGAGGTGTAGCGGTCGTCCTTCACGAGCCGCTCGGAGACCAGGATCGCGTCCTCGAAGTTGTACCCGCCCCAGGGCATGAAGGCGACGAGGACGTTGCGCCCCAGCGCGAGCTCGCCCTGGTCGGTGCCGGGCCCGTCCGCGATCACCTCGCCCGCCGCGACGCGCTGGCCCTTCCGGACGATCGGCCGCTGGTTGATGCACGTGTTCTGATTCGAGCGCCGGTACTTCGTCAGGTTGTAGATCTCCAGCGTCCGGTCGTGCACCGGGTCGGCCTTCTTGCCGCGGCCCTCGGCCCGGATCACCACGCGGTCGGCGCTGACCGACTCGATCACCCCGCCCCGGCGGGCCAGCACGACCGCCTGGGAGTCCCGGGCGACCACGTGCTCCATCCCGGTGCCGACGAGCGGCGCCTCCGGCTGGAGCAGCGGCACCGCCTGGCGCTGCATGTTCGAGCCCATGAGGGCCCGGTTCGCGTCGTCGTTCTCGAGGAACGGGATCAGGCTGGCCGCCACCGACACCAGCTGCTTCGGAGAGACGTCCATGTAGTGGAGCTCCTCCGGCGGCACCAGCTTGAACTCCCCGCTCTTGCGGGCCTCGACGCGGTCGGCCACGAACTTTCCGCGCTTGTCGATCTCGGCGTTGGCCTGCGCGATGACGACCTGCTCCTCCTCGAGCGCCGTGAGGAAGATGATGTCGTCCGAGACGGTGCCGGCCTCGACGCGCCGGTACGGCGTCTCGATGAACCCGAACTCGTTGATCCGCGCGTACGTGGAGAGCGACGAGATGAGCCCGATGTTCGGGCCTTCCGGCGTCTCGATGGGGCAGATCCGCCCGTAGTGCGTCGGGTGGACGTCCCGCACCTCGAAGCCCGCGCGCTCCCGCGAGAGACCCCGGGGGCCGAGGGCCGAGAGCCGGCGCTTGTGCGTCAGCTCGGCCAGCGGGTTCGTCTGGTCCATGAACTGGGAGAGCTGCGAGGAGCCGAAGAACTCCTTCACGCACCGCCGACACCGGCTTCGCGTTCACCAGGTCGTGCGGCATCAGGCTCTCGATGTCGGCGATGGACATCCGCTCCTTGATCGCCCGCTCCATGCGGGTCAGACCCACGCGGAACTGGTTCTCCAGGAGCTCGCCCACCGACCGCACCCGGCGGTTCCCGAGGTGGTCGATGTCATCGGTCGGATAGCGCTCCTGCTTGACCGCCAGGAGGCGCCGGACCACCGCCACGATGTCCTCGGTCCGGAGCGTCTTCCAGTTGAGCGGCGACTCCGTCCCGAGCTTCTTGTTCAGCATGAAGCGCCCGACCCGCGCCAGGTCGTAGCGCCGGGGATCGAGGAACATGCCGCGGAAGAGCGCGCGGGCCGATTCCACGGTCGGCGGATCGCCCGGGCGGAGCCGCCGGTACATCTCCACCAGCGCCTCGTCCGGGTTCCGGTGCGTGTCGCGCGTCAGCGTCTCGTGCACGGAGGCGTCGTTCTTGTCGGGATCCTCGAAGACCACCTTGAAGGGCGCCACCGGGCGGGCGGCGATCTTCGCGAGCTCGTTCGAGTTCAGGAGCTGGTTCGCCTCCAGGAGTACCTCGCCCGTCTTCGAGTCGACGACCCGGCCGCCGGTGCGCCGGTTCTCCAGCCACGCCATGGGGACCTGGAACTTCGCGATCCCCGCCTCGACCATGCGCTCCACCCGACCCTTGTTCAGGCGTCGGCCGGCCTGCACGATCGGCTCGCGATGCCGGGGCTGCTTGATGTCCTCGGCCACCGGCGTCTCGTGCCGGTGGATCTCCGGGTTCAGCTTGACGACGGCCGCCCCATCCTCGAAGCTGACGACCTCCTCGAGGTCGTAGAAGGAGCCCAGGATCTCCTCGTCCGAGAGAACCGTGCCCTTCTCCAGGAAGCAGAAGGCCCGCAGGAACGCCGTCGCCAGCATCTTGCGGCGCCGGTCGATGCGCACCTGCAGGATGTCGTTGGCGTCGAACTCGAACTCCACCCACGACCCGCGGTACGGGATGATCCGGGCCGAGAAGATCTTCTTCCCCGAGGCGAGCGTCTTGCCCCGGTCGTCGTCGAAGAACACTCCGGCCGAGCGCTGCAGCTGGCTGACGACCACGCGCTCGGTGCCGTTGATGATGAAGGTCCCCTTCTCGGTCATGAGCGGCAGCTCGCCGAGGTAGACCTCCTGCTCCTTGATGTCCTTGACCGCCCGGTGCCGGGCGCTCTTGTCCTGCTCGTACACCACCAGGCGGAGCGTCACCTTGAGCGGGATGGCATGGGTCATGCCCCGGTCATGGCACTCTTCCACCGTGTACTTGGGGTCGCCGAAGTGGTACCCCACGAACTCCAGCGAGGCGTTCTCGTTGTAGTCCGAGATCGGAAAGACGCTCTTGAACACCGCCTGGAGGCCCATGTCCTCCCGGTGCTCCGGCGAGTAGTCCTTCTGCAGAAAGGCCTCGTACGAGTTCCGCTGGATCTCGATCAGATTCGGGATCTCGACGATCGACGCAATCTTCCCGAAATCGCGACGGACACGACGGCCACACTGAATCTGTCCCGCCATCTATCCCCTCAGCCCCGGTGTTCCGGGGTGCCCGGAGTCAATCTGCGCACACTCCGTCCAGCCGGTCCCGACGGCCACCGCCCGCCCGCGGGGCGTTCCCCGGAGCGACGCAAGCCCGCCATACCCGCGGCGGGCTCGGTCCGGCGTGCGACCGTCGACACCGAGCCCTACTTGATCTCGACGGTGGCGCCGACCTCCTCGAGCTTCTTCTTCATGTCCTCGGCCTCGGCCTTCGACACCTTCTCCTTGACCGGCTTGGGGGCCTCGTCGACGACCGCCTTGGCCTCCTTGAGCCCGAGCCCCGTCAGCTCTCGCACGACCTTGATGACCTGGATCTTCTTCTCGCCGGCGCCCAGGAGCACCAGATCGAACTCGGTCTTTTCCTCTTCGGCCGCCGGGGCCGCCCCGCCCGGCATCCCCATCCCGGGCATCGCCGCCATCGCCATGGGCGCCGCCGCCGACACGCCCCACTTCTCCTGGAGGAGCTTGGACAGCTGGGCCGCCTCCAGAAGGGTCAACTGGTCCAGCTGCTCGGCCACCTGATCGACCTTCGTCATCCTCTGTCCCCCTTGTCATCGGCGGAGCCCCGTGGGCTCCGTCCGCTCTCGTCCGATTCCGTTCCGTCACGCCTGCTCGGCCGATTCGGTCGGGGCCTGCTTGCCCCGCTCGGCCAGGATGAATGCGAGCTCCCGCTGCGGCGCCTGGAGAAGACCCACCAGCTGCGCCAGCGGTCCCTGGATCGCTCCCACGAGCTGCGACCGAAGGGCCTCCCGCGACGGCAGGTCCGCCACCGCCTTGAGCCCCTGGGGATCCAGGAGCTGCCCATCGACGACGCCCACGCGGAGCTGGAGCGCCGGGTTCGTCTTGGCGAACCCCTGGAGCGCCTTGGCCACGGCGGCCGGATCCTTCCGGGCGATCACGACGCCGATCGGCCCGGTGAGGTGCGGCCGGAGCGCGGCCAATGGCGACCCCTCGATGGCGACGCGCGCCAACCGGTTCTTGACGACGCGGTACTCCGCGGAGGCAGCCTTGAGCTGCTTCCGGAGCTCCGAGATCTGCTGGACCGTGAGACCCCGGTACTCGGTCAAGACGGCCGCCGTGGCGCCGCCCAGCCGCTTCCGGAGCTCCTCGATCGTCCCTGCCTTCTCTGCCGTGGGCACGTTGACCTCCTACAGCTTGTACTGACTGGCGATGCGCTGGACGTCCACGTGCACGCCGGGCCCCATCGTCGTCGACACCGTGATACTGCGCAGGTACTGCCCCTTCGCCGCCGCCGGCCTTGCCTTCACCAGCGCCTCGATGATCGCGCTGGCGTTCGCCGCCAGGTGCGCGGCCGCGAAGGACCGCTTGCCGACGGGCACCTGAACGTTGCCGGCCTTGTCCACCTTGAACTCGACCTTGCCGGCCTTGACTTCCCGGATGGCCCGGGCGACGTCGAACGTCACGGTCCCGACCTTGGGGTTCGGCATGAGCCCGCGGGGCCCCAGGACCTTCCCGAGCCGCCCCACCTGACCCATGAGGTCCGGCGTCGCGACCGCGGTGTCGAACTCGAGCCAGCCGCCCTGGATCTTCTCGACCAGGTCCTCGGCGCCGACGATGTCCGCGCCGGCCTCGCGCGCCTCGCGCTCCTTCTCGCCCTTCGCGAAGACGATCACGCGGACCGTCTTGCCGGTCCCGTGCGGGAGGAGCACCGCACCCCGGACCATCTGATCCGCGTGCTTTGGGTTAACGCCGAGCCGCACGGCGAGCTCGACGGTTTCGTCGAACTTCGCGTGGGCCACGCGCTTCGCGAGGTCCACGGCCTCCTCCACGGAGTAGGCCTTGTCCGCCTCGATCTGCGCGCTCGCCTTCGCGTACGCCTTCGCCACTGGCATGCGCCCGCCCTCCTAGCCCACGACCTCGATGCCCATGCTGCGTGCGGTCCCCTCGACGATGCGCATGGCCTGGTCCACGTTGTCCGTGTTCAGGTCGACCAGCTTCGTCTGCGCGATCTCGCGGACCTGGGCTCGGGTCACCTTCGCGATCTTGATCTTGAGGGGGTTCGCCGAGGCCTTCGCGATCCCGGCCGCCCGCTTGAGGAGCACCGCCGCCGGCGGCGTCTTCACCTCGAACGTGAACGAGCGGTCGGCGTAGATCGTGACGACCACCGGCAGGATCAGACCCTCCTGGCTCGCCGTCCGCGCGTTGAAGCCCTTGCAGAACTCCATGATGTTGACGCCGTGCTGGCCGAGCGCCGGCCCGACCGGGGGCGCCGGGTTGGCCTTCCCCGCCGGGATCTGGAGCTTGACGACGGCCTGGACCTTCTTCGCCATGGTGCGCTAGCCTCTCCCGGTTCCCACGCGCGCGCCGCCCATCGGCAAGCGGCTTCCCTGCGCGCTCAACCTACCGGCGCGCGACATCTATGCGCGCTCGACCTGGTAGTACTCGAGCTCCACCGGCGTCAGCCGCCCGAAGATCTGGACCATGACCTTCAGCTTGCCGCGCTCGGGGCTCATGTCCTCGATCATCCCGCTGAAGTTGACGAACGGCCCCTCGATCACCCGCACCTTGTCGCCCTTCTGGAAGACCGACTTGGGCTTCGGCTTCTCGGCGCCGAGCTCCATCTGGTGCAGGATCGCGTCGACCTCCTCGCGGGGCAGGGGCGACGGTCGCGCCCCCGAGCCCACGAACCCGGTCACCTTCGGCGTCGACTTGACGAGGTGCCAGGAGTCGTCGGTCATCTCCATCTCGACCAGCACGTAGCCCGGGAAGAACTTCTGGGGCGTGATTCGCTTCTGCCCCTTGCGAACCTCGACGACCTCCTCGGTCGGGATCACGACCTGGCTGATCGCCTCTTCCTGGCCAAAGATCTTGGCCCGCTGGCGGATCGCCTCCGCCACCTTGTTCTCGAACCCCGAGTACGTGTGCACGACGTACCAGTCTCTTGACATGAGCACCTTACCGGAGGACCAATCGGACGATCCACGTCAGGGCATGATCCACGACCGCGAGAAACGCGGCCAGGACGAGCACCATGACGATCACGACGCTCGTCGAGCCCGTCACTTCCTTGCGGGTCGGCCACGAGACCCGCCGGAACTCGATCATGACGTCGTGGAAAAACTCCCGGACCTTCCTCAGCGCCTCCATCCCGTGTCTACGTGTCCCGTCTTTGTGGCAGGGCAGGAGGGATTCGAACCCCCATCCCCCGGATTTGGAGTCCGGTGCTCTAGCCGTTAGAGCTACTGCCCTGGCTCGGCCTACTTCGTTTCCTTGTGAGCGGTGTGCTTCCGGCACCACCGGCAGTACTTCTTGAGATCCAGCCGGTCCGGATGCGTCCGCCGATTCTTCGTCTGGGTGTAGTTCCGCCGCTGGCAGTCGCCGCACGCCAAGCTGATGATCTCTCGGGGCATGGTGTCTTGGTCCTCCGCCTACGCCACGATCTCCGTCACGACGCCCGCCCCCACCGTCCGCCCCCCCTCGCGAATCGCGAACCGCAGCTCCCGCTCCATCGCGATCGGCGTGATCAGCTCCACCGCCATCGACACGTTGTCCCCCGGCATCACCATCTCCACCCCCGCCGGCAACGTGCACACCCCCGTCACGTCCGTCGTCCGAAAGTAGAACTGCGGCCGATACCCCTGGAAGAACGGCGTGTGCCGCCCCCCCTCCTCTTTCGCCAGCACGTACACCTCGGCCTTGAACGTCTTGTGCGGCTTGATCGACCCCGGCTTCGCCAACACCTGCCCCCGCTCCACCTCGTCCTTGTCGATCCCCCGCAACAGCGCCCCCACGTTGTCCCCCGCCTGCCCCTCGTCCAGGAGCTTGCGGAACATCTCCACCCCCGTCACCACGCTCTTCCGCGCCGCGTCCTGCATCCCCACGATCTCGATCTCGTCCCCCACCTTCACAATCCCCCGCTCGATCCGCCCCGTCACCACCGTCCCCCGCCCCGTAATGCTGAAAATGTCCTCCACCGGCATCAGAAACGGCTTGTCCACCGGCCGCATCGGCGTCGGAATGTAGCTGTCCACCGCCGCCATCAACTCCCAGATCGCCGCCGCCGCCTTCGGATCCTCCGGGTGCTCGTTCGCCTGCAGCGCCGACCCCCGAATCACCGGAATGTCGTCCCCCGGAAAGTTGTACTTCTTCAACAGCTCCCGGACCTCCAGCTCCACCAGGTCCAGGATCTCCGGGTCGTCCACCATGTCCACCTTGTTCATGAACACCACGAGATACGGCACGTTCACCTGCCGCGCCAGCAACACGTGCTCCCGCGTCTGCGGCATCGGCCCGTCGTTCGCGGCCACCACCAGGATGGCCCCGTCCATCTGCGCCGCCCCCGTGATCATGTTCTTGATGTAGTCCGCGTGCCCCGGACAGTCGATGTGCGCGTAGTGCCGGTTCGCCGTCTCGTACTCCACGTGCGCCACCGCAATCGTGATCCCCCGCTCCCGCTCTTCCGGCGCATTGTCGATCGACCCGTACTCCCGCACCGCAATGCCCTTGTTCTTCGTGTGCAGCACCTTCGTGATCGCCGCCGTCAACGTCGTCTTCCCGTGATCGATGTGCCCGATCGTCCCCACGTTCACGTGCGGCTTCGTCCGCTCGAACTTCGCCTTGGCCATCTCTCTCTATCCTCCTCGAGCGGCGCTCACCCGGCGCCTGGCAAGAGGGCTGGAGCCCATGACCGGACTTGAACCGGTGACCCCGTCCTTACCAAGGACGTGCTCTACCGACTGAGCTACATGGGCCTCGATCATGTCCCAAGTCCAAGCGCGGCCGGCCCGGGGCCGACCCGCCGCCACACTGACCATGGAGCGGGAAACGGGATTCGAACCCGCGACCCCCAGCTTGGAAGGCTGGCGCTCTACCGCTGAGCTATTCCCGCGTCTCGGGGTCACACGTCGGCCGAAGACTCGCGGCCGGCCGCTCGACTCCGCTCTCGTTCCGTTCACCGCCCGACCGCACGTCGGTTCCACGATGGTGGCGAGGGGAGGATTTGAACCCCCGAAGGCGTTCGCCAGCAGATTTACAGTCTGCCCCCTTTGGCCACTTGGGTACCTCGCCATTCGGACCGTGGACTCCAGTGGAACTCGCTCCGCCGGCAGACGGCCGGCGCTGGTTGCGAAAGTTATCCGGGGCCCGCCCGGTCTCCTCACGGTGGAGCTGGCGAAGGGAATCGAACCCCCGGCCTGCTGCTTACAAGGCAGCCGCTCTACCCCTGAGCTACGCCAGCAAGCGACAAAACTTCATCCTATGTACCACTCCCCTACGTGTCAACCCCTATTCTTGCCGGCGGCGTCCAGGGCCGCTCCCGGCCCCCTCCTGCCGCTGCCGCCGTACCTCGTACAGGAGGGCCGCCCCTGCCGCGGCGACGTTGAGCGACCCCACGCGCCCGGCCAGGGGAATCCTGACCAGCAGGTCGCACGTCCGGGCCACCAGGGGCCGGAGGCCCCGCCCCTCGCTACCCAGGACCAGGACCAGGGCCCCACGGAGATCCGCCGTCCAGGGGGTCTGGACCGTCTCGGCGCCCCCGCCTTCGGCCATGGCTCCGACGATCCAGCACCCCTCCTGCTTCAAGCGCTCGAGCGCCTGGCCGAGGTTCCCGACCCGGGCGACCGGGAGGTACTCGAGGGCCCCGGCCGCCGCCCGAACCACGTGCGGAGTCAGCCCCGCGGCCTGGTGCCGCGGCACCAGGACCCCGTGGACCCCCAGGGCCTCCGCGGTTCGGAGGAGGTTCCCGACGTTCCCGGGGTCCTGGACCTGGTCCAGGGCCAGAAACAGGGCGGGCTCGCCCCGCTTCGCGGGAACGGCCAGCAGGTCGTCCAGCTCCGCATACTCCCGGGGGGCCACCCGGGCCACCACCCCCTGGTGGTGGGTGGTACCGGCCAAGCTTGTCAGGGCCGCCCGGGGCACCCGGCTCAGGCGCACGCCGGCCTGGCGCGCGAGAGCCAGGATGTCCGCGTGGCGGTCCCGCGCCTCGGCCTCGACCAGCACCTCCTCGATCGGCCGGGTCCGGCTCCGGAGGGCCTCCAGAACCGGGTGACGGCCGGCGAGGATCAGGAGGCCGGTCCGCGCCTTCAGCTTCCACTGCGGACCTGCCGGCGTGTCTTCCACGATGACGCCGAGGGCATCGAGCTCCGCCCGGAGGGCGTCCGCCTGGGCCCAGTCGCGCTGCTGCCGGGCTCGGGTCCCGCTCCTCGACCAGGGCATCGATGTGGGCACGCCGCTCGGGCTCGAAGACCTGCGCCCGCGCGAGACTCTGCCCCGCCATCGACAGCCCCAGCACCTGGCCCAGATCGATCAGGACGCCCACGCCCTGTCACGAAGTCCTGCCCGCTGCGCGTCCCCGCCCGGACGCGCTCGCGCTCCTCGCCGAGCGTGGTCGCGAGCAGATTCAGGGCTCCAATCGCCTGCGGAGTGTTGAAGTCGTCGTCCATCGCCGTCTCGAACCGCTCGCGAAGGGCCGCGACCGTCGCCAGGAACGTCCCGTCCGGGCTCGGCTCCGGCTCCGTGGGCACGAGCCTGCCCGCCTCGTCGACCAGTCGTCGAGCCTAGATCGTCGACCAGCTCCCGGAACCGCTCGAGGGGGCGCCGCATCCCCGCGACCCCCTCTTCGGTGAACTCCACCGGATTTCGGTAGTGGGTCTGGAGCAGATAGAGCCGGAGCGCCTCGGGGTCGTGCCGCTTCAGCAGGGCCTCGATCGTCAGGGTATTGCCCAGCGACTTGGACATCTTCTCGGACCCGAGGTTCACGAAGCCGTTGTGCAGCCAGAATCGGGCAAACGGCTTCCCCGTGGCGGCCTCGGACTGGGCGATCTCGCACGAGTGGTGCGGGAAGACGAGGTCCTCCCCCCCACCGTGCAGATCGAGCGTCTCGCCGAGATACTTCATCGCCATCGCCGAGCACTCGATGTGCCACCCCGGCCGGCCGGGGCCCCACGGGCTCGGCCAGGACGGCTCGCCGGGCTTGGCCGCCTTCCAGAGCGCGAAGTCTCGCGGGTCGCGCTTCCGCTCGTTCACGTCGACCCGGGCGCCCGCGAGGAGCTCATCGAGATTCTTGCCCGACAGACGCCCGTACGCGGGGAACCGCGCAACCTCGAAGTACACGTCGCCGTCCACCACGTAGGCCGACCCGGCCGACACGAGCCGCTCGATCAGCTCCACCATCTCGGGGATGTGCTCGGTCGCCCGCGGAGCCTTCGTGGGCGGCATGACGCCCAGCTTGGCCATGTCGTCCTCGTACGCCTTGATGTACCGCTCGGTCAGCTCCGCGATCGGGACCTTCAGCTGGTTCGCCCGGGCGATGATCTTGTCGTCGACGTCGGTGTAGTTCTTGACGAACGTCACCCGGTATCCCCGGTCGCGGAGGTAGCGGGCGACCACGTCGAAGACGAGGGCGCTCCGGGCGTGCCCGATGTGGGAGACGTCGTACGGCGTGACGCCGCAGACGTACATCCCCACCTCGCCCGGGACCAAGGGCGTGAAGGGCTCTTTCTGCCGGGTCAGCGTGTTGTAGATCCTGAGGCTCACGGTGCCCCCCGCTCCGGGTCTTCCTGAGACGGGTGTCGCGGCCCGAGGGATTCGGGCTTGCCGGCCCCCGGGGTCACCCGGCGACCTCGACCAGCGCCACCGCCATCGCGGCGATGCCCTCGTGGCGCCCGAGGGCGCCGAGCTGCTCGGCGCGCTTGGCCTTGACGCTCACCCGGTCGACCGCCAGGCCGAGCGTCTCCGCGAGCCGCGTCCGCATCGCGTCGAGCCAGCCTGCGAGCCGCGGGGCCTCCGCCACGACCGTCGCGTCCACGTTCACGATGCGGCCGCCGTGGCGTCGCACCCGGTCCACCACCTCGCCCAGGAGGCGGAGACTCGAGATCCCGCGGTACTGGGGATCCGAGTCCGGGAAGTGTTGTCCCAGGTCCCCGAGGGCGAGCGCGCCGAGGAGGGCGTCCGCCACCGCGTGGGTGAGCACGTCGGCGTCGGAGTGGCCCCCCAGACCCCGCTCGGCCGGGACCTCGACTCCCCCCAGCACGAGGGGCCGGCCCTCGACGAGCGGGTGGACGTCGAACCCCAGGCCGACCCGGGTCACCGGGACCGCCCGCGTGGGCGCCGCGCGCCGCGGGGCGGGGCCAGGAGCTGCCGGGCGAGCGGCAGATCCTCGGGGCGGGTGATCTTCAGGTTGCCGGGGAGCCCGGGAACGAGGCGGACGGGGGCGCCCAGCCGCTCGACCAGCGCGGCATCGTCCGTGCCGAGGATCCCGTCCGCCCTCGCCCGGCGGTGGGCTTCCCGCAGGAGCTCGGCCCGGAACCCCTGAGGGGTCTGGATCGCCCAGAGCCCGTCTCGCGGCACCGTCTCCTTCACCCACCCCTCGGCGCCCCGCTTCAGCGTCTCCGCGACCGGGAGGGCCGCGATCGCGGCCCCGTGGGTCCGCGTGGCCTCGACGACCCGGCGCACGAGCTCGGGCGTGATGCACGGGCGGGCGCCGTCGTGGACCAGGATCCACGGCGCCGCCGGGGGCACCGCCGCCAGGCCTCGCGCCACCGACTCCTGGCGCTCGGACCCGCCCGCCACCACGGCCCGGACCTTGCGGCAGACGCGCAGCCGGCGGCGCCAGGCCGCCACGTCCTCGGCGGGAACCGCCACCACGACGCCCTCGACCTCGCGGGTGGCCTCGAGGACGTCGAGGGTCCACCGAAGAACCGGGCGAGCTCCCAGCCGGATGTCCTGCTTCTTCCGGCCCATGCGGACGCCTCGGCCGCCCGCCGGAACCACGACCCAGACGTCCGGTCCGCCCGATGCGGGCCGGGTCACCGGCGGCCCGCGGCCTCTTCCTCCGCGAGCCGGGTGAAGATCATGCGCCCGGCGGCGGTCTGGAGCACCGTGTTGACCATGACGTTCACCGTCTGACCGATGTGGCGGCGGCCCTGCTCGACGACCACCATCGTCCCGTCGTCGAGGTAGGCCACGCCCTGGCCGGCCTCTTTCCCCTCGCGGAGCACGTGGACGTGCAGCATCTCTCCGGGGAGGACGACGGGGCGCAGGGCGCCGGCCAGCTCGTTGACGTTCAGGACCCGCACCCCGTGCAGCTCGGCGACCTTGTTCAGGTTGTAGTCGTTGGTGACGATGACGCCCCCGACGGCGCGCGCCGTCTCGATGAGCCGTGCATCGACCTCCCGGATCTGCGGGAAATCGAGGTTGTGTAGCTCGGTCTGGATGCCGGGCAGCCGCTGGAGGCGCTGGAGCACGTCGAGCCCTCGCCGCCCGCGATTCCGCTTGAGCGGGTCGGAGGAGTCCGCGATCTGCTGGAGCTCCCGGAGCACGTACTGCGGGATCAGGAGCGTCCCTTCCAGGAACCCCGCCTGGCAGACGTCGGCGATGCGCCCGTCGATGATGACGCTGGTATCCAGCACCTTGTAGCGCGCGTCGCCGCTGGTGGCGCCCGGGAACACGATGCGCGTGATCCCGCCGAGCTCCTCCTCGCGGCGGAGGACGAAGACGACCCCCATGTAAGCCAGGAGCAGCGAGAGGAAGCCCCGGCCGGCCGAGCTGCCCGCCGCCGGGCAGGAACACGATCAGGGCCGAGGCCACGAGCTGGGCCAGGAGCACGCCGCCCAGCGCGCCGATGGCCGCGAGGAACAGCCGCGACATCGGCAGCCGCCGGGCCGCCTGCTCGAGCGCGACCACGGCGACACCGGCGAGCACGCCGCCCAGGATCGCCAGCGGCGCCCAGACGAGCCAGCCGCGCGGGCGGCGCGAAGGATTCGACGAGGAGGTACCCGCCGAGCCCGACCAGCGACACGAAGATCACCCGGGCGACGGTGATCGCCGAACTCGCGCTGCTCCGCCGCGCCCTCCCGTCCACGCTCGGCCCTCCGTCCCCCATCATGCCCTCTGCGTCCCCCTGCCGCGTCATCCCACGAGGAGGCCGAGCGCCTCCTCCAGGGTCGTCACCCCGGTCGCCGTGAGCGGGTACCGCGCCCCGGCGACCAGGCTCGACCGCGGTACCACCGCCTGGGCAAAGCCCAGTGCCGCAGCCTCCCGGAGGCGGGTCTCGAGCCCTCCGATGGCCCGCACCTCGCCCGTGAGCCCCACCTCCCCCAGGACGACCACGTCCGGCGCCAGGGGGCGCTCCGAGTAGCTGGAGGCCGACGCCACCGCGATCGCCAGGTCCGCCGCGGGCTCCTGGCAGCGCGCGCCACCCGCCACGTTCACGAACACGTCCTGGTTCTGCAGCGGGATGCCGGCGCGCTTCTCCAGGATCGCCAGCAGCAGGCACACTCGATTGTAATCCGCGCCGAGCACGGTGCGGCGCGGCGTCCCGAAGTGGGCCGGCGTGACGAGCGCCTGCAATTCGAGGAGCAACGGCCGCGTGCCCTCGAGCGTGGCCATGATCACGGAGCCCGCCGCGC
Source organism: uncultured Candidatus Rokubacteria bacterium (assembly GCA_963749975.1). Lineage (GTDB taxonomy): Bacteria > Methylomirabilota > Methylomirabilia > Rokubacteriales > DASRDR01 > DASRDR01. Next base: position 84,977 of record CAVVOZ010000029.1, on the reverse strand, counting down.
CGCGGGGACGCTCGGCCAGGAACATCGCCGAGGGGTTCGCCACTTCCCGCAGCCCACCATCGGTCATCTCGAAGACGCCGATCTCGTTGGTCGAGCCGAACCGGTTCTTGACGGCCCGGAGGACGCGGTACGTCGCGTGCCGCTCGCCCTCGAAGTAGAGCACCGTGTCGACCAGGTGCTCGAGCACGCGGGGGCCGGCGAGCGCGCCCTCCTTGGTGACGTGGCCGACCAGGAACACCGCGATGCCCTGGCCCTTGGCCAGCCTCATGAGCCGCCCGCCGCACTCTCGCACCTGGCTCACGCTTCCCGGCGCCGACTCGAGATCCCCGAGGTACACGGTCTGGATCGAGTCGACGATCAGGGCCCGCGGCTCGGTCGCCGCCACGTGGGCCTCGATGGTCTCGAGCTGCGTCTCGGCCAGGATGAGGAGCTCCGACGCGGCCAGCCCGAGCCGCTCCGCCCGGAGCTTGACCTGGGCGGCCGACTCTTCACCCGACACGTAGAGGACCGGCCCCGCCGTCCCCGCGAGCGCGGCCGAGGCCTGGAGGAGGAGGGTCGACTTGCCGATCCCCGGGTCCCCGCCGATGAGGACCAGCGAGCCCGGCACGACGCCCCCGCCGAGGACCCGATCCAGCTCGGTCACGCCCGAGTGGACGCGGGCGGCCCCCTCGGCCGACACGGCGGCCAGAGGGACCGGCGCAGCCGTGGGGACTCCCCCCGGGCCTGAGGGTGCGCGACGGCCGCCGCCCGTCCCGCGGGGGACGCCCGTCCGCTCCTCGACGATCGTGTTGAACTCGCCGCAGTCGGGGCAGCGGCCATACCACTTGCCCGCCTGGAAGCCGCAGGCCTGGCAGCGGTAGACGGACACGGGCCTCACGGTCGTGGGGTCCCGGCGCCAGGCGGCGCGGCGCCCGTGGCGGGCGTCCCGCGGCCGATCGCGGCGCGGATGAGGGCGCGCAGGAGAAGACTCCGCTGGGCGCCTTCCAGGAACGCGGCGAGGTTCTCGTAGACCGTCGGATCCTGGACCAGTCCGCCCAGGGTGCCCTGGCCCGCCTCGATCCGTCCCGTGATGGCGCGGAGGTCGGCCATCGCCTGGCGGAGATCGGCCAGCGTCTCGCCGAGCTTCGCGTCGCCGCCGAGTCCCTCGGTGAGCCGACCGAGGCGCGTCAGCGCCTGCGTCGCCTGCTTGATGCTCTCCTCCCCCCCCGGCTGCGTGAGCGCCCCGAGCACGCCCTCGCCCCGGACGAGCCGCCCGGTCACCTCGCGGAAGCCACGCGCCGTCTCGCGGAGGTCCGCCGCGAGCGCCGGGTCCTCGAGCAGGGCGCGGAGCACGCTGTCGTCGGTGCGGGCACGCTCGACGGCCTGCGCGAGCCCGTCGGCCGCCGTCACCACCCGGCGCACGACGCGCGCCGCGTCCGGATCCCGGAGGAGCACACCCAGCGCGCCCTCGCCCCGCTCGACGCCGGTGAGCAGCGCGCCGGCCCGCGCGAGCACGCCCTCGAGATCCTTCAGGACCCGCCCCTCGTCGTACACGAGCGCGTGAAGGATCCCCCGGCCTTCCTCGACCTCGCGGAGGATGCGGTTCACCCGCTCCGCGGCCGCCCGCGCCTCGGCGAGGGTCCGCTCCGCCTCGCCCGCCAGCCCGGCCGTCCGCGGATCGGCGAGCACGCGATCGATCCGGCGCACGGTCTCGCCGACCTGCCGGAGCGTCTCGCCCGCGTCGGCGAGCGCCGTCCCGAGCTTCCGATCGTAGACGAGCCGGTGGAGGGCTCCCTGCCCCCGCTCGATCTCGGTCGCGAGACTCCGGAGCGCCCGCAGCGTCTCGGCGGCGTCGGTCCCGGCGGAGCTCGCGGTGATGCGCGCGAGGGTCGTGCGGAGCTCGGTCGAGAGCTCGACCAGGTTGCGGAGGAGCTCCGACCCCTGCTGGGTGAGGTGCGCCGTGTCGAACGGCTCCTCCGTCCGGAGCTCGCTGCCATCCTGGAGGACCGCCGCCCCAGGGCTTCCGAGGGTGACGTCGATGATCTTGTCCCCGAGGAGCCCCAAGGTCTCGATCCGGGCGAGGGAGTCGGCCCGGATCCGATCCTGCACGCGCCGGGCGATCAGAAGCTCGACCCGGACCTTGGCGCCGCCGGCCTCCGGCAGCCGGATCTCCCCGACGCGCCCCACCGGGACGCCGGCCAGCCGCACCGTTGCGCCCTGGATGAGTCCCCCGATCTGGCCGAAGCTCGCGACCAGCCGGTACTGCCGCTCGAAGAGACCGGCCGACCGGCCCAGCATGTAGACGAGCCCCGTGAAAATGAGGAGGCTCGCCAGGACGAAGGCGCCCACGCGGAGCTGGAGAAGGGTGCCCGACCCGGGCTGGGTGCCGTCCATGCTCAGGTCGCCTTGCCCGCCAGGAAGGCCTGGACCGCCGGCTGCGCTGAATCGACCAGCGCCTCAGCGGGTCCGATCTCGGCGATCCGGCCGTCGATGAGGACGGCGATCAGATCCGACGCACTGCGCGCGAAGGTGAGGTCGTGACTCACGACCATCGCCGTCTCGGACGCGCCCTCCGCCTTGAGGCTCTCGACGAGCTCGGTGATGAGGCGGGCGTTCGTCGGGTCGAGCCCGGCCGTCGGCTCGTCGTAGAGGACCAGCTCCGGGCCGAGCACGAGCGCCCGCGCGATCCCCACCCGTTTGCGCATGCCCCCCGACAGCTCGGCGGGCAGCTTGGCGTCGACGTCATGGAGGCCCACCCGCGCCAGGAGGCGATGCACCCGTTCGGCAACCTCGGGTTCCGACAGGCTCGCGTGCTCGCGGAGGGGATAGGCGACGTTCTCGTAGACGGTCAGGGAGTCGAACAGCGCAGCGCCCTGGAAGACGTAACCCATGCGACGGCGCACGGGCAGCAATGCTTCCTCACGGAGCGGCGTGATGTCCACGCCGAGGGTCAGGATCCGCCCGCGATCGGGCTTGATCAGACCCGCGGTCAGCCGGAGGAGCACGGTCTTCCCCGATCCACTGCCCCCCATCACGGTGACGGTGTCGCCGCGGCGGATCTCGAGATCGAGGCCCCGCAGGACGGACACCTCGTTGAAGGCCTTCCAGATTCCCTCGAGCTGCACGGCCGGCTCCGCGGGGGGGCGCGGCGCCGCGCCGTGCGCCCGCGCCCCCGCGCCGTCGCCCGGCGGGTCGTGGTCCGGCCGCTCGAGCTGCCCGCTCGCTCTCACAGCAGCAAGAAGAGCTTCGTGAGGAAGAAGTCGGCGACGATGACGGCAATCGAGACCTGCACCACGGTGGCCGTCGTCGCGCGCCCCAGTCCCTCGGTCCCCCCGGTCATGGCGAGCCCGTTGTGCGCCCCGATCAGCGTGACGATCACGCCGAAGAAGAAGCTCTTGCCCACCCCGGCGACCAGGTCGCGGATGACGACCCAGTAGAAGATCGTGTTCCAGTAGAGGTACATGTCGATCCGGCGCTCGTAGACCGCGATCAGCATGCCCCCCACCAGCGCGATGAAGTCCGCGAGGCTCGTCAGGAGCGGGAAGACCAGCAGGGCCGCCATCACGCGTGGCACGATCAGGCGCTTGATGTAGTTCACGCCGATGGCCCGGAGCGCATCGATCTGCTCCGTCACCTTCATCGAGCCCAGCTCGGCCGTGATCCCCGAGGCGACCTTTCCCCCGACCAGGATCGCGGTGAGGACCGGTCCCAGCTCGCGCAGGACGGACAGCCCGACGAGCGGACCCACGTAGAGATCCGCGCCGAAGCGCGAGAGGTAGACGGAGGACTGGAGCGCGAACACCATGCCCGTGAACATCGCCGCCGTGCCCGCGACGACGAGCGAGCGGACGCCCATGCCGTCGAACTCGGCGATCACGAGCGGCACGTAGCGGCGCGGAAGCCAGGCGTTCCGCAGGACCTCCCAGGTGAGGAGCGCGAGCCCCCCCCAGTAGGCTGCGACGTGCCGGGCGCGGGGCCCGGCGAGCTGCCAGCCGCCGGTCATCGTGACGCTCCCGTGAGGGCGAAGCCCCCCGAGAAGCGCTCGAAGTCCGGCGCAAGCGCCGCAAGCCCGTCGGGAGGCGCCACGCCGACCAGGTCGTAGACGCAGCCGGCCCCCCGGAGCGTCACTGCCCGCACCGCGACCGGTACGCCGTCGAGCGTGGCGCGGAAGCGCTGGGCCGCCCCGGGAAGCCCCCCGAGCGTCACGGGGGTCTCGACGAGGTCCCGGACGTCCCGGAGGCCGAACCGGAGGTGCCGGACGAGCACCGGGAGCGGGCGCGCCGGGGGCTTGCCCTCGCAGGTGGCGTGGGCCATCAGCCCGGCCGCGGCGTCCGTCCGCCGGAGCGCCAGGTCCGCTTCGCCTTCGATCCGCGTCCAGCCATCTGGGGCGCCCACGCGATACCCCTTCCGTGCGACCACGTAGCTCCCGTCCTGGAGACGTACCCCGCCGCACCCGGCGAGCCCGGTGAGCAGAGTCGCCACCGCCAACAGCCTCCGGAGCCACACGCCCCGGCGCCCTGGTATCGCTCAGTCCTCCTGGGAGGGCGCGCGCGTGATGTCGCGCGGCGGCGGCCCGTCGGCTGGACGGTGCCGGCGGCCCAGCTCCGCGAACACGTGGCGCGCCGAGAGACCCCGTGCCCCCATCAGCACGAGCGTGTGGAACCAGAGGTCGGCCACCTCGGCGATGAGCCGCTCGGAGCCTTCCGCAAGGGCCGCGACCATCACCTCGGCCGCCTCCTCCCCGACCTTCTGCGCGAGCCGAGCGTCACCCGCGGCGAGGAGCCCCGACACGTACGAGCCCTCGCGTGGCGCCGCTCGCCTCGATTGGATGATGCGCTCGACCGCGTCGAGGATTCCCGGGCCTGCGCCGGGCGCGCCGGCGGGATCCGCCCCGGGCTCCGCCGGCCGGTCGAGACGGGCGAAGAAGCACGTGCGGCTCCCCGTGTGACAGGCAACCCCTTCCTGGTGCGCGAGGATCAGCAGTGTGTCCGCGTCGCAGTCGGCATAGACGGCGTCGACGTGCTGGCGCTGGCCCGACGTCTCGCCCTTCTGCCACAGCGCGCGCCGCGACCGGGACCAGAAGTGGGTCAACCGGGTCGCGAGCGTGCGCTCGAGGGCCTCCGCGTTCATCCACGCGACCATGAGGACCTCGCCGGTCGCCGCTTCCTGGACCACGGCCGGGATGAGGCCGTTCGCGTCGAAATGAAGCGCCGGCGAGGCGGCCGTCACGCCGGAACCTCCTCGAGACGGATCGGCACACCGCGCGCCCGGAGGTAGCGCTTGGCGTCCGGCACGGTGTGCTCGCCGAAGTGGAAGATCGAGGCCGCGAGCACGGCGTCGGCCTTGCCCAGAACGAGGCCGTCGTAAAGGTGGGCGAGCGTCCCGACCCCGCCCGAGGCGATCACCGGGACCGAGACGGCCTCGGCGATCGCCCGCGTCAGCTCGAGGTCGTACCCGTCCCGCGTCCCGTCCCGGTCCATGCTGGTGAGCAGGATCTCGCCCGCCCCCAGGTCCACGGCCTCGCGAGCCCAGGCGACCGCGTCCCGGCCCGTGGGCCGCCGGCCGCCGTGCGTGTAGACCTCGAACGTCGTGTCCGGCGCCGTCGCGCGACGCTTGGCGTCGATCGCGACCACGATGCACTGGCTGCCGAAGCGCACCGCCGCGTCGCGGATCAGCTCGGGCCGCGCCACGGCCGCCGTGTTGAGGGACACCTTGTCGGCGCCGGCGCGGAGCAGCGTCCGCACGTCCTCCAGGCTCCCGAGCCCGCCGCCGACGGTCAGCGGCAGGTACACGGCCTCCGCCGTCCGCCGCACGACGTCGAGCATCGTGGCGCGCCCCTCGTGGGACGCCGTGATGTCCAGGAACACGAGCTCGTCCGCGCCCTGCCGGTCATAGGCGATCGCGGCCTCGACCGGGTCGCCCGCGTCGGCGAGGTCGAGGAACCGCACCCCCTTCACGACCCGGCCGTCCTTGACGTCGAGGCACGGGATCACGCGCCGGGCCAGCATCGCCGTCAGGCCGCCACCGCGGCGATCGCCGCGCCGAGGTCGACGGCGCCCGTGTAGAGGGCCCGGCCGACGATGGCCCCGGCCACGTTCGGGATGGCCGCGAGCCGGACGAGGTCGTCGACCCCGGCGATCCCCCCCGACGCGATGACGGGCACGGACGCGCTCGCGGCCAGCGCCGCCGTGGCCTCGAGGTTCGGGCCGCGGCCCGTCCCGTCCCGGCGAACGTCGGTGTAGATGGCCCCCGCGGCGCCGGCGGCCGCCGCGCGGCGGACCAGCTCGCCCGCCGTGAGCGGAAGCACGTCGGTCCACCCGCGCACCGCCACCCGCCCGTCGACCGCGTCCACCCCGACGAGGATCCGTCCCGGCCACCTCTCGCATGCGGCCTCGAGCACGGCCGGCTCGAGCGCCGCCGCCGTCCCGAGGACGGCCCAGCGGGCCCCGGTGCCGAGCGCGGCCTCGAGGGTGATGAGGTCGCGGAGGCCACCCCCCACCTCGACGGGGACGGCCGGGACCGCCTCCACCATCGCGCGGATGAGGGCGGCGTGGCGGGGCGCCCCGTCGAACGCGCCGTCCAGGTCCACCACGTGGAGCCGCCGCGCCCCGCGCTCAGCCCAGCGGCGCGCCATCGCGACCGGATCGTCGCCGAAGACCGTGGCGCTGTCGGCCCGGCCCTCGACCAGCCGGACGCAGCGCCCTCCCTGGAGATCGATCGCCGGGATGACGATCACGCGCGCGCCGGCCTCCGCGCCGCCCGCGAGCCGGGCGAAGTTCGCGAGGAGCCGGAGCCCCCAGCCCTGGCTCTTCTCCGGGTGGAACTGGGTGCCGTACAGCCGGTCGCGCACGACCAGGGCCGGGAAGCGGAGCCCGTACTCGCAGTGGGCCGCCTGCACGCCCTCCGCGTGGAGTGCGGCCGACACCTCGGGGTAGTACGAATGCACGAAGTAGAAGTAGGCCCCCGCGGGGATCCCCGCGAGGAGCGGCAGGGTCCCGTCGTGCCAGAGCCGGTTCCAGCCCATGTGGGGCACCTTGAGCCCGGGCGGGAACCGGCGCACCACCCCGGGCAGGACGTCGAGACCCTTGGCGTGGCCGAACTCCTCGCTCTCGGTGAACAGGAGCTGGTAGCCGAGGCAGATGCCGAGATAGGGCCGGCCGGCCGCGATGTGGGCGCGGATCGGCTCGGCGAGCCCCAGGCGCTCGAGGCTCCCCATGGCATCCGCGAAGGCGCCATCCCCGGGGACGACCAGCGCGCCCGCCCGCGCCACCGTCCGGGCGTCGTCGGTGACGACGACCTCGGGCGCGAGCTCGGCCAGCGCCTTCCGGACGCTCCCGAGGTTGCCCCGGCCGTAGTCGACGATAGCGATCACAAGGCGCCCTTCGTGGAGAGCACGCCCTCGATGCGGGGGTTCATGCGCGAGGCCTCGGCGAGGGCGCGTCCGAACGCCTTGAACAGCGCCTCGGCGATGTGGTGCAGGTTCTCGCCGTAGTGGAGGTTGACGTGAAGGTTCAGCATCGCGTTCATCGCGAACGCGCGGAAGAAGTCCTTCAAGAGGTCGAGGTCGAAGTTCCCCACCCGCGTCTTGGCGAACGGCACGTTGTAGGAGAAGTAGGGCCGGCCCGAGACGTCCACGTGGACGGAGGCCAGGGCCTCGTCCATCGGGACGTAGGCCGTCCCGAATCGAACGATCCCCCGCTTGTCTCCGAGGGCCTCGTGGAAGGCCTTCCCGAGACAGATGCCCACGTCCTCCACCGTGTGGTGGAGGTCCACCTCCGTGTCGCCCCGGGCGCTCACCCGGAGGTCGAGCAATCCGTGCTTCCCCGCCGCCTCGAGCATGTGGTTGAAGAACGGGATCGTGGTGTCGATCGTCATCTCGCCGCGGCCGTCGACGTTCAGCTGGAGCAGGATCTCGGTCTCCCGCGTCCGCCGCTCGATCCGCGCCACGCGGCCGGCCGCCGGCACACCGCCGTTGCCGGCCGGCGCCGGCGCGATCGCCCCCGCGATTCCCACCACTGGGGACTCCGCGCTGGCCGCCCCGTTCACCGGTCTCGGTCCACGTCCGTATCGCCGCCGTCGTCGTGCCATGCCTAGTGGTCTCCTCGCGTCCGGGGGCCTTCCAGGCGGATCCGCGCCGCCTCGCTGTGCCCGTGGAGCCCCTCCGCCTCCGCCAGCGCGGCGAGGTGGGGCCACGCCGCCCGAAGCCCGGCCGGCGTGTAGTGGATGAGGCTCGAGCGCTTGACGAAATCCTCCACCGACAGGCCCGACGCGAAGCGCGCCGTCGCCCCGGTGGGCAGGACGTGGTTCGGGCCGGCCAGGTAGTCGCCCACCACCTCGGGCGTGTACACGCCGAGGAAGATCGCCCCGGCGTGCCGGACCGCCGGGAGCCAGGCGAAGGGGTCGGCGACCGCGAGCTCGAGATGCTCCGGCGCCAGACGGTTGACGATCGCCAGCGCCTCGCCGAGGTCCCGCGTCACCACCACGGCCCCGTGGCTCCGGACGGCGGCCTCCGCGATGGCCGCCCGCGGCAGGGCCGGGCACTGCCGGCCGACCGCGGCCACGACGCGCGCCGCCGAGCGCGGCGTCGTCGGTCAGACACACGGCCCGCGCCATCGGGTCGTGCTCGGCCTGGGCGAGGAGGTCCGCGGCCACGTGGGCCGCCTCCGCCGTGCGGTCCGCGACCACGACGACCTCGCTCGGGCCGGCGACCAGATCGATGCCGACATCGCCGAAGACGAGGCGCTTGGCGAGCGCGACGTACAGGTTCCCCGGCCCGACGATCTTGTCGACGGCGCGGACGGTCGCCGTCCCATACGCGAGCGCGGCCACGGCCTGGGCGCCGCCCACCCGGTAGACCTCGGTCGCCCCGGCGAGGCGGGCCGCGGCCAGCACCGCCGGGCGGCACGCGCCCGTCCCCGCCCGGCGGCGAGACCACCACCAGATCCCGCACGCCCGCCACGCGTGCGGGGATCAGGTTCATCAGCACGGTGGACGGGTAGGCCGCGGTCCCGCCGGGGACGTAGCACCCCACCCGGTCGAGCGGCGTCACCTGCTGGCCGAGGAGCGAGCCGTGCTCGTCGCGCACCCACCAGGAGCGGGGCAGCTGATGGCGGTGGAATGCCTCGATCCGCCGAGCCGCCTCGGCGAGGGCCGCCTGGAGCCGCGGGGCGACCGTCGCGGTCGCCCACTCGTCCTCGGAAACCCGGAGCTCCTCGGGGCGCAGCTCCACCCCGTCGAAGCGCTTCGTGAAGTCGAGCAGCGCGGCATCGCCGCGCCGCCTCACCTCGTCGACGATCGCCGCGACCCGCGCGACGGCGTCGGGGTCGGTCGCCGCGTGCGGCCGGGCGAGCGCCGCCACGACCCCGTCGGCCGACAGCTCCGCCGTCTGGAGGAGGCGGATCACGGGAGGACCCCGGCGCGCAGCTCGTCCAGCAGCCGGCCGACGGCGCGGTGCGCCGTCTTCTGCGCGGCGCGGTTCACGATCAGCCGCGCCGTGGACTGCAGGATCTCGGCGACCTCGACCAGGCCATTGGCCCGGAGCGTCTCCCCCGACTGCACGAGGTCCACGATGCGCTCGGCGAGCCCCACGAGGGGCGCCAGCTCGATCGAGCCGTCGAGCCGGACCACCTCGACCTGGATGCCCCGCTCGGCGAAGTACCGCCGCGTGAGGTTGGGATACTTGGTCGCGACGCGGACCCAGGACCATTTCGCCGGGTCGTCACGCTCCCAGAGCTCCCGAGGCTCCGCGACCACGAGCCGGCACACGCCGAACCCCAGGTCGAGCGGCTCGTAGACGTCCGGCTCCTGCTCGAGCAGGACGTCCTTGCCGACGATCCCGGCGTCGGCCGCCCCGTGCTCGACGTACGTCGGCACGTCGAGGGGCTTCAGGATCAAGAGGCGGAGCCGACCGGTCGGGTCGGTGAACAGAAGCCGGCGGCTGTCATCCTCGGGCAGCCCCCGGAAGCCGGCCCGCCGGAGGAGGTCGAGCGCGGGCGGCAGCAGGCGGCCCTTCGGCAGGGCGAGGGTCAGCGGGCGCCCGTTCCCGGTCGCGGTGGCCGCCTCCCACTCCACGTCACCGCTCCCGGCGGATCCGCGCCCCGAGCGCGGCGAGCTTCTGCTCCATCCCCTCGTAGCCGCGGTCGAGGTGGTAGACGCGCGACACCTCGGTCGTGCCCGTGGCCGCCAAGCCCCCGAGCACCAGCGAGGCCGAGGCGCGGAGATCGGTCGCCATGACCGGCGCGCCCTGGTAGCTCGGCACCCCCCGGATCACGGCGCGGCTTCCCTCGATCTCGATCGACGCCCCGAGGCGTCTGAGCTCCGCCGCGTGCTGGAAGCGGTTCTCGAAGATCGTCTCGGTGATCACGCTCGAGCCCTCGGCCAGCCCCAGGAGGGTCATCATCTGGGCCTGCATGTCGGTCGCGAACCCCGGGAACGGGTTGGTCACGATGTCGGTCGCCCGGGGCCGGTCTTCCGCGCGGATCCGGACGCGATCGGCGCCGACCTCCACCTGCGCACCCGTTGCCTCGAGCTTGTCGAGGACGGCGCTCAGATGGGCCGGCACCACGTCCCGGACGGTGACGTCCCCCCCGGTGATGGCCCCGGCCACCAGGAAGGTGCCCGCCTCCACGCGGTCCGGGATGATCCGGTGCCGCGCGCCGCCGAGCTCGGGCACGCCCTCGATCTCGATGCGCTCGGTCCCGGCGCCGTGGATCCGCGCGCCCATCGCCGTGAGCAGACGGGCCAGGTCCGGGATCTCGGGCTCCCGCGCCGCGTTCTCGAGGATGGTGGTGCCCTCCGCGAGGGCAGCGGCCATCATGAGGTTCTCGGTGCCGGTCACGGTCACGAGGTCGAAGACGATCCGCGCCCCCTTGAGCCGCGCGGCCCGGGCCTCCACGTAGCCCTGGGCGAGCGTGACCTCGGCGCCGAGGCGCTCGAGCCCCTTGAGGTGGAGATCGATCGGCCGCGCCCCGATCGCGCAGCCGCCGGGCATCGAGACGCGCGCACGGCCGGCACGGGCCAGGAGCGGCCCGAGCACGAGCACGGACGCCCGCATGGTCGAGACCAGCTCGTAGGGCGCCTCGACGGACCGGAGCGCAGGCGTCCGCGCGACCGTCGATCCGTCACGCTCCTCGATCTCGGTGCCGAGACCCTGGAGCAGCGCCCGGATGGTGGTGATGTCAGCCAGGCGGGGGACGTTCTCGAGCACGATGGGCTCCGCCGAGAGGAGCGACGCGGCCAAGAGCGGCAGGGCCGCGTTCTTCGCCGCGCTGACGCGAACCTCCCCGCGGAGGGGGATGCCGCCCTCGATGACGAGCCGGGCCGCCACCTAGAGCCTCCGCGCCTCGAGCACGCGCTCGCACCCGCGGAAGTCCCGGTGCACGAGAGCCGCCGCGTACCGCCCGTCCGCCTCGACGAGCGCGCGCGCCGCTGGCCCCTGTTCCTCGCCGATCTCCACGAGGAGCCCACCCCCCGGGCGAAGCCACTCGGGGGCCTGGGCCAGCAGCCGGCGAATGACCGCGAGTCCGTCCGGGCCGCCGTCGAGCGCCTCCCGTGGCTCCCAGTCGCGGACCTCGATGGGCAGAGCCGGCAGGATGGGCGTGGCGAGGTAGGGCGGGTTGGCCACGACGAGGTCCGCGGCGCCCGCGGGCACGGAACCCCGGAGCGGCCCGAAGAGATCGCCCTCGCGCACCCGGACGCGCCCGTCGAGACCGAGCCGCCGCACGTTGGCCCGGGCACAGTCGGCCGCCAGCCCTGCCCGCTCGACGGCCCAGACCGTCCAGCCGGGCCGCCGCGCACCGAGAGCGCACGCGACCGCGCCCGAGCCGGTGCAGAGGTCGAGGACCGAGGCCCCCTCCGGCGGACCGAGGGCCAGCGCCCGGTCGACGAGCGCCTCGGTCTCGGGGCGCGGGATGAACACGCCCGGGCCGAGCTCCAGCACGAGCCCGCAGAACTCCGCCTCGCCCAGGAGATACTGGAGGGGCTCGTGGCGCGCGCGCCGCGCCACCAGCGCCTCGAACACCACACCCCCGGGCCCGGTCACCGGCGCCTGGCCGCTCGTGTACAGGCCGAGCCGCGTCGTTCCGAGCGCGCGGGCCAGGAGCACCTCGGCGTCCTGTCGGGCGGTCGCGAGCCCCGCCGCGGCGAGGCGGTCGCCGGCCGCTCGGAGGGCGTTGGCCACAGTTGGGGCCACGGTCGGCCCGGGGGTGATGCCGACGGCGGGCGTCATGCCTCGAGCGTCTCGAGCTGCTCGGTCCGCTCGGCCGCGAGCAGCGCCTCGGCCAGCTCGTCGAGATCGCCCTCGAGGACGTCGGGCAGCTGGTGGACCGTGAGCCCGATGCGATGATCCGTCACTCGCCCTTGGGGGAAGTTGTAGGTGCGGATCCGCTCGCTGCGCTCGCCCGTCCCGACCTGGCTCTTCCGCGCCGCGGCGATCTGGGAGCGTTGCTCCTCCTGCGCCTGCTCGAGGAGCCGGGCCCGGAGCACCCGCATGGCCTTGGCCCGGTTCTTGATCTGCGACCGCTCGTCCTGGCAGGTGACGACAAGCCCCGTCGGCAAGTGCGTGATGCGCACCGCCGAGTCGGTGGTGTTGACGCCCTGGCCCCCGGGGCCCGACGAGCGGTAGACGTCCACCTTGATGTCCTTGTCGTCGACCTTCACGTCGACATCTTCGGCCTCGGGAAGGACCGCGACCGTCACCGTGGAGGTGTGGATGCGGCCCGCCGACTCCGTCGCCGGGACCCGCTGGACCCGATGCACGCCCCGCTCGAACTTGAGCCGGCTCCAGGCCCCCTTGCCCTGGACGGACAAGATGACCTCCTTGAACCCGCCCTGACCCGTCGGGTGGGTGTCGAGCACCTCGAGCCGGAACCCGTGGCGCTCGGCGTACTTCGTGTACATGCGCGCGAGGTCGGCGGCGAAGAGCGCGGCTTCGTCCCCGCCGGCGCCCGCCCGGATCTCGACGAGGACGTTCTTGTCGTCCCGGGCGTCCCGGGGCACCAGCATCGTCTGCAGGCGCTCCTCGAGATCCCGCTCCCGCACGCGGAGCTCCTCGAGCTCCTGGCCCGCCAGCTCCTGGAGCTCCGGGTCGCCGCCTTCGCCGAGGATGTGGTTGGCCTCCTCGATGCGGGCGAGCACGCTCTTGTACTGCCCGAACGCCGTCACGACGGGCTCGATCTCCGCCGCCGCCTTGGCGAGCCGCGCGTACTCCGTGCGTCCGCCGGGCGCATTGGCGGCCTCGGCGAGGCGGGCGGACAACTCCTCGTAGCGGCTTTCGATCTGCCGGAGCTTATCGAACACGATCCGCGCTCAGGCCCTCGGGACTCGCGTGCCCGGGCCCGGCCCCGCGCCGAGGGCGGCGGCTAGCGCTTCCGGTTGGCGTACTTCTTCTGGAAGCGTTCGACGCGCCCGGCCGTGTCCACCAGCTTCTGCTTGCCGGTGAAGAACGGATGGCACTTCGAGCAGATCTCCACCCGGATGTTCGCGCTGGTGGAGCGGGTGTGGATGACCTCGCCGCAGGCGCAGGTGATGGTCGTCTCGACGTACTCGGGATGAATACCGGCCTTCACGGAAAGTCCTCCCCACACAAGCGAAAATGAGTGCTCAGGTAGCGTACCACACGCCGCAACACCCCAGCAAGGAGCGCGGGTGGCCGCCGGCGCCCCGGATCAAGGGCGCCCGACCGCCCCCGGCAAGGCGCCGAGGAGCGAGGGCCGGCCGAGGGCGGGGAGGTCCCCCGCCTCAGCCGAGCGACTGCATCGAGGCCAGGAACTCCTTGTTCGACTTGGTCATCCGGACCTTGTCCACGAGCAGCTCCATCGCCTCGACCGGGTTCAGCTGCGACAGCGCCTTCCGGAGGAGCCAGAGGCGCTGGAGCTCGTCCCGCTCGATCAGGAGCTCCTCCTTGCGGGTGCCGGACTGCTCGATGTTGATCGTCGGGAAGATGCGCTTGTCCATGAGGCGCCGGTCCAGGTGGACCTCCATGTTGCCGGTCCCCTTGAACTCCTCGAAGATCACGTCGTCCATCCGGCTGCCGGTGTCGACGATGGCGGTGGCCATGATCGTCAAGGATCCGCCCTCTTCGATGTTGCGGGCGGCCGCGAAGAACCGCCGGGGCCGCTGGAGCGCGTTCGCGTCGAGGCCGCCCGAGAGCACCTTCCCCGATGACGGGATGACCGCGTTGTGGGCGCGCGCGAACCGCGTGATCGAGTCGAGGAGGATCACCACGTCCCGCTTGTGCTCGACGAGCCGCTTCGCCTTCTCGATCACCATGTCGGCGACCTGGATGTGCCGCTGCGGCGGCTCGTCGAACGTCGAGGAGATGACCTCCCCGCGGACGCTCCGCTGCATGTCGGTGACCTCTTCCGGGCGCTCGTCGATCAGGAGGACGATGAGGTAGACCTCCGGGTGGTTCTTCGCGATCGCATTGGCGATCGCCTGGAGGAGCATCGTCTTGCCGGTCCGCGGGGCGGCGACGATGAGGCCGCGCTGCCCCTTCCCGATCGGCGTGAGGAGATCCATGACCCGGGTCGGGAGGTCCTCCGGGTTGTGCTCCAGCCGGATCCGCTCCATCGGGTAGAGCGGGGTCAGGTTGTCGAAGAGGATCTTGTCCTTCGCCTGCTCGGGCGTCTCGTAGTTGATCGCCTCGACCTTCAGCAGCGCGAAGTAGCGCTCCGAGTCCTTCGGCGGCCGCACCTGGCCCGAGATCGTGTCGCCGGTGCGGAGGTCGAAGCGCCGGATCTGCGAGGGCGACACGTAGATGTCGTCCGGCCCCGGGAGATAGTTGTAGTCCGGGGCGCGCAGGAATCCGAAGCCGTCGGGCAGGACCTCCAGCACGCCTTCCGCGTAGATGAGCCCGTCGCGCTCGGCCTGGGCCTGCAGGATCTTGAAGATCAGCTCCTGCTTGCGGAGGCCCGAGAAGCCCTGGACACCGAGATCGCGCGCGAGCGTGTTGAGATCCGGGATCCCCTTTTCCTTCAGCTCGGTCAGGATCAGCCCGCCCGTACGGCCGGCCGTTCCGAGCTCGCTCGGGCTCGGCTCGGCGGGAATGTCGGGCATGACGACGCGCTCGCGCTCCGGGCCGGGATTCTGGCCGGCGCCGGGCCGACGGGGGAAGCGGTGGCGTGGATGGCGGGGCGGTGGAGGTGTGCTCACGGCTGTGAATCGCTCCTTTGAGGTGCGGTGTGGCGAGGACCGTCAGGGGATCGCGCGCGCGGTAGCGTCACGCTCAGTCATCTATAGCACCGGCGGCGGGGCCCTGTCAACCAACGGGCCCGTGGGGTAGTGGCCGGCCGGCTCACAGGCGGATCGCGATCAGCGCCTTCCGCCGGAGGCCTTCCAGCCACTCGTCGTACCGCTCCTGCGCCTTCTTCTGGAGGAGCAGGTCGCGCGCCTGCTGTCGCGCTTCCGCGAGCCTCTCCGCCGTCAGCTCCTCGCGGTCGTCGAGCTTGAACAGGTGATAGGCGGCGCCCGACCGGATCGGGGCGGTCACCTGCCCCTTCTGGAGTGCCAGGAGCGGCCCCTCGAAGGCCGCATCCAGCTCGCCTCGGGCCAGCCAGCCGAGATCGCCGCCCGTCGGGTCCTTGGCGCGGGTCCGCGCCAGCTCGGCGAAGTCGGCGCCCCCCGCCAGCGCGACCGAGATGCTCTCGATCTCCTGCTTCGCCTGCTCCCAGGCCCCGGGCGAGCTCGTCGCTTCGACCGTGATGGCCATGTGGAACGCGTGGTACTTCAATCCGGCCTCGAACTTGTCCCGATTCTGGGCGAGGTATTGGTCGACCTCGGACTCCGTGACCGTGGCCCGGCGGACCACGCGGCGGCTGCGGACTCGCTGGGCGAGCAGCTGCTCGCGCATCTCGCGCCGCAGCGCCTCCCAGGTCACGCCCTGGACCTGGAGCTGCGCCTCGAACTTCTCCCGGTCACCGCCGTTCCGCTTCACCATGTCGTCGACGGCCGCGCGCAGCTCGTCGTCCGTGACCTCGACCTTGTCGCGCTTGGCTTCCTGGACCTGGAGCCGGTGGTCGACCAGCCGGTTCAGCATCGTCCGCTCGAGCTCGGCGCTGTCGGGCACGCTCCGGCCGTCGCGGCGGGAGAGGATGATCGCCTCCTGCAGATCGGACATCATGACGACGTCACCGTTGACCACGGCCACCACCCGATCGATCACGACCTGGTTCTCCCGGAGCGGCGGCGCCTCCCCGACGCCGACCAGGACGCCACCGCTCCCCGAGGGCACGGGCGGGAGCGGTCCCGCCGGCGTCCTGCACGCGCCGAGCGCTCCCGCCACCACGAGCCCCGCGAGCGCGAGCCGCGCCCTGTTCATCGGCGTGCCTCCGTCGGTCCTCGGAACTCGCCGAGGAGCCGGGTGAGGGTCTGGAACGTCTCCGGCCAGGGCCCTCGGGCGACCGTGGCCTCGAGCACGAACTCCCGCACGGTCCGGAGGCGGCGCCCGTGGATGCGCAGCAGGTCGACGATCCGCTGGGGCGGCACCGGCGTGCTCGGCGCGAACGTGAGGAGCGCGTGGCCCCCGCGCACCTCGAGCCGCTCCAGACGAAGGGCCTTGGCGTCGAGCCGGAGCGCCACGACGTCGAGGAGCCGCGCGGCCGCCTCGGGAAGCGGCCCGAACCGGTCCCTGAGCTCCCGCCGGGCATCCTCGATCTCGGCCGCGGTCCCGATGCCCGCGAGCCGCTTGTAGAGCGCGAGCCGCTGCGCGGGCTCGGCGACGTAGTCCTCGGGCAGGTAGGCGGCGGCGTCCACGGTGACGACGGGATCGACCTCGTCCTCGACGGGGTCCCCGCGAAGCTCCCGCACGGCTTCCTCCAGGAGCTTCAGGTAGAGATCGAAGCCGACCATCTCGATCTGCCCGTGCTGCTGGGCGCCGAGCAAGTTCCCCGCCCCCCGGATCTCCATGTCGCGGAGCGCGATCTTCAGCCCCGACCCGAGCGCCGTGAGCTCCTGGACCACCCGGAGCCGCTTGGCCGCCGTCTCGTCGACGCGGCCGTCGGCGGGGATGAGGAGATACGCGTAGGCCTGCAGGCGGTCGCGGCCCACCCGGCCGCGGAGCTGGTAGAGCTGCGCGAGGCCAAGCCGGTCCGCGCGGTTGATGATGATCGTGTTCGACGCGGGGATGTCGAGCCCCGACTCGATGATCGCAGTCGCCACGAGCACATCGTACGCGCCGCCCACGTAATCGAGCATGGTTCGTTCGAGGGTCGTCTCGCGCAGCTGGCCGTGGGCCATCGCGATCCGCGCCCGAGGAACGAGCCGCTCGATGAAGCGTACGAGCGCCGGCAAGGACTGGATCCGGTTGTGGACCACGAAGACCTGCCCGCCCCGGCCCAGCTCGCGCTCGATCGCCTCCTTGATCACCCGGGCGTCGAACCGGCAGACGATCGTCTCGACCGCGAGGCGGTCCGCGGGGGGCGACTCGATCACCGACAGATCGCGGATCCCCGCCATCGCCATCGACAGGGTCCGGGGAATGGGGGTCGCCGTCAGCGTGAGCACGTGGACGGACTTCCGGAGCTGCTTGAGGCGCTCCTTGTGCCCGACCCCGAACCGGTGCTCCTCGTCGACGACCAGGAGGCCGAGGTCCTTGAAGGCCACGTCCTTGGAGAGCAGCCGGTGGGTGCCGATGACGACGTCCACCGTCCCCGCGGCCAGCCCGGCAAGGACCGCCTTCTGCTGGACAGCCGACCGGAAGCGGGAGAGCATCTCGACCCGCACCGGATAAGGCCCGAAGCGCTCGCGGAACGTGTTCCAGTGCTGCTCGGCGAGGATGGTGGTCGGCACGAGGACCGCCACCTGGTGCCCGTCCAGGGCCACCTTGAGGGCCGCGCGCATCGCGACCTCGGTCTTGCCGTAGCCCACGTCGCCGCAGACGAGGCGGTCCATCGGCTGGCGCCGTTCGAGGTCTGCCTTCACCTGGCGAATCGACTCGAGCTGGTCCGGCGTTTCCTCGAACGGGAACGCCGCTTCGAACTCGTGCTGCCAGGGCGTGTCGGGGGCGACCGCGAGCCCCTCGACGACCTGCCGCTCGGCATAGAGGCGCAGGAGCTCCTGCGCCATCTCCCGGAGGGAAGCTCGCACCGACTCCTTCGTCCGCTGCCAGGTCGTGGCCCCGAGCTTGTCGAGCCGCGGCGCCTCGTTGCCGGAGCCGGTGTACTTGGTGACGGCGGCCATCCGCTGGACGGGGAGATAGAGACGCGCGCCCTCGGCGTACTCGAGGAGGAGGTAGTCCGCCGGCTGGCCGTCGACCGCCAGGGTCACGAGACCCGCGTACCGGCCGATCCCGTGCTCGACATGGACGACCAGGTCTCCCGGCGCGAGGTCCGTGAACGCGGCGATCGCGGCGCCCCGCTGGTAAGTCGGGCGGCGGCGCATCGTGCGCCGGTGCCCGAAGAGCTCGGTCTCCGTGAGGCAGACCAGACCGAGCCCCGGGCACTCGAAGCCGACGTGGGCGCCTCCCACCAGGACGGCGAGGGGCTCCGGTCCGAGCAGCGCCGAGACGACGGGCACCTCGTGCTCGAGATCCCGGAGGATCTCCTGGAGGCGGTCCGCGGTCTTCGGATCGGGCGCGAGGAGCCGCACCCGGAAGCCTTCGGCCCGCCAGGCGCCGAGCGCCGGCTCGAGCCGGCGCAGCTGGCCGCGCACGCCTTCGATCGAGCGGGTCTCGAGGCGGTACGCGTCGGGGGCGTCGGTCAGGAGCACGCCACAGTCGACGCGCGGCCGCGACTCGAGCGTCTCGAGCGCGGCGGCCTCCGGCGCGCCGGGCGCGAGCAGCGCCGGATCCGCCACCGCCACCGGCGCGTCGGCCGGCAGGTAGTGCCCGAGTCGGGCCTCCGCCTCGGCCTCGCCGGCCAGCATCGGAAGGACCAGGAGCGTCGCGACCGCCCCCGTCGACCGCTGGGTCGTGGGATCGAAGGTCCGGAGTGATTCGACGTCGTCCCCGACCAGCTCGAGTCGCACCGGCAGCGACCCCGCCGGCGAGAAGACGTCGACGATCCCGCCCCGGAGCGCCCACTGGCCGACGCCCGTGACGGTCTCCACCCGCTCGTAGCCTGCGGCCTGGAGGTGCTCGACCAGCGCCTCCCGGTCGACGCTGTCGCCGGTCCCGAGCGTCAGGACCTGGCGCCGGAAGGCCGCCGGGGTCGGGAGCGGCGCCTCGAGACCGCGGGCGGGCACGATCACCCACAGGGGCTCCCCGCGAAGCAGCCGGCCCAGGATTCCCGCGCGGCCGGCGTCCTCTTCGCGCGCGCCCGCATCGCGCCAGAGGGCGGCGTGAGGCACCGGCATCAGGACGACCTCGCCCGGGGCCTTCCGGCCGAGCGCCCCGGCGAAGGCGCGGAGGTCGTCGAGAGTGCGGAGCGCGGTCGGCTCGTCCGCGACGACCACGACCGCCGGGCGGCTCGGCGTGAGGAGCGCTGCCAGGGCGAGGGACGTCGCAGACCCCCACAGGCCGTCGAGCTGGATCCGCCCGGGCGCGCGCCCGAGGGCCGTCCGCGCCCGGGCGAGGTCGCCCCAGGCGTCCAGGCTGGGTGGGCTCGCCGTGACGAGCGTCGCGGTGGAGCTGTTGCTCACCGCGGCGCCTGCCCCAGGTGGAAGGACAGGTTCTCCAGCTCGATCGACAGGTCGACGTTCTGGAGGCGCACGTCCTTCGGCACCTTGACGCGGCTCGGGGCGAAGTTGAGGATCGCCCGGATGCCGGCCGCGACCAGCCGGTCCGCGACGGCCTGGGCCGCCTCGGCGGGCACCGCGACGACCCCGATCTGGATCGCCTGGCCCTTCACGACGCGCGGCAGCTCGGCCAGCGCCTGGATCGCGAGCCCGTTCACCGCCCGTCCGACCTTGGCCGGGTCGTCGTCGACGATGGCCGCGATCCGGAATCCCTGCCGAGCGAATCCGCGGTAGTGGAAGAGCGCGGACCCGAGGTTGCCGAACCCGACCAGCACGACTCGCCACTCGCGGTCGAGCCCGAGGATCCGTTGGATCTCCGCGCGGAGGTTCGTCGTGTCGTAGCCGATCCCCCGGATGCCAAACTCCCCGAAGTAGGCGAGGTCCTTCCGGACCTGAGCCGAGTTCAGGTGAAAGCGCGCGGCGAGCTCCTGCGAGGAGATGGTCTTGACGCCGTCCTCCTCGAGCTGCGCCAGGCAGCGGAAGTAGACGGACAGGCGCCGCACGGTCATCTCGGGGATGCGGGGCAGGCGACCTCCGGAACGCGGCATGCCTTACGCCACGACCGGCCGGACGGACGGCGTGGTGCCGCCCGCCCGGCCCGCCGCCTTTACTTGAACGGGTTTGCGAAGAGCAGGATGATCGCGATGACCAGCGTGTAGATCGCCAGCGACTCGATGAGCGCCAGACCGATGATCATCGCGGTCTGGATGCGGGCCGCCGCGCCAGGCTGGCGCGCCATGCCCTCCAGCGCCGCGGCGATCGCCCGCGCCTGACCGAGACCGCAGAGACCGGCCGCCAGGGCCATCCCGATGCCCGCCGCGATGACCGTGAACGGCCCGACCCAGGATCCCGTCGCCGCCGCGTCCGCCGCGTAGGCAACACCCTCGGCGAGGCTCAGTGACAGCCCCAGAAGCATGACCGCGATACGCACCTTCTCTCCTCCTTCCCCGTCCCGCCCGGGCCCCCGGGCCGTCTCGGGGGCGGTGTTAGTGATGGGCGGGTGCCGCGGCCTCCTGGCCGCCGTGTCCCGCGTGATCGCCGTGACCCCCCGGGGCCCCGTGCCCGGACTCCGAGCCGTGCTCGGCCTCGAGGGCGCCCGCGATGTAGAGCATCGAGAGCATGCAGAAGATGAACGCCTGCAGGAACGCCACTAGGAGCTTCAACGGGAACAGGAAGCCGACGGTGAACAGGATCGTCGCGACCGTCCCCACGCCACCGATCACGAGACCGATCACGCCCGACGCGCTCGAGAGCGCCCATGTCGAGAGTCCCACGGTCATGAAGAAGACGATCGAGAGCAGGATGTGCCCCCCGAGCATGTTACCGAAGAGCCGGAGCGTGAGCGAGAGCGGCCGCGCGAGATGGCTGATCAGCTCGATCGGGACCATGAGCGGCGCCAGCGCTGGCATGGGGCCGGCGAAGTGCTTGAGGTAGGCTCCCAGCCCGTGCGCCCGGATCCCGATCCAGTGATAGGAGAAGAACACCACGAGGGCACACGCCAGGTTGGTGTTGACGTTGTCGGTGGGCGCCGTGAAGCCGGGGACGAGCCCCAGGAGGTTCGAGGCGAAGATGAAGAGCCCGAGCGTCGCGATCAGCGGGAGGAACCGCCGCCCCGCGGGCCCGATCACGTCGTCGATCAGCGCCAGCACGAACTCGAGGACCGCCTCCGCCGCGTTCTGGACGCCCCGCGGCACGAGCGCCGGCCGCCGCGGCACGAGGTACGCGACGCCGATGAGGATCGCCATCACCAGCCACGCGAACACCACGTGATGCGGGAGACCGAACGTGTTGAAGACGGGGGGCTCGAGCGCGTGCACCGGCGCCTCCTCAGGCGACCCGCGCCGCCCGAAGGCCTGCCAGGATCACAGCCACCGGAACGAGGGTCAGCGACAGGAGGAGACCCGGGAGGCCGACCCCGGTCTGGGTGACGGCGAGGCCCGCGACGCACCCGAGCACCCCCAGGCGAAGCCCGCTGGCCCCGATCCAGACGGGGCGCGAGGTCGCGCCCCCGGCCAGGGCGCGCTCCGCGGCCCAGGTGAGACCCCCGAAGTTCAGCAGGGTCAAGGCACTGCCGACCAGAGCGCCCATGGCGTCCGCGGGGCCGCGCAGGAACGCGCACGCGCCGGCGAGCCCGAGTCCGAGCACTCCGGCGACGAGCCAGACCCCACGGCCAAGATCAGTCGGAGCGGTCACGTTCAGCCTGCCCCCCCTCGCGCCCGAAGATCCCTGCCGCGCGGAAGAGATTGACGAAGCCTGACGCGATGCCGAGCAAGAGCCCCACCAGCATGAGCCACGGAGCACTCCCCAGCCACCGGTCCAGGACGTAGCCTCCCCAGAAACCCAGGACGGTGGAGATCACCAGCGTGAGCCCCACCCCGCTGAGGGACCCGAGCTGCCGGATCCAGCGTCGATCGGACTGACCCGGCTCGGCTGCGCTCACACCCGTGCTCCCCGAGGGATGGTAGGGGACGCTTGTGAACACTAGCACAGCATGCCGCGCCCGACAACCGGGGCGGAGCTCTGCGGGCGGGGTGCAGGACCTCCCCGTTCGGCGGATGCGCGGGCTTGACGGTCCACGTAACGTGGGCCTCAGAGAGACAAGGAGGCCCGCGATGGCCGAGACGATCGACACCCGGGATACGCTGAACACGCTGTCTGACCAGCTGGCCGACGCGGTCGAGCACGCGGGCCGAGCCGTGGTCCAGGTCAACGGCCGCCCACGGCGCCCGTCAAGCGGGGTGGTGTACGCGCCCACGCTCGTCCTCGTCGCCGAGCACGCCCTCGAGCGCGAGGACGATCTGACGGTCGAGACGGAGACCGGGTCGCCCGTCGGCGCCCAGCTCGTCGGCCGGGACCTCTCCAGCGACCTCGCGGTGCTCCGCGTCCCCGGCCTCGCCGCCGAGCCGGCGCGGGCGGCGTCGACACCCGCCCGGGTGGGGCAGTTCGTCCTCGCCGTGGGCCGGCCGGGCGGTCAGGAGCTCATGGCCAGCCTCGGCATCGTGAGCGCGGTCGGCGGGCCGGTCCGCACGCGCGGCGGGATGCTCGAGCAGTACATCCGGACCGACGCCACCCCGTACCCCGGGTTCTCGGGTGGCGCGCTGATCGACGCCCGCGGCGCCGTGCTGGGCATCCTGACGACCGGCCTGGCCGGGGGCGCCGCCCTCGCCGTGCCCGCCGCCCTCGCCTGGCGCCTCGCCGAGCCGCTCGCCCGACAGGGGTACGTCTCGCGCGGATGGCTCGGGATCGGCAGCCAGTCCGTCCGCATTCCCGCCGGCCAGCGCGGGGGCCGGGCGCACGAGACCGGGCTCCTGATCGTCGAGCTCGCCCCCGACAGCCCCGCGCTCCTGGGCGGGCTCCTGCTCGGCGACATCCTGGTGACCCTGGGCGGCCAGGCCGTCGACGACGGCGAGGCCCTCCAGGCGCTCCTCAGCGGCGAGCGGGTCGGCCGGCCCGTGGCCATCCAGGTCCTCCGCGGCGGCACGCTCGTCACGCTCGAGGTGACGGTCGGCCAGCGGCCCGGGCGTGGGCGATGAGCCCGATCCTCGAAGCGATCCCCCGCACCGCGCGTGGGTGGGTCTTCCCGACGAGGTCCTCGAGCGGGTCCGACCCAGCATCGTCCGCGTCCACGGCCGGGGACCGGCGGGCGCGGGCGGCGTCGTCTGGCGTCGGGATGCCGTGGTGACGAACCACCACGTCATCGCGGGCGCGCAGCAGGTGCTCCGCGTGGTGGGCGTCGACGGTCGCGCGCATGCCGCCCGGGTCCTGGAGACGAGCCGACGGCTGGATCTCGCCCTCCTCGAGGTGCCCGGCGCCGACCTCGTGCCGGCGCCCATCGGCCGGTCCGCGCGCCTCCGCGTCGGCGAGCTCGTCTTCGCGATCGGCCACCCGTGGGGCCAGCCGTGGGTGGTGACCGCGGGCGTGGTCAGCGGGCTCGGCGCCCTCCCGGTCCCGGGGCGCGCGGAGCCCGGCCCGTACATCCGCTCGGACGTCCACCTCGCCCCCGGCAACTCCGGGGGCCCGCTGCTCGACGCGCGCGGCGAGGTCGTCGGGCTCAGCGCCATGGTGATCGGCGGAGACCTCTCCATCGCGATCCCGAGCGACGTCGTGCGGTGCTGGCTCGGCGAGGCTCCATGATCCGCGTCTTCGTGGCGGCTCCGACCGCCGCGCTCCGCCTCGCGCTGCGCGCGCGTCTTGACGGCCCCGGCATGGCGGTCGTCGGAGACGGACCGACGCCGGATGGCGCACCCGCCGATGCGGACGTCGTGGTCGTCGGCAACGCCGAGCGCCTTCTGGTGAGCGACGACGCGCTCGCCGAGGTCGGGGCGCGCGCCGTCGTGGCGCTCGCCGACGATGAGCGGCCGGCGCGCGCCCTGCGCGGGCTAGGGCTCCGGGGCTGGGCCCTCGTGTCTCGCGAGGCCTCGGCGGCCGAGCTGCGCGCGGCGACGACGGCCGCCGCCCGGGGCTTCACCGTCCTCCCTGCTGCCGTGGCCGCGCGCCTGCTCCCCGCGGGGGTCCCGGTGTCGGACCCGGAACCCAAGGAGCCGCTCGAGCCTCTCACGCCGCGCGAGCGCGAGGTCCTGGAGCTCCTCGCTCACGGGCTCTCCAACCGCCAGATCGCCGAGCGGCTCGGCATCAGCGAGCACACCGCCAAGTTCCACGTGGCCGCGGTCTCCGGGAAGCTCGGCGCCACGAGCCGGACCGAGGCGGTGAGCCGCGGCGTCCGCCGCGGCCTCATCACGCTCTGAGCAGGAGCGCTCCGACCGCGAGACGGACGCCTATCCGAACATGCCGCCCATGCGCGCGCCGGCGATCCGGTTGATCAGGACGACGCACACGGCCGCCACCACGATCAGGACGACCCCGAGCGCCGCCGCCTCGCTCGTGCTCCCGGCGATGTAGAAGTTGAAGATCCCGACCGTGATCGTCTCCCACCCGCCGAGCGACAGGAACAGGACGGCCGAGGCTTCCTGGAGCGACGTCATGAACGAGAAGAGCCCGCCGACCAGGACACCCTTCCAGATGAGCGGCAGCGTCACGTCCCGGAACGACTGCAGGCGCGAGGCGCCGACGCTCCCCGCCGCCTCCTCGAGCGCGGGGTGGACCAGGAGCAGCGAGGCGTAGCTCCCGCGGACGGCGTAGGGCAGCCGGCGCACGGCCAGGACGAGCGGCAGGATGATCCAGAGGCTCGTCAGGGGGACGCCGAGCCCCGGGAGTTCCCCGTGGAACGCCCGCACGTACGCGATGCCGATCGCCGTCCCGGGGATCGCCAGGATCAGCGTGTTCAGCGCGTCGAGCGCGCCCCGGCCCGGCAGGCGCGTCCGCGCCAGGATCCACGCGATCGGAAGGCCCACGACGACGCAGAGGACGAGGGCGAGGCCCGCGTAGAGCAGGCTGTTCGCGACGTACTTCGGCGTCTCCACCAGCACCCGCTCGAAAAACTGGAGCGTGTAGTGCGTCGGGATGGGCGTCAGCGACCAGCCCCGGCCGAATGCGGCGAGCGCGATCCCGAGATAGGGCAGGAAGGCCAGCAGCATGACGCCCGAGAGCGCCGCGACGGCCACCGCCTGCAGAAGAGGCGGGAGCCGGCGGCGCTCCACCCTCGTGTACGCGAGCGAGGAGTAGTCCTTGATCGCCACGTAGTGCCGCGCCAGGAGCAGGAAAACGACTGCCAGGAGCACCAGGAGCGCCGAGATGACGATCCCCATCCGGAAGAGGCGCCGGTCCACGAACTGCACGATGTTCAGATAGGCCTGGGAGGCCAGGAGGTCGTGAACTCCGACGACGAGGGGGGTCACGAAGTCCGCGAACGTCCAGATGAAGACCAGGAGCGCGCCCGCCACGTAGCCCGGCGTCGTGAGCGGCAGCGTCACCGTCCAGAGCTTCCGCCAGCCGCGTGCGCCCACGCTCTCCGCCGCCTCCTCGAGGGCGGGGTCGACCTTCCCCAGGGCATCCACCACGTTCAACGTGATCATCGGAAAGAGATGGAGCGTCTCGACGAGGAGGACGCCGTGGAGCCCGTACATGAAGTTCACGGGCTGGACGAGGTCGAGGTAGTCCATGAGGAGCACGTTGACCGTCCCCGCCCGGCCCAGGATGAAGATGAACCCCAGGACCCCCACGAGCGGCGGCGAGATGATCGGGATCAGCGTCAGGTAGGAGAACACGCGCCGGCCCCAGAACTCGTAGCGGACGAGCAGGAACGCGACGCCGATGCCGAGGACCGAGGACGCGGCGACGACGCCGACGCCGAGGAGGAGCGAGTTCCCGAGAGACCGCAGGTAGAAGCCGTCCGTGAAGAACGCGTGGAAGTGACGGAGCGTGAACCGGCCGGCGTCGTCGCTGACCGCGTCGTAGAAGATCCGGGCGAGCGGATAGAGGAGAAAGATCCCGAGGAACCCCCAGAGCAGGACGACACCGAGGGCCGGGGCCACGCGCCACGCGGGGGCGCTGGCGGTGCGCGGGAGCGCGAGGACGCGACCACTCGGGCCCACGCGCCTACCCGGGCTCCGCGCCCGGCCGGGCGTCGGCCGTTCTCACCGGCTCGTCGTCCGGCAGGGCGAGCGTGACCGACGGGGGGAAGGCAAGCGTGACGGGCGTCCCGCGCGCCAGCGGCTCGTGATGCCACGCATCCGAGATGTCCGCCTTCAGCGTGAGCCCGGCGGCCGTTTCCACGTCGTACCGGAGCGTGTTCCCCAGATAGGCGGCCAGGGCGATCCGCCCGGCACAGTGGTTCCCGCGGCTGGAGGTCGAACCCGCTCCGGGCGCCCCCACCGTGACGTTCTCCGGCCGGATCGCGAGCACCGATGGACGGCCGACGCCGAGCCGTTCACCCTCCTCCGGGCGCTGAGCCTGGAGCCGCCCGAGCCCGGTGTCGACCGTGAGCGTCTCGCCCGAGACCTCGATCACGATGCCGGGCACCAGGTTGTTCGTCCCCACGAAGTCGGCGACGAAGCGCGTGCGGGGGCGCTCGTAGATCTCGCGCGGCGGCCCGAGCTGGAGGATCCGGCCCTCACGCATCACCGCCACGCGGTCCGACAGGGACAGCGCTTCCTCCTGGTCGTGCGTCACGTACACCGTCGTGATCCCGAGCTCCTGCTGGAGGGTACGGATCTCGCTCCGCACCTGGACCCGGATCTTCGCGTCGAGATTCGAGAGCGGCTCGTCGAGGAGGAGGATGTCCGGGTTCAGCACGAGCGCCCGCGCCAGGGCGACCCGCTGCTGCTGGCCGCCCGAGAGCTGGCCGGGGTACCGCGCGCCGAGGCCGGAGAGGTTGACCTTGGTGAGCCCGTCCTCGACGCGCGCGCCGAGCTCCGTCCCCCGCACGCGGCGGAGCCGGAGGCCGTACGCGATGTTCTGGAACACAGTCATGTGCGGCCACAGCGCGTAGTTCTGGAAGACCATGCCGATGTTGCGAGCGTACGGCGGGAGGTGGGTGACCTCGCGCCCGTCGAACAGGATGCGGCCCGCATCGGGCGGGTGGAAGCCGGCGATGAGACGGAGCAGCGTGGTCTTGCCGCACCCGGAGGGACCGAGGAGCGTGAACAGCTCGCCGTCCAGGATGTCGAGCGAGACGCGATCGACGGCCAGGACGCTCCCGAACCGCTTGCTCAGCCCGACGAGCGCGATCTTCAGGGGATCCGCTCCCCTCCCGGGCCCGGCCTGCGACGCGCGAGGCCGGGCCCGGCGGGGCTCACGGCTTCTTCGGTGGCTCGGGCGCGGGCACCTTGTTCCGGATCGGCGGGAGCGACCGGAGGTAGGCGATGATCGCGCGGAGGTCGTCCTGCGCGATCCCCTGCGAATAGTGCTGGGTCGGCATCGGGGGAAGCACGCGCCCGCCCGCGCGGCGCGCGCCGTAGAGGGCGGCGATGATCTCGCCGTCCTTCCACGCGCCGAGGCCGGTCTCCGCGTCGGGCGTCAGGTTCGCGGTGTAGCTCACGCCCCACGGTCCGGCGAACGCGAACCCACCCGCGCCCAGCCGGGTCGTGTCGGGCCGGCCCTCGGGGAGATAAGGGCGTGTGGCACTCCATGCAATGCGCGACGGGGCCGGCCAGGTACTCGCCGTACTTCACGGGATCCTGCCGCGACGGGTCGGGCACCGTGCCCACCGGCGGCCCGTAGGACGGCGGCAGCGGGATCTTGTACTGGCTCCGTGGCACCACCTGGCGGACGGGCGTGACCGTGCGCAGGTACGCGACGATCGCCTTGACGTCGCTGTCGGCCAGCCGGCGATAGAGGTCAGAACGGCATCGGGGGGCCGAGCGTCTTCCCGTCACGGCCTCGGCCCTCGCGGATCGCCCGGATCACCTCGTCGTCCGTCCACCGCCCGATCCCGGTCTCGGGATCCTGCGTGATGTTCGGGGTGATCCAGATCCCGAACTCCTCCTCGAGCTGGAAGCCCCCGGCGAGGTGCTTCCCGGGCAGGTCGCCCTCCGGGCCCTTGGGCGTGTGGCAGTTGCCGCAGCCGCCCACCACCTCGACCAGATAGCGCCCGCGCTCGACCGGGCTCTGGGCGGACGCAGGCAGGGCAGCCCCGGCAAGGAGCCCTAGGCACAGCAGACCAATCAATCCACGCACGACCTCCTGCTCCTTTCTCCGGCCTCGGCGCTGGTCCAGCGCTGGGGCCGTTCGTCAGCTGGCGCGGCGCGCGACGACCATGGCGGTACACGGGTCCGGGACCGGCCCGTCACTTCTTGAGCTGGTCCCAGACGGCCTCGATCTCCTTGTGGTACCGCTCGTTCACCTCCTGGTAGCGCTTCTGGGCGATGTCATCGTCGTAGACGTTCGACGTCTCCGCCTCGAAGTAGGATCGGACGCCGCCCGTGAACTCGACGGCCTTCTCGGCGACCGATCCCGGCGGTCCCTGGACCTTGTACTTGGGCGTGATGGGGAACAGTCCCCGCTCCATGAAGACGCGCTGCCCGCGCTCGGTGAGCAGGAACTCGATGAACGCCCGGGCGGCGCGCGGGTGCTTCGCCCCGGCGAGGACCGCCATCGGCTCGGGCGTCACGAAGGCGTT
Source organism: uncultured Candidatus Rokubacteria bacterium (assembly GCA_963749975.1). GTDB lineage: Bacteria > Methylomirabilota > Methylomirabilia > Rokubacteriales > DASRDR01 > DASRDR01. The sequence goes on along the minus strand of CAVVOZ010000029.1, from coordinate 56,314 downwards.
CTTCGGCGCGACGAACTTGATGTCGAAGCCCGCCAGCACCTCCTCGAACGCCATGTACGAGGGCACCGCGAAGCCGGCCGCGAACTCACCCTTGGCCACGACCGACGGCACGTCGCGGCTCCGGGCCGTGAAGATCCCGGAGTTGGCGGCGAGGCGCTTGAGCCACTGCCAGCCGGGCTGGTCGCCCCGGCTCTGGAGGATGATCTCGTACGTCGCGTGGCTCGAGGAGGAGCGGGTGGGCGCGCACTGGGCGACGTTGCCCTTGAGCTTCGGATGGAGGAGATCCTCCCAATCCTTCGGCTCCGGCACGCCGAGCCGCCGGATGAGCCGCGGGTGGTAGACGAGCCCGTAGGGCTCGAGCGCCGTCCCGACCCAGTAGCCGTCCGCGTCCTTGAGCGGGATGGGCTTGGGCTTGCCGAGCCCCGCCGGGATCGTCTCGACGATCTCCCGCGGCAGCTCATGCTTGACCAGGAGCTTCTGCTCCGCCAGCTTGTCGAAGAGGGCCGACTCACCCCCCCAGAAGATGTCGGCCTCGGGCTTCCCCTTCCACTCGACGATGCGACCGTAGGAAACCGGGGTCCCGGCGAACTGGGCGTTCGTCTTGACCGTCACGCCCCACTTCTCCTTCGCGAAGTCCGCGAAGGCCTTGAGCGCGGCGTCCACGACGAACTTCGAGACCGGTGTCTGGAGGACGAGCTCGTCCTCGATCGGCGGCCCCTGGCCGCGCGCGGGAGCGGGGACGAGAAGCGCCAGAAGCACCACTAGGACGGCGGTATAGGGCACGGCTGACCTCCTAAGGATCGCTCGAACGTTTCCAGACGGTAGCACTCCGGGCGTCCGGACGGAATCCCCGCGATCGTCGGACCGCCCGGCAGTCCGAGGGGTCACGGATCCTCGCGAGCCCAGTCCCGGGCGCGGTCCACGGCCCGCCGCCAGCCCGCGTAGAGCGCGTCGCGCCGCGCGGGGGGCATGGTGGGCTCGAAGGCGCGATCGAGCCGCCAGACATCGCGGAGCGCCTCCGGGCCGCGCCAGACCCCCGCGCCGAGCCCGGCGAGGTAGGCGGCCCCGAGCCCGGTCGTCTCGCGCACCCGCGGCCGCAGGATGGGGACGCCGAGGATGTCTGCCTGGAACTGGCAGAGGAAGTCGTTCTCGGTCGCGCCTCCATCGACCCGGAGCTCCGCGGGCAGGCGGCCGGCCTCCGCGGCCATCGCCTCGAGCACATCGCGCGTCTGATACGCGATCGCCTCGAGCGTCGCCCGCGCGACGTGGGCACGGGTCGTCCCGCGGGTCAGCCCCACCAGGACGCCCCGCGCGTACATGTCCCAGTAGGGGGCGCCCAGCCCCACGAAGGCGGGCACGAGGTAGACGCCCCCCGTGTCCGGCACCGAGCGCGCCAGGGGCTCGGTCTCGGCGGCGGTCTTGATCAGACCGAGTCCATCCCGGAGCCACTGGACGGCGGCGCCGGCGACGAAGACCGCACCCTCGAGCGCGTACGCGACGACGGGCGGACCGCCGCCCGGGGGCGGGAGCGACCAGGCAACCGTCGTGAGGAGGCCGGCCTCCGACGCGACCGGCGTCGGACCGGTATTGAGGAGAAGGAAGCATCCCGTCCCGTACGTGTTCTTCGCGGCCCCCGGGGCCAGCGCCCCCTGACCGAAGAGGGCGGCCTGCTGGTCCCCGGCGATCCCCGCCACCGGAATGCCGGCCGGGAGACCATCGTGGGCGACCGTCTCCCCGAAGACTCCCGCCGACGGGCGGACCGCCGGGAAGACTTCCCGCGGGATGCGGAGGCGGCCGATCAGCTCCGCGTCCCAGTCGAGACGCCGGATGTCGAAGCAGAGGGTCCGCGAGGCGTTCGAGGGATCGGTCGCGTGGACGCGCCCACCCGTGAGCTGCCAGAGGAGCCAGCTGTCCACCGTGCCGAACGCAAGCTCGCCGCGGGCCGCCCGCTCGCGGAGCTCGGGCCGGGCGTCGAGGAGCCACGCGATCTTGGTCCCCGAGAAGTAGGCGTCCAGGACGAGCCCCGTCCGGGCGCGCACCAGCGGCTCGAGGCCGTCGGCTCGCAGGCGCTCGCAGAGCGGCGCCGAGCGGCGGCACTGCCAGACGATCGCCCGGTGGACCGGCACGCCGGTCCGCCGGTCCCAGAGGAGCGTGGTCTCGCGCTGGTTGGTGATCCCGATCGCGGCCAGGTCGCGAGGCGCGACTCGCGCCGCGGTGAGCGCGGTCCGGGCGGCGTCGAGCTGGGTCGCCCAGATCTCGGCCGGATCGTGCTCCACCCAGCCGGGCTGGGGATAGTACTGGGGCAGCTCCGCGTAGCCGCGCCCGAGGACCGCCCCGTCGTCGCCGACGACCAGGGCGGTCGACCCCGTCGTCCCCTGGTCGAGCGCGAGGATCGCCCTCACGGCGGCGCGGAGACCGCTGTGGGCGGCGTCAGGGCCGCGCGCCGCGCAGCCGGAGCGCGAGATCCGGCTGGTCCGTCGTCACGTAGTCCACGCCCGCCGCGAGCGCCCGGCGGAGCTCCTCCGGCTCGTTCACCGTCCACACCCCGATCGAGAGCCCGGCATCGTGCGCCGCGCGGACCGCCTCCGGCGTGAGCAGCGTGCGCTCGATCCCGAGATCGTTCGCGCCCAGGGCGCGGAGCCGGGGGGCAACCGCCCCGACGCCGCCCACGCGCTCGGCGCCCCGATGGGAGAGGAGCCCCGTCAAGCGGACGGACGTGGACAGGGCGCGAAGCCGCTCCAGGATCGTCCAGTCGAACGCCATCACCGTGGTCCGGTCGGCGAGCCCGGCGGCCTGGACGAGGGCCAGCACCCGCTCCTCGATGCCGGGATAGCGCGCGCCCTCCGGCCCCGTCTTGATCTCGAGGAGGAGCCCGACCGGCGTCGGCTGGAGCAGCGCGAGGACCTCGGCGAGCCGCGGCAGCCGCTCGTCGGCCGTCCCCCGGATGCTGACGGGCGAGAGCTCCGCCCAGGTGAGATCGCGCACGGCCCCGCGGCCCGTCGTCGTCCGCTCGAGGGTGGGATCGTGGACCACGACGACCTCGCCGTCGCGCGTCTGGTGGACGTCCAGCTCGACGAGGTCGACCCCGAGTCCGAGCGCCCCGCGGAATGCCGTGAGGCTGTTCTCCGGCCAGAGGCGCGCGCCGCCCCGGTGCGCCGCGATGGCGGGCCGACCCGCAGCCTCGGCCCCCGCCGCCCCCGCGACCGCCATCAGCAGGACGCCGGCCAGCAGCCCGCCGGCCGTGGCCCGCCACCGACCGTCCCCCGGCCCCTCACGACCCGGACCACGACCGGACTTCCACCAGCTCCTCCTGGTACCCACGCAGGTAGTCCTCCAGCCGGACCCAGTAGCGGATCCTGGGGTTGTACCAGTACGCCTCGAGCCGCCGGGGGCCACCCCAGCGCTCTATCCGGAGCGTGTAGAACCGGCCCGTGACGGTATCGATCGGCTCGACCTCCGCGCCGACCTTCCAGGTATTGGCGTACCGGCCGTCGTTCCGTCCATCGGTGTACTGGAACTCCTGCGCCCACGTGTCACCGGGCTTGAACGGCCACGAGAAGAACAGCGCGGGCGGGTCGTAGCGCACGAGCGTGCCGTCCGCCGTCGCCTCCTCCACCAGGTGGAGATCGAGGGTCCACCGACGCGTGACCTCGGGGACGAGCCCCAGGATCCGGATCGTGTAGCCCTCCGCCGTCGCCGCGACGACCTGGTGTGTGACCACCGACTCGGCGCCCGCGAGCGCCGTGCGCTTGAAGGTCCAGCGGTCGCCCATGCGCCACTCGGGCAGCGGGAGCGACTCGGCCGCCACCTTCTCGGCGGCGGACTTGGGCATGTCCAGGGGGCACCCGGACGCCGCCAACAGGACCGCCGCCAGCAGCGCGCCTCGTCCCCACCTGCCCACGGGCGTCCCGCTCATTTCTCGGTCTCGATCAGGCCCTTGATGAACCAGCGCTGCCCCAGGACCACGATCGCGATCGGCGGCAGCATGGCCAGGACGACCGTGGCCATCACCAGGTTCCACTCCGCCGCCGCATCGCCCGTCGGCACCACGCGCTTGATCCCCATGACGACCGTCGACATCGTCTCGTCGGTCGTCACCAGGAGGGGCCACAGGTACTGGTTCCAGCCGAAGATGAACAGGATCACGAAGAGCGCGGCGATGTTCGTCTTCGACAGCGGCGCCAGGATGGACCAGAAGAACCGGAGCGCGCCCGCCCCGTCGATCCGGGCCGCCTCCGTCAGCTCCTCGGGCACCGTCAGGAAGAACTGGCGGAACAGGAACGTGGCGGTGGCCGACGCGATCAGCGGGATGGTGAGCCCCGCGTACGAGTTCAGGAGCCCGAGATCGGCGACGACCTTGAAGGTCGGCATGATGCGCACCTCGACCGGCAGCATGAGCGTGAGGAAGATCGTCCAGAAGCACGTCATCCGGAACGGGAAGCGGAAGTAGACCATCGCGTACGCGGAGATGATGGAGATCGCGATCTTGCCGATGGCGACGGCCAGGGCCATGACCAGGCTGTTCACGAGCATCCGGAGGACCGGCGCGCTGCCGGCGCCGCGGCCCCCCGCGGTCAGTGCCCGCGTGTAGTTCTCGACGAAGCGTGGGTCCCGAACCAGAGCGGGAGCTGTGCCCAGCAGCTCCTGCGCCGTGTGCGTCGAGGCCACGAGGGTGACGTAGAGCGGGAAGGCGACGGTGAGGAGGCCGAGGCCGAGCACCGCGTGGGTCGCGAACGTCCAGACCGGCCGCCGCTCGACCATCAGTAGACGACCCGCCGCTCGATGTAGCGGAACTGGACCACGGTGAGCCCGATGACGATGGCCATCAGGACGACCGACTGGGCCGCCGAGCCGCCGAAGTCCAGGCCGATGAACCCGTCGTTGAAGACCTTGTAGACGAGGGTCTCCGTCGCCTTGGCCGGGCCCGCCGAACGTGACCGCGTGGATGATGCCGAAGGTGTCGAAGAAGGCGTACACGATGTTGACCACCACCAGGAAGAAGGTCGTCGGCGAGAGCAGCGGGAAGACGATCCGCCAGAAGCGCCGGCCGGGGCCGGCGCCGTCGATGGCCGCCGCCTCGATGACCGCCTTCGGGATCGCCTGGAGCCCGGCCAGGAAGAACAGGAAGTTGTAGCTGATCTGCTTCCAGGCGCCGCGGCCAGGACCACGAGCAGCGAGCGCCTGGTTCGCCGTTGAGCTGGTGGTTCCACGTGTACCCGAGCCCCCGCAGGATGTACGCGATGATGCCCACCGTGGGGTTGAACATGAAGAGCCAGAGCACGCCGGCGACGACCGGCGCGATCGCGTACGGCGCCATGAGGAGGGTCTTGTAGCCGACCGCGCCGTGAACGACCCGGTCGGCCATGACCGCGAGCAGCAGCGCCGCTCCGAGCGCGAGCGCGGCGGTGGTGACGCTGAAGATCACCGTCACCCGGAAGGACTGGAGGTAGTAGGCGTCCCCGAACAACCGCTCGAAGTTCTCGAACCAGACGAACCGGGTCGACAGCCCGAACGCATCCTGGAGGAGCAGGGACTGGAACAGCGCCTGGCCCGCCGGCCAGACGAAGAAGACGAGGGTGATGACGATCTGAGGCGCCACCAGGAGGTAGGGCAGGACCCGGTTCCGGAAGACGACGCGCTTGTGCACGGCGCTCCGGCGGGGCGGGGCCGCCCGCCGGTCGCGGGGCGGCCCCGGCCCGGCTCAGGCGACGGCTACCGGTTCGTGCGCTCGAACTGGCGCAGGAGATCGTTCCCGCGCTTGACGATCGCGTCCAGGCCTTCCTTCGCGGTCTTCTTGCCGGCCCAGACCGCCTCCAGCTCCTCGTCCATCACGTCGCGGATCTGGACGTAGTTGCCGAGACGCAGCCCCTTGGAGTTGTCGGTGGGCGGCTTGTTGTTCATCTGTCGGATCGAGGTGTCGGTCCCCGGGTTCTTCTCGTAGAAGCCCTGCTTCTTCGTCAGCTCGTAGGCGGCCAGGGTGATCGGCAGGTAGCCGGTCCGCTGGTGCGAGGCCGCCTGGACCTCGGGCGAGGACAGATACGTGAAGAACCTCGCCACGCCCTTGTACTCCTCCGGCTTGTGGCCGGACAGCACCCAGAGGGTCGCCCCGCCGATGATCGAGTTCTGCGGCGCGCCCGCGCACGTCCGGCCAGTACGGCATCATGCTGATGCCGAACTCGAACTTGCCCTTGGGTGGCCTTCACGAAGCCCGCGTAGGACGGCCGACGAGGCCAGGAACATCCCGCATTCCCCGGTCGCGAACTTGGGGTTCGCGTCGCCCTTGCGCCCGCCGTAGTCGAAGGTCTTCGTCTTCTGCCACTGGGCGAGCTGATCGATGAGCCGGACGTGGAGCGGGGTGTTCAGGAGAAGCTCCGTGTCGAAGCCGGCGAACCCGTTCTGCTTGGTCGCGATCGGGACGTTGTGCCAGGCCGAGTAGTTCTCGAGGAGGATCCACTGCTGCCACTGGCTGCTGAACCCGCAGGGGTATCCCGCCGCCTGGAGCTTCTTCCCGTACTCGCCCATCTCGGGCCAGGTCTTCGGGGGCTTGTTCGGATCGAGCCCCGCCTTCTTGAAGGCGTCCTTGTTGTAGTAGAGGACCGGCGTCGAGCTGTTGAGCGGGAGCGACAGCATCCGACCGTCCGCCGTCGTGTAGTAGCCGGTGACCGCCGGCAGGTACGCCTTCGGGTCGAACTTCTCGCCGGCGTCCGCCATCAGCTCGTAGACCGGCTTGATGGCGCCCTTCGCGGCCATCATCGTCGCCGTGCCGACCTCGAAGACCTGGACGATGTGCGGCTGCTGCTTGGCGCGGAACGCGGCGATCGCGCCCGTCATGACCTCGGTGTAGTTGCCCTTGTAGACCGCGTTGACCTTGTACTCGGGCTGGGACTTGTTGAAGCCCTCGGCCAGGTCCTTGACCCATTCCTCGAGCGCCCCGTCCATCGCGTGCCACCACTGGATCTCGATCACGGCCTCCGCCCGGCCGGCGCCGGGGCCGACGACGAGCATGAGGGCGACGAGCGCGCCGAGCAGGGAGAACCAGCGTCCCGATCGCGTCATGGCCTGCGCCCTCCCGCGTGTATGGGTGTCGTTCGGGGGTGTCGCTCGGTCGATCTGAGCGCCCATCATACCCGGCTTCCGTGACGGGCGCGCAACGGCACCGGCCGTCATTCGCTCCGGAAGCGGAGGCCCTGGCGGACGGTGCCCTCGTAGGCGTCGAGCTCCGCCTCGGCGCGCCGCGGGCTCCAGCCGAGGAGGGCGCCCATCCGCTGGGCGATCGCCGGGGCGCAGTCCAGACCGAGGCATGGCCCGGTGCCGAGGCCGGTCCGGCGGAGGAGCACGTCCTGGAGCGAGACCGCCAGCTCGCTCTCCACGGCCCAGTGCAGCTGGGCGACGATCTCCGGCGCGTTCTTGCAGAGCCGCTCGGTGCCCCCGGGCAGCCGCCGCGCCGCGTCCAGGACGGCGCCCGCGCGGCGGCCGTAGGTGGTCACGAGCATCTCGATCTGCTCGGGCTCGAGGCCGGAGCTCCGCACCGCCTCGGTGACGTCCAGCATCGCGCGGACCTCGAGGGCGCCCGCCTCCTCGTCCTGTCCGTCGAGCGTGATCCGCGCCGTGTCGGACGGGCCGCCCCGCCCGAGCAGCCGCGCGATGATCCGGCCGACCTCCTCCGCCAGGCTCCGGAAGCACGTCAGCTTGGTGCCGGTGATGGAGAGGAAGCGGCCGCCCGGCCCCTCGGCGACGACGCGGTGCTGGCGGGAGACGGACGAGGCGCGCGTCCCGGCCGACCCGTCGAAGGTGAGGGGCCGCACCCCCGCGTACGTGTACGCGACGTTGGCCTCGGTGATCCGCGAGTCCGTGAGGAGACGCCCCGCGGCCTCGAGGAGATACTGGACGTCCGCCTTCGTCGCCCAGACCCGGTCGGGGCTCTCGGCGTGGTCGGTGTCGGTGGTGCCGACCAGGGAGAACTCGCGCCACGGGATCACGAACACCAGCCGGTCATCGGCGGTGGCGAGGTAGATCGCGCGCTCGGTGAGACGCGGGAGGAGCACGTGCACGCCTTTGGTCGTCCGGAGGATCCGCTCCCCGCGATCCTCGACGCCCGCCCGCGCGCGGACCCGGTCCACCCAGGGCCCGGCGGCGTTGACGAGCACTCGCCCGTGAAGGTCCACGACGTCGCCGCCGACGAGATCCCGGACCCGCGCCGTCCAGCCGCCGTCCGGGCGCCGCTGGAACTCCTCCGCCTGGGCGTAGTTGACCACGTGCGCGCCCGCCCGGCGCGCCGAGAGCACGTTCTCGAGGCAGAGGCGCTCCGGGGAGAGCAGCAGGTCGTCGAAGTAGTACCCCGCGCCCAGGAGGCCCTCCGGCCGGAGGGTGGGCTCGAGCGCGCGGGCCCGGGCGGCGTCCACCGTCCCGTAGCGCGGCGTCCGCTTGCCCGGGGTGAGGAGGTCGTAGAGCCGGAGCCCGAGGCGCACCTTGACGAGGCTCCGCGGCCCGCCGCGGTAGACGGGCATCAGGAACGGCAGCGGGCGGATCAGATGGGGCGCCAGCCGCGCGAGCGTCTCCCGCTCGCGCAGGGACTCCCGGACCAGCCGGAAATCGAAGAGCTCGAGGTACCGGAGCCCGCCGTGGATGAGCTTCGACGAGCGCGAGGTCGTCCCCGCGGCGAAGTCGACCTTCTCGACGAGGACGCAGGAGAGGCCGCGCTGGGCGAGGTCCCGCGCGACGCCCGCGCCGGCCATGCCGCCCCCGACGATGACGGCGTCGAAGATCTCCCGGTCCAGTCCCGCCAGCCGGCTGACGGAGCCGCCTGGAGGCGCGGCCGGCGTGCGGTCGCTCACCGCGCCGCGCTCCCGGATGCGGCGACCCCGTCCAGGAGCTCGCCGAGCGAGCCGACGACGTGGTCGGGGCGCCAGCGCGCGATCTCGGGGTCGCCCGCCCGGGTGATGCCGCTCAGCACCAGGATCGTCCCGAGGCCGGCGGCCCGGCCCATCGCGATGTCGGTCTCCAGCCGGTCGCCCACGACGGCGCAGTCGGCCGCCGGGAGCCCGAGCTGGTCGAGCGTCACCCGGAGGGTGATCGGGGAGGGCTTGCCCACCACCGGATCCACGCGTCGCCCCGTCACGCCCTCCACCGCGCCGATCATGCCCGCGGCGTCGGGGATCTCCCCGCCCTCGACCGGGCACGTCCGGTCGGGGTTGGTGCCCACCAGCCGCGCCCCGTGGCGCCTGACCGCCTGGAGCGCGACGTCGAGCTTCCGGTAGTCGAACGTCCGATCGAAGGCCACCACGACGTAGTCTACCCTGGCGTCATCGACCGGCGCGAGGCCGGCCGCCCGCAGCTCCTCGACCAGCGGGGGCTCCCCGATCACGAAGCAGCGCGCGCCGGGGGCCTCGCGGGCGAGGTAGCGCGCGAGGACGTACGAGGAGTTGATCACGTCGTCGACGGCGGTCGGCACGCCGAGTCGCGTGAGCTTCGCCGCGTAGTCCGCCCGGCTCTGGATCGGCTTGTTCGAGAGAAAGCACACGCGACGCTCCGCGGCGCGCAGGGCCTCGATCGCCTCCCGTGCCCCCGGCAGGAGCCGCTCGCCGAGGTACACGGTGCCATCCAGATCGAGGATGAACCCCCGGTAGGGGAAGCGCGGCGAGATCACGGCCCACTCTAGGCGGCCCCCGCGAAGAGTGTCAAGGCGACGGCCGGTCACGCGCCGTTCGCCAGCCGGTTGCCGGCGTGTTGGGTGTACCACGGTACACCCGCACCGCCCGGCTGGCGGCGAGACGACGGGAATTCTCCCGAGGGATCCTTACCGCTCAGGCGCGGTGGGGAACGACCGCGACCGCCTCGATCTCGACGAGAAGCCCCGGGAGGGCGAGGCGGCTCACCTCGACCAGCGTGCTCGCCGGTCGGTTCACGCCGAAGTATGCCTGGCGCACCTCGTTGACCCGCGGCCGGTCGTCGACATTCGCCAGGTAGACCGTGACCTTGACGACGTCGTCGAGGGTCGCGCCGCCCGCCGCGAGCACCCGCCGGACGTTGTCGAGCACCTGCCGGGTCTGGGCGACGACATCGCCCGGCCCCACCAGCCGACCGTCACCGTCGAGGGCCACCTGGCCGGAGACGTAGATCGTGTCCCCGACCCTGACGCCGTTCGAGTAGTGACTGATCGGGGCGGGAAGCCCGGGAGGGTTCAGGAGCGTGTGCCCGGACATGGGGTCGGCCGCCTACGGCAGGAGCTGCGCGACCGCGCTCTGGGCCATCGCCAGGACCGGGCCGGGCCAGAGGCCCAGCTGGAGCGTGAGCCAGGCCGACATCAGGAGGGCGATCGACGCCGCCGGGGTGACGAGGGCCGTGGTCGGCGCCCCCTCGGGCTCGCGCATGTACATGTAGACGATGAGCCGGAGGTAGTAGTAGGCCGCCACGACCGAGTTCAGGACCGCGATCACCGCGAGCCCGACGAGCCCCCGCTGGATGGCCGCGCTGAACAGGTAGAACTTCCCGACGAACCCGGCCGTCGGCGGCATCCCGATCAGTGCCAGCAGGAACACCGTGAGCCCGAGCGCCAGAATCGGGCGTCGCGCGGCCAGGCCGCCGTAGGCGGCGAGGTCGACGGCCTCCTCCCCGTCGCGCTCGAGGAGCAGGATCGTGCCGAAGGCGCCCACCGACGCGACGGCGTAGACGCCCAGGTAGAAGAGCACCGCCGGCGCCCCGGGGTAGAGGCCCGCGGCGAGCCCGACGAGCATGTAGCCGACGTGGGCCACCGACGAGTAGGCCAGGAGGCGCTTGACGTTCGACTGGACCAGCGCCACCACGTTGCCCACCGTCATCGTGAGGGCGGCGAGCACCCACAGCGCCATCACCCAGTCCGGCTGGAGCGGGCGCATGGCGACCAGGACGCGGAGGAGCGCCCCGACGGCCGCGGCCTTCGAGCCCGTGGCGATGAGCGCCGCCACGGTGGTCGGCGCACCCTGGTAGACGTCGGGCGCCCACTGGTGGAAGGGCACGGCCGAGGTCTTGAACCCGAACCCGACGAGGAGGAGCGCCAGGCCCGCGAGGACCATCGGGTCCCGGGCCGCGCCCGGCGCCGCCAGCGCCACGCCGAGGCGCCCGAGGTTGGTCGTGCCCGTCGCGCCGTAGAGGAGCGCGATCCCGTACAGGAAGAAGCCGCTCGCGAAGGCGCCGAGCAGGAAGTACTTCAGCGCGGCCTCGTTGCCCTCGGGCCGGGTCCGGAAGGTGCCGGCCAGCACGTAGAGGGACAGGGACATGAGCTCGAGGGCGAGGAAGATCACGAGGAGGTCCGTCCCGGCCGCCATCAGCATCATGCCGACGGTGGCGAAGAGGATCAGCGCGTAGTACTCGCCGGGCTCCACGCCGAGGCGCGGCAGATACCCGACCGAGAGGAGCAGCACCAGGGCGGTCGCCCCGCCGATGATCACGTTCAGGAAGAGCGCGAAGCCGTCCACGACCAGCATCCCCTGGAAGCTGGTCGCGGGGCCGCCCCAGAGGAGGAGCGACACCACCACGGCGCCGGCCACCCCGAGCACGCCGGTGGCCGCGAGGACACCCGGGCGGGCTCCCCGGGGCGTCGCGTCGAGGAGCAGGCAGGCGAAGCACGCGACGGTCACGATCAGGACCGGATAGAGGGCCGGCCAGTCGAGGGTCGGGAGTCCCGCCGTCACCGCGGCGCCGTCTCCCCGGGCGCGCGCCACGCCGTCGACGCGGGCGCCCGCTTGTCGCGCACGACCTGGAGGAGCTCGGCCACCGCCGTCTCCGTCACGGCCGTGAAGGGCTTCGGGTAGATCCCGATCCACACGATCAGGACGAGGATCGGGACGAGCGTCCAGATCTCCCGCGCGTTGAGATCGGGCAGCCGCCGGTTCTCCTCGTGGCGCACCTCCCCGAAGACGACGCGCTGGTACATCCAGAGGAGGTACACGGCGGCGAAGACGATCCCGACGGTCCCGAGGACCGCCGCCGGGCGACTCCACTGGAACGCCCCCACCAGGATCAGGAATTCGCCCACGAAGCCGTTGAGGCCCGGGAGCCCGATGGAGGAGAACGTCACCACCAGGAGGATGACCGAGAACACGGGGACGACGGCCCAGAGCCCCCCGAAGTCGGCGATCAGGCGCGAATGTCGCCGCTCGTAGATCATGCCGATCAGGAGAAAGAGCGCGCCGGTCGAGAGCCCGTGGTTGACCATCTGGAGGATGCCGCCCACGAGCCCCTGGGGCGTGAAGGTGAAGAGTCCGAGCATCACGAAGCCGAGGTGGCTGACGGACGAGTAGGCGATGAGCTTCTTCATGTCGGCCTGGACGGTCGACACCCACGCGCCATAGAGAATGCCCGCCAGGGCCAGCACCACGATCACGGGCGCCAGGCGCACGGCCGCGTCGGGGAAGAGCGGCAGGCCGAAGCGGAGGAATCCGTAGGTGCCCATCTTGAGGAGCACGCCCGCCAGGATCACGCTGCCCGCCGTGGGCGCCTCGACGTGGGCGTCGGGGAGCCAGGTGTGGAACGGGACCATGGGCACCTTGATCGCGAAGGCGAGCGCAAAGGCCAGGAAGAGCGGCACCTGGAGCCGCGGGTCGATGCGGAGCTGCATCACGGCGGCGTAGTCGAACGACGCGGCGCGCGCGTCCTGCAGGAAGTAGAGCGCCAGGATGGCCAGGAGCATGAGCGCGGACCCGGCCATCGTGTAGAGGATGAACTTCACCGCCGCGTAGACGCGGCGGGGCCCGCCCCAGACCCCGATGATCAGGTACATCGGGACCAGCATCGCCTCCCAGAAGACGAAGAAGAGGAAGAGGTCGAGCGCCACGAAGACGCCGAGCATCCCCGTCTCGAGGAGGCACATGGCGACCAGGAACTCCTTCACGCGCGTCGTGATCTGCGTCCAGGCGGACAGGAGGCAGAGCGGCGTGAGGAGGGTCGTCAAGAGCACGAGGAGCAGGCTGATGCCGTCCACCCCGAGGTGGTAGCTGATCCCGGCCCCGGGAATCCACGCGCGCTGCTCGACGAACTGCATGCCCGGCCGGACGCGGTCGAAGCCGATCCAGAGGAGGCCGGAGACCAGGAACGTGACCGTCGTGACGGCGAGCGCGACCTGCCGCAGCCGGCGGGTGTCCCGGCGATCCAGGAGGAGGAGGGCGGCCGCCCCCAGCGTCGGCAGCCACACGAGCGTGCTCAGCAGCACGGCGGCCCCATCATCGTGGCCAGAGGAACCAGCCCAGGAGCGCCACGACGCCCACCAGCATCGAGAGCGCGTAGTTCATCACGAACCCGGTCTGGTAGCGCCGGAGCCGTCCCGCCGCCCGCTCGACCACGGTCGCGACGCCGTTCACCGCGCCGTCGATCACGCCCACGTCGAACGCCTCGGCGCACCACCGCGAGAGCGCGAGGATCGGCCGGACGATCGTCCGGTCGTAGAGCTCGTCGACGTAGTACTTGTGGAGGAGGAGGCGATGGACCCCGTTCTGGGGCACGCCGACCTTCGCGAGGTCCGCCCGCCCGCGGACGTACATCGCCCAGGCGACGACGAGCCCGGCCAGGGCGGCCGCGACCGACACGGCCATGAGCACCCAGGCGGGACCGTGGTGGCCGCCCGCCGCCTCGTGGCCTCCGGCCAGCACGGGCGCGAGGAAGCGTCCGATCGCCGATCCGTGCTCTCCGGGCAATCCCCACACGCCCGCCCCCGCGGCGAGCACCGCCAGGATGGCGAGGGGGATCGTCATGACCGGGGGCGACTCGTGTGCGTGGTGCGCCACGTCGTGGTCGACGCGGGACCGGCCCAGAAAGGCCAGGAAGACGAGCCGCCACATGTAGAAGGCCGTCAGCGCCGAGCCCACCAGCCCGAGGGCGAAGATCGCGGGCTTCCCGGCGAAGAACGCGCCCGCGAGGATCTCGTCCTTCGAGAAGAAGCCCGAGAACGGCGGCAGCCCCGAGATCGCCACGGTCGCGATCAGCATCGTGTACCAGGTGACCGGGAGCGTCCGCGCGAGACCGCCCATCTTCCGGAGGTCCTGCTCGCCCGAGAGCGCGTGGATGACCGACCCGGCCCCGAGGAACAGGAGCGCCTTGAAGAAGGCGTGGGTGACCAGATGGTAGACGCCCGCCGTATACGCCCCCACGCCGACGCCGACGAACATGTAGCCCAGCTGGCTCACCGTCGAGTAGGCCAGCACGCGCTTGATGTCGGTCTGGACGAGCCCGATCGTGGCGGCGAAGACCGCGGTCAGCACGCCGACCCAGGCGACCACGTCGAGGGCGACACCCGACCGCTCGAAGAGCGCGTGGGCGCGCGCCACGAGATAGACGCCGGCGGTCACCATGGTCGCCGCGTGGATCAGGGCCGAGACCGGCGTCGGGCCCTCCATCGCGTCCGGGAGCCACGTGTGGAGCGGCAGCTGCGCCGACTTCCCGCACGCCCCCAGGAAGAGGAGCAGGCTGATGGCAGTGGCGGTCCCGACGGCCAGGGTCGGCGCCTTCGCGAACACCTCTCCGTACTCGAGCGTCCCCACCGTCGTCCAGAGCAGCATGATGCCGAGGGCGAACCCGCAGTCGCCCACCCGGTTGACGATGAACGCCTTCTTCCCCGCGTTCGCGGCGGATTCCCGCCTGTACCAGAACCCGATCAAGAGGTAGCTGCAGAGCCCGACCGCCTCCCAGAAGACGTAGAGGAGGAGGAAGTTCCCGGCCAGCACCAGCATGATCATCGAGAAGACGAAGAGATTCAGGTAGGTGAAGAAGCGCGGGTAGTCGGGGTCCTCGTGCATGTAGCCGATCGAGTAGACGTGGATGAGGAACCCGACGCCGGTCACGACCAGCAGCATCACGGCCGAGAGCTGGTCGAGCTGGAGCGTCACGGGCGCGCGGAAGGTCCCGGCGACGATCCAGTCGAAGAGCGGGCCCGTGAAGGTCTCGTGCCCCCGCCAGACCCGGAGGAAGGCGAGGAGCGCCACGCCGAACGCCAGGCCGACGGCCGGAACCGCCACCCAGTGCGCCCGGCGCCCGAGACGGCGCCCGAAGGCGAGGTTCAGGAGAGCGCCCGCGAGCGGCAGCGCGGGGATCGGCCAGACGAGATGGATCATCCGTGTGCGGCCATCGGGTGCAGACGCAGCGCGGCCCGGGGCGCGCCCCGGGCCGTCACGACGTGCGCCCTTACCCTAGCGGACCCCCCTGGGGGGTGTCAAGGCGCCGCATCGCCTCAAAATTATGGTTACCGGCGGCAGGGGGTGAGCCGCAGAAGTACGGTTACCCGCAGGAGGACGGGAACCGTGACGCGTCGAAGCGTGCAGGAGTACCTCGCCGCGCAGCGGGAGCGATACGGGCGCGCGCCGCGCGCGGTCCGCACCCGGTTGCTGGACGAGATGGTCACCGTGACGGGCTATCACCGGAAGGCCCTCATTCGGCAGTTGCGCCAGACGCGGGCCGGACCGTGGCGGCGCCGCCGCGTGGGCCGGCCCCGGCAGTACGACGGGGCGGTGGCGACCGCGGCCCAGGTCCTGTGGGAGGCCGCGGGGCAGATCGGGGCCAAACGACTGCAGCCGTTCGTGCCCGAGTTGCTGGAGCGCCTCACGGCGTGCGGCGAGCTCCGGGTGGTCCCGCGGACCGCGCGCTTGCTCCGGCAGGTCAGCATCAGCACTTTGGAGCGCCTTCTGGCGCCCGCCCGGCGGACCGTGCCTCGCCGCGGGCCCAGCCTCACGCGCCCCGGCGCCTGGCTGAAGGCGCAGATCCCGATCCGCACGTTCGCCGAGTGGGATGACGCGCGACCGGGCTTCCTCGAGGTCGATCGCGTCGCCCACTGCGGGCAGAGTACAGCGGGCTTCTTCCTCCACACGCTCTGTGCGGTCGATATCGCCACCGGCTGGGTCGAGCTCCAACCCGTCTGGGGCAAAGGGCATCGCCGGGTGACCGCGGCGATCCATGAGGTCCGCGGGCGCTTGCCCGTCCCCCTCCGTGGCCTGGATACCGACAACGGCAGTGAGTTCATCAATCGGCCCTTGTACTACTATTGCGGGCGCGAGGCGATCACGTTCACTCGCAGCCGCCCCTATCGCAAGAACGACAGCGCCCATGTGGAGCAGAAGAACGGGGCGATCGTCCGGGCCTTGGTCGGGTATGACCGCTACAGCTCGCGGGCCGCGTACGCCCAGCTCGCCCGCGTCTACCGACTCCTCCGGCTGCACGCCAACTTCTTCCAGCCCGTGCAACGCCTCGTCCACAAGTCCCGCCACGGCGCCCGGGTCCATCGCGTCTATGACCGGGCGCAGACGCCGTTTCAACGGCTGTGCGCCCGCGAAACCCTCCCGCCGGATCGCGCCCAGGCCCTCGCCGCGGGCTACCGTGCCCTCAACCCGTTACAGCTGCGGAGGCAGATCGATGTCGCGCTCACCTCGCTCGGGCGTCTCGCCGCGCGCGACCCCGCGCCGCTCACCGCCCGTCAACGGCTCCTGGCCGCCGCCGCGTTTCGGTAACCCTGAGTTATGAGGTCCCGCGGGCGCGCCACCCCCATCCTAGTTCGACGGGCCGGTGACGACCCGGCCGGCGGCCATGCCGAGCCAGCACAGGACGAGGCAGAGACCGGTCGTGACCGCGAGGTTGGTCCAGACCTTCCCCCACTCCGCGAGCGTCATGAGGCGGACCGTCTCGTACGTGAACGCCGAGTACGTCGTCATCCCGCCCAGCACGCCGACGACGAGGAAGAGCCGCACCGCCTCGGGGATCAGGGCGCCGGCGAGCTGCTGCACGAGCCCGATGAGGAACGCCCCCGCGAGATTCACGGCGAGCGTGCCGTAGGGAAACGCCGCGCCCAGCCAGTGGACGGCGAGCAAGCCCGTGAGGTACCGCACCCCCGTCCCCACCGCCCCCCCCACGCAGATCAGGGCGAACCGGCTCACGATGCCTCTTCTCCGGGGTCCCGGCTACGTGTCGGCGCCGCCGGCCGTGAGCCCGAGCTGCCGGAGCTTCTTGCGCAGCGTGTTGCGGTTGATCCCGAGCAGCGCGGCCGCGCGCAGCTGGTTCCCGCCGGTCTCGCGCAGCACCGCGCGCAGGAGCGGCCGCTCCACGAGCCCGATCAGGAGGTCGTAGAGGTTCGCGGACTCGCGCCGCCCCAGCCCGTGCACGCACTCGGCGAGCTTCTGCTCGACCAGCTGCTCGAGGGTCCCGGCCGCGGCCGGGGGCGGCCCCGCGCCCGGAGCGATCGGCAGGTGCTCGGGCAGGATGACCCCGCCCCCCGCCATGACCATCGCGTGCTGGATCACGTTCTCCAGCTCGCGGACGTTGCCCGGCCAGCCATAGCCCATGAGACGCTCGAGGGCCTCGGTGGCCACGGCCCGCTCGCCCAGCTCGGTCCCGTACTTCCCGAGGAAGTGATCCACCAGGAAGGGCACGTCCTCGATCCGCTCCCGGAGCGGCGGCAGGGTGAGCGTGACGACGTTCAGGCGATAGTAGAGGTCCTCGCGGAAGCGTCCCTCCCGGATGAGGGTCTCCAGATCGCGGTTCGTGGCGGCGACGACGCGGACGTCGACGGGGATGACCTCGCCGCCGCCGATGCGCTCGAGCTGCCGCTCCTGGAGCACGCGCAGGAGCTTGGGCTGCAGCTCCGGTCCCAGGTCGCCCACCTCATCGAGGTACATGGTGCCGCCGTGCGCCAGCTCGAACCGGCCGAGGCGGCGCTGGTGGGCATCCGTGAACGCGCCCCGCTCGTGCCCGAAGAGCTCGGACTCGAGGAGTGTCGCCGGGATGGCCGCGCAGGAGACCGCCACGAAGGGCTTGCCGGCCCGCCGGCTGTAGTGATGGATCGCGCGGGCGACGACCTCCTTCCCCGTCCCCGACTCCCCGCGCAGGAGGACGGTCACGTCGGTGCCGGCGATCCGGCCGATGGTCTTGTAGACCTCCTGCATCCGGGCCGACTTGCCGACGAGCGCGCCGAACTCCCAGACCTCCTGGATCCCCGTCCGGAGCTCGACGACCTCGCGCGCGAGCGCCCGCGCCGAGAGGGCGCGCTCGGCCAGGAGCCGCACCTCGTCGTTGTCGAACGGCTTCGTGAGGTAGTCGTAGGCCCCGCGCTGCATCGCCTCGACCGCGGAGCGGACGCTCCCGTGGGCCGTCATCACGATCACGGCCGTGTCGGGCGCGGAGGTCCTGAGGCGCGAGAGCACCTCGAGCCCGTCGACGTCGGGCATCCGCACGTCGACGAACGCGAGGTCGTACGGCTCGGCGGCCGCCCGCGCGAGCGCGCCGGCGCCATCCTCCACGACGGTGACCGAGTGGCCCGCCTGGCCCAGCACCCGCTCGAGGAGCCACCGCATCGACGGCTCGTCGTCGGCGACGAGGATCCGAGCGGGACTCATCGCGGGCCCGCCGGTGGCTCGGGCCGGAGCGCGCCGCCGGCGGGAGGCCCGGGCAGGGGGCCCCCGCTCGCGGTCGGCGCGATCGGCAGGTAGGCGCTGAAGATCGTCCCCTTGCCCGGCGTGCTCGCGACGCGGAGGGCGCCGCGGTGCTCGTCGACGATGCGATGCGCCAGGGCCAGGCCGAGCCCGAGTCCCCGGGGCTTCGTGGTCACGAAAGGATCGAACACGCGATCGAGGAGCTCGGCGGGAATGCCCTCGCCCTCGTCCGTCACCTGGACCTCGACCAGGGGCCGCGGCCCGGCGCCCACGTCGACGCGCCCGCCGAACACGGTGTCGAGCGACAGGCGCGTCGTGAGGGTGAGCCGCCCGCCCCCGGGCATGGCCTCGATCCCGTTCTGGACCAGGTTCTGGAACACCTGGACGAGCCGGTCCGCGTCGGCCCAGAGCGGCGGGAGGCTCGGGTCGTAGCGGCGCACGAGCTGGACCTCGTGGGCCCGGGCCGCGGGCTCGCCGAGGAGGGTCACGCGATCGAGCAGCTCGTGGAGATTCACGAACCCGAAGGTGAAGGTCAGCGGCCGCCCGAGATCCAAGAGGGCTTCCATCACGCGGTTGACGCGGTCGATCTCGGCGAGCATGACGCTCACGTGCTCCCGGAACGGGCCGGCCCCCCCGAGCTCGTCCCCCAGAAGCTGGGCGACGCCCCGGATCGCCCCGAGCGGATTCCGGATCTCGTGCGCGAGGGCGAGCGCCATCTGCCCCAGCGCCGAGAGCCGCTCGCCGCGCCGGACCTCCGCCTCGAGGGCGCGGATCCGCGACAGATCGCGCAAGACGGCGACCGCGCCGCGAAGGCCGCCGCTCGGGCCGTGGATGGGCGCCGTCAGCACGCTCACCGGGATCGAGCGCCCGTCGGTCGTCGTGACCTCGGACTCCGGCTCGGCCCGCCCCTCGGCCAGCCGGACCGTCTCGCTCAGATGGCGGATCAGCCGCGCCTCCCCGCCCAGGCACTCGGGCAGGAGCCGCTCGAGCGCGCGCGTCGCCGAGCGCCCGGTAAGCGCCTCGGCGGCGCCGTTCCACAGGAACACGGTGAGGTCGGGCCGCACGCCGATGACCGCGTCCGGCAGGCTCGCCAGGAGCCGGTCGACCTCGGACATGGGGCCGCCGGTCGTCACGACGTCACGCGAGCGGGAGAGTCGCGTGGGCGTTGAGCGCGAGGTCGGCCCGCTCGCCCGCCGCGAGGCGCGCGGCGCCGGCGGCGGCGATCATCGCCGCGTTGTCCGTGCAGAGCCGCGCGGGGGGCGCCGTCCAGCGGTAGCCGCGCTCGGCGCACTCGACCTCGAGTGCCTCGCGCAGGGCGCCGTTGGCCGCGACGCCGCCGGTGAGCAGGATGCGCCGGATCCCGAGCTCGCGGGCAGCGCGGATCGCCTTCCGGACGAGCATCTTGACGGCCGTCGCCTGGAACGAGGCGCACACGTCCGCGACGTCCCTGGGAGCCAGGGGCGCGTGCTGGCGGACGTACAGGCTCACGGCGGTCTTGAGCCCCGAGAACGAGAAGTCCGGAGCGCGGTCCTGGAACTGGGCGAACGGGAACGCGATGGCCTTCGGGTCCCCCTCCCGCGCCGTGCGCTCCACCGCGGGGCCGCCCGGATACCCGAGCCCGAGGAGCTTCGCGACCTTGTCGAAGGCCTCGCCCGCGGCGTCGTCCCGTGTCTGTCCCACCAGACGGTAGCGGAGCGGGACCTCGCAGGCGTAGAGGGCCGTGTGCCCCCCGGACACGACGAGGGCCAGGAACGGCGGCTCGAGGGTCGGGTCCGCAAGGCGCCCGGCGAAGATGTGGCCTTCCAGGTGGTTGACCCCGACGAGCGGGAGCCGGTGCACGTAGGCCAAGGCCTTGGCCACCGAGAGCCCGACGAGGAGCGAGCCCACGAGACCGGGGCCGTGGGTCACGGCGATGCCGTCGAGATCCGGAAGCCGCACCCCCGCGTCGTCGAGCGCCCGGGCGACGACGGGCAGCACGACCTCGAGGTGCCGGCGCGAGGCCAGCTCGGGCACCACGCCGCCGTAGCGGGCGTGGATCGGGTCCTGGGACTCGACGACGTTGGACCGCAGGGTCCCGTCGGCCAGGACGGCCGCGGCCGTCTCGTCACAGGAGCTTTCGATGCCGAGGACGAGCATGCGCGGGGACGAGGACCGCCCGGCGGCCCGGGGATCCGCGATCCCGGCCGGCAGCGGCGCCGGCCGGGATCCGTCGCTCTAGCCGGCCTTCGCGGTCGGCTTGGTCTTGTCGAGGATCCGGGACGCCTTCAGGATCTCGATCGCCCGCTGAAGCTGGACGTCCCGCTTCATCTGCTCCGCCTCGGACAGGGGCGGCGCGCCCGGCTTGGCCGTCGCCTCGTCCTTCGGCGGGTCGATGACGATATCCGGCGTGATGCCCTTGCCGTGGATGGAGCGGCCCTTCGGCGTGAAGTAGCGCGCGGTGGTGAGCCGCAGCCCCGAGCCGTCCGCGAGCGGGATGATCGTCTGCACCGACCCCTTGCCGAAGGTCTGCTGGCCGATGACCACGCCGCGCCCGTGATCCTGGATCGCCCCCGCCACGATCTCCGACGCCGACGCCGAGCCCTGGTTGACGAGCACCACCAGCGGGACGTCCGTGATCGCGCGCTTGGCGTGCGCGGTGAAGCGCATGTTCTGGTTCCGCACCCGCCCCTCGGTGTAGACGATCAGCTTGCCGTCGCCGAGAAACTCCTCGGAGACCTCCACGGCCGCCGAGAGCAGCCCGCCCGGGTTGTACCGCACGTCCACGATGAGACCGGCGAGCTTCCCGCCCTTGTCGAACTTCTCGACCGCCGCGACCAGGTCCGGCGCCGTCCGCTCCTGGAACTGGCGGATGCGGATGTAGCCGATCCCCGGCTCGAGCTCCAGGGCCTTGATGCTCTGGACCTGGATGACCTCGCGCACGAGCCCGACGTCGAACGGCTCGCGGGTGCCGTCGCGCATGACCGTGATCGTGACCTTCGTCCCCTTGGGCCCGCGCATCTTCTTGACCGCGTCGGCCAGGCTCATGTCCTTGGTCGCGAGTCCCTCGATCTTCACGATGCGGTCGCCCGGCTGGATCCCCGCCCGCCACGCCGGCGTGCCGTCGATCGGCGCCACGACGGTCAGCACGTCGTCGCGGACCGTGATCTCGATGCCGAGACCGCCGAAGCTCCCCGAGGTCTCGACCTGCATCTCGCGGTAGCTCTCCGGGTCCATGAACGAGGAGTGCGGATCGAGCGACCGGAGCATCCCGCGGACGGCGCCGTAGATGACCTCGCGCGGCTCGGTCTCGTCGACGTACTGGTTCTGGATGATCGACAGCACGTCGGTGAAGAGCTTGAGCTGCTCGTAGGTGGCGCTGCGGTCGACACCCTTCGACACGCTGGTGCCGCCTAGCGAGAGCGTCAGCACCACCAGCACGGCTGCCGTCAGGAACACCTTGCCGACCGGCTTCCCCGCACGCATGGCCGACTCCTTCTCCGCGACGACCGGGTCGCGCCGATCCGGGTCGCTCACGGGCGACGCCGGAGCCAGAGCTGGGGATCCTCCGCCCGGCTCTGGTAACGCACCTCGAAGTGCAGGCGCGGCCCCTCGACCGATCCGGTCTCGCCGACTCGGCCGATCAACTCGCCGCCCTTCACCTGGTCTCCCTCGTCGACCAGAATCTGCGAGGCGTGGGCATAGAGGGTGTAGTAACCGTCCCCGTGATCCAGGACTAAGAGGTTACCATAACCCTTCAGCCAGCCGCGATACGCGACGGCCCCCGCCGCCACCGCACGGATCGACGTCCCCTCGGGCGCCTCGATGTCGATGCCGGTGCGAACGGTCTCGGTCCCGAAGCGCGGATGGGTCTCTCGGCCGAAGCCTGTCACGACGCGACCTTCGGTCGGCCACGGGAGCTGGCCCCGCTCCCGCCCCAGTCCGACCGCGGGGCCGGGAGGGGGCGCCGGGGTGGCGCGGGCGACCGCGCGCTGCGCGGGGGCGCGGCGCGCCAGGTTGCGCACCAGGGCCTCGAGCCGCCGCGCGGCGTCGGTCAGCTCCCCCGCCAGGCGCTCGTGCGTGGCGCGATCCTCCCGGGTCTCGGAGAGCAGCGTGCGCCGCCGTTCCGCCTGCGCCGCAACCTGCGCCCGCTCCGTGTCCACGGCGCTCCGGAGCTCGACGAGCTCGCGGCGCGCCCGCGCCGCAGCTTCCTGTCGCGCCGTCAGACGGTCGGCGGTGGCGTCGTAGCGCGTGAGCCGGTCCAGGTCATCGCGCGCGATTCCGGCCAGGTCGGCAACCGCGCGCTGACGCGCGAGGGTCGCCGCCCCGGCGGCCCAGGGCGGCCCCGCGGGCGCCGCCGCGAGCCGGGCGAGCGTGTCGAGCCGGGCCGAGAGCGCGGCCTGCTGGCTCACGAGATCCTCCACCACGCGATCTCGCCGGCCTTCGAGGGCGTCGAGCTCTGCCTCGACCTGGACGATGCGGCGATCGAGCTGCTGGAGCGCCCCGCGCTTCTGGGCGAGGGACCGATCGATGCCCTCGAGCTCCGCGAGGAGCGAGATCTCTCGCCGCCGCGCCGCCGAGGCGCGCTCGCGGGCCTCGTCGAGCTGGCGGCGCACCTCGCCGAGCGCCTCCTGCTTGGCCTTGAGGTTCTGACGGCCGGTCGGCGGCGGACCGGCGCGCGCGCTCGGGCCGGGAAGCCCGGCGTAGAGGCCGGCGAGCGCGAGCACGAGCAGGAGACCGGGCGGGACGCGGCGGCCGGACCGCCTCACGTCCGCCCCGATCAGGCGCGGCCGGCCGCGAGGGCGCCGACCAGCCCGAGCGCCGCCCCACCGCCGGTCAGGGTCGCCAGCCAGGAGGGCGGGAGGAGCGGGAGAGGATCGAGCCCCAGGACCGCGCGGAGCCAGCTCCCGGTCCAGGGCGCGCCGGGCTCGGAGGCGAGAAGCAGCACCGCGAGCCCGAGGAGCGAGCCGAGCGCCGCCAGACCCACGCCCTGGAGCACCGGCGGCGCCGCCAGGCGGAGCTCCGGCACGCCGGCGAGGCGCAGGATGCTCACCTCCGCGGCGCCCGCCCGCCGCGCGGCCAGGGTCGCCCCGGCGGCCGCCCCGAGCGCCACGAGCCCGAGGATGGCGCCCAGGGCGAGGCCCCCGAGGCGAAGCCCGCGCCGGAGCCGCTCGAGTGGCTCCACCCAGCCGAAGGCCGCCTGCACCTCGGTCACCCCCGGCAGCCGATCGAGCGTCTCGACGAGCGCCTGGAGGTCATCGGCGCCCATCGTCGTCGCCGGGGTGACCTCGAGCCGGGCGGGCAACGGGTTCGACGGGAGGTGGTCCAGACCGTCCCCGCGCGGGCCGAGCAGGCGGCGGAGCTCGGCCAACGCCACCGCGGGCCCGACGTACCGAACCTCCGCAACCCCCGGCAGGGCACGGGCTCGCGCGACGACACCGTCCGGGGCCTCCGGCCGCGGGCCCGCATCCCGCAGCACGACGACCAGCCGGAGGTCGGCGCGCCACGCGGCCTCGGACAGGCCGAGCGCGAGATCCCCGGCCAGCGTTCCGCCCGTCACGAGGACGGCAAGCGCGGAGAGCAGCACCGCGGCCGCGGCGGTCGCGCCGCCCCGCCGGCAGCCCCGGAGCGTCGCCCCGAGCAGGTAGCTAGACAGGATCGCCCTCGGGCCGGAGCCGCCCCGCCGCGAGCTGGAGCACCCGCCCGTCGAGCGCGCGGGCGAGCTCGATCGACTGGGTCGCGACCAGGCACGTGATCCCTCGTTGCGGCAGGCTCCGCAGGAGCGTCCCCACCATCGCGGACGCCGGCGCGTCGAGCATCGCCGTGGGCTCGTCGGCGAGCAGGAGCCGCGGCCGGGTCGCCAGGGCGCGGGCGAGCAGCACCCGCCGGCGTTCCCCGACGGCGAGCTCGTGGGGGAGCGCGTTCCGCGCCGGGCCGAGCCCGACCTCGACCAAGGCGGCGAGGGCGCGCTCGCGCGCCTCCGCCCACCCCGTGCCGAGCGCGCGCAGGACGAAGGTCAGGTTGCCGAGCGCGGTCCGGTCCGGGAGGAGATGGCCATCCTGGCAGACGACCCCGAGGCTCCGGCGCAAGCGCGCCAGGCCGCGCGCCCCGAGCGTCCCCACCTCCGTCCCGTCCACCAGCACGGTGCCCCGCGTCGGGCGCTCCTCACCGGTGACGAGGCGGAGCAGGGTCGACTTGCCAGCGCCGACCGGACCGACCAGGACGGCCAGCTCGGTCGGCTTGACCTCGAAGGAGAGGTCCGCCAGCGCCTCGACGCGCCCGCCCGCCGCGCGCCCGTAGACCTTGGAGACGCTAC
Organism: uncultured Candidatus Rokubacteria bacterium; assembly: GCA_963749975.1. GTDB lineage: Bacteria > Methylomirabilota > Methylomirabilia > Rokubacteriales > DASRDR01 > DASRDR01. The sequence goes on along the minus strand of CAVVOZ010000029.1, from coordinate 31,642 downwards.
GGAGCTCCAGCATGGGCCACGGTCATTATAGGAACCGGGGTCCGCGGGCCCGCCGGCTTTTCTCGAGCCTGGCCCGACGGGGCCGTGCCGGGCGCGGGGCCGCGACGGCGCGGGTCAGCCGGCGCCGAGGCGCTCGGCGAGCAGCCGGTTGACGACCTGGGGATTGGCCTTCCCCTGGGTGGCCTTCATGACCTGGCCCACGAGGAAGCCCGCCGCCTGCTTCTTGCCCCGGCGGTAGTCGCCGACCACGCTCGGATGGGCGGCCACGACCTCGTCGATCACCCGGCCGATGGCGCCTTCGTCGGCGACCTGGCGGAGACCCTCCCGGCGCACGATCGCGTCCGGCTCCTCGCCGGTCCGGGCCATCCGCTCGAAGAGCTCCTTGGCCATCTTCCCGCTGATGGTCCCCTCGTCGACCAGCGCGATCAGCCGCGCGAGCGACGCGGGGCGCACGGGGGAGGCCACGACGGCCGCCGGGTCCCCCTTGAGCTCGCGCAGGAGCTCGGACCCGATCCAGTTCGCCAGGGCCTTCGGGTTCGGGTGGACGCGCACGGCCTCCTCGAAGTAGTCGGCGAGCGCCCGGTCGCCCGTCAGGAGCTCCGCGTCATGGAGCGGGAGGCCGTGCTCCCCCACGAAACGCTGGCGGCGCGCGCGGGGGAGCTCGGGCAGCTCGCGCTCGATCGCGGCGACCCAGGCCGGCTCGGGCTCCACGGGAACCAGGTCGGGGTCGGGGAAGTACCGGTAATCATGCGCGTACTCCTTCGAGCGCATCGACACGGTGACGTCCCGCTCGGGGTTCCACAGACGCGTCTCCTGGACGACCCGCTCGCCCCGGTCGAGCGCCCGGGCCTGGCGCGCGGCCTCGTGCTCGAGGGCGTCCCGCACGTGGCGGAAGGAGTTCATGTTCTTGATCTCGACCTTCGTCCCGAGCTCGGTCGCCCCGCTCCGCCGGACCGACACGTTGGCGTCGCAGCGGAGCGAGCCCGCCTCCATGTTCCCGTCGCAGACCCCGAGATACCGGAGGATGGTCCGGAGGCTCCGCAGGTACTCGGCCGCCTCCACCGGCGACCGGAGATCGGGTCGCGAGACGATCTCCATGAGGGGCACCCCGGCGCGGTTGAAGTCGACCAGGCTCGCGCTCGCCGTCTCGAACACGCCGCCCTCGTGCGTGAGCTTGCCGACGTCCTCCTCCAGGTGCAGGCGCTCGATCCCGATGCGGCGCACCGCGCCATCGAGCTCGATCTCCAGCCAGCCGTCCTCGGCCAGTGGCGCCTCGTACTGGCTGATCTGGTAGTTCTTCGGCATATCGGGATAGAAGTAGTGCTTCCGGGCAAAGCGGCACACGCCGTTGATCCGGCAGTGGAGCGCGCGGGCCGTGCGGACGCCGAACTCGATGGCGCGGCGGTTGATGACCGGCAGGACGCCCGGCATGCCCTGGCAGACGGGGCACGTCTGGTGGTTCGGCGGCGCGCCGAAGGCCGTGGCGCAGCCGCAGAACATCTTCGAGCGCGTCAGGAGCTGCGCGTGGACCTCGAGGCCAATCACCGTCTCCCAGCCGGGGCTCATGCCGGGTGCCCACCGGGGACGGGCGCGAGCTCCGGCCGGCGCCGCGGCGCGCCGGAGGCCGCCTCGTACGCGCCCGCCACGCGGAAGAGCGTGGCCTCGTCGAAGGGCTTGGCGATGACCTGGAGCCCGATCGGGAGCCCGGCGAGCGAGAACCCGCACGGGACCGAGATCGCCGGCACGCCGGCCAGCGGCGCCGGGATCGTGAACACGTCGTTCAGGTACATCGCGATGGGGTCGTCGGTCTTCTCGCCGATCTTGAAGGCGGGCGTCGGCGCCGTCGGCGACACGATCGCGTCAACCTCGGCAAAGGCCCGCTCGAAGTCCCGGCGGATCAGCGTGCGGACGCGCTGGGCCTGCGCGTAGTAGGCATCGTAGTAGCCGGCCGACAGCACGTAGGTGCCCAGCATGATGCGGCGCCGCACCTCCGGGCCGAAGCCCGCCGCGCGCGTGCCCGCGGTCATGGAGACGAGGTCCCGACCATCGGCCACCCGGAGCCCGTACTTGACCCCATCGTACCGGGCGAGGTTCGACGACGCCTCCGCCGGCGCCACGATGTAGTAGGTGGCCACACCGGCGTCGGTGTGGGGGAGCGACACCCGGCGGGTCCGGGCGCCCGACCGCTCCAGGACCCGGATGGCGTCGCGCACCGCGTGCTCGACCTCCGGGTCGAGCCCGGCGACGAAGTACTCGTCCGGGATGCCGAGGGTGAGGCCCTCGACGCCCTGGCCCAGGGCGGCCTGATAGTCGCCGACCGGCTCGGCCGCCGCGGTCGAGTCCAGCGGGTCCGCCCCGGCAATGGTCTCGAGGAGGAGCGCGGCGTCGCGGACGTCCTTGGCGAGGGGCCCCACCTGGTCGAGCGACGAGGCGAACGCGATCAGCCCGTAGCGCGAGACCCGGCCGTAGGTCGGCTTGAGCCCCACGACACCGCAGAGGGCGGCGGGCTGCCGCACCGAGCCGCCGGTATCGGTGCCGAGGCCGCCGGCCGCGAGGTCCGCCGCCACGGCCGCCGCGGACCCGCCCGACGAGCCGCCCGGGACCCGGTCGAGACCCCAGGGGTTGCGGGTCACGTGGAAGCCGGAGTTCTCCGTCGAGGAGCCCATCGCGAACTCGTCGCAGTTGGTCTTGCCGAGGACGATGGCGCCGTCGCCGGCCAGGCGCACGACGGCGGTCGCGTCGTACGGGGGGACGAAGCCCTCGAGGATGCGGGAGCCGCAGGTGGTGCGGAGGCCGCGCGTGCAGAGCACGTCCTTGATCGCGAGCGGCACCCCCTCGAGGGGCCGCAGCGGGTCCCCGCGTCGGAACCGCTCGTCCACGGCATCGGCCTGGGCCCGCGCCGGCCCCGCCGCGACCGTCAGGTAGGCGCCCAGCGTCTCGTTCAGTCGCGCGATGCGCGCGAGGTAGGCGTCGACCAGGGCCCGCGCCGTGACGCGCCCGTCCCGCAACGCCTTCACCGTCTCGTGGATGGTGAGCCCGGTCCAGTCGGTCACCGGCTCACTCCTCGAGGATGCGCGGCACCCGGAACTGCCCGTCCTGCGCGTCGGGCGCGTTCGCGAGCATGGCGTCCGCCGGATACGAGGGCCGCACCTCGTCGTCCCGCATGACGTTCACGAGCGGGAGGACGTGGGCGGTGGGCTCGACGCCCGCCGTGTCGACGCGGCGGAGCTGCTCGACGTAGCCGAGGATCGCGTCGAGCTGGCTCCGCATCCGATCCTTCTCGTCGGCGCCCAGGGCGAGCCGCGCGAGTCGCGCGACGTGCTCGACCTCGGCCAGCGTGATCTTCACGTCGCTCATAGTCGCCCTCGTGGCGGACCGACCGATCGGGGTGACGCCGGATCGCCCAGTGCGGCCGATCCGGGTACGGGACCCGGCCCGGCACGGGCCGCCCGGAGGCGGCAGCACCCGCAGGCCGGGCGTGCCCCGAGTCTACACCTCTTCGAGCGGGGCGTACTTGAGGAGGAGCCGCTTTCGGCCGACCGAGGCGAAGTTCACGGTGACCACGACGTCCCCGCCGTCCCTCTGGATGCCGGTGAGGATCCCATCGCCCCAGCCCGCGTGCCGGACGCGCGCCCCGACGCGAAACGGGTACTCGTCGGCCGGGTCGGGGCCCGGATCCGGCCCGGGCTCCGACACGCGTCCGGGCCACGCCGCCGGCCGGCCGAGGCCAGACTCCGCGCGCCGGCTGCCGATCGGCACGACGGCGTCGGCCGGCATCTCGAGAAGAAAGCGCGAGGGCTCGCGCAGGCCCGCGTAGCCGCCGAGGCGGCGCTCTCCCGCGTACGACAGGAAGAGCCGCTCCTTCGCCCGGGTGAGGCCCACGTATGCCAGCCGGCGCTCCTCCTCGATCCCATCCTCGTCGTCGAGGGCGCGGCCGTGGGGGAAGACTCCCTCCTCCAGCCCGGTGAGGAACACCGCGGGAAACTCGAGCCCCTTGGCCGAGTGAAGCGTCATGAGCGTGGCGGTGGGACGCGCTTCCTGAAGCTCGTCCACGTCCGCGATCAAGGTGACGGAGTCGAGGAACCCCGCGAGGCCGCCCCCTTCCGGGCGCGCGGCGAACTCCTCGGCGGCGACGATCAGCTCGTCCAGGTTCTCGAGCCGGCTCTCGGCCTCGGCGGTGCTCTCCCGGCGGAGGGCCTCGCGGAGCCCGGTGCCGTCGACGACCGCCGCCACTCGCTCGCCGAGGGGCCCCGGCGCGGCCGCCGCCGCCGTGAGCTGTCCGACCAGGCGCACGAACTCCCCGAGCGCGCGGCCGGCCCGGCCCCCGATCTCCGCGGACGCCCGCGCCGCCGTGGCCAGAAGCGGCGCCCCGGCGGCCGCCGCGAGCTCCTCGAGGCGGCCGAGCGTGGTCCGCCCGATCCCGCGCGGCGGGGCGCCCAGGGCGCGCCGGAAGGCGAGGTCGTCCGCGGGGTTCGTGACGAGCCGGAGGTACGCGAGGGCGTCCTTGATCTCCCGCCGCTCGTAGAAGCGGACGCTGCCCACGATGTGGTAGGGCAGGCCCGCCACCCGGAAGGCGTCCTCCAGCACGCGGGACTGGGCGTTCGTCCGGTAGAGCACCGCGACGCCGTCGAGCGGCTGCCCGTCCCCGCGCAGCTCGGCCACGGTCCGCGCCACCCAGAGCGCCTCCTCGGTCTCGTCCCGGGCCCGGAAGAGCCGCGCCGCTTCACCGCGCACGTTCTCGGTCCAGAGGCTCTTCTCCTTCCGCGCCTGGTTGTGCGCGATCACCGCCGCGGCGATCTCGAGGATCCGGCCCGTCGAGCGGTAGTTCTGCTCGAGACGGACGACGCGACACCCCGGAAAGTCCCGCTCGAAGTCCAGGATGTTCCGGAGGTCCGCGCCCCGGAACCGGTAGATGGACTGGTCGGGATCGCCGACGACGCAGAGGTTCCGGTGGACGGCGGTGAGCTGGCGCAGCAGTCGATACTGGGCGGCGTTGGTGTCCTGGTACTCGTCGACGAGGACGTACCGCCAGAGGTCCCGGTAGTAGCCGAGGACGTCCGGGTGCCGCGTGAAGAGCTCGACCGTCAAGCCCAGGAGGTCGTCGAAGTCGACCGCGCCCAGGGCCCGGAGCCGGGCCGCGTACCGGGTGTAGAGCCGCGCCACGTCGGCCTCGCGCGGCCCCCGCACGGCCTCCTCGACCGCCTCGGGCCCGAGGAGCTGGTTCTTGGCGCGCGAGATCCGGGCGATCGCCGCGGACGGGCCGAGCACCCGCTCGTCGAGCCCGAGCTCCTTGTAGCACTCCCGCACGAGCGCGAGCCGGTCGTCCTCGTCGTAGATCACGAACGACCGGGGATACCCCAGGTGGTGGATCTCGGCCCGGAGCACGCGCGCGCACGTGGCGTGGAAGGTGGCGACCAGCGGGGGACGGCCGCGGCCGGGCCGGGCGGCGAGGATCGCCGCCACGCGCTGCGCCATCTCGCCGGCGGCCTTGTTCGTGAACGTGACGGCCAGGATCTGCCGCGGGTCCACGCCGCGGGCCACCAGGTACGCGATCCGCTGCGCGATGACGCGGGTCTTGCCGCTGCCCGCCCCGGCCAGGACGAGCAGGGGCCCGTCCACGTGGAGGACCGCTTCCTGCTGGACCGGGTTCAGCCCGGCGAGCAGCGCCGCGACGTCGGGCTGGTCGTCGAGGTCCCGCGGCTCGACCATCAGGGGCGCTTCGCGACGGCCTGACGCCGGATCAAGGTGGGCGCGTCTCCCGAGCGGTCACCGGCCGACACACGAAGGCTCACGAGGAGCCAGAGTACACCGGAAGCGCGGGCGCCGAGCGGACGCGCGCGCCGGCTACTCGACCGTCACGCTCTTCGCGAGGTTCCGCGGCTGGTCGACGTCGCAGCCCCGGCGCACCGCGACGTGATACGCGAGGAGCTGGAGCGGTACCGCCATGACGACCGGGTTCAGGAGCTCGCTCGCGGCCGGCACGCGGAGGACGTGGCGCGCCTTGCTCTCGATCAGCGCGTCATCGGGATGCGCGAGGGCGATCAGGAGGCCATCGCGCGCCCGCACCTCCTCGATGTTCGCGAGCATCCGGTCGTAGGTGCCATCCTGGGGCATCAGCGCCACGACCGGCATGTCCGCATCGATCAGGGCAATGGGCCCGTGCTTCATCTCGCCGCCCGGATAGCCCTCGGCGTGGACGTACGAGAGCTCCTTCATCTTGAGCGCGCCCTCGAGGGCGATCGGGTAGTGGAGCCCGCGCCCGAGATAGAGGAAGTCGCGGAAGTGCCCGAGCGTCCGCGCGAGGTCGGCGATCGCCTCCTCCGTGCCGAGCGCCGCCTCGACGAGGCGCGGCAGCTCGAGGAGGTCCGTCAGGAGGCGGCGCCCCGCCTCCGGCGACACCACGCCGCGGACGCGCCCCAGGTGCAGCGCCAGGAGGTAGAGAGCGGTCACCGTCGCGGTGAAGGTCTTCGTCGAGGCGACGCTGATCTCGGGCCCGGCGTGGACGTACAGGACCCCGTGCGCCTCGCGCGCAAGCGCGCTGCCGACGGCGTTGCAGACGGCCACGACCGACGCGCCCTTGGCCTTGGCGGCCTGCACCGCGCCGAGCGTGTCCGCCGTCTCCCCGGACTGCGAGAGCGCCACGACCAAGGTGTCGGGCCCGACCTGCGGGTCCCGGTACCGGAACTCCGAGCCGATGTCCGCCTCGGCAGGGATGCCGGCGAGGCGCTCGATCATCTGGCGCCCCACCTGGGCCGCGTGGTACGAGGTGCCGCACGCGACCAGGACGACGCGCGCGAACCCGCGCAGCTCCTCCCGGGTGAGGTTCAGATCCGGCAGGAAACAGTCACCGGTCTCGGGCGAGATCCGCCCGCGGAAGGTATCGGTGATCGCGCGGGGCTGCTCGTAGATCTCCTTGAGCATGAAGTGGCGGTACCCGCCCTTCTCGGCCATGATCGGGTCCCACGTGATGTGCGTCACCGGCCGCTCCACCGGCCGGCCGGCGAGCGTCAGGAGCCGAACACCCTGCCGGGTCACGACGGCCATCTCACCGTCCTCGAGAATCAGGACATCGCGCGTGTGCGCCAGGATGGCGGGAACGTCCGACGCCACGAAGTACTCGCCCTCGCCGAGCCCGACCACCACGCCGCCGGCCCCGGTCTTGGCCGCGACGAGCGCGTCGGGCTCCCGGTCCGAGACCACACCGACCGCGTACGCGCCGCGGACCTCCTGGAGCGCGCGGCGCACCGCCTCGGCGAGTCCACCCGCCTCGGCCCAGTACTGCTCGACCAGGTGCGCCAGCACCTCCGTGTCGGTCTCCGACTTGAACAGGTGGCCCTCGGCCTGGAGCCTGGTCTTGATCGGCAGATAGTTCTCGAGAATGCCGTTGTGCACGACGACGATGGAGCCCGTGCAGTCGGTGTGCGGGTGGGCGTTCTCCTCGGACGGCCGGCCGTGGGTCGCCCACCGCGTGTGGCCGATCCCGAGCGGGCCATCGAGCGGGCGCTCCCGGAGCACGCTCTCCAGGTTGCGCAGGCGGCCGGCGCTGCGCCGGACCTGGAGCACGCCGTCCGCCACCACCGCAACCCCCGCGGAGTCGTACCCGCGGTACTCGAGCCGCTTGAGCCCGTCCAGGATGATGCCGGTGGCCCCGGCCGAACCGATGTACCCGACAATCCCACACATCGCGTCGTCACCTCGCTCGGAGTATCTGCCTCTCGTGCATCGCCGAGGATGAGCAACCCCCGTGCCAGCCCGGGGGTCATGCCCCGCTCGCCTGTCCGGGGCCTGCGAGCCCGCCAATACGAGGCTCCGGCGCGCTCCGGACTGTTGCCGTCACGCAACCTCGGAACCGCGTGTGGAGTTTCACCCTGGGCGGTCCGGCGCCCGGTCCAGGCGATCCTACCGCTCGCGCCGGTCACGGCGCCGGAGACGGCCGGGTCGGCCTCCGCTCTCGGACGCGGCCGGCGACGCCCCGTCCAGCCCTCCCGGACGACCTGCGGCGCGCGCTCGAGCGCCAGCGCCCCCGGGGGCACGTCCTGGGTGATCACGGAGCCCGCGCCCACGTACGCGTCGTCTCCGATCGTGAGCGGGGCCACCAGGCTCGCGTTCGTCCCGACGAACGCGCGCGCGCCGATCCGCGTCTGGTGCTTCCGCACGCCGTCGTAGTTGCAGGTGACGGCGCCGGCGCCGATGTTGGCGCCCTCGCCCACCGTGGCGTCGCCGATGTACCCGACGTGGTGCGCCTTCACTCGACGTCCGATCGTGGCCTGCTTGATCTCGATGAAGTTGCCGATGTCGGCTCCGCTGCTCGATCCGCGTGCCCCGGCGGAGGCGAGCGAACGGGCCGAAGCGTCGCGTCGTCCTCCACCCGGGATTCGTCGAGCACGCAGTAGGGGCGGAGCGTGACGCGATTCCCGAGGGCCGTGTCGGTCAGCTGGGAACCCGTCCCGATCACGCAGCCCTCCCCGATCACCGTGCGCCCGGCGAGGCGCACGCCGGGATGGAGCACGGTGTCGCGGCCGACGGTCACGGTCGTGTCGACGTACGTCGCCGCCGGATCGACCACCGTGACCCCGGCGGCCATGAGCGCGTCGAGCGTGCGCGAGCGCAGGAGTCCCTCGAGCGCCGCGAGCTGCCGGCGGTCGTTGACGCCCGCGACCTCGCGCGGGTCCGTCACGCGCACGGCCTCGATCCGGCCTCCCCGCCGCGCCAGCTGGCCGATCACGTCCGTCAGGTACACCTCGCCCTGCGCGTTGGCGGGCGCGTGCCGAGCGACGGCCTCGAGCGCCGGCCACAGGCGGCGCGGGTCGAAGCAGTAGATCCCCGAGTTGCACTCGCGGCCGCGCCGCTCGGCCGGCGTCGCGTCGCGCTCCTCGACGATGGCGCGGACACGGCCGTCCCGGCCGCGGCGGACGCGTCCGTAGCCGGTGGGATCGGTCGGCAGGAACGTCAGGAGGGTGGCGGCCGCGCGCGCCGCCCGATGGCGCGCGAGGAGTGCGGCGAGGGTCGCCCGGTCGAGAAGCGGCACGTCACCGTAGAGGAGCAGGAGCTCGGTGGCCGTCTCCGGCACCTCGGGCCGCGCCCGGCGGAGGGCGTCTCCCGTGCCCCGGGGTTCCGGCTGCTCCACGAAGCGGGCCCCGAGGTCGGCGAGCGCCGCTCGGACGGTGTCGGCGCCGGGGGCCACGACGACCACCGTCCCCGCGGTCCCGGACTCCCGCACGAGCGCGACCGGATAGCGGACCAGCGGCTGTCCCCCCAGCAGATGGAGGATCTTGGGCCGACCCGACCGCATGCGCTTGCCCTCGCCCGCGGCGAGGATCACGGCCCAGGTCTCGCGCGGGACGGGGCGGCTTCGGGAGCGGCCCATCCCGGCCGGCCTAGGCACGGGCCGTCACCGGCCGCCGGGCGGGGCCGCCGTGCCGGATGAGCCGCGCGAGGACGCGGCCGAGCTTCTCAGGATGGTGCCGCGCCAGCTCGGTGGGTCCCGCCAGATCCGCCTCGGTGAGCCAGACCCCGAGCGCGCGCACACGCTCGCGATCGGTCGTGACGGGGCTCGCTCCCGCCCGCGCGTACCGCGCCACCACGTCCGGCGGAAACGGGCGCCCGTGCACCACGATGCCGTCGATGACCCCTCGCCCGCCGTGGGCGTACACCGCCTCCAGGTGATCCCCGAGCGACATCCCGTCCGTCTCGCCCGGCTCCGTCATCAGGTTCGCCACGCAGATCTTGAGCGCCGCCGCCGCACGCAGCGCGTCGGCGACCCCGCCGACCAGGAGGTTCGGGATCAGGCTCGTGTAGAGCGAGCCCGGCGCCAGGACCACCACGTCCGCGTGGGCGATGGCCTCGAACACCTCCGGCAGCGCCCTGGCATCGCCTGGCTCGAGGAAGACGCGCCGGATGGGCACGCCCTGCCGCGTGATGTTCGACTCCCCCAGGACGCGTGTGCCGTCGGCCAGCTCGGCGCCGAGCCGCACGGCGGTCGAGCGTCGAGGGCAGGATGGTCCCGCGCACGGCCAGCACCTTGCCGGAGATGCGAATCGCGTGAAGGAAGTTGCCCGTGACCTGGGTGAGGGCGGCGAGGAAGAGGTTCCCGAAGCTGTGGCCTGCGAGCTGCCCCTCGCCCGGGAACCGGAACTGGAAGAGCTCCGCCATCAGGGGCTCGACCTCCGCCAGGGCGACGAGGCAGTTGCGGATGTCGCCCGGGGGAAGCACCTGGAGCTCCTCGCGCAGACGACCGGAGCTGCCGCCGTCGTCGGTCACGGTGACCACGGCCGTCAGGGCGGCGACGCGCCCGCCGAGGTAGCGCTTCAGCGCCGTGAGGATCACCGGGAGGCCCGTGCCGCCGCCGATCGCGACGACCCGGCGTCCACCGTCGTGTCGCCCGCGCGCAGCCATATCCTGATCTTAGCGCACGCGGGTCCGCGGGCCGGCGGTCTGCGGCAGATCGCGGAGCCACGTCAGGAGCGCGGCGAACGCCGGCGGGGGCGGCGCCTCGAAGCGGAGCCACGCACCGGTGGTGGGATGGGTGAACCCGAGGACGGCCGCGTGGAGCGCCTGGCCGCCGAGCCCGCCCACGTGCGCCGCAAGCTCGGGGTCGAGCGGCGCCGTCCCGCGCCGTCGATAGGTGCGGTCGCCGACGACCGGGGCCCCCAGATGGGCGAGGTGCACGCGGATCTGATGTGTGCGCCCCGTCCCGAGGGTGGCCTCCACCAGCGTCAGCGGGGCCGGACGCACGAACCGGTCGACGACTCGATAGCGCGTGAGCGCCGGCCGACCCGCCCCGGCCGGGCGCACCGCCATCCGGAGCCGGTCGCGTGGATCCCGCCCGATGGCGGTCTCGACCACGCCCGCCGCGTGCGGGAGCCGACCGTGCACCAGCGCCAGGTAGCGCCGCTCGACGGTCCGCGCCTTGAGCTGACGGGCGAGCGCCAGATGCGCGTGATCGTTCTTCGCGACCGCGAGGAGTCCGGAGGTGCCCCGGTCCAGCCGGTGGACGATGCCGGGGCGCCGCGCCCCCCCGATGCCGGAGAGCCCCGGGCCGCAGTGGGCGAGGAGCGCGTGAACGAGGGTCCCCGTCCGATGTCCCGCGCCGGGATGCACGACGAGCCCCACCGGCTTGTTCACCACCAGGAGGTCGGCGTCCTCGTAGACGACGGAGAGCGGGATGGGCTCGGGCGTGAGCGTCACGGGCTCGGGAGGCGGCACCTCGACGGTGACCCGCGCGCCCGCCCGCAGGCGGTGACTCGCCTTGGCGTGGCCGTCGGTCACCAGAACCCGTCCGGTCGCGATCAGCGCCTGGAGGCGCGTGCGCGAGAGATCGGGCGCGCGCACCTGGAGGAAGCGATCGAGCCGGGTCCCTGCAGCCCCGGGCTCGACGACGAAGCTCCGGGGCGCCGGCGCGCCGGAAGCCTCGCCAGGCTCAGGCGTCGGCGGGGGTCCGCCGCGGGACATCGTCCCGCCCGAACGCCAGCTCGGCGGCCAGGAGTGACACGCCCACGGTGATCGCCGAGTCGGCCACGTTGAACGCCGGCCAGTGGTAGCTGCGCCAGAAGACGTCGAGGAAGTCCACCACCGCCCCGAACCGCCAGCGATCGAGCAGATTGCCGGCCGCGCCGCCGAACACGAGCCCGATGGCCAGGCGTGCCACGATGCTCCCGCGCGGCAGGATGCGGAACGCGAGGGAGCCAAGCAGCGCCAGCGCGGTCAGCGAAAACAGGCTGACGATCCAGCGCCACCCGGGCGGCACGCCCGCAAAGATTCCGAAGGCGACGCCCGGATTCATGACGAGCACGAGGTGGAAGAAGTCCGGAATGACCACGACCGGGTGGGTCGCGTCCAGGCGCGCGAGCGCCCACTTCTTGGTCAGCTGGTCCGCGACGAACACCACCGTCGCGAGTCCCAGCACGAGCACCATCAGGCCGTGCCCGCGCGGATGATCGGCAGACAGCGCTCGCAGAGCGCCGGGTGCTCCGGGTCCTGGCCGACGGCGGGGCTCCACGTCCAGCAGCGGCCGCACTTCTTGCCGTCCGCATGTCGAACCTCGACCGCGAGGCCCGGGAGACCCGTCTCGCGCAGCACGACGCGATCCGGTCCCGTCGCGAGCCCCGCCGGCGGAGCACCCCGCACGATCTCGACGTGCGAGACGATGAACAGCTCCCGGAGGAGCCGTTCGCCCGCCTGCTCCACGACGCGCTGAAGGCCCGGGTCGCTGACGTAGAGGGTCACGCGGGCGTCGAGCGCCGCGCCGATCAGCTTCGCGGCGCGCGCGGGCTCGAGGGCCTTCGCCGCCTCGCCGCGGACCCGGAGCAAGACCTCCCACCCCTGTTCGACGCTCTCGTCGAGCCACGCCCGATCGACGGCGGGGAAGTCGGTGAGGTGGACGCTCCGCGCCTTGTCGGCCACCCGGAAGTGGTCCCAGACCTCCTCGGCCGTGAACGTCAGGATCGGCGCCATCAGGCGAACGAGCGCGTCCAGGATGCGGTAGCAGGCCGTCTGGGCCGCACGGCGCTCCGGCGCGTCCGCCGCCGAGGTGTAGAGCCGGTCCTTCAGGACGTCGAGATAGAGCGCCGAGAGGTCCACCGCACAGAAGTTGTGGAGGCTCTGGAACGCGAGGTGGAACTCGTACGTCTCGTACGCCTTCCGTACCCGCTCGATCGTCCGGTGGAGCCGCAGCATCGCCCAGCCGTCCAGGCCCGTGAGCGCGGCGTCCGGGACCGCGGCCACCGCCGGGTCGAAGTCGGCGAGGTTCCCGAGGAGGAAGCGGCAGGTGTTGCGGACCCGCCGGTACGCCTCCGCCAGCTGGCCGAGGATCTCGTCGGACAGCCGGATGTCCGCAGTGTAGTCCTCGCCCGCCGCCCAGAGCCGCAGGACCTCCGCCCCGTGCTTCGCGATGACGTCGCCCGGCGCCACGGTGTTCCCGATGGACTTCGACATCTTGCGCCCGGCGCCGTCGACCACGAACCCGTGGGTGAGAACGGCGCGGTACGGCGGGCGCCCGCGGGTGCCCACGGCTTCGAGCAAGGAGGAGTGGAACCACCCGCGGTGCTGGTCCGAGCCCTCCAGGTACATGTCCGCCGGCCAGCGCAGCTGGGGGTGCTTCTCCAGGACGGCCGCATGGCTGCATCCGGAATCGAACCAGACGTCGAGGATGTCGGTCTCCTTCCGGAACGCGCGCCCGCCGCACTTTCCGCACGCGGTCCCGGCGGGGAGCAGCTCCGGGGCCGAGCGGAGGTACCACTCGTCGGCGCCCTCGCCGGCTTCCATCCGGGCGGCGACGTGCTCGACGATCGGCTCCTCGAGGAGCGTCGTGCCGCAGGCCTCGCAGTAGAACGCCACGATCGGGACGCCCCACACGCGCTGGCGCGAGATCGTCCAGTCGGGTCGGTGGGCGATCATGTTCGTGATGCGCTCCTCGCCCCACGGCGGGATCCACTCGACGGTCGGGAGGGCGGCGAGCGCCTGCTCGCGCAGGGTCCCGGCATCCCCTCCTCGTCGGCGCCTGGTCCAGCGTGATGAACCACTGCTCGGTGGCCCGGAAGAGCGTCGGGTTCTTGCAGCGCCAGCAGTGGGGATAGGTGTGGGTGAGCGGCACCTCGGCGACCAGCGCCCCCCGCTCCTTCAGGAGCGCGATGATCCGCGGGTTCGCGTCCCAGACCGTGAGCCCGGCGAAGTGGGCGACCTCGGGGATGAAGCGCCCGTCGTCGTCGACCGGGTTGTAGATCGGCAGCCCGAGCGACCGTCCGAGCTCGTAGTCCTCCTCGCCATGGCCCGGGGCGATGTGGACCAGGCCGGTCCCCGCGTCCATCGCGACGAACGCGGCCGCCGCGATCCGGCCGGTGCGCTCGATCCAGGGGTGCCGGTACTCGAGCCCCGCGAGCTCGGTCCCCTCGAAGGTCCGGAGGCGGCGCGCGGACGTGAGCCGCGCCACCCGGAGGACCTGGTCGGCGAGGCCCGCGGCCACGATGAGCGTCTCGTCACCCGTGTCGAGGGCCACGTACTTCTCGCTCGGGTTCACCGCGACGGCGAGGTTGGCCGGGAGGGTCCAGGGGGTCGTCGTCCAGATGACGACCGACTGGCGCGGGGCGTCGGCGAGCCCGGGCGCGGGCGTCACCAGCGGGAACTTCACGTAGACCGACGGGGTCTCTTGCTCCTCGTACTCCACCTCCGCCTGGGCGAGCGCCGTCTTGCAGTGCATGCACCAGTGGACGGGCTTCAGCCCCTTGTAGACGAGACCCCGGCCGACGAAGCGTCCGAACTCGCGCACGATGGTCGCCTGGTACGCGGGCGCCATCGTCAGGTACGGATGCGCCCAGTCGCCGAAGATCCCGAGCCGCCGGAACTCGCCGCGCTGGATGTCGATGAACTGGAGCGCGTAGGCCCGGCAGCGCCGGCGCTTCTCGGCCGGATCCATGGCGCGGCGCACGTCGCTTCCGGCCTTGTCGAGCCCGAGCTCCTTGTCGACCTGATGCTCGATGGGCAAGCCGTGGCAATCCCAGCCGGGCACGTAGACGGCATCGTGGCCGAGCATCGTCCGGGACTTGACCACGATGTCCTTGAGGACCTTGTTGAGCGCAGTCCCCATGTGGATGTGCCCGTTCGCGTAGGGCGGGCCGTCGTGGAGAATCCAGCGAGGGCGGCCTTGCCCGCGGGCGCGAAGCTCGCCGTAGAGGTCGCCGGCGTCCCAGCGGCGGAGGAGCTCCGGCTCCCGCTGGGGCAAGTTCGCCCGCATGGGGAAGTCGGTCCGGGGAAGGTGGAGGGTCGCCTTGTAGTCCATGAGAGTGAAAACTGCGCGGCAGCCGCCCGCCGCGCAGTGGACGAAAGCGTAGCATCCATGCGTACTTGTGTCAAGGAACACGCCGTCGACCGAGGGCGCGGCCGACGGTCGCGGCTCAGCCGCCCGGAGCCGCCGGACAGGCCAGCGGGGCGGGCTGGCGAGCCCGGTGCCACGCGGTCTCGTACACCGCCATCGTGGCGGCGCCGGCGACCACGTTGTGGGCGAGGGTCACCCCCGTCACCGGCCGGAACAGGTCCGCCCGCGCCGCGAGCTCGGGAAACCAGGCCGGGAAGATGACGAGGTACTCCGGGCACCGCCGGCCAAGGTAGCGGAGCAGCCCGGCCTCGCCCTGCCGGCGGTACGGCAGGATCTCGGGCGTGGCCAGGCCCACCAGGTCGATGACCCGACGCTCGCCGAAGTACGAGAGCGCCCCGACGTCGTTGAGCGCGATGAGCGTGTCCGGCGGCGTGTGGGCCGCGACCCAGCGGCCGAGCGCCACCTGCATCGCGTTGATGTTCTGCACCCCCCACGCGTAGGCGCTGGCCCCGGCCGGCAGCCGCGCGGCGAGGCCGACGAGGAGCAGGGCCAGGACCGCGCCGCGCAGGCGACGAGCGGAGAGCCATCCGAGAACGCGATCCAGGCCGATGAGCGCCACTACCACGGCGAGCGGCAGCACGTGGGAGGAGTAGCGCCCGCTCTGAAAGCCGGGCCCCCGGTACGGAGCGATCAGGGCCATCGCGACCGGGTGGAGGAGCAGCGCGGCCGCCAGCCAACGGAGGCGGCCGGCGCGCCCCGCGACGAGACCCACCACCACGAGCGCCGGGAGCGCGAGATGATCGCGGGCCAGCACGACGCCCCACTCGACGAGGAACGCGATCCCCTGGTGCATCGCCACCGCCCAGGCGTTCGCCAGGCCCTCGGCCTGCCCGAGGAGCCCGCCCTCGACCTTGGCGGCGGCGGTCGCCGGAACGAGCCGGCCTCCCACGATGAGGTTGAAGCCGACCGCCGGGGCGACGATCACGGCGGAGACCGCGACTCGGCGGAGCGCCTCCCGCCACCGGCCGGCGCCGAGCGCGTGGAGCCCGACCAGGAGGCCCGCCTCGGGGCGAGCCAGCGTCGCGAGCCCGAGCCCCGCGGCGCCGAGCCCGGGCCGATCGGCCGCGATGGCCCAGGCCCCAACCGCCACGCAGAGCGCCGCCAGCGGCACCTCCATGCCCGAGAGGGCGCCCCACACGAGACGACTGAGCGCCGACGACGGCAAGGCCGGCGCCCCAGGCCAGACCGGGCGGGAGTCCGGCCGCCCCCGCGAGGCGGCGCGTGACGAGCCCCGTGGCCGCCCCGCAGGCAAGGCCCAGCGCCTTCGCGGCCGCCAGACCCGGCACTCCGACCATGAGGAGGCCCGCGAGCGCCACACTCCAGAGCGGCGCCGTCGACGCCGCGACCGGCTCGCCCCGGTTGATGCCGAACCCGCCACCCGTCGCGAGGTTCCGCGCGAGCCGGAGGTGGATCCAGCCGTCGTCGAGCGGCAGACCCGGGGCGCCTGCGATCCGGCTTTCCGCGACGAGGAAGACGGCGACGGCCAGCGCGCCGGCGGCGAGAAGCAGGACGTCCCACCGGTCGAGGCCCGCGGGCGACGACCGCGCGGCCATGCCGCCTAGCGGAGGCGAGCGACCGCCGTCACGGGGACCATCTCGTAGCGCGCATGGTCAACCGTGCCCCGACGGACCCGCAGCACGTAGAGCGAGCGGCCGTGCGGGAGCGGGCGGGCCTCGAGCGCGGCCGGCCGGGGAATCCCCGGATGCCACTCGTCGACGACCCAGACCAGCCGGCGAGTCGTCAGGGGGAGCGGCACGCGCCACTCCGCCACGGCCGCCATGCTGCTGAGCCCCTGCGAGACCAGATAGCCGGGAGCGGCCTCACCGAGCCTGAGATGGTACGTCGTGTACTCGGGCAGGTAGTACATGACGTGGCGGAACCAGGGATACGAGCGCGGATTGCCGAGCTCGGTCACGAGCACGGTGTCCCGCGGGTCGAACTGACGCCGGATCGCCGCCACGTACTCGCCGATCACCGCCTCTTGCTCGCGCAGCCCGGCCGCGGTGTGGCTCCAGAGCCGGAATCGGTAGAGGGCACGGAGCTCGGACGTCGCGCGGGCCCGCCACGACGTGGCGGCTGCCGGGCTCGGCGCGTCCACCGGGCCCGCGGCGGTGAAGAACGCCACGTGCGCCCCGAGGGCCCCGGTCAAGGCCAGACCCGCCAGCGCGCCGCGCCACGCGGCCGGCATGCGCACCTCCTGGAGCCGCTGCCAGAGCGCCCCGAGGGCCCGCCCGACCACGAGGTAACAGGCCGGCAGCACCGTCAGGAGGTAGCCGCGCTGGCCGAGGTGCACCACGGCATAGACCACGAGGGCCGGCAGCGTCCAGAGGGCGAAGAAGACCGCGCGGTCATCGCCCCGAACGAGGCGGACCAGTCCCCGCCGAAGCCCCCACGCCAGGACGGGCAGGAAGACGCCGACCCCGATGAGGAATGCCTCGCCCAGGCCGCCGACGTTCCGGGTCCAGCCGCCTCCGAGGAGGGTGGTTGCGCGGACCGTCGACTCGTAGAGCTCGACGCTGGCGGCCAGATAGCGATCGACGCCGGTCAGCCACAGCATCGGCCCGAGCCAGGCCGCCGTCGCGAGCAGCACGAGGCCGAGGCCAGCAAAGACCGGCCCCGGCCGTCGGAACCCGCGCCAGGCCATGCCGAGCCAGAGCGGGCTCAGGACCAGCAGCATCGACTGGCGCACCCCGCCCGCCAGACCGAGCAGCACGGCCGAGGAGACGAGCGCCCCCACGCTCCCCTGTCGCATCGCCCACGCGCCGATTGCAATCCCGGTGGCGAGCGCCGCCTCGGCGGTGTAGGAGAGGCCGACCACGCCGTACGCCCAGAACAGCGGGCTCACGACGAGCCCGAGCGCGGCCAGCGTGGCGGCGCCGCGGCCATAGAGGTGCCACCCGAGCTGGTAGAGCAAGAGCACCGCGACTGCGCTCGCGACGATGGCCAGACCCCCGAGGGTCGCGGCAGGGTCCCCCAGCGCCACGCGGGCGAGCCGGCCAAGTGCCACGTAGAGGATGTAGCCCGGCGGGTGCGGCTGATGCCGGACCACGTCGTACCGCTCGAGGGCGAGGGCGAACTGGATCGCGTCCCAGGTCGGCAGGAGGCGCACCCGGTAGGGCCAGCGGGTCGCCAGGGTCAGGCCCGCGAGGGCCAAGGCGAGCGCCCAGTCCGCCCGCGGCATCGCGACACGAGGCCCTGGCGGGGTCATGCGGATGACGGTCAGCGTGATGGCGGGAGCGTGAAGCGGGGCGGGCGGGACGGGCGCGTCAGGAGGAGCTCAGGCGCCCTTCTTCTCCTCGTGGGGCTTCTCGGCCTTGGCCTCGTCCTCGTTCTGTCCCTTCTTGAACTCGGACATGCTCTTCCCGAGGCCCCGCGCCAGCTCGGGCAGCTTCTGCGCCCCGAACAGGAGCAGGACGATGACGAGGATGATCATCAGTTCCTGATAGCCCAGACCGAACATGCGAGCCCTCCGCCGTGAAGTGTGCCATACCTTACGCCGTTTCAGCGGCCTGTCAATCCGCGCGGTCTCCGCCGACAGGGCAACTGCAGTGGGAGCTCGAAGCCGTTAGCCCGCGCTGGAGGTCCCGTCCCGAAGGACCCGCTTGTCACCCACCCGGATGGTCAGCCGCTGAGTGTCGAGCCACTCGAGTAGCGGAATCGCGTACTTCCGGGAGATCCCGAGGAGATCCTTGATCTCCTGCGGGGTGATGGCCTGGTGCTCCCTCAGGAAGGCGAGGACCCGCCCGACGGCCTCCTGGAGGGGCTCGGCGTGGAAGTAGAGCCCCTCCCGGATCCGCACGAGCCGCCGGCCCTCGACCAAGAGCTGGGCTATGGCCTGGGCGGCGGAGCCCGCGAGCCCGAGCTTCGCGAATGCCTCGTCCAGGGTGGGCGGCGCCACCCCGGCGTCTCGGAACTCGATCTCGATCCGGTCGGACGCCGCCTGCTGGGCCGGCGTCAGGCGGACCGCGTGCCCGGCTCCCCGGACCTTGTCCTTGTCGACGACGAGAACGCCGGCCGCGGCAAAGCGCTCGAGGAGCGCGAGGAAGACACGCTCCTCGAGGCTCCCGAGGCGCGTCCGGAGCTCCTCCTTCGACATCCCCGGCTTGAGCGGCTCACGCGCGTGGAAAGTGGCGAGCGCCGCCTCCGCCTCCCGGCGGAGACGCTCCGCCGTCTCCGCGTGGACGTACCACTCCCGGTCGATGACGAAGACGCGCTCGCGGGCCACGAGATCCTGGAGGTGCCTGCGGAGCGCCTCGGGGCCGAACGGCGTCCGCGCCCGGAGCTCCGCCGTCCGCACCCCGCCCCCGCCGACACGCTGGATGTGGGCCTCGAGGACCGACGCCGGCGGGCTCGTCTCGAGGGTCCGGAGACGCCCGGCGAGGGCCGGGCTCCGCCGCGCCTTGGGCGGGGCGACGTCGAGAAGCTCCCCGCCGCCGATCGTCACCATCGGGGAATAGCTCCGGATGACGTAGCGGTCGCGGGGCAGCGCCACCACCGGTGCCTCGAGCCGAAGCTGGACGTAGCCGGTCTGGCCCGGCTCGATGGCGGTCCCCCCGACGGGGTGCACGCGCGCCATGACCTCGCTCGTGCCGATGTGGAAGCGCACGCGCTGGCGCGTCCGGAGCGGGGCGGGGGCGTCCTCCAGGAGCTCGCACGTCGCGTCGAGCATGTAGGTGGGCTGGAGGAGTCCCGGCAGCGAGAGCACGTCGCCGCGCTCGATCGCCGCGCGCTCGACTCCCTGGAGGTTCACGGCCGCGCGCTGGCCGGCAACGGCCGTCGAGACGGGCTGCCCGTGGGTCTGGATACCGCGCACCTTGGCCTGGAGCCCGTGGGGGTACACCTCGACCCGCTCGTCCAGGGTGAGCTGGCCCGCCGCCACCGTGCCGGTCACCACCGTGCCGAACCCCCGGATCGTGAAGACGCGGTCGATGGGCAGGCGGAAGGTGGCATCGGTCCCCCGCGGGGGGACGGCCCGCGCGAGGGCCGCGAGCGCCTCGCGCAGCCCCGGCAGCCCCTCGCCCGTCTTGGCCGAGACGGGAAGGATCGGCGCGCCGTCGAGGAACGTCCCGCGCAGGAAGCCCCGGACGTCCTCCTGGACCAGCTCCCGCCACTCGGGCTCGGCCAGATCCGCCTTGGTCAGCACGACGAGCCCGCTCTGAACGCGGAGCAGCTGGCAGATCGCGAGATGCTCCCGAGTCTGCGGCATCACCCCCTCGTCCGCCGCGATGATCAGCATGACGAGGTCGATCCCGCCCACGCCCGCCAGCATGTTCTTCACGAACCGCTCGTGCCCGGGGACGTCGACGATGCCGAGCGTCAGGCCATCGCCGAGATCGAGGTGGGCGAAGCCGATGTCGATGGTGATGCCGCGCTCTTTTTCCTCCTTGAGGCGATCGGGATCGATCCCGGTCAGCGCCAGGACCAGGCTCGACTTGCCGTGGTCGATGTGCCCTGCGGTGCCGGCGACGACGTGGCGCACGGCGGGCGGACTAGACGAGCGCCGTCAGGGCGGCGGCGAGGAGTGGCACCTCGTCGTCCATGACGGTCCGGCAGTCCAGCAGCAGACGGTCGGCGGCGATGCGGCCGATGACCGGCAGGCGACCCGCCCGGAGCCGCGCGTCCAGCGCCGCGGCCGGGTGTCCGGAGGTCCCGAGCGCGAGGGCGGCGGTCGGGAGCTCGGCCAGGGGGAGCGCGCCGCCGCCCACCTCGGACCGGCCGGCCACGACCGCCAGACCGAGCGCCGTGCGGGCGGCCGCCGGCACCCGGTGGAGCACGCGGAGCGCGCGGCGACGGACGACGGTCGCCGACTCGCTCAGCATGCGGAGGGTCGGGATCTCGCGCGGCGCAGTCGTCGGGTCCTCGTACGCCCGCAGCGTCGCCTCGAGCGCCGCCAGGGTGAGCTTGTCGATCCGGAGCGCCCGGTTCAGCGGGTTCTGACGCAAGCGCTCGACGAGCGCCTGGCGGCCCACGACGATCCCGGCCTGCGGGCCGCCGAGGAGCTTGTCGCCCGAGAAGGTGACCACGTCGGCGCCGGCGGCGACCGTCTCCGGCACCGTCGGCTCGCGCGGAAGGCCCCACGGCCGGAGGTCGAGGAAGCAGCCGGAGCCGAGATCCTCGAGCACCGGAACGCCGCGCGCCCGGCCCAGCTCGGCGAGCTCCGCGGTGAGGACGCTCTCCGTGAAGCCCACCACCCGGTAGTTCGAGGGATGCACCTTGAGGAGGAGCGCGGTCTCCGGCGTGATCGCGCTCGCGTAGTCGGCAAGACGCGTCCGGTTCGTCGTCCCGACCTCGACCAGGCGAGCCCCCGACCGGGCCATGATGTCCGGGATCCGAAAGGCGCCGCCGATCTCGATCAGCTCGCCCCGCGACACCACGACCTCGCGCCCCCGCGCGAGCGACTCGAGCGCGAGCAAGACGGCCGCGGCGTTGTTGTTGACCACGAGCGAGGCCTCGGCTCCGGAGAGGCGGCAGAGGAGACCGTCCACGTGCTCGTAGCGCGAGCCGCGTGCCTTCGTGCGAACGTCCAGCTCGAGATTCGAGTACCGGGCGGCGACGAGCGCGAGGCGCGCCAGCGCCGCGCGGCCGAGGGGCGCCCGGCCGAGGTTCGTGTGCAGCACCACCCCGGTCGCGTTGACCACGCGGTCGAGCCGCCAGGCGCCGGCCGCGTCGAGCGCGGCGCGCACCCGCGGCAGGAGCGCCGGGGTCTCGAGCGTGAGCGCGTCGAGCTCGGCCGGCGACACCGCAGCCAGCACCGCCCGGCGCCGCTCCGCGAGGACCATCCGCACGGCGTCGACCACACGCGCGCGTGACGCGGCCGGCCGGCCGTCGAGCGCCCGGACTACCTCGTCGACCGAAGGGAGCGCGCGGAGCCGGCCCCGCCGGCGGGCCGCGAACCCGCCCGGCCCGTCGGCGCCCGGCGTCGCGCCGGCCGCGGGACGCCGGGGCGCGGAGCGCGGGCCAGCCATGTCAGGGCCTGAGCAGCGTCCGCACGGTATCGAGCAGGTTCGCCTCCCAGCGGCCGGTCGAGGCGCACGGCAGCCCCGACCGGGGCCTGGGCGGCCCGCTGCCCCGAGTGTACGTGTCCGTCCGCATCCGCGTGTTCACCTGGACCGCGGTCTGCGTGGCCGACACCGCCTCCACGAAGATCGTGAACGCGACCTGCGCGTCGCCCTCGACGCGCTCGTCCCCGAAGCGCCCGCAGTCCGCGTAGAGGCCGATGGTCGTCGGCACCGCCTCGGAGGCGATCACACCCGAATCCCGCGCGATGGTCCGGATCTGCACGTTCTCCCGCGCGAGCGCCCGGACGAGCGCCCGCCACACGGCGTCGTACGGCGCCTCGATCTGCTCCGTGTACGCGGTCGGCAGGACCGGGGCCACGTAGGCGCGGCTACAGCCCGCGAGCGCCAGGAGCGCCATCGCCCCGACGAGCGGGCGCGGGCCGCCGAGTCGTCTCATGCCGTCAGCGCGGGTGGTGGTCGATGCCGCGGTACGCCTCGATGAAGCGCACCACCCGGCGCTCGTCCAGCTCGTCCAGCTTGTCGATGCGCGTCCACGCCGTCAGCGCGATGCAGCGATCGAGCGTCGGGTAGGGGGACAGGACCACGCGGTCCGGATAGCGATCCACGATCGCGCGGAGCCCGGCCTGGACCTGCTCCGCGCACTGGGGCTTGTAGCTCACCACCACGCCGCCGTCCTCGAGGTTGTGCACCTGGAGCTCCTTGGCGATCGGCCGCGCGTGGACGCCCCAGGGGGCGATGTACGGCAGATGCGGCCCCGAGGTCGGGGGGTCCGAATTGTAGGCGACGTGCGGGGTCTCGGACGTCGGGATGTGGTCGTTGCCGAGGCTCGGAACGAACTCCCCCGGAATCGGCCCGCGGGCGCGCGCGTACAGCCAGCCCCCCATGCCGACGACGACCAGGATCGCGACGGCCGCCGCCGCCCACCCGAGCCGCCGGCGCTGACGGCGCGTCAGCGCGAAGCGCGACGCCGGTGCCGGGCCCGGGCCGGCCGGCCGGCCCCCGACTCGCTTCGGTTGCCCCTTGCGTGCCTTGGCCATCTTCCCCGCGTCCCTCCGCGACCTGCGATGCCCGCACGCCCGACCCGCCCGGCCATGGCGGAAGCGCGTGGGAGTCGAACCCACCTCGAGCTTGTCTAGAACCCGACACCGGATTTGAAGTCCGGGAGGCCCACCGGGATCCTATGCGCTTCCGATCCGGGAAATCGAGTGAATCGAGTGTATCATCGCGGACGGCGCCGAGGCACGGGCCGCGGGCCCCTCCGGGGTCCCGGGGGGCGCCGGCCCGACTAGCCGCCGACGAGGGGCGGGAGGACGTCCACGACGTCGCCGGGGCTGAGCCGCGCCGTGGATTCGACGTCGCGGCCGTTCACCAGGAGCAGCCGCGGGACCTCGTCGGGAATGCGGAGCCGGCCGAGAAGATCGCGGACAGTCGCGCCCTCCGGCAGCTCGACGCGGGCCGCGCCCCCGCGGGCGCCCGGCGGCCCGTAGTCGGCCAGATTCGCGAAGAGGTGAACCTCGACTTCCACGGGGCCGGAGCGCGCCGGCGTCAGGCGCCGTACACCTTCCGCAGCTCCGACGCCGCCCATTTGACCGCGTCCTCCCGGGTCGCGCCCTGGAGGCATCGCGCGAACATGGCCGCCACCGCGGCACCGGTCGGCGCGACGGCCCCGCCCAGCCAGGTGCGCCGGGTGACGTCTCGTGGGCTGGTGGGCTCCCGTCGGTCGTCGCGTGTCGGTGGCCCTCCTCGCGGGGTGAAGTGCCGGAGCGGCCGAGCGCCGGGATTCCGGTCCGACGGCCGTGGCGAGTCATTGTGCGACAGGGCCCTCCTCCGGGGGAAGCCGGGGGTCGAGACCGGCGTGAGCGCCGCGGAAGCTAGGGCGAGGTCAGCCGGAGCCGCGCGCCGATAGCCAGCGGATCATCGAGGTCGATCCCGTTCAGCTGGGCCAGGGCTTGCGGCGTGACCCGATGGCGGGCGGCGATGGCCGAGAGCGTGTCCCCCCGGCGGACGACGACTTCGCGGGGGACGCCGGGCGCCGGCGCGGCCGCGGCGGTGGCCACGGCGAGGGCGCTCGGCCCAGCAACCGCCGGCACGATCAGCTCCCGGATCCCTCGCAGCCGCCCGCCGGGCAGGTGGTTGAGCTCGCTCAGGCGCTGCGTCGTCACCCGATACCGCCGCGCGATCTCGGCCAGCGACTGATTGCGCCCGATCTGGTGCACGACCCACGTGGGAAGGCTGGACGGCGGCGCGGCCTGGAGCGCGGCGTCGAACCGGGGACCGGTACCGGACGGCAACCGGAGCGTGTAGCTCCCGAAGGGCGGCGTGATCCGGGCGAGCAGGGCCGGGTTCAGGTCGCGGATCTGCTCGGCGGAAACACCCGCGAGCCCGGCGATCGTGTCGAAGTCGAGCGCCCGCCGGGTGGTGACCTCGTCGTACGCGAGCGGGGACTCGAGCGTGACGTCGAAGCCATAGCGCGTAGGAGCGCGCGTGATCACTGCCGCGGCCAGGATCTGCGGGACGAAGAGCTTCGTCTCGTCAGGCAGATGCCGCGTCTGCGTCAGGGCCCAGAAGTCGCTCGTCCGCGCACGCTGGATCGCCCGCCCCACGCGGGCCTCGCCCGCGTTGTAGCCCGCCTGGGCCAGGAACCAGTGCCCGAACAGGCCGTAGAGATCCCCGAGGTACTCGGCCGCCGCCATCGTGGACTTCACCGGATCGAGACGCTCGTCCAGCCATCGGTTGATGACGAGACCGTAGCGCCGCCCCGTGGCCTCCATGAACTGCCACATCCCCTTGGCGCCGACCCGCGAAACCGCCCGGGGTGAGAATCCGGACTCGATCATCGCCGTGTACGCGAGCTCCTCGGGCAGCCCGCGCTCCCGGAAGATTCGCTGGATCATGGGCAGGTACCGGCCCGACCGCGAGATCCACATGCCGAACCGCTCGCGGTCCTTGGCGACGAAGTGGTCGATCAGCGCTTCCACCGGGGCATTGACCACCACGGGATAGGTGGGCACGGGCAGGCCGGGCGGCACCCGGACCGTTGTGTCGGCCCAGGGCCCATCGGAGCGCTCGTCGGGACCGGTCGGGACCGGGAAAGCGGCACGAATCCGGACGCCGAGCCCTCCATCCGGCTCGGCTTCCACCAGCTCTTCTTCCGCCGCCTCCTCCTGAGCTCTGGGCGGCTCGGCTAGCGACTGGGTCAGGGGCCGGGGCGGGGCCGGGGGCTCGGGGACCGCGGCGAGCCGGTACCTATCGGGGCCGGCCGCATCCGGGGCGGCCTGGGCGGGCGCGGCGGGCGCACAGGTTCCTGCTATCGCGGTGGCCAGGGCCACCCCGATAAGCGACGACCTGCTCCACCACCACAGTCGTACCCTCATGTAGTCGAAACGGAGAACGGCGGGACTACGAGTCGCGTCTTTTTAGCACGCGCTCCAGGCCGGTGTCAACCTGAAAACGCCGATTACCCGATTCGTAAGTGACCGCCGCTAAAGGCGAACAGGTTGAAACGTCCTCAACCGGAGGACGGGGAGATCTTAGCGAAGCGGGCCCACGAGCCACCGGGCGCGGTCGGTCAGGTTCAGGCCCACTCGGTCGCCCGCCACCACCCGGACACGAGTCACCCAGAGCTCCGCCTCCTTTGCGGGGCCGGCCGCACGCGGGAGGAAGTGCTGGGTGCGGCTGGTCTGCCGGGGTCTGGGCGCGGCCCGGAGCTTCTCCGCTGAGTACGGCGCGACGCGGATCGCGACAACCAGCCAATCGCCCGACGGCACCACGGCGAAGGCGAAGAGTCCGGCCGGGTCCGTCTTCTCGCGCCACGCGTGCGGGGTCTCCCCGGGCTCCTCGCGGGCGCCGCCCGGCACGGCCGTCCCCCCAGGACGCGCCGTGGCGCTTCCCGGGCGGAAGAAGCCAGGCTCGGGGGGAGCGGGTGGCTTGGCGACTCGTGGAGCCGCAACGAGGGGCGGCTCCGCGACCAGGCCTTGTCCCGGTAAGAGCGGAGGCGCCGTCTGGCGATCGATCCGACCCTGGTGAGCGGCGAGCGCCGTCTGGACCCGTGCCACGGCGGACTCGTACTGGGTGGCGGACGTCCGCGCGCTCTGCCGGATCCGCTCGAGCTCCGCGATGAGGGCGGGTGTGGCCGGGTAGAGCGTGACCTCGATCCCGCTGAGGGGCGTCCAGGCTCCCACGGGGGATTCCTCTTCGGTGGCAAGGCGGCCCCACACCAGCCCCGGCGGCCCCAGGCTTCGGAGCGCCTCGGTGACCTCGGCGGCCGGATCCTCGCCGACGGCCCCGGCTCCCCCGGGAGCTCCGGCCATCCCGAACGCGAACAGCACCGCCCCGAGCGCCAGCGCGCCGATCGGGCGGCGGCGGCTCACGCGGGCCGGCTCTTCCAGCGCCGGTGGACCCAGAACCACTGCTCGGGGTGGGCCAGGACGTGGCGTTCGATCGCCCCCGTGAAGCGCGCCGTGTTCACCTCGATATCGTGATCGAGGTCGCCCGTGATGGCCAGCGGAATCTCGGGATCGAGGACTAGCTCGTGGCCGCCGTCGGGGAGCCGGTGGATGAACGCCGGCACGACCGGCGCCCGGGTCTTGATGGCGAGCACCGCCAGGGCCCGGGACGTCGAGGCCGGATGACCGAGGAAGGGCACGAACACCCCATCCCGACCGGCATCCTGGTCGAGCAGGATGCCGATGCACTCCCCGCGAGCGAGGGCCGCGCGGACGCCCTGCACGGCATCGCGTTTGGAGATGGCGCGGAGGCCGCTCCGCCCGCGAGCCCGCGCGATCAGGGCTTCGAGGTACGGGTTGTCGAGGGGCCGCACGACGACGCTCAGGCCAAAGCCCGCGAGCCCGTGCGTGGCGGCCAGGAGCTCCCAGTTGCCGAAGTGGCCGGTCAGGAAGAAGATGCCCCGCCCGTGAGCCATCGCCTGTCCGATGTACTCCATCCCGCGGCCGCGCACCCGGCCGAGCAGGCGCTCCGTGGGACCGAAGAAGAGCCGGCAGCACTCCATGGCCGTCATGCCGAGGTGCTCGAAGCACTGCCGCGCGAGGGTCGCCCGCGCCGCCGGGGACAGGGTGTCGCCGTACACGAGCGTGATGTTGTCCAGCGCGACGCGCCGCCGCCCCGGCAAGATCCAGTACGCGACCCGGCCGAGGCCGGCTCCGAGCCCCTGCGCCATCCCGAGCGGCAGGCGACCCACGAGCCCGCCGACCAGACCGACCAGCGCCGCGACCAAACGCTGGCCGGCGCGGCGCCAGAGCGAGGCGGGTCGCCGGCGCCGTCCCACGAGCCTACCTCAGCCAGCCGAGGAGCGCCGAGCTCACCCCGGCGATCAGCGCCGCCGCCGGGATCGTGAGGATCCACGCCCAGACGATCCTCCCGGCGATGCCCCAGCGCACCGCAGAGAGGCGGGTCGTGGCTCCCACGCCCACGATGGCCCCGGTGATCGTGTGGGTCGTGCTGACCGGGATCCCGGCCACCGCGGTGCCGATGAGCATCAGCGACCCGGCAGCCTCCGCGCAGAAGCCGCCGACCGGCCGCAGCCGCGTGATCCCCATGCCCATGGTCTTGACGATCCGCCAGCCGCCGGCGAGCGTCCCCAGCCCGATCGCCGCGTGCGCCGACAGGATGACCCACACGGGGACGTAGAACTCCGACCCGAGGTGGCCGGTGGCGAACAGGAGCCCCGCGATGATCCCCATCGTCTTCTGCGCGTCGTTGGTGCCGTGCCCCAGGCTGTAGAAGGCGGCCGACACGAGCTGGAGCCGCCGGAAGAGCCGGTCGACCCGGCCGGGGGAGGCGCGACGAAAGATCCAGAGCACGGCGACCATCAGCCCGAAAGCGACCGCGAGACCGAGGAGCGGCGAGAGAACGATGAAGAGGGCCACCTTGGCCAGGCCGGCCGGGACGAGGCTGCCCACGCCGGCCCGGGCGACCGCCGCGCCGGCCAGCCCGCCGATGAGCGCATGGGAGGAGCTGGACGGGATCCCACCGTACCAGGTGATCAGGTTCCACGTGATCGCGCCGATCAGCGCGGCCAGGATCACGAGCGCGTCCACGCTCTCCGGCCGGACGATGCCCTTGCCGATCGTCCGCGCCACGCTCACGCCGAACCCGAACGCCGCGACGAAGTTGAAGAACGCGGCCCAGACCACGGCCTGGGTGGGGCTGAGCACCCGGGTGGACACGACGGTCGCGATCGAGTTGGCCGCATCGTGGAAGCCATTGAAGAAGTCGAAGACCAACGCGACGGCGACGATGAAGACGACGAGGACGAGGGGCTCCATGCGGGGCGGGCTAGCCCATCTTCAGCATGATGCCCTCGATCACGTTCACGACGTCCTCACATCGGTCGGTGACCTCCTCGAGGGTCTCGTAGATCTCCTTCCACTTGATCACCTCGATCGGATCGGTCACGTCCGCGAACAGCGCGGCGATGAGCTCCTTCAGGAGCCGGTCCGCCTCGTTCTCGAGCCGGTTCACCTCGACGCAGTGCTGGTGATACGCTTTGCTCGACGTCCGGAGGCACTCCACGGCCGTCTTCACCGAGTCCGCCGTCTTCACGATCACGTCCGCGAAGGCCCGGGCGCCCGAGGTCGGCTCCTTGATCCGGTAGAGGACCAGCCGGTCCGCGGCCGCCTCGATGAGGTCCAGCACATCGTCGAGTCGCGAGGCGAGCGCGTACACGTCCTCCCGGTCGAAGGGCGTGACGAACGTCGTGTTGATCTTCCGGATCAGGTCGTGCGTCAGGACGTCGCCGGCGTGCTCGAGCTCCTTGATGGTCATGGACTTCGCCGGCGCGTCCGAGAAGTCGAAGATCATCTCGCGGAGCCGTCCCGCCGCCGCGACGATGTTCCGCCCCTGCTCCTCGAAGAGGTCGAAGAAGCGCTCCTCCCGCGGGATCAGCTGGAACACGGGCGCTATCGCGGCCGGGCCACGGCGTCACCGCCCCGGGCCCGGGCGCGCCACCATTCCACGCCGATCGGAATCACCGAGAGCACGATGACGATGCCGATCACGATGTGGATGTAGCGCCCGATGTCCGGGATCGTCCGGCCCAGGAGGTAGCCCGCCCAGGTCAGCCCGACGACCCACCCGATGCCGCCGAGGACGTTGTAGGCGAGAAAGCGCCGGTACTCCATCCGCCCCACGCCGGCGACGACCGGCGCGAACGTCCGGATGATCGGGATGAACCGGGCGAGGACGATGGTCTTCCCCCCGTGGCGCTCGTAGAATTCGCGCGTCCGCACCAGATGCGTGCGGCTGAACCACCGCGAATCCTCCCGCGTGAAGATGTGCGGCCCCGTCCGGTAGCCGATCGCGTAGCCGACGCTGTCCCCCGCGATCGCCGCCACGCTCAGGAGCCCGTTCAGCAGCCAGATGTCGAGGCCCCCCGCGGCGGCGACGAGACCCGCCGTGATCAGGAGCGAATCGCCCGGCAGGAAGAAGCCGATCAGGAGCCCGGTCTCCGTGAACACGATCGCGACGAGGGCCACGTACCCGCCCCAGCGCACCAGCTCGTAGAGCGCGGCCGGATCGGTCAGGACCTGGACGAGATACTCGACCACCGCCTCCGTCCCGTCAGCGCGCCAGCGTGCCGATGCGCATGCCGTAGAAGGATCGCCAGACGAACACCATCGAGATGATGAAGAAGACCGCCGCCAGCGTCCGGCTGATCGCGGCGCCGCCCTCGGCCGTCAGCGTCACCGCCAGCTCCACGGCGAGCAGCCCGAAGAGCGTCGTGAACTTGATCACCGGGTTCATGGCGACCGACGACGTGTCCTTGAACGGGTCGCCGACCGTGTCGCCGATGACGGTCGCAGCGTGCAATGGCGTGCCCTTCTCCTTGAGATCGACCTCGACCACCTTCTTCGCGTTGTCCCAGGCCCCGCCGGCGTTCGCCATGAAGATCGCCTGGTACAGCCCGAAGAGCGCGATCGAGATCAGGTAGCCGATGAAGAAGTACGGCTCGACGAACGCGAAGGCCAGCGTCGAGAAGAACACGGTCAGGAAGATGTTGAACATCCCCTTCTGCGCGTACTGCGTGCAGATCTCGACCACGCGCTTGCTGTCCTCGACCGAGGCCCTCGTCGCACCCTCGAGCCGGATGTTCGCCTTGATGAACTCCACCGCGCGATACGCCCCGGTCGACACGGCCTGGATCGACGCGCCCGTGAACCAGTAGATCACCGAGCCGCCGGTGATCAGGCCGAGCAGAAACGGCGGGTGGAGCAGGGAGAGCTTGTCCAGGTTCTCGGTGAGCCCGTGGGTGAGGAGCACGATGATCGAGAAGATCATCGTCGTGGCACCGACCACTGCGGTACCGATCAGCACGGGCTTCGCGGTGGCCTTGAACGTGTTGCCGGCGCCGTCGTTCTCCTCGAGGAGCGTCTTGGCCCGCTCGAAGTCGACGTCGAACCCGTACTCCTTCCGGATCTGCTGCCGGACGCCGGGGATCTGCTCGATCAGCGACAGCTCGAACACCGACTGCGCGTTGTCGGTCACGGGCCCGTAGGAATCCACCGCGATCGTGACGGGGCCCATGCCGAGGAAGCCGAAGGCCACCAGCCCGAAGGCGAACACGGCCGGCGCCACCATGAGGCTCCCCACGCCGGTCGTGCTCACGAGGTACGCGATCCCCATGAGCGCGGTGATCGCCATGCCCAGCCAGTACGCGCTGAAGTTCCCCGCCACCAGCCCGGACAGGATGTTCAGGGACGCCCCGCCCTCGCGCGCCGACGTGACGACCTCGCGGACGTGCCCCGACTCGGTCGAGGTGAAGATCTTGACGAACTCGGGAATGATCGCGCCCGCCAGGGTGCCGCACGTGATGATGGTGGACAGCTTCCACCAGAGCGTGCCGTCCCCGAGGCCGGGGACCAGGAGATAGGAGGCGACGTACGTGATCACCACGGACACGCCCGACGTCAGCCACACGAGGGACGTGAGGGGCGCCTCGAAGTTCATCTCCCGGGCGCCGGTGTAGCGGCCCCGGGCGATCGCCTCGTTGATCAGATAGGAAGCGCCGCTGGCCACGATCATCAGGACGCGCATCGTGAAGATCCAGACCAGGAGCTGGACCTGGACCGTCGGGTCCTTCACCGCGAGGAGGATGAAGGAGATCAGCGCGACCCCGGTCACCCCGTAGGTCTCGAAGCCGTCGGCGGTCGGGCCGACCGAGTCGCCGGCGTTGTCGCCCGTGCAGTCGGCGATGACGCCCGGGTTGCGGGCGTCGTCCTCCTTGATGTTGAACACGATCTTCATGAGGTCCGAGCCGATGTCCGCGATCTTCGTGAAGATGCCCCCGGCGATCCGGAGCGCCGCCGCGCCGAGCGACTCCCCGATCGCGAAGCCGATGAAGCACGGCCCCGCGTACTCCCCGGGGACGAACAGGAGGATGCACAGCATCAGGAAGAGCTCCACGCTGATGAGCAACATCCCGATGCTCATCCCCGACTCGAGCGGGATGGAGTAGACCGGCAGCGGCCGGCCCGCGAGGCTGGCGAACGCCGTCCGCGAGTTCGCGAAGGTGTTGATCCGCATGCCGAACCACGCGACCCCGTAGCTCCCGCCGATCCCGATGAGGCTGAACAGGAGGATGATCAGGACTCGCACGGGCTCGTAGCCGGAGCAGGACGCCGAAGTAGAGGACGATGATGAGCCCGATGAAGATCTCGAGGATCAGGAGGAACTTGCCCTGCGTCACGAGATACGTCTTGCACGTCTCGTAGATCAGCTCCGAGATGTCCCGCATCGA
>CAVVOZ010000028.1:0-85627 GCA_963749975.1 uncultured Candidatus Rokubacteria bacterium | reverse complement strand
CACCCAGCACTCCTGTATGAGAAGGCTCTGCCGAGTAGAGCTCGAGCAGTCCCCCCTACCCCGAGGATCGCGACGAGCAGGTGGCCGATCACCACGCCCCCTTCACGTTGCGGATCGTGGTGCTGGTGAACACCGCCTGTGGCCAGAGGCCTGCGAGCGCAAGCGATCGTTGGCGAGGACACGCGCGTCGGGCAAGTGGTAGGCGGAGCAGGATTCGAACCTGCGACATCAGCCTTGTAAGGGCTGCGCTCTGTCCGCTGAGCTACCGCCCGTGCCTGAAAGACTAGGGACCTTCATGCGGGATTTCAACCTCGAGCCTCCACTGTGCCCGTGATTGTGCTCTAGGGGATCGCCCCGGGCCACCAGACCACCGATACGCCCCCGTCATCCACTTGCCAGTTGGCTCCCTGGGAGGCCCGACGCTCACCGTCCAGGCAAGCCCAGCAAGGAGCGGGTCACCATCGCTTCGCTGTAGTGGGCCCAAGTGTGGGTGAGCCCCAGATACCCAAGGAAGTATCCCTTACTCCGGTCGGGTAGGTCGGTCCAGTATCCCTCCCCCCAGCGTCCAGCCTCCCGGAACATCCGGTCCGTCTCGACCACCTCTCGGATGTAGGTAGGATCGTTCACCGCGTCCAGATCCTCCGGGTGTAGGTCCCCGACGATCGAGCGGGTTCGCCGCTCGAGTCGCCGCCCAGTAGGGCCACGCAGCCCATCGAGGTCGATCTTCGCGCTCAGTTCGGCCGCCTCCCCGGCAGTCATCCCCGTCTCCCAGGTCGGCATCCGGCACGTTCAATCGCTGCCCCCACTCTTCTTCGAAGAAGAGTTGCGGGCGATGGCCGACGAAGCGGCTGACCCCGAGATCTTCCCCGCGCGCGATGTGCCAGGCAATCCAGGCAATGGGATTCACACCGTCGACCGGGCGAGAGCGAATCTGGACATCTGTCAACTCGCCCAGGAGCCTCTCGGCCACCGCCTGGTGCACCGGCACGTAGCGAAGCAGGAAGAACTGGCACGCATCGATCGGGATCTCTCCGATCACCGTGGCCTTCGGCTCTGCGGCAACAACCAGAATGAGCCATGCACGGCATCTGTATGAGGCTGTTTCCGAGTTCGGGGCAGGTCGGATCCCACTCGCGTCATTGGTCGCCTCCGCCCAGTGCCGTCTCCACCTGCGGCAGCCAGAAGAGACATGTCCATCTCGCGGTACATGGTCCCTGCGGTGGTGAGGTGCTCGCGGGCTCTCGCTCGATCGCCTGTCTGGCGGTGGAGCTTGCCGAGGCCGAGGTGGCAATGGGCCAGCTCCGGACGCATCGACAGCTCCGTTGCGAGGTCAATGAGCCGGCCCCAGTCCAAGAGCGCCGCCTCGCTCGGAGGCTGTCTCCCCTGGAGGGCGAGCGCTTCGGCGCGAAGCCGGCCGAGGGGCACGTGGTAGGCGCGCGCGCCGTCCATCGTCGCGAGCGCGAGTCCTCGCGCGGCTGCCGCCTCCGCTTCTTGGAGGAGGCCCGCTGCCAGATACGCTCCTGCCAGCATGACCCCGTACCGGGTCGTAATTTTGGCCTGCGGCCCGAGCGGGTCACCCATGATCTCCAGCCCACGCCTCAGTGCCCTCATGCCCTCATCGCGCTGGCTCAGTAAGAGGTGGGAGAATCCGAGCCCCAGTGAGTTAGGCCCTCTGGACCTCTCGCTGGCAAGCCCGTGCTCGAACGCGCGCGCGGCGGCTTTGATCTGGCCCCGCATCAGGAGGACGTAGCCCGAGTGCACCCCGGCGAGCCCCTGGGTCTGGGGGTGGCGCAGCTCGCTCGCGATCCGTTGGGCCTCGTCCGCCGCGACGAGGGCGGGGCCGAACTCGCCGAGCGCCGCGTACGCCTCGGCCTCCCAGGCGCGGATACTCGCTCGGATGGGAAGCACCAGCCCGGCCGCTTCCGCGTCAACCGGTACCGCCGTGAACAGGAGCACGCCGGCGTCGAACTCCTGGATAGCGTCATGGAAGCGGCCGCGGGCGAGGGAGGCGGCGCCGGCGAGGAACTGCGCATAGCTCCGCGTCCGGAGGTCATCGGGAGCCGCCAGCGCGAACGCCTCCCGCGCCCGCTCGATTGCCTCCTCCAGATGGCCGGGTCCCGACCACAGCATCCACAGACCCTGGGCCTCTTTTACGCGGACCTGGGCGAGCCGCTCGCGGTCATTCAGTGTCCGCGCCAGCGCGTCGGCTTGGACCATCAGCTTTTTGTACCCCTCGAACTTCCCCTCGAACCGACTGGATTCGTGGCGCGCGGTCAGGAGCTCGAGATAGGCATCCAGTTTCAGTGTCAGGTCAGCCTCGTCGCCCTGTTGGTCCAGGGCGCGGATCGCGGTCTCGTAGAAGCCGCCGCCGCTCTCGTATCGCGCTTCCGCGATGGCCCGCCGCCCGGCGAGATGGAGATACCGCGCGGCGCGGGCCCACTCCTCGCCCTTCAACGCATGGTGGGCGAGGCGCTCCGCGTACAGCGAGAGGCGGCCGTGGCCCGCACGTTCCATGGCGGCCAGGACTCGAGCGTGCAGGGCGCGCCGCCGGTCGTGGAGCAGGCTCCCGTAGGCCACCTCGTGGGTCAGCGCGTGCTTGAACGTGTACACCGGCTCGGGGAACACGCTCGTCTCGTACAGGAACTCGGCGGCCTGGAGATGCGCCAGTCCGCGCCGAAGGTCCTCCTCGCGCATCTCGGCGATCGCCTGAAGGACCGCCTCGGGCACGTCCTTCCCGATGACTGCGGCGGTCTGGAGGAGCCGCTTCTCCTCCGCCGGCAGTCGGTCGATCCGCGCGGCCAGCACGGCCTGCACCGTCGCCGGCATCTGGACGACCGCCGCGGATCCGCCCAGCCGGTAGGCGCCGCGCCCGCCGATAAGCGCGCCCGTCTCGACCAGGGTGCGGACGCTCTCCTCCAGAAAGAACGGATTCCCCTCGGTGCGCTCAATGAGGAGTCGAGTCAGTGGCTGAAGGCTCGGATCGTCCCCGAGCAACGCCCGGAGGAGCTCCGCAGCACTTTCCGGTGGCAGGGGGTCCAGGCGAAGTTGCGTGTAGTACGTTTTGCGGCCCCAGCGGTGCTCGTATTCCGGGCGGTAGTTCACGAGGAGCATCAGTCGCGCCGCCGGGAGGCTCTCGACCACGCCGTCGAGGAGCGCTTGCGTCTCGTCGTCAATCCAATGGAGGTCTTCGAAGACGACGAGGACCGGCTGATCCTGGGCCTCCCGTAGCAGAAGCCGCTTGAGCGCGTCCAGGGTGCGCTGCCGACGCTGGGGCGGGTCGAGCGTTGCGCCAGGCGGCGTCCTCGACTGGCACCTCCAGCAGCGAGAGGAGGGCCGGCAACAGCGGCTCCAGCGCGCGGTCCAGCGTCAGGATCTTCCCCGTGACCTTCTCCTGCATCTTCCGGGGCTCGTCCCGGTCGTCGATCTCGAAGTAGCCCTTGAGGAGGTCGAGGACCGGCAGGTAGGGGTCGCCTTCCCGTACGAGTGGACCCCGCCTCCACGATGACCCACCCGTGGGTGCGGTGGGAGTGCGTCACCTCCCAGACCAGTCGCGACTTCCCGACCCCCGGCTCCCCGACGAGGGCGACCACCTGACCGGACCCCGCCGCCGCTCGACCGATGGCCTGGCGCACCTGGTCCAGCTCCGCCTCCCGGCCGATGAACCGGGTGAGGCCGCGGGCCGCCGCCGCGTGCAGCCTCGAGCGAAGTGGCCCCGCTCCCGTCATCTCGTAGAGGTCGACCGGCGCGCTCAGGCCCTTGACGGGCACCGGGCCGAGCGGCGTGACCGCGATGAACCCTTCCGCGAGACGGAGCACGTCGGCGGTCAGCAGAGTCGTGTCGGGCTTGGCGAGCTGCTCCATGCGCGCGGCCAGGTGCGTGGTCTGACCGACCGCCGTGTAGTCCATCCGCAGATCGCTGCCGATGGCGCGGACGACCACCTCGCCCGAGTTCAGGCCGATGCGGACCTGGATCACGACACCGTGACGCCGCCGCACCGCCTCGGCATCGCGACGAATCGCCGTCTGCATGTCGAGGGCGGCGTAGCACGCCCGCACGGCGTGATCCTCGTGGGCCACCGGCGCCCCGAAGAGGGCCATGATCCCGTCGCCCATCACCTGGTTCACCGTCCCCTCGTACCGGTGGACGGCGTCCATCATGCGCTCGAGCACCGGGTCCAGGAGTTTCCGCGCTTCCTCGGGGTCCCGGTCGGCCAAGAGCTCCATCGAGCCCTTGAGGTCCGCGAAGAGGACCGTCACCTGCTTGCGTTCGCCTTCGAGGGCGCCCTTCGAGGTGAGGATCTTCTCAGCGAGGTGCCTGGGGGTGTACGTCTCGGGTGAGACGTACCGGGTTTGTGTCGAGACCGGTCCCGTAACAGCGTGAGCGCATTCCGAGCAGAACTTGGCCTCCGGAGAGACCTCACTGCCGCAGTTCGGGCACGTCCGCGCGAGCGGAGCGGCGCATTCCTCGCAGAACTTCGCCTGGGGGCGATTGTCATGCTGGCACCGGGGACACTGCATACCGGGCCCCTCTCCCTTGGCGGAGCGCGGCCAGGGTAGCACGGCCAACCCTTTTGGCTTGGCATGCCCTCGATCTGCGTCGACGCCACCGGCCGCCCCAGCTGATACCGCGGCCCGGCGGTCAGAGCGCTTTCCGGAAGAAGACGCGCGTGGCCTCCGCGCCCGGCCAGCCCGGCAGCTCGCCGATCTGCTGGTAGCCCTGGCGTCGATAGAAGCCGGGCGCCTGATAGCTGTGGGTATCGAGCTGCATCTCCCGGCAGCCGCGCCGGGCGGCCTCCTGCTCGGCCTTCCCGAGCAGGCGCGCCCCCAGCCGCGCCCTCGGAGATCTTCCCGGACCCAGAGGGTGCGCACGAAGCCCGTGCGGCCCCAGGTCCACCCGTGCAGGCCCGCCATGACCTCGCCAGTCGCGTCGCGAACGAAGATCGCCAGCCAGCGGCCGTTGTCACAGCCCGTCGCCACGACGTTGTGCCGGTGGAGGCGGTCGTCGAGTGCGGCGACCTCCTCCAGGCGCGGCTCGTCCTCGACCACCAACGCGTCACTCATCACGACCGGCCTCCTTGCCTCCATGCGACCTGTCCTCGGGAGCGTCCCGGACCGGCCCGACGCATGTCACGCGACACGGGTTCAATCCTCCGATCCCGGGGCCGGACCGGCGGATGGTCGGCCCGGCAGGACGAGCGTCACCCGGCACCCCTGCTCGCGTCCGTCCTGCACGCTAGCCGGCCCGATCGCGATGCGTCCACCGTGCACCTCGGCGATCCGCCGCGCGAGCGTCAGCCCGAGCCCGAAGCCATGGGGAGGCTCTCCGTCCCCGCGAGGCGTACGGGCCCGGTCGAGGCGGTAGAAGGGCGCGAGGACACGCTCGCGCTCGGCCGGCGCGATCCCATCTCCCTGGTCGGTGACGGAGAGTCGCACGTGGTGGCCATCGCCGGTGGCCGCAAGGGTGATCGGCGGCGCGCCGTACTTGGCGGCGTTCTCGATCAGGTTCCAGAGGGCCCGCTTGACGAGAGCGCGGTCGGCCGTGAGATCCGGCGCCGGTCCCGGGGTGACGCCCACCGCCTTCCCGGCCGTGAGCGGGTCCCTCCCGGCTTGCTCGGCCAGCTCCAGGAGCAGCCCGGCGACATCGATCGAAACCGGCTGCGGCGGAAGACCTGTGGCGTCGAGGCGCGCGGTCGTGAGCACGTCCTCGATCAGCCTCTCCAACTCGCCGAGGTCGTTCTCAAGGTCTCTTAGCCGGGCCTCGTTGTCGGCGTCTCGCGGAAGGAGGGCCAGCGCCACCCGGATGCGGGCCAGGGGCGAGCGCAGCTCGTGGGAGACGTTGGCCAGGAGCTCCCGCTGGCCACGCACCAGGTGCTCCACCCGCTCGGCCATGTCGTTGAAGGCCCGGGTCAGGTCGTCGAGCTCGTCTAGGCGCCGCCGCCCCCGGCGACGGCGTCTGTCGCCAGCGTGCACCCGGTCGTCGAGGGCCACGCGGTATCCGAGGTCCCCACCTCCGAGACGGCGCGCCGCCTCCGTCAAGCGCTCCACTGGCTGGGAGATCCGCCGTGCCAGGGGCGCCGCGGCCAGAGCGACGATCAGCAGCACGAGCGCCACACCGAGGCCGGGGCGCCAGAGGCCGGGCATCCCCATGCGCCGAGGTGCCGACAGCTCGAAGTAGCCCCGCACGGACCCGGACCCGGGGTCCCGGGCCGCCGCTGCCACGAACCAGGCCGGACCGGCCCGGGTGACGACGGCGCCCGCGTGCAGCTCGGTCCGCTCGGACCGGCTCAGCTCGCGCAGCGGGGACCCGACCGCCGCCACCACCCGTCCCTCGAGACCCCGGACGGTCACGTCAACCTCAAGGTCGGCGTGGAGCTGATCGAGCCGCCGCTGCAGCGCGGCGCCGCCGTCCAGGTGCTCGGCCACCAGCGTCCCGACGTGTCGCACCAGCCGCTCGATCACCTGGCGCTGAAACGCGCCCCGCTGGCCGACCGCGAACACGACGCTGACCGCAAGCCCGACGACCAGCAGCACCCCAAGGAAGTGGAGATAGATGCGGGCGTAGAGGCGCGCCACCGTCACTCCCCGGTCCGCGCCAAGAGGTATCCCACGCCCCGCACTGTCTTGATCAGACGCGGCGCCTTGGGGTCGGCCTCGAGCTTGGAGCGCAGCTTGGAGATGTGGACGTCGATGGAGCGATCGAACGTCTCGTACTCGGTCCCCTTGAGCGCGTCGAGCAGCTGCTCCCGCGAGAGCACCCGCCCCGCGGCCCGCGCCAATGCCGCCAGCAGCTCGAACTCGTAGTGGGTCAGCACCTGGCGCCGTCGCGCCACCGTGACCTCACGGGCGTCGAAGTCGATCTCGAGATCGCCCGAGCGGAAGGGCGGCCGAGACGCCCCGGTCGTGCTCACGGCGGTGCTTCGACGGCGGACGGCCCGGATCCGCGCCAGCAGCTCTCTGGGATTGAACGGCTTCGGCAGGTAGTCGTCGGCGCCCAGCTCGAGGCCGACGATCCGGTCGACGTCCTCGCCCTTGGCAGTGAGCATGATGACCGGAATCGCCGACAAGTCGGGGACGGCCCGGATGCGACGGCAGACCTCGAGGCCGTCCACTCCGGGCAACATGAGGTCGAGCAGGACCACGTCGAAGCGGCGCTTTCGAAGGGCCGCCAGGCCGCGCTCGCCGTCGCCGACCACGGTGACGTCGATCTCGTGCTTGCCGAGATACTCTGCCACCAGCGCGCCCAGCCGGGCGTCGTCGTCGATCAGGAGCGCGGCCCAGCGGGTCGGCATCCTCTGTACGGCCTCAGTGCATGTGGCTCAGCCGATGAGCCCGAACGTAGTCCGCGATCGCCCGGCGCTGGACCGGCGTCAGGGCGTCGTGGACCTCGACGATGGCCTGGTGAATCACCTCCCGCATTCGCTGCCGCTCCTCGTCGCCCTGCCGATGGAACGCCTCGACCTGCGCGGGATCGACCTGATCGGCCTCGAACAGCCGGAGGCCTTCCTCCAGGTGCGTCCGGCGACTCGTGCGAGCCTGCTCCAACGCCGCGAAGGCCCGATCGCGAGCAGTGTAGATCGCCGTCCGCTGATCGGGAGTCACCTTCGCCTCGTCGAGGGCGTCGTCGATCGCCGCGACGACCATGCGCTTCATGATCGAATGGCGCGCGCCTCCGTGCGCGCCGTAGGCCGCGGCACCGCCCGCCGCGACCAACCCCACGGCCCCAGCCGCCATCAATCCGAACATCGTGCGTCGCTTCATGGCTCGCTCCTCCTCATGTGAGTGTGGCGCAGGGCTCTCGAGCATCGGCTCGGTGGCCTGCGAGTCTCGAGCATGGAGCGTCGCCGTGAAGCTCGTATGTACCGCGCGTAAAGATTCGTGAAGTCCGCGGCGCGCGGAGGGTCACGCCTGGCCGCGCTCCGGCTCGAAGGCCCGGACCGAGGCCTGCTGCACGTGGTTCCGGAACCCGATCGGATCGTGCACGCGGGGGAAGACCTCGCGGGCGCCGCCCGTGCCGGTCACCACCAGGTCTCCGTAGTTCAGGAGTCGGCCGAGGAGCTTCTGCTGGACGCCGATCGACTCCACCTTGCCGAGGAGCAGCTCCGTCGTGTACCGCGCCACGATCCCCACCTTGAAGATGAGGCGCGTCGTCGTGACCGCGAACTCCGAGGTCAGGAGCTCGACGGCGTGGATCGCGCTCCAGACGAGGCCTCCGAGGATCACGAGGAGACTCAGGTACCAGAGCCACTCGATCCGCGTCGCCGCACCCAGCGCCACGGCGAGGGCGAAGAACCCGAGCGTCAACACCACGGGCTTCGCGAACAGGATCCAGTGGAGCCGGGTCTTGTAGACCACCCGCTCGTTCGGCAGGAGATGACGCTCGACGTATCCCACGGACGGGCCTCCTCCGGACGCCGGGCCGCCCCCGGCACCGCTGGCGGCGAGGATAGCCCGCGCCGCCCCGAGCGGCAACGCGCGCCCATCCACGCGCCGGCGCGACCGCGGTGCCGAGCCTCGACCCTCCGCGGACCGCGTGCTAGCATGACCGCGCTCCGCCCATCTTTCGCGCGAGGAGGTCCTACCGCGATGGCCCGCACCGGCAAGGCCGCCGTGTTCCGGGGGCCGGGGAAGCCCTTCGAGCTCCGCGAGCTCGCCCTGCCCGAGCTCGAGCCGGGCGCCGTGCTGGTCCGCGTGTCGCTCGCGAACATCTGCGGCTCGGACCTCCACTTCTGGCGCGGTGACGCCCCGCTCGCGCTCCCGCCCGACGGCTGGATCTTCGGTCACGAGATGACCGGGCGCGTGGCCGCGCTCGGGGCCGGCGTCACGACCGACTCGCTCGGGCAACCCCTCCGCGAGGGCGATCGCGTGGCGTACTGCTACTTCTACCCGTGTGGCCGCTGCTACGTGTGCCTCCACGGCCAGCGAGCCGCGTGCCCCCACAAGGTCGGCCGCGCGACGGGGCCGGGCGAGTTCCCGCACTGGGTGGGCGCGTTCGCGGAGTACTACTACGTCCGTCCCGGGGGCTTCATCTTCCGCGTGCCCGACGACCTCCCCGACGCGCTCGTCTCCCCGGTGAACTGCGCGCTCTCCCAGGTGCTCTTCGGCCTCACGCGGGCCGGCCTCGCGTTCGGCGAGAGCGTGGTGATCCAGGGCGCCGGCGGGCTCGGCATCCAGGCGGTCGCGGTGGCGCGGGAGATGGGCGCCGGCACGGTGATCGTGATCGACCAGCTCGCCGAGCGGCTCGAGCTCGCCCGGGCATTCGGGGCCGACCACACGCTTCACCTCACGGAGGTCCCGGATCGCCGGGCCCGCGTCAAGCAGGTCCGCGACTGGACGGGCGGCCGCGGGGCGGACCTCGCGTGCGATTTCGTCGGCTTTCCCCCGGTCGTGCCGGAAGGCGTGGAGATGCTGCGCTTCGGCGGGCGGTACCTCGAGATCGGCTGCATCAGCCGGGGACGCACGGTCGAGTTCGACCCGTCCTCGCTCGTCTGGGGATCGAAGACCATCATCGGCGTCGTCATGTACGATCCATGGGTGATCCCCCGGGCCCTCGAGTTCCTCGGCCGCTGCCGCGGGCGCTATCCGTTCGACCGGCTCGTCTCGCACACGTATCCCCTCGACCGGATCGACGAGGCCTTCCGGGACGCCGAGTGGTACAACCGCGAGGCGGTCCCGAGCCGGATCACCCGCGCCGCGCTGGCGCCGTAGCGCCCGAGCCCTTCGGCTGCCTTCCCGATGACCGCCCGGCTGGTCCCGATCGGCCTCATCACGTTCGTCTTCAACCTGGGCGGCGGGCTCGTCGCCCCGGCGCTCCCCCTCTACGCCCGCACCCTCGGGGCCGACTACCGGGATCTCGGCCTCATCGGGGCGAGCCACGGGCTCGCGTTCGCGCTGCTCACCATCCCGCTCGGGCGCGCCTCGGACCGCTTCGGCCGCCGCGTGATCCTCCTCCTCTCCACGATCGGGGTCGGCGCCTCGGCAGCCCTCTACCTGGTCGTTGGCCACGTCGCCGGCCTCGCCGCGGGCAAGCTCCTCGAGGCCGCGGCCTGGGCCGCCTTCTGGCCGACTCTCGAGGCCTGGGTCGCCGAGCGGTTCGGCGCGCGCGCCGGCGCCGCGATGGGCGTCGCGTACGGCGCCTACGCGGCGGCATTCGTGGTGGGAAGCTCCATCGGCGGCTTCGTCATCGAGGGCTTCGGCCTCCGGGCCCCGTTCGCCCTCTATCTGGCGACGTCGGGACTCGCGGCGATCCTCGTCCTGGTGCTCGGGGGCGGCGAGGCGGCGGACCCGCAGGCCCGCCACGGCGTGGCGGTGACGCCCCGGATCGTCACGACCAACCCCGCGTGGGCCCGGAGCCGGCGCGCGCTCGCGTACGCGACGGGGTTCGTCTACGTCTACGGGCTCGGCACCATCCTCGCGTTCTTGCCCGCGTACGGGGCGGACCGGGCCCTCTCGCCGCGCGGCGTCGGGCTCCTGCTCGGCGCGTACTGGATCGCGCGGGTCGTCGGCTCCCTCGGCGCCGGCCGCGTCTCGGACACGCTGGGCCGCCGCCTGGTCCTCGTTCCCGCGATGCTCGCGATGGTGGGCGGCGCGGCGCTCCTCGTGGCGCCTCTCGGCTTCGGGACCCTGTTCCTCGGCGCCGTGGCGCTCGGCCTCGCCGCCGGCGCCTCCGCCCCGACCTGCGTCGGCCTCATCGCGGATCACGTGAGCGCCGCGCAGCGGGGCACGGCCATGGGGCTCTTCGAGGCCGCATGCGGCGTCTCGATCCTGGGCTCGGGCCT
Source organism: uncultured Candidatus Rokubacteria bacterium (assembly GCA_963749975.1). Classification (GTDB taxonomy): domain Bacteria; phylum Methylomirabilota; class Methylomirabilia; order Rokubacteriales; family DASRDR01; genus DASRDR01. The sequence continues at coordinate 74,853 of CAVVOZ010000028.1, read as the reverse complement.
CCTGGGCGGCTACGCCGCCGAAGCGCTCGGCGGCGAGGCGCCCTACGTGATCGTCGGGGCCCTCGCGCTGGCATGGGCGGGCGTACTCGCCTGGGCGCTCCGGGCCCCCGCCCGCGTCTGACCTGTACCGGTTCGGGATCCCCGCGTCTGGCCGGGTAGACACCCGGCGGCGAGGGCTCGGGGCGCCGCGCGCGACCGCGCCAGGGGTTCCACGCGCGCCACCACGTGGCATGCGCCCTGCTCTACGTAGCCCGGAACCATGGACGCGCGCCAGTGGCGCCGGCGGCTCCTCCGGCGGAGCGCACGGACGGCTCACCGGACGGCGAAGGCGCTCGGCGCCGCGGGCCAGCGGCTTGCCGAGCGGCTCGCCTATCGCCCCCGCGAGGTGGTCGTCGTCGCGCTCCTGGCTGCGGGGCTCTTCGGTGGGCTCGCGGTCGAGCGGTGGCGCGCGCGCCACCCGGAGATCGCGGATCGGCTGGAGTCGGAGCCGGCCCGGCCGACGAGCTCGGCGCCGGTCCAGGCCGCGTCCCGGCCCCGCCCTCGCAGCGTCTCGACCCGCTGCGAGCAGCCGGGGGTCCGAGCGAGCCGCTTTGGCTGGAGTGATGCGGGCCCGGACAGGCCGCGGCTCGACCTCAACCGGGCGACGCCGGGCGAGCTCGCGCGCGTGGCCGGGATCAGCTGGCGGCTCGCGGCTCGCATCGTCGCCGCGCGCGAGGCCTTCGAGGGCCGTGAGGATCGACGGGCCGACCCGGACGGGACAGGTCCCCCGACCGTGAGCGAGCCCTCCCCGCCGGACACGGACCGGGGGAACACGCCGGCCGCAACGCCGGATGCCGACTCTCCGTGAGCGCGCCGCTCCTGCCACTCGCGCTCGCGTTCGCCCTCGGCGCCGGGCTAGGCCTCACGGTGGAGACGCCCTTCTGGCTCCCTCCCGCCGGTCTGGCCGGCGCCGTCCTCCTCCTCGTGACCGGGCGCGGGCGCTCGCTGGCCGGCGCCAGCACGGGGGTCGTCGTGCTCTGCCTCCTGGCGGGATGGGCGCGGGTCGCGCTCCCCGATCCGCTCCCGGCGGTGCGCGGGGTCGTTCCCGGTCCCGTCGTGCTCGAGGGGCTCGTGGGCGGCGCCCCGGAGGTCGAGGGGCCGCGGATGCGATTCCCCCTCGTACTCCGACGAACCGGCGCCGAGCCCGGGCGGCCGGCGTCCGGCACGCTCCCCCTGTCTCTCTACGGGTCTGCCCCACCCCTCGGACCGGGCGACCACGTCCGCGTCACCGGCGAGGTACGGGCACTGGAGCCGTTCCGGAATCCCGGCGCCGAGCCGCGAGGAGCCGGGCCACGCACCCCGCGCTACCTCGCAACCGCGCGCGCGGCGGGCGTGGAGCGCCTGCCGCCCACCCCTCTGCCCTGGTGGCTCCGGACCCGGCTCGGGATCCATGCCGTGATCGAGGCCCACCTGCCGCCCGTGTCGGGCGCGCTCCTCGAGGGTCTCCTCATCGGCGAGCGCCGTCAGCTCCCGCCCACGCTGCTGGCGGACTTCCGCCGCGCGGGCGTCTACCACGTGCTCGCCATCTCCGGCTTCAACGTCGCGCTGGTCGCGGGCTCGGCCTTTCTCCTGTTCAGGCTCGTGCGCCTCCCCGCGCCCCTCGCCGCCGGCCTGGCGCTCGCGACGCTCGTCGCGTTCGCCGCCGTCGTCGGCGGTCAGCCGTCCGTGCTGCGGGCCACCGTCATGGGCGGCCTGTTTCTCGCCGCGGGCCTCCTCGGCCGCGAGAGCCGCGTGTGGAACAGTCTCGCGGCCGCGCTCCTCGTCCTCCTGGCCCTCGACCCGGGGAGCCTGGCGGAGCCGGGTCTCCAGCTCTCGTTCGCCGCGACGGCCGGGCTCCTGCACCTGGCGCCGTGGATCCGGGCGCGGCTCGCGCCCTGGTGTCCCGGGCCGATCGCCAGCGCCCTCGCCGTGTCGGCGGGGGCGCAACTGGGCGTCACGCCGGTGATGCTCCTTCACTTCGGCCAGCTCTCGCCCCTCGGGGTGGCCGCGAACCTCCTCGTGGTGCCGCTCGCCGGCCTGCTCACCACCGGCGGCGTTCTCACCCTGGCGGTGGCGACCGTGAGCGAGTCGCTCGCCCACCCGCTCTTCCAGAGCCTCTGGCTCCTGCTCGTCCTGCTCCGCCTCGTCGTGCGCGCGGCCGCCGCCCTGCCGGGCGCGATCGTCTACGTCCCGCCGCCTCCGGCCCTCGCGATGGTCGCGGCCGGGCTCGCCCTCGTCCTGCTGCCCTGGATCCGCGGACGCTCTGCCACCCTCGGCGTCGCCGCGCTGGCCCTCGGCGCGGGCGCCCTCACGATCGCCGCGGCCCGGCCGGACGGACTCGTCCGCATCGTCGTCCTCGACGTCGGCCAGGGGGAGGCCATCCTCGTCCAGGCTCCCGACGGCCCGGCGTTCCTCGTCGACACAGGTGGCGGCGGCCCGGGGCGCGGCGACCGGGGCGAGCGCGTGGTCGTCCCCGCTCTCCGGCGGCTGGGCCTCCGGCGCCTGACGGCCCTCGCGCTCACGGAGGGCGCGCCCGACCACGCAGGCGGGCTGGCGGGGCTCCTCGAAGGACTGCCGATCGACGAGGTGTGGATCCCGGCGGGCAGCGAGGAGGCGCCCTGGCTCGACCCCGTCGTGGCACGCGGCATCCCGCAGCGCGCGCTCGCGCGGGGCGACCGGCTCTGGGTCGGCTCGCTCCTCGTCACCGTGCTCCACCCACCCCGGGCGGGGCCGGCCGAGGGGCCCGAGTCGGGCGGGCACCCTCTGGAGGCGCCGTTGCTCCTCAGAGTCGAATGGGGCCTCTTCGCGGCCGTCCTCGCGACGGGCGGCGGGCCGGCGGCAGAGGCGGCGACGCTCCGCGCGGGGCAGCCGCTCGGCGCGCCCGTGCTGAAGGTGAGCGGGAACGGCAGCCGACGCGGCTCCCCGCCCGACTTTCTCGCCGCCGTGGGACCCCGGCTCGCCGTGATCCCCGTGGGCACGCGGAATCCCTTCGGGCACCCGGCCCCGGCCGTCCTGGCTCGCCTCGGCGCGGCGGGCGCGACGGTCTACCGAACGGATCAGGACGGGGCCGTCGACATCCGAAGCGACGGCACCCGCGTGTGGGTGCGGGCCTGGGGCCGGCCCGGCCCGCCGGTGGAGCTCCTCCTGCGGGACGGGCCGTGAAGGCCGGCGGGGACGCTAGGCTTCGAAGGCGCGCTCGCGCTGCGCCCGGAGCCGCTCGAGCTCCGCCGCGTCGAGACGCATGCCGAGGGACAGGCTCATCTCGGCGAGGATCGTCTTGATCTCGTTGAGCGACTTCTTGCCGAAGTTCTTGGTCTTCAGGAGCTCGGCCTCGCTCTTCTGCACGAGGTCCGCGATCGTGCGGATGTTCGCCGTCTTGAGGCAGTTGTACGCCCGGACGGAGAGCTCGAGCTCGTCGACGCTCCGGAAGAGGTTCTCGTTCAGCTCGAGGCTCACCTCCGCCTTCACGTCCTCCTCCGACTCGAGGCCGGTCGGGAAGCGGCACAGGAGGTTGAAGTGATCCTCGAGGATGAGGGCCGCCTCGCCCACGGCGTCCTCGGGCGAGACGCTGCCGTTCGTCCAGAGCTCGAGAACCAGCCGCTCGGCCCCGGGCTTCCGCTTGGCGGGCTCCACCTGGAAGTTCACGGTCTTCACGGGCGAGAAGTCCGCGTCCATCGCGAGCGCGTTGATCGCCAGGGTCTCCGACTCGCGCTTGTCGGCGGGGACGTAGCCCCGGCCCTTCTCGACGTGGACCTCCATCTCGAGGGTGACGTCGCGCTCGAGCGTGGCGAGCGGCTCCTCGGGATTGAGGATCACGAGATCGTGGTCGGTCTGGAAGTCGCTGGCCTTGGCGACGCCCGGGCCGGTCACCCGGAGGCGGATGAGGCGGCTGCGCTCCCCGTGAAGCTTGAAGACGACCCTCCGGAGGCTCGCGAGGATGTCGAGGGAGTCCTCGGTCGCGCCCGGGAGGAAGGAGAACTCGTGAAGGACACCGTCGACCTTGATCCACGTCGGGGCGGCGCCCTCGATGGAGGACAGGAGCACCCGGCGGAAGGCATTGCCAACCGTCAGGGCGAAGCCGGGCTCGAACGGCTCGACGACGAAGACGCCGTGATCCGGCTGGAGCTCCTGCCACTCATGCTTACGGGGCAGCTGGATAGCGGTGGTCATGCAACCTCCTCAGGTCACACAGGCGGGTTACGGACGAACGCACATTATAGCGGAGCCCCGGCCCTGGGGGAAGTCCCCCGAGGTCATCCCCCGGGAAATTGACAGGGGTGCAGGGACCCCTTAGAATCAAACGGATTTTCGGGATCGGTCCGGTCCGGTACCGACCCGGGCGTTGGCCTCATGTCGAGCCAGATTCCTTCGCCGTCTGCGGATCGATCCCCCGGGGCCCACCTCGTTCGCCGAGGAGCGGCCGTGGGCTGCCTCGCGCTCGCGGCCCTGGCCGCGGTCGGAGTCGCTCTGGCGGTGCGACCGCCTGCCGCCCTGGAGCGGGGGTCCCGGACGGTGGAGATCCCCGCCACCAGCGGGGTCCTGGGCATCGCGCGCCACCTGGCCGAGCAGGGAGTGATCCGCAGCCGGGTGGTCTTCGTCGGCCTGACCCTCCTCCGGGGGACGGCCCGCTCGCTCAAGGCCGGGGAGTACGAGGTGCCCCAGGGTGCCCCGCTCCTGGCCGTGCTGCAGCTCCTCGAGACGGGCCGGGTCAAGCCGCACCTCCTGGTGCTGCCCGAGGGGTTCACGATCCGGGACCTCGCCCGCCAGATCGAGGCCGAGGGCATCGCGCCGGCCGGGGACGTCATCCGCGCCGCCACCAGCGCGCACATGGCCTGGAGCCTCGGGATCGAGTCCGATTCGCTCGAGGGGTACCTCTTCCCCGACAGCTACCAGGTCACCAAGGGCATGCGCGTGGAGGAGATCCTCGGGCGGATGGTCCAGCGCTTTCGGGATCGGGCGGGCACGGCCGACGTGGTCACGCGCGCACGGCAGCGCGGCTTGAGTCTCCACCAGCTCGTCACCCTGGCCTCGATCGTGGAGAAGGAGGCGGCGCTGGCCGTGGAGCGGCCCGTCATCGCCCGCGTCTTCCTCAACCGGCTCCGGCTCGACATGCCGCTCCAGGCCGATCCGACCGTCGCCTACGCGCTGGCCAAGGAAGGACGGCCGCCCACGCGCGAGGATCTCCAGATCAACCATCCGTTCAACACCTACAAGAACCGGGGTCTGCCGCCGGGGCCGATCGGGAGCCCGGGCCGGGCAGCCATCGACGCGGTCCTCGAGCCGGCCAACGTCCCGTACCTCTACTTCGTGGCCATCGACGACCGGGCGCATCACTTCTCGACGACCCTGGAGGAGCACAACCAGGCGGTGGCGCGGTACCGGCAGTACCGGAGCCGGGTGCGCTCGACCTCGACGCTTGCGCCCGCCAACGGCCCGATGCTATGAAGGCACGAGACCGACACGCGATGAACCCGAACTGGAAGAATGCTCCGCCGGCCTTTCGCCCCGCCGCAGCCCCGGTGGCGGACGAGCCGGAGCGGTTTCCCGCCGTGTACGCCGGGCTCAAGCGCGTCCTCCCGCCGATCCTGCGGCGCCTCTTCGCCTTCCGCGTGAGCGGGCTCGAGCACCTGCCGGAGCAGGGCCCTTACATCGTCGCGGCGAACCACGCGAACTACCTGGATGGCGTCGTGCTCGCCATAGCACTGCCCCGGAAGATCAGCTTCCTGGTCATGCCGCGCGTCTACCGGGCCACGCCGCTTCATCCGTACTTCCACGACCACATCGGCTCGATCCCGGTCTCGCTGGCGCGGCCCGATCCCGGGGCCATCCGGCGGGCCCTCCGGGTGCTCGAGCAAGGTGGGGTGGTGGGCATCTTCCCCGAGGGCCCCTTCAGCCGGCACGGCAGGCTCGTCCGCGGACAGCCCGGCGTGGCCCTGGTCGCGCTCCGGTCCGGCGTCCCGGTCGTCCCCGCCGCCATCTCGGGCACCTTCGACGCCCTGGCAGCCCGACGCTTCTTCGTCCCCCGGCGGGTGCCGCTCAGCGTGCGCTTCGGCAAGCCCCTCCGCTTCACCACCCCGCGGCAGCGGGTGACGCAAGGGCTCCGGGCCGACGTGACCGGATGGATCATGGAGGAGATCGCCGCGCTGCTGGCCGCGGACGGGTCCCCGGTGCCGGCGGGCCTGTCGCGATGACGGGTTCGACGGGGCCGGCGCCGAAGAGCCCCTGGGGCGGGCGCTTCGCAGAGCCCGCCGACGCCTCGGCCCGGGCGTTCACGGCCTCCCTGCCCTTCGATTACCGGCTCTGGCCTCACGACCTCCAGGGCAGCGAGGCATGGGCCCAGGCCCTGGCCAAGGGCGGCGTCCTCTCGGAGGCGGAGCTGGACGCGATCCTCCGCGGGCTCGGCGAGGTGCGACAGGAGCTCGAGACGGGCGTCTTCCCCTACCGGATCGAGCTCGAGGACATCCACATGAACATCGAGCGGCGCCTGATCGAGAAGATCGGCGCCGTGGGAGGGAAGCTCCACACCGGCCGCTCGCGGAACGACCAGATCGCGCTCGACATGCGGCTCTGGCTCCGGGGCGAGATCGACGCGATCCGCCTCGCGCTCCGCGAGGTGCAGGCGGCGCTCGTCGAGCAGGCCGAGCGCCATCGCACGTGCCCGATGCCGGGCTACACCCACCTCCAGCGGGCGCAGCCGGTGCTGCTGGCCCACCATCTCCTGGCATACGTGTTCATGCTGGCCCGGGACCGCGAGCGGCTGGCCGACGCGCGCCGCCGCCTCGACGTGTGCCCGCTCGGAGCAGCCGCGCTCGCGGGCACCACCGTCCCCGTCGACCGCCACGCGCTCGCCCGGGCTCTGGGCTTCCGCGCCCCGACGGCGAACAGCATGGACGCCGTGTCGGACCGCGACTTCGCGCTGGAGTTCTGCGCGGCGGCGGCGATCGCGGCCACCCACCTGTCCCGGCTCGCCGAGGAGCTCGTGCTGTGGGCGTCGGCCGAGTTCGGCTTCGTCGACCTCCCCGACGCCTACGCCACCGGGTCGTCGATCATGCCGCAGAAGAAGAACCCGGACGTGGCAGAGCTGATCCGGGGAAAGACGGGGCGGGTCTACGGGGACCTCGTCCGGCTCCTCACGGTGATGAAGGGCCTCCCCCTCGCCTACCACTCCGACATGCAGGAGGACAAGGAGGCGTTCTTCGACGCGGCGGACACGCTCCGGGGCACGCTCGGCATCCTCGCCCCCTTCCTTCGGGCCCTCCGCTTCCGCACCGACCGGCTCCGCATGCTCGCCGGCGAGAGCTTCTCCACCGCGACCGACCTCGCCGGCTACCTGGTCCAGCGGGGCCTGCCGTTCCGTGACGCCCACGAGGTCGTCGGCCGGGCCGTGCGGCTCGCCCTCGAGCGCGGCGTGCGCCTCGAGGCGCTCCCGCTCGAGGACCTCCACGCGCTATCCCCCCTGTTCGGTCTCGACTTCCGCGAGGCGGTCTCCGTCGAGGCCTCGCTCGCGGCGCGGAACGTGTACGGCGGCACCGCTCCCGAGGCCGTGGCTCGCGCCCTCGCGGAGGCGCGCGGGCTTCTGGAGACCCCCTGAGCCTCGCGCGCGTCCCCGGCAGATCCGGCCGCGGAGGTCGGGTCCGCACCGCCCTCGCCCTCGCCCTTCTCTTGCCGCTCCCGCTCGCCGCCTGCGGCAAGCGCGGGCCTCCGGTCGCGCCGGAGCGGAAGCTTCCGGCGGCGGTCCAGGATCTCCAGGCCGCCGTCGAGGGGAGCGCGATCCGCCTCAGCTGGACCCTGCCGAAGATCCGGCTCGACCGGAGCGCGTTGAAGGAGATCCACCGGACCGAGGTATACCGCAGGCTCGAGAACGGGACGCCCGAGGAACCGGTCCGGCCCGCCCTTCTCGTGTTCGGGGGCCTGTTCGGCCCCGCCCCGGGGGTCCCCGGATTCGAGCGGGTCGCCGACATCACGGTCGCCGAGCCGGGCCAGGCCCAGGTGCAGGGCGGCCAGGTGACCTACACGGACGCCCAGGGTCTGACGTTCGGGCAGCGGTACACCTACGTCGTCGTCGCGCTCGACGACCAGGGGCGGCCCAGCCCGCCCTCCAACCGTATCGTGGTCGCGCTCGCGGCGGCCCCCGACGCGCCGCCGCGCCTGGAGGCCCAGCCCGGGGACACGCAGGTGCGCCTCACCTGGGACGCGCCCTCGACCCTGGCGGACGGGTCGCCGGCCCCGCCGGACCTCGTCTACGACGTGTTCCGGGCGACGGCGCCCGGTACGCCGGCCGGCCGGTCCCTCAACCTCGAGCCCGTCACCGCCCGCCAGTACATCGACCTGGCCGTCCAGAACGACGTGACCTATCACTACGCCGTCCGCGCGCGGCTCGGGCCCGGCGGCGCCCAGAGCGTGTCGAGCGCGGTCGCCACCGCGACCCCGGAGGACGCCACCCCACCCGCCCAGCCACGGGGCCTCGTGGCGGTGCTCGCCGGATCGGCCGTCCGTCTCGCGTGGCAGGCCGTGCCGGACGCCGACGTCGCCGGCTACCTCGTCTACCGGAGCACGACGGCGGGCCGGGGCCACGTGCGGCTCAGCGCGGCGCCCCAGGGGACCACGACGTACGTCGACGCCGACGTGCGACCGGGCCAGACCTACTTCTACGTGGTCACCGCGGTGGACCGCTCGAAGCGCGCCAACGAGTCGGTGCCCTCGCCGGAGGCCTCCGCAACCCTTCCCTGAGGCGCCTTCGTCTTGATTCGCGCCGGGGGCCATGCTACCGTCCCCGCGACTGCTCCGCCCGCGCGATCGAAGGTCGTGTAGCGAAGGAGGTTGGGCGATGCGACGAACCTTCCAGGGCTCTCTGGTCGCCATGGTCACGCCGTTCCACGACGGTCGGATCGACGAGGACAAGCTCCGCGAGCTCGTCGAGTTCCACGTGGCGCACGGGACCGACGGCCTGGTCCCCTGCGGAACGACGGGAGAATCGCCGACTCTCACGCACGAGGAGCACAAGCGGGTCGTCGAGATCGTGATCCACGAGACCCGCGGCCGGATCCCCGTGGTGGCGGGCACCGGCTCGAACTCGACCGCCGAGGCGATCGAGCTCACGCGCCACGCCGCGAAGGCCGGGGCCGCCGGCGCGCTCCTCGTGACCCCCTACTACAACAAGCCCACCCAGCAGGGTCTCTACGAGCACTTCCGCGCCATCGCCCAGGCGGTCCCCGACCTGCCGCTGATCGTCTACAACATCCAGGGCCGCACGGCGGTCAACGTCGAGACCGAGACCCTGGCGCGGCTCGCCCAGATTCCCAACATCGTCGGCGTCAAGGAAGCCTCGGGGAGCCTCGACCAGATGACCGCCGTGATCCTGGCCTGCGGGCCGGAGTTCACGGTGCTCTCCGGCGACGACAACCTCACGCTCCCGCTCATGTCGGTCGGCGGGCGCGGGGTCATCTCGGTGGTCGGCAACTTCCTCCCGCGCGAGGTGGCGGACGTGACGCACGCGGCGCTGGAGGGGGACTGGAAGCGGGCCCGCGACCTCCACCTGAAGCTCTATCCCGTCTGCAAGGCGATGTTCATCGAGACCAACCCGATCCCGGTGAAGGAAGCCATGGCCATGCTCGGGATGATCCGGGCGGAGTGGCGGCTGCCGATGTGTCCCATGACCCCGGCGAACCGGGAGAAGCTCCGCCAAGCGCTGGTCCAGGCCGGCGTTCTGAAGGCCTGAGAAGAGTCGACCCGGCCCGTGGTCGAGCTGGTCGTCGCCGGCGCGGCCGGGCGGATGGGCGGGCGGATCATCGCCCTGGCCCGGGACGCGGCAGATCTCCGGGTGACAGGCGCCTTCGAGCGGTCCGGTCACCCTGCCCTCGGGCGCGACGCCGGGGAGGTCGCCGGGGCGGGCCACCTGGGCGTCCCGATCGCCCCTGATCCCGGGCCGCTCCTCGCTGCGGGGCGCGTCCTCGTCGAGTTCACCGCGCCCGAGCCGACCCTCGAGCACCTTCGGCTGGCCGCCGCCCGGGGCACCGGGGCGGTCGTCGGCACGACGGGTCTCCACGCGGCTCAGGTCGACGAGGTCCGCCGGCTCGCCGCGCGCGTGCCCATCATGCTCTCGCCCAACATGAGCGTCGGGGTGAACCTCGCCTTCCGCGTCCTGGCGCTGATGGCCAAGGCGCTCGGCGACGACTACGACGTCGAGATCACCGAGATCCACCACCGGATGAAGAAGGACGCGCCGAGCGGCACGGCCGCCAAGATGGCCGAGGTGATCGCCGAGGCGCTCGGGCGCCGGATCGAGGACGCCGGGGTCTACGGTCGCCACGGCCTCGTCGGGGAGCGGACCACGAAGGAGATCGGCGTCCACGCCCTCCGGGGGGGCGACGTCGTCGGCGAGCACACGGTCGTCTTCAGCACCGTCGGCGAGCGGCTCGAGCTGACCCACCGGGCCCACAGCCGCGACACCTTCGCGCACGGGGCGCTCCGGGCGGCGCGGTTCGTCGCGACCGCCCCCCCGGGCCTCTACTCGATGCACGACGTCCTCGGGCTCTGAGCGGGGGACGGCCGCCCGCATGAGCCCTGTCCGGCCGAGCCGCGGACCGTCTGATATGCTTTTCGTGGAAGACATCCGGTTCTACGGCCATCACGGCGTCACCCCTGCCCAGCAGGAGGTCGGGGCGTGGTTCTCGGTGGACGTCGAGCTCGCGCTCGACCTCACCCCGGCCGCGCTCTCCGACGACCTGGCCGCGGGGGTCGACTACGGTCAGGTGGTGCAGCGCGTGGTGGCGGTGGGCACCGGTGGACGGGTCCACCTGATCGAGCGGCTGGCGGGGCTGCTCTGCGAGGCGCTCCTTCGGGAGTATCCGGCGCGCGACGTCACGGTGACCGTACGCAAGGTCACCGCGCCGCTCGACGGGGTCGCCGCGGTGCCGGGGGTGCGCATGACACGGAGTCGCTAGGCATGGCGCGGGTCTTTCTCTCGCTCGGCTCGAACCTGGGGGACCGGCGGCGGCACCTCGAGGCGGCGCTGGCCCTGCTCCGCTCGGAGATGGCGGTCCGCGTCGTCACGTGCTCGCAGGTCTACGAGACGACGCCCTGGCCAGAGATCGGCACGCCGCGCGAGACGTGGCACCTGAACTGCGCGGTCGAGATCGAGACCGAGCTGCCGCCCCATCGGCTCCTCCGGCTGACCCAGGCCATCGAGACCCAGTCGGGCCGGGTCCCTCCCGCGGGACCGCCCGGTCCATCCAGTCCGCGAACCCTGGACATCGACATCCTGCTCTACGCGGACCAGGTCATCGCGGAGGACCGCCTTCAGATCCCCCATCCGTTCCTGCACCTGCGCCGGTTCGTGCTGGTCCCCCTGGCGGATATCGCGCCCGAAGTCGAGCACCCGACGCTCTACCAGTCGATCACGGACCTGCTGGGCGAGCTGCCCGGCGAGGGCGACGTGCTCCCGTACCCCGACTGATTCACGGCCCCTTGCCCGGGGCGGGGCATTCTGCTAGCGTCCCGAGCCAGAGGCCAGCCGTGCCCGAGCCGTCCACCGAGTTCCGCCAGCAGGCGCTCACGCACCTCGACACGCTCTACAACTTCGCCCTGCGGCTGACCAAGCGGCCTCCGGACGCCGACGATCTGGTCCAGGAGACGTACCTCCGGGCCTTCCGGTTCGCCCACCGCTTCGAGCCGGGAACGCACCTCCGGGCCTGGTTGTTCCAGATACTGAGGAACACGTTCCTCACGTTCTACCGGCGGGAGACGCACCAGCCGGTGCTTCTCGACAAGGACCTGGACGATGGGTTCGAGGAGGCACCCGCGGGGGAGGCTCCGGACCCGGCGGTCGTGACCGTGCTGGACCTCGAGCGGGCGCTCGCGGAGCTGCCCGAGGATTTCCGGTCCGTGCTGCTCCTCGCGGACCTGGAAGGGCTGGCCTTACACGAGATCGGGCAGATCATGGACATCCCCATCGGGACGGTCAAGTCGCGGCTCTTCCGGGCGCGCCGGATGGTGCGTCGCCGCCTGGGCGATTACCGGACGAACTGAGCCATGGACTGCCACGCGACCCGCGAGGCCCTCGAGGAGTACCGCCGGCGCGAGCTCGAGCCCGACCGCGCCCGGGCCGTCGAGGCGCACCTCCAGGGATGCCCCGCATGCCGGGGGATCCTCGCGCGGGAGGAGGCGGTGGCGAGGCTCGTCCAAGCCTTGCCGCGCCCGCCGGCGCCGGCGGCTCTCGCGCGCCAGGTCCGGGCCCTCGGCACGCGCCCCCGGGGGATCGCCGGCTGGCTGGGACGCCCCTGGGTCGCCGCCGCCGTCGCGGCGGTCGTCGTCGCGGCCGTGCTCGCGCCGTGGCTGCGCCGGCCGGCGGAGCGGCCCGGCGACATCGTCGACGCCCTGATCCAGTCGGGGGTCGCGGAGCACCGGCGGATCCTGCTCGATCTCGAGGCGACTCCCCGGGAGATCAGCAATCCGGACGCCGATGCGCTCTTCCAGCGCGTCCGGTCGGTCACCACGGTCGAGCTCCCAAAGGTGTTCGCGGGAACCGACGAGCTCCACCTCCTCGCCGCGCGCCCCACGATCCTGGCAAGTCGGAAGACGGCGGCCGCCACCCTGCGCTACAAGACCTTGCCCGACACGACCTACTTCGTGCTTCCCGGACCGGATCTGCCCATGCCCACCGAGGGCCGGGTCCAGATCGAGCAGTACCGGCCGTACATGCGCGAGGTCAACGGGTTCAACGTCGTGTACTGGAAGCAGAAGGACCTGGTCTACCTCATGGTGTCGGGGCTGGACCGGGAGGGGTGCCAGAAGCTGTACCTCAAGGTACGGCAGGCGCTGTAGCTGGCCTCCCAGGGGTTCGACGTGCTCCGGGGCGTGACCCGGACAGCGCTGCCGCAGGTCTACGACTCAGCCCGACGCCCGCCCCCGGCCTTCGAGGAGCTGGTCGCCCTGTGGGCGTACCGGGACTTGGTGGTGCAGCTGGTCCGGCGCGACCTCGTCGCTCGCTACAAGCGATCCGTGCTCGGGGTGCTGTGGACGCTCCTGAACCCCCTGGGCACGATGATGATCCTCGTCGTGGTGTTCTCGCGCGCGTTTGCCGCCGACCGGACCTACCCCGCCTACGTCCTGGCCGGCCTCCTGGGTTGGAACTTCTTCACGCAGACGACGCTCGGGGCGGCCCGGCAGCTCGCGGCCGGGGGCCACCTCATCCGCCGCATCTACTTGCCCCGCACCGTCTTCGCGGTGGCCGCGATCGGCGTGGGTCTCCTCAACCTCCTGCTCGCGCTGATCCCCCTCCTCGGCATCATGCTCGCCACCGGCGTGCCCATCCGGCTCACGATCTTCTTCCTGCCCGTGTCCATCGTCACCCTCGCGGCGTTCGCCCTCGGCGTCGGCCTCGTGCTGTCGTCCCTCGCCGTCGATTTCACCGACGCCGTCGAGCTGTACAGCATGCTCCTCCCCGCTTCTCTGTATCTGACGCCGATCATCTACCCGAAGGAGATCCTTCCGGCGGCGGCCCGGCCCTGGCTGGTAAATGCCAACCCGTTGAACCATCTGGTGGCGCTCTTCCGGGTCCCGCTCTGCGAGGGCCGGCTTCCCGACGGGGCCTCGTGCCTCGTCGCCGTCGGCACGGCGGCCGCCGCCCTCCTGGTCGGCTGGTTCCTGTTCACGGCGCGCGCGGACAGCCTCGCCAGCCGCCTCTGATGGGCGCACGGGTGCCGTCCTCCGAGCGGGAGCCCGCCATTCGCCTCGAGGAGGTCTCGGTCCGGTTCCGCGTCCCGCACGAGAAGGTCCGCTCGCTCAAGGAGTACGCCATCCGGGCGCTCCGGAACCGGCTCACCTACGAGGAGTTCTGGGCGGTGCGCCGCGTGAGCTTCGAGGTCCGCCCCGGCGAGGTACTCGGCCTCGTCGGTCGCAACGGCGCGGGCAAGAGCACGCTCCTGAAGCTGATCGCCCGCGTCCTCCGACCCACCGAGGGCCGGGTCCGCGCGTGGGGCCGGGTCGCACCCCTCCTCGACTACGGGGCGGGGTTCCACCCCGACCTGACGGGGCGTGAGAACCTCTACCTCAACGGGACGCTCCTCGGGCTCTCGCACCGGGCGCTGGATGCCTCGTTCGACCGCATCGTCGAGTTCGCGGAGCTGACGCCCTTCATCGACGCGCCGGTGCGCACGTACTCGTCAGGCATGGTGGCGCGCCTGGGGTTCGCCATCGCCACGGAGCAGCGTCCCGACGTCCTGCTCATGGACGAGGTGCTCGCCGTGGGCGACCAGGCGTTCCAGGCGAAGTGCAAGGAGCGGTTCGAGGCCTTTCGGGCCAGCGGCACGGCCATCGTGCTCGTCTCGCACGACCAGCGGCTGGTGGCCGCCACGTGTCAGCGCGCCGTGTGGCTCGAGCGGGGTGAGGTACGTCAGTCCGGACCCGTCACCGAGGTCGTCGCCGCGTACGCCGGGCCCAGCTGAAGGCCCCCGGGCCCAGGCCGCCCGGCGATGGGCCGCCATCGGCACGGGCCGGTCTTGACGAGTAGTGCGAAATGGGTTCTTGTTCGACGGGAGCAGACCGCCGCGACCGCGTCCCCGGGTGAATGCTCGTCGGGCCGCCGTGAGCCCTCCTCCCGTGGAGCGGGGAGGAGTCCCGTCCGGGTCCAGAAGGAGGGAAGCCGGGGCGATGTCCTCCGCCGCATCCGGCAACGAGCCCACCGCTCCAGACGTCCAGCGTCTATCGATCGTCGTGCCGGTGTACCAGGGCGAGCGCACGCTCGGCCCCCTGCTGGCGGAGATCGAGCCCCTGACGGCGCCCTCCCAGACGCCGCGGGGCCAGCGGTTCCAGGTGGTCGAGGTCATCCTCGTCCACGACGGGGCGATCGACAACTCGCATGTCGTGATGGAGTCGCTCGCCGCCCGCTTTCCGTTCGTGACGCTCGTGTGGCTGTCGAGGAACTTCGGACAGCATCCCGCCACGCTCGCCGGCATGGCCGCCACGAGCGCCGACTGGGTGGCGACCCTCGACGAGGACGGCCAGCAGAACCCGGCTGACATCGGCAGCCTGCTCGATGCAGCGTTCGAGATCGACGCCCCCCTGGTCTACGGACAGGCGCTCAACCAGGCGCCTCACGGCCTCGTTCGCAACACACTCAGCCGCCTGGCCAAGGTGGTCGCGGTGGCGATCGTCGGAAACCGGCAGATGGCCCACTTCAACAGCTTCCGGCTCGTCCGGGGCGACATCGCGAGGAGCCTGGCCGCCTACTGCGGCCATGGCGTCTACCTGGACGTCGCCCTCGCCTGGGTGGTCGGGCGGTGGACCACCGGCCCCGTGACACTCCGCCCCGACCGGGGGCGCGCGTCCGGATACACGTTCCGCACGCTCCTGGCGCACTTCGGCCGGTTGATCCTGACGGCGGGCACGCGGCCGCTCCGGCTGATCTCGGTCCTGGGGTTCGTGTCCATCCTCGTCGGGGGGAGCCTGAGCGCCGTCATCGTGTGGGCGCGACTGAAGCATCAGATCCCGGTCCAGGGCTACACCTCGCTCATCGTGGTGATCTGCTTCTTCTCCGGCGCCGTCCTCTTCTCGCTGGGCATCATCGCGGAGTACCTGGCACTGACGCTGACGACGGGCATGGGCCGGCCGCTCTACGTTACCGTGTCGCGACCCCATCGCCCGGATCGCTCCCGCCCGTGACGGGCCCCCTCGTATGGGTGGTGGGCCGCGGGGGGTTCCTCGGCTCCCGGCTCGAGCGACTGGCAGGCCAGGAGGTGTCGGGCGCGGTCCCCTGGGTCCCCGCGGCGTCGCGATTCTCTTGGAGCGAGCCTGCGCGCCTGGCGCTCGAGCTCGGTGTCGCGGCGCGCGCCTTCGGCGAGGAAGTGCGCCGGCGAGGGGCGCCGTGGATGGCGCTCTGGTGCGCCGCCGCGGGGGGGGTGGGATCGTCGCCGGAGGCGCTCCGCCGGGAGACGGATGCGCTCCGACAGCTCCTGGGCTCGCTCGGCGCGGCGCTCGGCCGCGGGGCGGATCGCTCGTCCGGGATCCTGCTCTTCTGCAGCTCGGCCGGCGGAGTCTACGGGGACAGTCTCGAGCTGCCCCTGACGGAGCATTCCCCGTGCCGGCCGATCTCGGCGTATGGCCGGACCAAGCTCGAGCAGGAGGCCGAGGTGCTGCGATGGGCGCGGGAGACGCCCGGAATCTCGTGCCTGGTGGCGCGGCTGTCGAATCTCTACGGGGCGGGTCAGAGCCTCGACCGGACCACCGGACTCATCGCCCGGCTCTCGCAGAGCCTCTTCCACCGGCGGCCGCTCCACGTCTACGTTCCGCTCGACACGCTTCGCGACTACCTCCACGTCGGGGACGCCGCGCGCTACGTCCTCCGCTGTCTGGACCGCCTGCGGCGGGCCGATCGGGCCACGTCCCTCGTCAAGATCTTTGCCAGCGAGCAGAGCATCTCGATCGCCGGCGTCATCGGCGTCTTCACCCGGGTCGTGAAGCGGGCGCCTCGCATCATCTGCATGCCCGACCCCGTGAGCCGGCTCCAGCCCAGCCGCCTGAGGTTCCGGTCCCTGGCATGGACGGACCGCGCGCCGCGCATGCTGGATCTGGCCGCGGGTATCCGCGAGGTCCACCAGGCTCACCTGTCGCTCTTCCAGCACGGGAGACTGCCGGCCCCTCCCGATCGCTGACCGCCGCCGCGGGCCGGGGCGTCAGCTGGCCCGTGGATCCAGGAGGTCGCGGAGCCCGTCGCCGAGCAGGTTGAAGCCGAGAACGGCGAGCGCGATGGCGGCCCCGGGAAAGACCGCGTACCAGGGAGAGAGCTGCAGGAAGTTCTGGGCCTCCCGCAGCATGAGCCCCCACGACGGATGGGGTGGCTGGGGCCCGAGCCCGAGGTACGACAGGGCCGCCTCGGCGAGGATCGCCAGGGGGAACGAGATGGTCGCCTGCACGATCAGGGGCGACACCGTGTTGGGCAGGACGTGGCGCCAGAGGATCAGCCCGTCCCGGGCCCCGAGCGCCCGCGCGGCCGTGACGAACTCCTGGGACCGAAGCGACAGGACGTTCGCCCGTGTGAGCCGCGCGAAGACCGGTACGTAGGCGATGCCGACGGCGACCATGCTGATGAGCACGCCGGGGCCGAACACCGACGTGACCAGGAGCGCGGAGAGGACCGCCGGGAACCCGTAGACCGCGTCCGTCACCCGCATCGCCGCCTCGTCGAGCCAGCCGCCGATCCAGCCACCGGCCGCGCCCAGGACCACGCCGACGCTCATCCCGATCGCGACCGCCACGGTCCCGACGGCGAGCGAGGCGATGGCTCCGCGCATGACCCGGGACAGGAGGTCGCGCCCGTACTGGTCGGTGCCCATCGGGTGGGCCGCGGACGGCCCCTCCAGGCGGGCCGCGAGCTCCATGCGCAGGGGGTCCCGCGGCGTGTACACGAGGGAGCAGACGGCGGTTCCGACGATCGTCACGGTGAGCGCCAGGCCGACCGCGAACCCGGGATGGTGGAGCGCCCGACGCCAGCGCCTACTCATACCGGATCCGCGGGTCGAGCACCGTATAGAGGACGTCCACGATGAAGTTGAGCGTGACGACCGTCACCGCGACGAAGAGCACCACGCCCTGCACGACCGGCAAGTCCCGGGCGCTGATCGCGCCGAGGGCGAGGCGGCCCAGGCCCGGCAGGTAGAAGACATTCTCCAGCACGATGCTGCCGGTCAGGAGCTGCCCGAGCTGGAGCCCCACGATGGTGACGATCGTGAGGAGGGCGTTCCGCAGGACGTGCTTCCAGGTCACCGTCCGCTCGGCGAGGCCCTTCGCGCGCGCGGTCCGCACGTGGTCGGCCCGGAGGACCTCGAGCACCGCCGCGCGCGTCGTTCGCGTGAGGATGGCCGCCTGGATCACCCCGAGCGCGAAGGCCGGCAGCAGCAGCGCCCGGAGCCCCGGCCAGACCCCGCCCGACCACCCGTCGAACCCGCCCGCCTGCACCCAGCCGAGGCGCACGGCGAAGAGGAGGATCAGGAGGAGCCCGGCCCAGAACGACGGAACCGCGATGCCAAGCTGCGAGAGGAGCATCGCGACGTAGTCCCCCGCCCGCCCCTGCCGGGTCGCCGCGAAGACCCCCAGCGGGACAGCCGTCAGCAGCATGAAGGCGGCGGCGAGGACGGTGAGCGGCAGCGTGACGGCGAGACGACTCAGGACCAGGCGCCCGACGCCCACGTCGTACTGGATCGACCGCCCGAGGTCGCCCCGGAGCGCGCTCCCGAGCCACTCCACGTACTGGACCAGGATGGGCCGGTCGAGCCCCATCGCGCGCCGGAGCGCCGCCGCCGCCTCCGGACTCGCCTCGGTGCCCATGATGAGGAGCGCCGGATCCCCGGGCAGTATCCGGACGACGGTGAAGATCAGCAGCGAGACGATGAAGAGCGTGGCGAGAAACGCCACGGCCCGGCGCAGGATCAGCCGGCGCATGGACAGCTCCGCACCGCGGACGCCCGAGACGGCGCCGCCCCGAGGCGGGCCCCGGGGCGGGCGGCGGCGGGCGACGGCACGGCCGCGCGCGACGCTACTTCGCCCAGCCCACCTCCGAGAGGTCCAGGGACGGGGTGGGGAGGTCTTTCCAAATGCCCTGGACGCCCTTCTTGGCCGCCACCAGCCGCGGGTACACGTAGAGCCAGACGACCGGCGCCTCGTCGGCCATGATCTTCTGGAGCTGGACGTACAGCTCGCGGCGCTTCTTGTCGTCGAGCGTCAGCTCGGACTCCTGAAAGACCTCCTGGAAGCGCGGGCTCTCGTACCGGTAGTAGTACTTCGGGTTCGCGTAGTTGCCGGCGTCCCAGGCCTCGGCGTGCCCGATGATCGTCATGTCGTAGTCGGCGTTCTTGTAGACGCGATCGAGCCACTGGCCCCACTCGATCTGCTCGAGCTTCACGCGGATGCCGACCTTGGCGAGCTGCGCGAGCAGCACCTCCCCCGTCCGCACCGTGTACGAGTACTGGGGCGTGACCTTGAGGACGGCCTCGAAGCCGGTCGGGTATCCCGCCTCCGTGAGGAGCTGCTTGGCCCGCGCGGGGTCGTACGGCACCGCCTTGGCCATGTCGACGAAGTAGGGGTTGAGCGGGTCGACGTTGGACCCGAGAACTCGCCCGAATCCGAACATCGCCCCCTTCACGACCTCCGGCTTGTCGATGGCGTGCGTGATCGCGCGCCGGACCCTGACGTCGGAGAACGGCTTCTTCGAGTTGTTGAGCGCCAGGATGACGTCGTTCGTGGTCTCGCCCTGGATGAGCTGGAGCGTCGGTGCACGGCGAACGACCTCGACCGACTCCGGCCCGAGTCCGAACGCCATCACGTCGATATCGCCCGCCTGGAGCGCGGCCAGGGCGGCATTGGCGTCGGGGATGAACCGGAACGTGACCCGCTCGAGCTTCGGCAAGCCCTTGACGTGATACTCGGGGTTGCGCTTGAGGACGATGCGGTCGCCCCGGTCCCAGCGCTCCAGCATGAACGGCCCGGTCCCGATGGGCTGGGACTTCTGCTGGTCCACGGCCTCCCGCGGATAGATCACCGAGCCCTGGCGCGCGAGATTGTAGAGGAACATCGCGTTGGTCCGCTTGAGCGCGATCGTGACGGTGTAGGGATCCCGCACGTGGATCGTGGCGATGTCCTCGTACTGCCGGGCGTGGGGGTGCTTGGTCTCGGGGTTCCGGGCGCGGTCGAGGACGAACTTCACGTCCTCGGCGGTGAGCTCACGACCGCCGTGGAAGCGCACCCCCTTCTTGAGGAAGAAGGTGTAGTTGAGGTTGTCGGTCGTGTGCCAGCGCTCGGCGAGCCAGGGGACCAGTCGCCCCTGGGCGTCGACCTTCACCAGGGCTTCCTGGATGTTGTAGAAGACCACGGTCGCCGTCGCCGACGCGGGCGTCGCGGTGAGGTCGAGCCCCGGAGGCTCGGCGGTGGTCTGCACCGCGAGGGCGGTCGTCTGCGCCCGGGCGACGGGCGGCCCGAGGAGTCCAGGAATGCCGAGCCCGGAGCCGGCCGCCAGAACCGCGGCCGTTCCGAGAAGCCAGCCCAACCGAGGCCATCTTGCCATGGTCGTGCCTCCACCTGACGGCGGGTAGAAACCGCGCTCACTATACCCGAAGCGTGGAAGCGCGCTCAAGACGCGGACGGTCTCGTGCCATCATGGGCGCGCGATGCGCCGCGCCGTCCTCGTCTTCGTCGCCGTCGCCCTCACCCTGGCCGCCGTCGCGGTGGGCTTGCGCCGCGACCCCGGCGGCGGCCGGGTCGCCCAGCCCCCCGCGCCCGGTCCCGTCGCCGGGGAGGCCTCCAGGCCCGCGCCGGCGCCGACGATCGCCGCGACGCCCGCCGCCCGGCCGGGCACCGCCGGCAGCACCGCCTCCGCTGGCCTCGAGCGGGCGCGAGACGTGCTGGCCGCGATCGAGGCGCGGGGTGGCGAGCCCCCGGCGGGCCACGTCGGGGGGCGCGCGTTTCACAATCGCGAGCGTCGGCTGCCCGCGGGTCGGTACCGGGAGTACGATCTGCACCCGCGGGTTCCCGGTCAGGACCGCGGCCCGGAGCGGCTCGTCATCGAGCGGACCACCGGCCGGGCCTACTACACCAGCGATCATTACCGGACCTTCGTGCCGCTGAACTGAGGCGGGCCAGGGTGAGCTCACCGTCCCTCTCCGACCGGCTCGCGGCCACGGCGCCGCCCTGGGTCCACCTCCTGGTCGAAGCGGACGACGCGCCGGTGGCGCTCCCGGCGCCGCCACCCGGCTTCGTGGTCCGGACGCTCGACGGCCGCCGCTGCCGGACGAAGCGCGCCCTGCTCGACGAGCTGGCTCGGGTCCTCGGGTTCCCGGCGCACTTCGGGCGGACGTGGGACGCGCTCGAGGACTGCCTCACGGATCTCGGCTGGCTCCCGGGCCTGGGGTACCGGCTCGTCGTCCTTGCCGCCGACCGGCTGCTCGCCCGGGACCCGACGGGCTACGCCACGTTCGTCGCGCTCCTCGAGGACGTCGGCCGCGCCTGGGCCACGGCGGCGACCGGCCACCCCGGACGGGGCGCGATGCCCTTCCACACGGTCCTGGTGGTCCCCGCGCGTCGGCTCGGCGCGCGGCCGAGCTGGGGTGTGCCGCGTCCGAGCGACTGACGCGACCGCCGCGCCGCCTCGGGTCGCCGGCGCATTCCTCCACGACGAACGCTTGACAAGCGACGGCGGGACGACTCACGCTGGGAGCGTCAATGCCGCCCCGCGCGCGTCAACCTGCCCGGGCCAAGTCGAGCGGGGCCCCGGGCCCCGCGGCCCCGGAGCGCGCGCCGGCAGCGCCCGCATCGGGGCCGACCCCCGCTGACTTCGAGAAGCTCGGCGTCTTCTACCTCGGGCGACCCTACGATCTCGCCGCCAAGAAGCCCGGATCGGGCCTCCTGCTCTACGACTCGAAGGATCTCGTCACCCACGCGGTGTGCATCGGGATGACGGGGAGCGGCAAGACGGGCCTCTGCCTCGCCCTCATCGAGGAGGCCCTGCTCGACGGCATCCCCGTGATCCTCATCGACCCGAAGGGCGACCTCCCGAATCTCTGCCTCACCTTCCCGGAGCTCCGCCCGGAAGACTTCGCCCCGTGGGTCAACGAGGACGACGCGCGCCGGAAGGGGCTCGCGGTGGACGCGTACGCCGCGCAGCAAGCGGAGCTCTGGCGAAAGGGGCTCGCGGCGTGGGGCGAGGACGGCGCGCGAATCCGGCGGCTCCGCGACGCGGCCGACGTCGCGGTCTACACGCCCGGCAGCACCGCGGGGCTTCCGGTCTCGATCGTCAAGTCGTTCGCGGCCCCTCCGGCCACCGTGCGCGACGACACCGAGCTGTTCCGCGACCGCATCGGGACCACCGCCACGAGCCTCCTCGGACTCCTCGGGGTCGAGGCGGACCCCCTCCGGAGCCGCGAGCACATCCTGCTCGCGAAGCTCTTCGAGGCCGCGTGGCGAGAGGGCCGCGACCTCGACCTGCCCGGGCTCATCCAGCAGATCCAGAGCCCGCCGATCGCCAAGGTGGGCGCGCTGGACCTCGAGGCGTTCTTCCCGGCAAAGGACCGGTTCGAGCTGGCGACCCGGCTCAACAACCTCCTCGCCGCTCCGGGCTTCGACGCCTGGCTCGAGGGCGAGCCGCTCGACATCGGCGCGCTCCTCCACACGCCCGAGGGCAAGCCCCGCGCCACGATCCTCTCGATCGCTCACCTGTCCGACGCCGAGCGCATGTTCTTCGTCTCGCTCCTGCTGAACGAGATGCTCGGGTGGGTGCGGGCCCAGTCCGGGACGACCAGCCTCCGGGCGCTGCTCTACATGGACGAGGTGTTCGGCTACTTCCCGCCGGTCGCGAATCCGCCGTCGAAGCTCCCGCTCCTCACCCTCCTCAAGCAGGCGCGCGCGTTCGGGGTGGGCGTGGTGCTCGCCACCCAGAACCCGGTCGACCTCGACTACAAGGGCCTCGCCAACACGGGGACGTGGTTCATCGGCCGCCTCCAGACCGACCGGGACCGCGCCCGCGTGCTCGACGGTCTCGAGGGCGCGGCGGCCGGCGGCGACAAGCGCTTCGACCGCGCCGCAATGGAGGAGATCCTGGGCGGTCTCGGGAGCCGCATCTTCCTCCTGAACAACGTGCACGAGGACGCGCCCGAGATCTTCGAGACTCGCTGGGCGATGTCCTACCTGCGCGGCCCGTTGACCCGCACTCAGATCAAGCAGCTCATGGCGGGCCGGAAGCCAGCCCCGGGCGCCCCGCCGCGCCGCCAGCGGCGCGGCACCCGCCGCCAGCCGAGACCCGGCGTCCGCCGCCGGCGCCACGCCGGCGCCCAGCCGAAGCGGGGTGCGGCCGGTGCTCCCGCCCGGCGTTCCTCAGCACTTCGTGTCCGTGCGCGGGACCGCGCCCGCGGGCGCCGCGCTCGTCTACCAGCCCATGGTCCTGGGCGCGGCCACCGTGCGCTTCGCGGACGCGAAGGTGGGCGTCGACCAGAGCGAGGAGGTCGTCGTCGCGACCCCCGTCACGGACGCAGCGGTCCCGGTGAGCTGGGAGGGAGCGATCCCGATCGACGTCGCCGTGGCCGACCTCGAGGCAGCGCCGGGCGCCGCCGGCGACTGGGCGCCGCTCCCCTCGGCCGCCGCCAAGCCCAAGAGCTACGAGGGCTGGAGCCGCGACCTGGCGGCGTGGCTCTACGGGCAGCGACGGCTCGAGCTCCTCCGCGACCCCGCCTCGGGCGCGCTCTCACGCCCGGGCGAGAGCGAGCGCGACTTCCGGGTCCGGGTCCGCGAGGCATCCCGGGCCGAGCGCGACGAGCGTGTGGAGACCCTGCGCAAGAAGTACGCACCCAAGCGCGTGGCGCTCGAGGAGCGTCTCCGGCGGGCGCAGCAGTCGGAGGCCCGGGAGCGGGAGCAGGTGAGCCAGCAGGGCGTCCAGGCGGCGATCTCGATCGGCGCCACCATCCTCGGCGCCGTGCTCGGGCGGAAGACGGTGAGCGTCGGCAACATCGGACGCGCGACGACCGCCGCGCGCGGGGCCGGGCGCGTCCTCAAGGAGCGCGAGGACGTCGCGCGAGCCCAGGAGACGGTGGCGGCGGTCCAGCAGGCGCTGGCCGCCCTCGAGGCCGAGCTTCAGGACGAGCTGGCCGCCCTCGAGGCCCGGGGCGAGCCCGATCGCCTCGAGCCCGTGGCCGTCCGGCCGAAGAAGACCGACGTGCGGGTGCGGCTGTGCGCGCTCGCCTGGACGCCCTACTGGCGCGACCGCGCGGGCACGCTGACGCCCGCCTGGACATGAGCTCCGCCCCGGCCGGTCGACCGGCCACGCGGAGCCTGAGCCCGGGGCCTGTGCCCGGAGAGGCGGCACCGACGCCGCCACGAAAGGAGCCACATCGTATGCGGAACCGCTTCACGATGGCCGTTCTCGCCGTCCTCGTGCTGGTGGGCCTCGTCGCGACGCTCTCGATGGCCGCCGGACCCAAGCAGTATCAGTGGACCGGGACCGTGACGGAGGTCGACGCCAAGACGAAGACGATGGTCGTCGACAAGGGGGGCGACATGTGGGAGTTCTCCACCGAGGGGCTGAAGGATCGTGAAGGTGAAGAAGGGCGACAAGGTCACGGTCTACTACGTGGCGATCGCGAAGAAGATCGAGACGAAGTAGCGCCGGCGGCGGCGGGCTCCGCACGCCTGACGCCACTCGACGGCTCCGAGCGCCGCGAGCCGCTGGATCGCGCCCGCACGCCGCCTCGTTCAGGTGCCGAGCGCGCGCGCCAGCGCCGCGGCGGTCCGTGGCGCTACCCGTTCGTCAGGAACGCGCACGCGACGGCTCCCTGGCGGGCGACGTTGACGACGGGCTCCCGGCTCACACGGCAGTGGAGCCCGAGGTCCCCGGGCGCGTAGAAGAGCCCCAGCGAGAAGTAGCAGGGGCCGGCGTACGCGCGCCCCCCGCGCAGGTAGCACATGAGCCGGCGCGTGCCGGGCCGGCGGGCCTGGACGACCCATCGCCCCGGCTCCCGCAGGGCGCGGGCGATCCGAGCCTCCCATCGGGCGGGGCCCCCTTCCCGGCCGAGTAGCACGCCCGCGCCGCTCGATCCGACGTTCGGCTTGATCAGCAGACGCTCCCGCTCGCGTCGCGCGAACTCCGGCAGGTCGACCCGCCGCCCGGCGATGTCCTCCGTCAGCCGGGCCCCGAGCACGCGGGTCCACGGCACGGCCCGGCGCAGGAGCCGGCGCTCGGCGGGCGTGAAGAGGGGCGCCAGCTCGGGCCGCCCCATGCACTCGAGAAGCCCCTTCTGGCTGAACTCTCCCGCCACGCCCGGCAGGGCCGCGCCGGCGTCGAAGCGGTCGAGGAAGCCGTCGAGCGCCCGCCCCGCCGGGGTCCCGATGTCCTCGAGGCCGAGGTCGCGGTAGACGACATCGACGGCCACGTCGCGGAGGCGCACGCCGTCCCGGGCCCGGCGGAGCTCCGCCGCCGTGCCCTGCTCGGCAGGGATGCCGGCCGCGCGGAACGCCGCGACGAGCCGCGGGACCTCGCTGTAGCCGTCGACGGGAAGGGCGTCCTCCACGAACGCGACCCCGCGCAGGCGCCGCCGCCCGAGGCTCCGCGCGGCCGTCTGCACCCAGCGCACCACGAGGGCCAGGAGATCGGGAGGATCGGCGAGGGCGCGCGCCTCCCGGGCGGTGTACACGCGGGGAAAGACCTCCGCCCGCAGGATCCGGACGCCCGCCGCGTGATTGTAGAGCCCCGCGAGCCCCGTGGCGTTGGTTTCGAAGAGAACCGGCTCGAGCGCTCCATGCGGTCCCGCCTCGAGGCCCACGTCGGGGCGGATCATGAGCTGCCAGGGCGCGGCCGCGCGCGGCGAGTCACGCGCCACCCACGCGGCGGTCGCCTCGCTGACGGGGCACAACCCGCGGAAGCCGCCGACGTCGGCCCGCCAGAGGGCCGGCGCGTGGACCTGCACCCGGTGGACGAGGTCGGCGAGCCGCGCGAGGCCGGGCAACGCCCGGCGGCGCACGAGGAACGGCGTGAGGGCGATCGGGTGCGGCACGGCCGGCGCGCCGGCGCGGTAGCGATGGAAGAGAGCGGCCGTGGCCTCGGCCGCCTCCACCGCGCGAAACAGCTCGTGCCGCCGCCGGGGGGCGAGCCGCGTGATCCGCGTCGTGGCGAGCCGATCGAGCGTCCTCACGGCTCGCGTATTATAGACTCGTGCCCGACCAGGGAGCCCCGCCGCCCGTGGGACACGAGCAGGTCCTGGCCGACGCCCTCGCGCGGTTGCGCGCCGAGGGACGCTATCGCGTCTTCGCCGACCTCGAGCGCCACTGCGGGCGCTTCCCCTGCGCCACCTGGCACGGCCCCGAGGGCCCGGTGGAGGTCACCGTGTGGTGCTCGAACGACTACCTCGGCATGGGCCAGCACCCGCTCGTGCTGAAGGCCATGGCCGAGGCGCTCGAGCGCGTCGGCGCCGGGGCCGGCGGAACCCGGAACATCGCCGGAACCTCGCACGCCCACGTCCTCCTCGAGCGGGAGCTGGCCGACCTCCACCAGAAGCCGGCGGCGCTGCTCTTCACGTCCGGCTATGCCGCGAACGAGGCCGCGATCAGCACGCTGGCCCGGCTCCTCCCCGGCTGCGTGATCCTGTCCGACGAGAAGAACCACGCATCGATGATCGAGGGCATCCGCCGGAGCGGCGCCGAGAAGCGGATCTTCCGCCACAACGACCCGGCCGACCTCGAGCGGCATCTCGGCGCGGTCGAGGCCGGCCGGCCGGCGCTCGTCTGCTTCGAGTCGGTCTACTCCATGGACGGGGACATCGCCCCGATCCAGGAGCTCTGCGACGTCGCGGCGCGCCACGGCGCCCTCACCTACCTCGACGAGGTCCACGCGGTGGGACTCTACGGCGCCCGGGGCGCCGGTGTCGCGGAGCGGGACGGTGTGCTGGACCGGCTCACCGTGATCCAGGGGACGCTGGCCAAGGCCTTCGGCGTGGTCGGCGGGTACATCGCCGGCTCGGCCGTCGTCGTGGACGCCGTCCGGAGCTACGCGCCGGGCTTCATCTTCACCACCGCGATGCCGCCCGTCGTGGCGGCCGGCGCGCTGGCGAGCGTGCGGCACCTCAAGACGAGCCGGGCCGAGCGCGAGCGGCACCAGGAGCGGGTCGCGCGGCTCAAGCGCCTCCTCGGGGTCGCCGGACTGCCGGTCATGCCGACGTCGAGCCACATCGTGCCGGTGCTCATCGGGGACGCGGCCCTGTGCAAGCAGGCATCCGACGACCTTCTGAGCCGCCACCGCATCTACGTCCAGCCGATCAACTACCCGACCGTACCCCGCGGCACCGAGCGGCTCCGGCTCACCCCGAGCCCGCTCCACGACGACGCCACGATGGACCGCCTCGTCGCCGCCTTCGAGGAGGTCTGGGAGCGCCTTCGGCTTCCGCGCCCGGTCTGACGGCCGCGCCGCTTCGCGGTCCGGAGGCCGCGACGGACTCAGGCGTTCCCGAGGCGCGCGCGGGGCGAGCGTCTTCCGCCACGGGTTGATCCCCAGACCCCGCGCGGCGTACGATCGCGCCGAGATGGCCGTCGACCCATTCTTCAACGACCGCGCGACCATCGGGGTCTTCGAGCGCGCCTTCTACGCCGGGCGCGAAGCCGCCGAGGAGGTCGACGCGATCCTCGAGTGGGCGCCTCGCCCGCGCCGCGTCCTCGACGTCGGGTGCAATGCCGGCCTCCACGCGCTCGAGTGGGCCCGGCGCGGCGTCGAGGTCGTCGGGATCGATTCGGCGCCGGTCGCCATCGCGCTCGCGCGCCAGCGGGCGGCCGGGGATCCCCGCCTCCGCTTCGAGGTCGCCGACCTCGCCGACCCGGACCTCGGGCGACTGGGCACGTTCGATCTCGTGACCGTCCTCGGCGGTGTCTTCAACTGCGTCCCGCGGTCCGTGCTCGTTCCGGCTTTCCGCGCGATCCGATCGGTGCTCGAGCCGGGCGGGGACCTCGTCTTCGACGTCCTGCGCTGGCGCGACGAACCGCGAACGGTCTTCCTTCGCCGGGACGGCCAGGGCGCGCTGCGGATCGTGTGGGAGTTCTCCCTGGACCCGGTCGAGGGGCGCGGGCACGTCGTGGGCCAGTTCCTCGAGACCGGCGCGATCCAGGACTCGGAGCGCAACTTCTACACCGCGCCCGAGGTCACGACCCTCCTGGAGCTCGCCGGGCTCGAGCGCCGGGCCGTGGCGGGGGACCTCGCCCTCGCCGTCCCCGCCCGGGAGGCGGAGCCGAGCTTCTTCTTCCGCGCCCGACCCCGCTAGACCCCGGCGCGAGCGAGGATGGTAGACTCATCGCCGAGGCGATCGATCCCGTCGGGATGCCGCCGCTCGTGACTTCGACGGTCTTCGCCGAGCGGGTGGTCGCGGCCGACAAGGTGGTGTCCCGCCAGGTACGCTCCGGGGAGGCACGACGCGGCATGGCCATCGAGCCGTTCGCTCCGAAGGACTTCCGGAGTGTTCGGCGCGCTGCGGGACTGCTTCCGCCTCCCGTGACCCCCGAGGAGGCGTGGCAGCGGCTCGGAAGCGGCACTCCCGCCGAGCGGCGGGCGACCCTCCGCGCCCTCGCCCAGGAGGCCGATGCGCGCGTCACGCCGGCCGTCGCCGCATTGCTCCACGCCGACGATCCGGAGCTCGTCGCGCTGGCCGAAGCCACGCTCTGGCAGGTCTGGAGCCGATCCGGCAGCCCGGCGGTCGACGCGCTCCTCGCCGAGGGACTCCGCGCGATGGAGAGGCAGGACTGGCTCGGCGCGGTCGCGGCGTTCAGCCGCGTCGTCGAGACGGCCCCAACCTTCGCGGAAGGCTGGAACAAGCGCGCCACCGCGCGCTTCCTGGCGACGCACTACGCGACGTCCATCGCCGACTGCGAAGAGGTCGTGCGGCTGAACCCGCACCACTTCGGCGCCCTCTCGGGTCAGGGCCTCTGCCACGCGGCGCTGGGGCAGCTCCGCGAGGCGGCCCGCTGCTTCCGGCGCGCGCTCGCGGTGCATCCCCGCCTCGAGGCGGTCCGGCAGCACCTCGCTCGGACGGAGACCACGCTGGCGCGTGCCAACGGGCACGCGCTCGGTGTCGCGCCGGCCGATGCGCGAGGCACAGGATGACGGGGCGCGGGCGCCGGGCCGCCGTGTTCGACATGGACGGGGTCCTCGTCAACAACTCGCGGTTCCATCGCGAGGCGTGGCGGCGCCTCTCCCGCGAGGAGGGCTTCGTCCTGACCGATCCCGAGTTCTGGCGCCAGGCCATCGGTCGCCCGGTCGAGGAGGCGGTCCCGCGGATCCTGGGCCGACCGGTGCCGCCCGAGGAGGCGGTCCGCCTGGCGCGACGGAAGACCGCCCTTTACCACGAGCTCGCCGACGGCCACGCCGCGCCGGTGCCGGGCGTCGTCGAATTCGTCCGCGCCCTCGCGGCCGCGGGCGTCCCGCGTGCCCTCGCCACCTCCGCGGTGGCGGACAGCGCCGCGCGGATCCTCGACGGGCTCGGGCTTGCCGCCGTCTTCCCGGTGCAGGTGACGGCCGGGCACGTCCGGCGCGGCAAGCCGGATCCGGAGGTGTACCTGACGGCGGCGGCGCGGCTCGGCGTGCCGCCCGCCGCCTGCGTCGTGTTCGAAGACGCCGTGGTCGGCGTGGAGGCAGCCCGCCGGGCCGGCATGGCGGTGGTCGGGCTCAC
Source organism: uncultured Candidatus Rokubacteria bacterium (assembly GCA_963749975.1). Taxonomy (GTDB): domain Bacteria; phylum Methylomirabilota; class Methylomirabilia; order Rokubacteriales; family DASRDR01; genus DASRDR01. The sequence goes on along the minus strand of CAVVOZ010000028.1, from coordinate 45,661 downwards.
GACCGCGCACGCCGACGCCGAGCTACGCGATGCGGGCGCCACCTGGACGGCCCCGGACTTCACCGGCCTCGCGTGGGCCGCGCTCGCTTCTCCCTGAGCCGAGGAGGCACCCGTGGCGACGAACTGGACGGTCTTTCCCGAAGGCAGCGAGCCGCCGAAGTCCGTGGCCGCGCTCGCGGAGCAGGTCGGACGGGACGGGGGCCGCGTCCTGGCGGTCTACCAGGAGCCGCTCAAGGACGCCTGGCAGCTCTTCGCGACGCTGCCGCTCGCGCGGGTCGAGCCCACACCCTACCAGCGCGATCTCTCGAAGCCCCACGTCAAGCGACTCCAGGAGGTCATCAAGAAGCTCGGCCGGTTCGTCGACCCCATCGTCGTGGTGTCCACCGGCCCCGGGAAGTACTGGACGCCGAACGGCAACCACCGGCGCGAGGCGCTCACGAAGCTCAAGGCCGAGTGGATACCGGCCATCCTCATCCCCGAGCCCGAGGTCGCCTACCAGATCCTCGCCCTCAACACCGAGAAGGCGCACAACGTCAAGGAGAAGTCGCTGGAGGTCATCCGCATGTACCGCGGGCTCGTCGAGGAGGGCTCGAAGGCGACCGAGGAGGACTTCGCCTTCCAGTTCGAGGCCCCGCACTTCATCACGCTCGGGCTCCTCTACGACGCGCGACCCCGCTTCGCCGGCGGGGCCTTCGCGCCGCTCCTCCGCCGCGTCGACAAGTTCCTGAAGTCGCCCCTGCCGAAGGCCTACACCGAGCGCGAGCGGCGCGCCGAGCTCGTCCGGGCCGCGGACGACGTGCTGGCGGACGTGGTCGCCAAGGTCAAGAAGCGCGGATTGAATCACCCGTACGTGAAGAACTACGTCCTGGCCCGCACGACCCCGCTCACCCGGGCCCGGAAGACGCTCCCCTCGTTCGAGCAGACCTTCGAGCGCCTCCGGGAGAACCTCGAAGCCTTCGACCCGGCGAAGGTCCGCCTCGACGAGATTGCCCGCGCCGCCGTCTTCGCGGCGCCGGCCTAGCCGCCGCCGTCGTCGCGTCTCGCGGTCAATCGGGCACCCCGACCTCGTAGGGCCGGTCGTGGCCGACGCGGAAGTCATTGCCGCCGTGTCGGTCAGCGCCCCGGACGAGATAGATGGGGCGGAGGGCCATGTTCTGCCGGATCGCGGCCGCTCCGCCAGGGTAGACCACCTCCCGGTCGTAGAGCGAGGTCGCGGGCATGTAGCGGATCGCGAACCCCGCGCGCCGGCGCGCGCTTCGATTCGCGCGCGAGCCGTGGATCACGAAGACGTCGTGAAGCGAGAGCTGCCCCGCCTCCAGCACGACGTCGCGAGCGCCGGCCTCGTCGACGTCCACGATCGTCTGGTTGAGGGCCAGGTCCGGCCGCTCATCGAGCCGATGGTGATGGATCGTGCGCGCCCGGTGCGAGCCGGGCACGTAGCGCATGCAGCCGTTGTCCGGCGTCGAGTCGTCGAGGGCGATCCAGACCGTGCACGTGGCGAGCGGGCGGATCGGCCAGTACTGCCCGTCCTGGTGCCATGGGATCTCGAGCCCACCCCCTGCGGGCTTGCAGAAGACGTGGGCGCCCCACAGGATCACGTCCGGCCCGAGGACCTGGCTCACCAGATCGACGAGCGCCGGCGTTCGTGCATAGTCCAGGAACGCCGCGTGGGTCGGCAACGCCGCCGCCCCGCCGCCCCACCGAAGCACGAGATGCTCCGGGCGAACGCGCGGGTTCTCGGCGATGAGCTGCTCGAGCGACCCTCGCATGCTCGCGAGCAGCGCGGCCGGCACCCGGTAGCGCGGCACGACGAGGCCGTCGGTCCGATACCTCTCGAGCTCAGCGGTCAGCATGTTGAGCGAAGGCCCCCGATGCCCGCGACTTCGCCGCCGCACCGGCCCCGGAGGCGTGGGCAAGCGGGAGAGCAGCGGCGAGACGTCTCATCGGAGTCCTCCCGCATCGATCGATTCGGCCGTCCGCCGCCCCGGACGAGCTGGCGCTCGGGTCACGCCCACGATACCCGCCCGGTCCGCGCCGGGCCAGGCCGTCCTTGTGGCCGAGTGACCCGGGATGAGCCGCCGGATGCCGGCGCCAAGACCCGAACAGGCCGCCGGGCGGCTCCGTCCAACCCGGCAGGCGTCGGTACGGGCGCCGCGGAGGCACAATCATGACAGAGCGAGCCGTCCGAGCAGGCCTCGCGGCAGGAGTCCTTCTGCTCCTGACCGCCTGCGTCGTCGAGGAGCCAGTCGTCGTGCGCCATCCGCCGCCCCCGCCGCCGCCGGCGCAGGTAGAGGTCGTCCCGGCCACGCCGGGCCCGGCGTACGTCTGGGTGCCGGGGTACTGGGGATGGCGCGGCCCGCGGCGCGGATATGCCTGGGTACCCGGAGGGTACGCGGTGCCCGCTCAGCCGAGCTACCAGTGGGTTCCGGGGTACTGGGCGCCGCGTCCGGGCGGCTGGGTCTGGGTCGAGGGGCACTGGCGGCGCGCTAGACCTACCGGCCGCCTGCCAGCGCTGACGCTATCCCCCGAGCGTGGGCGTTTCCGCGGGGCTGGCGGCGGACGCGGCCACGGGGTTGGGCGACCCGTCGGCCAGGAGCTCGGGACGGCAGACCGCCTTGAAGTTGCACCAGCGGCAGAGGCGAAGATCCTCGGTCCGCTCGAAGTCCTCGAGCACCGCCACGTTCGCGTCCGCGTCGCGCAGCCAGGCCTTCATGCCCCGGATCGAGAGACGCAAGCGCTCGCGAATCTCGTCGAGCCGCGCCACGTCCCACGGATGCACGGTGACCTCCCCCGCGCGGAGGTTCACCTCGAGGAGATCCACGCGCTCCGGCGATACGTCCAGGATGTCCCGAGCATACAGCGCGTAGCCGCCGAGCTGGACCGCCGTCTCGTCTGGATTGGGGCTCCCGGTCTTCCAGTCGACCAGCGCCAGCCGGTCCTCCCGCGTCCAGTACCCGAAGTCGGGCGCCGCGTAGATGGGCGTGCCCTCGAACTCGAAGGCGCGAATGTCCTCGATCAGGATCCAGCGCTCCCGCGGCGTGTCCCGGATGTCGGCGAGGAGCGGCAGCCGGTAGAAGTTGCGGAGACACCGGCAGACGTGGTCGCGGAGGACCTGCCAGACCTGGTCCTTCACCTCGACGCCGTACTCGTGCTCGAAGAGGGCGACGGCCTCCTTCGGCCGCTCCCGATATCCCCCCCGCTGGGAGAACCGCCACTCCTCGCGCATGCGCCGCACGGTGTCCTCGACCAGGCGCCCCTCGGACAGCTCCTCGCCCGCATGGAGCGCCCGGAGCACGAGCTCCACCGCCGAGTGGACCGTGCGCCCCGCCCAGCCCTGCCGGCCGGTCAGCTGCTTCAGGACGTAGAGGCGCCGGACGTCCGGCGGAGCGCTGCTCTCCCAGCCGCCCCAGGCGCCGTAGTAGTGGTAGTAGTAGCGGCGACGGCAGTCCTCGAACATGCCCGCGCGGGAACGCGACCAGGAGAAGAGGTTGGCGAGATCCGCCATCGCCCAGAGCATAGCACCGGGCCACCCGGCTTGACCGGTCCCGGGACCTTCTGGTACCAAGGCAGGCGCCGGACCGTCCGGTGCCACGCCTCACGCGCGATCCCCGATCGAGGAGGCTCCGTGGAGACCTGCCAGGAACCCGCGGGACCGGCGTCTCACGCGGCTCGGACCTGAGCCGCCGTGTCCGGTCCGCTCGAGCGCCTCCGCGTCGTCGACTGCTCGGCGATCATCGCGGGGCCCGTCGCGACGGCGTTCCTCGCGACCTACGGCGCCGACGTCGTCAAGCTGGAGCCGCTCGAGGGGGACGCGCTCCGGACGTACCCGTCGACGTTGCCCGGTCTCTCCCGCTACTTTCTCGGCATCAATCGCGGCAAGCGGAGCCTGGCCGTCGACCTGAAGCACCCGGACGGCCTCGCCATCGCGCGACGGCTCGCGCGCGCGGCGGACGTGTTCGTCGAGAGCTTCCGGCCGGGCGTCGCGGCCCGCCTCGGGCTCGACGAGCCGACGCTCCGCGCCGAGAACGCGCGGCTCATCTACTGCTCCGTGTCCGCGTTCGGCCAGACCGGACCTCTCGCCGAGCGGCCCGGGCTCGACCCGGTCGTGCAGTCGTACGGCGGCCTCGCGTGGGAGCAGGGCGCGGCCGCCGAGGGCGCGCCGGAGCTCGTGCGCGGGAGCCTCGTCGACTACTACACCGGGAGCCTGGCCGTCTCCGGCATCCTGCTCGCCCTGATCGCCCGCGGCCAGACCGGCGCGGGCCAGCGGATCGAGACCTCGCTTCTCGACGGCGTGCTGGCGATGCAGGCCGGCCGGGCTTTCTGGGCCGAAGCCGTGGAGCCCCCGGAGGCGGTCCGGGATCTCCTCGGCGACCGCGTGTCGCGGATCTACCCCACGCGGGACGGCCACCTCTATCTGTACGTGGAGCTGCCGAAGTTCTGGACGGGGCTCTGCCGGACGCTCGGCCTCGAGGCGTGGCTCGACGATCCACGCCTCCGGACCATGGTCGGGCGCCACACGCACAAGGCGGAGCTGATCCGGGCCATCACCGAGCGCCTCGCCCCGCTCACGGCCGCGGAGTGGGAGGCGCGCTTCGCCGAGGCGGACGTGCCGTGCACGCGGGTCCGCTCCGTGCCGGACATGCTGGTGGACCCCCAGGCGCTCCAGAACGGCAGCCTGGCCACGGTCCAGCATCCGGCGCTCGGCCCGGTCCGGATGCTGGGGGTCCCGGTGCGCCTGGCGGGCACACCCGGGGCGCCCGCCGGCCCGCCCCCGGCGGTGGGTGAGCACACGGACGCGATCCTGGCGGAGGCTGGCGTGTCGGCGCCGGAGATCGCGCGCCTCCGGCGGGCCGGCGTCGTACGATGACCGAATCCGGCCGAGCCGGCGCGGAGACACCCACCCGCCCTGGGCAGCTTGCCTCACCGGGCCCGAAGGGGCGATCCTGGGTAGGACAGGATCCCGATCACCATCCCTGACCGGAGGGCTTCATGGGGACGATCCGCGTGCTCTCTCCCGTGATCGACAGCAAGGTCAGCCAGACGGCGGCCCAGCGCCTGCCGGGCACGCTCGCCGGCAAGCGGCTCGGATTCCTCGACAACACCAAGGCGAACTTCGAGCTCCTGCTCCGCCGCATGGAGGCGCTCCTGCGGGCGCAGGCGGGCCTCACCGACGTCGTCTACGAGCGGAAGGCGAACTCGTCGACACCCGCCCCGCCGGAGGTCCTCGTACGGCTCCGCGAGGTCGACCTGGTCGTCACCGGCTCCGCCGACTGAGGGTCCTGCACGTCGTGGAGTCTCCACGACGCAGTGACCCTCCAGCGGGCCGGCACGCCCGCGGTGGTCGTGACGACGACCGCCTTCCAGAGGCTCGCCCATCACGAGGCGCACACGCTCGGGATGGAGGACCTGCCGCTCCTGGTGGTCGATCACCCGCTCGGCGGTGAGCCCGCGGAGCGGATCGAGACCCGGGCGGCGCACGCGGTGAGCCAGCTCCTGGCGCGCCTCGGTGGGCGGCCGCCGGCGGGATGAGCGTGCCCCGCCCCGCGCCAGTCCTCTCCTCGGAGGTCCTCGAGCTCCCCGACTCGCTCGAGGCCGTCGAGACCCACTTCCGCGCAGCGGGCTGGACGGACGGGCTGCCGATCGTGCCGCCGACCGAGGCGCGCGTCGAGACGATGCTGGCCGGGATCGATGCGGACCCGGACCACGTCGTCGGGAAGATCCCGCCGCTCTGGGCGGAAGCGACGGTCGAGAAGGTCGCGATCAACGCCGTCATGGCCGGATGCGCGCCGGAGGCCATGCCGGTTCTCGTCGCGGCGTTCGAGGCGATGCTCGACCCGGCCTTCAATCTCTACGGCGTCCAGGCGACCACCCACCCCGTGGCACCGCTCCTGATCGTGCACGGGCCGGCCGCGGCCCGCCTCGGCATGCACGCCGGTCCCGGGGTCTTCGGCCCGGGCAACCGGGCCAACGCGACGCTCGGCCGCGCGGTGCGCCTGTGTCTCTGGAACCTCGGGGGCGCGCGCCCGGGGCAGGGCGACATGGCGACGCAGGGCAGCCCGGCCAAGTACACCTACGCGATCGCCGAGCGCGTCGAGGCAAGCCCCTGGGGGCCGCTCCATGCGAGCCTCGGGTTCGACGCCGGCGAGGATGCCGTCACGGTCTTCGGCGGCGAGGCGCCGCACAACGTCAACGACCACGTGAGCCAGAAGGCGCCGAACCTTCTCACCGTGATCGCCGACACCGCCGCCACCCTCGGCTCGAACGTGGGCTGGTACTTCACGCAGAGCCAACTCCTCCTCGTGCTCGGCCCGGAGCACGCCGCGACGATCGCGGAGGACGGCTTCACCCGCGCCGACGTGCAGCGCTACGTGTACGAGCACGCGCGGCTGCCGCTCCACCGGCTGAAGCAGGGCGGGATGTGGGGGATCCACGACTGGCCACGCTGGATGGAGACGGCGGACGAGCACGCGCTCCTGCCGGTCGTCCCCGGGCCGGACGACGTCTACGTCATGGTCGCCGGTGGGTCGGGCAAGCACTCGACCGTCGTCCCGAACTGCTGCTTCTCCCGCGCCGTCAGCCGGAGGATCACCCGCTGGCCGCGGTGACGTCCCGGCGCGGCGCCGCGCCGGCCGCGGGGCGGGCGCCGGCCGCGCGCCGGCGCGCGGCGCCCGCTCGCCGGAGGCACCGGGGCTCCCTGGCGCACCGGCTCGCGCGGGCCGCGATCCGGGCGCCGCTCGCTCTTCGCCTCGCGCTGCTGGGCGCCCTGGTCCTGATCGTCCTGGCCACGGTGAGCCTCGCCTACCAGGTCGCCCGGAAGCCGACGGAGCTCCTCGGGCTCGTGTTCGCGCCGGCCCCTCTCACCCCGGGCGAGACGTGGACGCGCTACGGCGCCCTGTTCCGGGGTCATGCCACCGACCTCGTCCGCGCGGAGCTCCTGGCCGCGCTGGCCCACGCCGAGAGCCAGGGGGATCCGCTCGCGCGCACGGCGTGGCGCTGGCGCTGGACGTGGAACCCATTCGCCTTGTATGCGCCCGCCTCGAGCGCGGTGGGGCTCTACCAGATCACCGACGCGGCGTTCGCGGAGGGGCGGCTGCTCTGCGTCCACAATCACCATGTCGCCCGCGCTGGATCGTGGTACGACCCGCACGCCTGCTGGTTTCCCGCCCTCTACATGCGGACCGTGCCCAGCCACGCCATCGAGATGACGGCGGCCCGGCTCCACGAGCATCTCGTCCAGGCCCTCGGGCCCGAGCGGGCGGGCCGGACCCCCCTGAGGTCGCGGGAGCGCCTGGCCGCGGTGATCCACCTGTGCGGCCCATCCCGGGGGGCGGACTTCGTCCGGCGGGGCTTCCGCGTGGCCGCCGGGGAACGGTGCGGCACGCACGACCTCGCGGCATATCTGGCGCGCGTCGATCGGTTCACGCTCTCGTTCGAGCGGCTGGCCCGCGCCGCGTAGGCGGGGCCGCGCCGGCAGGTCGGGCGCTCGCCGGGGGGCCGGCCTTGCGGTCGCGCCTGACGCGTGATACGGAGTCAAGGATGGGGGATCAGCCGACCACCACGTTTGACGTGACCTGCCCGTGCTGCAAGGCGATCCTGACAGTCGATGCCGAGGTTCATGCGGTGCTGGCGCACCGGGAGCCGCCGCGGAGCGGTCCGCTGTCGAGCCTCGACAAGGCCATGGACCACCTCCGGGGGGCTGGCGCCCGGCGCGAGGCGGCGTTCCGCCAGGCGACCGAGGCCGAGCGGACGAAGGGCGACGTCCTGTCGCGGAAGTTCGGCGAAGGACTCAAGCGGGCGAAGGACGACCCTGACCCGCCGATCCGCCCCATCGACCTGGACTAGAGACCCCACGGACCCTGACGCCGTGACGCGGGCCCGGGCGTCCGGCGAGGTGGCGGCACCCGAGCTCCTGCGCGACATTCTCCCCGGCGTCAGCCGCTCCTTCGCGCTCTCGCTTCGCGTCCTCCCCAGGTCCCTCCGTCGTCCCTTCGGGGTGACATATCTCGTCGCGCGCGCGGCGGACACGATCGCCGATACGCGTGCGCTGCCGCCGTCCACCCGGCTCGCGGCACTCCACGCTCTCCGTGAATCCCTCGGCGCGGGCGCCGGCCCCGCGCCAACCCTGGAAGGATCGACGTCGGGAGGCCACACCCCCGCCGAGCGGACCCTCCTCGCTCGGCTTCCCGACGTTCTGGCCGCGTACCGCGCGCTCGAGCCGGGCGACCGGGAGCGCGCGCTCGCGGTGCTATTGACGCTGACCCAGGCGATGGTCGAGGCTCTGGAGCGCTTTCCGCCCGAGATGGCGGATCGGGTCGGCGCCTTCGACACGCGAGCCGACCTGGACCGCTACACGCACCTGAACGCGGGCTGCGTCGGCGAGTTCTGGACCGAGATGGTGGTGGCGCACCGTCCGCAATGCGCGGCATGGGATCTGCCCGCCATGCGGCTGCGCGGCGCGCGCTTCGGCCAGGGGCTCCAGCTCGTCAACGTGCTCCGCGACCTGCCGCGCGATCTCAGAATCGGACGCTGCTATCTCCCGGCCTCGGAGCTCGCGGCGCTCGGGCTCGTGCCCCAGGACCTGCTGAACGCCGCGTCACTGCCGCGCGTCCGCCCGCTCCTCGATGCGCTGATCGACGAGGCGCTCCTCCGCCTCGACGAGGGCCGCGCGTACACGCTGGCCGTGCCCCGGCGCGAGGCACGCCTTCGCCTCGCCTCCCTGTGGCCGCTCCTGATCGGGCTCGGCACGCTCGCCCGGCTCCGGCGGGCCGAGAACCTGCTCGACCCCGCCGTCACGGTCAAGGTGTCCCGCGGCGAGGTCCGGTGGCTCCTCGCCCGCTCGCTCGCCCTCGTGTGGTCCGACCGGGGGCTCAGCGCCTGGACCCAGCGCCTCGCCGCCGCCGCAACGGCCCGCTGACGCCCGGCCGGCGGCGCGGGGGCGGGCGAGCCTAGGGCGAGCTTTCCTCCGGTGGGACCAGGCGCAGGAGCGCCTCGGGGTCGACGCGGGCGCCGTTGAGCTGCGCGGCGAAGTGAAGGTGCGGGCCCGTCACGCGGCCGGTCGCCCCCACGGTGCCGATGACCTGGCCGGCGGCCACCGGCTCGCCCGCCAGGACGCGTGTCTCGGTGAGGTGGTAGTAAAAGGTGAACAGGCCGAGGCCGTGGTCCAGCACCACGTTGCGCCCCGCGAAGAAGTGCTCGGTGACGAGCGCCGCGCGGCCGGCGTTCGCCGCGAGGACAGGCGTCCCCGCCGGCGCGGCCCAGTCGTAGCCGGTGTGCGGGCTTCGCGGCTGGCCGTTGATGAGCCGCCGGAGCCCGAACCCGCCCGTCGGCTGGCCGCCCTCGACCGGAGTCCAGAACGGGCCGCGCCAGAGACGCTCCGACGCGCCGGCGGCGAGGGCGGACTTCAGCTCCCCGCGCTCGGTCTCGACCCGGGCGAGCGTCGGCGCATCGAGGTCGACCATGCCCTTCGGCAGCGTGAGCTGCTGCGTCGGGAACGTCCGGGGCCGCACGGTCACGGCCCCCGCCGCGAGCGCGCCGCCGTTCTTCGCCGCGCTCGGCCGGGTGACCCGCCAGCCGATCGAGCCCGGGCGGACGTCAAGGTCGATTCCGATCAGCGCAGCGACACCGTGTCCCGTCGGGAACAGCGCGAGCGGGCGGCCATCCCATTCCCCGCGGACATCCGGCGGCGCGCCGGTCACCTGGAGGAGGACCACGTCGCCAGGCTGCGGGCTCGGCGGCGTGACCGACACTCGCACGCGGCCGGGCGTTCCGTCCGCGACGGCCGCCGGCGGCGACGCGAAGCCCAGGAGCGCGCCGCCGAGCAGGCCACCGACCAGGCCACCGACCAGGAAGGTCCGGCGCCTCACTCCTGTGTCGGCCCGGGCGGCTGCTGGCGGAGAAAGCGCTCGATCTCGGCCACCAGGTCCTTCCCGTCCGGCAGATCCCCCGCGGGCGGCGGCTCGGGCTCCTCCGCCTCCTGATCCTTCGTCTCCAGGCGGCGCACGTAGCCCGCCACCTTCCGGTTCTGCTGGAGAACCTCGGTCAGCTGGGTGTCGAACTGGGTCGCGGCCTCCTCCAGCTCCCGGTAGTCGAGGGGCCCGTCGAAGAGCCGGTTCACGCGCTGGACCAGGGCGAGGGTAGCCCGCGGGTTCTCCATGGCCGAGATGTAGTGCGGCACGTTGGCCCAGAGGCTCGCCGTCGCGAGCCCCGTCGCGCGGGCCGTCGAGGAGAGCACGCCGACGATGCCGGTCGGGCCCTCGTACCGGGTCGGGCGGACACCGAGGACCGCGCCCAGCTCCGGGTCGGTCGCGAAGCCCGTCAGTCGGACGGGCCGGGTGTGCGGGACCTCCGCCAGGAGCGCGCCGAGGGTGACCACCAGCCCCACCTCGAGCTCCTTCGCGAAGTCGAGCACGGCCCGGCAGTAGGTCTTCCACCGCAGGTGCGGCTCGATCCCGACCGCGACGACGACGTCGCGGCTCGCGCGCGTGCAGAGCGTGAACTCCAGCTCCGGCCAGACGATCTCGCGGTCGAGGGTCCCCGGCACGAGGCGCACGAGCGGCCGCTGGAGCCCGAAGTGGTAGAACTCCTCCGGGTCGAGGCTCGCGATCCGCTGGCCGTCCCACGCGCTCCGGAGGAAGCGCGCCGCGTTGGTCGCCGACTCGGCGGCGTCGTTCCAGCCCGCGAAGGCCAGGAGGAGGACGGGCCGCCGGAGCCGGCCCGGATGCTCGTGGATCGTCACCTGGGGCATGTCGTCGCTCTCAGGCCGGATTGTAGGGTGCCGCGCCCCACGCCACAACCGGTTTGTGCCGAGGTGCGGGCGCGAGCCCGTTCGCGCTCGCCCTGGCCGGCCGGGCGGCGGCCCCCCGCCGCGCGGAACCTCCTCACCATGTCCGGTTGCGTGGAACCTCCGCACCATGCAGAGTCGGCTCAGCCGGCCCGGTCCGGCGCGGCCGCGCGGGGCTTGACGCCTGCCCCGGACGAGCGCCATCGTGGAGCCCAATCTCGAGAGGGAGGGATGCCATGCGACGGACGACGATCGGGGTCCTGGCCGCGGTGCTGCTCCTCACCCTGGGGGCTCTCGGACCCGCCCAGGCCGCCCAGCTTCAGTGGTGGAGCCACTGGGCCGTCGAGGACTCCAAGAAGGCCGTGCTCTTCGAGGTCAAGCGGCGCTTCGAGGCGAAGCACCCCGGGCACACGGTCGAGATCACCTTCTACGAGAAGAAGAACATGTGGCCCGCCCTGCGGGCGGCCTTCACGGCGGGCTCCGGCTTCCCGGACGTCTTCTACTACGACAACGACGTCCCCGAGTTCATGGCCGCCGGGTGGCTCGCCGATCTCTCGCAGGGGATTCGCTGGGAGAACATCGAGCCCTACGGCAAGGCCTTCTGGACCCGTCCCGGCCCTCCCGGCAAGGTCGGGACGTGGGCCATCCCCGTCGAGGCGGCGTCCGACGAGATCTACTTCAACAAGAAGCTCTTCCGCGACCTCGGCATCGCGGTGCCGGCCAACTTCGCGTTCACCCAGGAGCAGTTCAAGGACGTCGTCGCCAAGTGCACGAAGGCTGGCCATGCGGCGTTCGCCACCGGCGCCGCCGACCGGGAGTGGGCGGCCCTCTACCTCCCGGACATGCTGCTCCTGTCGAAGCTCGGCTACACGGACGTGCAGAAGCTCTACCAGGGCGAGCTGAGCTGGAAGGATCCGCGCGTCGTCGACGTGTTCCGCTACTACAAGGAGCTCGTCGACCTCGGCGCGTACGCGAAGACGCTCACCAGCATGACGCTCGCCGAGGCCCACCGCTACTTCCACACGGAGCAGAAGGCGTGCATGTTCCCGGTGGGGTCGTGGTACACCGGCCGCGCCTTCGTCCCGCCGGAGAAGGGCGGACAGCCCCAGGGCTTCGAGCTCGGACTCCTCAACTACCCCCTCATGAAGGACGGCAAGGGGCACGGCGAGAAGATGCTCGGGGTGGCCGGCTCCCTCGCGGTCGCGGCGAAGAGCCCCAACCTTCCCCTGGCGATCGAGGTCGCCAACGCCTTCGCGGACGTCGAGGTCGGCAACATGTGGATGGCCAAGACGGGCATCCAGACCGGGATCAGGACCGAGCCCGGGCGGATCGACAGCCCCATCAAGTGGTATTTCGACGAGTTCGCCAAGGTGAACCGGACGACCAAGTGGGTCGACCTCACCGCCCAGCAGGTGAAGGTCATCATGAAGCCGGGCGTGTGGGAGGTCTACGTGGCGACGGTGAACCAGGGCCTGCCCAACCGGCTCCTCGGACCGGACGAGGCGCTCGCGAAGCTCGAGGACGCGCGGCTCAAGGGGAAGTGAGGAACCCGCGGGCGCGCCCGGGCGAAACCCCGCCGGGGCGCGCCTCCTCTCCGTGAGCCCTCGAGCCGATACGGGCCGTCACCCTTCGCCGCCGGGCCGCCACCGGCCGCCACACGCCGACGGCCGTGGGACCCAGACCGTACGATCCAGGCCGAACGATCGAGGCCGTCTGATCCGACGCAGTGGAGAGCCAGGGGCGCGCCGTGGGTGCTGATTCCGCCGGCCGCGTGGACGCGCTGCCCGGAGTCGTCCCGCGCGTCGCCGCCCGGCGCGCGAGACCGCGGCGCCCGTGGGGCGCCATCGGGGTCTTCCTCGGCCCGACGCTGCTCCTCTACTTCGCGTTCACCATCTATCCAGTCCTCGTGACGTTCTACAACAGCGTCCACAGCCTCCGCATGGACCTCGGGATGCTGTACGAGTTCGTCGGGCTCGACCACTTCCGCGAGATCCTCACGAGCGACGAGGTCTTCTGGAAGGCGGCGGCGAACTCGCTGACCTGGGGGCTGGTGGCGCCCGTCGTCGACATTCCGCTGGCGCTCGGGCTCGCGCTGGTCCTCCACGCGCGAGTGCCCTTCGCGAAGGTCTTCCGCACCGTCTGGTTCACGCCCGTCCTCATGTCCTACCCGGTCGTCGGCGTGATCTGGCTATGGGTTTACAACTACGACTGGGGCATGGCGAACCTCGCCCTCCGGGCCGTCGGCCTCGGCGACTACGCTCAGGCGTGGCTCGCGAGCCCCACGACCGCACTCCCCGCCTTGATCCTGGTCACGACGTGGATGTTCGCGGGCTTCAACATGGTGGTCCTGCTGGCGGCGATTCACGCGATCCCCGCCGACTACCTCGACGCCGCCCGCGTCGACGGAGCGGGCGCCGCCCGCCGTATCATCCACGTCCTGGTCCCGCTCCTCCGCCCGACCCTGGTCAACCTCGCGATCCTCGATTTCATCGGAAAGATGAAGCAGTTCGCCCTGGTCTGGGTCATGACGCGGGGCGGGCCGATGTGGGGCACGGAGACGGTCGCCACCTACGTCGTCAAGCGGGCGTTCGAGTGGAAGACCCTCGACCTCGGCTATCCGTCCGCGGTGGCCGTGATCTGGTTCGTGATCATCTTCGGGCTCTCGTACGTCTTCACGCGCCTGCTCCAGCGGCGCGAGGCGCTGGAGTTCTGAGCGTGCGCGGTCGGCTGGGGCGCTGGCTCCTCCTCGTCCCCGTGCTCGCCTACACGGTCTTCTCCGCGGGGCCGTACGTCTGGACGGCGATGATGTCCCTCCGCACGACGGACGAGATCTACCGCAGTCACTACGGCCTGCCGCTCCCCGCCCACTGGGCCAAGTACCATCGGGCCTGGACCGAGTTCGGCTACGCGACCTACTTCCGGAACAGCGCGATCGTGACCGTCGCGGCCGTCACCCTCGTGACCGTGCTGGGCGCGATGGCCGCCTTTGCCTTCGCGCGGCGCCGCTACGCGTTCCCGGGGCGCGAGCCCCTCTTCCTGCTCGTGTTCCTCTCCATCATGTTTCCGCCCCAGATCATGCTGCTGGCGCTCTTCCAGATCCTGGTCCAGTACGGGCTCTTCAACACGCTCACCGGGCTCGTCCTGGTCTACGCCGCGACGGAGCTGCCGCTCACGATCTACCTCCTGCGCGCCTTCTTCGCCCAGATCCCGACCGAGCTCGAGGAGGCCGCCCGGATCGACGGCTGCAGCGACTGGAGCCTGTTCTGGCGCGTCATGCTGCCGATGGCGCTCCCCGCCGTCGCCACCACCGTGATCCTGAACTTCATCTACTTCTGGAACGAGTTCCTCTACGCCGTCGTCTTCATCACCCGCCAGCAGAGCCGGACGCTGCCCCTCGCGATCCAGTTTCTCGTGAGCGACCAGTACTTCGACATCGGCATGCTGGCGACCGGGCTCATGATCGCGACCCTGCCCGTGCTCGTGCTCTACCTCTTCCTCTCCGAGTGGTTCGTGAAGGGCATGACCGCGGGGGCGATCAAGGGCTGACCCGAGCCGGCCGGACTCGGCCGGAGCGCGATGTGCGTCGATTCCGGCACCGTCGGGTATAGTGGATCCATGATGATCTCTGGAGTCGCCGCCCGGAGCGAGCTGACCACGCGTGCCATCGCGCAGGCTGCTCGCTGACCCCGCCGCCCCCGGCGGGGGGTGCCCCACGCGGCACCTCTACGGAGTTCGGAGGGGAACACTGACGGTCGCGACGCTTCTCCTCCTCCTCCTCGCCTGGACACCGATCCCCGCCCGCGCCGCCCAGCCGGCCGACGTCCTCAAGCCCCTGGAGAAGCGGGCGACGGGCGACCTGGACGAGATGCTCGCGAAGCGGCGGATCCGCGTCCTCCTCGTCTACAGCAAGACCTTCTACTTCCTCGACCGGGGCCGCCAGCGCGGCGCGACCTACGACCTCGCGCGGGCCTTCGAGGATGACCTCAACCGCCGGCTGAAGACGGGGACCCTCAGGGTGAACGTGGTCTTCATCCCGGTGAGCCGGGATGAGCTGCTCCCGGGGCTGGTGGAAGGCCGCGGCGACATCGCGGCCGCCAACCTGACGATCACCGACGAGCGCCGCCAGCAGGTCGACTTCTCGGACCCGATCGGCACCGGGGTGAGCGAGATCGTCGTGACCGGCCCGGCGTCACCGCCGATCGAGCGCGCCCAGGACCTGGCCGGCCAGGAGGTCTTCGTCCGCAAGTCGAGCAGCTACCACGAGAGCCTGCTGCGCCTGAATTCGGAGCTCCAGCAGGCGGGCAAGCCGGCCGTCCGCCTCAAGCTCGCGCCCGAGACCCTCGAGGACGAGGATCTCCTCGAGATGGTGAACGCGGGCTCGTCCGATTCGTCGTGGTCGACAGCCACAAGGCCGAGTTCTGGGCGCAGATCTTTCCCAAGATCCGTCTGCATCCGGACGCGGCCGTCCGGACAGGGGGCGACATCGCGTGGGCCTTCCGGAAGAACAGCCCCAAGCTCCGCGCGGCCGTGAACCGCTTCATCGCCACGCACAAGATCGGCACGTCCTTCGGCAACCAGATCTTCAACCGATACCTGCGCAGCGCCAAGTACGTCCGGAACTCGCTCGAGCCGGAGGAGGTCGCGAAGTACGAGCGCACGGTCGCGCTCTTCCGAAAGTACGGCGACCGCTACGGCTTCGACGCGCTCATGCTCACGGCGCAGGGCTACCAGGAGTCCCAGCTCGACAACCAGCGACGCAGCCACGCGGGCGCGGTCGGGGTCATGCAGGTCCTGCCCACAACGGGCAAGGAGATGCAGGTCGGGGACGTCCGCCAGCTCGACCCGAACATCCACGCGGGGACCAAGTACCTCCGGTTCATGACGGATCGCTACTTCAAGGACGCTCCGATGGATCCCGTGGACAAGATGCTCTTCGCCTTCGCGTCGTACAACGCGGGCCCCGCCAAGATCGCGCGACTTCGCAATGAGGCCAAGCAGGCTGGGCTCGACCCGAACAGGTGGTTCAACCACGTCGAGCGGATCGCGGCCAAGCGGATCGGCCGCGAGACGGTCCAGTACGTGAGCAACATCTACAAGTACTACGTCGCCTACCGGCTCCTCGAGGACGAACGGCAAGAACGGGAGCTTGCGAAGCAGCAGAAGCCCGCCGGCTAGGGCACGCCCGGGCTATAATCCCCGCGTCATGGCCCACGACCTCGTCGTGCGGGACGGCACCGTCGTCACCGCGACCGAGACGCTCCGGTGCGACGTCGGCATCGACGGGGGCCGGATCACGGCGCTGGGCGGGGCGCTGCCACCGGGACGCCGGGAGCTCGACGCTCGCGGCCTCTACGTTCTCCCGGGCGGCATCGACAGTCACGTCCACCTCGAGCAGCTCTCCTCGGCCGGCGTCATGTGCGCGGACGACTTCCACTCGGGCACGGTATCCGCGGCCTTCGGTGGCACCACGACCGTGGTGCCCTTCGCCGCGCAGCACCGCGGCATGAAGCTCCGCGCAGTCGTCGAGGACTACCACCGCCGGGCCAGCGAGAAGGCGGTGATCGACTACGCCTTTCATCTGATCGTCACCGACCCGACCGAGGAGGCGCTCCAGGAGGACCTGCCCCGGCTGGTCGCGGAGGGGATCACCTCGCTCAAGGTCTACATGACCTACGACCGTCTGCGCGTCGGGGACGAGCAGCTCCTCGACATCCTGGCGGCGGCCCGGCGGCTCGGCGCCCTCACCATGATCCACGCCGAGAACCACGGCATGATCGCGTGGCTGTCGAGTCGGCTCGTCCACGCCGGGGCGACCGCCCCGCGCTACCACGCGATCGCGCACCCCCGCGTGGCGGAGGGCGAGGCGGTCCAGCGCGCGATCGCCCTGGCGGAGCTGGTCGACGTGCCGATCCTGATCGTCCACGTGTCGGACGCGGCAGGGGCGAGTGCGATCCACCAGGCGCAGACGCGCGGGCTCCGCGTCTACGGCGAGACGTGCCCGCAGTACCTCTTCCTCACGGCCGATGACCTCGACCGCCCCGGCCTCGAGGGCGCGAAGTACGGCTGTAGCCCCCCGCCCCGCGACCGGGCCTCTCACGAGGCGATCTGGGGCGGGCTCGCCAACGGCACGTTCCAGGCCTTCTCGTCCGATCACGCGCCCTACCGCTTCGACGAATCGGGCAAGCTCCCGAAGGGCGATCGGACGACGTTCAAGGACATGGCCAACGGGGTGCCCGGGATCGAGCTCCGGCTCCCGCTGCTCTTCTCGGAGGGGGTCGGCCCGGGCCGGCTCTCGCTCAACGAGTTCGTGGCCCTCGGCGCGACCAACCATGCCAAGCTCTACGGGCTCTACCCCCGCAAGGGGACGATCGTCCTCGGCGGGGACGCGGATCTCGCCCTCTGGGATCCGGAGCGCCGGGTCCGCGTCACCGCGACCATGCTCCACGACCGGGTGGGCTACACCCCGTACGAGGGGCGCGAGCTCGCGGGGTGGCCGGTCACCGTGATCTCGCGAGGGCGCGTCGTCGTCCAGGACGGCCGGCTCCAGGCAGAGCCCGGCACGGGGCAGTTCGTGCCGTCCGCGCCCTCGGACTGGGCGCGCCCGCGCGGGGTGGTCGTGCCGGAGCTCGAGCGGCTCCGCGAGCTCGGCCCCGCCCTCGAGCTCTAGGCGCGCGACGCCGGGGAGCGCCCCGGGCGCTCGTCAGGCCAGGAACGCGTAGTACAGGACCGCACCGTACAGGAGCGTCGCGATGACCGGCCCCGAATACAGACGCCAGGGCTCGGCGAAGTCGGCGCTCTTCGGATCGTCGGGATCGTAGGCGACCGAGACCTTGGTGCCGACCTCGAGCTTCCCGGTGTCGAAGCTGCTGATGACCGACGGGTTGAACGTGTAGGACTGCCCGCCGACCTGGAAGGTCACCTCCGTCGACTCCGTCCGGGTGCGCGACGCGCGGGGCGGCCGCTTCGTCACGGTCCCGGTGGCGCGCCCCCGGCGCTGGAACACGCGCCACCAGAGGAGAGCCACGAACGCCAGGCCGAGGCCGAGGCCGATACCGCGGATGGGCATGGGACAGCGATAGCATAAGCACGCGAGCCGGCAGCCACAAGGAAAGGATCGTGGGGAAACGGGGTCGAGACGGCCAGGCACGGGGCGGAGGTGGATCCCTCCTATCGCGAGGGGGCGACGTCGCACCCTCGGCGGCCGAACGCGCGTGGCGGCTGATCCTCGTCGCCGCCCGGAATGCCGTGGGGCTCGTGGGGATCCTGATCTTCGGCTGGTCGGCGCCCACCCTGGTGGTCCTCTACTTCGCGGACACCCTGGCCGGCATGTGGGCGGTCTTCGCCGCCCTCGGGTTCAAGCTGAGCAACGTCGATCCTCGCCAGGGGTTCTGGGCGGTCGTGGAGGGCGCCCTGAGCGGGACGGTCGTGGCCCTCTTCCTGGTCGCGGTCGTCGCGGTGCCGCTCGGCATCCCGCTGGTCTTCTTGTTCGGGGCCTCCGGCACGCGCTGGCGCCAGGTCGGGGCCGATCCGACCCTCACCGCCGGGATCGGGGTGCTCGCGCTGACCGGCCTCGTCTCGGCGGTCCGCCACGTCTTCACGCTCGCCGAAGGGCGCGCCGGGGACGTGACGATCAAGCAGGCGTTCGCGATCCTGATGACCCGCTGGGTCCTCGTGCTCCTGGCGATCTACACCGTGGGCGACCTTCTCGGCCGCCTCGGCCTGTACGTGGTCGTGGTCGTGTACGCCGCCGCCAGCGCGTGGAGCGAGCTCGCGCCTGCGCGCTTCGCCCAGATCTTCCCCGACCGCCGGCCACCCGACTCGCGATAGCGGCCGGGCGGCCCGCCGCGATCTATCCGGTGCTACCCGGCGGCGCGCCGGCGGACCTCGGGCAGCACCTCGCGCCCGAGGAGCTCGAGGCCGGCGAGGATGTCGTCCTGAGGCATCCCGGGCCAGCTGACGCGCATGGTGGCGTGGGTCACTCCGGCTCGGTGCTGAGCCAGGAGCGCGTCGACCACCTGCGCCGGTGACCCGATCGCGAAGCGATTCGCCGCCAGGCGGCGGAGCTGGGCCTCCGGCGCGGCGCCCGGATCGAGGGTGATGCCGGGGATCCCCCAGGCAAGGTACGCGGCGTACTTCGTGAGGAGGAAGGGGGCCGCCCGGCGGATCGCGGTCGCCTCGTCGGGCGCGCACGCCACCTCGAGCAGGCGGCAGACGTGCCGGCTGGGCGGCAGGCCCGCCGCGGCCCGGGCGCCGACGAAGGCGGCGGCCTGTGCCGCGAACTCGTCCACCGTCGGCACCGGGACCACCATCCAGCCGTCGGCGATGCGGGCCGCCCGCGCGATCCCGGTGGGCACCTGCGAGCCGACGAGGATGGGGGGCCGGGGCCGCTGGAGCGGCCGGGGCCGGATGCTGACCCCGTCGAGCTGCCAGTGGCGCCCGCGATGGGTGACCCCGTCCTCGGTCCAGAGTCGGCGAATGATCTCGACGCCCTCGACGAGCCGGCTCACCCGCTCGGCCATCGGCACGCCGAAGAGCGCGAACTCCTCGGGCCGGTAGCCGAGGCCCACGCCGAGCAGGAACCGCCCGCCGGTGATCACGTCGAGAAACGCGCCGATCTCGGCCACCTCGACCGGATTGTGCAACGGCAAGAGGATCAGGTTCGTGCCCACCCAGAGCCCGTCGGCCTCGGCCGCGAGCCGCTGGAGGAACGGGAGGAGCGGGAAGTAGTGGAATCCCGGCGTGGCGTGGTGCTCCCCACCCCAGATCGAGTCGAACCCGAGCGCCCGGATGAGGCGCACCTGCTCGACCGTCTCGGCGAATCGGCGCGCGGGGTCGTCCCCCGCCGGGTGCTGCGCGTTGAGGTAGACGCCGAGCTGCATTCGCCGCTCCCTGCCTTTGCATCACGCCCTGGCGCGATCCGGCCCGCGCGGTCACCGTCGCGGGCCATAGGGTACACTCGGTTTGATGGATGCGCTGGCCAGCTTCCACCCCGCGATCCGCACGTGGTTCGGGCGCCGGTTCCCGGAGGGCCCGACGGATCCCCAGGCGCTCGGCTGGCCCGCGATCGCCGCCGGGGAGGACACGCTGATCGCGGCGCCCACCGGCTCCGGCAAGACGCTGGCCGCCTTCCTCACCGGCATCGACCGGCTCTTCCGCACGGCGACCGCCGAGTCCGACGCCGACCTCGCGACCGAGGTCGTCTACGTGTCGCCGCTCAAGGCCCTCGCGGCCGACATCCGGGAGAATCTCGAGCGCCCGCTCGAGGAGATCCGGGCAGTGGCACGGGAGCTCGGGCTGGCCGTCCCGGACCTCCGCGTGGTCGCCCGCACGGGGGACACGACCCCCACCGCCCGCGCGGCGATGCTCCGGCAGCCGCCGCACCTCCTGATCACGACGCCCGAGTCGCTGTACCTCCTCGTCACCGCGGGCCGCAGCCGCGAGCGCCTTCGGGGCGTGCGCACCGTGATCGTGGACGAGATCCACGCGGTGGCGCGGGACAAGCGGGGGTCGCACCTCGCCCTCACGCTGGAGCGCCTCGACGCGCTGGCGAAGACCCGGCCGCAGCGCATCGGCCTCTCGGCCACCCAGCGGCCGATCGAGACGGTCGCCCGCCTCCTCGTGGGCGCGGGCGAGGGGCGAAACCGGCCCGACGGTGCGCCGGCGTGCCGCATCGTCGATCTCGGTCACCGCCGGCAACTCGACCTCACGATCGAGCTCCCGGACAGCGAGCTGGAGGCCGTCGCGTCCCACGAGCAGTGGGGCGAGATCCTGGACCGGATCGCGACGCACGTGCGGGCACACCGCACGACGCTGATCTTCGTGAACACCCGGCGCCTGGCGGAGCGGGTGGCGCATCTTCTCGGGGAGCGGCTCGGGGAGGGCCAGGTCGCGGCCCACCACGGCAGCCTGTCCAAGGACCGGCGGCTCCGGCTCGAGGCGCGGCTCCGGGCCGGCGAGCTGGCCGCGCTGGTCGCCACGGCGTCCCTCGAGCTCGGCATCGACATCGGCCCCATCGAGCTCGTGTGTCAGATCGGCTCGCCGCGCAGCATCGCGACGCTCCTCCAGCGGGTCGGCCGCTCGGGCCACGCCCGCGGCGCCGTCGCCCGGGGGCGGGTCTACCCCACCTCGCGCGACGAGCTCGTCGAGGCGACGGCGCTGCTCCGCGCCGTGCGCGCCGGCCAGCTGGACCGGGTTCTCCCGCCGCACGCCCCGCTCGACGTGCTGGCGCAGCAGATCGTGGCCGCGTGCGCCGCCGACGCCTGGCCCGAGGACCAGCTCTTCGAGCTGGTCCGGCGCGCGGCACCGTACGCCGATCTCGACCGCGCCGACTTCGACGCGGTCGTGGCGATGCTGTCGGACGGCATCCAGACCGGGCGCGGGCGCCGGGCCGCGTACCTCCACCGGGACCGCGTCCACGGCATCCTGCGGGGCCGGCGGAGCGCCCGGCTCGCCGCGCTGACGTCGGGAGGCGCCATTCCGGAGACGGCCGACTACCGCGTCGTCACCGACCCGGACGACACGACGGTCGGCACCGTCAACGAGGACTGGGCGATCGAGAGCATGCAGGGCGACGTGTTCCTTCTCGGGAGCACGTCGTGGCGGATCCGTCGCGTCGAGGCCGGCGTGGTGCGCGTGGTGGACGCCGAGGGCGCGCCTCCTACGGTCCCCTTCTGGCTCGGGGAGGCGCCGGCGCGCACCGCGGAGGCCTCGGCCGCCGTGTCGGCACTCCGCGAGGCGCTGGACGAGCGGCTCGCGACGAGCCCCATCGCGGCCGCCGCGGAATGGCTCGCGCCCGAGGCCGGCGTCGACACCCGGGTCGCGACGGAGGTCGTGCGATACCTCGCGGCCGCCCGCGCGGCCCTCGGTGTCCTCCCGACCCAGCGCCACGTCGTCTTCGAGCGCTTCTTCGACGAGGCGGGCGGGATGCAGCTCGTCGTCCACGCTCCCTACGGGGGCCGGATCAACCGCGCCCTCGGCCTCGCGCTCCGGAAGCGCTTCTGCCGGCGATTCGACTTCGAGCTCCAGGCCGCGGCCAGCGACGACGCGGTCGTCCTCTCACTCGGCCCGGGGCAGAGCTTCCCGCTCGACGACGTGCCGCAGTTCCTGACCCCCGAGAACGCGGCGGAGGTCCTCGCCCAGGCGCTGCTCCTGTCGCCGATGTTCCAGGTGCGATGGCGCTGGAATCTCGGCCGCGCGCTCGTGGTGCTGCGGCAGCGCGGCGGGCGGCGGACGCCGCCCCCGATCCAGCGCATGGAGGCGGACGACCTCATGGCCGCGGTCTTCCCCGCGCTCGCCGGCTGCCAGGAGAACGCGGGCGCCGGGCCCATCGAGATCCCGGAGCACCCGATCGTGCGCCAGACGATGCACGACTGTCTCCACGAAGCGACGGACGTGGACGGGCTCGTCCGCCTGTTCGACGGCTTCCGGAGCGGGGCCGTGGAGCCCATCTTCCGCGAGACGACCGAGCCCTCGCCACTCGCCCACGAGATCCTCAACGGCCGGCCTTACACGTTCCTCGATGACGCGCCGCTCGAGGAGCGACGGACGCGTGCCGTCGCGCTCCGGCGGGGGCTGCCGGAGACCGCGCGGGATCTCGCGCAGCTCGACCCGGATGCGATCGCGCGGGTCCGCGAGGAGGCGCGCCCCGACTGCCGCAACGCCGAGGAGCTCCACGACCTTCTGCTCGAGCTGGCCGTCCTCCGGCCCGAGCCCGCGTACGAGCTCTGGTTCCGGGAGCTCGCCGAGACCGGGCGAGCCGCGACGGTGCTCACGGGAGCGGGCCCGCTCTGGCTCGCCGCGGAGCAGCGGCCGCGCGTGACGGCGCTGTTCCCCGGGGCCCGGGTCGAGCCGGACGTGCGGGTGCCCGCCGGGATCGCACCGACGGCGGACGAGGAGGAAGCCCGGGTCCTCACGGTCCGGGGCCATCTGGCACGCCTCGGGCCGTGCACGGCCGCGGAGCTGGCGGCGCACACGGGCCTCGCCGAGGCGCTGATTCCCGCCCCCCTTGCCCGGCTCGAGGCAGAGGGGTTCGCGCTGCGGGGGCGGTTCGATCCCGCCCGGGCAGGCATCGAGGAATTCTGCGAGCGGCGACTCCTCGCCCGGATTCACCGGTACACGACGGAGCGGCTCCGCCGCGAGATCGAGCCCGTCACCGCGCAGGACCTGGTGCGCTTCCTCCTCCGATGGCAGCACGTCGCCCCGGACACCCAGCTCGAGGGGCGCCAGGGGCTCCTGACCGCGATCGAGCAGCTCCAGGGGTTCGAGATCGCGGCGGGCTCCTGGGAGCCGTCCGTGCTCCCGGCGCGCGTCCGGGGCTACCGGCCCGAATGGCTCGACGAGCTCTGTCTGTCCGGGCACGTCGCGTGGGCGCGCCTCGCCGTCCGCAGCGCCCCGGTCGGCGAGCCCGGTGAGTCCCCGGGACGCGGCGGCCTCACCCCGTCTCACGCCACACCCGTCAGCTTCCTCGTGCGCGAGAATCTGCCGTGGCTCCTGAGCGCCACGCGGGGCGACGCCGCCCCGGTCCTGCCCGGCCCCGGACCCACGCACGACGTGCTCGAGTGCTTGCGGACGCGGGGCGCCCTGTTCTTCCACGATCTCGTCGCGGCCACGCGCCGGCTCGGGATCGAGGTCACGGACGCGCTGTGGGACCTGGTCGCCCGCGGGCTCGTGACCGCGGACGGATTCGGGAGCGTGCGCGCGCTCTTCAGCGCCCGCCATCGATGGTCGCATCGCGCCGCGCGGCCCGGGCCGAGTGAGCGCCTCCGGCGGAGCGGCCCGCGGGCGGGTGGCGGCGAAGGCCGCTGGGCGCTCGTGCCGGCGCCACCCCCGACGAGCGCCGTCGACGTGGAGACGCTCGCGGAAGCGGTGGCCGAGCAGCTACTCGCGCGCTGGGGGGTCGTGTTCCGGGATCTGGTCGCCCGCGAGACGCTCGCCGTGTCCTGGCGCGAGGTCCTCTGGGCGTTCCGGCGGCTCGAGGCGCGCGGCACGATCCGCGGCGGCCGCTTCGTCACGGGGTTCGTCGGCGAGCAGTACGCGCTGCCCGAGGCAGTGGAGGGACTCCGCGAGACGCGTCGCCGCGAGCGCTCGGGCGAGATCGTGCGCGTCGCGGCGGTCGATCCCCTGAACCTGGTCGGCATCCTCACGCCCGGCCCTCGGGTCCCGGCCGTCCGCCGCCACGCCGTCGTCTACCACGACGGGGCGCCGGTGCCGGCCGGCGGCGCCGCTACGGCGATTCGTCCCGCGGCCAGCCTCGGCTCGCGCTGACGCCGGCACTCCCCGCCGCCAGGCCGAGATCACGGTGTTCAACTTCTGACGTGAGGCTGGCTGGTGGTCCCTGATCTCGCGGGCTACACTGACCGCCGAGCCTGGTCGAGGCGCTCGTCGAGCCGCTCTCTTGCGCGCCGGGGAGCGTGGTTCCCCCGACTGGGAGCGTCGTGAGCCGCCTGCCGGGCTCAGGGCTCTCGAGCTCCAACGGCTCGGCCGCGCGCGACAAAGGAGGCGCCGTGCTCCAGCTTCGCCCCGGCTGTGAATGCTGCGATCGTGATCTCCCCGGCGACTCCCCGGACGCGATGATCTGCTCGTTCGAGTGCACGTTCTGCCGAACGTGCGCCGAGAAACGGCTCGGGGGCCGCTGCCCGAACTGCGGGGGCGAGCTCGTCCGGCGTCCGATCCGCCCCGCCGACCGGCTGGCGCGGCATCCCGCGTCGACCCAGCGGGTCTTCAAGCCCGACGGCTGCCGTCACGTGGCGTAGGCGCCCACGTCGTCGCGGCGGAGGGGTTCGGTCCGTTCCGGCGGGGCAGTTTCGACGGGCGGCCGGATCGTGTCGGCCGGGCTGACGCGCCGGCTCAGCGGGGCGGCGCGAGGAGCGCCTGGAAGAGCGCGCGGCCATCAGGCCCCGTCCACGGGCGCGGGCCGATGGCGCGCCCCACGATCGTCCCGTCGCGCGCGATCAGGAAGACGGTCGGCGTGGCGCGGATCCCGTAGGCTTCGCTGACCGCGCCGTCGAGATCCAGCACGACGGGGGCGACGTAGCCCCGCTCGGCGACGGCCCGGGCCACCTTCGCCCGGTCCTCACGGATGTCGACCAGGAGCACGGTCACACCCTTCGGCTCCCACTCCCGGTGCACCTGGTTGATCGAGGGTAACTCCCTCGTGCAGTACGGTCACCAGGTCGCCCAGAAGTAGAGGAGGACGACGCGGCCCCGGAGGTCGGCGAGACGCATGGGCCGGCTGTCGAGGGTCGCCAGGTCGAAGGCGGGCGCCTCGAGCCGCGAGGTGGGCCGCCCGAGCTGGAGCGCGTCGAGCAGCGACACGGGCACCGCCGCCCAGGCCGCGCCGAGGAGCAGGAGCGGGGCGCTCACGAGGACCGCCGCCCGCGCGCGCGTCATCCGAGGCCATCGCATGCGACCCATCATACGCGCTTGCGCCGGAGGGCCGGTCCGATCTCGCGGAGCGGGGTCGCCCGGATGCGGGCGCGTCAGTCGGCACCGGCGGGCGCCGGCGCGGCGGGCAGGCGCGCCGGACGCACCAGCCCGGCCCCCATCCCGATGAGGGCACAGGCGAGCACCACGAGCCCGAGCGCGGCCGGCAGCCCGAGCGCGTCCGCCACGAGGCCGATCGCCGCCGGCCCTGCCAGGAATCCGCCGTAGCCGGTCGTCGCCACCGCGGCGAGCGCCGCCCCCGCCGGGAGCCCGGGCATCCGGCCCGCGGCGCCGAACAGCACCGGCACCGAGTTGGCGAGCCCGAGTCCCACCAGGCCCGCCCCGGCGATGGCGGCCGCCGGGCGGCCCACGATCAGAGCGGCGGCCAGCCCGACGGCCGCGAGGCCGCCGGACAGGCGGAGCAGCCGCTCCGGACCGAGGCGGGCCGCGAGATGGTCGCCGCTGAACCGGCCCACCGCCATCGCGAGCGAGAACGCCGCGAATCCCGCCCCGGCCAGCGCCGGCGCCGCCCCGAGATCATCGTGAAGATAGACGGCGCTCCAGTCCCCCATCGCGCCCTCCGCCAGCAGCGCGCAGAACGTCAGGCCTCCGAGCCCGAGGAGCCGCCGCGGGGGCCAGGCGAAGACGGGCGCGTGCGTCCCGGCCGACAGGGGCGTCGGCAGGAGCCCTCCGCGTATCGCGATGAGGACCGCGAGGCTCCCGAGCGTCACGGCCAGCACGTGGGCGACCGCCGCGACCCCGACGGCCATCGTCCCCACCGCCACGGCAGCGCCGACCAGACCGCCCAGGCTGAAGAGTCCGTGGAAGCTCGAGAGGACCGGCCGGCCGCGGGCCGCCTCGACCGCCACCCCCTGCGCGTTCATCGCCACGTCGAGCGTCGCGTTCGCGGCGCCGAGGAGCCAGAGGGCCCCGGCGACGAGGACCGCGCTCGGCGCGAAGACCGGCAGCGGGAGCGCCAGTGCCAGCGTGGCCGCCGCCAGGAGCGTGACGCGCCGGCTCCCGCCCCGGGAGACGAGCCATCCCGCAGCCGGCAGCACCATCACGGCCCCGAGGGCCATCGCGAGGAGCACGCCGCCGAGGGCGCCGTCCCCGAGGCCGTGCGCCGTCTTGATCAGGGGAATGTAGGGGACCCAGCTGGCGAGCACGAGGCCGTTCAGGAAGAAGACCGTGCCCACCGCAACCCGGGAGGATCGGTGCCCCGACACACCCGGCGGCGGAGGCAGCCCGTCGAAGGGCATGGCACCGGCGGTCAGCGCGGCGCCGCACATCCGCAGCGGAAGGCGCCGCGCTGCCTCAGACCGTGATGGCGCATGGCTACTCCCCGCTCTGCTGGAGGAGCTTCGCGACCACTCCGGTCCAGCCGGTCTGATGGCTCGCCCCGACGCCCGCCCCCGTGTCGCCGTGGAAGTACTCGTAGAAGAGGAGCAGGTCGCGCCACCGCGGGTCGGTCTGGAACTGCCGCGCCTCGCCGTGCACCGGCCGGCGGCCCGCCGGGTCCCGCAGGAAGATCCGCGTGAGGCGCCGCGACAGCTCGGCCGCGACGTCCCAGAGCGCCATCTGCCGGCCCGAGCCCGTCGGAAACTCGACCTTGAACGCGCCCCGGTAGAAGTGGTCGAAGCGCTGGAGCGCCTCGATCAGGAGGAAGTTCATCGGAAACCAGACCGGCCCGCGCCAGTTGGAGTTGCCGCCGAAGAGCCCCGTCGTCGACTCCGCCGGCTCGTAGGCCACCCGGTGCTCGGCGCCGTCCACCCGGAGCACGTAGGGATGGTCCTTGTGGAACCGGGACAGCGCGCGGATCCCGTGGGGCGAGAGGAATTCCGACTCGTCCAGCATGTAGCGCAGCACCCGGCGGAGGCGATCCCCGCTCACGAGCGACAGGAGCCGGCGCGACTTCCCGTCGGGGCCGCGCTCCCGTACGAAGTGATCGCGGAGGTCGGCCCGGTTCCGCAAGAACCACTTCATCCGGCGCCGGAACTGCGGCAGCGCGCTGATGTTCTCCGGCTCGAGGACCTGCACCGCGAAGAGCGGCACCAGCCCCACGAGCGACCGGACCTTCAAGGGCATGACCTCACCGTCGGGCATGTGGAGGACGTCGTAGAAGAATCCGTCCTCCTCGTTCCAGAGCTCGATGCCCTCGCCGCCGATGTCGCTCATCGCGTGCGCGATGTAGACGAAGTGCTCGAGAAACTTCGAGGCCATGTCCTCGTAGGCGGGGTTGTCCTCGGCGAGCTCGAGGGCGATCGCGAGCATGTTCAGGCAGTACATCCCGATCCACGCCGTGCCGTCGGACTGCTCGAGGTGGCCGCCGACGGGCAGCGGCGCCGAGCGGTCGAAGACCCCGATGTTGTCGAGGCCGAGGAAGCCGCCCTGGAAGACGTTCTTCCCCTCGGGGTCCTTGCGATTCACCCACCAGGTGAAGTTCAGGAGCAGCTTCTGGAAGACGCGCTCGAGGAAACGCCGATCGGCGACGCCCCGGATCCGCTTCTCGATCTTGTAGACGCGCCAGGCCGCCCAGGCGTGAACCGGCGGGTTCACGTCCCCGAACGCCCACTCGTAGGCGGGAATCTGGCCGTTCGGGTGCATGTACCACTCGCGGAGGAAGAGGATCAGCTGGTCCTTCGCGAAGTCGGGATCGACCAGCGCCAGCGCGATCGTGTGGAACGCCAGGTCCCAGGCCGCGTACCAGGGATACTCCCACTTGTCCGGCATCGACACGACGTCGTCGTTGTACAGATGGGTCCACTCGGCGTTCCGGCCGAGCCGGCGCTCCGGCGGCGGCGGCGGCTGGCCGGGGTCGCCCTCGAGCCAGCGCCGGACGTCGTAGTGGTACCACTGCTTCGACCAGAGCATGCCCGCGAGCGCCTGGCGCATGACGCCCCGCGCGTCCTCGCCGAGCCGCTCCGGGATCACGGTGGCATAGAACTCGTCGGCCTCGCGCTGGCGCCCGGCAAAGGTCGCGTCGAACTCCGGTCCGAAGGGCGCCGCGGGCATCCCGTCGGCGAGCCTGAGCCGCAGGACCGTCCGGCCGCCCGCAGGAATCGTGAGCTGGTGGTGGGCCGCGACCTTCGTCCCCTCCTCGCCCGGGAGGAGAAGATCTTCCCGGTCGTAGACGATCGCCTCGTGGAAGGCGTCCTTCCGCCCGGCGTCGGGCTGGCCGTCGCCGAACAGGCGCCGAACGTCGGTCTCGTTCTCGGTGAAGAGGAGCCGCGGTGCCCCCTCGGCGTAGAGGCGGAAGTCCGGCGAGAGCTCCGGGTGCTCGACACGCACCACCGTAGCGCCGGCCGGGGCTTGGTCCCGGGCCAGACGCGGCTTCCGCGCGTCGCGCTCCCAGGCCCAGGTGTTCCGGAGCCAGAGCGTCGGCAGCACGTGGAGCGGCGCCGCCTCCGGCCCCCGGTTGTCGACGGTCACGCGGATCAGGATGTCGTTCGGGCTCGCCTTCGCGTACTCGACCAGCACGTCGAAGTAACGGTCGTCGTCGAAGACACCGGTGTCGAGGAGCTCGAACTCGGGCTTCTCGCGCCCGCGCCGCGCGTTCTCCTCGACGAGGCGCGTGTACGGATACTCGTGCTGCGAGTACTTGTAGAGCGCCCGCATGTAGGAGTGGGTCGGCGTGGCGTCGAGGTAGAAGTAGTACTCCTTGACGTCCTCGCCGTGGTTGCCCTCGTGGCCCGTGAGGCCGAAGAGCCGCTCCTTCAGGATGTGGTCCCGACCATTCCAGAGCGCGAGGGCAAAGCAGAGGCGCTGGTGGTTGTCCGAGATCCCCAGGAGGCCGTCCTCACCCCAGCGATACGCACGCGAGCGGGCGTGGTCGTGCGGCAGGTATTCCCACGCCGTCCCGTGGGCCGAGTAGTCCTCGCGGACGGTGCCCCACTGGCGCTCGGCCAGATACGGCCCCCAGCGCCTCCAGTGGGCTGTCCGCGCCTGCGCCTCGGCGAGACGCAGCTCCTCGGCCGCCGGCGGCCGGCTGCTAGCCGCCACGGGCGAACTCCGGGTAGAGGGTCATCCCTCCGTCGACGAAGAGGGTCTGCCCGTGGACGTAGTCGGCATCGTCCGACACGATCCACGCCGCCACTCGGCCGATGTCCTCGGGCTGCCCGATTCGCCCGTACGGGATCATCGTGAGGAGCTGCTCGACCGCCCCGGGAATCTCCCACGCGGCGGTGTTGATCGGCGTCTGGATGGCTCCGGGGGCGATCGAGTTCACCCGGATCCGGTGGGGCGCCAGCTCCTGGGCCACGGACTGCATGAACAGCATCATGCCGCCCTTGGACGCCGCGTAGTTGACATGGCCGGCCCAGGGAATGCGCTCGTGGACCGAGGTGATGCAGACGATCTTCCCCGTGGCCCGGGAGACGTCGGGGCGCGGGCCCCGGCGGATCATCTCGCGGGCGGCCTCGCGCACGCAGAGGAAGGTGCCGGTGAGATTGACCTCGAGCACCGTGTTCCACTGCTCGAGCGTCATGTCGACGAGGGCCGCATCCCGCTGGATCCCGGCATTCGACACGAGGATGTCGATCGTCCCCCAGGCCGCGATCATCTGCTGGAACATCGACCGTACCTCGGCCTCGCGCGAGACGTCGGCCCGGACGGCCATCGCCCTCACACCCGCCGTCTTGAGGTCGGCCACCACGCGCTCGGCATCCTCGGGGCGGCTCACGTAGTTGACGACGACGTCCGTGCCCGCGACGGCAAGTGCGCGGGCGACGCCCTCGCCGATCCCGGAGTTGGCGCCGGTCACGAGCGCCTTCTGGCCCTTGAGCGACTGGTGTCCCGTCATGTCGGTCGGTCCCCCCTCCGGTCCATCGATCCAGGACTCCGGGCTTCACCGCTTGGACTCGAGCCCGGCCGGCGCGGTTCGGACACCTACGCCGACGCTCAGGCCGATGGCCGGACCACCCAGCAGGAACTGCCGGAGCCGGTCGCCTCGCCCTGCCCGCCGTGCTCCCCATGGTCGCAGATGAGCCTGGCACGGGCTACTGGCCCACGGCCAGGGGACGTCGGCAGGGGCACGGTCCCGAGGCCACTGCTCTCGAATCCCGTCATTCCGTCGACGCCGCGATGGCCTCTGTCGCTGTCCAGTAGAAATGTCCGCCCTCTGGGAGGGTGTGCTGACGGTTACGCTCGCGTTGGCGGCGCGAGAAGGTCCGCCGCCAGGGGTGTGGGCGCGCCGGGCGGCGCAGGTCGCGGGCCAAGGCGGTGAGGGCGGCGATCGCCGAAGATCGGGCGGGTTGGCCAAGGGGGAGATCGCGGCCCCCCTCCTTGGACGCGCTCCTGGAGGCGCGTCGGCGTTGCGCCCGGCGAGGGACGAGGACGAATTCGGCCGTCGGGGGCGGATCCGTGACCAGGCGCCGCCGGTGATAGTCGACCAGCACGCGGCCATCGAGGCATTCGCGGAGCTCAACGCGACAGCCCGCGTAGGAGCGGCCGTGGGGGCCGCGGGGGATCTGGATCAGGCGGGGGCCGAGGCGGACGGTGTTGTCGCGGGCGACGCGGCGCGTGTAGCCGCAGCTCAGGCGGTCGGCGAGATCGCGGGGCGGGCGGCGCCAGGCGGCCAGGGGCTCGCCGGGCGGCTGCGTGAAGCGCCGGTTGTGGTCGGCGAGATAGGTGGGCAGGTAGACCTCGGCCGCGGCCACGGTGGTGATCCGGCGGAGGCGGAGCTCGGCGACGAGGCGATCCTGGAGGGTGTCCCAGAGCCGCTCGATGCGGCCCTTGGCCTGGGGCGAGTGCGCGGCGATGTAGCCGATCCCGAGGTCCCGCAGGACCTGGCCGAACTGGGTGGGATGCTGCCCGCCCTGCAGCTCTTCCTCGAGACTCCAGTGGGCGTCATTGCGGACGAAGACGCCGAGGCGATCCCCGTAGAGAGTCACGGGCAGGCCGTGCTGCTCGGCCAGCCGTTGCAGCAGGGTGAGATAGCCATGCAGGTCCTCGGCGGGGCGGAGGTGGAGGGCGAGGACGGTGCTGGTGGCGTCGTCGATGGCGCCAGGAGGAGTAGCGGGCGTCCCGGTACCCAGCCAGTCGAACGGGCTGCCGTCGACGAGGACGAGGCGACCCATGGCCGGCTGCCGGGGGCGGCGGGCCCGGTGCTGGGGCGGCCGCCGGCGCCGCTTCGGGGGCAGCCCGAGGGCCCGCCGGAGGCGGCGCACGGTCTCGCGGCCGACCGCGAGACCCTCGACCTCGCGGAGCTTCTCGGTGCAGTGGCAGTCATTGAAGTCGCGGTAGGTGGTCCGGATCAGGTCCCGCACGCGGTCCCGGAGCTCGCCCTCCAGCGCCCGGGGCGAGAGCCGGCCCCGCAGGCGATGGACCAGCCCCCGGACGCCCTCGGCCCGATACCGCGCCTTGAGGCGCCGGAACTGGCGCAGGCTCATCTTCAAGCTCCGGGCTCCCTCGGCGGTCGTGATCTTCCCGGCCACGGCCAACTGCACCAGGCCTGGCCGGCGGGCCTCCTTGCGACTCATCGTGACGGTCTCCCATGTCTCCATGGGAGGACATTTCTACAGCACAGTTAGGCCGGACATTTCTATAGCGCATCAAGACGGTCAGAGATTGCCTCTTGACGCGGCTCCCGCGCGGGACGATTCTCGGGCTCTATCCGTGGGACGCTTCGCGTCCCCGGGGCGGCGACGGCGCCGCGGACCGAGACTCCGCGATCAGGGAGGATCCTCATGGCATCAGACGTGTCGAGCAGCACGACTCACACACCCATCTCGCGACGCGCGCTCATCACCGGCGTCGGCCTGGCGGCCGGCGCTGCGGTCATCGCCCCTCGTCTCGCCAGGGCCCAGGGCGGCGCGATGGCGCCACCGAGCACGGTCACGACCCCCCCGCGCGACTTCGGGCCGAATGGCGCGCCGACGACCTACTTCACGGACCCGGACATCCTCAGCGTCGACCCGATGTTCGACGGCTTGGCCCAGCCCAACAGTGCCATCCAGCGCCTCTGGACCGGTGCCCTGTGGTCGGAGGGGCCGGCGTGGAGCGCCCAGGGGCGGTATCTCGTCTGGAGCGACATCCCCAACAACCGACAGCTCCGCTGGCTGGAGGACAACGGCCGCGTGAGCGTCTTCCGCATGCCGTCGAACAACAGCAACGGCAACTCCTTCGATTTCCAGGGGCGCCAGCTCTCCTGCGAGCACCTCACGCGACGGGTCGTGCGCTACGAGAACGACGGGTCGATCACGGTCCTGGCGGACTCGTTCGAGGGCAAGCGCCTCAACTCGCCGAACGACGTGGTCCCCCACCCGGACGGGAGCTACTGGTTCACCGACCCCCCCTACGGCGGGCAGCTCTACGAGGGAGCCCCCGACGCTGCGGGCGGCGCCAGCAACCCGGGCGGCCGACTCAAGAACCGGCTCGGTCAGGCTGCGGAGATCGGCGCGGCCAAGCGGGAGCTGCCGACCAACTGCTACCGGATCGATCCGAGCGGGAAGGTCGATCTCGTGGTCACCGAAGCCCAGGTCCCGGACCCGAACGGGCTCTGCTTCTCGCCGGACTACAAGAAGCTCTACGTCGTGAGCACGGGGAAGGGGCCGGGAGACACCGGGCCAGGCGGCAAGGGTGACATCCACGTCTTCGACGTGGGAAGCGACAACAAGCTGTCCAATCAGAAGCTGTTCTCGGACTGCATGGTGGACGGGGTGAAGTGCGGGCCGGATGGGGTCCGCTGCGACGTCGACGGCAACGTGTGGGCCTCCAGCAACGCGGGCCGCGCGGTGGGCTACAGCGGGGTGACCATCTGGACGCCCGAGGCCAAGCTGATCGGGCGCATCCGGCTCCCGGAGATCTGCGGCAACGTCTGCTTCGGCGGCCCGAAGCGAAACCGCCTCTTCATGGCGGCGAGCCAGTCGCTGTACGCCGTGTACGTCAGCACCCAGGGGGCCGCGCCCGGCTAGACCGCGCCGGCCGATTCGTCGGGCATCCGCGAGCCCGACGACGCTGCTCCTCGGCATCGCCGGGCTCGCGCTCCCATGCCGAGGCTCGTCGCCACCCTCGCCCCGGGCGCTCCGCCCCGGAGATCGAAGAGCCGACCATGAGCATCCTCATCCGTGACGCGACGGTCATCACGGTGGACCCCCAGCGGCGCATCCTCGAACCCGGTGCCGTCTACGTGGAGGGCGCGCGCATCGTCGACGTCGGCCCGAGCGACGAGGTCTTGCGGCGGCACCCGACCGCGGCGCGGGTTCTCGACGGCCGGCGCAAGGTGGTCATTCCCGGGTTCGTCAGCGCCCACAACCACGTCGGCTACACGCTCTTCCGCGGCCGGGCCGAGGACGCGGGCCTCGGCTGCGTCACCGGCCAGTACTTCCCCATGACCACCGTCGTCACGCGCCCGGAGCGCCTGGCCGTCGGCTCCCTCACCTACGCGGAGCTCCTGCGGAGCGGCGTGACGACCGTTCTCGAGATGGAGGAGGACGCCGACGTCTATGCGCCGTTCGTCGAACGGCTCGGGATCCGGAGCCTCATGGGGGTCATGACCCTCGACGTGGAGGTGGACGGCCTGCGCCACGACCGCTACCGCTACGACCCTGCCCTCCGGCAGACCCAGCTCCGCCAGGCCGTCGAGTTCGCCGAGGCCTGGCACGGCAAGGCCGACGGTCGGATCTCGGCCATCATGGCGCCGAACATGACCATCAGCTCGTCCCCCGAGCTGCTCCAGGCCTCCCGGGCGGCCGCCGACCGGCTGGGGCTCCGGCTGAGCATCCACCTCGGCTGGGGTCCGGGCGAGGTGGCGGCGACGCGCCGGCTCCACGGCATGAGCCCGTTCGAGTACGCCCGGGCCCACGGTCTCCTCGCACCCGACGTCGTCGCCGCCCACTGCTACGTCGTGGACGACGCCGACATCGCGCTCCTGGCCGAGACGCGCGCGGCCGTCGCCCACTGCCCGCTCATGAACGCGGTCCGCGGGCACATCGCGCCCCTCGGAGACCTCCTCCGCCGCGGGGTCACCGTGGGTCTCGGCATCGACAACATGTTCGCCGACTACTTCGACGTCGTGCGAGCGTGCGTGCTCACGGCGCGGATTCGCGCCCACGACGCGACGACCATGCTCACCCCCGAGGCGCTCGGGCTCGCCACGATGGGCGGGGCGCGGGCGCTCGGGCTCGACCGCGAGATCGGGTCCATCGAGGCCGGCAAGCGCGCGGACCTGGTGGTGCTCGACTACCGGGCGTTCGGCCTCACGCCGACGCTCGATCCCGTCCAGAACCTCGTCTACCACGCCCACGCGAAGGACGTGGAGACGGTGCTCGTCGACGGCCGGGTCGTGGTCGATGGCCACCGGCTCGTCCACGCCGACGGCGCCGCGCTCGTCGACGCCGCCCAGGACGCCGCCACCGCCGCCTGGCGCCGCTTCGTCGCGAAGTACGGCGGCATCATGGCGGGATAGGGCCTCGGGGCCGGAGAGCGACCATGACGGACGCCGCCGAGCTGCGGGCCACGATCAAGGTGTGCATGTTCGACCAGTACGGCACCGTGGTGGACATGCAGACGGGGCTCACGGCCGTCGCCGCCCCGTACCTCCGGAGCAAGGGCTGGCCGGGCGATCCGCACTCGTTCGTGACCTGGTGGCGCCGCACGCACTTCGAGAACTCGATGATCGACGCGCTCCTGCAGCGGGCGCACACGCCCTACCGCGAGATCGGCCACCGGTCGGTGGCCTGGGTCCTGGAGCGGGCCGGGATTCCGTACACGATGGACGAGGTGCGGCACCTGGTGGCGCAGATCGAGACGCTCCGTCCGTTTCCCGAGGTGCCCGAGGCCCTCGCCCGCCTCAAGGCCAGGTTCAAGATCGTCGTGCTCTCGAACGGGGATCCGGACATGCTCGAGGCCGCGAAGCGGCATCACGGGATCCCGTTCGACGCCGTCATCTCGGTGGCGGTCGCCAACGCGTTCAAGCCCCATGTCGCGACGTACACCCGGGCTGCCGAGATCGTGGGCGTCCCGATGCGTGACGTCCTCTTCGTCGCCAACCACAGCTTCGACTGCATCGGCGCCAAGTCGGCGGGGATGCGCACCGCCTTCATCGACCGCCGCCGGCGGCCGTTCGGCGCGACACCGCACCAGCCGGACCTCATCGTCGCCGACATGAAGGAGCTCGCGGATGTCCTGTGCTGACACAGGGACGCGCGCCCGCTGGACCCTGACGCTGCTGGTGGCGGCCGCCCTCGGTCTGTCGGGGGGCCCGGTCGCCGTCGCCGGGGGCTCGCTCGAGCCGACCCACCTCGTCCAGGCCACCACGGGGACCCCGGCCGACCGGCCGATCACGCTTCGCGGGACCATCGTCGGCCTCGAGGGTGCGCACCTGCGGGTCGCCACCGCCTCCGGCGCCGAGGTCGTCACGCTGGTCCAGCCCCTCACGGTCACCGGGGCGACCCGCGCCAGCCTGGCCGATATCGGCCCCGGGACGTTCCTCGGGACGGCCGCGCGCGCCCAGCCCGACGGAAGCTTCCGCGCGCTCGAAGTGCACATCTTCGCCGAGTCCATGCGCGGGACGGGCGAAGGGCATCGGCCCATGGAGGCGCCGGGCACGACGATGACCAACGCGAGCGTCGACGCCCTCGTGCAGCGGGCGGACGGTCCGCTGCTCACCCTCAAGCACAAGGACGGTGTGACCCAGGTCCTCGTGCCCCCCGACGCGCCGATCGTGCGGTTCGGTCCCGGCGACCCGAGTCTCCTCGTTCCCGGGGCCAGCGTCGTGGTCCGCGCCGTCCGGACGGCCGACGGGACCGTCAGCGCCTCGCGGCTCACGGTCGGGGTGGACGGCACGCGCCTGCCCATGTGAGCCGCGCGGCAGGACTCAAGCCACGGTCCGCCAGCGACCCGAGATCCGGCTAGAGCTCCCACGGCGGCTCGATGGCGAGCGGCACCTCGATGAGCGCGGGACCGGTGTGCGCGAGCGCCTTGTCGAGGGCCGTCCGGAACGTCTCGGGGTCGGGCGCCCGGTACGCTTCCACCCCGAACGCCCGCGCCAGCGCGAGGATGTCCGGGCCGGCGAGGGCATGCTCGCCCGTCCGGCCGTAGAGCCGCGTCTGGAGATACCGGATCGCCCCGTAGTCCTGGTCGTTCATCACGACGTAGACGATGGGGAGACGGTACTTCGCGGCCGTGGCCAGCTCCGCCACCGTGAACATGAGTCCGCCGTCGCCGACGACGGCGACGACCGCGCGGTCGGGGTGGGCGACCTTCGCCCCGATCGCCGCCGGGACGCCGTAGCCGAGCGTCGCCGAGCCGATCGGGTAGAGGAACGTCCGGGGCGCCAGGATCGGAAGGTGCCACTCCATCCAGTAGTTGAGACCGGTCTGGTCGCCGACCACGATCCCGTCCGCGGGCAGCGCCTCGCGGAGCGCCCGGAGCAGACGGTCCACCGTCGAGGTGTAGCGGGGGCCCCGCGCATCCCGCGCCTGGCGGAGCGCCGCCCAGTCCCACTCGGTCGCCGGTGCCCCCGGCGGCATGGCCGCGAGGATCCCCGCGAGACCGTCCCGGGCGTCGCCGATGATCCCGAGCGCCGGCACGTGCATGCGGCCGATCGTGCGCGGGTCGAGGTCGATCTGGATCAGCGCCTGGTCCGGGCGGAACTCGAGATTGAGGAGCAGGCCCTTGGTCGAGCGGTGGGAGAAACGGCAGCCCACGGAGAGGACCACGTCCGCCGACTCCAGCGCGTCCTTCGTGGCGCGCCGGTTCGGCAGGACGCCGAGCCAGAGCGGGTCGGCCTCGGAGATCGTGCCGCGTCCCATCACGGACGTGATCACCGGCGCCCGGAGCCGGCGCGCGAGGGCCTGGAACTCCCCCGTCGCCTCGGCCGCGATCACGCCGCCGCCGGCGACGAGGAGCGGCCGCCGAGCCCGGGCGAGGTAGCGGGCCGCCTCATCCACCAGTCCGATGTCGCACGGCGGGCGCCGGCCCTCGCCGGCGGGCGTGAGCCGAGCCGAGACGGAGGCATTCAGCAGATCGGTCGGGATCGACAGCGCGACCGGGCCGGGCCGGCCGGTCCGGAACAGGTGGAACGCGCCCTGGACCGAGCCGGGGATCTCCGTGCCGCTCCGGAGGGCATCGGCCCACCGGCTGACGGGCCGGAAACATTCGATCTGGTTCGGCACCTCGTGGAGTGCGCCCATGTCCTGCCCGACCAGCGCGCTGGGGACATCCGACATGAGGAGAAGCACGGGCTGCGAGCCCGCGTGGGCCTCGACGAGCGGTGTCAGCGCGTTGGTCGCGCCCGGCCCGGTCGTCACCACGACGACCCCGGGTCGCCCCGACGCCCGGGCGTAGCCGTCCGCCATGAACCCCGCGCCCTGCTCGTGCCGCGCCAGGATGTGGGCGATCCGGTCCTGGCGGAGGAGGGCGTCGTAGATCGCGAGGTTGTGGACGCCCGGGATACCGAAGACGTGGCGCACGCCTTCGGCGGCGAGCGCGGCCACGACCCACTCGCCGCCAGTGCGCGTCGCGGCGTCCGCGCTCACTGGGCTATGCTCGCGGCTCGCGGGGACCGATCGGGCGGGCCGGTGGGCCCATGGTGTCTCGCAGCGTACCGGGGTGCCTCCCCGACCGTCAAGGCGCGGCCGGCCGGCGGCGCGCCGGCCCCTCAGAGCAAGTCGAAGGCTTCCAGCGTGATTCCGAGCGGGCGGTCCTTGCCGATGACGATCCGGGCCGCCCGCGGTCCCCCCTCCTCGAGCGCCTCGCCGGGGTTCGCCCCCCGCGTCCCGACCAGCGCGTGGGACCACCCGGACGTGCCGCGAAGATCGACGCGGCCCCCGACCGACCGCAGGGCGCTCACCGCGCGCTCGGAGAGCTGCGATGCCAGATCGCCCATCGCGACCGCCACCACGATGGTGCCGGCCGGCCACGCTTCGATGAATGCGGCGAGGCGCTCCGAATCCTCGAACGCCCTGGCTCCGAGCACGCGGCCATCCGTCGGGTCCAGTGCCGCGAGCCAGTAGCCCCGCGCCCGCGCCCCGATGAGCTCGTGGCCGTTGACCCGGACCGAGGCGAAGCCGCCGCCCGTGGTCCCGGGGCTGCGCACGGCGAGATCGACCGGCGCGGGCCGGCCGGTCTGGCCGATCCGGTATGGCGCGGTCCGGGTCAGATTCGTGGGAACGTCGTACACGTGGTGGAAGACGAGCTCGTTCCGGTCGGCGCCCGGGAATGGGGGGGGAGCGTCACGCGGGCGGGGGTGAGCGCGTCGACGGTCCCCAGCAGCCGACCGTTGAACCGGACATCCACCCGGCGGCGGACCTCGGGGTCGTCGCCCGCCAGGCGGATGGCGTACGTGGCCTGTGGATGGTGCCGGACGAAGTCCGACGAGAAGTGGCGGCGGACCACGACACCCGTCTCGGGCGTCGGGGTCACCGCGTACACCTCGTCGTCGCGCCCGAAGGTCCGAACGAGCGACAGCGCCGGCACACGGCCCTCGCGCATCAACTCCCACATCGGCCGCCAGGTCCGGCCGAGGCCAAGACCCGGATGCACGACAACGTACCGGACAGGGTAGATGGTCCGGATGGCCGTCGCCAGACGGTCGGGATCGCGCGCGTCCGCCGCCGTCACGAGATCCACCCAATCGGGCAGTGCGAAACCCCCGTGGCCATTCACGACGCGCTTGCCATGGTGGATCGCCCAGAGCATGGCCCAGGCGTCGGCGCCCTTCTCGTGAATCGGCAGCTGCAGGATGGCGAAGTCTCCGGGCTCGGAGCGGAGCCAGTCGTACACCGCGGGGGTCGTCTGGTATCGATGCCACGGCAGCGACACGAGCGACAGTTCGGCCAGGAGGATCGTCAACAGAACGACCGGGACGAGACGGCTCCACGGGCGCGGCAGGCGTTCCGTGACCGCCCGGGCGCCGAGTCCGACCAGGAGCGCCAGCGGCAGCACGAACACCAGACTCCAGCGCCCCGGGGCGCGGAAGGCCCCGCCTCCGGGGAGATAGAGGTACACCCACCGGAAGAGCGTCACCCCCCACGCTTGCCCGTTCACGAGCAGCGTGGGCGCCAGACAGAGCAAGTAGGTGAGGAGGGCCAGGAACAGGAGGACGAGCGTCCACTCCCGGGGGCTCAGGGCCCCGCGGAGGCGGCGGCGCCCCGCCAGGGCGAGCCCACCCAGGGCCAGCACGGGGAGCGCGTTCACCGCGAGCGTCAGATCCCGGACCCTGAACGGCCTGAGGAGGCTGATCGACGGCCGGGCCCTCCCAATCGCGAGGGCGAGGCCGATCGTGCCCAGCGCGGTGAGGGCGAGACCAGCCAGGAGCCACCGGGCCCGCCGGGCTCCCGCGGGGAGCGCGGGCCGATCCGGAGCGCGCCCATACAGCACGATGGCCGCCCCGGCCAGAGCGAGAGCCACGAAGCCCGGGAACATCCCTCCCTCGG
Source organism: uncultured Candidatus Rokubacteria bacterium (assembly GCA_963749975.1). Classification (GTDB taxonomy): domain Bacteria; phylum Methylomirabilota; class Methylomirabilia; order Rokubacteriales; family DASRDR01; genus DASRDR01. The sequence continues at coordinate 6,085 of CAVVOZ010000028.1, read as the reverse complement.
GTCGGTTCATGGACAGGAGGCGGTGTCGGTAGAAGCGGCTCCATTCGGCGGGGTCCAGGATCGACAGAAGGTCCATCCCGAACACGTCGCCCTCGGTCAGCGTTCGCTCGAAGCCCAGCTCGCGGTGAACCGTCAGGTACGGCCACAGGAAGGGCGCGAGGGCGAGGCCGAGGACGGCGAGCGCCGCCCCCACCCGCCCCGCCAACGACCAGCTCAGGCGGGCCGGCCGAAGGACCAGGAGCCCGACCACCAGGCCAGCCAGGAGCACCGAGAGCGCGTAGCCGTTGTAGAGCGACGACAGCATCTGCGCCCAGAGGGCGGCCATGGCCAGCCAGAGGTGCCGGGCGGCGCCCTCCATGACGAACCGGTACGCGGCCCAGAAGACGAGGGGAAACAGGACGGCCTGCTGGTAGGTGAACTGGCCGAGATGGTCCATGCGGTTCGGGTAGAAGGCGAAGAGCGCGCCCGCCATGAGGCTCGGCACCACCCGTCCGGTGATCGCACGGGCCAGGAGGTACGCCAGAGCCCCGCTCGCCGTCAGCTCGGCGAGGAGAAGCAGGTTGACGGCCAGCACGGGCTCCGTCCCGGCGGCCAGGAGCGGGGCGGCCAGAAGTCCCGTGAAAAAGGCCGACTGCTGGTAGGCGGCGCCGTTCGAGTAGGGGTAATAGAAGGGGACCTGGAAAAGCCCTCTCGGGTCGCGAAACGTCTGGAGAGCGTTCCACGCCACCATGCTGGTCTCGGTCAGATAGTCACCATGACCGCCCCGGAGAATGAACCGGGGTCTCAGGGCCAGCGGGTACGTGTAGAGCGCAGTCGCGACGAAGAAGAAGAGGACGACCAAGAGCCCGTGCATCGGACCCCGCGCGCTCACGACTACTCCTCGGTTCCTCCGGGACGCACGCCGCGCGCCTCGGGGCCTCCGCGATGCCACCCGTGGGGCGCCGCGCCGGGCACGCTCAGGCGAGATCCCGATCGAGGCGGAGGAGGACCTCCAGGAGAACCTGTGCGGCGGTCGCGAGGTGCGTCGCCTCGGCCCACTCCTCGGGGCAGTGGCTGCGGCCCTCGCGGCACGGGATGAACACGAGTCCGATCGGGCAGAGGCTCGCCACGTGGTTCGCGTCGTGGCTGGCGCCGCTCGTGAGACGTCGATGCGGGACGCCGAGGGCCCGGGCCGCGGCCTCGACCGCGGCGACCATCTCGGGCGCAACCGTGAGCGGCGTGTCCCGCATGAGCGAGGTCCACTCGATGGCGACGCGTCGCCGCGCGGCGATCTCCGCGGTCCCCGCCTCGAAGCGCCCGAGCGTCTCGGCGATCGCGGCCGGGTCGATCCCCCGGAAGTCCACGAGGAGGTCCGCCTCGCCCGGGACGATGTTGATCATGTTGGGGCGCGCCTCGATGAAGCCGACCGTCCCCACCATGCCGCGCCCCGCCTCGCGGGCCAGGCGCTCGACCAGCAGCACCAGCTCCGCGGCCGCGGCCACGGCGTCGCGCCGGTCCGCCATCGGCGTGCCCCCCGCGTGGTCCTGGCGGCCCCGGACCGCCACCCGGTAGCGGCTCGGCGCGGCGATGGCGGTCACGACGCCAAGCGGGAGGCCCGCCCGATCCAGGGAGACGGCCTGCTCGATGTGGAGCTCGAGGTACCGGAGGACGTCCCCGGGCGGCCGCCGGGCAGCGTCGAGCTCCGCCCCGCGGCCGCCGACCGAGTCGATCGCCGCGGCGAGGCTTCGCCCCTGGCGGTCGCGGAGCCGGGCCGCGGTGGCGGCGTCGAGCTTCCCGCTCATGGCGCGGCTGCCGATCGTCGAGAGCCCGAAGTCGGACGGCTCCTCGCAGGTGAAGTTGATCACCTCGAACGCGTGCTCGAGCCGGTGGCGGCCCGCGTCGAGACAGCGCGCGACCTCGAGCCCCGCCAGCACGCCCGCGATCCCGTCGAAGCGTCCCCCCGCCTCCACCGTGTCGAGGTGCGAGCCGATCACGACGGCCGGCCCCGGGCGTGCCCCCGCCCGCCGCCCGATCTGGTTGCCGGCGGCGTCGACCGCGGGAACGAGGCCGGCCTCGGCCATCCGGCTCCGTCAGCCACTGGCGCGCCGACCGGTCCTCGTCGGAGAAGGCGCGGCGCGTGTACGGACGATCGGGGCGCGTGAAGGTCTCGAGCGCGCGGAGATCACCGGCGAGCCGCTCGGCCGACGGCCGAGGCAGCCCGGCCGAGAGGGCGTCACTCACGGGCCGTCCTCTCGCGGCCGCCAGCCCGCGGCCCTCACGTGGGCAGGACGGCCGACGCGAGCGCGCCCGCGATCCCCGCCAGCGCCCGGCCCGCGGGCGTCTCCCCGTGGTCGAGGACGAAGGGCCGCCCGCGGTCGGCGGCCGCGGCGAGCCGCGGGTCGAACGGGACTCGGCCGAGGAAGGGCAGGCCGTGCTGGGCGGCCGTCGCCTCCCCGCCCGGGCCCTCGAAGAGCGGGCCGACCGTGCCGCACGTCGGGCACACGTAGCCGGCCATGTTCTCGACCAGCCCGAGGAGCCGCGCCCCGCGCTCGCGGGCGAGCGTCATGGCGCGGCGCACGACCAGGTGGGAGACGCCGGAGGGAATCGTGACCACGACCGCGCCGGTCAGCCCGGGCAGGAGATCGAGGAGCGTCGGCAGCCGGTCGGCGCCCGGCGGGAGGTCGATGAGGAGAACGTCGAGCGTGCCCCAGGCGGTGTCGGCCAGGAACTCGCGGAGGGCCGTGCCCTCCATGGTCCCGCGCCAGGTGTGGGCCTCGACCTGGGTGGGCGCGTCCCACACGACGGGCGTGTCGTCGCCGGGCAGGAGCAGGTCCATCGACAGGACGCGGATCCCCTCGGCGGAGACGGCCGGCTGCACGCCATCCGGCTCGACCCGGAGCGTCTGGCCGCGCACGCCCAGCATCTTGCCGATCGACGGGCCGTTGAGGTCCGCGTCGAGGACGCCCACCCTGAGCCCGCGGCCCACGAGCGCCGCCCGCGAGATTCGCGGTGACCGAGCTCTTGCCGACGCCGCCCTTGCCGGAGACCACCGCCACGCTGGCGCGGATCGGGGCCATCCGGGCGGCGAGCCGCGCCTGCTGCGCGACGACCTGCTCGACGATGTTCGAGCCGCCGTCGCCGGCGATGTCGCGATAGCCCTTCACGCCCCGCTCCCCTCGTCGCTCGTGTCGAGCGGGGCCGCGGCGGGATCCCGGAGGTGCGCCCGGAAGCGGCGCATGAGGTCCTCGCCGAGGAAATCCCCGGACTGGCCGTGACGCTCCGTCTCGAAGTAGTGCCGGATGCGATCCAGGCGCTCCTGCGCCTCGGGGTTCAGGCTCACGGTGCGGATCTCGGCCTTCGCCGCGTCGAAGGCGTCGAACGTGAGCTCGGTGAAGCCGAGCTCGCGGATGCGCTTGACGGCCTTCATCATCGCCTGGTTCCGGAACCGGGTGAGGAGCGGCGAGGTGATCTCGGCCACGCCCATCCGCCGGGCGCGCCGCTCGGCCGCCTTCCGGATGCCCTCGCGGACGAACTCCGGCGCCGTCTGGAGCCGCGCCCAGGCCTCGGGCACCCAGCGCACGGGCGTCTCCGGCGCCGCCTGCCAGAGCCGCTCGACGACCTCCACCGTGACCCGGTCGAGGCCCGCGCGCCGCGCCTCGACCTCGACGTCCCGCTGGAAGAGGCGCAGCACGAAGTCCGCCATCATGGCCGGGGCCTTCCCGAGACGCGCGACGAGCCGGGCTTCCGCCTCCGGCGTCCAGGGGAGCGGCGCCGCCGCCGTCTCGGTCTCGGCCTCCGCCTCGGCTTCCCGGATCAAGGCCGGCGTCACCGCGACCGCGCCGTGCTCGGCCGCCAGCTCCTCGCAGATCCGGCGCGTCATCGGCCGCATGAACGGCGGGACGGCGTCGAGCAGCGCCAGCGCCTCGGGGGTCCACGGCGCGGCCGACTGCGGGACCTGGTAGGCGCCGCTCGCGGCCAGGCCCATCATCTCGCCCTTGTAGCGGGTCATGAGCTCGGGCGTGATCACGCGGACGCCCTCGGCGCGCGCCCGCTTCTCGGCCAGCCGCCGGACCATGCCGCGGAGGAACACCGGGGCGCGCGCGACCCGCGCCTCGGCCTCCGGCGTCCAGCGCACCTCGCCGGGCGCGGGCTCCGGCGGCGGCCCGGGCGCGCTCACGGCTCGCGGCTCCACGCCGCCCGCGCGAGCATCACGGCCGTGACGACCGTGAGGAGGCAGAAGGCCCAGGCGCCGGCCCGCAGGGACACGTCGAGCCCGAGGACGGACACGGTCTCGGCGCGGGGCATCCGGGCGATCCGCGCCACCTCGATCGCGCGGAGCGCGACCAGGAGCGTCAGGACGCGCGCGAAGTCCCGCCGCGAGAGCACCCAGCGGTCGAACCACCCGCGCTCCCGGACGAGGAGCCAGGGGAAGACGACGACGAACAGGGCGCCCACGACGAACCAGGCCGTGCCCCCGCGCTCCATGCCCCGCGGACCGAGTCCACCGCTGGCCAGGACGAGCCCCCCGAGCCAGTAGACGACGCCGTAGGCGACGTAGGTCCAGGCGGCCTGACGGTACCGCGCCTCCCGGGTGTCCATCGCCGGCTCACCCGTCCCCGGCCACGGGAGGCCGGCCGGAGGCCGGCGTGAACGGTCGCCCCGGCGAGATGCCCCAGCGGCTCCGCACCTCGGCGAGGAGCGCCGGCGTCACCGTCGCCTGCCCCTGGCCGCGCGCGTAGGCCTCGACCGCCTGGACCACCATCGCCCGGGCGAACCCGGGGATGGCGTCGAGCCGGGCGCGGGCCGCCGGCTCCCACGCAAGCGCGAAGCGCACCTCGAGCCCGAACGTCTGCTCGACCCCGAGGCGGATCAGCTCGCCGCCGTGGGCGCCCGGCTGGTAGCCGCAGGCCGGGTCCTCGGCGAGGTAGTCGCCGTAGGTCGCGTAGGCGCGGCAGCGGCAGCCGCCGCAGATCTCGCGGAACTCGCAGGCGCCGCACCGGCCGCCGAGCGGGCCCGTGCGGAGATCCGTGAAGACCTGGGATCGCTCCCACAGCTCGGCGAAGCCGGTCTCGCGGAGGTTCCCCGCCGCCACCGGCATGTACGGACACGGCGTCACGTCGCCCGTCGGCGTGATGCGGCAATAGTACTTGCCGGCGGGACAGGAGCCGTGGGCGTAGTTGGCGAGGAGCGGCGAGCCGGGATCGAGCTCGTAGAGGACCCGCCGGAAGTGCGGCGCGCACTTCGCCCGGATCAGGAGGCCGCCGGCCCGGCCGACGGGGACGCTCCACGGATCCTCGCGCCGCTCGAGGACGGAGCCCGGCGTGGCCCCGTCCGGCGCGCCGCCCGCCCCCTGGGCGCGCGCCAGGTACGTGAGGATCTCCTCGTACTGGGCCGGCGTGATGTCGGTGAGCCCCTCGCCCCGGCCGGTCCGCACCAGGAAGAAGAAGTTGAGCACGCGCGCCCCGAGCTCCCGCGAGAGGTCGATCATCGCGGGGATCTCCCCGACGTTCCAGTCGGTGACGCTCATGTGGAGCGAGAAGTCGATCCCCTCGGCCCGGAGCGCCTCGGTCGCCCGGACGGCGCCGCGCCAGGCCCCGGGCAGGTGGCGGAACTCGTCGTGCCGCGCGGGATCGGTCGAGTCGAGGGACGAGCGACGCGCCCTGGACCCCGTGCGTCTTCATGAGGCGCGCCTGCTTCTGCCGGAGGAGGACCCCGTTGGTCCCGAGCACGACCGTGAAGCCGTGCTCGCGCCCCTCCGCCGCGAGCTCGAAGATGTCCGGGCGGAGGAGCGGCTCCCCGCCGGTGAGGATCAGGAACGTGCCGGGATTGACCCGGGCGATGTCGGCCATCACCCGGCGGCACTCCTCCGTCGAGAGCTCGCCCGCCGCCGAGGCGCCGGGCGCCGCGCTGATGTAGCAGTGGGCGCAGAAGAGGTTACAGCGCTGGGTGAGGTTCCACGAGACCGCGTACGCCTTGTACGTCATGACGTCAGCGTCCGGGGCGCGGCGCCCCCTGGCTCGGCCCCGCCGCTCCGTCACCCCGGCGAGGGTCCACTTCGCGCGGGCCGGAGCGCGCGCCGCCGCTACCGCGTCCCCATGACGCTCAG
>CAVVOZ010000027.1:0-25689 GCA_963749975.1 uncultured Candidatus Rokubacteria bacterium | reverse complement strand
GAGCCCCGGGGGAGCCAGTCCGCAGACGCCCGGCAAGGAAAAGGGAGGCAGTATGGGTTTCTGGAGATCCGGGATCACTCGGCGGTCTTTCCTCCGGTCGACGGGAGCGGGGGCCCTCGCCGCCGCGACCCTGCCCGCCGCGCGGCCCGCGGCGGCGCAGGGCAAGCCCCAGAAGCTCCAGGGTCCTCGCCGAGGACTTCGAGCCGCTCTCGTCGTACGTCGCCAAGCAGTTCACTGCGAAGCACGGCATCGAGGTGGCCTTCACGACGGTGGAGTTCACGCCGGCCTACGAGAAGCAGGTGGCCGACATGATATCGGGCGCCAGCTCGTCCTGTACGACGTGGTGGTCTGGTCGGACCCCTTCACGGGCGTGTTCGCTCCGAAGGGCTACTACGAGCCGCTCGACGAGTACTTCAAGAAGAGCACGGCGCCGAAGCTGGACGACATCAGGGGGCCGTGGGTGCCGGCCGCCACCTGGCAGGGAAAGATCTACGGGCTGGCATTCCACAACCTCGACATGCAGCTCTTCTACCGGAAGGACCTCATCCCCCAGGCCCCCCGCACCTACCAGGAGATCCTCCAGGTGGCGAAGAAGGTGCACAAGGGCGCGCAGTTCTACGGGTTCACGGGAGACTGGGACGACGACAACTTCTGGTACAACTTCCGCCGGCGCCTGTTCGCGGCAGGTGGGCGCATGTGGGACAAGGACGGGAACCCCGCGTTCCAGGGCGACGCGGGGGTGCGGGCCCTGACGTGGTTCCGCGACATGTGGGCGGCAGGCGTGGTCTTCCCCGAGACGCTCCGGACCTTCAGCGGCGGGGCGAACAACAAAGTGATGGCCGCGGGCAAGGCCGCCATGTCCTTCAACTGGTCGTGGGCGAACCTCACCTTCGAGGACCCGAAGCTCTCCGTGATCTCCGGGAAGTACGGTATGGCCATCAACCCCGCCGACGCGGATGATCCGGAGAAGAAGTACAGCTGCTCCGCCCCCGTCTCCGAGGGGCTCGGGGCCATCCCAGCCCGCAGCAAGAACAAGGAGTGGGCCTGGAAGTTCATGGAGGAGTACCTGTCCAAGGACGCCCAGATCTACTGCGTGAAAGAGCTCGGGCTGACCCCGGTGCGCAAGGACGTCTTCGACACCCCCGAGGCGAAGAAGTGGCCCATCTTCGCCCTGAACCGGGAGCAGCTCGACAAGTACCCGTCGGACGAGATCCACTCCCTGTCCCCGCACGGGGTGGATTTCGTGGTGATCCGGGCGTTCTCCGAGAACTTCCACCCGGCCATCCAGGGTCAGATGCCGGTGAAGGACGCGCTCAACCGCGCGGCGGACAAGGTGGCCGAGGCCGTCACGCGAGCCAAGCGCCGCTAGGCGGCCAGACCCCAGGATTCCCATTCCGGCCCGGGGAGGGCGCCCCCTCCCCGGGCCACCTGCCATCCGAGGTTGGCCGAAGGGAGCGAGCGCGTGAGCATGACCGAGATCCGCGGCATGATCCCCATCGTCCCGGTGCCGTTCCGGGAGAACGAGTCGATCGACCTCGAGGGACTCGCGGCCCTCTGCGACTTCGCCGCCCGCCAGGGGGTCGGCGCCCTGTGCCTGCCTGCCTACGGGAGCGAGTTCTACAAGCTCTCCGACGAGGAGCGGCTTCAGGCGGTGCGCGTGGCCGTGGAGACGGTGGGCGGCCGCGTCCCCGTCATGGGCCAGTCGAACCACGGCTCGGCGCGCCGGGCCGCCGAGCTGGCACGGGCCAACGAGAAAACCGGGGCGTCCGTCGTCTCGGTGGCGCTCCCCCGGAGCTTCGCCTACGGCGAGGACGACCTCCTCGAATTCGCCCGGACGGTGGGGCAGGCGGTGGGCGTGCCGCTCCTCGTCCAGGACTGGAATCCCAGCGGCCCCGCCGTCGGCGCCGAGTTCTGTGCGCGGCTCCGAGAGGCCTGCCCGAACTTCCGCTACGTGAAGCTCGAGGAGCCCCGAATGGGGCCCAAGGTGCGCGCGATCCGGGCCCGCTGCGGGGACGCCGTCGGAGTCTTCGAGGGCTGGGGCGGCGAGTACATGCTGGAGCTCCTCCCGGCCGGAATCGTCGGCGTGATGCCCGGCCTCGCCCTGGTGGACGTGCTGCAGCGCGTGTGGGACCTCGGGCGGGCCGGACGCGCCGCCGAAGCGTACGAGCACTTCGCCCGCATCCATCCGTGGATCGCGTACTCCCTCCAGAGCATGGAGTCGTACAACTACCTGGAGAAGGACCTGCTGATCCGGCGAGGGCTCCTCCGGGCCTCGCATCCGCGGCACCCCCGGATGCGGCTCGACGCGGACACGACGGCCTATGCGGCGTTCCTGATGGACCGTGTGCTCGACGCGGTGGCTCGGCTCGGGAGCCCCGCGTGAGAGTCGAAAGCCTGGAGACATTCCACCTCGGGCGGAGCCTCTGGGCCGAGCTCTGGGAGCGGGAGAAGGACCTGCCGCTCGTGTCGCCCCTCTCGGCGTACCCGGCGTACCGCCACCCGTACTCGACCTGGTACTGGGAGCCGGGCATGACGCTGGTCGTCCTCACGGACGACGAGGGCCGCCAGGGTCTCGGCTGGACCGAGGACGGTACGGGCGCTGCGCGCCTCATGATCGAGCAGCACCTCCGCCGGTTCGTCGTCGGCGAATCGCCCTTCGACGTGGAGCGGCTGTGGGACGTCATGTACCGCGCCTCGATCCCGTACGGCCGGGCGGGCGCGGCGCTCGAGGCGATCTCGGCGCTCGACATCGCGCTCTGGGATCTGATGGGCCGGGCGACCGGCAAGCCCGTCTACGCGCTCCTCGGCGGGGCAGTCCGCGAGCGCGTGCGGCTCTACGCCTCGGCGCTCCATCCGGTCGGCGCCGACCGGGTCGCGGCCGAGGTGCGGGGGTACGTCGCGGCCGGGTACACGACGGTCAAGGGCCGCTTCCCGGCCGGCCCGGCGGATGGGCTCGCCGGGATGCGGGCGAACGCGGACCATGTGCGCGTCATGCGCGAGGCGGCCGGCCCCGGGGTCGACGTAGCGTGCGACGCGTACATGGGATGGGATGCGACCTACGCGAAAACGATGTGTCGGATGCTCGAGCGGTACGAGCCAGCCTGGATCGAGGAACCGGTCATCCCCGACGACGTCGAGGGGTACGCGCGCATCCGCCGCGCGACGGCGATCCCGATCTCCGGTGGCGAGCACGAGTTCAGCCGCTGGGGATTCGAGCGCCTCTTCGAGGCCGGAGCGCTGGACATCGCGCAGCCCGATCTCCACCGGTGCGGCGGCTTCACCGAGGGGCGCCGGATCGCCGCGATGGCCTCGGCGCGGGGGCTTCCGGTCATCAACCACACGTACTCGCTCCCGCACGTCCACTTCTCGATGGCCACGCCCAACTGTCCGATGCTCGAGCACTTCCCCGAGCCGTCCTGGGCCGATCCCCTGCCGCCGCGCCGGCCGCTCTTCGTGGGGGAGCCGGAGGTCCGCGGTGATACCGTGCGACCGCCCGACCGGCCCGGACTCGGCGTGACGCTCGATCGCGAGCGCCTCGCGGAGCTCCTGCGAGCATGACGGACGGCGCCCGCCCCCGGGCCCTCGTGCTCACCCACGTGTTCCCGGACCTCACGCCGGAGCGCGCGGTGCTGGAGCCTCACGGGATCGACGTGATCGACGGCGCCCCGCTCGCGCCCGAGGCGCGCCTCCGGGAGGCCGCGGCATGCGACGCCCTCCTCGTCCAGGACACGCCGATCGACGCCGCCTTCATCGGACGGCTCTCACGCTGTCGGGTGCTCGGGCTCTACGGCGCCGGCGTCGACAACGCCGACGTCGGCGCGGCGCGACGGCACGGCATGGTCGTGGTTCACGTGCCGGACTACGGTACCGAGGAGGTCGCCGACCACGCGCTCTGCCTGCTGCTCGCGTGCGCGCGCGGGCTGGCTCCCCTCGGGGCCGCACTCCGGACGGGGGCGTGGGACTACGGCGCCGCCGCGCGGCCGCTCCACCGGCTGCGGGACCGGACGCTCGGCATCGTCGGTCTCGGCCGGATCGGCCGACGGCTGGCCGCGAAGGCGCGCGCCCTCGAGCTCCGGGTCCTCGGCACCGACCCTGTCTTCAGCCCGGCCGAGGCGGCCGCCGCCGGAATCCACTGGTGTCCCCTCCCCGACCTTCTCGCGGAGTCTGACTTCGTGTCGCTGCATGCGCCCCTGGTGCCGGCCACGGAGGGCATGATCGGGCGCGACGCGCTCGCGCGCATGAAGCCCGGAGCGTACCTGATCAACGTCGCCCGGGGCGGCCTCGTGGACGAGTCCGCACTCCTCGACGCCCTGGAGCGGCGCCAGCTCGCCGGCGCTGGGCTCGACGTCCTCGCCATCGAGCCGGCTCCACGGGACCATCCCCTGATCGGGCACCCCCGGGTCGTCCTGACGCCTCACTCCGCCTGGTACTCCGAGGAAGGCATGCGCGACCTCCAGCGGCTCCTCGCGGAGGACGTCCTGCGCGCGCTCCACGGGAAGCCGCTGCGTTGTCCCGTGGCGGATCCCGGACACTGACCTCGATGACTCCTCGCGGCACGGTCCCGCCCGCGCGCCGCGAACGGACGGGCCCGGAGGTCAAGACCCTCGAGAAGGCGCTCCGCGTGCTCGCCCACCTCGGCGAGGTGCGACGGGAGGTGAGCATCCAGGAGGTTGCGCGGGCGGTCGGACTGCCCGCGAGCACGGCCTACCGGCTCCTCGCGGTCCTGGCGCGCCACCACTACCTCCAGGTCGGCTCCGCGCCGGGCCGCTACGCCCTCGGTCTCCGCCTCGCGGAGCTCGGATACCTGGCGATCGAGGGAATCGAGCTCCGGGTCAAGGCCCGACCCGCGCTGGAGGCGATGATGGCGGAGACGCGCGAGACGATCCATCTCATGGTGCCGGAAGGGGACGCCGGGATCTACATCGACCGCGTCGAGAGTCCGCAGCGGATCCGCGTCACGGCGAGCCTCGGCTTCCGGGAGGCGCTCCACGTCAGCGCGATCGGCAAGGCAATCCTCGCCCACCTGCCGAGTGAGGACACGGAGCGCATCCTGGGGCGGGGGCTCGCCCGGCTGACGCCGCGAACGGTCACCGACCCGGCGCAGCTCCGGCGCCAGATCCGGGAGACCGTCGCCCGCGGCTTCGCCGTCGACCTCGAGGAGGGAGAGGCGGGCGTCCGCTGCGTCGGCGCCCCCGTCTTCGACCACCGGGGCCGCGTCGTCGCGGCGATCTCGGTGTCGGCCCCCGCCTACCGCACGCCGCTCCCGAAGCTCCTCGGGTGGGGCCCGCGCGTCCGGGCGGCCGCCGACACGGTCTCGCGCGCGCTGAGCTTCCATTCCGCGAGCTCGCCTCGCCCGGGCCCCGCACGCTAGCGGGACGCTCGCCCCGCGCCGCGCTCCTTCAGAGCGCGACGCGGCGGAGGCGCAGCGCGTTGCCGATCACCGAGACCGAGCTGAAGGTCATCGCGGCGCTCGCGACCATCGGGCTCAGCAGGAGGCCCAGCACCGGGTAGAGGATTCCCGCCGCGAGCGGCACCCCGAGCACGTTGTAGACGAACGCGAAGAACAGATTCTGCCGGATGTTCCGCATCGTCGCGCGGCTGAGCCGCCGGGCCCGCGCGATGCCCCGGAGATCGCCCTTCACCAGCGTGACGTCCGCGCTCTCCATCGCGACGTCCGTGCCGGTGCCCATGGCGATCCCGACGTGGGCCTGGGCCAGCGCCGGCGCGTCGTTGATCCCGTCGCCGGCCATCGCCACGATGCGGCCCTCGGCCTGGAGCCGCTTGACGATGGCGACCTTCTGATCGGGCAAGACCTCGGCCTCGACCTGATCGATCCCGAGCGTCCGGGCGACCGCCTCCGCCGTGGCGCGGCTGTCCCCGGTGACCATGACGACGCGGATCCCGTCCTGACGGAGCGCGCGGAGCGCCTCCGGGGTCGAGGCCTTGATCGGGTCGGCGACGGAGACGAGACCAGCCGGTCGATCGTCGACCGCGAGGAGCACCGCGGTCTGCCCCTCCCGGCGGAGGGCATCGGCCCGCGAGCCGAGATCCCCGGGCTCGACACCGAGCGTCCCCAGGAGCTTCGCGTTCCCGAGCGCGACCCGCCGCCCGCCGACCCGGCCCGACACCCCCTGCCCCGGCACGACGCGGAAGTCCACCGCCTCCTCGAGCGCGAGCCCGCGCTCGCGCGCCGCCGCGACGATGGCGCCGGCGAGCGGATGCTCGCTCCCCCGCTCGAGGCTCGCCGCCAGGCGCAGGAGCTCGGCCTCGTCGTGGGGCGGCAGGGCCACGAGCGTGGCGAGCCGGGGCCGCCCCTCCGTGAGCGTGCCGGTCTTGTCGACGACGACGGTGTCGACCTTCTCGAGGATCTCGAGGGCCTCGGCGTGCTTGACGAGGACGCCCGCCGTCGCGCCGCGCCCCGTGCCCACCATGATCGACATCGGCGTCGCGAGCCCGAGCGCGCACGGGCACGCGATGATCAGCACCGCCACCGCCGTGATCAGCGCGTAGGCGAGGCGGGGCTCGGGCCCCAGCGTTCCCCAGGCGACGGCGCTCAGTATCGCGGCGGCCACCACGGCCGGCACGAAGTAGGCGGACACGCGGTCCGCCAGGCGCTGGATCGGGGCGCGGCTCCGCTGGGCCTCGCCGACCAGCTGGACGATCCGGGCGAGCAGCGTGTCCCGGCCGACCCGCTCGGCCCGCATCACGAAGGCGCCGGCCCCGTTGACCGTGCCCCCCGTGACCCGGTCGCCGGGGGCCTTCTCGGCGGGCAGCGGCTCGCCGGTGATCATCGACTCGTCGACGGCGCTCCGCCCCTCGAGGACGGCGCCGTCGACCGGGATCCGCTCGCCGGGCCGCACGCGAAGCCGATCGCCGACCGCGACCTCGGCGAGCGGCGCGTCTTCCTCCCGCCCGTCGTCGCGAAGGACCCGCGCCGTCGTCGGGGCGAGGCCCAGCAGGGCCCGGATCGCGCCGCTCGTCCGGCTCCGGGCGCGGAGCTCCAGCACCTGTCCCAGCAGCACCAGCACCGTGATGGTCGCCGCCACCTCGAAGTAGAGCGCCGACCTCTCCCCCGTGGCCCCGCACGGCGGGCGGGAAGAGGCCCGGGGCGAGCGTGGCCGCCACGCTGTAGCCGTACGCCGTGCCCGTGCCGAGGGCGATCAGCGTGAACATGTTCGGGCTCCGGTTCACGAAGGACGCCCAGGCGCGCGCGAAGAAGGGCGCGCCGCCCCAGAGCACGACGGGCGTCGCCAGCACGAGCTGGACCCAGGCGAGGCGGCGCGGCGAGACCGCGTGCTGGAGCGGCTGGCCCGGGATGAGGTCCGACATGGCGATGGCCAGGAGCGGGACGGTCAGGGCCAGCCCGGCCCAGAACCGGCGCGTCATGTCGCGCAGCTCCGGGCTCACCTCTTCCTCGAGCGTGACGACCCGCGGCTCGAGCGCCATGCCGCAGATCGGACACGCTCCCGGCCCCGGCCGCACGATCTCCGGATGCATCGGGCAGACCCACTCGGTGCGCGTCGGCGGAGCCTCGATCGTGACCGGCTCGAGCGCCATGCCGCATTTCGGGCAGGCTCCCGGCCCGGACTGGCGGACCTCGGGATCCATGGGGCACGTGAAGTCCCCGGAGGGCGCGGCGGCGGTCGGGGCGGAGGCGTGAGTCTCGAGGCGCGCGCCCTTCGTCAGGTATCGCTCGGGGTCCGCGCGGAATCGCTCGAGACAGCCGGTGGCGCAGAACCAGTAGGTGCGGCCGCCGTGGACGTGGGAGCCCGCGGCCGTCCGGGGATCCACGGTCATGCCGCACACGGGGTCGATCGCCGCCTCGCCCGGCGCGCGCTCCGGCGCCGGCCTCGCGCCCGCGGGCAAGACGGTGAGCTTGCCCTTCTGGGATAGCTGGGGTAGCTGGGGCAAGCGAGGCAAGCCGGGCGAGCCGCCAGGAGGGGACTCGCCGGGATGGTCCGGGGGGGTCACCGGGTCGCGAATACCCGCGTCTTCCCGCTCCGGTCGAACGCGAGCACCTGGTAGCGCTCGGCCCGTGCGCCCGGAACCTCCATCCCCGGTGAGCCGGTCGGCATCCCCGGGACGGCGAGACCCGCGACCTTCGGGCGCTCGCGGAGCAGGCGCTCGACCAGGTCGGCCGGGACGTGGCCCTCCACCACGTAGCCCCCGACCAGGGCCGTGTGGCACGACTGAAGATCAGCCGGCACGCCGTGCCGCGCCTTGACGGGCTGAAGATCCGCGACGTCCTCGGTCTTCGCGGGAAAGCCGTAGCGCCGGAGGTGCGCCACCCATTCCGTGCAGCATCCGCAGGTCGGGCTCTTGTAGACGGTGACCTCGGACAGACGGCCGGCGCCGGCCCAGGACTCGAGCCGGAGCGCGCGCCAGACCGCGAACGCGGCCGCCCCGCTGACGAGAGCGAGCCGCGACCGCTCGACCCTCACCGGGCCGTCGCCTCGCCGCGAGATCCGGCGAGGTCTCAGGGGCCCGTCCACGGCTCGAGCACGTCGCGCTTGGCCTTGCGCTTGGCGTCCTCGGACAGCTTGAAGTCGTGCTTGTACGGCGCGGACTCGAAGGAGCCGTACGTCGGGTTCGGGAGCATGATCCACTCGCGGCCCCAGCGGGCCTTGTGCTGCTCGAGCACCGCCAGCCGCTCGGCCTCGGTGCCGCGGTACTCGTCGACGAAATCGCTGAAGTTGTCCCCCAGGTTCAGCAGCACCCGGTAGTCCTTGGCGATGAACGCCCGGCGGACCCCCTTGGCGGAGCCCCAGTCCGGCTTCTCCCGCGCGGTCAAGACCGTGTCGATGGTGCCGTCTATCGGGAACCCGAATTTCTCGAGATTCTTCCTCGTCGCCGGCTCTTCCTCGGCGGTGCGATTCGAGACGTAGAAGACCTTGACGCCCTTCGAGGCCGCGTACTGGCACAACTCGACGGCGCCCGGGATGGCGAGGGATGTCACCGTGTTCACGTAGCTCGTCCACGTCTTCGGGTCGAAGGTCGTGTCCTTGACCGCGTTCCACGCCTGGTAACCCGAGTTGTCGAGGATCGTCTCGTCGACGTCCAGGATGACCGCCGGCGGCAGGGACTGGTAGGCGCCAGTCTGCTCCTTCGGGATGAGGGCCGTCCAGTTCGGGTCGGTCAGCGCCTGGTCGAGGCGGAGCCGGGCCAGCGCGAACACCCCCATCGTCGTGGCCTTGTACTCCACGGACCGCTGCATCCAGAGGACGGCGTCCAGGAGATCGTGGGCGGGCGGGCCTGCGGCCTGCGGAGCCGGCGCCGGGGCTGCGGGGGCCGGTGTCGCGGCCGGCGCAGCCGGAGCCGGCGCCGCCGCCTTCGCGGGAGGCGCCTGGGCCGGTGCCGCGCATCCCATCGCGGCAACCAGGGTCAGGATGATCAGCCAGATGCCCGAACGGTGAATGCCGATCCTGGCGCTCATGCGGTTCCTCCCGTGAAGGTCACCCACATCGGTCTGAGATGCCCCAGCCACGCACCGCCCATCATCTTACCTCGCGCCACCGGGCCGGCGGTCCGCCGCTCGCGCGGAGCGCCCCGGGGCCGCGAGGGCACGGAGGCTCGGCCCGAGGTCCTCGTAGCGGTCGACGATGGTGCCCCCGCTGGCGCGGACGAAGTACTCGACCTGGAGGTTGACGATGCTCCCCTCGTTGTCGGCGCTCAGGCGGAAGTCGCCCCGGTAGCCGACGATGAGCTTGCCGCGCGCGAACGCGTAGCCGATCTCGGCCGCGGTGCCGCTGTCGACGTCGGTGCCGTCGAGCACCGCCAGGACGGCGTCCGCGGCGTCGATCGCCGCCCGGTTGGTCGCCCCCATCTCGAGGTTGAGCGTCCGCCACGCCTCGCGCTTCGCGGGCCCGTACGCCATCGACTGGACCGCCTGGATCTTCGCGGTCTCGGTGAGGGTCCACGGATCCAGCACCTCGTAGCCGAGACCCTGGACGTACGGGATGAGGACGGCGTTGTAGAAGTGGCGCCCGGCTTCCGAGAACCCGAGAGGCCCCGCCAGGTAGATCCGGGTCTTCGCACGCCCGCGTCCGGCACTCATGATCGGCCTCCGCCAGCGCAGCCGTCCACGGGCTGGCCGCGGCTGCCCACAGCTGGAAGACCTGCAGCATAGCCGAATCCCGCCCGCGTGGCCAGGGAAGCGGTCGGCGGCGCGCTGCGGAGACGGGCTAGGCTAACCCCGGGCGGATGAGTATCATCGGGGCGCCGGAAACGACGCCGGATCGCGGGTCGCCAGGCGTCATCGACTCAATGGGACACAACGGGGGGCGCTCGACATGACACATCCGTGGAGATCCATCGTGGCCGTCCTCGTGCTCGCACTCATCGCGCTGTCCGGCGCCCTGGCCGGCCCGGCCGCCGCCCAGGAGTTCGCCCCTGCCCTCGTGTTCGACATGGGCGGGAAGTTCGACAAGTCCTTCAACGAGGCCGCCTACAACGGCGCCGAGCAGTTCAAGAAGGAAACGGGGATCGCGTATCGCGAGTTCGAGGTGACCAGCGAGGCCCAGCGCGAGCAGGCGCTGCGCAACATGGCCCGGCGCGGCTCCCAGATCACCGTGGGAATCGGCTTCGCGCAGGCGACGGGCATGGAGAAGGTCGCCAAGGAGTTCCCCAACCTGAAGTTCGCCATCATCGACGCGGTCGTGGACCTGCCGAACGTCCAGTCGATCGTGTTCAAGGAGCACGAGGGGTCCTTCCTCGTGGGGATGGCGGCCGCCATGGCGTCGAAGACCGGCAAGGTCGGCTTCGTGGGCGGGATGGACATCCCCTTGATCCGCCGCTTCGCCCTCGGCTACGAGGAGGGCGCGAAGTTCGTGAACCCGAAGATCGAGATCTTCCAGAACATGACCGGGACGACGCCGGCGGCCTGGAACGACCCGACGCGGGGCGGCGAGCTCGCCCGGAGCCAGTTCGACCGCGGCGCCGACGTCGTCTACGCGGCGGCGGGCGCGACCGGTCTCGGCGTGCTCCAGGCGGCAAAGGACAAGGGGAAGCTCGCGATCGGCGTCGACTCGAACCAGGATCACATCCACCCGGGCACGATCCTGACCTCGATGATCAAGCGCGTCGACCTCGCCATCTACGAGGCCTTCAAGACCGCGAAGGACGGGACGTGGAAGGCCGGCGTGCGCAACCTCGGTGTCGCCGAGAACGGGGTCGGTTACTCGGTGGACCAGTACAACCGCAAGCTGATCACGCCGGAGATGGAGAAGCGGCTCGAGCAGGCGCGGGCCGACATCGTGTCCGGGAAGATCAAGGTCACCGACTACATGGCGAAGTAACCCGGAGGGGGCCACGCCCCTCTCCGTCTCGTCAGAGCGTCTCGAGGCCAAGCCGGCGATGCGACGCGCCGCGGGTCCTGTCGCCGGGCTTGCCTCCCACGCCTCGGCTACCCCCGCCCGGTGTAGGGACCCCCGGCCTCGGCGCGGAAGGCAGGACTTCCATCGTGCCGCCACCCGCGGCCCGATGGCTCCGCCCGCACGGATCCCATGAACGACACGGATCCGATGGCGACGGCACGCCCGGCACCTCCCGCTGGCAGCGGGCTGCCGCCCGTCATCGAGCTCCGCGGCATCGACAAGTGGTTCGGCGAGGTCCACGCCAACCGGGACGTCTCGCTCGCCATCCGCCCCGGTACCGTCCACGGCGTCGTCGGCGAGAACGGCGCCGGCAAGTCCACCCTGATGGGCATCCTCTACGGCTACCACCTCCCCGACCGGGGCGAGATCCTGGTGCGCGGCCAGCCGACGGCCATCCGGAGCCCACAGGACGCGCTCGCGGCGGGCATCGGGATGGTGCACCAGCACTTCATGCTGGTCGAGCCGTTCACGGTGCTGGAGAACGTCGTGCTCGGCGTGGAGGGCGGCTTTCTCCTGAAGGCGGGCCTCGCGCGCGCCCGCGCCGAGCTCCTCCGGCTCGGCCGCGAGTACCACCTCGAGGTGGACCTGGACGCGCGCGTCGGCGACCTCGGCGTGGGCCAGCGCCAGCGGGTCGAGATCCTGAAGGCGCTCTACCGGGGCGCGGACCTCCTGATCCTCGACGAGCCGACCGCCGTCCTCACCCCTCAGGAGGCGGACCACCTCTTCCGCATCCTTCGGGCGCTCCGGGGCGAGGGCAAGACCGTCGTCCTCATCACCCACAAGCTCCGCGAGATCCGCGAGGTCACGGACGTGGTGACCGTGATGCGCCAGGGGCGGATCGTCGCGACCCTCCCGACCGCCGAGACCACGTCCGAGCAGCTCGCCGAGCTGATGGTCGGGCGCCGGGTCAACTTGCGCGTCGACAAGACGCCCGCGCGGCCCGGCGAGGCCGTGCTCGAGGTGGCCGACCTCACGGTCGAGGACGCGCTGGGCGTGGAGCGCGTCAAGGGCGTCAGCTTCGCGGTGCGGCGGGGCGAGATCGTCGGGATCGCCGGCGTCGCCGGCAACGGGCAGTCGGAGCTCTTCGAGGCGCTCGCCGGCATCCGCCCCGTGAAGTCGGGGCGGATCCGCTGGCGGGGTCGGGACATCACGGACGAGCGCACGCGCTCTCCGCGCGGGATGCGCGGGCTCGGGCTCTCCCACGTGCCCGAGGACCGCCAGCGGATGGGCCTCGTCATCCCCTTCTCGGCCCGGGAGAGCGCCATCCTCGGCTACCACGACGAGCCGGCCTACAACCGCGGGCTCCGGCTCCGCCGGGCCGCCGTCGCGGCGAGCTTCCGTCGCCAGGCGGCCGACTACGACATCCGGCCCACGGACGGGTCCCTCCCCACCTCGGCCTTCTCGGGCGGCAACCAGCAGAAGATCGTGCTGGCCCGCGAGCTCGACCGGAACCCGGACCTCCTCCTCGTCGGCCAGCCGACGCGCGGGGTGGACATCGGCGCGATCGAGTTCATCCACCGGCGCCTCGTCGCGCTCCGCGACGCCGGGAAGGCGATCCTCCTGGTCTCCGTCGAGCTGGACGAGATCCTGGCGCTCGCCGACCGCATCCTGGTCATGCACGACGGGCGCATCGTCGGCGAGGTGCCGCAGGCAACCGCCACCGAGCGGGACATCGGCCTCATGATGGCGGGCGTGCCGAACCAGTGATGAGCAAGGGGAGGAGTCGGCCATGCAGGCAACGTCTCGCTCCTGGATCCTGTTCGTCGTCGCGCTGGGCGCCTTGCTGCAGAGCTGCGCCTCCGGACGAGCCGACCTCTCGAGAGGCGAGGCCGGGCCGATCGTCTGGGAGATCGCCGACGTCCGCCAGACCGTGGAAGAGCGCGGAAACAGGATGAGGTGGAACTACACACTCGTCCTCAAGAACACGGGCTCGACGGCCGTCACCTTCGACCAGATGACGCTGATCACCATGACGCCGGGCGGCAACATGTCCGGTGGCCACACGATCCGGTCCTACAATCGCCGGGTGGAACCGGGATCCGAGATGCGGGACATCGGCAACAGCTACAGCCACGGGTGCGTTCAAAGCTGCGATCCGCAGTACGTACATCAGATGCTCCGCAACGGGGTCACCCGAGTCATCGAGCTCCGGGGTAAGGCCGACGGCGGTCCGGTGGTCACGCCGATCATCCGTCTTCGGCTCGACAGCTCGGTGGGCATGAGAGTCGCCTCGGTCCGGGAGCTCGGGCGCATCGCCGGAACGTGGCGCGGCAGCATCTACGGCCCGGGCTCGGGGCCGGCCAGGGTTACGATCGGGGACGATGGCCGGTACACCTGGACCGGCGACCGGGAGAGCGGCACGGGTACGGTACAGGTGAGCGGAGACGGCCAAGTGCGTTTCGAGTCGTCCACCGGGCGCCGAGGCAGCCTGACGCTGTACGAGGGCGAGGGTCGGCGCCTGCTGGCGATCGACTACGACGGCATCGACTCGAAGGGCGAGCTGACGCCAGCGGAATGACTTCGTCACCGGCCGACGGCGCCACCTCCCGACACGCCCGATTCCTCGGGCGCCTCGACTGGGTCACGGTGGCGCTCGTGCCCGCCGCCAACCTCGCCCTGGCGCTCCTGCTCTCCGGCGTGGTCGTGATCCTGGTCGGCGAGAATCCCCTCAGGGCGCTCAGAATCCTCGCCGCCGGCGCCTTCGGCGACGCCGAGTCCATCGGGTACACGCTCTACTACGCGACCAACTTCGTCTTCACGGGCCTGGCGGTGGCCGTCGCCTTTCACGGTGGGCTCTTCAACATCGGCGCCGAGGGCCAAGCATACATCGCCGGCCTCGGTGTGGGCCTGCTCTGCCTCGGCGCCGGCGGCTGGCCGACGGTCCTCGTCGTCCCGGCCGCGATCGTCGTGGCCGCGGCCTTCGGGGCCGCGTGGGCGCTCGTGCCGGCCTGGCTCCAGGCGCGGCGCGGGAGCCACGTCGTCATCACGACCATCATGTTCAACTTCATCGCCGCGGCCCTGATGACGCATCTCCTCGTGAACGTCCTCATGAAGCCGGGCCAGCAGTCGCCGGAGACGCGGGAGTTCGACCCGAATACCTGGCTGCCCCAGGTCCACGAGGTCCTCCGCGGGCTCGGGTGGGAGATCGGACGCTCGCCGCTCAACCTCTCGGCCGTCCTCGCCCTCGCCGCCGGCGCGCTCGTGTGGTTCTACCTCTGGCACACGCGCTGGGGCTACGAGCTGCGCGCTCTCGGTCACAGCGAGACGGCCGCGGTCTACGCGGGGATCTCGCCGGCGCGCACGATCATCGTCGCCATGTCGATCTCCGGCGCCCTGGCCGGGCTGATGAGCCTGAACGAGGTCATGGGTGTCCAGCACCGGCTCCTCCTCAACTTCGTCGGTGGCGCCGGATACGTCGGCATCGCGGTCTCCCTGATGGGGCGCAACCACCCGGTGGGGATCGTGCTGGCGGCCGTCCTCTTCGGCGCCCTGTACCAGGGCGGGTCGGAGCTGTCGTTCGACATGCCCAAGCTCACGCGCGACATGGTCGTGGTGATCCAGGGCCTGATCATCCTCGTCTGCGGCGCCCTCGAGTACGCGCTCCGCGGGCCCATCGAAGCCTGGTTCCGTCGCCCCGCCCGCGCGGAGAGCCAGCCGTGAGCCCTCACTCCCGGCCCGACTTCGATCCCTTCGCCACGATCGTGCACCTCCGCGAGGACGGCCGCGCGCTTCCCGTCGCCTGGACGCCGGACGTCTTCCGGACGCTCGTGACGGGCGGCAGGGACCGCGTGATCGGGGCGAAGCACGGCGCCATGCCGGCCGACTTCCACGCCGACGAGTGGGAGATGCACCCGCAGGGCGACGAGCTCCTCTACCTCCTCAGCGGCGCGCTCGACGTCATTCTCGACGAGCCGGGTGGCGAGCGGCGCTTCGGTCTCCGTGGCGGACAGGCCTGCGTCGTTCCGAGCGGGGTGTGGCACCGGCTCATCCTGCGTCAGCCGAGCGATCTCCTGTTCATCACCCCCGCCCACGGCACGCGGCACCGGCCGGTGGGCACGGCACGCCCCGCCCACCCCGATGAATGAACCGCTCGTCCTCGTGGCGCTCCTCGCCGCCGCGACCCTGCGGGGAGCGGCGCCTCTCGTCCTCGCGGCGCTCGGCGGGCTCTTCGCCGAGCGGTCGGGCGTGGTCGACATCGGGCTCGAGGGCAAGATGCTGGCCTCGGCGTTCGCCGCCGCCGCGACGGCAGCGGTCACGGGCTCCGCGTGGGTGGGGCTCGGCGCCGGCATCGCCGCGGCGATCGCGCTGGCCATGATGCACGGCCTCGCCTGCGTCACCTACCACGGCAACCAGGTGGTCTCCGGCATGGCGCTCAACATCCTCGTGTCGGGGCTCACGGTCGTCCTGGGCTACGCCTGGTTCCAGCAGGGCGGCCAGACCCCGCTCCTCGCCGGCGCCGCGCGCTTCGCGCCCATCGACCTGCCCGGCGCCGCCCTGCTCGCGGACGTGCCGGTGATCGGCCTCCTGTACCGCGAGATCGTGAGCGGCCACAACGTCCTCGTGTACGTGGCGGCGGTCGCCGTCCCCGTCGTGGCGTGGCTCGTCTACCGGACGCGCTTCGGCCTCCGCCTCCGCGCCGTCGGCGAGAGCCCGGGCGCCGTCGACACCGCCGGCATCTCGGTCGCCGCCACCCGCTACGGCGCGCTCGCGGCGAGCGGCGTGCTCTGCGGTCTGTCCGGGGCCTATCTCTCGATCGCCCATCACTCCGGCTTCATCCGCGACATGTCGGCGGGCAAAGGCTACCTCGCGCTCGCCGCGCTGATCTTCGGACAGTGGCGCCCGGTGCCGACGCTCGGGGCGTGCCTCCTCTTCGCGTTCGCCGACGCGGTCCAGGTGCGGCTCCAGGGCACTCCCCTGCCCGTCGTCGGCGTGGTGCCGGTCCAGCTCATCCAGGCGATCCCCTACGTCCTGACGGTGTGTCTCCTCGCCGGCTTCGTCGGGCGCGCGGTCGCGCCCCGGGCCATCGGCGTCCCCTACATCAAGGAGCGATGAACGCATGAGCTGGCGGAGCGACCGACGCTTTCTCGCTGACGAACCATGAGCGACGCCCTGCCCGCCATGCTCGATCGCGCGCGCCAGGCGCTCGCCCATGCCCACGCGCCGTACTCCCGCTTCCGCGTCGGGGCCTGCCTCCGGGCCGCGAGCGGCCGGCTCCACGCGGGCTGCAACGTGGAGAACGCGGCCTCCCCCGTCGGCCAGTGCGCCGAGGCGACGGCCATCGGCGTCATGGTCGCCGCGGGCGACCGGCAGATCGTCGAGGCCGTGGTCGTGACCGAGGGCCCCGGGCTCTGCGCCCCCTGCGGCCGCTGCCGCCAGCAGCTCGCCGAGTTCGCGCGCCCGGACGTGCCCGTCCACCTGGCCGGGCCGGAGGGCGTGCGCGTCACGGTCACGCTCGGCGAGCTCCTGCCGCTCGCCTTCGGCCCGGGGTCGCTCGGCCCGCTCCGTCCCGGTGACGGCTCGATTGCCACCTGAGACGTCGCCCGGCCACGTCCCCGCGGAGCTGATCCGCCACAAGCGGGACGGCGGCATCCTGAGCGCCCGGGAGATCGGTGCCCTGGTCGCGGGGATCACTGACGGCTCGGTGAGCGACAGCCAGGTCGCCGCCTTCGCCATGGCGGTCTATTTCCGCGGAATGACCTGGGAGGAGTGCGCGGCCCTCACGCGGGCCATGGCGGGCTCGGGCACCGTCCTCGACTGGACCGAGGCCGGCATCGAGGGCCCGATCCTCGACAAGCACTCGACCGGCGGCGTCGGCGACACGGTCAGCCTGATCCTCGCCCCGCTCGTGGCGGCGTGCGGGGGCATCGTGCCTATGATCTCGGGCCGCGGACTGGGTCACACGGGCGGCACGCTCGACAAGCTCGCGAGTATCCCGGGCTACGAGATCGCACCGGACCTCGGCCGATTCCGGGCGGCCGTGCGCCAGGCCGGCTGCGCGATCGTCGGCCCGACGGCGGAGCTCGCGCCCGCGGATCGGCGGCTCTACGCGATCCGCGACGTCACGGCCACCGTCGACTCGGTCCCGCTCATCACGGCGTCGATCCTCTCGAAGAAGCTGGCGGCCGGGCTCGACGCCCTGGTCATGGACGTGAAGGTCGGCTCCGGCGCCTTCGCGGGATCCCTCGAGTCCGCGCAGGCGCTGGCCGAGAGCCTGGTGACGGTGGCCGCCGACGCGGGCCTCCGGACGGTCGCGTGGCTCACCGACATGAACCAGGTGCTGGGTCACGACGTGGGGAACGCGCTCGAGGTGCGGGAGGCGATCGACTTCCTGGCCGGCCGGCGGCGCGAGGCTCGGCTCCACGCGGTCACGAGCGCGCTCGCGCGGGAGATGCTGGTCCTGGGCGACCTCGCCGGGGACCACGGCGAGGCCGCCGGCCCCGTCGAGCGTGCGCTCGCCTCGGGCGCCGCGGCGGAGCGCTTCGCGCGCATGGTCGTGGCCCTCGGCGGTCCCGGCGATCTCCTCGAGCGCCCGGACCGGTACCTCGCCGAGGCGCCCGTGCGGCTGGCCGTCACGCCCGAGCGCGCCGGCGTCGTCACACGGGTGGACGCGCGGCTGATCGGCCTCGCGGTGGTGACGCTGGGGGGCGGCCGCCGCCGTGCCGACGACACCGTCGATCCCGCTGTCGGCCTGGCGGACGTGCGAGGCCCGGGCGACCCGGTCGGGCCGGACCGGCCCCTCGCGGTGGTCCACGCGCGATCGACGGCGGAGGCCGCCGCCGCCGCCGCGACCGTCCGGAAGGCCATGGTCGTCGGCGAGGGGCCGGCCGGGCCGGTCGGATCCCCGGTGCTGCAGCGCATCGGCGAGACGGGGTGAGGCGCTCCATCCTTCGACCGGCAACGGGGGCGACGGCGACCGACGCGCCCGCGCGCAGGTGCTGGCTGGTCCTCACCGCCCTGCTGGCGGTCGCGGTCCTCGTCCGCGTATCGTCGATGTTCTACGGCTTCCTATCCGGCGACGACGCGACCGTCGCCCTCGTGGCGAAGCACTTCCTCCACGGCGAGAACTTCCCGGTCTACTTCTACCGCCAGACCTACATGGGCTCGCTGAACGGGATCCATCTCGTCCCCGCCCTCTTCCTGTTCGGGCCGTCGGTGCTCATGGTCCGCTTGAACGCGATCGCGTGGTCCCTGCTCTTTCCGCTCGGCGTCTACCTCCTGGGTCGTCGGGTCTTCGACGAGACGGCCGGCCGGGCCGCGCTCGCCCTCGCCGCCGTGCCGCCATTCCTGCTCACGTACTGGAGCACCGTGGCCGAGCCCCACTTCGAGACGAACGTCTTCGGGGTGTGGCTGCTCCTCCTCGCGCTGACGGCCCTGACCGCCCCGTCGGAGCCCGCCCGGACCCGGGCGCTGGCCGCGTTCGGCCTCCTGGCGGGCCTCGCCTGGTGGACGAGCTTCAAGGTGGTCGAGGTGCTCGCGCCCGCCCTCCTGCTGCTGGTCCTCCGGGGCCCCCGGCGATCACTCGGCCGCGAGGGAGCCCTGGTGGCGGGCGGGTTCCTCGTCGGGAGCTTGCCGGCCTGGCTCTTCTACGCCCTCCACGGGGACTCGGCCCGGGGCACGCCGGGCTCGGCGACCCCGTTCTTCAGCGTCGGCATCGACCTCTCCATCGACCGACTCTCGCAGTTCTGGCGGCACGCGGTCCTTCGACTGCTGGGAACGTACTACTGGCGACCGGCGACGCCGCTGCGCTGGGTCGGGCTCACGCTGAACGTCGCGCTCTATGCCGCCGCGGTCGGGCTCACGCTCCTCGAGGCGCTCCGGCGGCGCCGGCGCGGTAACGCCCCGACGGCGCGGGACTGGGGGCTCTGGCTGGTCCTGCTCGTCCTCCCCGCATCGTTCGGCGCCCTCTATTTCTCGCCCCTTGCTGGGGACCTCGAGCGCGACAGCTCGCGCTACATCCTGCCGGCGTACATCCCGCTCTTCGTGTGCGCCGGCGCCCTCGTCGCGCGGGCCGGACGCCGGTCGCGGGTGCTCGGCGCCGGCCTGCTCGCCTTCCTCCTCGTGTTCGCCCTGTGGACCCACGCCGGGTTCCTGTGGCCACTCCTGCCGGGGCTCCGCGCCCAGCAGGCCGGCGCGCGTGCCGACCTCGATGTCGTCCGGCAGCGTCTCAGCACGCAGCCGGTCGACGCGCTGTACATCGACGACAGCCTGCAGGCGCTCGTCTGGGCCTTCCTCCTGGACTACCCACCCGTGTCGGCCGTCGACAGCGAGATCTACGTCCCGAGCGCGGTGACAGCCGACGCCGCCGAGCGGATCGCCATCCTGGAACGAGGGCGGGGGGTGGCCAGAAGCCTCGCCACCCTGGGCGCAACCTGGCGCACGACGCAGATCGGCGGGTGGCGGCTCTATGAGGACGTGCGGGTCCCGGCGCGCGGCTACCGGATCGTGCCCCGCCACGGGTGGCGGGTGCCGGATGATCCGACCGCAGCGGCCGCAGTCGCGGACGGCGACCTCGTCACGGCCTGGCCCGCGGGCGGGTATGCGCGTGGATCGGCCGACGCGCTCGTGGTGGATCTCGGCCGCCGCTACGACGTGGCGCGGGTCGTCTTCTGGCCGTCGGTGCCGACCGCCAACGTGTTCGCGCTCCGGCTCTCGGGCCGGGAGGATGGGGGCCCCTGGGAGTCGCTCGGCGTGACCCCCGCGATATCGCGGCAGCCCGCATTCGTGGCGAGCGGCCGCCCGGTGTTCCGCCCCCGCAACGGATGGCTGGAGGTGGTGGTGACGCCGCGCCGACTCCGCTACCTCAGGCTCGAGCCGGCGGAGCCGGTCGGCGAGGCGCCCTGGGGGATCACCGAGCTCCGCGCCTACGAGGAGACCGCCGAGCCGCCGGCCGCTCCGGCGAGGGTGGACGGGGGAGACGGCCTCGCGGCGCGACTCCGCGCCCAGGGAGTCAACCGGCTCCTGGCCGACCCCGTCGCGTCGGCTCGCGTCGCCCGCGCCACGCAGGGCGCGGTGACGACGCTCATCGCCAACGGTGTCGTCGACAACCATGGCGCGGCGCCCCCGGCGTGGCTCGCGCGCCCCATCCGCCTTCGCGCCCGCGACGGGCTGCTCGTGCCGGTGGAGGATGCGCCGGAGCTCAGGGAGCGCCTGGAGGCGGCCGGCGTGGAGCTCTCCGCGGAGCCCCTCGGGACTCACGTGCTGTTCCGGATCCTCAGGCCGTTCGCCTCGGTCGCGCCCTGTCAGCGCCCGGAGCGCCGCGCGGCCGCCGTGGACCCCGGCGATGGAGACCGCCTCGTGCTGGAGGCGGAGCTTCGCGCCGAGACGCTGGTGTCGGGTCTCAAGCTTCGCCACCCGGTGCCGGCGCCGGGGCTGACGATCCGGGAGGTGGCTCTCTCCGACGATGGCCGGACCTGGCGGCCTGCCGACGGGGCGCGTGCGGTTCAGGACTGGGGATGGGCAGGCCGCACCCTCTTCGCGGTCTCGGATGGCGCCATGGAGGTCGTCTTCGGGTCCGCTCGGGCCCGCCACGTGCGGGTCGCGGTGACGCGAGCCGGCTCGGCGAGCCTCGCGGTCCTCTGCGTCCGCGGAACCCCCGTCCGCTGACCCGGAGACTTGCACCTTGACGTCGCTCGTAGCCGGCGAAGCCGCACCTCGTGTATGATCCGGCCGGGCCCGGGGGCCCCTTCAAGCCATGGACGTGCACGTCGTCCACCACCCGCTCGTGGAGAACGTCCTGGCCGCCCTCCGGGATCGCCGCACGCCCTGCGACGTCTTCCGCCAGCTCGCCCACCGCGTGAGCCTGCTCCTGGTCGCGGAGGCGACGCGAGACCTGCCGCTGGCCGAGGCGACCGTCGAGACGCCGCTCGAGACCACGACCGTGAGACGGCTGGCGGCGCGCGTGGTGGCGGTGCCGGTGCTGCGCGCCGGCCTGGGCATGCTCGACGCGCTCCTCGAGCTGGTGCCGCAGGCGCAGGTGGGCTACTTCGGGCTCGAGCGCGACGAGGTGACCGCGGTGGCGCGCCGGTACTACGAGAAGGTGCCGAAGGACCTGGCCGGCGCCTCGGTCTTCCTGCTCGACCCCATGCTGGCGACCGGTGGCTCGGCCGCGATGGCCATCGAGGGGCTCGCCGAGCTCGGCGCCCGGCGGGTCAGGCTCCTGTCGATCGTCGCCGCACCCGAAGGCCTGGCTCACCTGAAGGCGGCGGTCCCGGACGCGACGGTCTATACCGCGGCGGTCGACCGCGAGCTCAACGCCCGGAAGTTCATCCTGCCGGGCCTCGGCGACTTCGGCGACCGGCTCTTCGGCACCTAGCGCCCGGCGGTGACCGAGCCCGGAGGCGCCTACGCCGTTCGCGGGGCGCCGAGCGCCGCGGCCACCTCGGCGACCGTCGGCGGCGCCGGCGCGTCCTTGTAGCGATCGAGGCGGCCATAGATCGCGGCGCACGCCTCGTGGAACCCGGCCGGTAGCCCGGCGGCCGCGAACGTCGCGGCGATCTCCTCCATCTCGCCGACGAAGCGCCAGGCCTTCTTCGCGTTGCCCGCGACCGCGGACTCCGAGCGGGCGCCCAGGCCGGGCTGGGAGCGCTCCCACTCGGCGCGAAGCGCCCCGTCCACGCCCTCACGGATCGCGAGCGCGCGCACGGCGATGAGGAGGGCGCTCGAGCCCTTCGTCCACGCGGCGTACGCCATCTTGAGGGCGGAGGCCGTGCCGACGTCGCCCGGCATCACGACGGCCTCGAGGGCGCTCCCCTTGAACAGGCTCGCGATCTCCCCGGCCCGCGAGCCGGCGAGGTAGAGCCGGGTCGTCCCCGCGTCGCGGGGCGGCGGGCCGATGATGCCGCCGTCGACCAGCTCGGCCCCCGCGGCGCCGACAATCTGCCCCACGCGGCGCGCGGTGCCCGGGGCGACGGCATTCGCGTCCACGTAGAGGCCCCGGAACCGCTCGGCGGCGACCAGGCGTGCGACGTCCGCCGCCGAGCCCGGCGGGCAGACGGAAAGGATCATGTCGCTGGCCGCAACGACCGCCGCCAGCGTGCCGAGGTCCTCGAGGTCCGCGGCCCGAGCGCGCCGGCGGCTGGCCTCGCTGCGGTCCGCCGACGGCCACACGACGCGGACGCCGCCCGCGCGCAGGCACGCGCCCACCACGGAGCCCATCTCACCCGGATGCAGCAATCCCACGGTCGTCGCCATCGTCATCGCTCCTCCAGGCGCCGCCTGACTCGCCTCGGCCGCCCCGGCTCTCGATCCCGATCAGTATGCTCTCGGTCACAGCACCCGCGCGATCGGAGGCCCCGGGGGGAGCAACCATGGAGAGAACCGACCGGCGCTCCCATCCTGCATCGCTCGGCTCGCTTGATGACGTGGAGACTCCTCGACCATCGAACCTCTGGAACCCGCGCGGCTGTCCTCCAGTTAGCTCTACAGGACGTCCGGTGAAGACGCGCTTCGAGGTGACACTGGATTGGGTCGCCCGGACTCACGGTACCTTCTTCGCCGAACCGCCCCTCGTACAACCCGACCGCGGCGGCCGACGGCTGGAAGCGCTGCGTCGACCACTTCGACAAGCTTCCTCAAGGCGTCGGGCGGGGCTCGGCCTCCCGTTGATCGCGCCGGTAGCCGAGCCTATGATCGAGCCAACGATCGCGTTCGGTTCATAGCGGTCACAAAGGAGTAGGCATGGTCACCTTCACCGTGAACGGTACGCCCCGCCAGCTCGACGTGTCCCCGGACATGCCGCTCCTCTGGGCGATCCGGGAGACGCTCGGGCTCACCGGAACCAAGTACGGCTGCGGCATGGCGCTCTGCGGCGCCTGCACGGTCCACGTCGACGGCGCGCCGGCGCGCGCGTGCGTCACGCCGGTGGCGGCCGTCGCGGGGAAGCAGGTGACCACCATCGAGGGGCTCTCGGCCAAGACCGACCACCCGGTCCAGCGCGCCTGGATGGAGCTCGACGTCCCCCAGTGCGGCTACTGCCAGTCCGGCCAGCTCATGTCGGCGGCCGCGCTCCTCGCCCAGAACACGGCGCCCACCGACCAGGACATCGACGCGGCCATGGCGGGAAACATCTGCCGCTGCGGCACCTACCAGCGGATCCGGGCCGCCGTCCACCGGGCCGCCACGCTCGCGCGGGGAGGGGCGTGATGGCCGCGCACGCGCGTCCGAGCCGCCGCGCGCTGCTCAAGGGCGGGCTCGCCGTCGGCACCGGGCTCGTCATCGGGTTCCGGCTGCCGCTGCTGGACCGTCTCCTGGCCGAGGCTCAGGGCGCGGGCGTCTTCGCCCCCAACCAGTGGCTCCGCATCGATCGCGACGGCGTCGTCACCATCATCAACTCGGTCCCCGAGATGGGTCAGGGCTCGATGACCACCATGCCGATGATCGTCGCGGACGAGCTCGACGCCGACTGGGACCGCATCCGGGTGGAGGCCGCGCCGACCGATCCGAGCCTTTACGCGAATCCGGTCACCCGCCAGCAGTCCTACGGCGGGAGCCGCGGCGTCCGCGATCACCTCGAGCCCCTGCGGAAGGCCGGCGCCGCGGCGCGCCAGATGCTCCGCGAGGCGGCGGCCCAGGAGTGGGGCGTCCCCCTCGACGAGGTGACGACCGAGCCCGGGGTGGTCGTCCACGTCCCCACCGGTCGCCGGCTGCTGTACGGCCAGCTCGTCGACAAGGCCCAGACCCTGCCGGTCCCGCAGAACCCGCCGCTCAAGACGAAGGACCAGTTCCGGTACATCGGCAAGGCGCGGGCGCGCGTCGACGTCCCCCAGAAGGTCAACGGCCAGGCGGTCTACGGGATCGACGTGAAGGTCCCCGGCATGCTGGTCGCGTCCATCGAGAAGTGCCCGGTCGTGGCCGGCGGCAAGGTCAAGTCCTTCGACGCGGCCGCGGCGAAGGCGATCCCCGGCGTCAAGCACGTCGTCCAGGTCACGAGCGGCGTCGCCGTGGTCGCCGACAACTTCTGGACCGCGCTCCAGGGCCGGAAGGCCCTCACGGTCGTGTGGGACGACGGCCCGCTCGGCCAGCTCTCGAGCGCGGGCATCGCGAAGGAGCACGAGACCGCCGCCGGCCAGCCGGGCCTGGTGGCGCGGAACGACGGCGACACCGCGGCGGCCCTGGCCGCGGGCGCGAGGACCTTCGAAACAGCCTACCAGGTCCCGTACCTCGAGCACGCGTGCATGGAGCCCATGAACGCGACGGCCCACGTGACGGCCGACGCGTGCACGGTGTGGGCGCCCACGCAGAACCCGGGCGGCTCCCGCGAGGTGGCGGCGCGACTGACCGGGCTCCCCGTCGACCGCGTGACCGTCAACACGACGTTCCTCGGCGGCGGGTTCGGGCGGCGGGGGCAGACCGACTATGTCGTCGATGCGGTCGAGGTCGCCAAGGCGATCGGCGGCGGGCCGGTGAAGGTGGTGTGGACGCGCGAGGACGACATGACGCACAGCTTCTACCGGCCGAACACCCACAACGTGTTCCGGGCCGCGCTCGACGCCTCGGGGAAGCCGACCGCCTGGTTCACGCGCGCGGTGGGCCCGGGCCTCCTCCGCCAGCGAGGCAACGTCGCGGCCGGCCAGGTCGACGGCACGTCGATGGCCGGGCTCCGGGACCTGCCGTACGACATCCCGAACGTCCGGATCGAGTGGGTGGACAAGGACGTCGGGGTGCCGGTCGGGTTCTGGCGCTCGGTCGGCTCCTCCCAGAACGCGTTCATCGTCGAGACCTTCGTCGACGAGCTGGCGCACCTCGCGGGCCAGGACCCCTACGAGTACCGCCGCGCCCTCCTCGGCAAGTCCCCCCGCCACAAGGCCGTGCTCGAGCTGGCCGCGACGCGCGCCGGCTGGGGCGCGCCGCTCCCCGCGGGACAGGGGCGCGGCATCGCGGTCTGCTTCTCCTACGCGAGTTACTCCGCACACGTGGCCGAGGTGTCCGTCGCGGACGACGGCGCCGTCCGCGTCCACCGGATCGTGTGCGCGATCGACTGTGGGATCGCCGTCAACCCGGACCAGGTCAAGGCGCAGATGGAGGGCGGCGCCGTCTACGCGATGACGGCGACGCTCTACGGCCAGATCACGCTCGATGCCGGGCGCGTCCAGCAGACCAACTTCCACACCTACCCGATGATGCGGATTTCCGAGACGCCGGTGACCGAGGTCCACATCCTCGAATCAGGCCAGCCGCCGGGGGGCCTGGGCGAGCCCGGCGTGCCGACGGTCGCGCCCGCGATCTGCAACGCAATCTTCGCCGCACGGGCAAGCGCATCCGCCGCCTGCCGATCGACCGGGAGGCGCTGAAGCGCGCATAGCGCCCAGCGTCCCCGGCG
>CAVVOZ010000026.1:0-69638 GCA_963749975.1 uncultured Candidatus Rokubacteria bacterium | reverse complement strand
CCCGGGAGCTACCTCCCGGTCAGCGTGCGGCTCCGAAGAACAGCCAGGTGACGGCGGCGAACACGGGCAGGAGAATGCCCGCACTGTAAGCCATGTAGCCGAAGAAGGACGGCATCCGCACCCGGGCGGCCTCGGCGATCGCCTTGACCATGAAGTTGGGGGCGTTCCCGATGTAGGTATTCGCGCCCATGAACACGGCGCCGACGCTGATCGCCGCCAGGATCGTGTGGGGCACTCGCACGACCTCGTCGGCCAGGTGGAGCCCCTGGCCCAGCGCGAGAAAGGTGAGATAGGTCGGCGCGTTG
The DNA here is from genome assembly GCA_963749975.1 of uncultured Candidatus Rokubacteria bacterium. Taxonomy (GTDB): domain Bacteria; phylum Methylomirabilota; class Methylomirabilia; order Rokubacteriales; family DASRDR01; genus DASRDR01. The sequence goes on along the minus strand of CAVVOZ010000026.1, from coordinate 69,333 downwards.
TCGAGGAACGAGGAGAGCGCGCCGGCGGCCCAGAAGAACTGCCAGGGCTCACGCACGCCTAGCTCGCCTCCCCGCATCCGCAGGAGCTCGAGCGCGGGGATCATCGTGAGGAAGATCCCGAAGAAGAGGACGGCGACCTCGATCATCGGGTGGGGCGTGAACTCGTTCGCGTGCCGTACCGCCCGCGGCGTCTGCCAGAGCGAGAGCCCCGTCAGGACCAGGATCAGCGCCTCCCGCCAGGGAGCGTGGAGGAGCGCCACGCCGAGCAGCACGCCCGCAAGCCACACGAAGTTGAGAGTCCCGGCGATCCGGAGCGGCTGCCGTTGCACGATGTCACGGACCACCGCCTGGGCCGGTTCTCGCCCGTACGCGACCGAGTCCCAGACGAAGTACGCGAGGAGCAGGACGGCCACCGTGAACAGCCAGTGCGGCAGGAGCCGGAGGGTCCAGGTGAAGGGGACGCCCTCGAGATAGCCGAGGAAGAGCGGCGGGTCCCCGAGCGGGGTCAGGAGCCCTCCGATGTTGGCGACCAGGAAGATGAAGAAGACGAGGGTGTGCGTGACCTGCGTCCGCTGGCGATTGGTCTGGAGGACCGGGCGGATCAGGAGCATCGACGCCCCCGTGGTGCCGAGGAAGGAAGCGAGGAAGCTTCCGGTGGCCAGGAACGTCGTGTTGACGAGCGGCGTCGCCCGAAGGTCGCCGGTCAGGCGGATTCCGCCGGCGACTACATACAGCGCCGTGAGCAGCAGCATGAACGAGACGTACTCCTCGGCCGTCTCGAGGAGCGCGTGCGGATGGCGCGTAGCGTAGAACCCCACCACGGGGAGGCCCAGCGCGCAGGCCAGGACGAGCTTGTTCCGATTCGACTCCCACCAGTGGGGGATCCAGAGGGGGCAGACGGCGATCGCGAGGAGCATCGCCGCGAAGGGAACGACTGCGTAGACGGGCAGGGGCTCGGTCGGCACCGCCCTTCACGGTATGCTGGCTCCCACAGGGCTGGCAACCCACCTTGCGGCCCGCGTCGAGCTGCGCTAGAGTCCGGCCAGTCGTCGACATGCTCGCGGCGAGTTCCGGACCCGAGCCCTGGTCATGTCCCTCCGCTTCCTGCTGAGCCGTCTCCTCCTGGCGATCCTCTCGCTCTGGGGCGTGAGCGTGCTCGCGTTCGCGATCCTGCGGATCCTGCCGGGCGATCCCGCCATCCTCATGGCGCCGGTGGGCTCGACGGTGCAGGATCTCGAGCGCGTCCGGCGGGAGTTCGGCCTGACCGGATCCTGGTGGGCGCAGTACGGCGCCTTCTTCCTGAGCCTCTGTCGCGGGAACTTCGGGCGCTCGCTCTGGCTTCAGCAGGACGCGCTCCGCGTGATCCTGGAGCGACTGCCGGCGACCCTCGAGCTGGCGGTCACCGCCCTCGTGCTCGCCACGGGAGGCGGCATCCTGCTCGGTGCCTGCTCCGTGTGGCGGCGGCGGAGCTGGCTCGAGTCGGGCTCGGTGTCGCTGGGGACGCTCGGGATCGCCGTGCCGAACTTCGTGTGGGGTCTCCTGCTCATCGTCGTCTTCGGCGCCGTCCTCCAGCTCCTGCCCGTCTCGGGCCGGATCGCCCCCGAGTACGAGGCGGCGGAGGTGACAGGCTCGGCCGTCGTCGACGTCCTGCTGCGGCACGACCCCGCCGCGCTCGGCTCCGTCCTCGCCCACCTGATCCTCCCGGCGAGCGCGCTGGCGCTGCCGCTCCTCGCGGCCGTGTTCCGCACGATCCGCTCGGATCTGCTCGGCGCGCTGGGCGAGGAGTACGTCGTCACCGAGCGGATGAAGGGGCTCGGCGAGGCGCGGATCCTGTTCTGGCGAGCGCTGCGGAACGCGCTCATCCCGACGACCACGCTGGTCGGGGTCCAGTTCGGCTTCCTCATCGGCGGGACGGTTTTGATCGAGACGATCTTCGCCTGGCCTGGCATCGGGCAGCTCACGCTCCAGGCGTTCCAGTACCGGGATTTCCCCCTGATCCAGGGGATCGTGCTCGTCTACGCGGTGATGGTCATCCTCTCCAACCTGGTGGTCGACGTGGCGTACGTGTTCCTGAACCCCCGCGTTCGCCTGGCCCAATGAGGGTGGGCATGAACGGGAAGCTCTGGGCGGGCGGCGCGATCGCGCTCCTTCTGCTCCTCCTTGCGGTGGCCGGGCCCACGCTCGCGCCGCACGATCCGAACCGGCAGGACCTGGTCTCGGTCCGCCGGCCGCCCGTCTGGGCAGGGGGCGCCTGGCGGCATCCCCTCGGCACCGATAGTCTCGGGCGCGACATTCTCTCGCGTCTCCTGTGGGGCGCGCGCGTCGCGGTGGTCGTCGCCGTGGCGAGCGCGGTCATCTCGGCGCTGATCGGGGTTCCGGTGGCCCTCGTCGCGGGCTACGTCCGCGGGCGCGTCGACACGGCGCTGATGCGCGTGGTGGACGTCTGGATGTCGATTCCTGCCGTTCTCCTGGCAATCGCGCTCATGGCCGTCCTCGGCCTCGGACTCTGGAAGGTGGTCCTGGCGATCGTGATCGTCGATTGGACGCGCTTTGCCCGTGTGATCCGCGGAGAGGTCCTGGCGCTCCGCGAGCGCGAGTTCGTCGAGGCGGCCCGCGCCATCGGGCTCCGCCCGCTCCGCGTGATGGCTGAGGAGCTCCTGCCAAACCTCGTCCCCCTGATCATCGTGCTCGTGTCCCTCGAGATGGCCATCGCCGTCGGCGTCGAGGCGCTGCTCTCGTTCGTCGGGCTCGGCGTCCAGGCGGCCACGCCGTCGTGGGGTGCCATGATCGCCGAGGGGCGCGGTTACCTCATGGTGAGCTGGTGGGGCATGGGCGTCCCCATGCTGGCCCTGATCGTGGCGGTGGTGGGCTTCAACCTGCTCGGCGAGGGGCTCCGGGAGCGTCTCGACCCGCGGCTCCGGACGACCGGGTGAGCCTGGCTTCGATGAGCGCGCCGGTCCTCGAGATCCGGGGGCTCACCGTCCGCTATGGTGCGCGGCTCGCGACGTGGGCCGTCGACCTCACGCTCGGGGCGGGCGAGGTTCTGGGGCTCGTGGGGGAGTCGGGAGCCGGCAAGTCGACGGTCGGGCGCGCCGTGGTGCGCCTCCTGCCCGAGCCCGGGCGCGTGGAGACCGGCGCGATCCGCCTCGGGGGCCGCGACCTCCTCGCGCTCACCGAGCCCGAGATGCGGCGTCTCCGCGGCGCCGACGTCGCGCTCATCCCGCAGGATCCGCTCTCAGCGCTCAACCCCGTGTTCCGGATCGGCCTCCAGGCGACGGATGCGCTCCGGATCCACCGCGGCCTCTCTCGTGAGGCCGCCGACGCCGAGATGATCCGGCTCCTCGGCCACCTTGGCCTGCCCGAGCCGGCGGACGTGCTCCGGCGCTATCCCCACGAGCTGTCGGGAGGGATGCGGCAGCGCGTCCTCATCGCGATGGCCTTCTCCTGCGAGCCCGCGCTCGTCATCGCGGACGAGCCGACGACGGCGCTCGACGTCACCACCCAGGCCCAGATCCTGCGGCTCCTCGAGGAGCTCCAGGCGGAGCACCGCGCCGCGACGCTCTTCGTGACCCACGATCTCGGGGTGGTCGCGCACCTGGCTCACAGGGTCGCCGTGATGTACGCCGGCTGCCTCGTGGAGTCGGCGCCGACCCGGGAGCTCTTCCGGGCGCCCGCGCATCCCTACACGCAGGGCCTCCTGACCCAGGTGCTGCGGGCCGACGTTCGCGCGGAGGCGAGCGCCGGACTCGAGGGGCTGATGCCGGTGCTTGTGGCGCCACCGAACGCCTGCCCCTTCCGTGACCGGTGCCCGAGGCGCATGGCGGTGTGCGACGAGAGGATGCCCGCGCTCCACGACCTCGATTCCGGTCACGCGGTCGCGTGCCATCTCTACGGAGCCTCGTGATCGCCGACACGAAGGACGCGCCGCTTCTCGAGACCCGGGATCTCCGGACGCACTTCCGCCGCGGCGGTTGGCTCCGGCCGACCCGGTGGCTGCGCGCCGTCGACGGCGTGAGCCTCGCGCTCGGGCGCCAGGAGACCCTCGGGCTCGTCGGGGAGTCGGGCTCCGGGAAGACGACGCTCGGCCGGACCATTCTCCGGCTGGTCGAGCCGACCGGCGGCGAGATCCGCCTGGGCGGCCAGGAGATCACGCGGCTCTCGCAAGCGGCGCTCCGTCCGCTCCGCCGGCGAATGCAGATCGTCTTCCAGAACCCCTACGCCTCGCTCAACCCCCGGCGGCCGGTGGGCGCGATCGTCGGGCAGCCCCTCGCCGTCCATCAGGTCCCGGGTGATCATGCCGTCATGGTCGCCGACCTCCTCCAGCGGGTAGGGCTGCCACCGGACGCGGCCCGCCGGTACCCCCACGAGTTCTCGGGCGGCCAGCGCCAGCGCATCGCGATCGCGCGCGCCCTCGCGCTCCACCCGGATCTGGTCGTCGCCGACGAGATCACGTCGGGGCTCGACGTGACGGTGAAGCTCCGGGTCCTGGCGCTCCTCCGAGAGCTCCAGACCGAGTTCCGCGTCGCGTACCTCTTCATCTCCCACGACCTCGCGGTGGTGCGGCAGGTGGCGGACCGGGTGGCGGTCATGTACCTGGGCCAGGTCGTGGAGGAGGCGCCGACCCATGCCCTGTTCGAGCGGCCGCTCCATCCCTACACGCGGGTGCTCCAGGCGTCGGTGCCGCCGCCCGATCCGGCGGCGATCTGGCGGCCGCCCGTGCTCTCGGGCGACCCGCCGAGCCCCCTCTCGATCCCGCCGGGGTGCCGGTTCCATCCCCGCTGTCCGATCGCGGAGTCCCGCTGCCGAGTGGAGCCTCCGATCCTGCGCGTTCTCGGTACCGCCCACCGTGTCGCCTGCCACCTCGCCTCGTGAACCACAAACGGCCGTGGTCCGGCACGGGCGGCCACAGGCAGAGGCCGTCCAACCTATCCCGTCCGATCAAGGTCGTCCGATGAGATCCGTTAGATCAAGTCCGTCCGATCAGACGCCCGCGATCCGTCCCGGGATGGCGAGGATAGCCTGGTGAGCGACAAGGACGCGGCCCGGCAGGCGGCCGAGCTCTGGCAGGAGGGCTGTCGCCTCCAGATGGCGGGCGAGCTCGACCGGGCCATCGAAGCCTACAGGCGCTCGATCGAGGTCCACCCGACGGCCGAGGCGCACACGTACCTCGGCTGGACGTACAGCTTCCAGGGGAAGATCGACGAGGCGACGGCCGAGTGCATGCGGGCGATCGAGATCGACCCGGAGTTCGGCAACCCCTACAATGACATCGGCGTCTACCTGATGCAGCGCGATCGGCTGGACGACGCGATCCCCTGGCTGGAGAAGGCCAAGCTCGCGAAGCGCTACGAGCCGCGACAGTTTCCCTACATGAACCTCGGGCGGATCTACCTCCGGCAGGGCCGCTGGTGGGAGGCCCTTCGCGAGTTCGAGGGCGCGGTGCGCGCGGCTCCCGCCGATGTCGAGGCCCGCAAGGCGCTCCACACGCTGCGCGGGCGCCTGAACTGATGCCTGGGCGGGTGGCGCTCGTCACGGGCGCGACGCGTGGCATCGCCCGCGGCATCGCGCTCGATCTCGCGCGCCAGGGGTGGTCTGTCGCCATCTCGTTCCGGACGGACGCGCGCGCGGCAGAGGAGACTCGAGCCGGCATCGAGGCCGCGGGAGTGCCGGCGCTCGCGCTGCAGGCGGATCTCGGCGAGCCTGCCGAGGCGCGGGCGCTCGTGGCGCGAGTGGAGGAGGCCTGGGGGCGCCTGGACGCCCTCGTGCACGGGGCCGGGCCGTACCACGAGGGGCCCCTTCTCGAGGAGACGCCGGACCGGTGGCGGGAGACCTTCCGCCAGAATCTCGACCCGCTTCTCTTTCTCGCGCAGGCGGCGGCGCCGGGGATGCAAGCCCGGCGATGGGGTCGAATCCTGGGGCTCGGTCTCGCGACGGCCGACCGCCTCGCCGCCCAGCCGAACGTCACCGCCTACTACATCGCGAAGGCCGGCCTGCTCATGCTCGTGCGGTCGCTGGCCAAGGTCCTCGCCCCGCACGGCATCACCGTGAACGCGGTCTCCCCCGGGATCCTCGAGACGCCGGGCTACCCGCGTCCCGACCTCGGGGCCCTGCTCCAGCGCATTCCCGCGGGGCATCTCGGGCAGGTCGACGACGTGGTCGCCGCGGCGCGCTTCCTCCTGTCCGAGGACGCCGGCTACGTGACCGGAGCGAACATCCACGTGAGCGGAGGCTGGGGCGTCTGACGCGCGGGCCCTGTCGGGCCCTAGGCGGTCGGACCCGTGAGGAGGAGTCAGGATGACCGACGCGCTTCGCCACCTCTCCGTCACGCGTGCCGGCGGGGTCGCGACCATCGCACTCGATCGGCCGCCGGTCAACGCGGTCGACCTCGAGGTGATCGACGAGTTCCTCGGGGTCGTCGCCGAGCTGGCCGCCGATCGCGCCGTGCGGGCCGTGATCCTCACCGGCCGGGAGCGGCGGTTCTGTGCCGGCGCCGACATCGCGATGCTGCAGGACCTCTCCCCGGAGAACCAGCGCCGGGCACGTCGATGGGTGGACGTGCAGGCGGGCCTCGAGGCGATGGAGAAGCCGGTGGTCGCGGCCATCAACGGCTACGCGCTCGGCGGCGGGGCGGAGCTCGCGCTCGCCTGCGACGTCCGGCTGATGGCGCGAGGCGGGGAGATCGGGTTTCCCGAGATCCGGCTCGGCTTCTTCCCGGGCGCCGGCGGCACCCAGCGCCTGACTCGCCTGGTGGGACCGGCGCGGGCGCTCCGGCTGATGATGGAGGGGCGGCGGCTCGCGGCGGACGAGGCGCGCGCCCTCGGGCTCGTCGACGAGGTCGTGCCGGCGGACCTCCTCGCGCAGACCGCGCGCGACGTCGCGGAGCGCCTGGCGGCCGGTCCCACGCGCGCGATCGGACTCCTGAAGCGCTGCATCTATGGCGGGTACGGGCGGCCGCTCGACGAGGGCCTCGCGGTCGAGGCGGAGGCCGTGTCGGAGCTGATCCGCACGGCCGATGCGCGGGAAGGAATGGACGCGTTCCTCGCGAAGCGCCCGCCTCGCTTCACGGGCGCGTGAGAGCATTGCCCCGCCGCCGTGACAGGACGTGGGCGTTACCGACGGATGGGAGATGCAGATCGTTCGCTTCGAGCCAGGCGCGCGCTTTCCCATTCAGGCTCTTTCGGGTTCCGTGTGGGTGACCAGGTCTCCGGGCTATGCTCCGCCCTGCCGAGAGGAGGGGCGGAGCGATGCGCGACACGGAGCTGTACCGAGCGATCTTGGGGCTGACGCCGCCCTGGACGGTGGGGAGCGTCGAGCTGGACATGCAGGAGGGGCAGGTGGTCGTCCGGGTGGACGCCGGGCCGGGCCCCTTCGCCTGCCCGGAGTGCGGGAGTGCGGCGGAGCGCTACGACAGTCGGCCGCGGCGGTGGCGGCATCTCGACACCTGTCAGTTCACGACGTGGATCGACGCGGACGTGCCCCGGATCGACTGCGCGGCCCATGGGGTGAAGCAGATCCGGGTGCCGTGGCGGAGCCGGGGTCGCAGTTCACGGTGTTGTTCGAGCGCTTGGCGATTGATCTGCTGTGGGAGTGCTCGGTGACCGGGGTGAAGCGGGTGCTGCGCATCAGCTGGGACGAAGCGTGGGGCATCAAGACCCGCGCCGTACGGCGGGGGCTGGCCCGGCGCCAGGCGGAGGTCGTGCCTCATCTGGGCGTGGACGAGAAGGCCATCGCCAAGCGGCACCGGTATCTCACGGTGGTCGCCGATCTCGAGCGCAACCGGGTGCTCTATCTCGCCGATGACCGCAAGCAGGAGAGTCTGGATGGCTTCTGGGCCACCCTCACGGCCGCGCAAGTGGCGGGGATCGAGGCCATGGCGATGGACATGTGGGAGCCCTACGTCCAGTCCACGCGCGCGCACCTGCCGGACGCGGACCGGAAGATCGTCTTCGACAAGTTTCACGTGGTCAAGCATCTCCACGACGCCGTCGACCAGGTGCGGCGGGGCGAGCACCGGGCGTTGAAGCGGACGGGCGACGACCGCCTCACCGGGTCCAAGTACCTCTGGCTGATGCGGCCCAAGAACATGACGCCGGACCAGCAGACGGCGTTCCGGCTGTTGCAGCGGCAGGACCTCAAGGTGGCGCGGGCCTGGTTGCTCAAGGAGCGCTTTGCCGCCTTCTGGGGCTACACCTACCCCGGGGCCGCCGAGACGTTCGCCGCCCGCTGGTACTGGCGCGCCACGCACAGTCGGCTCAAGCCCATGGCGGGCGTGGCCAAGCTGATCAAACGCCATCTCCCGAACCTGCTCACGTACCTGACGCACAAGATCACCAATGCAGGCCTGGAAGCCGTCAACTCCGTCATCCAAGGCGTCAAGAAGACCGCCCGTGGATTCCGCAACCCCGAGCAAGGACGTGCATTCGGAGACGGGCTGCCTGTTCGTGCTGGTGGACCGTGCCTGACCGCCGTGACCCAGGTGCCATTCACCCGGGCGCTTCAGGACCGGGCCTCCGCTTCGTCCACGTCCGGCCGGAACTGGACGCTCATCCGCGGCCCCGCGAGCGCCGTCTTCGGGACGGCGTGCTGCCACGTCCGCTGGCAGCTGCCGCCCATGACCAGGAGGTCGCCCCAGCCGAGCTCGAAGGCGCGCGACGCGCCGCCCGCGGTGGGGCGCAGCAGGAACCGCCGCGGCTCTCCCAGGGACAGGATCGCGACCACCGTGTCGTCGACCAGGCGGCCCAGACGGTCGCCATGCCAGGCGACGCTGTCACGACCGTCCCGGTAGTACGCGAGAGAGATGCGGGGGAGGGCGAGGCCGTAGCGGCGCGACAGCACTTCGGCGGCCTGCGCGAGGACGGGGTGTCCGGGGCCGTCTTCCGGTAGCTCCGCGACCAGGCGCGGGACGTCGACGACCCGCTCGTACATCCGGCGCCGATGATGCTCCCACCGCGTCGTCCGGCGCAGCGTCTCGAACACCGCGTCGTGCCCCTCGAGCCAGCCGGGCAGGTGATCCACCCAGGCGCCCGCGCCGAGTGCCAGGCGCCGGAGACCGGGGAGACGGGGGTCCAGGCGGGGTTCCCCTGAGCCGAACAGGCTGACCTGTTCCGCGGGCGCCTGCATGGGGGCATAGTACTCATCAGATGTTGTGTGTCAAGACTACCGGGCTCCCTCAGGGAGATGCGGGCTGGACCTCGATCTCCGTCAGGGTGAGCCAGCGGCTCCGGGTGCCGTGGCCCTCGGCCCGCGGGCGAAGGATCGGCTCGACCCCTCGTGGGTCCCAGAGCCTGATCCGGACGGCGTACCGACCGGGAGGGAAATCCCGGGGGATCGCGATCTCAGCGCGCCGAGCACCACCTCGTCTGGCTGCCATGACGTTGTCCTGTAGGCGCCCGTCAGTGGCCCGGAGATCCGTGGCTGGTGTCGCGTGCCGTCGCTCAGCTGGACCGTGAGGTGGAGATCGCCATCGAGCGGCTGGCGGGTCGACCAGAAGCAGGTGAGCCCGAGCCGGTCGCCGGCGCGCACCGTCGGGCGGCTCAGCGTGTAGCCGAGCAGCCTGACGACCTCGCCGAAGCTCACCTCTCGGCGTTGAGCCGGCGTGAAGACCTCGGCGCGCCGCGCGGCCAGCGCGCCGGCCTTCGCCGGCTGGCCGGTGGCCTGATAGAGCGCCAGCAGGCGATCGACTCCCGCCGAGCCGGGGGGAATACCGGGCTCGAGCGCGGCCTCGAGGTGGGAGATCGCGCGGTCGGCGTGCCCGGCGGCCTCGTACGCGGCGGCGATGCGGAGCCGCGCCTCGGGGAGCGGCAGGCGCTCGAGCGCCTCGAAGAGGAGCCCCGGAGGCATAGTGTCGAGGCCGGACAGCCGGAGATCGTGCAGGATCAGCAGCTCGCCCACCGAGCTTCGCTCGCGCGCCACACCGAATGTCTGGAGCTTCTGCTCGACGGCGCCCACGTCGGCCGTCCCCGGGAGGAAGGCATACGCCAGTCGATCGGTCTGCCGCGCCATGTCGGAGTATGGTGGATAGCGGTCGGGTGCGTCCCGCAACGGCACCGCCACGACCCGTTCGCCGCTCTCGAACGCCAGGCGTGGGCCGATCCAGTAGGTGGTGGCTACGACCGGGATCCGCCGGGATTCGAAGAACGCCAGCGCCGTCTCGAGCGAGTAGGGCGCCTCGCGCGCCGACGTCCAGGGCGCCAGGAGATGTCCTGCCAGGTTGACGGCGAGCAGCACCATGCCCAGGGCGGCCGCCGTCCAGGGCCGTCCCGGCGCGCCAGATCATCGCCAGTAGCGCGGCCACCAGGATGGGGACGACGGCCGCCAGCGGGAGGAGGTAGCGAGGCTCGGAGACGAACCATCCGAAGCCGCTGAGCGCGCAGGTGAGCGTGGCGATCACGGGAAGGGCGACGATGGCGTCCAGCGCGGCGCTCGTCCCGGGAGACGACTCCGCGCCGCCGCGCCAGGCGCGAGCACGGGTCCCGAGGAGCACGAGCCAGGCGAGGGCGTAGACGGCGAGGAGCGGAACGGTCAGCACCTCGAGGGCCCAGGGCGCGGGCCACCGCCCTCCCGGTCCGAGCAGGGCCGGCAGCCCGATCGCGAACACGTCTCCCAGCTGGCGCGCGGCCGTCGCTGGATCGGCCGCCTCCCAGGCGGGTCTCGGCACGGGCCGCCTCAGCCAGCCGTCGAGCCACATGGGGAGGCTTCCCAGCAGGAACGCGCCTGCGACCGCCGGGAGGACTCGGAGCCCGGCCGCCCAGCCCGCGCCGCGGACGACGAGGACGCCTGCCGCCACGAGATAGGACACGACGAGCTGGCAGGTCCACCAGCCGAGACCTCCCACGAGCCCGAGGATCAGAGCGACCCGCAGGCGCCGCCGCCCGGCCGTCTCGACCGTGCGGTGCGCCAGGAGGAGCACCAGCGAGCCCAGGACGAGGGTCTCGATGAACCCGCCCCGGGCCTTGACGCTCCAGACCGTGAGGAAGATCGGCGGGAGCGCCATGAAGGCGCCGGCGACCAGGCCGGGTCCCGGTCCGAGGATGCGACGTCCCAGCTCCGCCGTGAGCCACACGAGCACGAGCGCCACCGCGAGACAGACGAGCTTCAGGACGAGGGGTGTGGCGCCCCCAATGGCGAAGCCGAGGGCGGCGAGGTGAGGCTCGAGGCTGCCCATGTACTTCTGGCCGTAGTAGAAGATGGGGAACTCGCCCCGGAGGACGTGGCGTCCCATCAGGCCGACGATCGCCTCGTCGGCGTCGAGCGCGGCGTGGGGCGTGAGGACGAAGTAGAGGCGGAGCGCGAGCGCGACCAGAACGGCGATCGCCACGCCGCCGGTGAAGCCGAGGCCGGTCCGCCGATTCATCGACACCCGGCGCGATTCGAACGGGATCCGGCGCCGCCGGTACGGCTCAGAGCCCCCCGGCGACCGCCCGGGGCCCGAGCCCGGCCGGATCGTGATCGGGTCTTCGCCCGGCGACCAGGTCCGTCACGATCCGCGCCGTGCCGAACGCCATGGTCCAGCCCATGTGCCCGTGGCCGGCATTGAAGTAGAGGTTCTGATGACGTCCTCGGCCCAGCACGGGCGGCCCGTCCGGGGTCATCGGCCGGAGGCACGCGCGGAACTGCCCTCGCTCCCAGTCGGCAGCGGTGGGGAAGAGATCCCGTGCGAGCCGGAGGATGTTGTTGAAGTCGCGCGGGGTGTAGCTCCGGTCATAGCCGGCGAACTCGGCCGTCGAGGTGAGCCGGAGGCGGTCCCCCTGTCGGGACCAGCCCACGAGCCACTGCTCGTCGACGCCCGGGACGGTCGGCGCGAGACCGTCCGTCCGGACGGGGAACGTCGAGGAGTAGCCCTTGGCGGGGTAGATCCCGAGTCGGACACCGATCGTGCGTGCGACGAGCGGCGCACCGACGCCAAGGGCGAGGACGTAAGCATCGGCCGTGAACACGCCGGCGCTGGTCACGGCGGCCGTGACGCGGTCCGCCTCCGCGCGAAGTGCGGTGACGCGCACGCCGAGCCGCACGGTCATGCCCAGCTTGTCGCGGCAGATCCGGGCCAGGCTCTCCGTGAACAGCCGCGAGTCGCCGCTCGAGTCGCCGACGTCGCGCACGGCGCCCGCGATCCTGTCCCGGACCGGCTCGAAGGCCGGATCGAGTCGCGCGACCTGCCCGGGGTCCAGGACCTCCTGGCGCTGCCCGTGCTGGGCCAGGAGCGCCATCTTCCGGATGCCCGCCTCCAGCTCGCGCGGGTCCCGGAAGAGGTAGAGCGCGCCGCGATTCACGGCGTGGTACTCGATCCCCTCGGTCGCTCACCAGGTCGGTCATCACGGCCTGGCTGTACTGGCAGAGGCGGAGCTTGACGATCGTGTTCCGCCGGGCGCGTGCCTCGGTGCACTCGCGGAGGAACCGGAGGCCCCACACCATGAGCGCGGGGTCCAGGCGTGGACGCACGCGGATCGCGGTCTCGTGGCCGAGAAGGGAGCGGAGGAGCATCCCCGGCGCCTTCGGGGAGGCCCACGCGAAGGAATGGCCCGGCGCGATGATGCCCGCATTGCCGGCGCTCGCGTCCTGCCCGACACCGTCCTGCTCCTCGAGTAACGTGACCTCGTGCCCGTCCTTCGCCAGGTAGTACGCGGCCGTGACGCCGGCGATGCCGCCTCCCAGGACCAGGACTCTCACTTGCGCTCCTCGCGTATCGGGGATCGGCTGCGGATCCTGCACCCGCACCGAAGCCGAGGATACGGCGAGAGTGGAGCCGGGAACAAGTCAGGTTGCGCCGCGAAGGGCTCGGCGCCCTTGCCGTGAGCGCCGTCGCGCCCCGGGCTCCGGGAGCCCGCTTCGGGGCTCTCGTCAGGCGAGAGCGGTGAGGCGGCGGGCCAGCTCGGCCTTCGGCGGCGCGCCGACCACGGTGTCGACGACCTGACCGTCCTTGAAGAAGAGGAGCGTCGGAATGGCCTGGACTCCGTAGCGCTGGGCCAGGGTCGGCTCCTCGTCCACGTTGACCTTGGCCACCACCACGCGGCCGGCCTCGGCACGCGCGAGCTCCTCGAGCACCGGCGCGACCGCGCGGCACGGACCGCACCAGGGGGCCCAGAAGTCCACCAGGAGAAGCGGCGTCGCCGCCACGATCTCGGAGAAGTTGCGCTCCGTCAGCGGAAGCGTGGCGGAGTCGGAAGCCGTGTTCGTCATCGGATCCTCCCGGCGTCGGCCGGACGACAGGCTGCCCGGATTTTGACGCCGCATATTGGACGCGTCCTGACCGGGTCTGGATTCCGCCGCAGGGATGTCAGCCCCGGCGGCGGGCCAGGCGAAGGGGGCCGCGCCGCGCCGGCCCTCGGGTCCTGACATACAATGGGGACCGTTCCTGGCCGGGAGTCCAGCGGGCGGTATGTTGCCGAGGCGCCAGCTGGGCGCCTCCAGGCGCCACCAGGCGCCATCAGGCGGAGGAAGCGCCAGTGAAGGAGCCTCGCTACACCGTCGAGCCCGTGACGCAGCTTGCCCTGTTCCGGCTGGGCTACCGGTTCCTGATCGTCGGCTCGCGCGAGGCGTGCCGGGGGGTCTACCGCGCCAAGGAAGCGCCGACGTGTCGCCGGCAGGCCGAACAACCCGCCGTCTTGGTCCCCGTGATCCAAGCCCCAGGCGTGTCCGGCTGATCCAGGTCCGCCACCCGTGTTCCAACCCGTCGAGGAGACGCGCGATCGAGAGGCCCTCGAGGCCGTCCAGCTCGAGCGGCTCCGAGAGACGCTCACCCGCATCGCGGCAGACAACCCGGCGTATCACCGGCACCTGGGCGAGATGGCTGCCGACGATCTCACCTCGCTCGACGACCTCCGGCGGCTGCCGTTCCTGACGAAGGAGCAGCTCCGCGACGCGTACCCGTACGGGATGGCCTGTCACGGGCTCGAGCCGGTCCACCGGGTCCACATGTCCTCCGGCACGACCGGGGCGCCGATCGTCAACCCGTACACGGCGGCCGACGTCGGCCAGTGGCGGGAGACCATGGCGCGCTCGCTGGCCGCGGCGGGCCTGACCGCGGCGGACGTCCTGCTGGTGACGGCGTCCTTCGGCCTGTTCACGGGCGGCTTCGGCTTTCACTTCGGGGCCGAGGCGCTCGGGGCCATGGTGATCCCGGTGGGGGCGGGGCGGACCCTCCTCCAGCTCCAGCTCCTGCGGGATCTCGGGGCGACCGCGCTCGCAGCGATCGCGACCTATCCGCTTCGCATGATCGAGGTGGCGCGGCAGGAGGGATTCGATTTCCGGTCGACGAGGCTCCGGGTCGCCGTCCTCGGGTCGGAGCCCTGGTCGGACGAGCTGCGGACCCGGATCGAGACCGAGATGGGCGTCCGCACGCACGACCTCATCGGGATGACGGAGACCGGCGGGCCGGGGATGGGCATCGAGTGCCTGGCCCGGGACGGCATCCACGTGTGGGACGACCACTACCTGCCAGAGATCGTCGATCCGGGAACGGGCCGCGTCCTTCCGGATGGCGAGCGAGGCGAGCTGGTCGTGACCACGCTCACGCGGCAGGGGCTGCCCCTGGTCCGCTACCGGACCCGCGACGTCACGCGCGTCCGATCGCGCGAGCGGTGCACGTGCGGACGCACCGGCGTCCGGCTCGACCGCTTTCACGGCCGCACGGACGACATGGTCATCTTCAAGGGCGTCAACTTCTACCCGAGCCAGATCGAGCAGATCCTGCTCCGCCAGCCGGGCCTGGACCACGAGTACCAGATCCTCCTGGACCGCGATGCCGAACGCGGCGACCATCTGGTCCTGTGCGTCGAGGCGGGGCCGGCATTCGACCGGGCCGCCGAGGCCCGGCTCTTGCGCGAACTGAGCGATCGGCTCAGTCTCACGCCGGAGATCCGGCCGATGGCCCTCGGGGAGATCCCGCGGCCGGTGGGGAAGGCGGTCCGGGTCGTGGACAGGCGCGGCGGTCGAGGCTGAGCGGAGCAGGTCCCGTGGAAATGGCGCGTGGTTGGACGGCGGCCGCCGGGCCGTCGAGAAAGGACGGACACTCCATGAAGAAGATGGCCACGGGGAAGCGGCGGGCCCGACCGAAGCCGGGCTCGCGAAACGACGGCAGACAGCGCCGAGCGGACAGGGTGACGGCGATTCCCAGGGGTTACCACACCGTGACACCGCATCTCACCGTGCGCGGCGCGGCCGAGGCGATCGACTTCTACAAGCGCGCCTTCGGCGCCCGTGAGCGCGGGCGCATGCCCGGGCCGGACGGCAAGGCCATCATGCACGCCGAGCTCCAGATCGGGGACTCGATCGTGTTCCTGGCCGACGAGTTCCCGGACATGGGCTGCCGCGCCCCGCAGACCCTCGGCGGGACCACGGGGACGCTTCACATCTACGTGAGGGACGTCGACCGGGCCTACCAGCGGGCCGTGGCGGCAGGCGCCGAGGTGCGGATGCCGGCCACCGACATGTTCTGGGGAGACCGCTACGCGAAGGTTGCCGATCCGTTCGGCCACGAGTGGGGCCTCGCGACCCACAAGGAGAACCTCTCGGCGCGCGAGATCGGGCGGCGGGCGCAGGCGTTCTTCGCGCAGATGGGGGGTGGGTCGTGAGCAGCGAGGCCACTCCGGAGCCGGCTTGCTCGCCGCGGTCGCCGAGACGCCCTTCGAGGCGCTGCCGAAGCCGGCCGTCGAGATGGGCCGCCTGGCCGTGCTCGACTGGTGGGGCGTCACGGTCGGCGGCGTCGACGAGGCGGTGACCCGCCTCCTCCGCGAGGCTTTTCCCGAGCCCGAGGGGCCAGCATCGGTCCTCGGGACGGATCGCACGGCCTCACCGGTCACGGCGGCCCTCTGGAACGGCACCGCCTCCCATGCGCTCGACTACGACGACACCATCCTCGCGCTGCCCGGCCACGTCACCGCGCCGCTCCTGCCCGGACTCCTCGCGCTCGCGGAGACGCGGGGGGCGACCGGTCGCGATGTCCTCACGGCGTTCGTGCTCGGCGTCGAGGTCATGTGCCGGGTGTCGCGCGCGCTGGCGCCGGGGCACTACCGTGCGGGCTGGCACGCGACCGCGACGCTCGGGCGGCTCGGAGGCGCGGCCGCGTGCGCCCGGCTGCTGGGCCTCGACGGCTCGGGGATCGACCGGGCGGTCGGACTGGCGGCGGCCCAGCTCGGCGGGATCCACGAGTCGTTCGGGACCATGGGGAAGCCCTTCCAGGTCGGCCGCGCGGCGGCCGACGGGCTCCTGGCCGCGCTGCTGGCCGCGCGCGGGATGACGGGACCCGCGGGCATCCTCGACCGTCCGGCGTGGGCGCGGCGGCTCTCACCGGACTGGACGCCGGCGCGCCTCGCCGACGGGCTGGGTCACGACTGGGCCGTGAACGAGGTCTTCTTCAAGCGCTTCCCGTGCTGCTTCGCGACTCACGCCGCCCTGACGGCGCTGCTCGACCTCGGCCCGCAGCTCGACCCGGCGGCGATCGAGACGGTGGACCTCGACGTGTGCCGGACGACCTTGCTGGTGGCCGATCAGCGCCAGCCCGACACCGGGCTCGGCGGGAAGTTCAGCATCACCTACTGCGCCGCGAGCGCGCTCCTCCGGGGCCTCGTCCTCGAGGAGCACTTCACCGCCGAGGCGGTCCGCGATCCCGTCAGCGCGCGCGCTGGCGGCCGGGTGCGTCTCTTCCCGCAGGCCGAGCTCGACGAGACGCGGGCGCGAGCCGTCGTGCGGCTCCGGGACGGCTCTGTCCACGAGAGGGTAGGAGATCTCCGGCTGGGCCGGGACCCGGAACGGCTCCGGTGGGAGCTCGGCGTGAAGTTCCAGACCCTCACCGAGCCGCGACTCGGCGCGGCGGAGAGCGCGCGGCTCCGAGATGCGCTCGGCCGCGTCGACGAGATCGAGGACCTCACGGAGCTCACTGGGCCATCCGGCGCCGCGGGAGTTGATCGGACGTCCGATCCGACGGCCTTCGGCCTGTGGCGCCGGGCTCACGCGCCGCGCGCGGTCCTGACGGCCGGCGGCGGTGCCGCCGGTGACCGTCGACCTGACGCCGCTCTTCGACCCTCGCGGGGTGGCCGTGCTGGGCGCATCGCGCAATCCGGCGAAGCTCGGCCACCGGCTCGTCCAGAACCTGCTCGCCCCGGGCTTTTCGGGCGACGTCTTTCCCGTCAACCCGAGCGGCGAGGCCATTCTCGGCCGTGACTCGGTCACGCGCGTCGAGGATCTCCCGCGCGGGCTGGATCTCGCGCTGGTGAGCCTCCCCGCGAGGCGGTGCTGCCCGCCGTCCGCGCGCTGGGCGCGCGCGGCTGTCGGATGTGCGTCATCCTCGCCTCGGGGTTCGGGGAGACGGGGCGGGCCGGGCGGGTCGTTCAGGAAGAGATCGAGGCCATCGGCCGGACGAGCGGGATGCGGATCGTCGGCCCCAACTGCATGGGCGTCGTCAACGTGCCCGGCCGGCTCAACGCCTCCTACTTCTGGGACGTCCCCCGGCAGGCCGGAGGCATCTCCTTCGTGTCGCAGAGCGGAGCCTACGGCGGACTCTTCTTCCGCGAGGTGCGCGAGCGGTCGCTCGGGGTCGCCAAGTTCCTCTCGATCGGGAACCAGTCCGACCTCGGGTTCACGGAGTGTCTCGCCTGGCTCGCCGACGATCCCGAGACGCGCGTGGTGGGGCTCTTCGTCGAGGGGATCCGGGACGGCCGGGCATTCGTCGCGGCCGCCCGGCGGCTGGCGCGCGCGAAGCCGGTCGTCGCCCTCAAGGGCGGGCGGGCCGAGGCGGGGCGGCGGGCCGCGGGCTCTCACACCGGCTCGCTGGCCGGGGCCTGGGAGACGTATCGGGCCGCCTTCGCGGCGGCCGGCATCGTCGTGGTGGAGGAGACCGAGGAGCTGTTCGACGCCATGGTGACGCTGGAGGCGCACGGGAGCCGCCCGCCGCGCGACGCGGCCGTCGCGATCCTCACGATCTCGGGCGGGCCCTCGGTCGTGGCGGCCGACGCGGCGGAAGCGGCGGGGCTTCGAGTCCCGGCGCTTCCGGAGGAGCGCCGCCGGGCGCTGCGAGCCCACCTGCCGGATTTCGGCGCCGACGGGAATCCGGTCGACATGACGCCCCAGATGGAGCCCGCCGGCTTCGAGCCGAGCGTGCGCCTGGTCCTCGAGACGCCCGAGATCTCGGGCGCCGTCGCGATCGACATCGGCCTCGATCGTCCCGAATACGCGGACGCGCTCGTGGCGGCGCAGGCCGCGACCGGGAAGCCCGTGGTCGCGTGCACCGTCGACACGCCGGACATGGACCGCCGTCTCCGCGCGGCGGGGATCCCGCTCGTGCCGGGACCGGAGCGCGCGGTGCGCGCCTACCGGGCGCTCGTCCGTCACGCGGAGCTTCATCGACGGGTCGAGACGGCTCCCGTGCATCGTCCGCCGCCCGCCCTGCCGGCCGGGCTCGTCGCGCGGCTCGCCGCGCCCGGGGGTCGCTCGGGCACGCCGACGCCCGCGCGCTCCTGGAAGCCTACGGCGTGCTCTTTCCGCGCGAGCGAATCGTCGCCACGGCCGAGGAGGCGCTGTCGGCGGCTGGAGAGATCGGCTACCCTCTGGTGGTCAAGACGGCGCGACCGGACGTGCTCCACCGGACGGAGGCGGGAGGCGTCATCCTGGGCGTGGCGGACGGCAGGGCGCTGACCCGGGCGTGCGCGCGCTCGAGGCGCGGGTCGGCCCGGGGCCGCTCCTGGTGCAGGAGGAGGTGCCCCAGGGACTCGAGCTCCTCGTCGGCGGCCGGCGCGACCCGAGCTTCGGGCCCACGGTGCTGGTCGGTCTCGGCGGCGTGCTGGCCGAGCTCCTCCGCGACGTGTCGATCGGGCTCGCGCCGCTCGCGCCCGAGACGGCGCGCGCGATGCTCGGCGAAGGGCGGCGGGCGGCGCTCCTCCAGGGGTTTCGCGGGGCCGCGGCCGTCGACGAGCGCGCGCTGGCCGGCGTCCTCGTCGGGGTCGGGGACCTTCTCCTGGACCACGCGGCGATCGCGGAGCTGGACGTGAACCCCCTGATCGCGTCGGGCGGCCGGCTCGTGGCCGTGGACGCGCTCGTCCTGGCAAACCCCGAGAGCACGGAAGCAGGGAGGGCATGCGATGCGACCTGAGGAACGGCACGTGAGGCGGCGGGACTTCTTGCGGACCGGCGCCGCCGCCGGCGCCGCGCTGGCGGGCGGTTTCCCGGCGCGCCGGGCGATCGCCCAGGGGAAGGGCAAGGTGCGCTTCGCGTACCTCCAGCTCGGCTGGGCGGCGTGCGAGATCATCCACAAGGAGGATCTCCTCGGCAAGCGCGGCTGGCAGGCGGAGTACAACGTGATCGGCGGGCCCCCCGCTCCCCTCATCGCCACCTTCGGAGCGGGCAACGTCGACGCGATCGACATGTCCTTCGCGCTGGCCGCCAAGATGTTCGAGGACAAGGTGCCTCTCAAGGTCACGGGCGTCGCCACCGCGGTGCTCGGCGCCATCGTGGTGCGGAGCGATGCCGGGATCAGCAAGCTGGAAGACCTGAAGGGCCGCAGGATGGCCGCCATCGTCGGGAGCACGGCCTTCCTGGACATGCGCACCCTCGCGCTGAAGACGCACGGCCTGGATCTCCAGAAGGACGTGCAGATCGTCACCGCGACCGGACAGCCCGACATGGTGAACGCTCTCAACACGAAGGCCGTCGACGCCATGCTCAGCTGGACACCCACGACCGAGCAGGTCGTGTTCAGCGGAGCGGGAAAGTATCTGGTCAAGCACATCGAGCTGTGGCGGCAAGCGACCGGTCGGGCCACCGGTCACCCGGTGCACGTCTGCTACCTCGTCAACCCCGCGTTCATCGAGAAGAACCCGTCGCTGCCGAAGGACCTGAACGACGCGCAGGGAGAGGCGGTCGACCTCTGGTACAAGAACAAGCCCCGGACGATCGAGATCGTGACCGAGGTCACCAAGCTGCCACGGGACGTCGTGGAGTTCGCGTACGGGCAGACGGTGCAGATGCTCCACGGCCTGTCGGACGAGCAGGTGGACAGCATGGTCCTCCAGCTCAAGCTGACCAAGGAGTCGGGGTTCCTCAAGTCGGACATCTGGGACAGTCCCGATCGCATCAAGAAGGAGTTCTTCTGGCGCCCGCGTAGGGCCCGCCATCGCGGATCGCCCGATTCGGTTGAGCCGAGGTTGCGGATGTATTAGGGCCCGATGGTCAGTCCCGATCGCTGATCTTATATTCGGGATCAGCGCATCCGCTCTCGCCAGCACGAGCGCGTGGATCGAGTGCGGCCGATGGCGTCGAGGCCGATCGGAGGTTGATTCGCAGGTCGAACTTCAGGTTGGCTATGACGTTAGCTCGAACTTCACCGCGCTCGGGCTTTCGCTCGACGCGCTAGGCGGGCTTCGCTCCCGTTGAGAACATCCGATCCACGGTGACGGCCCGCCCGACAGCTCGGCCAGCGTCGGCCAAATAACATAGGCCATCAGACCCCCGTCCTATTCGGCCATCGATGGCCCATTCGTAAACACTGCCGGAAGGCGGTGCCTTGGCCGCCAGGTCGATGAAATCTGGCGGGCCTCGGTGAAGAATCTCGGAGACGACGGGATCGAGAACGGCCTCGACCTGAGCCTTCGGTCATCGATTTCGAATGCCCGCTGGTAACCTTCGCGGCCCATGCCCACCTCCGCGATGTAATGGAGCTGGGCGCCCACAGTGCCGGCGACGCCCTGGGCTGCCGTGAGGGAAGCCCGGCCCGGGGTTGAGCACGCCCACCTTCCGGGCCTTGGGCACGGCTTGCAGCAGGAGGTCGAGCCGCTTCGCGTCCAGCTCGGCTGCGAGCATGTGAACGCCGGTGACGTTGCCACCGGGATGGGCGTGGCTGGCGACGATTCCGGACTCGATCAGGCCGGTCGAGCCCCAGAACGACATGACGATCGGGATGGTGTCGGTCGCCTGCCGCGCGGCGCGAATCGCGGGCGCGCTGACGGCCACGATGACGTCGACCTTGGACTGGACCAGCTCGGCGGCCAGTCTCGGAAGCCGCTCGACGTCGTCCTCGGCGGAGCGTGGCTCGAACGCGACCGTTTGCCCCTCGAACGGCTAACCCAGCGCTGCTGGAGAGCCCCGCGGAAGGCGCGGGCAGCGTCCTCGACCCGTCGGCGCAGCCATCCGATCCGGTACACCCGCCTGGACTGCTGCGCCCCGGCGGCGAGCGGCACGGCGACGAGGGCCAGGATCAGTGGCCACGGCAGCCCCCGTCCCATCTTCATGGCCTCTCCTCTCGTTCGGCAGGTGACAGCACGCGAGCACCAGGGGACCGGCAGGTGGCCGCCGCGGCCCTGCCGTGTCCCGGTCCACGCGCGGAGCATACCCACTGCGAACTGGATGAGACACGGGCATCGGCGTCTCACCTGGGACGATCGTCGAGCGGGCCGATGCGAGACGCCGATAGGGTGCGTCGGTGCAGGTCGACACGTGGTTGCGGATAGGTTGCGTGTCGTGCCACGATTTGCCGTGATCTCCAACCACCTATCCGCCAAGTTCGCGCGGGATTCGCACCGCGTCACCAAGGAGTTCTTCTGGCGCGGGTGAGCCCAGCGGGCGCCGCGGGGAGCTGGAGCGACCGGCTCCGGCTGCCCTCGCTCGTCGTCCTGGCGGTGGTGCTCGTCGTCTGGGAGGCGGTGGCGCGCCGCTACGGCGCGTACGTGATGCCGTCCCCCCGAGCGGTGGCCCGGGGCCTCGTCACGGTCGTCCTCACCGGCGAGGTGTGGACGCACGCGGGGGCGTCGCTCTTCCGCATCGCGATCGGGTTCGGGAGCGCGCTCGTCGTCGCCGTGCTGATGGGCCTGGCGTCATTCCTGTGGCGGTCCGCCCGGATCGCGGTGGCGGACGTCGTGACCGTCCTCAACTCGACCTCGGTGTTCGTGTGGATCGTCGTCTCCCTCATCTGGTTTGGCCTGACCAACATGGCGCCCATCTTCACGACGTTCATGATCACGCTGCCGGTGGTGGCGGCCAACGTCGTGGAGGGCGTGGCGACGGTCGATCGCCGCCTCCTCGAGATGGGCCAGGTGTACCGGCTCTCGGGGTGGGAGAAGTTCCGGTCGATCGTGATCCCGTCGACGATCCCTCACCTCGTTGCCGGCATGAAGGTGGGCTTCGGTCTCGCGCTCAAGGTGTCGGTGGTCGCCGAGATCTTCGGGGTGACGAGCGGCATCGGCTACATCATGAACTACAGCCGGGAGATCCTGGCGACCCAGATGGTGTTCGTCTGGGCCCTCGTCATGGTCGCCATCATGCTCGTGGCCGACAAGCTCGTCTTCGACTCGCTGACGCGCCGGCTCGAGCGCTGGCGCTGACCCCGTCCGGCGCACGGCGCCCCGAAAGCTCCGCGGGGATCGATCGGTACGGTACGATGAAGCTCCCATGAGGCTGGACGTTCACGAGGTCTCGAAGCGGTACGCCATCCCCGTCCTGGACGCCGTCTCGCTGCAGGCCGAGAAGGGCGAGTTCGTGTGCCTGCTCGGCCCGAACGGGTGCGGCAAGACGACGCTTCTCCGGATCCTCGGCGGCCTCGAGCCGCCGACGGCGGGCGAGGTGCGGTTCGACGGGCGCCCCGTCACCTACGACGGCGAGGGCGACCTGCACGTGGGCGTGGTCTTCCAGGAGGACCGGCTGCTGCCGTGGATGACGCTGGCCGACAACGTCGCCCTCGTGCTGAAGGCGCAGGGTCTCGATCAGGCCGCCCGCCGGGAGACCGCCCACCGCTACCTCCGCTTCGTGGGGCTCACGGGCTTCGAGGGCTACTATCCCAACCGGGTCTCCGGCGGGATGCGGCAGCGCGCGGCCATCGCCCGGGCGCTCGCGATCGAGCCGGCGCTCTTGCTCATGGACGAGCCGTTCGGCTCCCTGGATGCTCAGAACCGCCGGATCATGCAGGCGGAGGTCAAGCGGATCTGGGCGGAGACGGGGAAGACCATCGTGTTCGTCACGCACGCGATCGAGGAGGCGGTGTCGATCGGGACCACGCTCGTCATGATGTCGGCGCGCCCGGCGCGCGTGCGCGAGCTCATCCGGAACGACGGCGGGCGCGACCGCCACGCGCTGGTGGACCACCTGAACCAGGTGATCATGGAGGAAGTACTCCGCCAGCAGGGCGCCGGAGTGCCCCGTCCCGTGAGACGGCGCGCACGTCGAGCCTGGAGTCTCCTCGCCGGGCTCGGGCTGGGCCTCGCGATGGCGGGGTGCGCCGCGGAGCCCCTGCCGGTGCCGCCCATGCCGCCCGATCTCCTGGTCGTGCCGCCGCCCCCCGCCGTGCCGCGGGAGAACGCCCGGTTCGCCGGCCGGTGGATAGGCAAGTGGGAGGAGCAGCTCGACCACGTCCTGGTCGTCGAGCTCCTGGTGCAGAACGGCGAGACCACGGAGGTCATCGCGGTGTACTCGTGGGGAGTCTCGGCGGAGCTCGGGGTGGGCTCGCCGGGGTGGACGCGCGTTCGCGGCCGCATCGAGAACGGCGCGCTCCGGCTGGAGCTCACGCGCGTGCAGGCGGCGGCCGTGTACACCATGCAGGCGGATGGCACGCTGGTGGGAGAATACACGCGCGGTGACCGCGTCACGTCGCGCGCGCGGCTGACGCGGGCCCTGCGGGAGGGCCCGTGAGCGCTCGGACCCGGGGATGCGTCGGCGTCGCCCGGGCGCCCGGCTGTCAACCACAGCTCCAGCGCGGGAGGGACGGCAGATGATCAAGCCGTACATGGCGGTCGGACTCATCCCCACGGTGCGAGGGATCCGGAAGCGGCGGGACATCAAGGTCAACCTCGAGCACCTCCACCACCTGGTCAAGGCCGCCGCGTGGCTGTCGAGTCTCTCGATCCCGGTCCGGCTGATCGCGTTCCCCGAGGGTGCGCTCCAGGCGTTCAACGACGAGGTGCTGGACCTCGACCACGCCACCTTCGCCCGGGAGTGCGCCATCGATATCCCGGGGGAGGAGACGGAGGAGCTCGGGAAGATCGCCCGCGAGTACAACGTCTTCATCATCGCGCAGGCGAAGGCGCGGCATCCGGACTGGAAGGACCGCTACTTCAACGTCGGGTTCATCCTCAATCCACGCGGCCGGGTCATTCTCCAGCACTACAAGGTCTCGCCGCTCTTCCCGGTCGAGCACTCGATGTGCCCCCACGACGTCTACGACTGGTGGGTGGAGAAGTACGGGCGAAACCTCCAGGCGTTCTGGCCGGTGGTGGACACGGAGATCGGCCGGCTCGGTGTCATGATGGCCAACGAGGGCTCGTACCCGGAGAACGCTCGCGCGCTGGCCCTGAACGGCGCGGAGGTCGTCTACCGCGCCTCCTACCCGCACCCGGCGACCGGGAACGAGTACTTCGAGATCCAGAGCCGGGCCCGCGCGCTCGACAACAACATGTACGTCGTGGCGCCGAACATGGGGACCTACTATCTCTTTCCCGAGGAGACCACGCCGATCGACACGTTCGGCGGCCGGTCCTTCATCATCGACTACAAGGGACGGATCGTCGGCCGCCAGGACTACGGGGCGGGGTCGACGTACGTGGCGGGGCCGGTCGACATCGAGGCGCTCCGCCACCACCGCGGCTCCGCCCAGTGGGACAACTGGCTCAAGGACGTCCGCACCGAGCTGTACGGCATGCTCTACGAGAAGCCCATCTACCCGAAGAACCTCTACCTGAAGCGCGCGCCCATGAAGCACGCCGAGTACCGCCAGAAGGTCATCAAGCGCCAGATCCGGCTCATGCAGGAGCGGGGGATCTGGAAGAAGCCGAGCGCGTGAGGCGACTCGGGTTGCGGCTGACTGACGTCGGTGCTCGACGGTGGCTCGCCGCCCTTTCGCTCGGGGCGATGGTCGCCAGCGGCTGCGCCGCGTTCCGTAGAGAGCCGCTCGACGTGCCGCCAGGCCAGCAGGTGGTCCTGGGTGAGGTCTTCATCGCGGGCTTCAGCCAGCCGCACGTGGTGCTCGACATCTCACGCGAGGACGGCAGCTACCAGCACGAGCTCCCGGTGGACGCCGTCCGGAGCCCGTTCGTGATCACGCTGCCCCCGGGCCGGTATCAGATCGCGCGTCTCCGCATCAACGAGAGCGGGCAAGTGTTCCCCGAGGAGGCCTGGTTCCGGATCGGTGTCGCGTTCGACGTGGGAAACACGGCCGTGTACGTGGGTACGCTGCGGCTCGAACGCATCGTCTTCGCCCGCCAGCTGCGCGTCATGGTCACGGACGAGTACGAGCGCACCCTCCCTGCGCTGCGGGCGCGATACCCCGAGCTGCCACCCGTGGTCGCGCGGGCCATCATGCGGCCGAACTGAGACCCTGTGGCCCTCACCCCCAGCGCCTCGTACAGCCTCACGATCCGGGCGGCGATCAAGAACCGGCCGGGCATGCTCGGTCGCCTCACGTCCGCCATCGGCGAGGCCGGCGGTGACATCCGGGCCGTCGATCTCGTCGAGCTCGTCAAGGACCTCATCGTCCGCGACTTCACCATCAACGCGCGCGACGAGCAGCACGGCCAGGCGATCGTCACCGCCATCCGCCGCGTCGACGGCATCCGGATCGTCAGCGTCTCCGACCGGACGTTTCTCATCCACCTCGGCGGGAAGATCGAGATCCGCAACAAGGTGCCCCTGAAGACTCGGGACGACCTGTCCATGGCCTACACGCCGGGCGTCGCCCGCGTCTGCCTCGCCATCCGGGAGGACCCGGAGCGCGCCTTCGCCCTGACCATCAAGCAGAACACCGTGGCCATCGTGACCGACGGGACGGCCGTGCTCGGTCTCGGCGACATCGGTCCCGCAGGCGGCGCTGCCGGTGATGGAGGGGAAGTCCCTCCTGTTCAAGGAGCTCGCCGACGTCGACGCTTTCCCGGTGTGCCTGGCCACGAAGGACGTGGACGAGATCGTACGGACGGTCAAGCACATCGCGCCGGTCTACGGCGGGATCAACCTGGAGGACATCTCGGCGCCGCGCTGCTTCGCGATCGAGGAGCGCCTGCAGCAGGAGCTGGACATCCCCGTCTTCCACGACGATCAGCACGGAACCGCGGTCGTCGTGCTGGCGGCGCTTCTGAACGCCCTCCGGATCGTCGGCAAGGAGCTGGCGGACATCTCGGTCGTCGTGTGCGGGGTGGGGGCCGCGGGCACGGCCACGATTCGCATCCTGCGGTCCGTCGGCGTGCGCCGGATCCTCGGGGTCGACGAGCACGGCATCCTGGCGCCGGGGCGGCCGGCGCCGATGGACGACATGAAGAGGCGGGTGGCGCAGGAGACGAACCCGGAGGACCGTCGGGGCAGCCTGGGCGCCGCCGTCCAGGGAGCCGACGTCTTCATCGGCCTTTCCGTGCCCGGGGTGCTCCGGGCCGACGACGTCAAGACCATGGCGAGGGACCCCATCGTCTTCGCCATGGCCAATCCGGTGCCGGAGATCATGCCGGAGGAGGTGGAGTCCCTCGTCCGCGTCATGGCGACGGGCCGGTCGGACTATCCGAACCAGATCAACAACGTGCTCTGCTTCCCCGGCTTCTTCCGGGGCCTGCTCGACTGCCGGGCGATGCGGGTCACCGACGAGATGAAGATCGCCGCCGCCAAGGCCATCGCCTCCGTGGTGAGCCGGAAGGAGCTCCACGAGGAGTACATCATCCCGAGCGTGTTCAACAAGAAGGTCGCCCCCGCCGTCGCCCGGGAAGTCGTGCGCGCCGCCCAGCGGGGGGGCCTCGCGCGCCGCCGCCGGCGGCCGGCGCACTGAGTGCCCATGTCACACGCCTTCGCGGAGCTCGCCAAGCGGACCGAGGAGATCACTCCGTTCCTGGCGGTCGAGGTCTTCGAGCGCGCGCAGGAGCTCGAGCGCCAGGGGCACGAGGTGGTGCACCTCGAGTTCGGGGAGCCCGACTTCGAGACGCCGGAGGTGGTTCGCGAGGCCGCCGTGCGCGCGATTCGCGACGGCCGGACGAAGTACGCCCACAGCCTGGGCCTCTTGCCGCTCCGGGAGGCGATCGCGGAGCACTACCAGCAGACGTACCGGGTCGCCGTGTCGCCGGACCAGGTGCTGGTGACGGCGGGGACGTCGCCGGCGATGCTGCTCCTCTTCACGGGGCTCCTGTCCGCGGGGGACGAGGTCGTCCTGTCGAACCCACACTATGCGTGCTACCCGAACTTCGTGCGCTACGCCGACGCCGTGCCGGTCTACGTCCCCACGCCCGAGACCGACGGATGGAGCCTCCGGGCCGAAGCGGTTCGCGAGCGGCTGAGCCCGCGCACGCGAGCCATCATGGTGAACTCGCCGGCGAATCCGACCGGCGTGGTGATGTCGGCCGACCGGCTGGCCGCGCTGGCCGAGCTGGCGGAGCGGCACGGCTCCTGGCTGGTGTCGGACGAGATCTACCACGGCCTCAGCTACGAGGGGCCCGACCATACGGTCCTCGAGTTCACGGATCGCGCCTTCGTGTTCAACGGCTTCTCCAAGGCGTACGCAATGACCGGCTGGCGCCTCGGCTATCTGATCGCGCCCAAGTCGTACATCCGCACGCTCCAGCGGCTCCACCAGAACTTCTTCATCTCCTCGAACGAGTTCGTGCAGTGGGCCGGCGTGGCGGCGCTCCGCGAGGCCGCGGGTGACGTGCGCCGGTTCCGGGGGATCTTCGACGAGCGCCGGCGCGCCATGGTGCAGGGGCTTCGCGCGATCGGGCTCGGGGTCCAGGCCGAGCCCACCGGGGCCTTCTACGTCTTTGCCGACGCCCGGCGCTTCTGCGAGCGGTCGTACGACTTTGCCTTCGAGATCCTGGCCGGAGCTCGCGTGGCGGTGACGCCGGGCATCGACTTCGGGACGGGGGGCGAGGGGTACCTGCGCTTCTCGTACGCCAACAGCCTTCCGCGGATCCATGAAGCCCTCCTGCGCCTGGGCGAGTTCCTGCGCGACCGCGATGTCCGCGCCTGAGGCCGGAGGGAAGGTCGCCGCGGGTCCCTGGGACGTCCGTCTCGCGCGCGCGCTCGTCCGGCCGCTCCGGCACACGCCGCTCACCCCCAACGGGCTCACGACCCTCGGGCTCCTCGCCTCCCTGGTGGCGGCCTGGCTGATGGCCTCGGGCGACGCGCGCCGGGCCGCTCTGGGGGGCGGCCTTTTCATGCTGGCGGTGCTCGTCGACCACATGGACGGCGAGTTTGCCCGTCTGACCGGACTGACCAGCCGCTTCGGCCACTACTACGACCACGTGGCGGCCGGCCTGGGATACGTGAGCCTGTTCGCGGGGCTGGGGATCGGTCTCCGGTCGGGGTGGCTCGGTGCGTGGGCAGCGGTCGCGGGCACGATCGCCGCGGGGTCGATCGCGGCCATCTTCCTGATCCGCGTCTTCCTGGAGGAGACGGCAGGACGAGCCATGGTCGTGCAGGGGAGCTGGCGGGGATTCGAGCCGGAGGACGCCCTCTACCTCGTCGGTCCCGTCGCCTGGCTGGGCCTCCTCGGGCCGTTCCTGCTCGCGGCGGCCTTCGGCGCGCCGCTGTTCCTTCTCTGGGTGGTGTGGTGCGCGGTCTCGCAACGGTCGGCCACCGCGTCCCCGGCGAAGAGTTCCGCCAAAGGTGCCGTTTGACGCGGGGCGCCCGGCACTCTAGGCTCGGTCGAGCGATCGGGCGGGGTTGATCCCCCCGCCGCGCGCGCGACAACGGAGGCGACCATGGCGAGCGGCGCGGACGACATCGTCGGGCACTTCCGGCTGGCCTACCAGACCGTGGTCCGGTTTCCGCTCCTGATCGTGCCGCCGCTGGCGGTGGCCGTCCTCGGTTTCCTGCTGCTGTTCTTCATCGGCGGCGGCGTCGCCGTGATCGGCGCCCTGATGGGGGGCGCGATGGGAGGCGGCCACGGGGCCGCGGCCGGTGGCATCGCGGGACTCGTTCTCGGGATGCTCGTGTTCGGCCTCGTGATGGGGGTCCTGTGGCTTCTGAGCTCCGGCATGGTGGTGGTCATGGCGCGCGACGCGCTCGGCGGGCGCGAGCCGGTCCTGGGTGATTCCTTCGCGCCGGTCGTCGGGCGGCTCGGCGCGGTCGTGGTGGCGTCCGGTCTCGCGACGGGGATCATGGTGGTCGGGTTTCTCTTCCTCGTGATCCCGGGTCTCGTGGCCGCGGTATTCCTGATGTTCACGCTGCCTGCGGTGCTTCTCGACGGTCTGGGCGCCGTCGACGGGCTTCGACGGAGCTTCGCGGTCGTTCGGGCGCATGTCGGGCCCGTCGTCGGCCTCGTGGTGGGCTCCCTGCTCGTCCTCGTCGGCGTCGGCATCGCGTCATGGATCATGTCGCTCGTGCCGTTCCTCGGGGGCTTGGCCGCGTTCGTGCTCCACGGGGCCGCGACGAGCTACCTCACGGTCGTCGCCGTCCACTTCTACCAGCTGCTCAGAACGCCGTGACGGGCAGGACCGCAGGGTGAGGGAGTCGCTCGAGTCCCGTCGTGCCCGGGCGCGATCCCTGATCCGGCACTTCGAGCGCGCCTATCCGGACACGACCATCGCGCTCCGCTTCACGACGCCGCTCGAGCTCCTCGTTGCCACGATTCTGGCGGCCCAGTGCACGGACGAGCGCGTGAACCAGGTGACCGCGTCCTTGTTCCAGAAGTACCGCCGCGCGGAGGACTACGTCCGCGCGGACCCCGCGACCTTCGAGGGGGAGATCCGGTCCACCGGGTTCTTCCGGGCCAAGACCCGCTCGGTTCTCGGCATGGCGCGGGCGCTCGTCGAGCGCCACGGCGGAGAGGTGCCGCGGACCCTCGAGGCCCTCACGGCGCTGCCCGGCGTCGGGCGGAAGACCG
The DNA here is from genome assembly GCA_963749975.1 of uncultured Candidatus Rokubacteria bacterium. Classification (GTDB taxonomy): domain Bacteria; phylum Methylomirabilota; class Methylomirabilia; order Rokubacteriales; family DASRDR01; genus DASRDR01. The sequence continues at coordinate 39,575 of CAVVOZ010000026.1, read as the reverse complement.
CGAACGTCGTGCTGGGGAACGCCTATGGCGTGCCGGGCATTGCGGTGGACACCCACGTCTTCCGGGTGACCCAGCGGCTCGGCCTCGCGAAGGCCGACGACCCCGACGACGTGGAGGCCCAGCTGGCGGAGGTCGTGCCGCGCCCCCGGTGGACCCGCTTCTGCCACCTCATCCAGGCCCACGGCCGTCAGGTGTGCCACGCCCGGACCCCGGCGTGTCCAACCTGTCCGGTACGGGCGCTGTGCCCCTGGCCCGGGAAGACCGGCGGCCGGGGAGCGCCGCGTCCTGCCCCGGTGGCGCGCGGGCGGCGCCGCACCTAGTCCGGCCGCGCCGCCGCCCCCGGAACCCGGCGTGAGGTGTATCGGGGGTTGACACCCCGAGGCGCCTCCGATAAGGTTATTGCTTGCGATTTGTGTCCGAGCGGTCCGCCACGTAGTGGCCGTTCGCTCATCATCTTTCTCGAGCGCGTGGAGACGGACGTCGTATGCCGACGGTCATGCCGAAGAAGGACGAGGTCGTGCGGAGCTGGCACCTGATCGACGCCGAGGGTCAGGTCCTCGGCCGGCTCTCCGCGCGGATCGCCACTCTCCTCATGGGGAAGCACAAGCCGATCTGGGCGCCGCACGTCGATACCGGCGACCACGTCGTGGTGATCAACGCCGCGAAGGTCGAGCTGACCGGGCGGAAGCTCATGGGCAAGCTCTACCGCACCCACTCCGGCTACATCGGCGGGCTCACCGAGACCCGGGCCGACACGATGCTCCGCTTGCATCCTGAACGCGCCGTCGAGTGGGCGGTCCAGGGCATGCTGCCAAAGACCAAGCTCGGGCGCGCGATGGCCAAGAAGCTCAAGGTGTATCGCGGCGCCGAGCACCCGCATCAGGCGCAGCAGCCGCAGGCGCTGCCCGCACGCAAGAAGGAGTCGTGATGGCGGAGGTGATGCAGTTCTACGGGACGGGACGGCGAAAGACCTCCGTCGCGCGCGTGTTCCTCCGGCCCGGCCAGGGGCGGATCACGGTCAACCGTCGGCCGTTCGAGGATTACTTCCCGCGCGAGACGCTCCGGCTCATCGTGACGCAGCCCCTCGAGCTCACCGGGACGACCTCCCAGCTCGACGCGAAGGTGAACGTCAAGGGGGGCGGCCTGTCGGGCCAGGCGGGGGCGGTGCGCCACGGCATTGCGAGGGCGCTTCTCGAGTTCAACACGGAGCTCAGGCTCCAGCTGAAGCGAGCGGGGATGCTCACGCGCGACCCGCGGATGAAGGAGCGGAAGAAGTACGGACAGCCGGGCGCGCGCAAGCGCTTCCAGTTCTCGAAGCGGTAGTCCGGATCGCTCGGAGACGACACCGGGAAGGTCCTGGCGACCTTCCCGATTTTTTTTGGGAGAGGGCAATGGTCAGCGCCGACCACGAGTGGATCGATGGTGGCATCACCGCGGTCCCGGGGATTCTCGCGGCCGGGCTTCACGCCGGCATCAAGCCGCCGCCGGCCCGTGATCTCGCGCTCGTGTACTCCTCGAATCCGGCGACGGCCGCCGGTGTCTTCACGACGAACCGGATCGTCGGGGCGCCCGTCAAGGTCACGCGCGAGCGGATCCGGAGCGGCGTCGCCCAGGCGATCGTCGCGTCCAGCGGATGCTCGAACGTCGCCACCGGCGAGCAGGGGATCCGCGACGCCCGGGAGATGACCGAGATCGTCGCCAAGCACCTCCGCATCCCCGACGAGCGGGTGCTGGTCGCCTCGACCGGCGTGATCGGGCGGTACCTTCCGATGGAGAAGATCCGTCCGGCGCTTCCGAAGCTCGTCAAGGGCCTCTCGCCGGAGGGGAGCCGGGCCGCCGCCGAGGGGATCATGACCACCGACATGCACCCCAAGGAAGCGGCGCTCCGGGTGGAGATCGGGGGCCGGCGGGTGACGATCGGCGGCATCGCCAAGGGGACCGGGATGATCCATCCCATGATGGCGACGATGTTCTGCTTCGTCGCCACCGACCTGGCGGTGGAGCGCGAGGGGCTGCAGGGCGCCATCCGCCGCGCGGTGACCGGATCGTTCAACCGCATCAGCGTCGATGGGGATCGCAGCACCAGCGACACCGTGATCATCCTGGCCAACGGCCTGGCCGAGAACCGGGCGCTCGCCCGGGGCGACCGCCGCCTTCGGCCCTTCCAGCAGGCGCTCGACGCGCTCACCCAGCGCCTGGCCGTGATGCTGGTGAAGGACGGTGAGGGCGCGACGCTGGTGATCGACGTGCGCGTGCGCGGGGCAAAGACGCGCGGCGACGCCGAGCAGGCGGCCCGGTCCATCGCGAACTCCAACCTGTTCAAGACGGCCATGGCCGGCCGCGACCCGAACTGGGGTCGGGTGATGTCGGCGCTGGGCGCCGCGGGCGTGGCGGTCCAGGAGGACCGGGTCGCGATCTGGTACGGCGAGGAGCAGGTGGCGGCCGGCGGCCGGCTCCGGGAGGGCGTCCGCTGGGACCGGGTCAAGGCGGAGCTGGCCAAGCCCGAGGTGTCCGTGACGGTCGATCTCGGCCTCGGCTCCGCTCAGGACCACATCTGGACCTGCGACCTGACGACCGACTACGTTAAGATAAATACGGGTACCAGCTAACCACCACACACGCGCTCCAGGGTCGGTGGCGGTCCGTCGGGCAACCGGGGGCCGCAGGGAGCGCGGAGGCGAACCGACCGGGAGGAACCACCCGCGATGGCACAGATCACCATGAAGGAGCTGCTCGAGGCCGGGGTCCACTTCGGCCACCAGACGAAGCGCTGGAACCCGAAGATGGCGAAGTACATCTTCGGCGAGCGCAACGGCATCTACATCATCGACCTGCAGAAGACGCTCAAGAAGTTCCGGGACGCGCAGGTGTTCGCGCGGGACCTGGCGGCCAACGGGGGCACGATCCTGTTCGTCGGCACGAAGAAGCAGGCGCAGGAGACGATTGCCGACGAGGCCGCCCGCTGCAGCATGTTCTACGTGAACCAGCGGTGGCTGGGCGGCACGCTCACGAACTTCACGACGATCCGGAAGTCGATCAACCACCTGAAGCGCCTCGAGGACATGCGGGATACCGGCGAGTTCGAGCGCGTCACCAAGAAGGAGGCGGCCGGGCTCGAGCGCGAGCGCGGCAAGCTCGAGAAGTCGCTCTTCGGGATCAAGCAGATGGACGGTCTGCCCTCGGCGGTCTACATCATCGACCCGCGGAAGGAACGGATCGCGGTGGCCGAGGCGCAGAAGCTGCAGATCCCGATCATCGCGATCGTGGACACGAACTGCGACCCGAGCGGGATCGACTACCCGATCCCGGGCAACGACGACGCCATCCGGGCGATCCGGCTCATCACCTCCCGGATCGCCGACGCGGTCGTGGAGGGACGCGGCGTGTCGGCCAAGGTGAGCGCCGAGGCCGAGGCCGACGCGGCGGGTGCGATGGCCGAGGCGACCGTGCCCGCCGGGGACGGCGCGGAGGTGGCCGAGGCGCAGCTGACCAGCGGCGCCTAGGCGGCGCCGCGGCGGACCGCTCCGCGGGTGAGGCCGGGGTGCCGGTCGGCCGGCACGGACTCCGGCAGCCCGCGCGAGGCGCCCGCCGGGACCATCCGGATGGGCTACTAGAAGGAGCCGAGGGACCATGGCCACGACGGCAGAGAAAGTGCGCGAGCTCCGGGACAAGACCGGGGCCGGCGTGATGGATTGCAAGGAGGCGCTCGCCGCCTCCGGAGAAGACCTCGAGCAGGCGGTCGATTTTCTTCGCAAGAAGGGGCTCGCGGCTGCCTCGAAGCGTGCCCACCGGGAGGCCCGCGACGGGGTGGTCAGCGCGTACATCCACGCCGGCGCCAAGCTCGGCGTCCTCATCGAGGTGAACTGCGAGACGGACTTCGTCGCCCGCACCGAGCAGTTCCAGGACCTGGTCAAGGGCCTGGCGATGCAGGTCGCGGCCGCCAACCCCCAGTGGGTGTTGCGGGACCAGGTGCCGGCGGAGGTCATCGAGCGCGAGCGGGAGATCTACCGCCAGCAGATGGCCGACCAGAAGAAGCCGCCCCAGGTCCTCGAGAAGATCATCGAGGGCAAGCTCGCCAAGTTCTACGAGGACTCGTGCCTCGTGGACCAGCCCTACATCCGCGACGCGAGCGGCAAGCTTCGCGTCGGCGACCTCGTCGCCCAGGTGAGCGCCCAGACCGGCGAGAAGATCGCGGTGCGGCGCTTCGTGCGGTTCCAGGTCGGTGAGTGAGGCAAAGCCCCGCTACAAGCGCATCCTCCTGAAGCTCTCCGGCGAGGCCCTGGCCGGCGAGCAGGGCTACGGCATCGACCCCGCAGTCCTGGAGCGGCTCGCCCAGGAGATCCGGACCATCCACGACCTCGAGGTCGAGACCGCCATCGTGATCGGCGGCGGAAACATCTTCCGGGGCCTCCATGCCTCGGCGAACGGCATGGATCGGGCCTCCGCCGACTACATGGGCATGCTGGCGACCGTGATCAACGGGCTCGCGCTCCAGGGGACGCTCGAGCGGGCCGGGCTGATGACCCGGTGCCAGTCGGCGATCGACATGCCGGCGGTCGCCGAGCCCTACATCCGCCGGCGCGCGATCCGTCACCTCGAGAAGGGTCGGATCGTCATCTTCGCCGCGGGGACCGGCAACCCCTTCTTCACGACGGACACGGCCGCCGCGCTCCGGGCCGTCGAGGTCGGCGCCGAGATCATCTTCAAGGCGACGAAGGTGGACGGAATCTACACCGCCGATCCGGTGCTCGACCCGAAGGCGGTGCGGCTTCCGCACATCACCTACATCGAGGCGCTGAACCGGGGTCTCCGGGTCATGGACACGACGGCCATCACCCTGTGCATGGAGAACAAGCTGCCGATCGGCGTCTTCAACCTGAACACTCCCGGAAACCTCCTGCGGGTCGTCTGCGGGGACCCCAGCGTCGGGTCCTACGTCAGCGACAGCGCCCCGTCACCGAGGTGAGGCCATGAACACGGCGCCAGCGGTCCAGAAGGATGCCGAGACCCGGATGCAGGGAGCCCTCGATGCGCTCGGCCGGGAGTTCGCCGGCGTGCGGACCGGGCGCGCCAATGCCGCGCTGCTGGAGCACGTGCGCGTCGACTACTACGACACGCCGACCCCGCTCAACCAGGTCGCCAGCATCTCGGTGCCCGACGCGCGGACCCTCATGATCCAGCCGTGGGACCAGAGCGTGCTGACGAAGATCGAGCGGGCGATCCAGAAGTCCGACCTCGGGCTCACGCCGGCCAGCGACGGCAAGGTGATCCGCCTGACGATCCCGCCGCTCAACGAGGAGCGCCGGAAGCAGCTGGCGAAGTCGGTGGGCAAGCTGGCGGAGGAAGCGCGCGTGGCGATCCGGAACGTGCGGCGCGAGGCGAAGGAGAAGATCAAGGCCCTCCTCAAGGACAAGAAGATCTCCGAGGACGACGAGCGACGGAGCGAGGCGGAGCTCCAGAAGCTCACCGACCGGTCTACCCAGAAGGTCGACGAGCTCCAGAAGAAGAAGGAGCAGGAGATCCTGGAGTTTTGACCGCCGACTCGACCGGTCGGGCCGCCGACGCCGTGGCGGACGACGAGGCTGCCCTGCTCGAGGCCATCCGCCAGCAGCCCCTGCCGCAGCACGTGGCCGTGATCATGGACGGGAACGGGCGGTGGGCCGGACTCCGCGGCCTTCCGCGCGTGGCGGGGCACCGGGAGGGCGTCCGGGCGGCTCGAGAGACGGTCCGCACGGCGGGCCGCCTCGGCATCGGATACCTCACGCTCTACGCGTTCTCCTCCGAGAACTGGACCCGGCCGCCGGCCGAGGTGAGCTTTCTGATGCGGCTCCTCGAGAGCTCCGTGGACGAGGAGCTTCCAGGCCTCGTCGAGAACAACGTCCGGCTTCGCACCATCGGAGAGCTCGCCTCCCTCGACCAGGGCGTGCGGCGGAGCGTCGAGCGCGCCGTCCGCGCGACCGAGGGCAACACGGGGCTCACGCTCCTGATCGCGCTCAACTACGGAGGCCGCCGCGAGCTGGTGCGGGCGTTGCGGGCCCTGGCTGAGGACGTCGCGCGGGGCGTGCTCGCCCCCGCGGCGATCGACGAGGCGACCGTTACCGCGGCGCTCGACACCGCCGGCGTGCCCGATCCCGACCTCCTGATCCGGACGAGCGGCGAGTACCGGCTGTCGAACTTCCTGCTCTGGCAGGTGGCGTACACGGAGCTTCTGGTCCTGCCAACCCTCTGGCCCGACTTCTCCCCCCGGGACCTCTACGGCGCGGTCGCGGAGTACCAGCGCCGTTCTCGACGGTTCGGGGGCCTGTAAGCGGCGGCCGGCCGCCGCGTCACGGAGCCCGTGCTCGCGCAGCGGCTCCTGAGCGCCCTCGTCGGGATTCCGGTCCTGATCGCCCTCGTCGTCTGGGGGCCGGCCTGGCTGTTCACGGTCGTCGTGCTCCTGTTCGCCATCGGCGCCCAGCTCGAGCTGTATCGCATGTTCGCCGGCGCCGGGGTCGAGGCCGACCGCGGGGCTGGACTGGCTCTCGGCGCGCTCGTCGTGCTGGCCTTCGCGGCGGGCCGGCCCGTGCTGCTGCCGCTGGCGCTCTCCCTGGCGGTGATCGTCGTCGTGGCGCTCGGGCTCCGGCGCGACGCGGGGGTGGAGCGGGCCTGGACCGGGGTGACGCTGACGCTCCTCGGCGTCTGCTACTGCGCGTGGCTGCTCGGGCACGCCATCTGGCTCCGCGCGCTGCCGGGCGGCCGACTGCTGATGCTGTTCGCGCTCGGGGTGACGTGGTGCGGCGAGTCGGCGGCGTACTTCGTGGGGCGGCGATTCGGCCGTCGCCCGCTCGCGCCGCGCGTGTCGCCGGGCAAGACGGTCGAGGGCGGGGTGGCGCAGCTGATCGCGTCCGTCGTGACGGCGGTCGCGGGTGCGCCTCTCGTGCAGCTCTCGATCCCGGAGGCTGCCGCCATCGGCGTCCTCCTGGGCGCCGTCGGGCAGATTGGCGACCTGAGCGAGTCGTTCCTCAAGCGGAGTGCGGGCGCCAAGGACGCGGGTCACCTCATCCCGGGCCACGGCGGCGTGCTGGACCGGCTCGACTCCTTGCTCTTCAACGTGCCGGCCCTGTATTATTGGCTTTACTTTTCCGGAGCACACTGAGAGGCCGTGAACCAACACCTCGGCGCCGTGCGACGTATCCGGGCGGTGGAGGGGTAGGGGGGAGGAGCGACGCCGCTCCCCTCCACCTAGACTGAGGCGCGATCACCCACGTGAAGACTGTCACCGTGCTCGGAGCGACCGGATCGATCGGTCGCCGGACCCTCGAGCTCGTCGCCGCCTTTCCGGATCAGTTCCGCGTTGGCGGGCTCGCGGCGCGGGGCTCCGACGTCGCCCTGGTCGCCGAGCTGGTCCGTGCCCATCGGCCGGCGGCGGTCGCTCTGCTGGACCGGGCCGCGGTGGACCGCCTGGCGCGGGAGCTGACATCGCCCCGGCCGGAGCTGCTCGGCGGACCCGAGGGCCTGGCGACCCTCGCGGCGGACGTCTCCGCGGACGTCGTCGTCTCGGCGCTGGTGGGGGCTGCGGGGCTGGTGCCCACCCTCGCCGCGATCCGGGCTGGACGCACCATCGCGCTCGCCAACAAGGAGACGCTCGTGATGGCGGGGGCCTTGATGACGCGGGCCGCCCGCGAGCACGGCGTGCGCCTGCTTCCGGTCGACTCCGAGCACAGCGCACTCTTCCAGTGCCTGGCGGGGGCGGCGCCCCGCGACGTCCGCCGGCTCGTGCTGACGGCGTCGGGCGGTCCCTTCCGCGGATGGTCCCGAGCCGCCCTCGAAGGCGTGACGGTCGAGCAGGCCCTGCGCCACCCGACGTGGCGGATGGGCGCGAAGATCACGATCGACTCGGCCACGCTCATGAACAAGGGTCTCGAGGTCCTGGAGGCGCACTGGCTGTTCGGCGTCCCGTTCGAGCGGATCGACGTCGTGGTGCACCCGCAGTCGATCGTCCACTCGATGGTCGAGTTCGTCGATCGCTCCGTTCTCGCGCAGCTGGGCATGCCGGACATGGGGATCCCGATCCTCTACGCGCTCACGTATCCCGAGCGGCTCCCGTGCCCGGCTCCCGCTCTCGACCTGGTGACGCTCGGGACCCTGACCTTCGAGGCGCCGGACGAGTCGGCGTTTCCCTGCCTCGGGCTGGCCCGCCAGGCGGGGCGGGCCGGCGGCGCGGCGCCGCTGATCCTGAACGCGGCGAACGAGGTGGCCGTTGCCGGGTTCCTCGCGGGGCGGTGCGGCTTCATGGAGGTTCCCAGGCTGATCGGGGACGCCCTCGACGCGCACGCCGGCGCGTCGGCGGACGACCTGGGAGCGTGCCTCGCGCTCGACGGAGCGGTGCGCCGGTCGACCGAGGCTGCCCTCGGCAGCGTCCCGGCGGGATCGGCCCTGAGCTGATGGGCACGAACGTGAGGCGCTCGGGCCGGGTCCTGACGCTGGCGGTGGGAGGCGTGCTCCTCGCCGACGGCTCGCTCGGCAGCGTGCTCCTGGGCGGGGCGCTCGACTACGTCGTGAGCGCGGTCGTGGCCCTGGGCGCGCTGATCTTCATTCACGAGCTGGGGCACTTCCTGGTGGCGAAGGGGATGGGTGTCGGGGTCGAGCGGTTCTCGCTCGGCTTCGGGCCTCGGATCTTCTCGTTCCGGCGCGGCGAGACCGAGTACTGCGTCTCGATCGTGCCGCTCGGCGGCTACGTGAAGATGACCGGCGAGGAGGCCACCGGGGAGGATGCGATCCACCCCGCGACCGAGGAACCCCCGGTGGACCCGACCAAGTCGTTCTCGACGAAGCCCCTCTGGGCCCGGGCGCTGATCGTCTTCGCCGGGCCGGGCATGAACTTCGTCCTGGCGGCGGTGATCTTCTCGGTCGTGTTCGCCGTGGTCGGGGTGCCCGTTCTCGAGCCGACGATCGGGCGGGTGACGACGGACTCCGCGGCCGCGCAGGCCGGACTCCGCCCCCGCGACCAGGTCGTGGCGATCGACGGGAAGCCGGTCGAGCACTGGGGCGAGATCGAGGAGGCGGTGGCGCGCGCCAACGGGCGCCCGCTCGCGCTCACCATCGTGCGGGATGGCGCGCGCCAGGACGTGACCGTCACCCCGCGCAAGGTTCCGGTTCGGACGCCGTTCAACGAGCCGACGGAGGCCTGGAGCATCGGCGCCCGCCCCTACCTCCCGCCGGTGGTCGGCGAGGTGCGCCCGGGCATGCCCGCCGCGGAGGCGGGGCTCCAGCCCCGCGACCGCGTCGTGGCGCTCAACGGTCAGCCGATCGAGACGTGGGACGAGCTGGCCGAGATGATCTCGACCCGGGCCGACCAGACCCTGACGCTCCGGATCGAGCGCAGCGGCTCCCGGATGGACCTCACCGTCACCCCGCGGGTGGAGGTCGAGCGGGACGCGCTCGGCAACGAGACGAAGGTCGGGCGCATCGGTATCGCCACCGCGACGTCGCAGACCTTCAAGCGGTCGGACCCGCTGACCGCCGCCGCGCGGGGCGTGGCGCGCACCTGGGACGTCACCGCCATCACGGCCGTGTCCATCTGGAAGCTCGCGACCGGGACGATCCCGGCCTCGAACATCGGGGGACCGCTCCAGATCAGCCTGGTGGCCGGGCAGCAGGCGCAGCAGGGACTCGTCTCGTACGCGTTCTTCGTGGCCCTGATCAGCGTCAACCTGGCGATCCTCAATCTCCTGCCGGTCCCGATGCTGGACGGCGGGCACCTCCTGTTCTTCGCCATCGAGGCGGTGCTGGGGCGGCCTCTCTCCCTCCGGAAGCGCGAGATCGCCCAGCAGATCGGGCTGGCCCTGCTCCTGCTGCTCATGGTGTTCGCGCTGTTCAACGACCTGACGCGCCTCCTCCCGCCCGTCGGGAAGATGTTCCGGTAGGGCGAGGCGCGATGGGTCAGTACGAGCAGCACGTCTTCGTCTGCACGACCGGCAGCACGTGCCCGACGGAGGGGGACACCGAGTCCTACGTCAAGCTGATGCGGGCCGAGATCGCGAAGGCGGGCCTCCACGGGGAGGTCCGGATCAACAAGTCCGGGTGCTTCTCCCAGTGCGGGAACGGCCCGATGATCGTCGTCTACCCGGAGAACGTCTGGTACGCCGGTGTCCGGGCGGAGGACGTGCAGGAGATCGTCCAGTCCCACCTGATCGGCGGTAAGCCGGTCGAGCGGCTCCTCTACCGTCCCGGCAAGTCCGGCCCGAACGTCGTCGCCAAGTCGTCGCACTGACCCCGGCGGCGGCTCGCGCCGCCGTGTCCCGGTCCGAGGGAGCTAGGCCATGCGCTGGACCACGTCGTTCATCCCGACCCTCAGGGAGGACCCTGCCGACGCCGAGGCGGCCAGCCATCGGCTCATGGTCCGCGCGGGCCTGGTGCGCCAGCTGACGGCCGGCATCTACGTGTACCTCCCTCTCGGTCAGCGGGCCATCGACAAGGTCAACGCGATCATCCGGGAGGAGATGAACGGGATCGGCGGCCAGGAGATCACGATGCCCGTGCTCCACCCCGCGGAGCTCTGGCAGCAGTCGGGCCGCTGGCACGACATCAAGGACGAGATGTTCCGGTTGAAGGACCGCCATGGCCGCGACATGTGCCTCGGGATGACGCACGAGGAGGTCGTCGCCTGGCTCGCGGCCAAGGAGATCCGGTCGTACCGCGAGCTGCCACAGGTCTGGTACCAGATCCAGACCAAGGAGCGCGACGAGGCGCGGCCGCGCTCGGGGGTCCTCCGGACGCGCGAGTTCTGGATGAAGGACGCCTACACGCTGGATGCCGACGACGCCGGCCTCGACGCTGCCTACGAGCGGCAGAAGGAGGCCTACAACCGGATCTTCCGGCGGGCCGGGCTCGCGTTCCACGTCGTCGAGTCCGACGTGGGGATGATGGGCGGTGCCGGCGCGCACGAGTTCATGGCACCGAGCGCGGCCGGAGAGGACGAGATCGCGCGCTGCCCGGCGTGCGGCTATGCCGCCAACGTGGAGCTTGCGCGGTCGCGGTCCCCGGCGACGACGTTCTCCGACGGGCCCCGCGGAGAGGTCGCCACGCCCGGCGTCCGGACCATCGCCGAGGTGTGCCAGCTGCTCGGGATCGAGCCCGCCCACACGATCAAGAGCCTGCTCTACGTGGGTCCGTCCGGGCCGGTCCTCGCGCTGGTCCGTGGCGACCAGCAGCTGCACGAGAAGAAGCTCGCGCGGCTCCTGGGCGGCGAGGTGCGCGCGGCGCACGCCGACGAGGTTCGCGACGCGCTCGGAGCGCCGGTCGGGTCCGTGGGCCCCGTCGACGCGGCGGTGCCCGTCGTGGCGGACGAGGCGCTGGGCGAGGGGACGTACGTCGCCGGCGCCAACCGCGAGGGCGTCCACCTGCGGGGCGTCCAGCCGGGCCGGGACTTCGCCGCCCGGCACGCCGACCTGCACCTGGCCCAGGCCGGGGACGCCTGCCCCGCGTGCGGGGCCCCGCTCGTCGTCGAGCGCGTGATCGAGGTCGGGAACATCTTCAAGCTCGGGACGAGGTACTCGACGGCGCTGGGGGCGACGTACCTCGACGAGCAGGGGCAGGCGCGGCCGATCGTCATGGGGTCGTACGGGATCGGCCCCGCCCGGATCGTCGCGTCGGCGATCGAGCAGCGTCACGACGCGGACGGGATCGTGTGGCCCTGGTCGATCGCGCCCATGCAGGTCCACGTCCTGCCCGTCAATCCCAAGCAGCCGGCGGTGCGCGAGATGGCGGAGCGGCTCTACCGAGACCTGGGCGCGGCGGGGGTCGAGGCGATCCTCGACGACCGCGACGAGCGGCCCGGGGTGAAGTTCAAGGACGCAGACCTCCTCGGCATCCCCATCCGGGTGACGGTTGGCGCGCTCCTGGGCCGGGAAGGCAAGGTCGAGGTGCGAACGCGACGGGATCGCCAGGATGTCGCGGTCGCGCCGGACGGCGTGGTGTCAGCCGTCCGGGACCTCGGCGGGAAGCTGGCCGCCGACCTCTAGCGTCTCCGAGGGGCCGAGGGGTTCCTCGGCTCTTCATATCGGGGTATACTAAGCGGCTGACTCAAGAGTGGGCGCGGCCCACTTTTTTGGTTCATGGGAGCAAACGCGGACGGAGGAGGCGACGGGTGGCGACGGGCACTGGCCTGGCGGGAGTGGAGGCGGCGGTCGAGGCCGTCGTCCTGCCGGCCGTCGAGGCCCACGGCCTGACGCTCGTCGACCTGGAGGTTCGGGGCAACGGTCGGCGGGTGGCGGTGCGGCTCTACGTCGACAAGCCGGGAGGCGTCACGATCAGCGATTGCCAGCAGCTCTCGCACGAGGTCGGAGACCTGATCGACGTCTCGAACCTCGTCCGGAGCAGCTACGACCTGGAGGTCTCGTCCCCGGGGCTCGACCGCGAGCTGCGCAGGGATCGGGAGCTCCAGTGGGCAACCGGGCGTCTCGTGCGGGTCTGGACACGGGAGCCGGTGGACGGCCACCGCGAGCTCTCGGGCCGGCTCGTCCTGGTGGCTCAGGAGGCCTTGGCCCTCGACACGCCCGATGGCCCCCGAAGCGTTCCGCGGAGCCTCGTGACCAAGGCGCGCCTGGAGGTGGAGCCGCGAGGCTCCGCCTGATCCAGGAGATCGCAATGAACCGGGAGCTCAAGCTGGCGATCGAGCAGGTCGGACGCGAGAAGGGGATCGCGACAGAGGTCCTCTTCGAGGCGCTGGAGTCCGCCCTCCTCTCCGCCTCGAAGCGGACGATGGGTGTCGGGGAAAACACCCGTCTCACGCTCCACCGGGAGACCGGGGCCATCCGCGTGTTCGCCGAGAAGCGCGTCGTCGAGAAGGTGGCCGATCCGAAGCTCGAGATGGGTCTCGACGAGGCGCGGCGGCTCAAGCCGGACGCCCAGCTCGAGGACACGGTCGAGGTCGACCTCGAGATGAAGGAGCTCGGCCGGATCGCCGCCCAGACGGCCAAGCAGGTGATCCTCCAGAGGGTGCGCGAAGCCGAGCGCCAGGGAATCTTCTCGGAGTACAAGGACCGCGAGGGCACCCTCGTGCGGGCGCTCGTGCACCGGATCGAGAAGCGCACCGTCATCCTGGACATGGGTCGGACCGAGGCCGTGCTGCCCGAGCGGGAGCAGATCCCGGGAGAGCGGTACATGGCCGGGGACCGCGTGCGCGCGTACATCATGGAGGTCCGGAACACGCCCAAGGGCCCGCAGGTCGTGCTCTCCCGCGCGCACCCCGGATTCCTCACCCGCCTCTTCGAGACCGAGATCCCGGAGATCGCCGAGGGGATCGTGCAGGTCCGCGGCGCGGCGCGGGAGCCGGGGGAGCGGGCCAAGCTCGCGGTCGCGTCGACCAAGCGTGACATCGACCCGATCGGCGCGTGCGTCGGGCTTCGCGGGACGCGGATCCAGGTCATCGTCAAGGAGCTGCGGGGCGAGAAGATCGACATCATCGAGTGGTCGGACGACCCGGCCACGCTGGTCGCGCGCGCTCTCTCGCCGGCCAAGGTCACCTCGGTCACGATCACCGGGGAGGGCGAGGAGCGCACCGCGCAGGTCGTCGTGCCGGACAGCCAGCTTTCGCTGGCCATCGGCAAGAAGGGGCAGAACGCCCGGCTCGCTGCGAAGCTGACGGGGCTCCGCGTCGACGTGAAGAGCGAGTCCGAGGTGGCGGAGGAGCGTCGCCGTCATGATGAAGAGTTCGCCGGGGGCCTGGCCGCGTTCGCCGTGATCGAGGAGATCGGCTCCGAGCTGACGCCGCGCCTCGTGGAGCACGGCCTCTATTCGCCCGCGCGGGTTCGCGCCGCCGGGCTCGAGCGCGTGCGGGAGGTGCTCGGCGACGAGGCCCCCAGGGCCGAGGCGGTCCTGGCCGCGGTCGAGGCCTGGCTGAATGCCCGAGCCGCTGAGGCGGCGGAGGCTGCAGAGGTCGAGGCGGTCAGAGCTGCTGAGGCGCGCGTCGCCGAGGCGGTTCCGGCGGAACCCGGGCCGGTCGACGAGGGCACCCGATGAAGGGGCGGCTCCCAGTCCGGACCTGTGTTGGCTGCCGGCGAGCCCGGCCCCAGGCGGAGCTCCTCCGGATCGTCCGGACACCGGATGGGCGTGTCGAGCCGGACCCCGAGCGGCGGGGACGGGGGCGAGGTGCCTATCTGTGCCGGCGTGAAGCGTGTCTGTCCGAGTGCGTGCGGCGGGGCCGCTGGCCCCAGGCATTCCGAGTCCCGGCCATGGCGACGCCCGAGACGATCGCGCGGCTGCGTGGGCTCTTGAGCCAGGGGCAGGAGCCTCCTGAGATGGTCGAAAGGGGTAGCTGATATGGCCGGGAAAACCCGAGTCCACGAGCTGGCGAAGGAGCTCGGCGTCGCGCCGAAGTTGATCATCGACCAGCTCCATGGCATGGGCTTCAAAGAGCAGAGCTCGGCGAGCGCCATCGAAGACGCCCTGCTCCCGAGGCTCCGGGAGGCGCTTGGCGACCAGGCGGCCGAGTATTCCCGGAAGGAGCTCGAGCGGATCGAGTCCGACCGCGTAGCGGCGCAGCGGGCCAAGATCGAGGCCGCCAAGGCCTCGGCCGCCAAGGCGGCGAGGACCCGGGCGAAGAAGGCCGCTGAGGCCGCCGAGGCGGCCAAGGCGCCGGTCGGCAAGGGCAAGGCGTTGGTCGGCAAGGCCAAGGCGACCACGAAGGCGGCGCAGGCCGCGGCTGCCGCGAAGGCCAAGGCGCCCGTCCCCATGAAGGTCGAGAAGGTCGCGGCGCCGGTCGAAGCCGGCGCGCCGGTTGCCGCCAGCGTGGTGGCACCCGGGTCGGCCCCCGCCGCCCAGGTCCAGGCACCGTCGATTGCACCGCCCGTCAAGCCGGTGCCGAGCGAGAAGCCCGCTGCCGCGAAGCCGCCCGTCGTTCACGAGCGGCCAGCCGCCGCGCCCGCGGTGCCTGCCCGGCCCAAGGAGCCGGTGGCCCCCGCCGCCCGCGACGCCGCTCCGTCCGAACCGGCCCGCCCCGCGGAGGGGATCGAGCCGCCCCAGCCGAAAGTGGTCGAGCCGGCGCCCAAGCCGGCGACCGACGGCAAGGTCGTGCCGCTCAAGCCCCGGCGCGAGGAGCCGGCTGCCGCCGAGCCCGAGCGTGTGGTGGCCCCTGCGGCGGCCGTCGTGAGTGTCCCTGCGCCGGCGGAGACGCCCGCCACGCCGGAGATCGAGAGTCCGGCCGCCGCGGCCGCCCCGGCCCCCCCGGCCGATGTCGGGCCGCGCGAGATCCTCCGGCTCCCCGAGTCGGTCACGGTCTCCGAGCTGGCGGAGCGGATGGGCCGGAAGATCGGCGAGGTCATTCGCGAGCTGGTCGGCATGGGCGTGATGGCGACGATCAACCAGCCCCTCGAGACCGACAAGGTGAAGGCGGTCGCGGCCCGGTTCGGTTTCGATGCGGACATGCGATCGGCCGAGGAGCGGGAGCTGCTCGACGAGGAGATGGACCCCAGCCAGCTCCTGCCGCGGTCGCCCGTCGTCACCGTCATGGGACACGTCGACCACGGGAAGACGTCGCTCCTCGACATGATCCGGAAGACCCGCGTCACCGAGCAGGAGTTCGGCGGGATCACGCAGCACATCGGGGCGTACCAGGTGGAGACCAGCCACGGCAAGGTCACGTTCCTGGACACGCCCGGCCACGAGGCCTTCACCGCGATGCGGGCCCGGGGGGCCCAGGCCACCGACATCGTCATCCTGGTGGTGGCGGCCGACGATGGCGTCATGCCTCAGACGGTGGAGGCGATCAACCACGCGAAGGCGGCGACCGTGCCCATCATCGTCGCGGTCAACAAGGTGGACAAGGCCGACTCGAACCCGGACCGCGTCAAGCAGGAGCTCGTGAACCATGGGCTCGTCCCCGAGGAGTGGGGCGGCCAGACGATCTTCGTGAACACGTCGGCCAAGAAGGGCACGGGGGTCGAGCAGCTCCTCGAGATGACGGCGCTCCAGGCCGAGGTGATGGAGCTGAAGGCCAACCCGAACCGCGCTGCGCGCGGGGTCGTCGTCGAGGCCAAGCTCGACCGAGGCCGCGGCCCGGTGGCCACGGTGCTGATCCAGCAGGGTACCCTCCACGAGGGCGACATCGTCGTCGTCGGCCAGCACTACGGCAAGGTCCGGGCGATGTTCAACGACCGGCGCCAGCGCGTGAAGACGGCGGGTCCCGTCGATCCCGTCGAGATGCTCGGGCTGTCCGGGGTGCCGTCGGCGGGAGACGTCCTGCGCGCGGTGGACGAGGAGCGGAAGGCCCGCCAGATGGCCATGAGGCGTCAGGAGCGGGACAAGAAGGTCACGGTCAGCGCCCGGGTGACCCTGGCCGACCTGCACAAGCAGATCGAGGCGGGCGAGGTCAAGGAGCTGCGGGTCATCCTCAAGGGTGACGTGCACGGCTCGGTCGAGGCCTTGCAGGAGGCGCTCGAGCGCCTGTCCACGGACGAGATCAAGGTCCGGGTGATCCACGGCGCGGTCGGGACCATCACCGAGACCGACGTCATGCTGGCCTCGGCGTCGAACGCCATCATCATCGGCTTCACCGTGAAGCCCGAGCCGAAGGCGATGCAGCAGGCCCAGACCGAGCGGGTGGACATCAAGACCTACAACGTCATCTACGAGGCGATCAACGACGTGAGGGCGGCGCTCGCCGGGATGCTCCCCCCGATCATCCGCGAGGTTCCGCTCGGGAAGGCGCAGGTCCGGATGCTCTTCCCGATCAAGGAGGTCGGCACGATCGCGGGCTGCTTCCTGTCGGAGGGCAAGGCCACCCGCAACGCGAAGCTGCGGGTGGTCCGGAACGGTCGCGCCGTGGGCGAGGGCCAGGTCACCTCGCTGAAGCGATTCAAGGACGACGCCCGCGAGGTCATCCAGGGTCAGGAGTGCGGGATCGGTGTCGGCAGTCTCGACGTTCAGGTCGGCGACGTCCTGGAGCTCTACACGACGGAGGAGGTCGCGCGGACGCTCTAGCGGGGGGACGTCCAGACGACGCCCGTGGTCCAGGTCGCGCTCGGTCTCGTGGAGCTGCACCTCGGCGAGGTCGACTCGCTCAAGGGCAAGCGCCACGTCCTCCGCGGCATGAAGGAGCGGGTCAAGCAGCGCTTCAACGTGTCGATTGCCGAGGTCGATCACGGCGACCTGTGGCAGCGCGCGACGCTGGCGGTCGCGTGTGTGGCGAACGACTCCCGGCTGGCCAACGAGGTCGTCTCGAAGGCCGTCAACTTCATCGAGTCCCTGTCCGACGGTGCGGTCATCGACGTGCGCGTCGAGATGCTCTGACGGGATCAGGCCTTTGATCTCCGACCAGGTCGGCCGCGCCGAGACCCTCGACACCATCGCGCCCGAGGCGCTGTCGCGCCGCGCCGGACGCGATTGGCTGGAAGCCGACGCCTGACCCATGAGCCGACTCCAGCGGGTGAATCAGCTGATCCGGGAGGAGATCTCCCACCTCATCCAGCGCGAGCTGAAGGATCCTCGTCTCGGCTTCGTGACCGTCACCGAGGTGGACGTCTCCAAGGACCTCCGGACGGCGAAGGTCTACGTGAGCGTGCTCGGCCCCGAGACCGAGTGGCAGGCGTCGCTCCAGGCCCTCGAGAGCGCCCGCGGCTTCATCCGGAACTGGCTCGTCCCGCGGCTCCGCCTCCGGACCGTCCCGCACTTCACGTTCCACCCCGACCGGTCGATGGCCCACGCCGCCCACATCCAGACGGTGCTCGAGGGGCTCAGGACCGAGGAGCGGCCGCCCGAGGAGCCCGGATCGGAGAAGCCGACGTGAGCCTCGTTCCCCGGGAGGTCGTGGACGCAGTCGAGCGGGGCCGGCGGGTGCTCCTCTTCGCCCACGTCTATCCCGACGGGGACGTGCTCGGGTCGCAGCTCGGGCTCGGCCTCGCGCTCCGGGCGGGGGGCCGGGCGGTCACCTTCGCGTGCGCGCATCCGGTCCCGGACCCGTTCCACTTCCTGCCCGGCGCGGCCGACGTCCAGCAGTGGAAGGCGGGCCGGAATGAGTTCGACCTGGTCGTCGCGCTCGACTGCCCGGATCCCGGGCGGCTCGGGGGTCTCCTCGATGGCGCCCGCGGTCCGGGGGCGCAGGTCCTCAACATCGACCACCACGGGGACAACCGCCGCTACGGGGACGTCAACTGGGTGGACACCCGGGCGGCCGCCACCGGCGAGATGGTCTACGACCTGATCGAGGCCGCCGGGCTCCCGATGAGCGCCGAGGTCGCGGTGAACCTCTACACCGCGATCGTCACCGACACGGGGTCCTTCCGCTACTCGAACACGACCCCGAAGACCTTCCGCGTGGCCGCGCGACTCCTGGAGGCTGGCGTGGATCCCGCCCACGTCGCCACGACGGTCTACGAGACGCGCCAGCTGGGCGGGCTGCGTCTCCTGGGCCAGGTCCTCCAGGGGATCGAGACCGACGCCGACGGGGCGGTGGCCTGGCTGGTGATCGACCGCGCGCTGGCGGGCTCGCCGGACCTGCCGGAGGCCGAGGAGTTCGTGAACTACCCTCGCTCCGTGCGCACGGCCAAGGTGGCGGTGCTCTTCCGCGAGCTGGCGGACGGCGTGAAGGTGAGCCTCCGCGCCAAGGGTGAGGTGGACGTGGCCCGCATCGCGGCCCGCCTCGGCGGCGGAGGCCACCCGAACGCGGCTGGCTTGATCCGGTCGGGGAGCCTGGCCGACGCGAAGGTCGCGGTGCTGGGCGCCGTCCGGGAGGCGCTCGCCGCCCGCCGGTGAGTGGCGAGCCCCGGCGAGCGCGGGCGGCATCCGTCACCGATGGTCTCGGACGGTCTCCTGCTGGCCGACAAAGGGCCGGCGGTCACCTCGTTCCAGGTCGTCGCGCATCTTCGCCGGGTGCTCCGCGTTCCCAAGGTCGGCCACGGAGGCACACTCGATCCCATGGCGACGGGGCTCCTGCCCATCCTCCTGGGTGAGGGAACCAAGCTCACCGGATATCTCCAGGGTCAGGACAAGGAGTACCTGGCCACCATCCGGCTCGGCATCGCCACGGACACCCTCGACGCGACCGGCGCCGTGACCGGGGAATGGCCGGTCCCGTCGCTGACGGCCGACGACGTGCGCGCCGTGCTGGCGAGGTTCGTCGGTGAGATCGAGCAGGTGCCGCCCATGTACTCGGCGCTCCATGCGGGGGGCCGGCGCCTCCACGAGCTGGCGCGGGCGGGGATCGCCGTCGAGCGGTCGCCTCGACGGGTCCGCGTCCACGCCTTCGAGCTGATCGAGTACGCGCCGCCCCGCCTCCGCGTCCGTGTGGCGTGCGGATCGGGGACGTACGTCCGGAGCCTGGCGGCGGACGTCGGCGAGGCGCTCCGGTGTGGGGGCCACGTCGAGGCGCTCGCGCGTACGCGCGTCGGGCCCCTCCGTCTCGAGGACGCCGTTCCGTGGGCGGTGATCCAGGAGGGAAACGCCGCGGTGCTCGCCGCCCGCGTCCTTCCGGCCGATCGCGCCGTCGCTCACCTGCCGGCCGTCCACCTGTCGGCGGACGCTGGCCGGCGGCTGGCCAACGGCCTGCGCGTTCCCGTGTCCGAGCTCACGCCCCCCGACGCCCCGGCGGGGTCGGTTCCATGCCGCGTGTACGCCGGCGCGAGCTTTCTCGGGATCGGTGAGCTGTCGCCCGAGGGACTCCGCCCGCTTCGCCTCGTCCATGCAGATCGTTCGCGGCCTCGACCAGTATCGTCCTGACGCGCCGCCCAGCGTGGTGGCCCAGGGGACATTCGACGGCATCCACCTGGGGCACCAGGCCGTGATCCGCACGGCGGTCGGGCGGGCGCGGGCGCTCGGGGTCCGGCCGGTCGCCGTGACCTTCGAGCCGAATCCTCTCGCGGTCCTCCGGCCGGCGGAGGCGCCGCCCGAGCTCCTGCCGCTCGACGAGCGGCTCGAGCGCATCGCGGAGCTCGGTCCGGAGGCCTGTCTCGTCATTCCCTTCACGGCCGAGTTCTCGCAGGTCGAGGCCGAGGACTACGTGCGAGACGTCCTCCTCCGGCTCCTCGGGGCGAGGGAGATCGTCGTCGGCTTCAACCACGCGTTCGGACGGGGCGCTCGCGGGACCCCCGAGCTTCTCCGGCGCCTGGCGGAGCCGGCCGGGGTTCTCGTCCACGTCGTGGCGCCTCTGCGGGTCGACGGTGTCGCCGTCTCGTCGACGGCGATCCGCGAAGCCCTCCGCGACGGACACGTCCGGCGCGCGGCGAGCCTCCTGGGGCGTCCCTATACGCTCGCGGGCATCGTGACCCGGGGTGCGGCCCGCGGGCGCGCCCTCGGGTTTCCGACGGCCAACCTGACCGGGGCTCCGGGGCTCCTGCTCGCGGACGGCGTCTACACGGCCCGGGCCGCGTGGGACGGGGAGTCCGCGCCGGCGGTGGTCAACGTCGGGGTTCGGCCCACCGTGGACGGCACGACCCGTCTCGTGGAGGCCCACCTCCTCGACGTGGCCCCGGACCTCTACGGGCGCCGTCTCACGCTCGCATTCCTCGACCGGATTCGCACCGAGCGGCGGTTCGGCTCCCTCGAGGCCCTCCGCGCGCAGATCGCCGAGGATGTCGTGACCGCGCGGCGGATGCTGAGCCAGAGCCTCCTGACCGGCCGAGGCGGGCGCTTCCGCCGTCGCGCGTGTCGTGGCCGCGGCGCGCGGACGGGAGCGCGGCGGGCGCGTCGGTTGCAGGCGGAAACCTCGCGTGGTACGATGCGCCGGTTGAATTGGAGTGCCTTAGCGTGTGGTGAACCGTCCCACGGGTGCAGTACACGGCCTGCACCAGGGACGGCGATTGGGGGGCTGGACCCCCCGGAGGAGGACCTCAGCCATGTCCGTGCCTGCCGACCGGAAGAAGGCTCTGATCGAGGGGTACCGGCGTCACGACGGCGACACCGGCTCCCCCGAGGTGCAGATCGCGCTCCTGACGGAGCGGATCAACGGGCTGACCGAGCACTTCAAGTCCCACGTCAAGGACCACCACTCCCGCCGCGGACTGCTGCGCCTGATCGGCCAGCGCCGCGGACTCCTCGAATACCTCAAGCGCACAGAAATCGAGCGCTACCGCCAGATTCTCGAGAAGCTCGGGCTTCGGCGGTAGGTCCCGGCAACGCCGGGAGCAGTCTCGCAGGGCCCGGGAGGAACGTGACCTTCCGGGCAGTGGCCGGTGGGGTGGACCCGACCGTGTGGTCCGCCGTGTCCGGCACGAGAGGATGGCAACGACATGGCAGCAGCTCATTCCACCCAGGTTGAAATCGGCGGCCGGAAGCTCACCCTCGAGACCGGCCGTGTGGCCAAGCAGGCGGACGGGTCGGTCCTGGTCCGCTACGGCGACACGGTGGTTCTCGCCACCGTCGTGGCTTCGAGGTCCGCGGTCGAGGGGCAGGACTTCTTCCCCCTCAGCGTCGACTATCGCGAGCGAGCCTACGCCGGCGGGCGCATCCCCGGCGGCTTCTTCAAGCGCGAGGGGCGCCCGGCCGAGAAGGAGATCCTCACCTCCCGGCTGATCGACCGCCCGCTCCGCCCGCTCTTTCCCAAGGGCTTCCGCAACGAGATCCAGCTGATCGTGCTCGCGATCTCGTCGGACCAGGAGAACGACCCCGGCATCCTGGCGATGAACGGCGCGTCGGCCGCGGTGCTGGTCGCCGGGGTCCCGTTCCTGGGGCCCTTCGGCGCCGTCCGCATCGGGCACATCGACGGCCATCTCGTCGTGAACCCGCCCTTCGCGGATCTCGACCGGAGCCTGCTCGACCTGGTCGTGGCCGCGACCGAAGACTCGGTGATGATGGTGGAGGCGGGAGCCCGCGAGGTGTCCGAGGACACCCTGGTCGAGGCGATCGCCCTCGCGCACGAGGAGTGCCGGGCGCTCGTCCGCATCCAGCGGGCTCTGGCCCAGCTGGCGGGCAAGCCGCGATGGGAGTTCGATGCTGCCGCCCACCAGGATCCCGCGCTCGAGGCGCAGGTCCGCGAGGCGGCCCGCGGCAGGGTCCGGGACGTCGTCCGGATCGCGGAGAAGGCGCAGCGCGCGCAGGGGCTGACGAAGCTCGCCCAGGAGGTCATCGCGGCGGTCGACCCCGACGGGCTCCGGAAGGCGAAGGTTCGCGAGTACCTCGACAAGCTCGAGAAGCAGGAAGTCCGGCGGATGGTCCTCGAGGACGGGGTCCGGATCGACGGCCGGAAGTCCACCGAGACACGGGCCATCAGCGCGGAGGTGTCGTTCCTGCCCCGCACCCACGGCTCGGCGCTCTTCACGCGCGGTGAGACGCAGGCGCTGGTCGCCGCCACGCTCGGGACCAAGCAGGACGAGCAGAGGGTCGAGACCCTCGAAGGCGAGTCGACCAAGCCGTTCATGCTTCACTACAACTTCCCGTCGTTCAGCGTGGGTGAGATCCGCCGCTTCGGCAGTCCTGGACGCCGGGAGATCGGCCACGGGGCGCTCGCCGAGCGCTCGGTATTGCCCGTCCTGCCTCCGCGCGAGGGCTTCCCGTACACGCTCCGGATCGTCTCGGACATCCTCGAGTCCAACGGCTCGTCCTCGATGGCGACGGTGTGCGGCGCCTCCCTGGCGCTCATGGACGCCGGCGTCCCGATCAAGGCGCCGGTGGCCGGCATCGCGATGGGGCTCATCAAGGAAGGCGAGCGCTACGCGATCCTGACCGACATCATGGGCACCGAGGACCACTACGGCGACATGGACTTCAAGGTCGCCGGCACGGCCGACGGCATCACCGGGCTCCAGATGGACATCAAGGTCGCCGGCGTGTCCCGCGAGATCATGGCGGCGGCCCTCCGCCAGGCGCGCGAGGCGCGGCTGTTCGTCCTGTCGCGGATGCGCGAGGCGATCTCGGAGCCGCGACCCGAGCTGCCGCCGCACGCGCCGCGCTTCGTGACCATCCGGATCAGGCCCGAGAAGATCCGCGAGGTGATCGGACCAGGCGGCAAGGTGGTCCGGGGCATCCAGGACCAGACCGGCGTCAAGGTCGACATCGAGGACGACGGCAAGGTCACCCTCTTCGGCGCCGACGCGCGCATGGTCCAGCAGGCCACCGACATCATCCAGGGAATCTGCAAGGAGGCCGAGGTCGGCCGCCTTCACCTCGGCAAGGTCAAGAAGGTGGTCGACTTCGGCGCCTTCGTGGAGATCATGCCGGGCACGGAGGGTCTGCTCCACATCTCCCAGATCTCCGAGGAGCGGACGCGGCGCGTCGAGGATGTGCTGCGCGAGGGCGACATGGTCCTCGTCAAGGTCATCGAGGTCGACCCGTCGGGCAAGATCCGTCTCTCACGGCGCGCGGCCCTGAAGGATCCGGAGGCCGCCGCCGCCGGCGCGGAGCAGCTGACCGGCCAGCCCGACCCGAACGCGCCCGAGGCCGTGGGTGGCGGACGGGGCGACCGGGGCGGGGACCGGGAGCGAGGAGGCGACCGGGGGCGCGGTGGGCACCGGTACCGGGAATAGCCGCGGCCGTTCTTCGGGGCCTGCGTGACCGACCCCACGGCGAGCGTGGAGGGGGGCGAGTACCGCAAGACGATCCTCCCCAACGGGATCCGGCTGGTCACGGAGTGGATTCCCCACGTCCGCTCGGTCGCCGTGGGTGTGTGGGTGGACACGGGGAGCCGCCACGAGCCCGCCGACCGGGGCGGGATCTCCCACTTCATCGAGCATCTCGTCTTCAAGGGCACCGAGTCCCGGTCGGCCGAGGACATCGCCCGCGCGGTGGACTCGGTCGGTGGCCAGATGGACGCGTTCACCACGAAGGAGCACACCTGCTTCTACGTGACGGTGCTCGACGAGCACCTGCCGCTCGCCGCTGACCTCCTTTCCGACGTCCTCCTCCATCCCCGGTTCGACGCCGGGGACATCGAGCGCGAGAAGACGGTCGTCCTCCAGGAGTTCGGGATGGTGGAGGACACCCCCGACGACGTGATCCACGATCTCTTCGCCGAGCGAATCTGGCCGCAGCATCCGCTCGGCCGCCCGATCCTCGGCGACCGGAAGATCGTGCAGGCGTTCGACCGGGACACCCTGCTGCACTACTTCCGCGCGGAGTACTCCCCCGAGCGCATCACGATCGCCGCCGCCGGTAATCTTCGCCACGAGCAGCTGGTGGACCTGCTCGGAAGCCGGTTCCTCGACTTCCAGCAGCCCAGGACGCCGAGGACGGCCGAGCCGCCGGTCCTGACGACCAGCCTCGACCTGCTCGAGCGCCCGCTCGAGCAGGTCCACTTCGTGCTCGGGGGGCCGGGGCTCGAGCAGGACGCGCCCGAGCGTTACGCGCTGTTTCTCCTGAACACCATTTTCGGGGGGAGCATGTCCTCGCGTCTGTTCCAGGCGGTGCGGGAGCGCGAGGGCCTCGTCTACTCGATCCACTCCGGCAACGCGGCCTTCCGCGACGGCGGGCTCTTCTACGTGTACGCGGGGACCGAGCCCGCGCACTTCCGGCGGGTCGTGGACCTGACGCTCAAGGAGTTCCGGTCGCTGCGGGCCGACGGGGTCACGGCCGACGAGCTCCGGCGGGCGAAGGATCACCTCAAGGGGAGCCTGATGCTCTCGCTCGAGTCGACGGGGAGCCGCATGACCCGGATCGCCAAGCAGGAGCTCTACTTCCGCCGGTCGTACACGTTCGACGAGATCCTCGCCGACATCGAGCGCGTGACCGTGGAGGACGTGAAGGTCCTCGGGGAGCGTCTCCTCGCCGGGCCGCTGTCGCTGGTCGCCCTCGGCCCCAAGAGCCCGGACGTCCGGCTCCCCGAGGGGGTTCGGGTCTGAGGCGGGCCCGCCGGTGATCTCTCGCTACACCCGTCCCGAGATGGGCGCCCTCTGGGGCGAGGACGCCAAGTACGCGCGCTGGCTCCGGGTCGAGCTGGCGGTGTGCGAGGCCTGGGCGCGCCGGGGCGTCGTTCCCGCCGACGCGCTCGACCGGATCCGACAGGGGGCGCGAGTCGACGCCGGCCGCATCGCGGAGATCGAGGCCCGGGTTCACCACGACGTCATCGCCTTCCTCACGGACCTCGAGGGCTCGATCGGCGCGGACTCCCGGTTCGTCCACGTGGGCCTGACCTCCTCGGACGTGGTGGACACGGCGCTGGCGCTCGCGCTCGTCGAGGCGACCGACCGGCTGCTCGCGGGCGTGGACCGTCTCCGCGAGAGTCTCCGCCGGCTCGCCCTCCGCCACCGGGACACGCTGACGGTCGGCCGGACTCACGGCGTTCACGCGGAGCCGACCACGTTCGGGCTCAAGGTCGCCGGCTGGTACATGGAGGCCGGGCGGAACCGGGAGCGTCTGGTCCGGGCCCGGGAAGCCATCCGGGTGGGGAAGATCTCCGGCGCCGTCGGCACCTTCGCTCACGTCCCGCCCGATCTCGAGCGGGAGGTGTGCCACGCTCTCGGGCTCGAGCCCGAGCCGGTGTCCACCCAGGTCGTGCAGCGCGACCGGCACGCCGAGCTCGTCTCCGTGTGCGCCATCGTGGGCGGGGGTCTCGAGCGGATCGCCACCGAGATTCGGAGCCTCCAGCGGACGGAGATCCTGGAGGCGGAGGAGCCGTTCGCCGAGGGCCAGAAGGGCTCGTCCGCGATGCCCCACAAGCGGAACCCGTGGCTATGCGAGCAGGTGACGGGGTTGGCCCGCGTGCTTCGCGCTCACGCCGGCGCCGCGCTCGAGGACATCGCGCTCTGGCACGAGCGGGACATCAGCCACTCCTCCGTCGAGCGCATCGTGCTGCCCGACACGACCATCCTGCTCGACTACCTGCTCGGGCAGACCGTCCGGATCCTGGATGGGCTCCGGGTCTATCCCGACCGGATGCGCGAGAACCTCGACCGCTCGTACGGCCTGGTGTACTCCCAGCGCGTGCTCCTGGCCCTCACCGAGGCCGGCCTGGCGCGCCAGGCCGCATACGAGGTGGTCCAGCGGAATGCGATGCGCGCGTGGGAGGAGCGTCGGGCCTTCCTCGAGTGCCTCGAGTCCGACCCCGAGGTGAGCCGTCACCTCGGCTCGGAAACCCTGAAGGCCTGCTTCGATCCCGGCTGGTACCTGCGTCACGTCGACGCGGTGTTCCGTCGCGCCGGGCTCGTCCAGGGAGGATCGGCGGAGGGATGAAAGCGCGGATCGTGGTGCGGCTGCGGCCGGGGATCCTGGATCCCCAGGGAACGACCATCCGGCGGGCGCTCGAGGGGCTCGGCTTCCCCGAGGTGCGTGACATGCGGGTGGGGAAGGTGCTCGATCTCACGCTCGACGAGACCGACGCGGGTCGGGCACGGCAGCGACTGGACGAGATGTGCCGGAAGCTCCTCGCCAATCCCGTGATCGAGGACTACACCTGCGAGGTGGTGGAGGGCGACGACAGCCGGCGCGCGAGCTGACCGCCGTCGGCTTGTGCGGGTGTGGGCCGCGTAGTAGAATCCGTCCGAGCGATTCGCCGGGAGGTGTGACCGCGACTTCACCGGAGGAGGAGGCTTCATGCGATTCGGCGTCGTGATCTTCCCGGGCACGTGGAGTGACATGGACTTCCACCACGTCATCTCGCAGGTGCTCCACCAGCCGGTCGAGTACGTGTGGCACCGGGACACCGATGTCGACCGCTTTGATTGTCTCGTCTTGCCGGGCGGGTTTTCCTACGGCGACTACCTGCGGGCGGGCGCCGTGGCGGGCCGGTCGCCGATCGTCGAGGCGCTGCCGAGCTTCGTAGCCCGCGGCGGGCTGGTGCTGGGAAGCTGTAACGGCTTCCAGATCCTCTGCGAGGCTGGCCTCCTTCCCGGAACCCTCCTGCGGAACGAGTGTCTCCAGTTCCGCTGCCAGTGGACCCACGTCGCCGTGGAGCAGACCGAGAGCCCCTTCACCCGCGGGCTCCGGCGCGGCCAGGTCCTCAAGATGCCGATCGCCCACGGCGAGGGCCGCTACCACGCCGAGCCGGCCCTCCTCCGCCAGCTCCGGGAGCGCGACCAGATCGTCTTCCGCTACGCGACGGAGGCCGGCGAGATCACCGCCGGCGCGAATCCGAACGGCTCGATCTGGAACATCGCCGGCGTCTCGAACGAAGAGGGCACGGTCGTCGGGCTCATGCCGCATCCCGAGCGCGCGGCCGAGACCACGGTGGGCAGCACCGACGGACTGCTCCTCTTCCACTCGCTGCTGGGAAGCCTCGTCGAGAACGGATCCGTGCTCGGCCGCTAGGGCGGGGGAGAGGCGCGGATGCCCGTGAGCGGATCCGAGCCGAAGGTCACCCCCGATCTGGCCGTCTCGCACGGGCTGACGCGTGAGGAGTACGACCGCGTCGTCCGCCTGATCGGGCGAGACCCCACCTACTCGGAGCTCGGCCTCTTCTCCGCCCTCTGGTCCGAGCACTGCTCGTACAAGTCCTCGCGCGTCCACCTCCGGCGCCTTCCGACGAAGGGCCCGCACGTGCTCCAGGGGCCGGGTGAGAACGCCGGCATCGTGGACGTCGGGGGCGGGTTCGGTCTCGCCTTCAAGATCGAGAGCCACAACCACCCGTCGTTCATCGAGCCGTTCCAGGGCGCGGCGACGGGGGTGGGCGGCATCCTCCGCGACATCTTCACGATGGGAGCCCGCCCCATCGCGCTCCTCGACTCGCTCCGCTTCGGACCGGTCGACGAGCCGGGCACGCGGTTCCTTCTCGGCGGGGTCGTCGCGGGAATCTCGCACTACGGCAACTGCTTCGGATGCCCGACGGTCGGGGGCGAGGTGGCCTTCGCGCCGGAGTACGCGCGGAACCCGCTGGTGAACGTCCTCTGCCTGGGCCTGGTGCGGACGGACGAGATCTATCGGGCGCGGGCGGACGGGGTGGGGAATACCTTCCTCTACGTCGGCGCCAAGACGGGCCGCGACGGCATCCACGGGGCGACCATGGCGTCGGAGGCCTTCGACGAGACCTCGGCCGAGCGGCGACCCACCGTCCAGGTGGGCGACCCGTTCACCGAGAAGCTCCTCCTCGAGGCGTGCCTCGAGGCGTTCCGGACCGGCGCGGTGGTGGGGATCCAGGACATGGGCGCGGCCGGACTGGCCTGCTCCCTCTCCGAGATGCCCGCGCGGGCGGGGACCGGTGCCGACGTGGAGCTCGACCGCGTGCCCCAGCGCGAGCCGGGGATGACGCCCTACGAGATCCTCCTGTCGGAGTCCCAGGAGCGGATGCTGCTCGTCGTCGAGCGCGGCCGCGAGGCCGAGGTCCAGCGGGTCTTCCAGAAGTGGGAGCTGGACGCGGTCCCCATCGGGCGCGTCACGGCCGACGGCGTGCTTCGCGCCCGCATGCGGGGCGAGGTGGTGGCGGAGGTGCCGGTCCGGGCCCTGACCGACGAGGCGCCGGTCTACGACCGGCCGCTGGCGCGCCCCGACTGGCTCGATCGGGTGCGCGCGCTCGACCTCGGCGCGCTGCCGGAGCCGGCGGACCCGGGCGCCCTGCTCCTCCGGCTCCTGGCGGCGCCGACGATCGCGTCGAAGCGGAGCATCTGGCGGCAGTACGATCACCAGGTCGGCATCAACACCCTCGTGCTTCCGGGCTCCGACGCGGCCGTCCTCCGGATCAAGGGAACGCCCCGCGCCGTCGCGGTCGCCACCGACGGCAACGGACGCTACGGGCAGCTCGATCCCTTCCTGGGCGGGGCGATGGCGGTCGCCGAGGCTGCGCGCAACGTCGTGTGCGCCGGCGGGCGGCCGCTGGCGGTGACGAACTGCCTGAACTTCGCCTCTCCCGAGCGTCCGGAGATCATGTGGCAGTTCGCGAAGACGGTGGACGGCATCGCCGCCGCCTGCGAGGCGCTCGGCATCCCGGTCACCGGGGGGAATGTGTCCTTCTACAACGAGACGCTGGGCCGGGCGATCCTGCCGACGCCTGTCATCGGCGTCGTCGGGCTTCTCGAGAACGCCGAGCGGCGGACGACGCAGTGGTTCAAGGAGGAGGGGGACGTCGTCGTTCTCCTGGGCGAGCCGGGCGGGCAGCTCGGCGGCAGCGAGTACCTCCAGACCGTCCACGGGCGTCTCGCCGGTGTGCCGGCTCCCCTCGACCTCGACCGTGAGCGCGCGGTGCAGACCGCGTGCCTCGCGGCCATCGAGGCCGGCATCGTCCGCTCCGCCCACGACTGTGCCGAGGGCGGCCTCGCCGTGGCGCTCGCGGAGTGCTGCGTCACCGGTCCGCAGGCCATCGGGGCGGCCGCGGCCCTTCCCGACGGCGGCCGCGTGGACGAGCTGCTCTTCGGCGAGGCACCGTCCCGTATCCTCGTCACGGTGGCGCCCGGAGACGTGGAGCGCCTGTTGCGGATCGTGCGGGAGTGGGCCGTTCCCGTCCAGGTCATTGGCCGCGTGGGCGGAGATCGGCTCGAGGTGCGGGTCGGAGTCGCGGTGCGCGTGTCGCTGTCCACCGAGGCGCTCGCCGACGCCTTCGAGAACGGGCTGTCGCGGGCGCTCGAGCAGCCGGTCGAGGCGCTGTCGGGACGGGAGGCAGAGGGGGCCGCATGAAAACCGCCTGGCTCGACGACGACAAGTTCCACGACGAGTGCGGTCTCTTCGGCGTCTTCGACCACCCTGAGGCGGCCAACCTCGCCTATCTGGGCCTCTACGCGCTCCAGCACCGGGGCCAGGAGTCCGCCGGGATCGCGGCCACCGACGGCCCGACGCTGCACGTCGAGAAGGCCATGGGGTGGGTGGCCGACGTGTTCAGCCCCGAGCGCCTCCGCCGCCTGCCGGGCCGCGCGGCGATCGGCCACGTCCGCTACTCGACGGCCGGCTCGTCGACGCTCCGGAACGCCCAGCCGATCAGCGCGTCGTTCTCCCGGGGCTCGATCGCGCTCGGCCACAACGGGAACCTGGTCAATGCCGAGGCGCTCCGCAAGGAGCTGGAGGGCCTGGGAGCGATCTTCCAGTCCACGTCGGACTCGGAGGTCATTCTCCATCTCATCGCCCGGGCGGACCGCCAGAGCCTCGAACGGACGCTGACGCAGGCCCTCGCCCAGCTGAGCGGGGCGTACTCGCTCGTCATGCTCACGCCGGACACGCTCATCGGATGCCGGGACCCGCACGGGTTCCGCCCGCTGGTCGTGGGTCGCCTGGGCAAGACGTGGCTGCTCGCGTCGGAGACCTGCGCGCTCGACCTGCTCGAGGCCGAGTACGTGCGAGACGTCGAGCCCGGGGAGATCGTGCTCATCGACCAGAACGGCCTGCGCTCGGTCAAGCCGTTCCCGGCGAAGAAGCAGCTCCAGTGCGTGTTCGAGTACATCTACTTCGCCCGCCCGGACACGACGCTCTGGGGCCAGAACGTGTACCAGACGCGGAAGTCGCTGGGCCACCGGCTGGCCGAGGAGCACCCGGTCGAGGCGGACATCGTCATCCCCGTGCCCGACTCCGGCGTCGGGGCCGCGCTCGGCTTCGCCGAGCAATCCGGAATCCCGTTCGAGCTCGGGCTCATCCGGAACCACTACGTCGGCCGCACGTTCATCGAGCCCCGCGAGGGCATCCGGCACTTCGGCGTCCGGGTGAAGCTGAACCCGATGCGGGAGACGATCGAGGGGCGGCGCGTCGTGGTCGTCGACGACTCGATCGTCCGCGGGACGACCAGCCGGAAGATCGTGAAGATGATCCGGTCGGTCGGCGCCCGCGAGGTGCACTTGCGTATCTCGTCGCCGCCGATCCAGTGGCCCTGCTACTACGGCATCGACACGCCGACCCGCAAGGAGCTGATCGGCTCGAGCCATCGCGTGGAGGAGATCCGCCGGTACATCGGCGCCGACTCCCTGGGGTACCTCTCGCTCGACGGGATGCTGAAGGCGGTCGGCGGCGACGGCGGCCGCTTCTGCCACGCTTGCTTCAGCGGCGCCTACGAGGTCGGGTTCCCGAAGGAGGACACCGCGCAGCTCGCCCTCTTCGACGTCGAGTGAAGCTCGTGAACGAGATGCTGCGCCTACCCCACCTCTGGGGCGTGCCCGACTGAGCCGCGCCCGCCCTTCCGTTCGCCGCCCCGTCCGGGGTGGCCTCAGCTACCGAGCCGCCGGGGTCGACATCGATGCCGGCGAGGAGGCCGTCCGGCGCCTCGCTCCGTGGGCGCGCGCCACCTACCGGCCGGAGGTCCTCGGTGACATCGGCGCCTTCGCGGGATTCTTCCGCGCTCCGCGGCGCTACCGCCATCCCGTGTTCCTGGCGTCGACGGACGGTGTCGGGTCCAAGCTCCGGGTCGCGTTCCTCGCGGGCCGGCACGACACCATCGGGATCGACCTGGTCGCGATGGGGGTCAACGACCTCCTGGTTCACGGCGCCGAGCCGCTGGTCTTTCTCGACTACATCGGGATCAACCGCGTCGTGCCGCGGACCGTCGAGACGGTGGTCCGCGGGATCGCGGCCGGCTGCCGCGAGGCGGGCTGCGCGCTCATCGGCGGAGAGATCGCGGAGCTGCCCGACTTCTACGCGGCCGGGGAGTACGACCTGGCCGGGTTCGCGCTGGGCGTCGTCGAGCGCAGCCGCCTCATCGATGGCCGCGGCGTCCGGCCCGGCGACGCGGTGATCGGGCTCCTCTCGAACGGCCTGCACTCGAACGGCTACAGCCTCGCGCGAAAGGTCGTGTTCGAGCGGCTCCGCCTACGGGTGCGGGACCGCATCCCCGGCCTCAACCGGACGGTCGGTCGCGAGCTACTGAGGCCGACGCGAATCTACGTCAAGCCGGTGCTGGCCCTCCTGCGCGCGGGGGTGCCGATCCGGGCCATGGCGCACATCACGGGCGGGGGGCTCACCGGCAACCTGCCGCGCGTCCTGCCTGCCGGCTGCCGGGCCGTGATCGACCGCGGCACCTGGCCGGTGTCCGAGGTGTTCCGGTGGCTCCAGGGTCGCGGCCGGATCGACGAGGCGGAGATGTTCCGGGTCTTCAACATGGGGATCGGCTTCGTCCTCGTGGTGCCGCACCCGCACGCGGCGCGCGTGCTCGCCAGACTCTGGCGGTCAGAGACGCCGGCGTTCCGGATCGGGGAGATCCGCCGGGGGGCGCGCGGGGTGACGTACCGGTGACTGCTGGACCGGCCGGTCTAGCAGGTCCCGCGGGGTCGCGGCACGGCTATCCGGGCTGCGTTTCCCGGCGGAGTCTCTAGGCGGCGCGCGTCGCGCGAACACGCCCGACCGGTCTCGCCTTCCGGGCCCGGGCGCACGGCGCCTCTGTCCAGCCGACCCCGCCCGGCGGAGCCTCAGAGGTTCGCCCCGCGGCACCGAAACCAGGCGGAGCCACACGGTCCGGCCCCGGAAGCCGAGATCTCCGGGTGGAGCCCGATCGAGCGGACCGAGGGAGCCCTGCCGGAACGGTGTGCGGCCGGCGGCTTCGCGTTGGGGGCCCTGCCGCTGAACCCGGGCGGGGACCAACGGACACCCGCCCGGGGCGCGACGAGTGCCGGTGCGGCACGGTCGCGGGTGGCGACGTGCCGCGATCCGCCATCCGCCGACCCGCATGAGTGCCGGGCGCTTGTGGTGAGTTGGCCTGCGGTAGCCTGCGGTAGAATGAGCGCGCCATGCGATCTGCCCCCCTCGTCCTCGGTGTTCTCGCCTCGGGCCGAGGGTCGAACCTCCAGGCCATTCTCGACGCGATCGGCGCCGGACGCTGCCCGGCGCGCGTCGCCGTCGTCGTGAGCGACCGGAAGGACGCGCCGGCGCTCGAGCGCGCGCGCCAGGCGGGCATCCGGGCGGTGCATCTCGATCCGCGCGCCTACCCGGACCGCACGGCCTTCGACGGCGCGGTCGCGGCGATCCTCGATGGGGCCGGGGTCGAGCTGGTGTGCCTGGCGGGCTACATGCGGGTGCTGTCGGCCGAGCTCGTCCGGCGCTACCGGAGCCGGATCCTGAACGTCCATCCGGCGCTGCTGCCGGCGTTTCGCGGGCTCGACGCCCAGCGCCAGGCCCTCCAGCACGGCGTCAAGGTGGCGGGGGCGACCGTCCACTTCGTGGACGAGGGCGTGGACACGGGGCCGATCGTCCTGCAGGCAGCCGTTCCCGTGCTCGATGACGACACGGAGGCGACCCTGGCCGCGCGGATCCTCGCCGAGGAGCATCGGCTCTACCCGGAGGCGATCCGCCTCTACGCCGAGGGCCGCCTCGAGGTGGCTGGCCGCCGCGTGTCGGTGAGGGCGGGCGCGTGAGCCCGATTCGCCGCGCGCTCCTCTCCGTCTCGGACAAGACCGGGCTGGTGGACCTGGCCCGCGGCCTCGCCGAGCTGGGGGTCGAGCTCCTGTCGACCGGGGGCACGGCCCGGGCGCTCGCGGCGGCCGGCCTGGCCGTGCGCGAGGTCGCCGACGTGACCGGGTTTCCCGAGATGCTCGACGGGCGGGTGAAGACGCTCCACCCGGCGATCCACGGGGGCATCCTCGCCCGCCGTGACCTCGCGGCCCACGAGGAGGCGCTCGCGCGCCACGGCATCGGCCCGATCGATCTGGTGGCCGTGAACCTCTACCCGTTCGAGGCGACCGTCGCGAAGCCCGGAGTCGGCTACGAGGACGCCATCGAGCAGATCGACGTGGGCGGTCCGGCGATGATCCGCGCCGCCGCGAAGAACCACGAGGGGGTCGTGGTGCTGGTCGACCCTGCCCAGTACGCGCCGGTCCTGGAGGAATTGCGCCGGTCGGGCGGTACGGTGTCGCCGGACACGCGCCGGCGACTGGCGCTCGAGGGGTTCCGGCGGACGGCCCAGTACGACGCGGCGATCGCCGCCTGGCTCCGAGCTCCCGCGCCGCCGGCGGTGCCCGCCGTCGGTGACGCGCTCCGCTTTCCCCCGGTGATCCACCTGGACGCGGAGCGCGTGACCGCGCTCCGCTACGGGGAGAACCCGCACCAGCGAGCGGCCTTCTACCGCCCGCTGGGCCCGGTGCTCGGGTCGGGCGGCCTCGGCGCGCTCCGCCAGCTTCACGGGCCGGAGCTCTCGTACAACAACCTCCTGGATCTCGCCGGGGCGCTGGGCCTCCTCCTCGAGTTCGCCGAGCCTGCCGCCGTCGTCGTCAAGCACACGAACCCCTGCGGGGCGGCGGTGGGCTCGGACGTGGCTGCGGCCTTCGAGCGAGCGCGCGCCTCCGATCCCGTCTCGATCTACGGGGGGATCGTCGGCGTCAATCGGCCCGTCGATCGTCCGCTTGTGGAGGCTCTGGCCGGCATCCTGCTCGAGATTCTGTTCGCCCCGGCGTTCGAGCCGGACGCTCTCGAGGAGCTCAGACGGACCAAGAAGAAGCTCCGCGTGCTCGAGGTACCGGTCGGGCGGCCCCCCGCCGGCTCGGCGCCGCTCGAGGTTCGCAGTGTGCCCGGCGGGCTGCTGGTCCAGGAGGCGGATCTGGTCGGCCTCGATCCGGTCGCCGTCCGCGTCGTGAGCCGGCGTCAGCCGACGGCCGCCGAGTGGCGCGCGCTTCGCTTCGCCTGGAAGGTCGCCAAGCACGTCAAGTCCAACGCGATCGTGCTGACGTCGGAGGACCAGGTGCTGGGCGTGGGTGCCGGGCAGATGAGCCGGGTCGACGCGGCGCGCCTCGCCGTGATGCGGGCGCGCGAGCACGGCCACAAGGTCGGCGGCGCCGCCGTGGCCTCGGACGCGTTCTTTCCCTTCCGGGACGGTCTCGACATCGTCGCGGAGGCGGGCGCCGCCGCCGTGATCCATCCGGGGGGCTCGATCCGGGACGAAGAGATCGTGGCGGCGGCCGACGAGCATGGCATGGCCATGGTCGCGACCGGGATCCGCCACTTCAAGCATTGACCGCACCCGGCTGGGTCTTCACGGAGCGGGACGTCGTCCGGCTCCTGGCCCTGAACCCCCGCCGAGCCGAGCAGCTTCGACGGCTCGGGCTGCTCCACGCGTCGGCCCACGCCGATCAGTACACGTTCCGGGACCTGGTGGCGCTGCGCGTCGCGCGGACGCTCCTCGACCAGGGCGCCACGGTTCGCCAGATCCGTCGGGCGCTCGACACGCTCCGGCGGCTCGGGCTCGCGTCGGAGGCGCCACTCGCCGAGCTCAGGGTCACGGTCCGCGACGGCGAGATCTTCATCGAGCGAGACGCGCGGCTCCTCGAACCCTCCGGTCAGATCGTGATGGAGTTCTCGGAGAAGGGGCTTGCCGAGGACGCGCGCGCCTCCGCCCTCCGCGGGCTCGTGCGGCCCCTCGCGCCGCCGGGCGGCAGCGAGGCGGAGCGCTGGTTCGAGCTGGCGTCGGAGCTGGACGGCGATCCGGCCCAGTGGACCCAGGCGGTGGACGCCTACCAGCGCGTGACGACGCTGGCTCCGGACCACGGGGCAGCCTGGAACAACCTGGGTCTCCTCCAGCACCGGATGGGGCGCTACGAGGACGCGCGGCGGCACTACGAGGTAGCGCTCGTCGCGGATCCGACGCTCGCCGAGGCCGCGTACAACCTCGGGTCGCTGCACGACGACCTCGGCAGCCCTCCGCAGGCGATCCTCTGGTACCGCCGCGCGCTCGAGATCCGCCCCGACTATGCCGACGCTCACTTCAACCTCGCCTCCGCGCTCGAGCGGGCAGGGGATGGGCCGGCGGCGCGGCGGCACTGGGCGCGCTACATCGAGCTCGACCCTGACAGCCGCTGGGCCGCGATCGCCCGGGAGTGGGTGAGCGGCGACGGGCCGTGAGCGGGCTGCGGGTTCTTCTGGTCGGGAGCGGGGGACGCGAGCACGCGCTCGCCTGGAAGCTCGCACAGAGCCCGCGACTCGGGTCGCTCTACGCCGCGCCAGGCAACCCGGGCATCGCGCGCCTCGCCGAGTGCGTTCCTGTCCGCGCCGACGACATCGCCGCGGTCGTCGACCTGGCGGAGCGGGAGCGGATCGACCTGACGGTGGTGGGGCCGGAAGGGCCGCTCGCCCTCGGGCTCGTCGACGCGCTCGAGGCACGCGGTCGTTTGGCCTTCGGCCCGTCGCGCGCGGCCGCGGCGCTGGAGAGCTCCAAGGCGTTCGCCAAGGCGCTCTTTGCCCGGCACGGCATCCCGACCGCCCGCTTCGGGACCTTCGACGAGCCGGGCCCGGCGCGCGCGTTCGTCCAGGAGCTCGGCGGCCGGGCGGTCGTCAAGGCCGACGGGCTCGCCGCCGGCAAAGGCGCGGTCGTGTGCGCGGACTCGTCCGAGGCCGACCGGGCCATCAGCGACATGCTCGAGCGGCGGGTGTTCGGCGACGCCGGGGCGCGCGTGGTGGTCGAGGAGTACCTGGAGGGCGAGGAGGTCTCGGTGTTCGCGCTGACCGACGGGCGGACCGTGTGCCCGCTCGCGTCCGCCCAGGACCACAAGGCTGTCTTCGACGGTGACCGGGGCCCGAACACCGGGGGGATGGGAGCATACTCGCCGGCCCCCGCGCTCGACCCCGTTCTCTCGGAGGAAGTCGTCCGGACCGTGCTCGAGCCGACGATCCTCGGCATGTCCGCCGAGGGCCGCCCGTACCGCGGCGTCCTCTTCGCAGGTGTCATGCTGACGGCCGCCGGCCTCCGCGTCCTCGAGTACAACGTGCGGTTCGGCGATCCGGAGTGCCAGGTGCTGATGCTCCGGTTGGTCGACGACCTCCTGCCGCTCTGCCAGGCCGTGGCGGAGGGTCGTGGGCTGCCGCCGTCGGTCGCCTGGCGACCTGAGGCCGCCGTGTGCGTGGTGCTGGCCTCCGGTGGGTACCCGGGCGAGTATCGGATCGGCCTGCCGATCGAGGGGATCGAGCGCGCCGAGGCGTACCCGGGTGTCACGGCCTTCCACGCCGGCACCGCGTGGCGCGACGGCCGGCTGACGACCGCGGGCGGGCGTGTCCTGGGCGTGACGGCCCTCGGCGCCGACATCCCGGCCGCGGTGGCTGGCGCCTATGCGGCGGCAGGGGAGATCCGCTTCGACGGCGTGCACTACCGACGCGACATCGGTCATCGGGCCCTCCGGCGCCGCGGCCCGCATCTCGACAGGATCGGCGGATCTCCGTGAGCCGCCCGGCACGGCTCGTCATCGACGCGAGCCGTCCGGACCCGGCGGCGCTCGAGACGGGAGCCCGTGTCCTCCGGGGCGGGGGGCTCGTCGCTTTCCCGACGGAGACCTTCTACGGGCTCGGGGCCAGGGCGCTCGACGCCGCGGCGGTTGCCAGGATCTTCGAGGCGAAAGGGCGGCCGGGGGACAAACCCCTGCTCGTGCTGGTCGACTCTCTCGCGATGGTCGATCGGGTCGCCAGGGAGGTGCCCGCCCGAGCGCGCCGGCTGATGGAGCGATACTGGCCGGGAGCGCTGACGCTCGTGCTCCACGCCCACGCCGACCTTCCCACGGCGCTCACGGCGGGCACAGGGACGATCGGCGTCCGACTGTCCGGTCACCCGGTTGCCCGCGCGCTTGTCGCGGCCCTCGGAGAGCCGGTCACGGCGCCGAGCGCAAACCTCCACGGGGCCGCGAGTCCGCGCACGGCCGACGAGGTGATCGCGAGCCTCGGGGTTCGCGTCGCGCTCGTCCTGGACGGCGGCCCGACACCCGGTGGACCGGCCTCGACGGTGCTCGACCTGACACGGAGACCCGCTGTCCTTCTTCGGGCGGGAGCGGTCGTCCTGACGCCGGCGGACCTCGAAGGCTGACGAGATGGAGTGGTTGCTGTCTCCGTCTCGACGCAGTCGCTAGTCCCCGTCTTCGCTTCAGAGTGAACCCGTGCCTCGGGCCACCACCTCCGGCGCCAGCCGTGGGATGGCTCACCATGCTATTCTCGCCTAGGATCAACGAGTTCCCGCCGCGCCAGAGGGCGGCGAGCTTCACCGTCGCCCGAGCCGACCTGCCAGTGGGATCGTCGGACATCGGGCCACCTGCACGGGGTTTGAGGAGGGGCAAGAGGGCAAGGATTCCGGAGAAGTGGTGAAGGACGTCGGAACCGCCGCCGGCAACGTGGGATCCGACGTCATCGGTCAGGACGACTCCCGCCGCCGTGTGGCGAAGGTCCTCAAGGTCGACCCATGCACGACGAACCCCGTGCTCGACAAGAAGCTGAACGAGTTCGCCTGGGTCGTGTGGGCCGGCGAGTTCGGTCTGGACCAGGGGATCGGCCTGGTCCCCGGAGGCATGGCCATCAAGATCACACGCACCTGGGTCAGCGACCTGGTGTGGGACATGAGCCCCGGAGACCTGAACGTCCACGCGGACAAGCAGCTCAAGGATCTCGGCGTGAGTCAGGACACCATCGACCGATTCCTCCGGCAGAAGTGGTTCACGCTGACGACGCGCACGGCATTGGTCGAGGCCCTGGCAGCGCTGGGGCCGGGCGCGGGACGCGCCGACGTGATCACGTGGGCGCTCACGGCCGAGTCGGATCCCCAGGCGCGGTTCATGGCAGGCGCGGTCGCGATCCTGGCGTACTACCAGCGGACGGTGGGTCCGGTCGGGGCGCTCCGGGTGGCCGGGACGTTGATCGCGCAAACCAAGGCCGGGGGGCTCCTGGTCCCTGCGCCCGTGGACTACGCCGCGTGGACGGAGCTCGTGGCGAGGTTCGCCGCGCGGCCGGACCTGGCCGCGCGGGACCGCGAGATCTGGCCCACAGGCCGCCTGTCGCCCCGGGCGCGCCAGGAGCTGACGAGCCTCAAGTGGGCAACCCGCGAGAGTGTCGGGGCCGGCGTCGTCCGTCCGGGAGGTCCCGAGGCTCTCGAGGACACGCCCTCCAATCCGGCGCCCTGAGGAACGGCCGGTCCGGAGGAAGCGCGCGGCCGGCGAGCTGATCGCAGAAGAAAGATGCTGGACGAGACGCCAGGCCAGTGCGGCAGATCGAGTGCACTGCCTTGTCTCCCGACGAATCTGGCGGTATAGTCGCGACGCGGCCGGGGCCCAACGACGGGACTCTCAAGGGCGTCCCGCCGAGGCGGTGTATTGGCGCGATCTGACATCTCGACGGCCCCGGGAGGCTCCCGCGCAGGAGCGACTCCAGACCTCCATCTGCGCGAGGTCACCAAGCAGTTCGGCGAGGTCGTGGCACTCGCCGCGGTATCCCTCGACATCGAGCGCGGCGAGTTCGTCACTCTCCTCGGTCCGAGCGGCTGCGGCAAGACCACGACCCTCAGGATCGTGGCGGGGTTCGAAGCGCAGACCGCCGGGTCGGTGTCGATCCGGGGGGAGCGGGTCGATGGCCTGCCCCCCTACCGGCGGAACGTCAACACCGTCTTCCAGAGCTACGCGCTCTTTCCGCACCTGTCCGTGTTCGACAACGTGGCCTTCGGGCTCAGGGTCAAGGCACTTCCCGCCGCGGAAATCCGGCGCACCGTCGGGCAGGCGCTCGAGCAGGTACGGCTGGGTGGGCTCGATCGCCGGCGGCCCCACGAGCTGTCGGGCGGACAGCAGCAACGGGTCGCTCTCGCGCGGGCCCTCGTCAACCAGCCGGCGATCCTGCTCCTGGACGAGCCCCTGGGAGCCCTCGACCTCAAGCTCCGGAAGGAGATGCAGCTCGAGCTCAAGCGAGTGCACCGCGAGGTCGGCATCACGTTCATCTACGTGACGCACGATCAGGAGGAGGCGCTGACGATGTCCGACCGTATCGCGGTGATGGATGCGGGCCGGATCGTGCAGCTCGCCTCGCCGCGGGAGATCTACGAGCAGCCGCGCACGACGTTCGTCGCGAACTTCGTCGGCGTCAGCAATCTCTTGCCCGGCACGATCGGTGAGCAC
>CAVVOZ010000025.1:0-288411 GCA_963749975.1 uncultured Candidatus Rokubacteria bacterium | reverse complement strand
GTCGCGCCCGCTCAGGCGCCGCCTTCGCAGCGCCGGCAGACGCCGAAGAATCGCAGCTCGTGATCGGTGACGCGGAACCGGTGGGACTGTCTGACGCGGCGTCCCAGCCGCGCCAGCACGTCGGGCTCGAGCAGGCAGCCGTCGAGGTCCTCGATGTGACCGCACCGCCGGCAGATCATGTGGTGATGGTGTGCCATGAACGGCTCGGCCAGCTCGTAGCGGCGCTGGCCCTGGGCCGCGTCCGTCGCGCGCACCAGCCCGACGTCGCAGAGAAGCTTCACGGTGCGGTAGACGGAGACGAGGTTCACGCGCCCGCCGCCGAGGGCGCGGTGGAGCTGAGCCACCGTGCGCGGCTCCTGGCTCGACGCGAGGGCGTCCAGCACCGCCCGGCGCGGCGCCGTGATTCGATAGCCCCGACCCGCCAGGAGGCGCGGGATCGCGTCCCGGGGATCCTCGCGGACCGCCGCTACGCCGGGGCTCGTGCTCATTGCGTCGCGCGAGGAGGAGGCTCCACCCCCACGGCGCGGTAGGTCTCGTCGCCGTGCGGTACGAACGGCCCGCGCGACTCCCAGCCCTCCGTCGGCAGTCCCTGCTGTACCCAGCCCGGGATGCCCTCGTCGAGGACCTTCAGGTTCCGGTATCCCATCGCGTAGAGCTTGCCGTAGGCCAAACTGGCCAGGTGGTGTGGGCACGCTCAGTAGAGGACGACCAGGCCCTGGCGCGAGACCTCGCCCGCGCGCAGCTCGATCGTGTCGAGGGGGATCGAGATCGCCCCCTTGATGTGGCGCGTCAGGTACTCCTGTCGGCTCCGGACGTCGATGACCTGGGCCGTCGTGCCCTTCCGGAGCAGGGCGTTCAGCTGATTCACCCGGATGAGCTCGATGGGCGGCTGCTGAGCGCCGCCCACGCGCGCCGCGCCCGGCAGGAGCGCGGCCGCCAGGAGCGCCAGGAGCACCGGGGCGAAGCGGGATCGGACCCTCATCGGTTGCCTCCTCGAAGCGTGTCGATGATTCCCACGAAGGGCCACGAGGGCCACGGAGGAAGGATACCCTCTCGAGGGACGGGATGCGCAGAGTCTGCTGACGGCCGGCCGGAGCCCCGGGAAGGGCAGGGCCGGCTCATCCCCCGAGCAAGGGGAGATCTGGCCAGCACCTCTGGGCGCGTTCGAGCCCGCGCTCCGCGCGCCGCCCACGGGAAGCCATGCACGAAATCAGCGTAGCACCGTTCAGTCGCGTCTCTCAAACCGGGACACTCCCGCGCCGGGCCGCCTGGCGGCGCCGTGGGGCCGTCCGACCAGGGCCCGGGCCGATGGGTAGACCGCCGCATGGCAACGGCGCATCCTAGGGAGTCGATGGCCAGCACGGGGCCTGAGGCGGCCGTACCAGGGCGCCCGGAGACGGCGGCACCGCCCCCGCTCCGGCCGTGGCAGCGGCTCAGCGTCCGGCTGGCCGCGTTCTTCGCGGCCGTGACCTTCCTCGCCGTCGGCGCGGTGGGGGCCATGACCTACACGCGCCAGCCGCGGGAGGTCGAGGACTCGGTCGGGACGCAGCTCCTCAACATCGCCCGGGTGGCCGCGCTGGACCCGCGCCTTCGCGTGGGAGTCGAGGCGAGCCAGTCGCCGGACTCCGCCGGTTATCAGGAGGCGCGCCGGGCGCTCACCGCGATTCAGGACGAGACCCTTCTCACGAGCCCGATCACGATCCTCACGGGCATCCAGCCTGCCACCCGAAGCGCCCGGCTGGTCATCGCCAGCAGCGGATCCGGGAGGCCAGGCGACCCATACCCCCTGGCTCCCGAGCTGATCGAGCCCATGGGCTGGACGCTCGGCGATGGGGTGGCCCGATACACGCGCGTCTACCGCCATCAGGGCGGCCTGTGGATCTCCGGCTTCGCGCCGATCCTCGACGCCCAGGGACGCC
Source organism: uncultured Candidatus Rokubacteria bacterium (assembly GCA_963749975.1). Taxonomy (GTDB): domain Bacteria; phylum Methylomirabilota; class Methylomirabilia; order Rokubacteriales; family DASRDR01; genus DASRDR01. Next base: position 286,492 of record CAVVOZ010000025.1, on the reverse strand, counting down.
CGGAGGCCCTCCTCCACGTGGCGTACCCGGTCGAGATCTACCTCGACCGGCTTCACGAGCTCCGGAACACCCTGCTGCTGGCGAGCGGGGTGGGGGCCGTCACCACGCTCGTGCTCGGGCTCCTGGTCCTCCGCCGTTTGACACGGCCGATCGCGCTCCTGACGGGCGGCGTCTCGCGCGTCGCGGCGGGGGACCTTTCCACGCCGCTCCGCGTGGCGTCGCGGGACGAGGTCGGCCGGCTGACGCAGGCCTTCAACTCCATGCTGGAAGGCCTGCGCCAGCGCGACTTCATTCGCTCCGCGTTCGGCCGCTACGTGTCCCCGGAAGTCGCCCAGGCGCTCCTCGAGTCGCCGGAAGGGCTCCGGTTCGGCGGCACCAAGCGGATCGTGACGGTGCTCATGTCCGACCTCCGGGGCTACACGCGATTCGCCGAGCAGGGCGCGCCCGAGGAGGTGATGGAGATCCTCAACGGCTATCTCGCCCGCATGGCGGAGGTCGTCATCGCCCACGGGGGGACGATCAACGAGTTCATCGGCGACGCCATCTTCGCGGTGTACGGCGCGCCGGTGGCGCACCCGGACCACGCCGAGCGGGCGGCCGCGACCGCGCTCGCGATGCAGGAGGCGCTGGCCGGCGTCAATGCCGAACACGCCCGCCGCGGTCTGCCTGCCTTCGAGATGGGCATCGGCCTCCACACGGGAGAGGCGGTGGTGGGCAACATCGGCTCCGAGCAGCGGGCGAAGTACGCGGTGGTGGGCAGCGCGGTCAACGTGGCGAGCCGCGTCGAGAGCGCGACGGTGGGGGGCCAGGTCCTCCTCACCGCGCGAACCCTGGCCGAGCTGGGAACGCTCGCGCGGGTCGGGCCTCCGACGTCTCTCCAGGTGAAGGGTCTCTCCGAGCCTCTCATCGTCCACGAGCTCCAGGGGCTCGGGGGCCGGTTCGAGCGGGCCTTTGCGGCGCCGGCCCCGGAGCCCGGACGCCAGGTGACCGTCGACCTCGCGCTGGAGTGCTGGGTGATCGACGGGAAGATCATTCGCCCCGACGCCCTGACGGGGCGCGTCGTGCGCCTCGAGAAGCGCGAGCTCCACGCGCAGATGGCCGAGCCCCTCGCGCCGCTGACCAACGTGAAGCTCAGGCTCCAGTACCCGGCGCCGCTCTCCCGGCCCTCCGAGGCCATCTACGCGAAAGTGCTCCCCGGCGACGCCGCAGGCCTCGTGCGGATGCGTCTCACCGCGGTCGGCCCCGCCGACGAGCAGGCGCTCGCGCAGCTGCTCGGCTAGCGTCTCCGGACCCTCGGCGGCCCCGGTGACCCGCGAACGACCTTGAGCCCTCGGGGCCCTGGGAGGAGCGGCCCGGGCGCCTTTCCCGATCGGGCGGGATCGCCGGCGGCGATCCGGCCGGCCGGCCCGGGCGCCCTTTCGATTTCACACCTCCGTGACACCATGGCAGGCGGCCCGGGTGAGACTCGGGTCGAGCGCGGGCCGGCGGCCGACTCCGCCGGGGCGAAGCGCCAGCGCCGATCGGCGTGTCCAAGGAGATGGCCTGGTCGATCAGCGAAGCGCGCGCCTGGCCGCCGCCGCTCCCGGAAATGGGGGAGCGGGGTGCGCAGGAACCCCTGATCCGTTGGAAGGAGGATGACCTGATGAAGACGCGCCTGTTCCTCGCCTCAGCCATCGCCGCGGCGATCGCGGTCCCCGCCGTCACCGGAGCCCAGCCGGCGCCGGCCCCGAAGTTCGAGGCCGAGAAGTGCTACGGCATCACCAAGGCGGGCAAGAACGACTGCCAGACCGCCAACTCCTCGTGCGCGGGGACGTCGAAGCGGGACGGTCAGCGGGATGCGTGGGTGTACGTCCCCAAGGGGACGTGCGAGCGCCTCGTCAACGGCAGCATGCAGCCCAGGGCGTAAGGATCCAGATCGGAGCGACGCGGATGGGTGGCGTGACCACGGCGGGCGCCTCCGGGCCTGGCCTCCCGGCGCGAGCCGGGATCGGGCTCCGGAGCCCGCACGTCGCCGAGGTGCTCGCCACCCGTCCCGCGCTTCCCTGGCTGGAGGTCCATCCGGAGAACTATCTCGGCGGGGGGCCGGCGGTACGCGCCCTCCTCGCGGTCCGTCAGGAGTACCCGCTGTCGTTCCACGCGGTCGGCCTCTCGGTCGGAAGCGCCGACGGGGTGGACCGGCGGCATCTGGGTCGGCTCAAGAGTCTCGTGGATCGATTCGAGCCTGCCCTCGTGTCGGAGCACCTCGCGTGGAGCCAAACCGGGGGCGCGTACCTGAACCACCTGCTTCCGCTGCCCTACACGGAGGAGTCGCTCGGGGCGGTCTGCCGGAACGTCGACGAGGTCCAGACGGCGCTCGGCCGGCGCGTCCTGATCGAGAACCCCTCCGGCTACCTTCGGTTCGCGGCCTCGACGATTCCCGAGGCCGACTTCCTGGCGGAGCTCGCCGGCCGGACCGGGTGCGGGCTCCTCTGCGACGTCAACAACGTCCACGTGACGGCGCAGAATCTCGGCCTCGATCCCCTCGCGTACCTCGACGCCCTCCCGCGCAGCGCGGTGGCGGAGATCCACCTCGCAGGACACTCGGTGAACGACGCGGATGGCCAGAGGCTCCTCATCGACGACCACGGCTCGCCAGTCAGCCCGGCGGTGTGGGAGCTCTACGAGCACGCGCTCCGCCGCTTCGGCGCGCTGCCGACCCTCGTCGAGTGGGACACGGACATTCCCGCCGCTCGAGGTCCTGCTCGGGGAGGCCCGACGGGCCGATGCGCGGCTCCTGGACAGGATGAGCGATGCGGACGCTGCCTGACCTCCAGTCCGGCTTCGCGTCCGCCATCCTCCGGGAGGACGCTCGCCAGGTCGCGAGTCTGATCCTCGGGGACGGCCTGACCCCTGCCGCGCGGGTCCAGGTCTACCGGAACCACGTCTTCTCGAGCCTGACGGAAGCGCTCGAGGTGACCTATCCCGTGGTCTGCCGCCTCGTGGATCGACGGTTCTTCGGCTTCGCGGCGGACCGCTACATTCGACGCCACCCGCCCGAGGGTCCCTGCCTGTTCGAGTACGGCGCGACCTTCCCCGACTTCCTCGCGACATTCCCCCCGTGTGCCGGGAACCCGTACCTGGCAGACGTCGCCCGGCTCGAGTGGGCAATGAACTCCGCCCTGCACGCGGAGGAGGCCGCCCCGATCGATCCGGCCGCGCTGGGAGCAGTGCCCACGGATGACGTGGGACGTCTCATCTTCCGGTTCGAGCCGTCCGCGACCTGGCTTCGATCACGCTGGCCGGTCGATCGCATCTGGAAGGCGAACCAGGCGGAGGCCGACCCCGGCGCCGCCGTGGACCTCGCCGCGGGCGGGGTGATGCTGGAGACTCGCCGTCAGGACGACGTCGTCGTCCTGAGACGGCTCGATTCCGCGGAGTTCGCGTTCCGGGCGGCGCTCGGCCAGGGCCTGACGCTCGAGATGGCCGCGGACCTATCCCTGGCCGAAGACCCCGGGTTCGACGTGACGACGGCCCTCCGGGCACTGCTCGGCGAGGCGCTCCTGACCGGCTTCACGCTCGCCCCCGAGGGACCCGAGGAAGGAGACCCGCGATGAGGACGACGGCGATGCACGAGGACACGGGCGCGCACCTCCGCGCCGGCGTGACCGGCTGGCTCGACCGGCTGGCGCGGGTGCCGCTGTCGATCCACCAGCTCTTGTTCCGTCTGGGGGTGGCCGGCATGTTCATGAGGGCGGGCATGACGAAAGCATCGAGCTGGGAGTCGACGGTCGCCCTGTTCCGGGACGAGTACCGGGTGCCGGTCTTTCCGCCCGAGCTCGCGGCCACGCTCGCGACCACGTTCGAGCTCGGCTGCTCCACGCTGCTCGTCCTCGGGCTCGGCACCCGCCTGGCCACGCTCCCGCTCCTCGGGATGATCGCGACGATCCAGCTATTCGTGTACCCGGACGCCTGGCCCGAGCACCTCGTCTGGGGGTCGATCCTCCTGTTCCTGCTGACGCGGGGGCCGGGCGCGATCTCGCTCGATCACCTCATCGCGCGGGCTTGGCTCGGGGACCGCCGGTAGGTGGAGGGGAACCCCATCGGGCGTCGCGACGGCGGCGCGGGTGTGGGCCGGCCGTCAGCGCTTGACCAGGACGACCCAGAGCCTCAGGGGCAGGGAGCCCTCGTTGCGCGCGTCGTGCGGCACGAGGGCCGGGAGCCAGCGGACCTGGCCCGGGCCGAGCACCTCGCGGCCGGCGGGCGTGAGGAGGGTCAGCTCGCCCTCGAGGACGATGCCGAGCTCCGGGTCGAGGCCCACGTGCTCGCCCGACGCGGAGCCGGGCGGGAACACGAGGAGCGCGACGCGCACCGTATCGTTGTCGACGAGCACCTGCTCCTCGATGGCGCCGGCCGGCGCCTGAGCCAGCGCCAGCCGGGCCGCCAGCGCCAGGAGCACGAGGACGACGACGGCCGCGTGATGCCGCAAGCCCCGGGGACCGCGGCTCATCGCCCCGTCTCCACCGGGAACCCGAGGCGCACCCACGCGGGAAGCCCGCCCGCCAGCACCATCACGTTCCGGTGCCCCGCCTCTCGCAGCGCCTGGTAGGCGGCCGCCGCCTCCGCGGGTGTGCCGGCATAGAGGACGACCCGGCCGGTGCGCGGGATCTCCGCCTCTCGCTGTCGAATCTCGCCCAGGGGCAAGGACCTCGCACGGGGCACGTGGCCGGCCCGGAAGGCTTCCGGCGTGCGGAGGTCGATCACCACGACCTCCTCGCCAGCCTCCCGGTATCGCTGGACGTCCTCGGGCGCGATGGACAGCGGGACGTCGGTGGAGACGTGAATCGCGTGGGCCGTCGTCCCGCCACCAGCCGCGATGGCCAGGCCGCCGGCGGCAATCAGCCCCGCCCAGTCACGAAGCGTCACGGGACTCGCGTCTTTTCGATCGCGACGAGCACGAGCCGCTCGCCGTCCCTCCGGACGGTGAAGCGCACGGAGTCTCCCGGGGCGAGGCCGTCCAGGAGCTTGGGATCATCGGCCTCGAAGCCCATGGTCATCGCGTCCATGAGCCCGGGCAACGCCTCGTGCGTGAGGAAGATGGCGCCGAGCTTCGGAATCATCGAGCGCACGATGCCGCGGACCGTCCACGACTGGGGGTTCGGTCGGGTCGCCTCCGCGCGGAGCCGCGCGACCTCGTCCCGCAGGCCCCGGACCTCGCGTGCCCACCGGAGGTAGCCCAGACCCACCCCCACCGCGAGCGCGAGATTCAGCAGCAGCACGACCTTCCAGAGCCGCATCATTCGGCGTCCCCCCGGAGGCTCACGTCGCTCAGTGCACGTGCTCGGCCGCCAGGGGGGCGACCGGCACCTCGCGCGCCAGCCGGTCGATCTCGGCGAGAAGCGGTCCGAGGTCGGCCCAGCCCTCCGTGTCGCGGCCGAGGTTCTGCGGGATCCAGCGGGCCCTGAGGTAGCCCTGGCGGTCGACGAGGAGCTCCATGTGCCGGGCCGGCGGCGGCTCCGGTCTGAGCCCCTCGGCCGTCAGATCGCGCCGGAACTGCATGTAGGCCGCCCCGGCCTCCGCCGCGCCGTCGATGGCTATCGGGAAGAAGACGGGCCGGCCGCCGAGAGCGCGGTACACGCCTCCCGGATCCCCGAGCGGCACGCCCAGGATCTCGCCACCGCGAAGCTTCAGCGCGACCGAGAGGCGGTTCAGCTCCACCAGGCGATCGACGGAGTCGGGCAGCGTGAAGAAGACCAGCAGCACGATCCCGCGCCCGCGCCAGTCCCGCAGCGCGCGCCCCTCGCCCACCCCCGTCGTGAACGTGAAATCCGGGGCGACCGCGGCCGGTCGCGCGGTGGCGATCGGACCGAGGTCCCGGGACCGCTCGGCCGCGCCGAGGGCGCGCACGAAGTTGATCACGTCCCAGCGCGCCTCGGGTGTGAGCTGGTCGGCGAAGCCCGGCATGCCGGAGCCCGGGATGCCGCGGGTGAGCCACCAGAAGAGATCGCCCGCCGTGTGGTCCGCCGCGTGCTGGGCCGTGAGGTCCGCGGGCGGGCGGGGAAGGCCCGCGCTCGCCGGCCCGTCTCCGTAGCCGGCGACCCCGTGGCACGCCTGGCAGTGCGTCCGGTAGAGGCCCTCGCCCTGGACGATGGAGGCGGCCGCATACGGCACCGCGGGCCGCACGTACGTCGCGGGGTTCGCGTCGACGGCCAGCGGTTGGAGCGCCAGCAGGGCGCCAAGGGCGAGCGCGATGCCCCCGCCGAGTGCGGCCACGCGCCAGCGCCGAGGCCGGATCACCAGCGCCAGCAGCACCGCCACCAGGCCGAGCGTCGCCACCTGGCTTCCGATCGCGACGCGGGGCTGGACCCCGGGGAGCGCCTTGGTGGCCGCCCAGTCGAACCGGAACGACAGCGGCCACGTGATCTCGTCGTGCTGTCCCGGGGTCGTGAGGCCGATCACCGCCACGACGACGAGGATCGCCGCGACCAGCGCCGCCTCCAGAAACACGTTGCCCCGGAGCGCGGCCGCCGCCTCCGCTGTCCCAGGCCCCGACGCCGCGAGCCGGCGACGCCAGACGAGAAGGTTCCGCGCCGCCAGGGGAATGAGCGCTCCGAAGAGGACCAGCTTCAGGAGGAGCCAGCGCCCGTACGCGGTCCCGACGAGGGCGGGCACTCCGCCCACTTGCTGCCAGGCGGCGTAGGCCCCGGTCGCGGCGAGGATCGTCACCGAGCCGAGGCCGAGCCGCGAGAATCGCTCGGCGGCCTTCGCGGCGGCGGCGGAGCTCGGAAGGCGGCGCGCCCATGTGAGGCAGAGAGCGAGCGGGACGAGGCCGCCCGCCCACACGCCGGTGGCCAGGAGGTGGAGCCCATCGAGCGCCATCGCAAGCGTGCTGCCCTCGGCGGCGGCGGCGTGGCCGGCCATGGCGCCGAGGACCAGGCTGGCGGCCGCCAGGGCGAGGGCCTGGAATCGCAGCGCGAGCCAGTCGGTCTCCCGATCCTCGCCCGTCAGGAGAAGGAGCGCCGCCAGGAGGGTCAGGAGTCCCATCCGGGCGAGCCAGACCGTGCCGTAGCGGGTGTCGACCAGGACGGACAGGAGTCGGCCGTGCTGGAGGCTCTCCCAGGCGCCCGCGCCCGTGGCCACCCCGACCTGGCGCCAGAGGTCGAGCACCCCGGCCCCGACGGTCACTGCCAGAGCGGCCCCGCCGAGCGCGAGAAGGCGGACATCCAGCTCCCGAAGCCGCTCGCGCCCGACGTCGCCCGCGGCGCGAGCCGCCGGGCGCGCCACCAGGACGAGCGACGCGAAGGCGCCGACGAGCGAGACCGCCCCGGCCGTGTAGAGCCAGCGTACGGCGATCGCGGCGGTCTGCATGAACGCGTTCAGGGGACGAGGAGGCCGGTGCCCGGCCACACGCGCGCGGCGACCCAGATCATCGCGCCGTGGGGGCCGGGGGCTCCGGCTCCGATCCGCCCGGCGCCGAGGGGTCCGGGCGGGCCTCCGTGCGATCGGGCGCGAAAAATGCCCACGCCGCCAGGCTGACGGCGGCGACCGCACCGGCGACCAGCAGCCACGACGTCCAGTCGAGGCCGGTTCGCGGGGGGAGCGCCGGCGCGCCGTGGTCCGCCGCGGCCAGACCCGGGGTGAGCCCGAAGAAGACCGTCGCGATCCATCTGGTGGCGGAGCGCCCAGCGGCGCGGAACCGGATCCTGAGGGGCGGCATCGCGTGTTGGAGCGGAGACGGCCGGGGCTCGGACCCCGGACCGCTCTCGTCTCTGCCTGCTATCTTCGCACGGGTTTCGGGCACCCCGGCAAACCTTGACTTCGACGGGGACCGGCGACGAGAATGAGTCCGTTCCGAGCCCGGCCGGGGCGTCCCGCGCGGCCGAGCTAATCGAGTCCCACCGGGGAGTAGGCAGGGAGGAACGATGGAGCTCGCCGGCGTCCTGCGAGAGGCCATGAGCCTCGGCGCGTCCGACGTCCATCTCAAGGCGCGCCAGTACCCCGTGCTCCGGGTGCGCGGGCACCTGATGCGCATGGAGAACTGGCCGCTCCTCGACGGGAAGGACCTCGAGCAGATGGCCGGCGCGATGATCAACAACCTCCAGCGCCAGCGGTTCGAGCGGGACGGCGGCGTGGACGTGCAGTACACCGTGGCCGGGATCGGGCGATTCCGGGCGAGCATCTTCCGGGCTCGCGCCAACATCGGCATCGCGCTCCGCGTCGTGCCCTACGAGCCGCCGACCTTCGAGGAGCTCCACCTTCCCCCGGTCGTGGCGAAGCTGGCCATGGAGCCCAGGGGACTGGTCCTGGTGACCGGTCCCGCGGGCTCCGGCAAGACGACGACGCTCGCCTCGATGGTCAACCACATGAACCACAATCGGACCGATCACATCGTGACGATCGAGGATCCGATCGAGTACCTGTTCGAGGACGGCAGCAGCATCGTCACCCAGCGCGAGGTCGGGATGGACGCGCCCGGATTCGCCGAGGCGCTCCGGATCTGCCTCCGCCAGGACCCCAACGTGGTCATGGTCGGCGAGATGCGAGACCTCGAGACGATGTCAGCGGTGCTGACGCTGGCGGAGACCGGCCACCTCGTCCTCTCGACGCTCCACACCATCACGGCGGCGGAGACGGTCAACCGGATCATCTCGCAGTTCCCGCCGGACTACGAGCGCCAGATCCGCCAGCAGCTCGGGCAGGTCCTCCGGGGCGTCGTCTCGCAGCGGCTCATGCAACGGTCGGACGAGCCCGGCCTCATCCCCGCGGTGGAGGTCCTCATCGGAACGCTGACCGTCCAGCGATGCATCGAGGAGCAGAGCCGCACGGCCCAGCTCTCGCAGGTGATCTCCGAGGGCCGGGACACGTACGGGATGCAGTCGTTCAACCAGAGCGCGATCGAGTGGTACCAGAAGGGCATGGTCTCCTACGAGGAAGCCCGGCGCACCGCGACCTCCCAGACCGACTTCGAGGTCGAGGTCGAGCGGCTCTCCATGGCCCAGGACGTCGCCACCCGGAAGTCAGCGCCACCGGTGCCCGGGCGCCGGTAGGCTAGCAGCTCCGCGCTCCTCGCCCTGGCCGCCGGGCGCGGCAGGGTGATCCCGAGGCTTCTCCGTGCAGGTCGAGCAGGTCTCCTCCCATCTCTGGCGTATCCCCGGACGCCAGGCCCGGCATGAGGCCCGCGGCTTCTCGGGCTGGTGATGTCTCAGCTTGACTGACCGCAAGTACCTTCTGGAGCGGGGCGTCTGGCTAGCATGGGCGACGGTGGGATGGAACATCGTTGAGGGCGTCATCGCCGTCAGCGCGGGCGCGCTGGCATCGTCGGTGGTCCTCATTGGCTTTGGCGTCGACTCATTCGTGGAGACGGTGAGTGGTGCCGTCGTGGGCTGGCGTCTCCGAGCGGAACTCAACGGCTCGGCCGATCACGAGCGCGCTGAGGTCCTGGAGCGCCGCGCCGGTCGTATCGCCGGGGCGCTCTTGCTCGCGCTCTCGGCCTACATCATCATCGACGCCGGACGGCGGCTCCTGGGCTACGGGGCTGAGGCGCAACAGAGCAGGGTCGGTATCGCGCTCACGGCGATCTCGCTCGTGATCATGCCGTTCCTCGGATGGGCCAAACTGCGGACGGCTGCCGCGCTCCGCAGCAGCGCGCTTCGTGCCGATGCCTACGAGACGATTACGTGCTCCTGGCTCTCACTAACCACGCTGGGTGGACTGATTCTCAACGCGGCGTTCGGCTGGTGGTGGGCCGATCCGTTCGCGGCGCTCGCTATCGTGCCGCTGGCCGTCCGAGAGGGGCTAGAGGGCTGGCGCGGCGAGTGTCACGAAGAATCGAACTGAGACACTACCCCCCGGACTGCCTTCCTTGCCGCCTCTGCCATCGTCTGTTAGGCTGTAAGCCGCATGTCGTGGAGTCTCAAGGAAAAAGCTGACCGCCTTCTCTCGCAGGAGACCGGCACCATCCGGAAGGACTGGGGGGGCCGCGTCGCGTTCGCGCTGGTGTACCCCAACACCTACGCGGTCGGGATGTCCAATCTCGGGTTCCAGACCATCTACCGCCATCTGAACGAGCTGCCCGACGTCGTCTGCGAGCGCGTGTTCCTGCCCGACCCGGAGGACCTCCCGGAGTACCAGCGAACCGGCACCGGACCCTTCTCGCTCGAGTCCAAGCGGCCGCTCGCTCAGTTCGACCTGGTCGGATTCTCGATCACGTACGAAGGGGACTACATCAACACCCTCAGGCTGCTCCGGATGGCCGGCATCCCGCTCCGGCCCGAGGACCGCCGGCCCGAGGACCCTGTCGTCCTGATGGGCGGCGTGTGCGCCTTCGCGAACCCGGAGCCGGTGGCCCCGTTCATGGACTTCGTGGTGGTCGGCGAGGGCGAGGAGATCGTCGGGGAGATCGTGGCCGCCTACCGCGAGGCCTTCGGCACGGTGCCGCTCGCCGCCCGCCGGCGCGACGACCTCCTGGACCGCCTGGCGCCGGTTCCCGGGATCTACGTCCCGCAGCGCTACGCCGTCTCCTACCAGGACGACGGCACGATCGCCGAGGTGCGGCCCGGGCCCGGCGTGCCGGCCATCGTGACCAAACGGCGCCTCAAGAAGGTCGACGACTTCCGGACGATGTCGCTCCTCCGGACGCCGAACGCGGAGTACGGCCACCTCGCCCTCCTCGAGGTCGGGAAGGGATGCGGGCGCGGCTGCCGGTTCTGCCTCGAGGGGCAGATCTACCGGCCCGTCCGCCACCGGAGCCTCGAGACGCTCCGGGAGACGGTCCGCGAGATCAAGAAGGACTCGAACCGCGTCGGGCTCGTCGGCGCGTGCGTCTCCGACTATCCGTGGATCGGTGGCCTGATGAAGGTGCTCGAGGAGGAAGGGCTCGAGGTCTCCATCTCCTCGATCCGCGCCGACAGCCTCACCGAGGAGCTCGTCTCGTCGCTCCGCCGGGGCGGGCACCGGACGCTCACGGTGGCGCCCGAGGCGGGAACGGAGCGGCTTCGCCACGTGATCCGGAAGGACATCTCCGATGCGCAGCTCTACGAGGCCTGCGAGCTGGTCCGCGCCCACGGCATCCCGAATCTCAAGTGCTACTTCATGATCGGCCTCCCGACCGAGACGGACGAGGACATCGAGGCCATCCCCGACCTCGCGACGCGGCTGCTCGAGCGGCTGCGCGTGCCGTCGGGGCAGGGCGAGCCGTTCGGCCGCCTGACGCTGTCGATCAGCTCTTTCGTGCCGAAGCCGTGGACGCCGTTCCAGTGGGCCCCGTTCGATCCGGTGAACCGGCTGGAGGCCAAGCTCCGCACCATCAAGGCCGGGGTCCGCCGACTCCACAACGTGCGCGTCCTCCACGAGAACCCGCGCGAGGCGTTCCTCCAGGCGCTCCTGGCCCGCGGGGACCGCCGGGTCGCGGACTTCCTCGAGGAGGCCGCGCGCCTCGAGGGCGACTGGCGGACGGCGCTCCGCGAGTGGAGCGGCGATGCCGAGTTCTACACGCACCGCGAGCGCCCGCTGGGCGAGGCGCTGCCGTGGGACCACCTCGACGTCGGCGTGCGGAAGGCCGGCCTGGTCCGCGAGCACCAGCGCGCGGGGCTGTCGCCGGAGCCCGCACCGGCCAGCTGACCGCGGCGGAGGGCGAGCCATGACGCAACCGGAGGGGAGCCGGGTGGACGTCCGGGAGCACGGGGCCAACCAGCAGACCTCGACGCGCCGGCTCTACATGCAGCTCCAGGTGTTCGGCGACTGCGACGACCCGAAGCGGCTCGCCGGAGCGCTCGAGCGCGCCCGCGTCGAGGGCGTCCTCTACGCGGACGCGGCCGACCCCCTCGGCGTGGCCGTTCTCGGCATCGCGGAGGACCCCGCCTTCTTCGTGGGCCGGTGGCGGGAGATCCTGGGGACCGAGCCGTTCCTGGGGCTCCGGCGGAAGCCCGAGCTCACCATGTTCGGGCGCACCTACTCGAGCGGCTTCGAGACCGACCTCGAGGACTGGCTGCTGGCGCGGCCGCGCCGGACGGCCCTCGGCCCGGAGTGGCCGTGGGCGATCTGGTATCCGCTCCGCCGGACGGGAACGTTCGCGCGGCTCACGCCCCAGGAGCAGGGAGCGATCCTCAGGGAGCATGCCGCGCTGGGGCGCACCTACGGCGAGGCTGACCTCGCGCACGACGTCCGGCTCGCCTGCCACGGGCTCGACACCCACGACAACGACTTCGTGATCGGGCTCGTGGGACCGGAGCTACACCCGCTGTCCCACCTCGTGCAGACGATGCGCCGCACGGCCCAGACCTCCGAGTTCATCCAGACGCTCGGCCCGTTCTTCGTGGGCCACGCGCTCTGGCGGAGCCCCGCGCTCTAATACGCCGCGGTTGGGCCCCGCCTCGAGCTCGGGCGCTCCGGGCCTGGTGCCCTACCCGAGGGGAGCGCGGAAGTCAGAGCGGCCAATCAGGCAGTGATCGACCCCCGCCCGGCGCTTCACCATCAGCGACTGGCCCTGCTGCATGTCTCCGGCGGTAGGTTCGGGTCCCATGGGATCTGTGTGGGGGACTCCGGCGGCCGGGTCGCGCCCGCGCACCCGAGCGCGCGCGCCGCTAGCGCGTACGCTTTCTTCATGGATCCTCGCGTTTCCGCCTTGCGGTGAACTTGTGAACTTTCGCGCGGGGGGATGGGCATGGAGAGAGTCGATTGACCCCTCTCCAGGCCGGGCGTACATTGCCCGCCAATTCCCCTGTTCCACCGACCGCCCGGCAAGCGGAGCCGAAGGTCTCCGCATCGGATCGGGTCCTGTCCCATCTGCAGTCCAGCGTTCAGGTGAACGCCGCCACGCGAAGGAGGTCGTCATGCACGGAGTCCTGAGGCACTACACAGTCGATGCCAAGAACGTCAACGAGATCGTTCGCCGAGTTGCCGCCGAAGGCCTCACGTTCCTCAAAGCCATCCCGGGCTTTGTCTCCTGGGGGCTCATGGATACCGGTCACGGCCACATGGCCACGTACAGCGTCTACGAGGGAAAAACGGGGACCGATGAGTCAACGAAGAAAGCTGCGGCATGGATCAAGGAGAATATCGCGTCCCTGGTCCCCAGCCCTCCGCAGGTGATCGAGGGTGAGGTCCGGCTCCGGGAGGTCAAGGATACGGCCAAGTACGGCGTGCTCCGGCGCTACCAGGTCGACCCGAAGAACATCGACAAGATCGTCGGCAGCGCCAAGAGCGGGTTCCTGCCTCTGGTCACGCACCTGCCCGGGTTCGCGAGCTACGCGATCCTCGACGCCGGGAGGGGGACTCTCGTGACCATCAGTGGCTTCACGACTTCGTCCGGGTCCGCGGAGTCAACGAAGGCTGCGGCCACATACATCAAGGAGCACCTGGCCACGTTGGTACCGAATGCGCCGGAGGTCACGTCGGGCGAGGTAAAGCTCCTCGAACGAGCGCACTGAGGGGGCTACGCGCCACTGACGCGTATGCCCAACGGCGCCGGGGATATCCTGGCGCCCCCCTGGGGGGAGCCGAGGGGGAGGGAGGGGGAGGACGACTAGGAAGGGGCTTCATGTCGCCTACGTCCCCGAGCTCGCCCAGGGGCCGACGCTGGCGCTCGGCCACGGCAAGCGCTTGCTTCACCTGTCGACGACTGAGAGCCTCGGGACCCAGATGGCGCACGAGAGCCAGGCGATCGCGCAGAACGGCCACACCGAGGACTTCGCCGCGGGAGTCCGCGCGTTCGCGGAGAAGCGCCCGCCCGTTTTCCACGGTCGGTGAAGGCGAGACCCCGGGCGCGGCGATTTCCGATGGGGCTGGACGAGCTCAGGATCGGCGCCCGTTTCCTTCGACGGTTACCCGGCTTTCTCCGGCATCCCCTCGGCCCGGATGAGGCGCGCGAGCTTCTTCGATGTCGGCTGGCCACCCGCGAGACCGACTTCCTCACCCTGGTCCGCCGCGGAGTCTACGATCATCCGGCCAGCCCGTACCGTGCGCTGCTGCGCCATGCGGGCTGCGAGTACGGAGACCTCGAGCGGCTGACGCGGTCCGACGGAGTCGAGGGGGCGCTGCGAGAGCTGCATCGTCGCGGGGTGTACGTGACCATGGAAGAATTCAAGGGGCGACGCCCGGTCGTACGCGGGACCCTCCGGAGCACGACCGAACCAGGTCAGTTTCGCAATCCGCTGTCCGGGTTCCACGTGCCCGTGCAGAGCAGCGGAAGCCGCGGCGGCGGTGGCACGCCGGTCCTCGTCGATCTCGACTTCATCCGCGACCTGGCGGTCGATCGGTGTCTCGTCCTGGAGGGGCGGGGAGGGCTCAGCTGGTCGCACGCGTACTGGGGAGTTCCCGGCGGCACCACGCTCGGCCAGCTCCTGAAGTTCAGCCACGCGGGGGCACATCCCGAGCGCTGGTTCACACAGATCGATCCCGCGGCGCCGGGACTCCACCCGCGCTACCGGTGGAGCACGCGCGCCCTTCGCTGGGGCGGTGTAATCGCCGGCGTACCCTGGCCAGCCCCCGAGCTGGCCATGCTGGAGGATCCGCTGCCGATCGCCCGATGGATGATCGCCGTCCGGCGCCGCGGGAGCACGCCCCACCTGCACGGCTTCACGAGCGCGATCGTCAGACTCTGCCACGCGGCGCTTGCGGCGGGGCTCGACCTCGAGGGCGTTCAGCTCACGCTGGGTAGCGAGCCTACCACGGCGGCGCGACTGGCGGTGGTCCGCCTGGCGGGAGCGACGGGCGTCCCGAACTACGGAACGGCTGAATGCGGCCACGTCGGCCACGGCTGCCTGGCGCCGGCCGCCGCCGACGACCTCCACCTCTTCGACGATATCCTCGCCGTGGTGCAGCCGGAGTCTGAGACCCTCACCCGGAGCGTGGCCGCACCTCTGCTGATGACCTCCTTGCGCCCGACGGCGCCGTTCATTCTCCTGAACGTCTCGCTCGGCGACCGGGCCGTGATGGAGCGGCGCACCTGCGGCTGTCCGCTCGAGAAGGCAGGCTGGCTGACCCATTTGCACACGGTGCGTAGCCAGGAGCGACTGACGGCGGGCGGGATGGCCCTCCTGGACGAGGACGTCGTCAACGTGCTGGAGGAAGTGCTGCCGTTACGGTTCGGCGGTGGCCCGACTCACTATCAGATCGTCGAGGAAGACACGCCGGCGGGCGAGTCACGGCTCCGCCTCCTCGTCGACCCGACCGTGGGTCCTCTCGACGCGCGCGCGGTGGCAGAGGCGTTTCTGGAGGCGATCGGCTCGGGGTCGGGGACCGAGCGGGTAGCGAGTCTGGCCTGGCGGGATGCCGGACTCCTGGTCGTCGAGCGGCGAGCTCCGTACGCGACGGAGAACGGCAAGATTCTCCATGTCCGCCACCGCGCGGTCTCCGCGGGGTCGCCGGATCCGTGATGACGCCAGGGTGGCGAAGGCGTCAGTCCTGGCGCGGGAGCTGCGGTGGTGCGCTGATTGCCGCGGCTCTGGTGCTGCTTTCGTCGGAGCTCTTTGCCCAGAGCGGGCGAGGGCGGCCGATCGAGCGCACGACGCTGCGCATCGGAATGGGAGGACCGGCCCCCTCGCTCCTGCCGGTGCACGTGGGCGCGGCGGATACGCTCGCCGAGGCTGGCCTGCGCGTGGAGCTGGTCACTCTGGCGGGTGAGGCGGTCACAGCGCAAGCCATCGCGTCGGATTCGGTCGACGTCGCCGTGGGGTCGCCGAGCCTGCTACTGAACCTACTGTCGGCGGGAGTGCCCGTGAAGGCGTTCTACGCCGGGTACCTCCCGCCCGACTACGAGTGGTTCACCCGCTCCGAGATTCAGAGCTGGAGGGACCTCCGAGGCCGGAGTGTCGGGATCAGCTCCCTTGGAGGCATGACGGACGGGCTGACCAGATACGCGCTCACCCAGCATGGAGTGGATCCGGCCCGTGAGGTCCGGATCGTGGTCAGTGGCGGCCCCACGACCCGGCTATCCGCGCTCCGGGCGGGGCGATTGGACGCGGCGATTCTGCAGGCGCCGGCCAGCTGGCAGGCGGAAGCGGAGGGCTTTCGCCGACTGGGAACCCAGGCGTCCGAGGTCGGCGAGGAGTGGCCGTTCGTCCTGATCGCCAAGACGCGGCGTCTCGACGAGCTGCCGCGCGCGTTGACGGCCTTCCTCCGCGGATACGTGCGGGCTGTCCGACGCGTCAAGGCCGAACGCGAAGAGGCCGTGCAGACACTGGAGCGATGGCTCCACTACGAACGTCGCCAGGCCGAGCGGACCTACGACGAGACGGCCAGGACGTGGACGGAACGCGGGGCGCCGTCCTCTCGCGCGATGGCGGCGTTCTGGGCCGTCGCCATCGCGACCGGTGAAGCCAGCGCACGGCTGCCGGAGCCCGCATGGTTCGATCGCCGCTTCGTCGACAGCTTCGACGAATGGGCACCCCGCTAGCGTCCGCTCGGGACGCCCCCCCTGGGGAAACGGCCGAGAAGGGCCATCGCTCCAGACGCTCTTCCCGTTCTTCGTCGGCCACGCCCTCGGGCGCGGCACCGGGAACTGATCCGGAGCCGGCCCGCCACCGGGTATCCGCCCGGTGACGGAACGCTGGCGGCTAGGGTAGGGGAGCGGGGAGGTCCGAGCGGCCCATGAGGTACTGCGTCGACGCCCCGCGCCGCGCTCCGGCCCTCGGCGATCGCCCACACGATCAGCGACTGTCCGCGCTGCATGTCCCCGGCGGCGAACACCCCAGGGACGCTCGTCATCCAGCTCGCGTCCCGCCAGACGTTGCCGCGCTCGGTGAGGCGGACACCGAGCTTCTCGAGCAGGCCGGAGCGCTCCGGGCCGAGAAAGCCCATGGCCAGGAGGACCAGCTCGCAGGGCAGCGTGAACTCCGAGCCCGGGATCGTCCCGGAAGACCGGCCGGCCGGCCTCGCGGGCGACCTCGACCCGGACCGCCTCGAGACCGCGGACGCGCCCGCGATCGTCGCCGAGGAAGCGCTTCGTCGAGACGGCGTAGACGCGCTCCCCGCCTTCCTCGTGCGCCGACGAGACACGGTAGACGTTCGGGTACTGGGGCCACGGGTTGTCGGGCGCCCGCTGGTCGGGCGGCCGCGGCAGGATCTCCATCTGGTGGACCGAGCGCGCGCCCTGGCGGTGCACCGTGCCGAGGCAGTCCGCGCCCGTGTCGCCGCCGCCGAGGATCACCACGTGCTTGTCCCGCGCCGTGATGAAGTCGGCCTCCGGGAGAACGTCGCCCTCGCAGCGCCGGTTCTGGAGCGGGAGGTACTCCATCGCGAAGTGGATGCCGTCGAGCTCGCGCCCCGGGATGGGCAGGTCCCGCGGGTTCCCCGCGCCGCCGGCCAGGAGAAGCGCGTCGTGCTCCTGGCGCAGGCGCTCGGGGTCCACGTCGACACCCACGTCGGACCTCGGTCACGAAGCGGACGCCTTCCGCTCGCATCTGCTCGAGACGCCGGTCGAGGACGCGCTTCTCCATCTTGAACTCGGGGATGCCGTAGCGCAGCAGGCCTCCGATCCGGTCGGCGCGCTCGAACACCGTGACGTCGTGGCCCGCGCGGCGGAGCTGCTGGGCCGCCGCGAGCCCGGCGGGACCGGACCCCACCACGGCGACGCGCTTGCCGGTCTGGACGGCCGGGGGCTCGGGAACGACCCAGCCCTCGGCGAACGCGCGATCGACGATCTGGAGCTCGATCGGCTTGATCGTGACCGGGTCGTCGTTGATCCCGAGGACGCAGGAGCCCTCGCACGGGGCGGGGCAGAGCGTGCCGGTGAACTCCGGGAAGTTGTTCGTCGCGTGCAGGCGGTCGATGGCCTCCCGCCAGTCGTCCCGGTAGACCAGGTCGTTCCAGTCGGGGATGAGGTTCCCGAGGGGACACCCCTGGTGGCAGAAGGGAATGCCGCAGTCCATGCAGCGGGCCGCCTGCTTCTGGAGCTTCGCCACCGGCCAGGGCAGCAGGACCTGGCCCCAGTCACGCAGCCGCTCGGCGACCGGCCGGTAGGGCTGCTTGTCGCGGGCGAACTCGAGGAAGCCGGTGACCTTGCCCATGCCCGCTCTCAGCCGTGCGCTCCTTCCATGACGGCCCGCTCCCAGGGGATGCCTTCCTCCCGGGCGCGCCGCATTGCGGCCAGGGCTCGCTTGTAGTCCCGCGGCATGACCTTCACGAAGCGCGGCTGTGCGGCCGGCCAGTCGGCGAGGAGCTGCTCGCCGACGGCGCTCTCCGTGTAGCGCACGTGGCGTCGCAGGAGCTCCCGGACCTCCTCGACGTCCTCGTCCTGGACGAGCGGCTCGACGTCCACCATGCCGAGGTTGCACCGGCGCCGGAAGTCCCCCGCCGAATCGAGCACGTAGGCGACCCCGCCGGACATCCCCGCGGCGAAGTTCCGGCCCGTCCGGCCGATGACGACCACCCGGCCCCCCGTCATGTACTCGCACGCGTGGTCGCCGACGCCCTCGACCACCGCCATGGCGCCGCTGTTCCGGACGGCGAAGCGCTCGCCGGCGACCCCGCGGACGTACGCCTCGCCGCCCGTCGCGCCGTACAGGACGACGTTCCCGACCAGGATGTTGTCCTGGGGCGCGAACGTCGCGGCGCGCGGCGGGAAGGCGACGATCTTGCCGCCCGAGAGCCCCTTGCCGAGATAGTCGTTCGAATCGCCCTCGAGGACGAGCGTGATCCCCCGGGGGACGAAGGCTCCGAAGCTCTGGCCCGCCGAGCCGGTGAAGTGGATCCGGATCGTGTCGTCGGGAAGGCCGTCGGCGCCGTACCGCGAGGTCACCTCGTATCCGAGGATCGTGCCCACCGTCCGGTGCACGTTGCGGATGGGCAGGCGCAGGTCGACGGGCGTCCGGGACTCGAGCGCCGGCCGGCACAGGGGCACGATGGTGCTCACGTCCAGCGAGCGCTCGAGCCCGTGGTCCTGCGGCCGGATCCGGCGGATCGCGACCTCCGGCCCGACGGCGGGGCGGTGGAGGATCGCCGAGAAGTCCAGGCCCCGCGCCTTCCAGTGGTCGATGGCCGCCCGCACGTCCAGGCGGTCGACGCGGCCGATCATCTCGTCGAGCGTCCGGAAGCCGAGCTGGGCCATCAGCTCGCGGACCTCCTCGGCGATGAACCGGAAGAAGGTCGTGACGAACTCCGGCGCGCCCGAGAAGCGCTTGCGCAGCTCGGGGTCCTGGGTCGCGATGCCCACCGGGCACGTGTTGAGGTGGCAGACGCGCATCATGACGCAGCCCAGGACGACCAGCGGCGCGGTGGCGAACCCGAACTCCTCGGCGCCGAGCAGTGCGGCGATGACCACGTCGCGCCCCGTCTTGAGCTGCCCGTCCACCTGGACGACGATGCGGTCCCGCAGCTTGTTGAGAACGAGCACCTGCTGCGTCTCGGCGAGGCCGAGCTCCCACGGGACGCCCCCGTGCTTGATCGACGTGAGCGGTGACGCGCCCGTCCCGCCGTCGTGGCCGGAGATCAGCACCACGTCCGAGAAGGCCTTGGCCACCCCCGCCGCCACGGTGCCGACGCCGACCTCGGCGACGAGCTTCACGTGGATGCGCGCCCGCGGGTTCGCGTTCTTCAGGTCGTGGATCAGCTGCTTGAGATCCTCGATCGAGTAGATGTCGTGATGCGGCGGGGGCGAGATCAGGCCCACGCCGGGCGTCGAGTGCCGGACCTTGGCGATCCAGGGGTAGACCTTGTGACCCGGGGAGCTGCCCGCCCTCGCCCGGCTTGGCCCCCTGGGCCATCTTGATCTGGAGGTCGTCGCAGTTGACGAGGTACTCGCTGGTCACGCCGAAGCGCCCGGACGCGACCTGGTGGATCGCGCTCCGCCGCCAGTCCCCGTTCGCCTCGCGGCGGTACCGCGCGGAGTCCTCGCCACCCTCGCCGGTGTTCGACTTGCCGCCGATCCGGTTCATCGCGATGGCGAGCGTCTCGTGGGCCTCCTGGCTGATCGAGCCGTAGGACATGGCGCCCGTGGCGAAGTGCCGGAGGATCGACTCGACCGGCTCCACCTCGTCGAGCGGCACGGGCGTCTCGCCGGGCTTGAGGGCGAACAGACCTCGGAGCGTGGCCAGGTTCCGGCTCTGCTCGTCCACGGCGCGGGTGTACTCCTTGAAGATCTGGTACTGACCGCTCCGCGTCGCGTGCTGGAGCTTGAACACCGTCTCGGGGTTGAACAGGTGGAACTCGCCGTCGCGGCGCCACTGGTACTCGCCGCCCCAGTCGAGCTCCGCGGGACCGACCGGGCGGGTCGGGAACGCGTGCTCGTGCCGGCGGCGCGCCTCCTCGGCGATGACGTCGAGGCCGATCCCGCTGACCCGGGAGAGCGTGCCCGTGAAGTAGCGGTCGACCACGTCCTTGTCGAGGCCGATGGCCTCGAAGATCTGCGCCCCGCAGTAGCTCTGGAGCGCCGAGATCCCCATCTTGGCCATGACCTTGAGGATCCCCTTGTTCAGCGCCTTGATGTAGTTCTTGACGGCCGCCCTGTGGTCGATCCCCGGCAGGAGTCCCTGACGGATCATGTCGTCCAGGGTCTCGAAGGCCACCCAGGGGTTCACGGCGCCGGCGCCGTACCCGATGAGCAGGCACATGTGGTGCACCTCGCGCGCGTCGCCCGTCTCGAGGACGAGGCCCACGCGGGTACGCTCGCCGCGCCGCGTGAGGTGATGGTGGACGGCCCCTGTTGCGAGCAGGCTCGGGATGGCCGCCTGCTCGCGGGAGATCCCGCGGTCGGAGAGGATGAGCACGTTGTGCCCGTCGGCGATCGCCTGGCTCGCCCGGGTCTGGAGCCCCTCCAGCGCCCGCGCGAGCCCCTCGGCTCCCTCGGCCACCGGGTAGAGCATCGGGAGCGTCATCGCCTTGAACCAGGGGTGCTGCATGTGGCGGATTCGGGCGACCTCTCCGTTCGACAGCACGGGGTCGGGGATGACGATCTGGCGGCAGGACTCCGGCCGCGGCTCGAGGAGATTTCCCTCCGGGCCGATCGTGGACTCCATCGACGTCACGAGCTCCTCCCGGATCTGATCCAGGGGCGGATTCGTGACCTGGGCGAACAGCTGCTTGAAGTAGTCGTAGAGCGGCCGCGGCCGGTTCGACAGGACGGCGAGCGCCGTGTCGGTGCCCATCGAGCCGAGCGCTTCCTCGCCCTTGCTCGCCATCGGCGCCAGCAGGATCCGGAGGTCCTCGTGCGTGTATCCGAACGCGATCTGCCGCTGGAGGACCGTGTCGTGATCGGCGGGGGGCGCCTTGTGCTTGGGCAGGTCGGCGAGCTGGACGAGGTTCTCGCGCAGCCAGTCGGCGTAGGGGTGCTCCGCCGCGAGCTCGGCCTTGATCTCCTCGTCGTCGACGATCCGGCCGCGCGCCGTGTCCACCAGGAAGATCCGGCCCGGGTGCAGGCGCTCCTTGATCAGCACGTCCTCCGGCGGGATGTCCAGCACGCCGACCTCGGAGGCCATGACGACCAGGCCGTCCTTCGTCACGTAGTAGCGCGACGGCCGGAGCCCGTTCCGGTCGAGGATCGCCCCGATCACCGTCCCGTCGGTGAAGGCGATCGACGCCGGACCGTCCCAGGGCTCCATGAGCGCGGAGTGGTACTCGTAGAAGGCCCGCCGGTCCGGGCTCATCGACTCGTGCTTCTGCCACGGCTCCGGGATCATCATGAGGATCGCGTGGGGCAGGGAGCGGCCGCTCATGACCAGGAACTCGAGGACGTTGTCGAAGGTGGCCGAGTCCGACAGCCCGTCGCGCGTGACGGGCAGGACCTTCCACAGCTCGTCGCCGAACACGCTGGAGCGGCACAGCGCCTCCCGGGCGCGCATCCAGTTGATGTTGCCCCGGAGGGTGTTGATCTCGCCGTTGTGCGCGACGTACCGGTAGGGGTGCGCGAGCGGCCAGGACGGGAACGTGTTGGTGCTGAACCGCTGGTGCACGAGCGCCAGCGCGGACTCGACGTCGGGATCCGTCACGTCCGGGTACATGGACTCGATCTGGTCGGCGCTCAGCATGCCCTTGTAGATCAGCGTGCTGCACGAGAGGCTCGGCAGGTAGGCGAACGTCTGCTCGCGCACGTCGGCCGCCGCGACGGCCTTCTCGAAGAGCTTCCGGATGATGTAGAGCTTCCGCTCGAAGTGCGGCCGGTCCCGGACGTCCGGGCCCTGTCCCACGAAGACCTGCTTGATGACGGGCTCCACCGAGCGCGCCGTCTCGCCGAGCAGCCCGTCATCGGTGGGGACGTCGCGCCAGCCGAGGAGACGCTGGCCCTCGTGCTCCACGACCGAGTGGAGGAGCGCCTGGACCCGGTGGCGCTGCGCGGTCTCCCGCGGCAGGAACACGAGGCCGCACCCGTACTCGCCCGCGGCGGGGCAGGGGAATGTCCAGGCGCGCGCACTCCCGCCGGAGGAACCGATCGGGCATCTGGATCAGGATGCCCGCCCCGTCGCCGGTGTTCGGCTCGCAGCCGCACGCGCCCCGGTGCAGGAGGTTCTTCAGGACGGTCAGCGCCTGCGTCACGATCGTGTGGGACTTGCGCCCCTCGAGGTCCACGACGAAGCCGACGCCGCACGCGTCGTGCTCGTGGCGAGGATCGTAGAGGCCCTGCGCTGGCGGCATTCCTGGTGTCGTCATCGGCTCACTCCCAGCGGTCACCCGCTTGCGGCACGCGTCACCGGCGCTCGCGAAGGACGCCTGCAAGGCCGGTGGCCGAAGACTACATCAGTGTTGAGCATTAGCCAAGGCCAAAAACGGGAAATCGCTGCATTAGCTCACCTAATGATGTAGGTTAGGGGCGTGCAGCTCGAGACGCTCAAGCTCTTCTGCGACGTCGTGCGGCTCCGGAGCATCTCCCGCGGCGGCGGCCTGAGCGGCGTGACCCAGTCGGCGGCGAGCCAGGCGATCCAGCAGCTCGAGACCGAGCTGGACGTCCAGCTCCTCGACCGCTCCCGCCGGCCGCTCCAGCCGACGCAGGAGGGGCGAGGCTTCTACGAGGCGTGCCGGACACTCCTGGCGGGCTTCGAGCGGGCCCGGGCAGACCTCGCGACGTCCCGGCACCGGGTGGAGGGCACCGTCCGCGTGGCGGCGATCTACTCGGTCGGCCTCCACGACATGAGCCGCCACATGCAGCCCTTCATGGCGATGCACCCCAACGCACGCGTCCTGCTCGAGTGCCTGCACCCCCACAAGGTGGTCGAGGCGGTCCTCGGGGACCAGGTCGACCTCGGGATCCTCTCGTACCCCCCCGCGAACCGGGCGCTCCAGGTGCTGCCGCTCCGCGAGGAGCCCATGGTGCTCGTGTGCCACCCGAGCCACCGGCTCGCCCGCCGGCGAGTCGCGGAGGCGGCCGATCTCCAGGGCGAGCGGTTCGTGGCCTTCGACCACGACCTCCCGATCCGCCGGGCCATCGACCGCGTGCTCCGGCAGGCGGGGGTGCGCGTGGAGGTGGTGATGCAGTTCGACAACATCGAGACGATCAAGCAGGCGATCGCCATCGCCGCCGGCGTGAGCATCCTGCCGCGGCCCGCGGTGGCGAAGGAGGTCGGGATCCGGATGCTCGGCGCGGTGCCGCTCGCGATCGGAGGCCTGGTCCGGCCGATCGCGATCATCCACCGCAAGGGCCAGCGCCTACCGCCGGCCGTCGACCGCTTCATCGACGTGCTCCGGAAGGCGGGCGACGCCGAGGCTCCGGGCGGCCCGCCGGGCCGGTCGGGCCAGGGCCGAGCGGCCGTGAGGCGCGTCGTCCCCCGCCGCCCGTCCCGGAGCGCCTGACGGCCGCCGGACGGAGCCATGCCGGCCTCCGGCGGGGTGTGCCATAACCTTGCGATGTCTCGGGCCTTTGGGTACCATGTGCCCCGTGTGCTCGCGAGCGGGTGACGCCATGTCGCCGGGTCCCCGCCGACCGTCGCGCCGGCCCGTTCAAGAGCCTTATCCGACGCAAGGAGACTGAAGGTCCATGAGCCAAACCACGGCCACCGTGCCGACCCCTGTCAAGCCGAGGCGCATCCTGGACCGCGCCGTCGTGCGATTCGCGGGGGATTCGGGCGACGGCATGCAGCTGACCGGCGAGCAGTTCACCAGCGAGGCCGCCTGGGCGGGCAACGACATCGCGACCCTGCCCAACTTCCCGGCCGAGATCCGGGCCCCCGCCGGGACGCTCTTCGGCGTCTCGAGCTTCCAGCTCCAGTTCGGCAGCCGGAGGGTCTACACACCGGGGGACCGGCTCGATTGCCTCGTGGCGATGAATCCCGCCGCCCTGAAGGTCCACCTCTCCGACCTCAAGGAGGGTGGGCTCCTCATCCTCAACACGAGCGCGTTCGAGAAGAAGAACCTGGACCGGGCCGGCTACGCGTCGAACCCGCTGGAAGACGCGACCCTGGACGAGCGGTACCGCACCCACAAGATCGACATCACGCGCCTGACGATCGACGGCCTCGCCGGCCTCCCGCTCAACGCGAAGGAGAAGGACCGCTGCAAGAACTTCTTCGCGCTCGGGCTGGTCTCGTGGATCTACACGCGGCCGATCGAGCCGACCCTCGACTGGATCAAGAAGCGCTTCACGAAGAACGCCGACGTGGCCGAGGCGAACACCCGGGCCCTCAAGGCGGGCTATCACTTCGGCGAGACCGCCGAGATCTTCGCCGAGTGCTACGGCGTCGAGCCGGCCGAGATGGCGCCCGGCGTGTACCGGAGCATGACCGGGAACCGGGCGCTCGCGTGGGGGATCCTGGCCGCGGCGCAGCGGACCGGCCTGCCGGTGGTGTACGGCGCCTACCCCATCACGCCCGCCAGCGACATCCTGCACGAGCTCTCGATGCACAAGCGCTTCCACGTGCGGACGTTCCAGGCCGAGGACGAGATCGCGGCCGTGGGCGCGATCATCGGCGCCGCCTTCGGCGGGGCCATCGGTCTCTGCGCGACCAGCGGGCCCGGGCTCGCGCTGAAGTCCGAGGGAATCGCGCTCGCGGTGATGGCGGAGCTGCCCATCGTGGTCTTCGACGTCCAGCGGGGCGGGCCGTCCACCGGGCTCCCGACCAAGACCGAGCAGGCGGACCTCATGCAGGCGCTGTACGGCCGCAACAGCGAGTGCCCGGTGGTGGTCATCGCGCCGGCGACGCCCGGCGACTGCTTCTTCGTCGCCTACGAGGCGATCCGGATCGCGGTCAAGTACATGGTCCCGGTCATCGTCCTCTCGGACGGCTACCTGGCGAACGGCGCCGAGCCCTGGCTGATCCCCGATCCGAAGAACCTCCCGGACATCCCCGTCCGCTTCCGCACCGAGCCGGAGGGGTTCGAGCCCTACGCGCGGGAGGAGGCCACCCTGGCGCGACCGTGGGTTCGCCCGGGGACGCCGGGCCTCGAGCACCGCATCGGCGGCCTCGAGAAGCAGGACGTGACGGGCAACGTGTCCTACGACCCGGACAACCACGACCTGATGGTGCGGCTCCGCGCGGAGAAGGTCCGGCGCGTGGCGCAGGAGATCCCCCCGACGACGATCAACGGCCCCGCGGGCGGCGATCTCCTGGTCGTGGGGTGGGGGGGGACGTACGGCACGATCACCGCGGCCGTCGAGGAGGCCCAGGCGGCGGGCCAGTCCGTCGCGAGCGTCCACCTGCGGCACCTCTGCCCGCTCCCGCCCGATCTCGGCCAGATCCTCCGCCAGTACCGTCGCGTGCTCGTGCCCGAGATCAACAGCGGGCAGCTCGTGCGGGTCCTGAGGGCGGAGTACCTCGTCGACGCCGTCGGATTCAACCGCGTGCGGGGGGTGCCGCTCGCCACCCGGGACATCGTGGACGCGATCAACCAGCTGGTCGAGGGCAACCGATGAGCACGAACGCGCCGCAGGTCCCGCGCTACACGAAGAAGGACTTCGAGTCGGACCAGGACGTCCGCTGGTGCCCCGGCTGCGGGGACTACGCGATCCTGTCGACCATCCAGAAGATGATGCCGGACCTGGGCGTCCCCCGCGAGGACATCGTCTTCGTCTCCGGCATCGGCTGCTCGAGCCGGTTCCCGTACTACATGAACACCTACGGGTTCCACACGATCCACGGCAGGGCGCCCGCGATCGCGACGGGTCTCCGCCTGGCGCGCCCGGACCTCAAGGTCTTCGTGGTGACCGGGGATGGGGACGGCCTCTCCATCGGCGGCAACCACATGCTCCACATCCTCCGGCGGAACGTGAACGTCACCATCCTGCTCTTCAACAACCGGATCTACGGGCTCACCAAGGGGCAGTACTCGCCGACCAGCGAGCTCGGGAAGGTCACGAAGTCGACGCCGCTGGGCTCGACCGACCGGCCGATCAACCCGTGCGCCTTCGCGCTGGGCGTGGGCGCCACCTTCGTCGCCCGCACGGTGGACCGGAACATCGCCCACATGGAGGAGACGCTCAAGCGCGCCGCCGCGCACCGGGGCACCGCCTTCGTGGAGATCCTCCAGAACTGCAACATCTACAACGACATGGCGTGGGGCATCCTCTACGATCGCGAGTCGAAGGTCGAGCACGAGCTCCGGGTCGAGCACGGGAAGCCCCTCCTCTTCGGTGCCGCCGACGCCAGGAAGGGCCTGGTGCTGGACGGGGTCAAGGCGCGCATCGTCACCGCCAGCGACGTGCCGGCCGAGCGACTCTGGGTGCACGACCAGACCGACACCGCCTCGGCCCTGGTCCTGGCGAGCCTGGTCAGCCCCCAGTTCCCGGTCCCGGTCGGCGTCCTCGCGAAGGTCGAGGCGCCCATCTACGAGGACCTCGTCGCCGACCAGGAGAAGCGCGCGGTGTCCGAGCGCGGCCCGGGCGACATCGCGCGGCTCCTGACGTCCGGCGACACCTGGACGATCCGCTGAGGGACCGCACCCCGCCGACGCCGGACCGCCGGCGAGATTCGGGGTGCCGGCGACCGGGCTTTCCGGAAGCGACCGCCGTGGACGTGCCTCTTCGGGAGACATCATGGACCGCCGCCTGCTAGACGCCCTCCGCGAGATCGTGGGCCGTGATGGGATCGTCGCCGCGGCCGACCAGCGCCTCGTCTACGAGTGCGACATGCTCGTCTACTACAAGGGCATGCCCGACCTCGTCGTGCTTCCGCGGTCGACCGCGGAGGTGCTGGCCGTGGTCCGCCGCTGCCTGGAGGCGGGCGTCCCCGTCATCCCGCGCGGCTCGGGCACGGGGCTCATCGGCGGGGCGACCGCGCCGAAGGGCGGCGTGATGATCGGCGTCAACCGCATGGACCGCATCCTCGAGGTGGACGTCCGGAACCGCTACGCCGTGGTGGAGCCGGGCGTGATCAACCTCGCCCTGACCCGCGCCGTGCAGGACCGGGACTACTTCTTCGCCCCGGACCCCTCGAGCCAGATGGTCTCCTCGATCGGCGGAAACGCCGCCACCAACGCCGGTGGGCCCCACGCGCTCAAGTACGGGAACGTGGCGCACCACGTCCTCGGTCTCGAGGTGGTCACGGGCACGGGCGAGGTGCTCACGCTCGGGAGTGTCGTCGCGGAGCGCCCCGGATACGACCTCGCGGGAATCGCCGTGGGCTCCGAGGGTACCCTCGGCGTCGTCACCAAGGTCATGGTGAAGCTGACGCGGGCCCCCGAGGCCGTCCGGACCGCCGTCGCCACCTTCGAATCGATCGAGGTCGCCTCGGCCGCCGTGTCGGCGATCATCGCCGACGGTATCGTGCCGGCCGCGCTGGAGGCGATGGACGAGCCGATCATCCGGGCGGTCGAGGCAGGCGTCCACGCCGGCTACCCGACCGAGGCGAAGGCGGTCCTCCTGATCGAGCTCGACGGGCCCGCCGCCGAGGTCGAGGTGCAGGCCGAGGCGGTGGCGAGGATCTGCCGCGACAGGGGCTCGCTGACGATTCGCGTCGCGCGGGACGAAGCCGAGCGCGCCCTCCTCTGGAAGGGCCGGAAGGAGGCCGCCGGCGCGGTCGGGCGCATCACGCACAACTACGTCCTGCAGGACGCCGTGGTGCCGCGCTCCAAGCTGCCGACCGTCATGGCACAGATCCAGGCGATCGCCGCCCGCCACGGGCTCGTCGTCGCCAACGTGTTCCACGCCGGGGACGGAAACCTCCACCCGATGATCTGCTACGACGAGCGGGTCCCGGGGGAGTTCGCCCGGGCGCTCGAGGCGAACGAGGAGATTCTTCACGCCTGCATCGCGCTCGGCGGGACCGTGACCGGCGAGCACGGCGTGGGTCTCGACAAGGCCGAGAAGCTGGCGCTCCTCTTCAACCCCGACGACCTCGAGGTGATGCACGCGGTCCGGCGGGTCTTCGACCCTCGCGGGCTCATGAACCCCCAGAAGGTGTTCCCGTCCGGGCAGCATGCCTGCGCCCCGGTGTCGGCCGGGGCGGGCAAGCCCGTGCCGGAGGGCATGTGGGTCTAGCCGCGGCCGACGTCGGCCGGGAGCTGGCCGTGGCCGCTGCCCCGGGAACGGTTCTCTCCGGGGACCGGGCGAGCACCCGCACGGTGGCGGGCGTCGCGCCCCGCTTCGTCGCCGAGCCCACGACCGTCGACGGCGTGAGCCGCGTCCTCGCCCTCGCGAGCGCCCGCGGGCTCGCCGTGGCGCCGACCGGGGGCGGCGCTCGCCTCGCCTGGGGGGCGCCTCCACGCCGGCTGGACGTCGTGCTGTCGCTCGCGCGGCTCGACCGCATCCTCGCCCACGAGCCGGAGGACCTGACGCTCTCGGTGGAATGCGGCGCGACGCTCGAGGCGCTGGACGCGGCCCTCCGCCCGTACCGGCAGTTCGTTCCTCTCGACCCGGCGCGGCCCGGCACCTCGACCATCGGAGGGCTGATCGCCACGGGGGCCGCCGGACCCTACCGGGCGCGGTACGGCACGATGCGCGACCTTCTGCTCGGCCTGACCGTGGTCCGGGCGGACGGCACCCTCGTCAAGGGTGGCGGGCGAGTGGTCAAGAACGTCACCGGCTACGACGTCCCGAAGCTCCACGTGGGCGCTCTCGGCACGCTCGGCGTCGTCGTGGAGGCGCACCTCCGGCTCCACTCCCGGCCAGCCGAGGAGCGCAGCTGGGTGTTCGGCTTCGCGAGTGCCGAGGCCGCCCTCGACGCCGCCCTCGACGTCCGTGACACCCCGGTCGTGCTGAGCCGCTGCCAGCTCGTGACGGCCGGCGCCCTCCACGCGTTGGGGGAGCCCGAACCGCCCGCCGCCGCCCTGGCCGTGACCATCGGCAGCGTGCCCGAGGCCGTCCGCGCGCAGGGAAGCCAGGTCGCCGACATCTGTGGCCGGGCGGGAAGCCCGGCGATCGAGGTCCCGCAGGCCGACGCCTGGTGGCAGCGGATCGCCGACGTCACATGGCCCGAAGGCCCGGCGACCCATCTCTCGATGCGGATCGGCATCCGGCCGACCGATGCCGTCAAGGCCCTGCGGGCGGTGGAGGCGGTCCAGCCCGGCGGCGGCGCGATCAGGGCCACCGGCAACCTGGCCACCGGTGTCCTCCACGCAACCCTGGCGCCGATCGAGGCTCGCCGCGTCGGCGATGTCGTCGCGCGTGTCCGCGAGGCCCTCGCGGCGCTCGACGGCACCTGCGTCGTGGAGCACGCTCCGCCGGACGCCCTGCCGGGTCTCGATGTCTGGGGTGACGTCGGGTCCACCCTCGAGGCCATGCGGCGTCTCAAGCGGGAGCTCGACCCGGCGGGTGTCCTGAACCCCGGCCGGTACGTGGGGGGCATCTAGGTGGCGACCGTCCATGCCTCCGGGCCCGCCGCCGGCGCCGAGGCCGCCCACGCGCTCCCGCGCCCGCTCGGCGCCTTCGACGGCGAGGAGCCCCCGGACTGGGAGGGGATCCTCGACTGCATGCACTGCGGCATCTGCCTGCCCCAGTGCCCGACCTACCGGGTGCTCGGCCAGGAGATGGACTCGCCGCGAGGGCCGTGTCTACCTGATGCGCGCCGCGACCGAGGGGCGCATCGGCCTCACCGAGAACTTCGTCCTCCACATGGACCGATGCCTCGGGTGTCGCGCGTGCGAGACGGCGTGCCCGGCGGGTGTCCCGTTCGGTCGCCTCATCGAGGAGACGCGCGGGCAGATCGAGCGGAAGGTGCCGCGAACCCTCGGGCGCCGGCTCATGGGCCGGCTCCTCCTCGGCGTGTTCCCCGAGCGGCAGCGGCTCGAGCGGCTGCTCGCGCTGACGCGGCTCTATCAGCGCTCGGGGCTCCAGCGCCTCGTCCGGGGATCGGGGCTCCTTCGGAGCTTCCCGCGCGTCGGGGCGATGGAGCGCCTTCTCCCGACCCTCCCGGCCCGATCGGCGAGCCGGCTTCCCGCCGAGACCCTGCCGCCGAGCGGCCCCCACCGGGGGACGGTCGCGCTGCTGGAGGGGTGCGTGCAGGCGCTCCTCTTTCCCGGCGTCAATCGCGCGACGGTGAGCCTGCTCGCGCGCGCCGGATATCGGGTCGTCGTGCCCGACGGGCAGGGGTGCTGCGGCGCGCTTCATCTCCACTGGGGCGATCGGGCCGCCGGGCGGGCGCGGGCCCAGCGGAACCTGGCCGCCTTCGCCGACGCCGACTGGATCGTGACGAACGCGGCGGGCTGCGGAGCGGCGCTCCGTGACTACGGGCACCTCCTCGGCGACGACCCGCGGGCTCCCGCCCTGGCCGCGCGGGTGCGGGACGTCACCGAGCTTCTGGCCGAGCACCTGCCGGGCCCGAGGCGGCCGCTCGACCTCACGGTGACCTACCACGAGCCCTGCCACCTCGCGCACGGCCAGCGCGTGCGGGAGGCTCCGCGAACCATCCTGCGGGCGATCCCGGGGGTGCGGCTCGTCGAGCTCTCCGAGTCCGATCTCTGCTGCGGGTCCGCCGGCGTCTACAACCTGATGGAGCCCGAGATCGCGGGCCAGCTCCTCGTCCGGAAGCTCGATCGGATCGCGGCCACCGGGGCCGGGGTCGTCGCGAGCGGAAACCCAGGGTGCCTCCTCCAGCTCCGCCGAGGGCTCGCCGACCGTGGCCTCCGGGTTCGCGCCTACCATCCCGTCGAGCTCCTCGCCTGGTCGGTCGAGGGGACCGTCCCGGCGGAAGGGGTCTGACGCGTGGAGCGGATCCGCCTCGGCGAGCGCGTGGCGTTCCAGGACGGCAAGATGGCGCGGCACCGCCTCGCCGCCACGGCACGGCTTCACACGGATCTCTACTGTCTCCGGCCCGGCCAGAGCCAGGCGGTGCACGCTCACGGGGACCAGGACAAGCTCTACGTCGGCGTCGAGGGCCGGGCGCGAATCCGCATCGGAGCCGAGGTCGACTGGCTCGAGCCCGGTGTGCTCGTCGTGGCGCCGGCGGGGGTCGAGCACGGGCTGGAGAACCCCACGGAGGCGCCCTTCGTGGCGCTCGTGGTCGTCGCCCCGCCACCACCCCATGCCTGAGCTCCTTCAAGTAGGGTCTGAGGGACAGACGCCAAAGGCGCCGGTGTGGCAGCCCAGGGCGGACCTGGGGTAGGGCAGGGAGACACCGTGGCCGAGGAAGCCAAGCGGTACTTCACGGTCCGCACGATCGAGGCCCTCATCCCCCGGCTCGAGTCGCTGATGGGCCGCGTGATGGACGCCCACGCGGAGGCCGCGCGGCTCCGAACCGAGCTGGAGGCGGCCCAGCGCGAGGTGGTGCTCGCGGGCGGCATGCGGCTCCGGCCGGAGTGGTGGCGCGCCCGCCGAGCGGGCATCGACAAGGCGAACCGGGCGCTCCGAGCCGGGCTGGCGGAGCTCCTCGCCACCGGCGGCGTCCCGAAGGACCTCGAGCTCGGGCTCGTCGACTTCCTGGGCCTCGTGGGCGGGCGCGAGGTCAACCTCTGCTGGCGCTATGGCGAGAAGCGAATCCGGTTCTGGCACGGCCTCGACGAGGGATTCGGAGGCCGGAAGGCCATTCCAGAGAACGAGACGGAGGCGTGATGGAGCTGATCCTGTCGAGCGCGGGCTCCTACCCGCGCATTGGCGATACCCCGGACACCCAGCGGCACCGGCGCGCGTACGCTCAGCACGAGCGGGGCGAGATCTCGGACACCGAGTGGCGCGCCGTCGAGGACGAGGTCGCGGAGCACGTGGTGCGAGAGCAGGCGGCAGTCGGGCTCGACGTCGTGACCGACGGTCAGGTGCGCTGGTACGACCCCATCTCGCATCTGGCCCGGCACTGCGAGGGGATCCAGATCAACGGCCTTCTGCGCTACTTCGACACGAACTTCTACTTCCGCCAGCCGGTGGTGTCGGGACCGATCCGTCGGCGCGAATCCGTCCTCCGCCGTGAGTTCGAGGTCGCTCGCGCCGCGACGGACCGCATCGTGAAGCCCGTCCTGACCGGACCCTACAGCCTCGCCTGCGGCTCCATCCTGGAGGGCGGGTACCGGAACCGCCGGGAGCTGGCACGGGCCTACGCGGAGGTCCTCGCCCAGGAGGTCGCCGACCTCGTCCACGCGGGCGCCGCCCTGATCCAGGTGGACGAGCCCTATCTCCTCCGGCACCCGGAGCACGCCGACCTCGTCCACGAGGGGCTCGCCACCCTGGCGGGGGCTCGCGGGCGGGCGCACCTCGCGCTCTACACCTTCTTCGGAGACGCGCTCCCCCTGTGGGACGATCTCATGGCGATGCCCGTGGATGTCGTCGGGCTCGATCTCACCTACGGGCCCAAGCTGGCGGACCGGATCGCCGAGGCCGGCGCGCCCCGGACGCTGGTCCTCGGCGTGGTCGACGGACGGAACACGAAGCTCGAAGCGCGGGATGCTCTTCTCCGGATCCTCGACCGCGTGCTGCCGGGGCTCCGGGGGCCGGTGGGCCTCGGCCCGTCGTGCGGGCTCGAGCTCCTGCCGAGAGCCCGGGCCCGGGCGAAGCTCGAGAACATGGTCGCGATCGCGCGCGAACACGCGGGACGCGACGGGAGGCCTCGATGAGCCGCGCGAAGCTCCGCAGTCTCGGCCTGGACCTGCCGGTCCTGCCCACCTCCACCGTCGGCAGCTTCCCGAAGCCCGACTATCTCGTGGAGGCCCGCGCCAAGGCCACGCGCAACGCCATCACGCGCCCCGAGCTCGACCGCCTGGAGCGCCAGGCGACCGAGTTCTGGGTGCGGACCCAGGAGGAGCTCGGCCTCGACGTCCTCGTGGACGGCGAGCAGTACCGCGGAGACATGGTCGCGTACTTCGCCGAGACGATGCCCGGGTTCGCCCGGGGCGGCCTGGTGCGATCGTACGGGAACCGCTACTACCACAAGCCGGTGATGGTGGGCCCGGTGCGCTGGCCGGGACCGATGACGGTCGACTGGTGGCGGTGGACGCAGTCGCTGACGACCCGCCCGGTGAAGGGCATGCTCACCGGGCCGTACACCCTCATGGACTGGTCGTTCGACGACCACTATCCGGACCGCAAGGCCGCCTGCCTCGCGCTGGCCCGCGAGATCCGCAATGAGGTCCAGGCGCTCCTGGAAGCCGGGGTGCGTATCATTCAGATCGACGAGCCCGCGCTCTCGGTCCGGCCAGACGAGCTGGGCTTCGCGGTCGAGGCGATGCATCTGGTCGTGGACGGGCTTCCCGCCTACTACGTCGTCCACGCGTGCTTCGGGGCCTTCGAGACGATCTATCCGGGACTCCTCGACCTGCCGGTGGACAACCTCGACCTCGCGATCTCGCACAGCGCCCTCGATCTCCTGGCGATGTTCGAGAAGGACCCGTTCACCAAGGACCTCTCGCTCGGAGTGCTCGACGTCCACACGCACTCCGTGGAGGCCGCCGACGACGTCCGAGCCCGGATTCGCCGGGGCACGACCGTCCTGCCGGCCGACCGCATCTGGGTCGACCCCGACTGCGGGCTCAAGACCCGCACCGTGGAGGAGAGCCGGGCCAAGCTCGGGGCAATGATGTCCGCGGTCCGGGCGGCGCGCGCGGAGCTGGGCTGAGACCGGCCGGCGGCTCGTGATGGCGCGGTACTCGGCCGTCCTCTTCGACATGTTCGACACCCTGGTGCGATTCGACCGGGACCGGCTCCCCGCGGCCCGGATCGGAGGGCGGGAGGTGCGATCGTCGGTGCCGGAGCTCCACAGCGTCGCGGCCGCGGCCCTGCCGGGGGTGGGGCTCGAGACGTTCTACGACGCGTATCTCTGGAGCTATCAGGAGGCCGAGCGGCTCCGGGCCGACAGCCACGAGGAGGTGCCCGCGCACCGCCGGCTCGAGATCTTCTACCGTCGCGTGGGCGCCGATCCCGCCGCGATCCCTCCGGCGGTGACCGAGCGTCTGCTGGCCACCCACATGACCTGCCTCGCGGGCGCGGCCGAGCCCATGCCGGGGCAGGAGGAGCTCCTCGACTGGCTGAGGGGTCGGTACCGTCTCGCGGTCGTGTCGAACTTCGACTACACGCCGACCGTCCAGCGCATCCTCGCGGAGAGCGGCATTCTCGGTCGCTTCGAGACCGTGGTCGTGTCGGACACGGTGGGCTGGCGGAAGCCGCGCCCCGACATCTTCCAGCGCGCCCTGGCCGAGATGGGGGTCGCGGCCGGGGAGTGCCTCTTCGTCGGTGACCGGCCGGACATCGACGTGGCCGGCGCCAAGGGAGTGGGCATGGCGGCGGCCTGGCTCAACCCGGCCCGGGCGCCCCTGCCTCCCGGACTTCCCGTGCCGGATCTCGACCTCGCCGGCCTTTCCGACCTCCGGCCCGCCCTGGAGACCCATCCAAAAGGTTCTTGACGCCCCGGGCGGCATTTCGCTAGTGTTCAGCCGCGATTGCCGGGGGGAAAGCCGCGAGCGGTGAGTGACGCTCCGGCCGCAGGGGTGCCCCGGCCCCCCGCGGCGCCTGGTTGGCCGTCGGTCCCCAGCACCACAGGAGGAGAGCGAGGCATGCGTGAGACCGGGGTGGTGAAGTGGTTCAACGACGCGAAGGGGTACGGGTTCATCGAGCGCCCTGGCAAGGAGGACGTCTTCGTCCACTACTCTGCGGTCGATGGCAGTGGGTTCCGCACCCTTGCCGAGGGTCAAGCCGTCGAGTTCGACGTCGTCGATGGTCCCAAGGGCAAGCAGGCGGCCAACGTCGTCAAGAAGTAGCCTCGCCGAGAATCCAGGCCGGCCCCGGGGAGCCCCTCCTCGGGGCCGTTTTGCGTTGGACGGTCCTGGGCGCATCCTAGGAACGGGTAAGACCGTCTCATGGACGGAGGGTGATCTGTGACTGACGTCCGGAACGTGATCATCGTCGGGTCGGGGCCGGCCGGGCTGACCGCCGCGATCTACGCGGGGCGAGCGAACCTCACGCCGCTGATCGTGGCCGGGAGCCAGCCGGGCGGGCAGCTGACCCTCACGTCGGAGGTCGAGAACTACCCCGGCTTCGCCGAGGCGATCCTGGGGCCCGAGCTGATGGACGTCATGCGCAAGCAGGCGGAGCGGTTCGGCACCGAGTTCGTCGACGACGACGTGGTCGGGGTCGATCTCTCGACCCGGCCCTTCGCGGTCAAGACGGCCGAGCGGACCTGGCGGGCGCGCGCCCTCGTCATCGCCACCGGAGCCTCCGCGCGCCTCCTGGGCCTCGAGTCCGAGCGGCGCCTCCTGGGGCGCGGCCTGTCCACCTGCGCGACCTGCGACGGCTTCTTCTTCAAGGGCCAGGAGCTGGTCGTCGTGGGCGGGGGCGACTCCGCGATGGAGGAGGCCACGTTCCTGACGAAGTTCGCCAGCAAGGTGACGATCGTCCACCGGCGGGACACGCTGAGGGCGTCCAAGATCATGCAGGACCGGGCGCGCCGGAACCCGAAGATCGCGTGGGCGCTCAACCGCGTGGTCGAGGAGATCCTCGGCACCGACCGGG
This sequence comes from uncultured Candidatus Rokubacteria bacterium, assembly GCA_963749975.1. Taxonomy (GTDB): domain Bacteria; phylum Methylomirabilota; class Methylomirabilia; order Rokubacteriales; family DASRDR01; genus DASRDR01. Next base: position 250,797 of record CAVVOZ010000025.1, on the reverse strand, counting down.
TCACCGGTATCCGGCTCCGCGATCCGGACAGCGCCAAGGCGGAGGAGCTCCCGGCCGGCGGCGTGTTCGTGGCCATCGGCCACACGCCGAACACGCAGCTCTTCGCCGGCCAGCTGGAGATGGATGCGGCCGGCTACCTCGTCACGGAATCAGGATCGACCCGCACGAACGTCCCCGGGGTCTTCGCGGCCGGCGACGTCGCCGACCACGTCTATCGCCAGGCGGTGACGGCCGCGGGCACCGGCTGCATGGCCGCGATCGACGCCGAGCGGTTCCTCGAGGCCGAGGCCCACTAGGGCCTACTGGACGCACCGCGACTACTCGGACTGGCGGCGTCTCGCCCGTCGTCGGTGTCTACGGCGCGTAGCAGCGTCGCGAACGTGGGCCGCTTAGAAGCGTCGCCGTCAGTGAGGCGCAACTGCCCCACGAGGCGGCACCGCCCCAGCACCAACCTTCACATTTCGCCTGCAAACCCTTGTCCGATTTGCCAGTGAACCCTGGCATGCGCATTGCTGGCTCCCGGCTCTCACTTCGGAGCGAGCGCCTCGCGCGGCATAGAAGCCATGGCGATCGAGCGGCGATGTCTCTTGCCAGGAGGGTGAAGGAACGGACCGACGGGACAGTCGGTTGGTGGATGGCGTCACGCAGCAGGATGGACCCATGCCGGGGCATCCCGGTTCCCAACTGTTCCGTCGCCTTCCGGCCCGCGGTCTCGTCCACGGGGCAATGTCGGGAAGGTGGGCAGAGGAGCGCATCGATGGCACATAGTCGCTGGTTCTCGGGTCGAGGCGTCGGAGTGCTGGTCCTGGTCGCCGTGATCGCGGGTTGCGCCGCGGCACCGACGAGCGAGCCGGCCCGGGTCATGAAGGAGGGAGACTTCAAGCTGCTGGCCGGCCACTGGACAGGGAAGACCGACGTCCAGGGCGAGCTCTCGTCGGAGATCGAGGGAATGATCAAGAAAATGGATCATTCTGGATCGCGGACCGGAGGCCGAACGCGACTCAGGCCCCTGGCACGATGAAGATCGTCGACGGCGGCGTGCAGTACGACGCGGCCAAGTCGCAAGGCAAGATGACGTTCCACGAGAGCTCGACCGGGTGGACGTGGAACTGGCAGGGCGAGACGAAGGATGGCGCCCGGAGAGTGTCGAACCAGCTCACCAAGTCGAAGTAAGACCCCGCGCGGGACATCGGACGAGCGGGGCCGCGCGGTAGGTGCGGTCCCGCTACGTCCCGGCGCTCCTTCCTGGACAGCTGACGGGAGGTCTCATGGTCGCCCAGCCCGAACGTCGCCGCGACGAGGAAGCCATCAGAGCCGCCATCATCGCAACGCTCGACGGCTTCAATGCCCACGATGCCAAGCGCGCGACGCAGGCCTACATGCCCGAGTCCGATCTGGTCACCGTCCGAGGGGACGTCCTGAAGGGCAGACCAGAAATCGAAAGACGCCTAGCCGAGCTGTTCGCCACCAGAGCGCGCCACGCGACACAAGAGATGCTCGATGTCCGACTCCGGTTCATTGCAGACGATGTGGCGCTGGCGCACGTCAAGCGTCGAGATGAGCGGTCTTGTCGCGCCCGATGGTCAGGCGGTTCCGTCCCATCGAGAGCTGAACCTGCGCGTCTTCGTTCGAGACGAGGGGGTGTGGAGGGTCGCAGCCTTCCACAATACCGTCATGGCCGGGCCGGGCGCTACGCGCGCCGGAGCCCGAGCTCGAACGCCTGGAGGCCGCTGCCCATCGACGACCCTGCCAACCCGTGGGCGTCACGTCCCGACGCGGATGGGCGCGCCGAGCTCGCGGAGATAGGCGATCGTCGACAGATAGGCGAGCTTGCCCGTCCGAGGGTTCTCGGAGGGCACGTTCTCGATCTCGATCCGGAGCCGCCCGAACGCCCCCTCGGCCGTCACCGTGTGGCGGTTCCGGTCGACCGACGGATCGGCGTGGATCCGGATGCAGGTCCGGTCGGGGCCGATCCCGGCCAGGGACACCGCCGCCACCACGTTGACGTTGGCCGGGAAGGCGCGGCACGCCTCGCGGGCGGTGCCCTCGAAGACGAGCGTCGATACCGTGATCGCCGTGAGGTCGATCCCGGCCACGCCCGGTGCCCCGGCCAGCCCGCGCGGGGGCTTCCGCGTCTCCATCACGACGGTGTCGAGATGCCCGTCCACGGCGGCGCCCTTCAGCCCGTCGAGGCCCGCGATCGCCGCCGAGGGCGCGTGGATCCGCGCGCCCCGCGCCGCCGCCCGCTCGATCCACTCGGGGTGATCGAGCAGCGCCCCGACGGAGAGGACCACCAGGTCGCGACCCGCCTCCAGGACCGAGGGCGCGAGGTCGACGAGGACGGCCTGCGTGGCGGCCTCCACGACGACGTCGACGCGGTCGAGAAGGTCGCCGAACGGGAGGAGGGGAGGCGCGCCGGGAAGGCCGGCCAGGAACTCGCGCGCCCGGCCGGCGTCGCGGCTGGTCGCGCCGACGAGCGTCAGACCGGGCATCCCGGCCGCGAGCGCCCGCGCGACCGGCCGTCCGATCGCGCCCAGCCCGAGTATGCCGATGCGACGCGCCGGGTGCAGCATGCGCGTCACCGTAGCAACGCCTCCTCGCGAAATCAAGGCGGCGGCGTGCTATTCTTCGGCGCGATGGCGCGGGGGATCAGCGCGGCGCGCGCGGCGCGGCTCCGTGGGCCGCTCGAGCGCCTGTATCGCCGGTACGACTACGATGCCCGCATCGGCAGCGACGCCATCCAGTATCCCGCCCGCTACGCGGACCCGCTGGATCGGGAGATCGTCGCGCTCCTGTCCGCGTGCCTCGCCTACGGGCGCGTCTCGCTCTTCGGTGCCTGGCTGGTGCGGCTCCTGGGCTGGCTCGGCCCGTCCCCCCGGGCCTTCGTCGAGGCATTCGACCCCGCGCGCGATGCCGCGCGCTTCGCCCCGTTCCACTACCGGTTCACGCGAGGACGCGACGTCGCGGCCGCGGTCCTGGCCATCCACCGGCTGATCGACCGCCACGGCTCTCTCCGGGCGGCGTTCGTGGCCGGCTACTCGCGCCGACGAGCCCGACGTCCGGCCGGCGCTCCACCGCTTCGCCGTCTCGATCCTCGAGCAGGACTTCCGGCCGGTCGGCATGGCGCGCCCGACGCGCGGCTTCCATCACCTGTTCCCGGATCCGGCCACGGGGGGCGCCTGCAAGCGCTGGCACCTCTTCCTCCGGTGGATGATCCGCCGGGAGCCGCCGGACTTCGGGGACTGGCGGGAGGTCTCGCCGTCGAAGCTCCTGATCCCGCTCGACACCCACATCGCGAACATGGCTCACGCGATCCGGCTCACGCGGCTCCGGACGCGGACGGGGCGCATGTCGGCCGACATCACCGGCACGCTCCGCCGGCTCGATCCGGCCGACCCGGTGAAGTACGACTTCGCCCTCTGTCACACGCGGATGAGCGGCGACTGCCTCGACCGCCGCGACGCGCGGGTGTGCCCCGCCTGCCAGCTCCGGCCGGTCTGTCGTCACTGGTAGCTCGATGACCGACGCGCCCCTCATCGTCCTCCTCGCGCTCGCCGCGCTGGTCGTCCTCGGCGCCGTGGTCTGGGGCCTCGTGGTCCTGGCCGGTCGCTCGCGCCAGTCCCCAGGCGCCGACCGCCTGGACGCCGCGCTCGAGGTCCTCCAGCGCGAGATCGCGAGCGTTCGCGACGCAGAGCCAGCCGAGGCCAGGAAGCCACGCGGCCGCCGTGCACGACGGATGTGACGCGCTTCGGCGGGCAGGTTGGCGAGCGCCTCGGGCCAGCTCCAGAGCGCGGTCGCGATGGAGCTCCAGGAGGTGACGGCCGAGGTGAACCGCCGCCTCCAGGACGGCATGGCGCTCATGCAGGACGCCCAGAAGACGATGGGCCAGCGCCTCGAGGAGGCCTCGCGGGCCGTGACCGAGGTGCACGGCCAGCTGGGCGCCCTCGGCGAGGCGACGCGCCGCATGGAGCAGGTCGGCCGGGACATCTCCGGGCTCGAGCAGATCCTCCGTGCCCCGAAGATCCGCGGGGGCTTCGGCGAGACCCTGCTCGAGCGCCTGCTGGCCGAGATCCTGCCCGCCGATTCCTATCGCCTCCAGCACACCTTCCGGAGCGGCGACAAGGTCGACGCGGCGATCGTCGTGGCCGGCCGCCTGGTCCCGGTGGACTCGAAGTTTCCGCTCGAGAACTTCCGGCGCATGATCGAGGAGCCCGACGAGGAGCGGCGCCGCCAGGCTCGGCGGGCCTTTCTCAAGGACGTCCGGAATCGCGTCGACGAGATCGCCCGGAAGTACATCGTGCCCGACGAGAACACCTTCGACTTCGCGCTCATGTACATCCCCGCCGAGAACGTGTACTACGAGCTGATCCTCCGGGACGAGGCGGGGGAAGACTCGCTGCTCGGCTACTCGCTCGCGCGCCGCGTCGTGCCCGTGTCGCCCAACTCCTTCTACGCATACCTCCAGGTGATCCTGCTGGGCCTGCGCGGTCTCCGCATCGAGCAGAACGCCCGCGAGATCCTCGCCGTCCTCGGGCGGCTCCAGGCCGACGCCGCGCGCCTCCGGGAGCACTTCGACACGCTGGGGCGCCACATCACCAACGCGAAGAACAAGTACGACGAGACGGCGACGTCCCTCGCGAGGCTCGAGGGGAAGATCGAGGACGTCGCAGGCCGCGGCGAGCAGCCGGCGCTGCCGGGGGTCTGAGACCCGCCATCAGCGGCGCAGCGCGAGCGGCCATGCGCCGACGCGCCGCCGTCGTCGCCTCGCTGCCTGTGGTATCATCCGTGCCAGATGGCCACCTCGCCGCCCTGTCAGGTCTACGGCATCAACATTCTCGTGAAGCTCCTCGAGGAGGCGCCGGCGGGGGTCCGCATCTACTGCCCGAAGGGCTCGCCCATCCGATACGGCGTGGTGGCGGGTCGCGGCGACGGTTTCGACGAGGGCGCGAACGCGTTCCGCGACATGCCGCCGATCGAGGCGGTCGTCGCGTTCGAGGAGCCCGCCGAAGAGGTCGAGGGCCACTACTTCTACGTCAACGGCGAGGAGTTCCGGGTCCTCCGGCTCGACTCGGTCATCCTGGCCTTCCCGCGAGAGTAGTCGCTCCGCCCCATCCGACCGCCGTCCGCGGGTCCGGCGAGATGTCCCGCTCCCCGGTCGATCGCGTCCTGAGTGAGATCACCGAGCGTGAGGTCGTCGACCTCACCGCCGAGCTGGTCCGCATCCCGAGCGTCTTCCGGCCCGGGGAGCCCGGGGCGAACGAGGAGGCGGTCGCCCGCACGGTGGAGGCCTGGTTCCGCCGCGAGGGCTTCTCCGTCGAGGTCCAGCAGGTCGCGCCGGGGCGCCCGAACGTCGTCGGCTGGCTCGACGGGGCCTCACCCGGCGAGACCCTCTGCCTCGAGGGCCACACCGACGTCGTGACCGAGGGCGACCCCGTCGCCTGGCGCCATCCGCCGTGGAGCGGCCTGATCGAGGACGGGCAGCTCCACGGGCGGGGGAGCGCGGACATGAAGGGCGGCCTGGCGGCCGCGATGGTGGCCGCCGCCGCCGTGCGCCGCGCCGGGGTGCCGCTCGCGGGCCGGCTCATGGTCGCGGCCCTCGTGGACGAGGAAGACGCGATGTCCGGTGCGAAGCATTTCGTCGGAACGCCGCTCGGGCGCGCCGTCTCCGCGGCCATCATCTGCGAGCCGGAGCAGAACGAGCTCTGCCTCGAGCAGAAGGGGGTCCTGTGGGCGCGCGTCACCGTCCACGGGCGCATGGCGCACGGAGCCATGCCGTACGCCGGGGTCAACCCGATCGCCGCCGCGGGACAGTTCCTCGCCCGCCTGCCCCAGCTCGAGCGCCGCGTCCGGCGGGGCGTCCGGCGGAGCCGGTTCCTCGGCCTGCCCCACGTCACGCCGACGGTCGTCCGAGGCCCGGTGGGTCACGTCGCCCAGAACAACGTGATTCCGGCGACGGCCGAGCTTCGCCTGGACGTGCGGCTGACGCCGGGGCTCGAGCCCGGGGGCGTCCTCGGGGCCATCGAGGAGCTGGCGCGGGACACGGAGCGGCGGTGCCCCGGCACGCGGATCACCGTCGAGCCCGTCGAGCGCGCCCCGGCCGGCGACCCGCGTCGACCGCAGCGAGGCGATCGTCAAGGCGCTCGAGTGGGCGGTGCGGCGCGTGAGCGGACGCCGGCCGGTCTTCGGCGGCGTGCCGGGCTCGACGGACGGCACGATCCTGCGCACGGTCCTCGGCATCCCGATCGTGACCTTCGGACCGGGGAACCGGCTCATCCCGCACCAGGTGGACGAGCACGTGTCCGTCGCCGAGCTCGTCGAGGCCGCCCGCTGCTACGCCGCGGCGGCAGTGCGGTTTCTCTCGCGTCATGGCTGAGGCGCCGGAGACCCCGCAGCTCCGCTCGGTCGAGGCCTTCCCGGCGCGGATGGAGGACCGGGAGGTCGTCTGCCTGCGCGATCCGACCGGCCTGACCCAGTCCGTGCTGACCGTCCCCCGAAGCCTGGCGCCGATCCTCGCCCTCTTCGACGGCACACGATCCCTCGTCGACGTGCAGGGGGAGATCATGCGCGAGTGCGGCGAGCTGGTGCTCAGGAGCCAGCTCGAATCGATGGTCGAGATCCTCGACGAGCATCTGTTCCTGGAAGGGCCCCGTGTCGACGCCGAGCGGGCCCGCCAGCGGGCGGCCTTCCTCGCGCGCGCCCACTCGGCCGGCGTTCCTGGCCGGGCGCTCCTACGACGATGAGCCCGACGGTCTCGCGGCGGCGCTGGCAGGGCACTTCGAGCCGCCCGGCGGGCCCGGACCCATCGGTCCGCCGCGCGACGTCCTCGTGCATGGCCTCGTGGCGCCGCACATCGACTTCAACCGGGGCGGTCCCGCCTACGCGTGGGCGTATGGCGCCCTGGCCGAGGCCCTCGACGCGGACTGCTTCATCGTCGTCGGAACGGCCCACGCGGGCCTCGACGGTCACAGCTTCGCGGCGACCGCCAAGGCCTTCGAGACCCCGTTCGGCCCGCTCGAGGTCGACCGAGAGGTCCTGGACGCGGTCACCCGTCGCGCGCCGGCCGATCTCTTCGCGGCCGAGCTCGCGCACCGGGGCGAGCACTCCGTCGAGTTTCAGGCGGTCTGGCTCCAGTATCTCCGGCGTCGCGCGGGCGGGGGAGAGCGACGGATCGTGCCGCTCCTCGCTAGCTTCGTGCACGAATGCCTGCTTCGCGGCAAGAGCCCCGCGGGCCAGCCGGAGATCGACGCGGTGCTGGACGCCCTCCGCGACGCGATGGCCACCGTCCCGCGCCGCTACTGCATCGTGGCGGGCGCGGACCTCGCCCACGTCGGCCCGCGTTTCGGAGACGAGTGGCGGGCAGGCACAGCGGAGCTGGCGCGCGTCCAGTCGGACGACCGCGCGCTTCTCACCCCGGTCGTCCGGGCGGACGCCGAGGGCTTCTTCGTGGAGGCGCTCAGGCAGCAGGATCGGAACCGGATCTGCGGCCTGTCGCCCATCTACGCCCTCCTGCGTCTCCTGCCCGGAGGAGCGGGGCGACTCCTTCACTACGGGCAGTGGCCCGATCCGGAGGGCGCGGTCACCTTCGCGAGCGTGAGCTTCGAGCAGGAGGCGGCGGCCCGGTGACCCTGCCCGCGCCCGGGGCCGGCGCCGGTCGGGAGTCCGGGTCTCGCCGGCGTCTTCCGCATCGACCGCGAGGGCGCATGGCGTCACGACGGCGTCGAGGTCACCCACCCGGGTGTCCTCCGGAACCTCTACGCGAATCTCCGGGCTGACGGAGAGGGCTCACCACCTCCAGGCGGGGCCGCTGCGCGTCCCGGTGCACGTGGACGACGCCCCGTTCGTCGTCGTGCGCGCGGAGACGGGTGCCGCGCCGGGCACCATCGAGATCCATCTGAGCGACGGGAGCCAGGAGACGCTCGACGCCGGCACGCTCGTCCTGGACCCGCGCGGCGTCCCGTACTGCCGGGTCAAGGGCGGGGGATTCCGGGCCCGGCTCTCCATCGCGGCCTGGCTCCAGCTCGCCGCGCGGATCGAGGCTGATCCAGCGTCCGGCGCGCCCGCCCTGCTCCTGGGCGACCGCCGGATCCCGCTTCGCCGGACCGACTAGGCAGGACCCCCGGGAGCCCGGGCAGGAGCGGCCCGGGCTCCCGAGCTCCGGAGAGCCGCCCGTCTATCCGCGCAGGTGCAGCACCACCGCCTTGAGCTCGGTCATCTCCTCGACGGCGTATCGCGGACCCTCTTTCCCGAATCCCGACTCCTTGAGCCCGCCGTACGGCATGAGGTCCGCCCGCCACTGGGGTCCCCAGTTGATGTGCAGGTTCCCCGACTGGACCTCCCGCGCGAACTTCATGGCGGACTCGAGGCTCTCCGTGAAGATGGCCGCCGAGAGACCGTAGGGCGAGTCGTTGGCGAGCGCGATCGCCTGGTCGATGTCGTCGAACGGCGTCACCGCGACCGCCGGACCGAACAGCTCCTCGGCGGAGATCCGCATCTCGGGCTTGACGTCCGCCACGATCGTCGGGGTGTAGACGGCGCCCCGGCGCTCGCCGCCGGTGACCAGCCGGGCGCCCGCGCTCACCGCCTCCCGGACCCACTCGTCGACGCGCACGGCTTCCTTCTCGCGGACCATGGGTCCCATCTTCACCTTGTCCTCGAGCTGGCTTCCGGTGGTGATCGCTTCCACGCGGGGCTTGAGCGCATCCAGGAAGTCGCTGTAGATCCGGCCCGAGGCGAGGATCCGCTGGGCCGAGATGCACACCTGGCCGGCATTGGCGTACCCCGTCATCGCGACCGCCTCGGCGACCTTGTCCAGGTCCGCGTCCGGCATGACGATCACCGGCGCGTTGGAGCCGAGCTCCATGGTCACCCGCTTGATCCCGGCGACCCGGCAGATGCGCTCCCCGACGTCCCGGCTCCCGGTGAAGGTGATCTTCCGGACGCGAGGGTCCGCGCAGAGGAGATCGCCCAGCTCGCCGCCCGGCCCGGTGAGGCACTGGATGCCCTCGGCGGGAAGTCCCGCCTCGAGCAGGATCTCCGTGAGCTTGAGCGCCGACAGGGGCGTGTCCGTGGCCGGCTTCACGATGACGGCATTGCCGGCCGCGAGCGCGGGGCCCACCTTGTGGCACACGAGGTTCAGCGGGAAGTTGAACGGGGTGACGGCCACCACCACGCCGCACGGCACCCGGAGCGTGAAGGCGATCTTGCCGCCTCCGCCCGGAGCGCCGTCGACCGGGATGGTCTCGCCGTGAATCCGCTTGGCCTCCTCCGCGGAGCCGAGGATCGTCTCCACGGCGCGGCTCGCCTCGAGCCGGCCCTCGGCGATGGCCTTGCCCTCCTCGAGGCTGATCGTCCGCCCGAGGTCCTCCTGGCGCGCGACCATCAGGTCCGCCGCCTTCCGCAGGATCCGGGAGCGATCGTACCCGGACAGCTTGGCCATCACCCGGGCGCCCCGGACCGCGCTCTCGAGGGCGCGCTCCACGTCCCCCCGGTCCGCCCGCGGAACGGTATCGATGACCGTGCGGTCGTAGGGATTCTCGACCGGAATCGACTGCGGCTTGGACACCCACTCACCGGCCACGTACATGCGCATCCGACAGTCCTCCTTTTAGGGGCCCGGAACCCCTCAATTCGATTATCCCCCGCGGGTTCAGGGGCCTCAAGGACCGCGCCTGGAGCACTGGAGGCTCGGCGCGCGCAGTCGGCCGACTGCGAAGGGCGCGGCTCTCGACGAGATCCAGCCGGACGGAGCGAGCTCGGTCCAGGTGGCGTGCAGGCTGAAGGCGATGCTCGGCGACCTGATCGACGTCGCGCCGGAGGAACGGCGGCGCGCCCTGCACGAGGAGCTCAGACTGCTCGCCCGGGCCGTGGACCGGACGTTCCTGGACGTCGAGGATCGGGACGGGCGGGCGGCCCGACCAGCAGGGCCTGGGGTCGTCACCGCCCGATCCTGACCGGGCGTGAGGAGATTCCCCGCGGCCCGCGCGGAGCTTCAGTCCTTTCGGAGCATCTCCCCGGCGCGCCACGCGCGGTGGAGCGGTCCGTCCTCGCGCCAGGCCTGACAGGAGTTCACGAACCAGGGAGTGCCGTGAGGGTCTCCCGGGGTCGCGAACCCGAAGGCCGCGCCGGCGCCCTGGCGCACGACCGGGCCCATCGCGAGGATGAGGGCCGCGACGTGAGTGCAGCCCCGCTCCCGGCCGATGCGCTCGTTCACCGCCCGCGTGAACCCGCGGCCGACCGCGACCCCGACCAGCGACTGGAGCGGCGGGAGCGCGTCGGGGCACACGCCGGCGTGCGGGAACGTGCGCATGGAGCCGTCGATGGCCGCCACCACGAGATCGGGCCAGGTGACGGTCAGCGTCACCTCCATGTGGTGGATGACGTCGCCGTCGTGCTGGATCCAGTCGGGCACGCCCTGGGGACGCCGGTCCTCGAGACTGCCGTGGACCCGGAGGACGGCCGGGGTGTCGCCGCCGCCGGCGGCCTTGCCGGCGTCGATGCGGATCGTGCGAACGTGGACGGGCAGGGAATGGGGTCCCGCCGCACCCTTCGCGGGCGCGGCCCGCCGGCCGTCCGTCACGGCCGGGTCGCCTGCGCGGCGCCCAGCCCCGAGAGGACGGCGTCGTGAACGAGGCCGTTCGAGGCCAGGATCCCCGGCCCTTCGAGCCGCCACGGCCCGCCGTGCACGTTCGTGACGCGGCCCCCCGCCTCGCCGACGATGAGCCCTCCCGCCGCCATGTCCCACGGGCCGAGCGAGAACTCCCAGTAGCCGTCGAGCCGCCCGCAGGCCACCCAGCAGAGGTCGAGCACCGCCGAGCCGAGCCGGCGGACCGCCTGGGCCCGGACCGAGAGCGCCGCGTACTCGGGCAGGTTCGTCACCGCCGTGGTGCGGATGTCGTAGGGGAAACCTGTCACGAGAAGCGCCTGGTCGAGGGTGTCGACGCTCGAGACGCGGATCGCCTCGCCGTTCATCGTCGCCCCGTGGCCCCGCTCGGCCACGAAGCACTCGTCCCGGCTGGGGTCGTAGCCGACGCCCAGCTCGACCACGCCCGCCCGCTCGAGCGCGACCGAGACCGCGAAGATCGGCAATCCGTGGGCGTAGTTCGTGGTGCCGTCGAGGGGATCGATCAGCCAGCGGTACTCGGACCGCCCGTCGGTCGCCCCGCCCTCCTCGGCGAGGACGGCGTGATCCGGAAAGGCCCCGAGGAGACGCTCCACGATGAACGTCTCGGCGCGCTGGTCCATCTCGGTGACGAGATCGATGACCGAGCGCTTGTGCCGGATCCGGCGCGTGCCGCCGAGCTCCTCGCGGAGCAATCGGCCGGCGCCGCGTGCGGCGTCCAGCGCGACGGCGAGGAACGGGCTCGTACTCACGGTGCGGAGCGTATCACAGGGTGTCGTCGCGTTGCTCGTCCTCGAGGCGGCCGGTATACTCGCGACGATGCCTGTGTCCACTCTTGGCCGGTATCTCGCCCGGTACCGGGCGCGGTACGCGGCGGGCGTCCTCCTCCTGCTTGCGACCAACGCCTGCGCCCTCCTCATCCCGTGGGTGACCAAGGACGTCGTCGACGCCCTCGGGGGCGCAGGCCGATCGGCCGCGACCCGCGAGACGGTCGCGATCGGCGCCCTCCTGGTCGTCCTGCTCGCCCTCGTCCAGGCGCTGGTCCGCACGGCGTCGCGCCTGGTCCTGCTCGGGGCGGGGCAGCGGGTGGAGACCGCGATCCGCGCGGATCTCTTCGACGCCTTCCTCAGGCTCGAGGCCGGCTTCTACCAGACCCGGCGAACCGGGGACCTCATGTCCCGCGCGACCAACGACCTCCAGAGCGTCTCGATGCTCGTCGGATTCGGCCTCCTCTCCCTCGTCAACACGGCGATCATCTACGCGGGGACCCTGGTCGTCATGCTCCGCATGGATGCGTGGCTGACCCTGGCGGCGCTCGCCCCGTATCCGCTGCTCGTCGGCGTGGCCCGCCGCTACAACACCCGCGCCCACGCGGAGGCCGTGGCCGTCCAGGAGCAGCTGGCGCGGCTGGCCAACAAGGCCCAGGAGAACCTGAGCGGGATGCCTGTGGTGCGCGCGTACACGCTCGCGCCGCGCGAGATCGAGGACTTCGGCCGGCTGAACCAGGAGCACCTCGCCCGCGTCCTCCGCCAGACGCGGACGCACGGCCTCTTCTCGCCGCTCCTCTCGATCATGAGCGGAATCGGCGGGCTCGCCGTCCTCTGGATCGGCGGACGGGCGGTCCTGGAAGGACGGCTGTCCCTCGGCGTGCTGGTGGCCTTCGCCGGGTACGTCGCCTACCTCGCGTGGCCCACCATGGCGCTGGGCTGGGTGCTGGCCATCGTCCGCCGGGGGTTCGCGGCCTTCGGCCGCGTGACCGAGATCCTGGAGACGCCGGCGGGAATCCTCGATGGCCCCGAGGCCACACCGCTCGGCGGCCCCGTGCGCGGAGAGGTCGAGATCCGCCGGCTGACGTTCCACTACGCGGCAGACCGGCCGGCGGCGCTGCGGGACGTGAGCCTCCGCATCGCGGCGGGCACCTCCGTTGCGGTCGTGGGGCCGACGGGCGCGGGCAAGACCACGCTGGCGGCGTTGCTCCCGCGGCTCTGGGATCCGCCTCCCGGCACGGTCTTCATCGACGGGCGGGAGATTCGCACGATCCCGCTCCGGGACCTCCGGGCCGCGATCGGGTTCGTCCCGCAGGAGGCGTTCCTGTTCTCGCGGACGCTTCGCGAGAACGTCGCCTTCGGAGCACCGGATACCGGGGTGGCGGCCGCGGCGGAAGTGGCGGGCCTCTCGCCCGACGTGGCGCGGTTCCCGGCCGGCTGGGACACGCTGGTCGGCGAGCGCGGCCTGACGCTCTCGGGCGGCCAGCGCCAGCGGGCGACCCTGGCGCGCGCGCTCCTGCGGGACCCGCGGATCCTCGTTCTGGACGACGCCTTCGCCGCCGTCGACGCCGAGACCGAGGCCGTGATCCTCGCGCGCCTCCTCGACCGCATCCGGGAGCGCACCACGCTGGTCATCACTCACCGCCTCCGTGTCGCGGCGATGCTCGATCGCATCGTCGTCCTCGACGAGGGGCGGCTCGTGGAGGAGGGCACCCACGCGGAGCTCCTCGCCCGCGGGGGGCTCTACGCGCGCCTGTGGAGGCGGCAGCAGCTCGAGTCGACGATCGAGGCCGCCGGATGAGGTCGTTCCACCTCCCGGAGCAGCCATGAGCCGGCGCCTGAGCGGCCCGTGGGAGGAAGACGACACCGCCGGCCGGGTCTACGACGCGCGGCTGGCCGGGCGCGTCTGGGCCTACACGCGGCCGTACCGCGGGGCGGTCGTCCTCTCGGCGGCGCTCTTCCCGCTCCTGGCCGCCGTGGACCTCATCCAGCCGTATCTGGTCAAGGTCGCCATCGACGCCCACATCCTCCAGGGAGACTGGCCCGGGCTCTCGCGCATCGTCGCGCTCTTCTCGCTGACGCTGGCCGTCCAGTACGCGCTTCGCTACGCGCAGATATACCTCGCGACGTGGACCGGGCAGCGTGTCGTGCACGACCTGCGCGCCGCCCTCTTCGCCCATGTCCAGCGCCTCCCGGCCGCCTTCTTCGATCGCAATCCCGTCGGCCGCGTCATGACGCGGATCCTGGGCGACGTGGAGGCGATCGGCGAGGTCTTCACGGCCGGCGTCGTCGCCATCCTGGGTGACGTCATCACGCTCACCGGGGTGATCGCCGTGATGCTGCTCCTGCATCTCCGCCTCACCTTGATCATCTTCGCCGTGCTGCCCCTCCTCGTCGGCGTGGCGGTGGCCATCAGGAGACCGGCCCGACGCGCCTATCGGGACGTGCGGGCCCGCCTCGCGCACCTGAACGCGGAGCTCCAGGAGACCCTCTCGGGCATGGCGGTCATCCAGCTCTTCGGGCGTGAAGCGGCGCGCGCCGGCGAGCTGCGGGCCCTCAGCGAGCGCTACCGGCACGCCCAGTTCCGGCGCATGGGGCTCGACACGACCCTCTACGCCGTCGCCGAGGCGGTGGGCGCGATCGTCGTGGCCGCGCTCCTCTGGTGGGGAGGAGTCGAGATCCTCGACGGCACGCTGACGTTCGGCGTCCTCGTGGCCTTCATGCAGTACACCCAGCGCTTCTACCTCCCCATCCGCGACGCGTCGGCGAAGTTCTCGGTCATGCAGGCGGCCACGGTCTCGGCCGAGCGGGTGTTCGCGCTCCTGGACACGCCGCCCGAGGTCGGAGGCACGGCGGTCCCCGTCGCCGGGGCCGTCACGACGCGGTCCTTGACGGCGACACCGGGGACACCGGGGACATCGAGGCGCCGGACGCCGGCTCTGGAGCTCCGGGACGTCTGGTTCGCCTATCCCGGGCGCAGGAGAGGGTGGGTCGACGCGTGACGCGTCGAGCGGGGCCGGGACGTCACCCTGGGCCCTCCGCGGCGTGTCCCTTCGCATCGAGACGGGCGAGCGGATCGCCGTCGTCGGCGGCACCGGGGCGGGGAAGACGACCCTCGCCCGGCTCCTGACGCGAACGTACGACGTGCAGCGCGGTGCCGTCCTGGTCGAAGGCGTCGACGTCCGGGACTGGGACCTGACCGCCCTGCGAAAGCACGTCGGGCTGGTCCTCCAGGACGTCGTCCTCTACGCCGGCACCGTGGCGGAGAACCTCGCCCTCGGGCGCGATGTCCCGCGGGCGATGGTGGAGGACGTGGCTCGCCGCGTTCACGCCGACTCGTTCATCCGGTCGCTCGCCGGCGCCTACGAGGCCCCGCTGCTCGAGCGAGGCGCGAACCTCTCGCACGGACAGCGCCAGCTCCTTTCGGTCGCCCGGGCCCTCTTGTATAATCCCCCCGTTCTGGTGCTCGACGAGGCCACGTCGAGCGTCGACCCTGAGACCGAGCACTTGCTTCAAGACGCCATCAACCAGCTCATCGCCGGACGGACCAGCATGGTGATCGCGCATCGCTTGTCGACCATCCAGGGAGCGGATCGCGTCGTGGTGCTCCAGCACGGCCAGCTGGTCGACGAGGGTCCGCACGTCGAGCTGCTCAGGCGAGACGGCCTCTACCGCACGCTCTGGGAGCTCCAGTTCGGTCCGGACGCCCCCGGGAGCGGCCGGGCGGCCGACGCCGCCGCGCGGGCATGACGGGTGGACTCGAGAAGCGCGTCCACGCGCTGGTGCGCCGCGTGCCGGCCGGGCGCGTCGTGACCTACGGGCAGGTCGCGGCGCTCCTCGGGGCGCCCCGCGCCGCCCGCGCCGTGGGACACGCGATGCGGGTCTGCCCGGCGGGTGTGCCGTGGCACCGCGTCGTGAACGGCCGCGGAACGATCAGCCGGCGCGGCGACGGCAGCGGAGCGCTGACCCAGCGCCTGCTCCTCGAGGGCGAGGGCATACGGTTCGCCCGGGGCCGGATCGACCTCCGTCGCTATCGGTGGCCGACGACGGCACGGTCCGGGCCGGCCCGCCGGTTCCGGCCGGAGCTCCTCACGTGATCCCGCCCGCGGCGGCCCGCGTACGGACCGCCCTCCAGGCCCTCGGCGTCGAGGGCGAGGTGATCGTGCTTGCCGAGAGCGCGCGCACGGCGGCCCAGGCCGCCGCCGCCTGTGGCGTGGCCGTGGGACAGATCGTGAAGTCGCTGGTCTTCCTGGCGGCTGACGAGCCCATCCTGGTGCTCGTGTCCGGGGCGAACCAGGCGGACGAGCGGCGTCTCGCCGAGCTCAGCGGTCAGCCCGTCCGCCGGGCCGACGCCGATGCCGTGCGTGAGTCCACGGGTTACGCGATCGGCGGTGTCCCGCCCGTCGGCCATCCGCGGCCACTCCGCGTGTTCATCGACCGCGACCTCCTCGGCTACGATCGTCTGATCGCGGCGGCCGGAACGCCGCACGCCGTGTTCCCGATCACACCGGCCGAGCTGTGCCGAGTGACCGGCGGCGCCGTGGCCGACCTCAAGCGCAGCATTGACGGCGTCCGGGCATGACGTCCCGGGGCGAGCCGGCCGGAGGGCAGCGATGCGCGTGATGCCGCTGGCGGCCGACTCGCTGGGCGTCCGGTCGATGGCGACCTACGTGGAGGCCGGGACGCTCCGCCTCCTCATCGACCCCGGCGCGACCCTGGCACCACGCCGCTACGGTCTCGACCCAGCCCCCGCCGAGGAGGAGGCGCTGGCGCGCGCTCGCCTCCGGATCGACGCGTACGCCGTCCGCGCCACGCACGTGGCGGTGAGCCACTTCCACGCCGATCACTTCCGGACGGATCCGGCCCTCTACGCCGGACGTCAGGTCTGGGCGAAGGACCCGCGTCTGGCGATCGACCGCCACCAGGCCGCCCAGGGGCGCGAGTTCTGGCGAGCGGTGAGTCCCCACTGCCGTCTCGAGCCGGCGGAGGGTCGGCAGGTGGAGCTCGACGGCGTGACCGTGCGCTTCTCGGCACCACTCCCTCACGGGCAGGACGGGTCCGAGTTCGGACACGTCGTGGCGGTGACGGTGGACGACGGCATGCGGTTCGTCCACGCGTCGGACCTCCAGGGGCCGGCCTCGCCGGTTGCCACCGCGTATCTCCTGCGAGAGCGCCCGGACCTCGTCTACCTCTCGGGACCGCCGACCTACCTCCAGAGCCAGGTGGGGCACGACGTCGTGCAGCGGGGAATCGACAACCTGGTCCGTCTGGTCGGGGAGACGGGCTGCCGGGTGATCATCGACCACCATGCGGTGCGCGAGCCGCGGTTCAGGGAGCGCCTCGCCCAGGCGTTCGACACCGGGCGGGTCGTGACGGCGGCGGAGTACCTGGGTCGCCGCGACGAGTGCCTCGAAGCCTGGCGGGCCGCGCTCTGGGCCCGGCGGCGGCGGGACCGGCCCGACACGCGCGAGGCGATCGGCGGGCCGTGAGCCCGGCTCGCGGCCACGGAGCGGGGAGGGAGCATCATGTCGGAGATGCCGAAGGTGGGCGAGGCGGCGCCGGAGATCCGGCTGCAAGGGATCGCGGGCAAGGAGTGGAGCCTGGCCGCGCAGCGGGGGAAGCCCGTCGTCCTGCTCTTCTACGTTCTTGACTGGACCCCAGGCTGAACCAAGGAGATGCCGGCCTTCGAGGCCCGACTCCGGGACTTCGAGGCCGCGGATGCCCAGGTCGTGGGCATCTCCTGCGATTCGATCTACAGTCACGCCGCCTGGGCGAGGTCGCTCGGCGGGATCTCGTACCCCTTGCTGTCGGACATCCACCGGGACGTGGTCAAGCGCTACGGGATCCACTGGCCGGAGCTCAACGCGTGCCATCGCGCGACGTTCGTGATCGACAGACAGGGTCTGGTCCGGTTCGTGGAGCGCTACGGCCGGGGCGTGCTGCCCGATCCGGCGAGGATCCTGGACGAGGTGAAGAAGCTCGGCTGAGCGCGCCGGGCGCCGGTGTCCGGGGCGCTGCGGCGTCCGACAACCTCGGCGCGCACATGTCGATCGCCGGCGGCCTGCCGAACGCGGTCCGGCGCGGCGTGGCGGCCGGGTGTGGCGTCGTCCAGATCTTCGTCAAGAACCAGCTCAGGTGGACGGGCCGCCCACTGGACGAGGACGAGGCTCTCGAGTTCCGGCGCGAGCTCGTCGCCTCGGGGATGCGCGCCGCGTGCGCCCACGCGAACTATCTCATCAACCTGGCCACCCCGTCCGCGGACGAGCGGGCTCGGGCCGTGGGCGCCCTCCTGGACGACCTCGAGCGGGCCGAGCGTCTCGGCCTCCCCTTCGTCGTTCTCCATCCGGGATCCCACCGGGGCGCCGGCGCCCGGGAGGGGCTCGAGCGGCTCATCGCGGCGCTGGACGAGATCGCCCGCCGCACCGAGGGATGGAACGTCCGTGTCGCCCTCGAGAACACGGCCGGAGCCGGACACGTCCTCGGCTCCCGGGCGGAGGAGCTCGGCGCGATCTTCGGTCGAGTCCGCCGGCCCGAGCGCCTGGCGCTCTGCATGGACACGTGTCACCTGTTCGCGGCGGGGTATGACATCCGGACGGCCCGGCGCTTCAGGGCGGTGCTCGCCGAGTTCGATCGCTCGGTCGGGCTCGGACAGCTGGCGGCCTTCCACCTGAACGACTCGAAGGCGGGGCTGGGCTCGAAGCTCGATCGCCACGAGAGCATCGGCGCCGGACGCATCGGCCTCGCGGCGTTTCGCTTCCTCCTCGATCACCCTCGTCTGGGAACGCTTCCGATGATCCTCGAGACGCCGAAGCGCGACGACGGCGACGCCCGAAACCTGGCGACGCTCCGCGGCCTCCGGCGCGGGTCGGGCCCGCGTCGGTGAGCTCCACCGGAGCCGTGCGGCCGGGATCCGGGCACCCCGGGCCGGTGGACGCCGCCGCTGCGCGGGTCCTGGCCTTCGGTCAGCGCCACCTCGCCGAGCGCCCCGAGTGCTCGAACATCGCGAGCCCGGTCGGCCTCGCGCAGTACCTGGCCATCGCGGCGGAGGTGGCAGCGTGGGTGGGCCAGGGGCGGATGCTCGACTGGGGCGCGGGATGGGGACAGACGAGCCTCCTCCTCCGGGCCCAGGGGGTGCGCGTGGTGGCCTACGACGTGGAGGACAAGGGCGCGGCCGCCGGGCTCCTCCGGAAGGCCGAGGTGCCCTACGTCGTGACCCCGGGTCCGGACCTTCCGTTCGCGGACGGCGCCTTCGACGCCGTCCTCAACTGTGGCGTCCTCGAGCACGTGGACGACGAGCGCGCCGCCCTGGCGGAGCTCCGTCGCGTCCTCCGACCCGGCGGCCGGCTCTTCACGTACCACCTCCCGAACCGGCACGCATACACCGAGTGGCTCGGCCGGCGGCTCGGCCGGTTCCACCACGAGCGGACCTACACCCGGCGCGAAGCGTGCGCCCTCTTCGAACGCGCGGGCTTCCGTGTCGAGAGCTGTCGCCCCTTCCACGTCCTGCCGCGTAACGTGTGGGGGCGGCTGTCGCGGCGCATGCCGATGGCGCCTTGGATCGGCATCGCCTACGATCGCCTGGACGCCGCCGTCGCGCGGATCCCCGGGATCCGGCGCGTGGCGACCGCCTGGGCCGTGGTCGCCGACCGGCTGTCTTAGGATCGGCGTGCTGCCGGCAATCCGGCGCCAGCAGCCCGCCGCGAGGAGACCGAGCGATGCAGAGTGCGCCCATCAGGCGGGCTCGAACCGACACCCTGGAGATCGGCTACGAGGAGCACGGAAGCGCCGGCTGCCCCGGTCGTGATGCTGCTCCACGGGTTCCCGGACGACGCGCGGGCCTGGGACGACGTGGCCCCGCGACTCGTCGGCGCCGGCTACCGCGTCATCGTTCCCTACCTCCGGGGCTTCGGCCCGACGCGGTTCCTCGATCCGGCGCGGTCCCGTACGGCCCAGCAGGCCGCCCTCGGCCAGGATCTGATCGACCTGATGGACGTCCTCGGTCTGGCCCGCGCGTCGCTCGTCGGCCAGGACTGGGGCGCCCGGGCCGTCTGCATCGTCGCGGCGCTCCACCCGGAGCGCGTGGGCGCCCTCGTGAGCGTCGGCGGCTACGTCATCCAGGACATCGCGAAGGCGGCACATCCGGAGGACCCGGAGCAAGAGGCGCGGCTCTGGTACCAGTGGTACTTCAACACCGAGCGCGGACGGCGCGGCCTGGCCCGGAACCGGCGTGAGCTCTGCCGGCTTCTGTGGCGCACATGGTCGCCCGGCTGGCGGTTCGACGACGCCACGCTCGATCGCACCCTTCCGTCCCTCGACAACCCCGACTTCGTGGATGTCGTCATCCACTCGTACCGCCACCGGCACGGGAACGCCCCCGGAGAGCCGCGCTTCGAGGCGGCCGAGGCGCGTCTGGCAACCCGCCCTCCGATCCAGGTGCCGACGCTCGTGCTCCACGGACAGGACGACACGGTCGATCCGGTCCACACCTCGGAAGGGGAAGCCCACCTGTTCGCCAGGGGCTATTCCCGCCAGGTGATACCGGACGCCGGGCACTTCGCCTCCCGCGAGCAGCCCGCGGTCGTCTCGGACGCCGTCATCGCCTTTCTCGGGCAGGCGAGATAGCGGGAGCGCTCCGAGCGTGACCATGAGGACGCCCGGGCATGCGAGCTGGGATCCCGCCCGGTCGCGCCACGACGCCGCATTCCGGGCGCACGTGGAGGCTCATCTCGCCGCCTTCTCGCGCCAGACGATCCCGCCGGGAGACCGCCGCCCAGCCGCCGTGGCCGCGGTCCTGCTCCCGGACGACGAGGGGCGTGCGACCTTCCTCCTGACGCGCCGGGCCCCCGGCCTCCGCGCTCACGGCGGACAGTGGGCGCTGCCGGGCGGCCGGATCGATCCGGGGGAGAGTGCCGCGCGCGCCGCCCTCCGCGAGCTCGCCGAGGAGGTCGGCCTCACGCTCGACGAGACCGCGGTGCTCGGCTGCCTGGACGACTATCCCACGCGGTCGGGATTCGTCGTCACCCCCGTCGTCGTGTGGGCGGGACCGGCCGTCGCGCTACTCGCCAACCCGACCGAGGTCGCCTCGATCCACCGGGTCCTGCTCGCCGATCTCGATGCGCCGGACGTTCCGCGCTTCTTGACGGTGCCGGAGCGCGAGCGGCCCGTCGTCCAGCTCCCGCTGCTCGGCACCCTGATCCACGCGCCGACCGCGGCCATCCTCTACCAGCTCCGCGAGGTGATCATCCACGGGCGCGCGACACGGGTCAGCCATCTCGAGGAGCCCGTCTGGAAGCGCCGCTGATCCAGCTTGACGTGGTGGACAGCCTGCACGCCGATAGGGAAGCCGGCAGGAACACGCCGAACAGGGAGGGCCGGAGATGAAGCCTGGCTACGTCGCCATCGTCACGGGTGGGGCGTCGGGGATCGGACTGGCGACGGCCAGGCGGCTCGCGCGCGAGGGCGCGCGCGTGGCGGTGGTCGATCGCGCCGACCCCGAGGAGGCCGCCCGGGCCATCGTGACGGCCGGCGGCGACGCATGGGGCATCCGGACGGACGTCGCCAACGAGGCGGAGGTCCGCGCCATGGTCGACGCGGTGCTGTCCCGCGCCCAGCGCGTGGACGCGCTCGTGAACGCCGCCGGGATCGGATCGCCGCGGCCCGTCACGATCGACGAGGCCACGCTGGCAGAATGGCACGCGCTCTGCGCGGTGAACGTGACCGGCACCTTCCTCTGCTGCCGGGCGGTGATCCCGCCGATGCGCCGCGGCGGCGGCGGGGCCATCGTCAACATCGCCTCGGAGCTCGGGCTGGTCGGCGCGCCGCGGAGCGCCATGTACGGCGCCACCAAGGGGGCGGTGGTGCAGCTCACACGGGCGCTCGCCGTCGACCACGCGTCCGACCGCATCCGGGTCAACTGCGTCTGTCCCGGGCCCGGTCGACACGCCGCTCCTCCGCGGCTCGGTCGCGCGAGCGGCCGATCCGGAGGCCAAGCTGCGCGCCGAGATGGACTCGACCCTGCTGGGACGGCTGGGCCGGCCGGAGGAGATCGCCAGCGTGATCCGCTTCCTCGTGTCGGAGGACGCGTCGTTCATGACCGGAGCGATCGTCGTCGCCGACGGCGGCGTGACGGCCCGCTAGGAGGCGAGATGGCGTCGTCCCTGATCCGCGGACGCTACGTGGTGGTCCGGGCCGCCGGCCGGGATGGGGCGGAGGTCCTGAACGACGCGGCGGTCTTCCAGCGTGACGGCGTCATCCAGGACGTCGGGCCGTACGAGACGCTCCGGCACCGGTACCCGGCGGACGCGGTGCTGGGCTCGCCGGACCACGTCGTGCTTCCGGGGTTCGTGAACGCCCACCACCACGTGGGGCTCACCCCGTTCCAGCTCGGCTCCCCCGATCATCCTCTCGAGCTCTGGTTCGCGAGCCGGCTCGGCGCGCGGGCGGTCGACCCGTATCTCGACACGCTCTACTCCGCCTTCGAGATGCTCGAGTCCGGGATCACCACCGTCCAGCACATCCACGGCTGGCGCGGCGCGCCCGCGTCGCGCGTGCGCGAGGTCGCCGACCGCATCCTCCAGGCCTACCAGGACGTGGGGATGCGGGTCTCGTACTCGTACATGCTCCGGGACCAGAACCGGCTCGCGTACGAGGCCGACGAGGCGTTCGTCCGGCGCCTGCCGCCCGATCTCGCTCCCGACGTCGAGGCCTTCCTCGCCGGACAGGCGATCCCGGTGGCCGATCAGCTCGATCTGTTCCGGAGCCTCTGGGAGGCGCACGGCCGCAACCGGGGCGACAGGACGCGCATCCAGCTCGCCCCGGCCAACCTCCACTGGTGCTCCGACGCCGCGCTGACGGCGCTCGGAGAGAGCTCGGCCCGGCACGAGGCGGGGATGCACATGCATCTCGACGAGACCGCCTACCAGCGCGAGTACGCACGCCGGCGGACGGGCGGTACGGCGGCGGAGCACCTCGACCGGCTGGGCCTTCTGGGCCCGCGCCTGACGCTGGGGCACGGCGTGTGGCTCACCGAGCGGGACGTCGACCGGGTCGCCGGCCGGGGCGCCATGATCTGCACGAATCCGAGCTCGAATCTCCGGCTCCGCAGCGGCATCGCGCCGGTGAACCGCTTCCTCGCCGCGGGCGTGCGGCTCGGGATCGGGCTCGACGAGGCGGGCATCAACGACGACCGCGACATGCTCCAGGAGATGCGTCTGGCGCTCCGGCTCCACCGTGTCCCCGGGATGGACGACGACGTGCCGACCAGCGCCCAGGTCTTCCGCATGGCGACCGAGGACGGCGCCGCCACCACGCCCTTCGGCGACCGCCTCGGGGTGCTCTCGGCCGGCCGGGCGGCCGACCTCGTGTTGCTGCCCTGGCGCTCCGTCGCCCATCCCTACCTCGAGGCGGGCACGCCGGTGCTCGATGCCGTCGTGCACCGCGCCCGCGCGGCGGCCATCGACACGGTGCTGGTCGCCGGGGAGGTCGTGCTCCGGGACGGGCGCGTGACCCGCGTCGACAAGGCCGCCGTCCTCGAGGAGCTGGCGGCGACGCTCCGGCGACCGCTCGCTCCCGACGAGGAGCATCGTCGCCGCCTGTCGCGCGCCCTGTTCCCGCACGTGCGCCGCTTCTACGACGGGTGGCTCGATCCCGGGTCGCTCGATCCCTTCTACCGGCAGAGCTCCCGGTCCTAGGCCGCCGGATGGCCCTGGCGCAACGCCGAGCTCACTCCCGAGATGCGCACCATGGAGCTGCCGGTGTCTGGCTCGATCCGCGGCTTCGGGGGAACCGTCTGGCCCGGGCAATCGTCGCATGCACCGTTCTCGCGGTCCGGATCGAAACCCAGAGGGGAAGCGCGCGGAATCGCGGTCGTGCCGGTGCCAGCCGGCCCGCCGACCCTGTCAGGGACCGCGCTCCGGAAGCGCTCGGCCCAGGCGCGCGTCACGTCGATGTACCGGCGCCCGTGCTCGACGCTCGGCTCGATCTCGCTGCCCTCGTGCCACTCGTTCCAGCTCGAGACGAGGATCCACGGAGGATCGACCGAGAGGGCCGCCTCCCAGCTCCGGTCGTAGGTCATGCCATCGGCGCGATCCACGACGGTGCCCGGCGTTCGCACCCGGCGGTCGTCGAACCCGGGCGCGACGGCGGGAATGAACGGCCGCCCCGCCTTGCGCGCGAGGTCTCCGAGAGCCCGGTACGCGACGCCGACGTCCCGGCCCCGAGCCAGGAACACGACCGGCGTGTACACGTGGAGGGCGTCGAAGCGCTGGAGCCAGTCCGGCCGCGCGGCCAGCCAGTCCGGACTCGGCGCGTCGGCGACCAGGAAGAGCCGCCGGCCCTCCGCGGCGAGCCGGGCGCGCACCGCGTCCCACACCCGCGGCCGCAGCCGGTGCGACGCGTAGAGGAACACCACGGGGACGCCGCCGACGCGGAGCCAGGCAGGCTCGCGCCCGTGACGGTCCAGGAGGCTCGCCAGGTCCGCCGCCACGCCCGCGGCGCCCCGGCGCCAGAGCTCGCCCGTCTCGTAGTAGGGCGCCAGGACCAGGCCGGCCTCGCCGGCGTCGCGGAAGAGCGCGGCCAGGCCCGGCGCCTCCTCGCTCTCGCGGCCCCACCAGGACACGAGGAAGCCGTCCAGCCCCGCCTCGCGGGCCAAGGCCAGCTGCGTGCGGATCCGGGCGGGGTCCTGGCTGTCGTACGGCCCGCCCGCGGGGTAGTGGGTCGCGCCGATGTCGAGCCGCCCGGCTTCGGTCGTGCGACGGGGATCGTGGAAGCCGCGGATCCGCGCCTGGGGCATCTCGAGGAGCGCATGATTCCAGTGTCGCCAGCGGCCCGTCGGTCCTGCGGGCGTCCCGTACCAGGAATAGTGGACGGCGAGGACGAGGCGCGGCAGGGTCGGGGGCGGCCCCGGGGCGGCATGCAGGACTGGCGATGCGCCGGGCGCGAGCCAGAGAGGACGATCCCGCTCCACCTGCCAGAGTCCCGCCGCCAGCGCCACGGGAAGGAGACCCAGCAGCACGGCGCGGACAACCTGAAACGCCGGAGGCCTCATCGGCGCGGGTCCGCGTCGCTCAGCGGGCCCGACCGACACCCACCCGCCGACACCAGCGGGCCACCGGACAGCGGGAGCAATGGGGCGAGAGCGGCCGGCAGACGTTCTGCCCGAAGGCCACCAGGAGGTCGTTGTAGCCGATCCAGTAGCGCCGGGGAAGCTTCGCGCGAAGCGCCAGCTCCGTCTGGTCCGGCGCCTTGGTCCGCACGAACCCGAGGCGATTCGAGATGCGGTGGACGTGGATGTCGACGCAGATGCCGGGCTTGTCGAACCCGACGGTGACCACGAGGTTCGCGGTCTTCCGTCCGACGCCCTTGAGGGTGAGGAGCGCGTCGAGATCGTCGGGCACCCGGCCGCCGAAGCGCTCGAGGAGGTCCCGACAGATCGCCCGGATCACCCGCGCCTTCGTGCGGTAGAAGCCCACGGGAAAGATCAGCCGCGCGATCCGGGCAACGGGCAGGCGCAGCATCGCCTCCGGCGTGTCCGCGACCCGGAAGAGGCGCTCGGAGGCCTCGCGGGTCGTCGCGTCCTGCGTACGCAGCGAGAGAAGGCAGGCGATCAGAACGCGGAAGGGATCGGGCTGCTCGGAGGCGACCTCGGCCACGGCCGTCGGCCGCCACGACGGCGCCCGGCCCCGGAGCGTCCGGATCACGGCGGCGATCTCCTCGGACGACATGGGGGCGCGAAGAGCCGCGGCGAGCCAGCGGGGCTCCGGGGACGACCGCGCGGGAGAGCGGGGTGGGCGCATGGAGGGCGATGGTACCTCGGCGCTCGCGACCGGTGCCAGGGGAGAGGGACGGACGTGAACACGCGGCCTTCCCGGGACGTGGGAACGCGGCGACCGCCCGGTACCATCGGCCAGCGCGCCTTGACAACCACGCACACCGACCCGGATCATCGCATCGAGATGCGCGTCGTCCACGGTCTCGCGACCGCCCTCCTCGGAGCGGGCCTCGGGGTGCAGGTCTTCCTGTCCTTCCTCGTGGCGCCGGCCGCCTTCCGCGTGGTCGACCGGCCCGTGGCGGCGCGGGTCATGGAGGGGGTCTTCCCCGGGTACTACGGCTTCGGGCTCACCACCATCGCGATGGCGCTCGCCCTCGTTCTGGTGCTCGCGCTCCGGGAGCCCACGCCGCTCCGCTGGGGCACCGTGGCGTTGCTCGGGCTGACCCTGGTCGGCACGGTGTACGCGGGGCACGTGCTCCTCCCGGAGGCCCATGCGGCTCGGCTCCGCGCCCAGGCGGCGCCGGCCGGGGACCTCGCCCCCCTCGAGTTCTCGCGGCTCCACCGGCGGGCCGTGGCCGTCAACATCACCATCTTCCTCACAGGGCTCATCGCGCTCGCGCTCCACCTCGGGACGTCCGCGGGCGACCGAGGCGGGCAGGGGCGGCTCGACTCCGCCTCTCGAGTGGTCTCGGAGAGAATCTCGGCTAACCCAGTGTCAAAACAGTCCTTCTAGCGGCATGACCGACCCGTCCGAGCGCCCGCCTCTCGACATCCTGGAGCTGGACCACGTCGTCCTGCGCGTGCGGGACCAGGCGGCCTCCCAGCGCTTCTACACGACCATCCTGGGGCTGCGCCTCGACCACGTGAACGAGGGCGCCCGCCTCGTCCAGCTCCGGGCCGGGCGGCACCTGATCGACCTGCTCCCGCTGGCCGCCGGCGAGACCGCCGGGCCCTCGGCCCGGATGGACCACGTCTGCCTGTCGATCCGGTGCCCCGATCTCTCGCGCCTCGCGACGTGGCTCCGGCAGCGAGGCGTCACGGTCGAGGGGGATGTCGTGCGCCGGCGCGGGGCCTTCGGGGATGGTGACTCGCTCTACATCCAGGACCCGGACGGGTACCGGATCGAGCTCAAGCCCCAGGGCGGGGCTCACTCGTAGCGGAGGGCCTCGATCGGATCGAGCCGCGACGCCTTCCGCGCGGGGTAGAAGCCGAAGAACACGCCCACCGCTCCGGCGAAGGCGAACGCCAGGGCGACCGCCTGGACCGAGATGTCCGTCGACCACTCGGCCAGGTTGGCGATGACGGCCGAGACCAGGACGCCGATCCCGACCCCCATGATCCCGCCGACCGCCGACAGGGTCACGGCCTCCACCAGGAACTGGGCGAGGATGTCCCGCCCGCGCGCCCCGACGGCCATCCGGAGCCCGATCTCGCGGGTCCGCTCGGTCACCGACACCAGCATGATGTTCATGATGCCGATGCCGCCGACCAGGAGCGAGACGGAAGCGATCGCCGCCAGCAGCATCGTCATGACGCGGGCCGATTCTTCCTGGGCCGCGAACATCTCGGCGAGGACCCGGACCTGGAAGTCGTCGTCCTGGCCCGCCTGCAGCCGGTGGCGCTGCCGCAAGATGGCGCGGATCTGCTCCTCGCCCTCGGCCATGAGATCCGCCGACCGCACGCGCACGGTGATCGTTCCGACCGAGCGGGGATTGGACCGGTTGGAGCCCAGGACCTTCTTCTTGGCCGTGGACAGCGGGATCAGGATCAGGTCGTCCTGGTCCTGGCCGAACGCGGACTGGCCCTTCGGCTCGAGGACGCCGATCACCGTGAACGGGACCTTCTTGATCCGGATCGTCTCCCCGACGGGATCGCTGTCCCCGAACAGGCTGTGCCAGACGGTGTCCCCGAGGACGGCGACCTTCGCCGCCCCGTCCACGTCCTGGGACCCGAGCATCCGGCCGCTCGCCATACCCCACTCGCGCGCCTCCACGTAGTCGGGGGTCACCCCCTGGATCACGGTCGACCAGTTGAGGTTGCCGAAGACCGTCTGGGCGGTCCCGCGCACCGAGGGCGCCGCGACATCCACCGCGGGCACCTCGAGGGCGATCGCCCGCGCGTCCTCCTCGGTCAGGGTCTGCTGGCTGCCGAGGCCCCAGCGGATGCCCCCCGAGGTCTGGGCGCCCGGGAAGACCACGACGAGGTTCGAGCCCATGGACCGGATCTGGTCAGCGATCCGCTGCTGAGCGCCCGCGCCGACCGACACCATCGCGATGACGGCGGAGACCCCGATGACGATGCCGAGCATGGTGAGGGCGGTCCGGAGCTTGTTGACGCGAAGCGAGGCGAGCGCCATCCGCACCGCTGCCCAGGCCTTCACGCGGCGACCTCCTCGCCGAGCGTCGGCAGCACCGCCTCGGCGTCGGCGGGAGCCGCGACCGGCGTGTCCGAGCGGAGGCGCCCATCCCGGAACACGACGATCCGCGACGCGAACTTGGCGATGTCGTCCTCGTGGGTGACCAGCACGATCGTGATCCCGCGACGGTTCATCCGCTGGAGGATCGCCATGATCTCCACGCTCGTGCGCGTGTCGAGGTTCCCCGTGGGCTCGTCGGCGAGGATGAGCCGGGGCTCGTTGACGAGGGCGCGCGCGATCGCGACGCGCTGCTGCTGCCCGCCCGAGAGCTGGCTCGGGCGGTGCGACGCGCGGCTCTCGAGCCCCACCTCGCGAAGCCGCGCGAGAGCGCGATCGCGCCGCTCGCGGGCGCTCGTGGCGCTGTAGAGGAGGGGCAGCTCCACGTTCTCGAGGGCGGTCATCCGCGGGAGGAGGTTGAACGTCTGGAACACGAAGCCGAGCTTCAGGTTGCGGATGGCTGCCAGGGCGTCTCGCGACAGCTTCGACACGTCGTCGCCGTCGAGCCGGTAGGCTCCGGCGGTCGGGGTGTCGAGGCAGCCCAGGAGGTTCATGAAGGTGGATTTCCCGGAGCCGGACGGCCCCATGACCGCCACGAACTCCCCGGCCGCGATGTCGAGGCTGACGCCGCGGAGAGCGAGGACCTGGTGCTCCCCCAGCTGGTAGGTCTTCACGAGGTCGCGGACCTCGATCAGAGGCGGGCCCGCCGCGGGAGTCATCGCATCACAGGCGCAGGCGCGGGCCGCCCGACGGGGCCGAGGTGCGCCCCGCGGCGCCGGACGCCGTGCCGACGAAGACGTCCTGGCCCACCTTGATCTCGCCGGAGACGACCTCCGAGTAGGTACCGTCCGACAGCCCCACCATGATGGCGACGGCCTGGGGCTTTCCGTCCGGGCCGGGGACGTAGACGCGCGCGGCCGTGGCGGCCGGCGCCGCCGCGCCGTCCTGGGCGGGCAGGGAGGCGTCGAATCGCTTCTGCTGGTCGGGCGTCAGGATCGCCCGGATCTTCTCGCGGATCTCGGTCCGGGCGCGCCGACGCTGGGCTCCGGCCGCCTTGTCATCGCCCCCTTGGGCTCGCGCAGCCGCGAACGCCTGGCGGGCCTCCTCGAAGATCGCGTCGAGCTTCGTCTGCTGCTCCGGCGTGAGGGCGAGGTCCCGCACGAGCGTGGCCCGCATCTCGCGGAGCCCGCCGCCGCCAGACCCGCCGCCGGCCGGAGCGCCCGCCCCCCCGGCCTGCCCCCGCCCGCCGGAATCGTCGGCGCCGGTGCGAGCGCGCGGCGCGGCGGCCGGCTCGGATCCGCTGTCCGCGGGCGGCCGGAACCGGAGCGCCGCGTTGGCCACCCGGAGCGTGTCCTCACGCCGGTCGACCTGAACACGCACGTTCGCCGTCATGCCGGGAAGGAGCGTGCGATCGGGGTTGGGAACGGTGATGACCGTGGTGTAGCTGACCACGTTCTGCACGACCTGGGCGGCCTTGCGGATCTGGGAGATCTCGCCGCGGAACGTCCGGCCCGGGAAGGCGTCGACCGTGAACACCGCGCTCATGCCCTCGCGCAGACGCCCGACGTCCGCCTCGTCCACCGCCGCCTCGACCTGCATCCGGGTGAGGTCCTGGGCGATCGTGAACAGCGTCGGCGCCTGGAGGCTCGCCGCGACCGTCTGGCCGGGGTCGATGGTCCGCGACACCACCACGCCGTCGACCGGCGCCCGGATCTCGGTGTGGACGAGGTCGAGCCGCGTCTGCTCGACCGCGGCCTGCTTCTGGCGGACGGTGGCGTCCGCCGCCTTGAGCTGGGCCTCCGCGACCTGGAGCGTGGCCTGCGCCGAGGCTATCTGGGCCTTGGCGGCGCGCACCTGGGACTCGCCCGCCACGAGCTGCGCCTGGGACGAGCGGAGCGACGCCTGACCGGCGCGCTCCTGGGCCCGGGTCGCCTCGAGCTGCGCCTGGGCGGTGTCGAAGGCCGTCTGGGCCTGGTCGCGCTCGCTCTTCGAGATGAGCTCCTGGCGGGCGAGGTCCATCCGGCGGTCCAGCTCCAGGCGCGCGTTGCTGCGTGGTCGCGGCGTCCCGGGTCACGTTGGCCTGGGCCGTGGCGATGACCGCCCGGGCGTTCTCGACGTCGGCCCGCATGCGCTCGACGTTGGCCTCCGCCGTCGCGGCCGCGGCCCGGGTGTTCTCCACGTCCGCGCGCACCTTCTCGACGTTGGCGCGCTGGTTGAGCACCTGCGCCTGGGCGCTCTCGAGGTCCGCGGTGGCGGCGTTCAGCTTGGCCTGGAAGACGTCCGGGTCGATCCGGGCGATCAGCTGATTCCGGCGGACGGGGGAGTTGAAGTCGACCAGGACCTCGCGGATCTGGCCAGACACCTGGCTCCCCACCTGGACCGTGGTCACGGCCGCCAGGGCGCCGGTCGCCGAGACGGTGGCGATGATCGTGCCGCGATCCACCGTCACCGTCCGGAAGCGGGTCGCCGGCGTGCGGCTCGTCGAGAAGACGTACCCGGCCGTGGCGAGGGCCGCCAGGAGCACAACGACGACCAGCACGAGAAGGCCCCGCCGCCCCATCCACCTCATTGTCGCACCCGACGCCCTCGTCATAGCATCTTGGACGCGAGCGGGCAGGGGGGTGTTCGCCGCCGCCCCAGACGGGGCCCTACGGGCGGCCGACGACCCGGTCGAGGACCGCGAGTCCGACTCGGTAGTCGGTGACGGCCCGGACGCTGTCCGCCTCGGCGTTCGTCAGCGACAGCTGGGCCTCGGTCAGCTCCAGGATGGTCCCCACCCCGGCGTCGTAGCGGCCCTGGGCCAGCCGGAGGTTCTCCTGCGCGGACTCGACCGCCTTCTCCGTGGCCCCGAACCGCTCGCCGGCCTCGACCACCGCGATGTAGGCCTGCTCCACCTCCAGCCGGACCTGGAGCTCCACGCTGTCGTAGTTCGCCCGGGCGGTCTCGACCAGGGCCTGGGTCTCCTTCACCCGGTTCTGCGTGAAGAAGCCCTCGAACAGGTTCCACGTCAGCTGTCCGGTGATCGACCAGGTGTCGGCGAAGGCCACGCTGGAGACCCCGTCCGTGGAAACCACCGCGTCGTCGCTGGACATGCCCGCGCTCCCGTTGACCGTGAGATCGGGGAGGTATCGCGCGCGGGCGCCGGCGAGCTGGGCGCGGGCCGCGTCCAGCCGCGACTGGGACTGCCGGAGCTCCGGCCGGTTGCCGAGGGCCTCCGCCAGGAGCTGCGCCGAGTCCAGCGTCACGGGCTCGTAGGTCAGGATGTCGTCGATCTCGATGGGTACCGTCGCCTCGAGACCGAGGGCGTTGGCCAGGCTGGTCTCCGTGAACCGGACGAGGTTGCGGGCACGGATCACGTCGACACGCGCGTTCGCCACCTCGACCTCGGCCTTGGTCACGTCGGACTTCGGCTTGGTGCCGACGTCGAAGAAGCCCCGGGCGCTCCGGAGGTTCAGCTCGGAGCGGGCCAGCGCGGCGTCCGCCACCCGGACGAGCCGCCGGGCCTGGAGGAGGTTGAAGTACGACTGGCGCACGTTCTGGACCACCAGGTCGCGCACCCGCTCGAGCTCGCCCGACGCGACCCGGCTCCCCGCCTGCGCCTCGTCCACGAGCGCCGCCGTCTTCCCGAAGTCGTAGATGAGCTGGCGCCCCACGATGGTGGCGAAGGTGCTCTCGCTCCGCTGCCGGTTGTTCGTCGTGGCGCTCCTGAACTCGCTGGTCTGGATCCCGGTCTGGAGGTCGAAGCGCGGGAAGTAGAACGACTTGGCCTGGGGGACCCGGGCCTGCGCCGCCGTGAGAGACCCCTGGGCGGAGCGGATGGTGGGCTGCTGGCGAAGCGCCAGGGCGGTCGCCTCCGAGAGCGTGAGCCGGAGCGGCGCGGTCGCCGACCCCGCGCGAGGCGGCGTGGCCGGGAGTCGGGGCGGCGGGCGCAGGGGGCGTCGACGTCTGGGCCCACGCAGGCACGGTGGCGATCAGGCCAAGCGCCAGCGCGAGGCCGAGGCCCGGCGCGGCGCGGGAGGATCTGGTGCGCATCGGTTCGGACTCTCCCTTGTCGAGGTGCACAGCCCGGGGCGCGCCGAGGCCTGGCCGGAGGCTCAGGCCGCGCCCTCCTCTTCGAGCGCGAGATGTCTCGGGAAGCGCTCCTCGAGCATCGTGTAGAGCGTGGGGATCAGGACCAGCGTGAGCCCGGTCGAGACCATGAGACCCCCGATGACGGCCCGGGCCAGGGGCGCGTTCGCCTCGCCCCCGACCAGCCAGCCCAGCGCCATCGGCATCAGACCGAACACCGTGGCCAGGCTGGTCATCAGGATCGGGCGAAGCCGCGTCCTGCCGGCCCGCACGACCGCCTCGCGCGAGCGGCATGCCGCGGCGTCTCAGCTCGTTCGTGTATTCCACCAGGAGCACCCCGTTCGAGACCACGATCCCCACCATCATGATGACGCCCATGAAGGAGGTGGTCGAGAGGGTGGTCCGGGTCAGGAACAGGGCGAGGATGACGCCGATGAGACCCATCGGCACCGAGAACATGATGATGAAGGGGTCCTTGAGCGAGCGGAACTGGGACGCCATGACCATATAGACGAGCATCAGCGCCAGGATAATCATGAACGCCAGGCTGGAGAACGCCTCGCGCTGCTGCGCGGTCTGGCCACCCATCTGGACCATGAAGCCGGACGGCATCTGGATGGTTCCGAGACGCTGCTCGATGTCGTCGGAGATCGCCCCGAGATCGCGCCCGGCCGGGTTCGCGGACACGCGAATCAGCCGCTGCTGGTACTTCCGCTCGATCTCGACCGGAGCGACGCTCCGCCGGATGTCGGCGATGGTGGAGAGCACGATCGGGCGGCCGGCGGGAGCGGTGACGAAGATCTTCCCGAGATCCTCGGGCCGCACGCGGAAGGGCTCGTCGAGCTGCACCACGATGTTGTACTGGTTCCCGCTGCGCGGATCCGTGAAGATCGAGGGATTGACGCTCACGTTCGAGTTCAGGGAGAAGAGCGCCGCCTGCGCGACGTCGCGCTGGCTCAGCCCCGCGGTCGCGGCCTTCTCGCGATCCACCACGACGCTGAACTGCGGGTAGTTGCCCTCCCGGCTCACCTGAACGTCGGCGACACCCGGTGTGTCGCGCATGACCCGGGCCACCTCGCGGGCCACTCCCGGCGCATCGTCGAGGTCGTAGCCCAGCACCTCGACCTCGAGCGGGTTCTGCGAGCCCCGGTTCAGCACCCGGCTGATGATGCCGCCGAGGTTGAAGTAGGTGAGCGATCCCGGGAACTCCCCGACGAAGCGCGGCCGGATCGCGTTCACGATCTGGACGTCACTGCGCTTGCGCCGGTCCGGGGTGTCCAGGTAGACCTGCACCTGCGCCGCGTGGGGCCCGGTGTTCCCGGTGAACAGCGCGGAGCGCCCGCCAGGAATTCCCACGCTCGACACGATGGACTTCAGCTCGCCGGGCTGGAGGTTCTTCCGGACCAGGTCCTCGATCCGGGCGACCACCTTCTCCGTCTCCTCGACGCGGGTGCCGAGCGGGCCGCGCAGCGTGATGCGGAACTGGCTCTCGTCCGAGGCCGGGAAGAACTCCGAGCCGATCAGGGGCACCAGCGTGAGGCTCGCCAGGAAGACCCCGAGCACGCCCAGCACCACGATCTTGCGGTGGCCGAGGGCCCAGTGGAGGGTGTCCTGGTACGCGCTGTCGAGCCCGTCGAAGAACGCCTGGGTCCAGGCCATGAACCGGTCACGCAGTCCGGACTGCCCGTGATCGCGAATCGGCTTGGGCTTGAGCAGGCGAAGGCACAACAGGGGAGTGACCGTCCGCGAGACCAGGAACGAGGCGAAGAGCGAGAACGAGATCGTGAACGTCAGCGGGATGAAGAGCAGCTTCGCCTGGCCCTCCAGGAAGACCGTCGGCAGGAAGACGACGATCGTCGTGATGGTCGAGACGAAGATGGGCATCGCGACCTCGCGCGCCGCGTCGAGGACGGCCGTGCGGCGGTCCTTGCCGGGCATGGCGAGGTGGCGGTTGATGTTCTCCAGCTCGACGATCGAGTCGTCGACCAGGCGTCCGACGGCGAGGGCCAGCCCCCCGAGCGTGAAGATGTTCAGCGTCTGCCCCAGGAAGTACATGGCGATCAGGGTGCACATGATCGAGAGCGGAATCGCGATGGAGATGATCACCGTCGACAGGACGCTCCGGAGGAAGATGAGAATCACCAGGAACGCCAGCGCGGCGCCCTGGACCGATTCGTGCCAGAGGCTCTCGATCGACTGCCGGATGTAGGTCGACTGGTCGAAGATCAGTCCGACCTTCACGCCCGGCGGCACGCGGTCGAGCTTCGACAGGAGGGACCGGACGCCGTCCACGACCTCGATCGTGTTCGCGGAGGGCTGCTTGTTGACGCGCAGGTAGACCGCTCGCGCACCGTCGACCCGGACGACGCTCGTCTGCTGCTCGGACGAGTCCTGGACGTAGCCGAGGTCCCGGACCCGGACGGGCACGTCGCCCACCTTGCGGACGATGATGTCCTCCATGGGCTTGACGAGCTGGAACTGGTTGTTCGTGAACATGTTGTAGTCGATGGTGCCGATCTTGATGTCGCCCGACGGCATGAGGAAGTTCGAGTCGTTGACGGAGCGGACGACGTCCAGGACCGAGATGCCCTTCGCGTACAGGAGGTCGCGGTTGAGGTTGACCGCGATCTGCCGGATCTTGCCGCCGTCCACGTTTGCGGCCGCGACGCCGTTGATCCGCTCGATCTGCGGCTCGATCGTGTTGTAGGCGATGTCGTAGAGCTGCCGCTCGTCGAAGCCGCCCCCGGAGACGGTCAGGAGGCAGACGGGGATGTTGGAGAGGTCGGCCCGGATGATGAACGGCTGCTTGATCCCCGAGGGCAGGGTGTTGCTGATCTGCTGGATGCGCTGGATGATGTCGTTCTGGCCGGCGTTGAGGTCCGCGTCGTAGTTGAACCAGACCTGGACGACGGAGATGCCCTGCCGGCTGCGCGACTCGACGTGGTGGACGCCGGGAACGGCGCTCACCACCTTCTCGATCGGGTAGGTGACCGTCTTCTCGATGTCCTGGACGTTCGCGCCCGTGTAGACGGTCCCGACCGTGATCACCGGCTGGTTGATGTTCGGGAACAGATCGATGGACAGCCGCTTCAGCGACGTCCCGCCCAGGACCACGATGGCGAGCGCCGCCATCAGGACCGCGATGGCGTTACGGACGGCGACGAGCGTCAGCCACATGTGCCGGCTCCGGCCTCAGTAGGACTTGGCGGGCACGGCCCGAACGGTCATGCCCTCGCGCACGAGGTCCTTGCCCTGCAGGATGACCTCCGTGTCCGGCCCCAGACCCTTGGTGACCTGGACGACGGGGCCGTCCGTCGGACCGAGCTCCACCGGCGTCAGGGCGACCTTGCCGTCCCGCACGATCAGCACGGTCGGCCGGCCCTCGCCGCCCGTGAGCGCCTCGAGCGGCACCAGCAGGGCGTCCTTGCGGACCTCGAGGAGCAACTCGACCCGCGCGTACATGCCGGGCTTCAGCAGGTCCTCCGGGTTGGGGATGTCGACCTCCAGGCCCATCGTCCGGGTACGAGGGTCGAGCGCGTGGACGACGCGCGCCACCTTGCCCGAGAACTGCCGGCCGGGATACGCGTCACTCGTCAGCCGGACGACGTTGCCGACCCCGACGCGGGCCACGTCCCGCTCCGGCACCTCCAGCTGGACCTTGACCGGGTTGATCTCCTGCAGCATCAGGATGCCGATCGACGCGTTGCTCGTCGCCGCCGCCTGGTTGCTCACCGCCGCGCCGACCTCGAGATTGCGCTGGGAGATGAAGCCGCTGAACGGGGCGACGATCCGCGTGTCGTCGACGCGCATCTGCGCCATCCGCTGGGCCGACCGCTGCTGCTCGACCTGGGTCTCGGCCAGGCGCACCTGGCTGTCGGTCGTGGCGATCTGGACCCGCGCGACCTCGACCTGGGCCTGCTGGGCGCTCACGGCGGCCTGGGACGCCTGGTAGGCCGTGCGGGCGTTGTCCCGGTCCTGGGCGGCGACGAGCCCCTTGGCGAAGAGCTCCGCCAGCCGCTCGGCCTGTCGCTGGTCGTTCGTCAGCACCGCCTGGGCCCTCGCCAGGAGGGCCTGCTGGTTCAGCAGGTTCGCCTTGGTCGACTCGAGATTCGAGCGCGCCACCTGCAGGCTTGCCTCGGCGCTCGCCAGGGCGGCCCGCGACTGATCGAGCGCGTTCTCCATCTCGGTGGGCTCGATCTCGACGAGGAGCGCGCCGGCCTTCACGAACTGTCCACGCTCGACGTGGATCGCCCGGATGTACCCGGACGTCTTCGCGAAGATCGGGGTCTGCCGGCTCGGGAGGACGTCCCCCGTGAAGGACAGCGTCACGTCCAGCGAGCGACGCTCCGGCTTGACGACGCCCACCTGGATCTCGCGGTTCGTGCGCGGCACGGCCCGGGCCTGCTGGTCCCGGAGTCGGCCGATGACCAGCGCCGCCACGATGCCCAGCAGCACGAGGAGGACCAGGGAGACTCGGTAGCGGCGGACGAAGGCCATCAGAGCGTCTCCGGGGAGGACTGGAGGATCCCGTGGAGGCACAGGTCCGCCACCCGCTGGGCGAGGACCTCCGCCGGGGTGTCGTCCGCGTGATTGAGCGTCGTGCCCCACACGAGGCCGATCAGCATCGAGGGCCCGAGGTCGAGGTCCACCTTCCGGAAGACCCCCGTCTGGGCCCCGCGCTCGAGGAGCCGGGCGAGGCCGTCGGCGATGCGGTCACGCCGCGCGCGCACGACCTGCTTCTTGCGGAGGAACAGCCGCGCCTCCCCCTGCTGCATCAGGCGGAAGAAGGGGAGGTGGCGGGCGAAGGTCTCCACGATCGCCTCGATCATCCGCGCGAGCGCGACCGCCGCCGGGAGATCCTCCGCCTCGACGCGCTCGAGCTGCCGGATGAGGAGGTCGAACGCCTCGGCGACGACGCCCAGGTAGAGATCCTCCTTGGACGGGAAGTAGCGGTAGAGCGTGCCCTTGCCGACCCGCGCGGCTTCCGCGACGTCGTCCATGCAGACCACGTGGTAGGGGCGGGCGGCAAAGACGCGCGACGCCGCCTCCACGATCTGCTCACGCTTGGCCGCCTGCCGCGGCGTCTTGGTCGAGCCCTTCATGGCGTTGTTTCCGCGCTCCCGGCGTGAACCGTCCTCGGTGGGACCGTGACGGTAGGATAGAACTGACCGGTCAGTCCGTCGAACTTTAGTCTCGGCGGGGGGGCGGTGTCAAGGAAGCGCCCGCTCGCCGGTCGACCGTGAGCGGACGCGAGCGGAGACGACGACCGAGGTGATGCCTTGTGAAGAATTTCTCGATGGGGCACCCGATTTTTTGTTGACAGCCCCAAATCTCGTATGCCAGGATTCGCCCGCCCACAAGATACGGTATGCTCCTGGATCGGTGTGATCAGGTAGTGGCCGTTCGGATGGCGAGTGTAGGGACCTAGAGTCAAGGAGGTTTGGCATGGCGATCACGGCGACGCGCCCCCCCCGAGTCGGCAAGTGGACGGAGCAGGCGCTCCGGGTTCTGCGGGAGCGCTATCTCACGCGCGAGGGGGACCGGGCCCAGGAGACCCCCGAGGAGATGTGCTGGCGGGTGGCCGTCGCCATCGCCCAGGGGGAGGAGCGCTGGGGCAAGAGCCCGGCGGTCGTCCACGAGATCGCGTGCGCCTTCTTCGACCTCATGGTGGACTCGAAGTTCCTGCCGAACTCCCCGACCCTCATGAACGCCGGCAAGGGGAACCAGCTCCAGTACTCGGCGTGCTACGTCCTCCCGGTCGGCGACTCCATGGAGGAGATCTTCGACGCCGTGAAGTCCGCCGCCATCATCCACAAGTCGGGGGGTGGAACGGGCTTCGCCTTCTCGCGTCTCCGCCAGAAGGACGCGGTCGTGACCTCCACCGGCGGCAAGGCCTCAGGTCCCGTGTCCTTCCTGCGGGTCTTCAATGGGGCGACGGAGGCGGTGAAGCAGGGAGGCACCCGGCGGGGCGCCAACATGGGCATTCTCCGGATCGACCACCCCGACGTCCTCGAATTCATCGAGTGCAAGCTCGACGGCGGCATCGTCAACTTCAACATCTCGGTCGCAGCGACCGACCGGTTCATGGATGCCATCCAGAAGGGTGAGGAGTACGAGCTGATCGCCCCGCACAACGGTGAGGTGGTCAGCCGGCTGCCGGCCCGCGACGTGTTCGATCGGATCGTGCGTGCCGCGTGGCAGACCGGCGATCCCGGCATGGTCTTCCTCGACCGGATCAACGCGAGCCCGGCGAACCCGACGCCCGAGATCGGGCTGATCGAGGCCACGAATCCCTGCGGGGAGCAGCCGCTCCTGCCGAACGAGGCGTGCAACCTCGGTTCCATCAACGTCGCCATGTTCGCGCGACGGCAGGCCGACGGGGAGTGGGCGGTCGACTGGACCGAGCTCGAGCGCGTGGTGCGGCTGTCGGTGCGATTCCTCGACGACGTCATCGAGGTCAACCCGTACCCCCTGCCCGAGATCGACGAGACCGTCAAGGCCAACCGCCGGATCGGCCTCGGCGTCATGGGGTGGGCGGATCTCCTCTTCCGGATGGGGATCCCGTACGACAGCCAGCCAGCCCTGGACCTCGGGGACCGGCTCATGGCGTTCATCAACGAGAAGGCGCACGACCAGTCGGCGAAGCTCGCCGAGGAGCGCGGGCCGTTCCCCAACTGGCCGCGGTCCATCTACAAGCACGGGCGGCCGCTCCGGAACTCGACGGTCACGACCATCGCCCCCACGGGGACGATCTCGATGATCGCGGGATGCTCCTCCGGCGTGGAGCCGGCCTTCGCGATCGCGTTCACCCACAAGGTGGGCGACCGCGTCCTGCCCTTCACGAACCCGATCTTCGCCGAGGTGGCCCGGGAGCGCGGCTTCTACTCGGACGCGCTGATGGAGGAGATCGCCAAGCGCGGCGTCGTGCACGGGCTGGCGGGCGTGCCGGAAGACGTCCAGCGAGTCTTCGTGACGGCGCACGAGGTGCCCTTCGAGTGGCACGTGCGGCACCAGGGCGCCTTCCAGAAGTACACGGACAACGGGGTGTCCAAGACCATCAACCTGCCCAACTCGGCGACGCTCGACGACGTCTCCCGGGCCTACCTCCTCGCCTGGGAGCTGGGATGCCTCGGCATCACCGTGTTCCGGGACGGCTGCAAGGAGGGGGTGCTCAGCGATCGGCACCAAGACGGGCCGCGCCGACAGGCGCGGCGAGGCCGCGGCGGCCCCGCCGCCGGCGGTCGTCAAGCCCCGCCCGCGGAGCCTCACGGGCCGGACGTACCGCGTCGAGACGCCGCTCGGCACGGCCTACACCGTCGTCAACGAGCACGGCGACGGGGAGCCCTTCGAGGTCTTCGTCTCCGTGGGCAAGGCCGGGTCCGACACGATGGCGGTGGCCGAGGCCATGGGGCGTTTGATCTCCCTGGCCCTTCGCATGCCGTCCCCCTTGTCGACCAAGCGTCGCCTCGAGGAAGTCGTCGCGCAGCTCTCGGGGATCGGTGGCGGGCGGCCCCTCGGGTTCGGGCCGCAGCGAGTGCTCTCGCTGCCGGACGGCATCGCGCGCGTCCTGGCCGAGCACCTCGGCCAGGCGAAGGTGGAGGAGACCGAACAACCGGCTGCGCCCGCAGCGAAGCTCGTGGCGGGGGACATCTGCCCGGAGTGCGGACAGGCGACCTTCGTCTACGAGGAAGGCTGCAAGAAGT
The DNA here is from genome assembly GCA_963749975.1 of uncultured Candidatus Rokubacteria bacterium. GTDB lineage: Bacteria > Methylomirabilota > Methylomirabilia > Rokubacteriales > DASRDR01 > DASRDR01. Next base: position 211,460 of record CAVVOZ010000025.1, on the reverse strand, counting down.
GCTACGGGTGCGGCTTCAACGAGTGCTGAGCCCCGCTCCCTGAGCGACCGCCCGCGACCGTCACGCCCCTGGTCAGGACCGGGGCGCGTGGCGGCCGCGGGCGGGTCACGGTTGCGTCGCGCATGAATCCGAGTATCCCCGCCGACTACCACGAGACCGGCACCTGGCTCGCGGGCTTCGTCCGCTCGCACGCCAAGCGCGAGAGCCCTCGCATCGAGTCGCTCCTCGAGTCCGGCGGAGCCCGCGAGGGCCGTTCCTTCGGGATACGCCTCACCCTCGACGGACGTTCCGCCCCGCCGCCGGGGTCGCCCCCGATCGAGCTCGACTTCCGCGAGGTTGCCGAGGGGCGGATCGCGCTTCGCGTGGTGCGCGGCGCTCGGCGAGCGCGTCCGGGCCTCCGCCCGGGAGCTCCTCGCCGCCGCTCGCGCCGCTGGCTGACGGCCGGAACAACCGGTCGCAGCGCCGGGCCGCCGGACCGGAGCTCCAGACGGAGCGGGACGGGAACGGGGGCGGGGATTCCGTGACGACTCGGGACCAGGGCCGCGCGACCCCGGACCGCTGGTACGCCGCCGGGGACGTGAACGCGTTCTTCGGCCTCGCCGTCGACAACCTCACGAACCTGGTGGTGCTCGCCGGCCTCCTGGTCGGCGTCTTCGGCTTTCCCGCGGATCTCGTGCTCTACCGGATCGTTCCCGGAACGGCGCTCGGGGTGCTGGCGGGAGATCTCTGCTACACGTGGCTGGCCCGGCGGCTGGCCCGCGAGACCGGGCGAGCGGACGTGACCGCCATGCCCTTCGGGATCGACACGCCGTCCCTGTTCGGCGTCACGTTCGGGGTCCTGGGACCGACGATGCTCGCGACGCGGGACCCGGTGCTCGCCTGGAAGGTGGGCATGGGCGTCACCGTGGCCATGGGCGTCGCCAAGCTCGCCCTGGCGTTCGCCGGCGAGTGGGTGCGACGTATCGTGCCGCGCGCAGGGCTCCTCGGCTCGATCGCGGGCGTCTCGGTGCTCCTGATCGCCTTTCTGCCCATGCTCAAGGTCATCACGGACCCGCTGGTGGGATTCCTCTCGCTCGGACTGATCCTCGTCGCCCTCGTCGGGCGGATCGCGCTGCCGAGCCGGGTGCCCGGCGCCCTGGCCGCCGTCGTCGTGGGGAGCGCGGTCTACGCGGTGGAGCGCTGGGCCGGAATCGCCCCGAGCGGCCACGTGCTGATGGCGCCCGGGGAGTGGCGGCTCGCGGTACCCTGGCCGACGCTCGCCTGGCTCGACGCGCTCGGGGAGACGTGGGGCGCGCTGTCGGTCGCGCTGCCGTTCGCGCTCGCGACCGTCATCGGCGGCATCGACAACACCGAGAGCGCCATTGCCGCCGGGGATCGCTACCGGACGCGGGACATCCTGCTGACCGAGGCCCTGGCCACGATCCTCGCGGGCGTGGCCGGCGGGGTGGTCCAGAACACCCCGTACGTGGGCCATCCCGCGTACAAGGCGATGGGCGCGCGGGCAGGGTATACGCTGGCAACGGGGCTCGTGATCGGGCTCGGGGCGATGGGGGGCGTCGTCTCGATCCTCGTCGGCCTCGTGCCGGAAGCCGCGGTGGCCCCGATCCTCATCTTCGTCGGCCTCGAGATCACCGCCCAGGCCTTTCTCGCCACGCCCGCGCGCCACGCCCCCGCCGTGGCGCTCGCGTTCGTGCCGACGACCGCGGCGCTCGTCATGATCGAGCTGAGCGGCATCCTGGGCAGCGTGGGACTCGGCCCGGCCGCGATACGCGGCGAGGCGGCCCACACCGTCCTGGCGCTGCGGCTCCTCGGCAACGGCTTCATCCTGTCGGCGCTGCTCTGGGCGGCGGCGGCCGCGATGATCATCGACCGCCGGCTCCTGGCGGCGGCCGCGTTTCTCTCCGTGGCGAGCCTGGGAAGCCTCTGCGGGATGATCCACTCGCCCCTCGGCTCGGGCGGACTCTTCTGGCCGGGGGGGAGCGAGTCGGCCTGGCCCGGTCTTCTGGCGGGCGGCTACGGTCTTCTCGCCGGGCTGCTCGTGCTGCTCGCGCCCTGGGCGGACGCCACCGCTGCCACCGGAAGGGCCGAGGGCGACGGCGACGCTTGACCCCCGCGCTCCTTCGGTGTTACACCAATGTCGATGCTTGTGAATTCCGTCACCTCCCCCGATCCGGCCCCAAAGAGGAGGCTTCCAATGGCACGTCGTCTGATTCTCGGCGGGACGGTGGCGATCGCCGCCCTGCTAGCCGTACCGTCCGTCACCGCTCCGGTGTGGGCGCAGGCCGCATGGACCTGCCCGGCCGCCGAGAACGGGAAGAAGAACTCCGTGGCGAAGAGCGACGCGGCCGTTGCGGCCGGCAAGAAGCTCACCGTCGACAAGGCGTGCACGGCGTGCCACGGCGACTCGGGAAAGGGTGACGGACCCGGCGCGGCCGCCCTGAACCCGAAGCCCGCGGACTGGACCTCGGCGAAGGTGCAGCAGCAGACCGACGGCTGCCTCCTCTGGAAGATCACGACCGGTCGCGGGGCGATGCCCCCCTGGGCAGCTCTCTCCGAGACCGAGCGCGGCCAGCTCGTCCACTACATCCGGACGCTGAAGAAGTAGCTCCGCCTCCTGTTCGGGCGGCGCCGTCCCATCCGGGCTCCCCGGTGAGACGGGGACGGCGCCGCCCGTTCCGTCGGCTCCTCAGTCGACGCGTGCGATCCTCGTAACCCAGCCTCCGGCGAGCGGGCCTGCCTCGCCACCCGCCCGCTGACGACGCCCAGCCCAGCCCGGGGACCCCTGAAGACCGCCTCCGAGGAAGGGGCCCCTGACGGCCCGTTGACCGCGCCCCGGACGGTTCCTATACTCCCGACCGTGAGCGCCGAGGACGGGTCGCTCGGCGAGATCCGGAGAGCCCTCGCCGGCATCACTCGGCGCCTCGATGCGCTGGCGGACGCCGTCGGGGTCGCGGCAGCGACCGCACCGGCTGGCGCCCTTCTCGACGAGCCCACCCGAGCCCGCCTCGCCGGACTTCAGAGCCTCCTGGCCATCGGCCGCGGCACGAGTCAATCCGAGGCCTGCCTCCTCGCGATCGACCGCGCGCTCACGCACGCTCGCGCCGACTGTGCGGCGATCCTCCGGCCGTCCGGCGAGAGCACGCTGACCGTGCTCGCTCAGCGAGGCTTTCGCCTCCCGCTCGAGCCCCGCGCGGACGAGGGCATCGCGGGTCGCGCCATCCACGCCGACGAGGTGGTGCAGGCGGGGCCCGGCCTGGGAGCTCCCGACGCCCTGCTCGACCACCACGGTCTCGGCGCCGCGCTGGCGATCCCGATTCACGCTTCCACCGGCCTGCCGGTGGGAGCGTTCCTCGTGGGACGGCGGCGGCCGGTCCCATTCGAGCCCGACACGATCGGCACTCTGATCGTGGCGGCTGATCGCCTCGGCGAGGCCCTCCGATCCGGATCCGAGACGACGCCGGAGCAGGCGATTCCATCCGGGCTCTTCGCGAGCCTCGATCCGGCCCGAGCCGCGGCGGCGGTGGCCACGGAGGCGGCGTCGCGCCTCGGAGCCGAGGCGGTTGCAGTCCTCCTGCCGGACGGCGACGGTTTCGTCCTGGCGGGAGGGGCGGGTCTGCCGGTTGACGCCACGGCACCCGGCCCCACGCCGACGCTCGACGCCGTCGTGGCGGCGCGGCGGCCCTTCGTTCCCACCGAGGCGGCCCAGAGTGACCCAGCGCTCGCCCGCTGTCTCGGTACCACGCCGCGGGCCGTCCTGCCGCTGATGGCGGACGACTGGCTGGTCGCGCTCCTCGCGATCGGCAGCTCGGCACCCTGCGGAACCGCCCTGTCTCCGCCCTTCGAGCATGCCGCCTCCCTCGCCCTCAGGAACGCGCGCCTGCACGCCGAGTCGCTTCGCACCATCGCCGATGCGTCCACCGACTTGCCGCCGCGAGCCGACGCGCCCGACACCGACGCCGCCCCGCTCGGCGACATGGCGAGCCTGCTGGCCGTCGTCCTTGGTCGGCTGGCGGCGGTCCGGGACCAAGTCGGGGACTCCGCGGCCGCACGAGACCTCGCCCACGCCGAGGAGGCCGCCTGGCGGGTGGCGGAAGGCGTGCGGCGAGTCCTCGGCTTCGCGCCGCGCGCCGGCGCACACTCGGCAGCCCCGGTCGACATCGGCGCGGCGGTGCGTGACTCGGTCCGTGCGACCGAGCGGCTCTGGGCCAGCGAAGGCGGAGTGCCGTCGGTCACGCTGGATCTCGACCCGGTGCCCCCGGTTCGCGTACACCCCGAAGAGCTCCGGCAGGCCTTGCACCACCTGCTGCAGAACGCGCGCGAAGCGGGGAACGATGCGGGCCCGGTCGCCGTCTCCCTCCGCTGGAACGGCGCGACGCACGTCGAGCTGTCCGTCGCGGACCGAGGACGGGGCATGGACGAGGCGACGCGCACACGGGCGGACGAGCCGTTCTTCACGACGAAGGGGCCAGGACGTCTCGGCGTCGGGCTGGCGGTGGTCCGGACCATGGCCTCTCGCCATCGAGGCGAGCTCGAGATCGAGAGCGTTCCGGGGCAGGGGACGACGGTCCGCCTTCGCCTGCCGACCGCCGCGGGAGCCCGGCTGGGCCCGGGTCGCCCCGAGCCCAGCCCTCCGGCCCCGCGCCGGATTCTCGTGGTCGACGACGACCAGGCGGTGCGGGAGACCGTCGTCCAGGGGCTCGCGCGCGACGGCCACGTGGTGCGCGCCGCGAGCGACGTCGGTGACGCCGTCGCGCTGCTCGGCCGGGAGCCGGTGGACCTCGTCGTGACGGATCTCGTGCTGCCCGGCGGCTCCGGTCTCGAGGTCGCCCGGACGGTGAAGCGAGCGCAGCCCGGCACCCCGGTGATCCTGGTCACGGGCTGGCCCGGACGGGTGGCCCCGGAAACCCTCGAGACGCACGGCATCGACGCGGTCGTCGAGAAGCCCGTCGGCCTCGACACGCTCCGGGCCACCGTCGCCTCGCTGCTCGAGCGCGCTTCGGCCCGACGGAGGTGAGGCGGCCCCTCGCCGCGATCGACCTCGGGACGAACACGGTCCGCATCCTGGTCGCCGAGATGGATCCGGCGATCGGGCTCGTCCCGGTGTGGGTCGACCAGACGGTCACGCGCCTCGGCGAGGGCCTGACGGAGCGTGGCACCCTCGCCCCGGCCGCCGCGGACCGGACGCTGGCCGCGGTCCGTCGGTTCCGGGACCGCGCCCTCGGCCTGGGGGCCGCCGAGGTGCTCCTGGTCGCGACCGCCGCCGTTCGCCAGGCCCGGGACGGCCGCGAGTTCCTCGCCCGGCTCCGAGCGGAGCCCGGGGTCCACCCCCGCGTCGTGAGCGGCGAGGAGGAGGCAGGTCTGACCCTCCTCGGCGCCTCGTGGGGCCTTGGCGCCGTCGCCGGCACGTTCGCGCTCCTCGACATCGGCGGTGGCAGCACCGAGGTGCTGGTCGCCGAGGGCGCGCGCGTGCTGACGGCGGTGAGTCTCGCGCTCGGGGTCGTCCAGCTCGTCGAGCGCTTCTTCCTGCGCGATCCGGTCGCGCCCGTCGAGCTGGAGGCGTGCCGGGCGTACGTGGACGCCCGCTTCCGTGACGAGGCCTGGGATCGGATCCGGCCGCGCCGGCCGACGACGCTCGTCGCGACCGCGGGAACGCCCACGACGCTGGCCGTGCTCGACCTCGGTCTCCCGGCATACGACCCGGGACGCGTGCACGGGCACCGCCTCAGCGCGGTCGCCATCGCGCGGCTCACCGAGCGGCTCGCCGCGCTCCCGCTCGCCGAGCGCGCCCGGACCCCGGGGCTCGAGCCCGGCCGCGCCGATGTCATCGTGCCGGGCGCGGTCGTGCTCGCCGCGGCCCTCGCCGGCCTCGGCCTCCCAGCGGCGACGGTCTCGGACGCCGGGCTGCGCGAGGGCATCCTCCTCGATGCGGTCGGATGGCGTCCGTCTCCTTCGCCGCCGCGCGCGTAGAGGCGGCGCGCGCGCGCCTCTCGCGGCGAACAAGCACGCGTCAACCTTGCCGCGTCCTGGGTGCTTTGCTAGACTGCGCCTGGACGCGCTCGAGACGCGCATCGAGCTCGGCACTCTGCGGATCCAGGGGTCACCATCGTGCTCCGTGAAGCTCTGCTCCGCCTGTCCACGAAGCCTGCGATCGGCCGAGGCCTCGAGCGGCTCTCGCTATCGCGTCGGGTGGTCCGGCGCTTCGTCGCCGGCGAGACCCCGGCCCAAGCTCTCGACGTGCTGGAACGCCTCGAGGCGCAGGGACTCCAGACGGCGGTCACCTATCTCGGGGAGAACGTCACCACGCCGAGGGCCGCTGCCGCGGCCGCCGACGTGTACGGCCACCTCATCGAGGAGGCGCGCCGCCGGCGGCTCGGCGTGACGCCGTCGCTCAAGCTCACGCACCTCGGCCTCGACCTCGGGGAAGAGGTCGCGCTCGAGAACGTCGAGCGTGTCCTCCAGCGAGCGGGCGAGACCTGGGTCTGGATCGACATGGAAGGCTCGGCCTACACGGAGCGGACGCTGGCGCTCTACCGGCGCCTCCGGCGGCGCTGGCGCAACGTGGCCTGCGTGCTGCAAGCGTATCTCCACCGGACGGAGGGCGACCTGCGCGGCCTCGTCCCGGGAGGGCTTCGTCTGCGTCTCTGCAAGGGCGCCTACCGGGAGCCCTCGGACCTGGCGTTTCCGCGAAGGGCGGACGTGGACCGGAACTACGCGCGGCTGGCCGGGATGCTCTTCTCGAAGGAAGCGCAGACCGCCGGCGCCTACGCTGCGTTCGCCACGCACGACGAGCGCCTGATCCGGGTCATTGCCGACCGCGCGCGCGAGTTCGGGCTCGCGCCCGACCGCTACGAGTTCCAGATGCTCCACGGAATCCGTCCGGAGCTCCACCGGACGCTCCTCGACCTGGGGGTGCGGCTCCGCGTGCTCGTGCCCTTCGGGGAGGACTGGTACGGCTACTTCATCCGGCGCCTCGCCGAGCGGCCGGCCAACCTTCGCTTCTTCCTCACGAACCTCGCCCGGCGGTGACGGGCGGGGCGGCGCCCCGGTGCGCCGGCGCCGGCCGGCCCGTGCGGACACCGTGGTTGACAGGCGCGACGGCCCCTCCGTATCATTCGATGGCATATGGATGAAGTGGCCGTACTAGTGCTCAACGGGAGCTTCGAACCCCTCCACTTCACCAACGCCCGCCGCGCGATCACCCTCCTCCTCAGTGGCAAAGCCGAGACCGTCGAGCCCTCGCCCCGGGTGATCCGCTCGCCTTCCCACACGTTCCCGCTGCCCTCGGTGATCCGCCTCATGATGTACATCCGGAAGCCCTTCGTGGAGCGGGTCGCGTTCAACAAGAAGAACATCCTCCGGCGCGACCACTACACGTGCCAGTACTGCGGCCGCCGTGGAGACCGGCTCACGGTGGACCACGTGGTGCCGCGGTCGCGCGGGGGCGGGACGACCTGGACGAACGTGGTTGCGGCGTGTCTCCGCTGCAACCTCTACAAGGGGAACCGGACCGCCGACGAGGCCAGCATGGTGCTGGTCCGGATGCCCGCGCATCCGCAGTTCCTCTTCTCGGTGCACCTCCTCCGCCACCCGCACGCGTCCTTCTTCCTCGACGCCTGGCGGAAGTACCTCCACGCGGTACCGGCAGCTCTCCCTTCGGGCGCCTGAGCGCCCCGCCGTCCCGCGCGTACACTGGCAATAGGGATATGCCACCGTTCAGGCTCGTCTCCGACTACACCCCCAAGGGCGATCAGCCGGGCGCGATCGGGCGTCTGTCGGAATGGCTCGCCGCGGGGCAGGCCCACGCGACCCTCCTGGGCGTGACCGGGTCCGGCAAGACGTTCACGGTCGCGTCGGTCATCGAGCGGCTTCAGCGCCCGACGCTGGTCATGTCGCCGAACAAGACGCTGGCCGCCCAGCTGTACGGGGAGTTCAAGGCGTTCTTCCCGGAGAACGCGGTCGAGTACTTCGTCTCCTACTACGACTACTACCAGCCCGAGGCCTACATCCCGCAGTCGGACACCTACATCGAGAAGGACGCGCTCATCAACGACGAGATCGACCGGATGCGCCACTCGACGACCAAGTCCCTCTTCGAGCGCCGCGACGTGGTCATCGTCGCGTCGGTCTCGTGCATCTACGGTCTCGGCTCGCCCGAGACCTACCACGGCATGCACCTCGAGCTGGCGGAGGGGGAGGAGCGGGAGCGCGACGACATCCTTCGGCAGCTCGTCGCGCTCCAGTACGAGCGCAACGACTACGACTTCCGCCGGGGGACGTTCCGCGTCCGGGGCGACGTCGTCGAGATCTTCCCGGTCGCCGCCGAGAGCGTGGCGCTCCGCGTCGAGCTCTTCGGGGACACGATCGAGGCCATCCACCGCATCGACCCCCTGAAGGGGCAGATCCTGGAGCGCCTCGACCGCGCCGCCGTGTACCCGGCGAGCCACTACGTGACGCCCGCGGAGGAGCTCGAGCGGGCTGCGGAATCCATCAAGACGGAGCTGGCCGACCGCCTGACCTACTTCCGGGCCCACAATCGCCTGCTGGAAGCGCAGCGGCTCGAGCAGCGGACGCTGTTCGACCTCGAGATGCTCCGGGAGATCGGCTACTGCCACGGGATCGAGAACTACTCCCGCCACCTCGCGGGCCGCCGGGCAGGGGAGACCCCCGCGACGCTGATCGACTACCTCCCGAAGGACACCCTGGTGGTGATCGACGAGAGCCACGTCGGCGTGCCCCAGCTACGGGGGATGCTGCACGGCGACCGGTCCCGGAAGGAAGCGCTCGTCGAGTACGGGTTCCGGCTGCCGTCGGCGTTCGACAACCGGCCGCTCACCTTCGACGAGTTCACGGCGGCGGTGGGCCAGGTGCTCTACGTCTCGGCCACGCCCGCGGCGTACGAGCTCGAGAAGTCCGCTGGCGCCGTGGCCGAGCAGATCATCCGGCCGACGGGGCTCACGGACCCCGCCATCACGGTGCGCCCCGCCGGCGAGCAGGTCGACGACCTCATGGAGGAGATCCGCGCGCGGGCCGAGCGGAACGAGCGGGTGCTGGTCACCACGCTCACGAAGCGGATGGCGGAGGACCTCAGCCAGTACTACCTCCAGATGGGGCTCCGCGTGCGCTACCTTCACTCCGACGTCGACACCCTCGAGCGCGTCGAGGTGATCCGGGACCTCCGGCTCGGCAAGTTCGACGCCCTGGTCGGCATCAACCTGCTCCGCGAGGGCCTCGACATCCCGGAGGTGTCCCTGGTCGCGATCCTCGACGCCGACAAGGAGGGCTACCTCCGCTCGGCGACCTCGCTCGTCCAGACGTCCGGGCGCGCGGCCCGAAACGTCCGCGGCGAGGTCATCATGTACGCGGACAAGGTCACCGATTCGATGCGGACCGCGCTCGGCGAGACCGAGCGGCGGCGCGTGCGATCCAGGCCGCGTACAACGCCGAGCACGGCATCACCCCGGAGTCGATCCGATCGTCGATCCGCGACGTCATGCGGTCGGTCGAGGAGCGCGACTACTACACCGTCGAGGCGGAAGCGCCGGACGAGGGCTTCGAGTCGGCGGAGGCCCTGGCCGAGGCGGTCAAGCGGATCGAGAGCGAGATGAAGGACGCCGCGAAGCGCCTCGACTTCGAGCGGGCGGCCGAGCTCCGCGACCGCCTCCGCGGCCTCCGCAAGCGCGACCTGTCCGTCCGCGACTGACGCCAGGCACGCCCTCGGCCTCCCCGGACGGAGCCCTGGTCTGTCCCGGCCCCGCCGCGATGCGCGTAAGATCATGGTGACTGGAGCCGAGGAAGCGAGCCATGGACCTCTCCGAGAAGCTCGAGCGCCTCCCGGACCGGCCCGGCGTCTACCTCTACAAGGACGCCAAGGGCCAGGTGGTCTACGTGGGGAAGGCCGCGTCCGTCCGGGCCCGCGTCCGCTCGTACTTCCAGGCCTCCCGCACCCGCGACGCGAAGACGGACGCCCTGGTCGACCAGATCGCCGACCTCGACTACATCGTCACCGCCAACGAGCTCGAGGCGCTGATCCTCGAGTCGAACCTCGTGAAGCGCCACCGGCCCCGCTACAACATCATCCTGCGCGACGACAAGCACTATCCCTTCCTGAAGCTGACGACGAACGAGGAGTTCCCGCGCCTCCTGGTGGCCCGTCGCGTCCAGAAGGACGGCGCGACGTACTACGGCCCGTTCTACCCGGCGACGGCGCTTCGCGAGACCCTCCGCCTCGTGCGGGCGCTGTTCCCGCTCCGGACCTGCAGCATCAAGATCGACGGGGCGGCGGAGCGGCCCTGCCTCCAGTACTACATCCACCGGTGCAACGCCCCGTGCACCGGGTGGGAGACGCGCGAGGGCTACGACCGGACGGTGAAGGACGTCGAGGCCTTCCTCGAGGGCCGGGACGAGGACCTGGCCCGGCGCCTGACCGCGGAGATGGAGGAGGCCGCCGCGCAGGAGCAGTTCGAGCGGGCCGGCATCCTCCGCGATCAGGTCCAGGCGCTGAACACGGTCCGCGAGCGCCAGAAGATGATCTCGGTCGAGCCGGAGGACCAGGACATCCTGGGGCTGGCGCGCCAAGGCTCCGAGGCGTGCGTCCAGATCTTCTTCGTGCGTCGCGGCCGCCTGCTCGGCCGCGAGGCGTTCTTCCTGGACAAGCTGGGGAGCGCCACCGACGGCGAGCTTCTCTCCGCGCTGCTGCGGCAGTTCTACTCGAAGAGCGTGGTGCCGCCGCGAGAGGTCCTGCTCTCGACCGAGGTTCCGGAAGAGACGCTGCTCGGGGAGTGGCTGGCCCAGCTGCGCGAGGGTCGCGTGGAGCTCCTCGTCCCCCAGCGCGGACGGAAGCGCGAGCTCGTGGCCATGGCGGAGGAGAACGCGGCGCTCGCCCTCCAGACGCATCTCCTGGCCCGGTCGAGCCGGCGTCAGGTCGTGGCCGAGGACCTCCGCCGGGAGCTCGGGCTCCCGGAGGCCCCGCACCGGATCGAGGGCTTCGACATCTCGAACATCCAGGGGCAGGAGGCGGTCGGCTCCATGGTCGTCTGGGAGGCCGGCGCCATGAAGAAGGACGACTACAAGCGGTTCAAGATCCGCACCGTCCCCGGGGCCGACGACTTCGCGATGATGGCCGAGGTCCTGCGGCGGCGCTACGGGAAGGCCCTGGAGGACGGGGGAACGCTCCCCGACCTCATCCTGCTCGACGGCGGCCGCGGCCAGCTGAGCGCCGGCTCTCGCGTCCTGGAGGAGCTCGGCCTCGACTACCTGCCCATCGTCGCCCTGGCGAAGCGCGCGGAGGAGGTCTACCACCCGGGAAGCCTCCATCCGCTCGTCCTCGACCTCGCCTCGCCGGCGCTCCAGACGCTCCAGCGCATCCGGGACGAGGCGCACCGCTTCGCGATCACCTACCACAAGAAGCTCCGGCAGAAGCGGACTCTCGTCTCGGTCCTCGACCAGATCCCCGGGGTGGGCCCGTCGATCCGGACGAACCTCCTGAAGTCTCTCGGCTCGGCGCGCCGGGTGCGGACCGCCTCCGTCGCGGAGCTCGCCTCGGTGCCGAAGGTCACCCCGAAGCTCGCGCAGCGCATCCACGACTTCTTCCACCAGGAAGCGGAGGAGTCGGAGGCACCGGCGACGACGCCCGCCCCGAGCGGCGCGCCGAGCCTTGCATCGGAGGGGGATCTCTGCTAAATATGCATGGACATTGATCGGAGGAGGCTCGAGGGACCCGTGACCCAGGACCGGCCAGACCACTACCCCTTCCGGGACATCGAGACGAAGTGGCAGCGTGTGTGGGACGAGACCGGTCTCTTCCGGGTGCGCGAGGAGCCTGGCCGCCCGAAGTACTACTGCCTCGAGATGTTCCCGTACCCGTCCGGCCGGATCCACATGGGCCACGTCCGCAACTACGCCATCGGAGACGCGATCACCCGCTACAAGCGCATGCGCGGGTACAACGTGCTCCATCCGATGGGGTGGGACGCCTTCGGGCTTCCCGCCGAGAACGCCGCCATCGACAACGGCGTGCACCCGGCGGTGTGGACGTACGAGAACATCGCGACCATGAAGGCCCAGATGAAGACGCTCGGGATCTCCTACGACTGGACCGCGAGGTCGCGACGTGCGATCCCGAGTACTACCGCTGGGAGCAGCTCATCTTCGTCAAGATGTTCGAGCGCGGGCTCGCGTACCAGAAGAGCGCGCGCGTCAACTGGTGCCCGAGCTGTCAGACCGTGCTCGCCAACGAGCAGGTCGAGGCCGGGCGCTGCTGGCGCTGCGACTCCGAGGTGGTCACGAAGGAGATCGAGAGCTGGTACTTCAAGATCACGGCCTACGCCGAGGAGCTCCTCGAGTGGTGTGATCGCCTCGTCGGCTGGCCGGAGCGCGTCCTCACGATGCAGCGCAACTGGATCGGCAAGAGCGAGGGCGCCGAGTTCGACCTACCCGTGGCCGGCCGGCCCGGCCTCGCGATCCGCGTGTTCACGACCCGGCCCGACACCTCCTTCGGCATGACCTACGCCGTCCTCGCGCCCGAGCATCCGCTCGTCGACCGGCTCGTCACCGACCCCGACGAGCGCGCGGCGGTCGCGGCCTTCCGGACCGAGGTCGCTCGCGAGAGCGAGATCGAGCGGCTCGCCACGGACCGCCCGAAGCGCGGGCTCCGCCTGCGGGCCCGCGCCATCAACCCGTTCAACGGCGTCGAGGTCCCGCTCTTCCTGGCGGACTACGTCCTCATGGGCTACGGCACGGGCGCCATCATGGCGGTCCCTGGCGAGGACCAGCGCGATTGGGACTTCGCCAAGGCGCACGATCTCCCCATCATCGAGACCGTCCAGCGCCCGCCCGGGTGGACGGGCGAGGCGTACACCGGCGACGGCGTCAAGATCAACTCCGGCTTCCTCGACGGCCTCACGGTCGCCGAGGCGAAGCGGAAGTCGATCGACTGGCTCGTCGCGGGCGGAATGGGCGTCGGGCAAGGTCAACTACCGGCTGCGCGACTGGGGCATCAGCCGCCAGCGGTACTGGGGCGCGCCGATCCCCATCGTGTACTGTCCCAAGTGCGGGACGGTCCCCGAGCGGCCCGAGCGGCTCCCCGTCGTGCTCCCGCAGGACGTCCAGATCACCGGGAAGGGCGGCTCGCCCATCGCCGACGTGCCGGGATTCGTCAACACGACGTGTCCCCGCTGCGGAGGACCGGCCCGGCGAGAGACGGACACGATGGACACCTTCGTGGACTCCTCGTGGTACTTCCTCCGGTTCTGCTCGCCCCGGCACCTCGGCGGCCTGGCCGAGGCGGACGCCGTCCACTACTGGATGCCCGTGGACCAGTACACGGGCGGGATCGAGCACGCCATCCTCCACCTCCTCTACGCCCGCTTCTACACGAAGGTCCTGCGCGACCTCGGCTACTTCAAGCTCGACGAGCCGTTCCAGAACCTGTTCACCCAGGGCATGGTGGTCAAGGACGGCGCCAAGATGTCGAAGTCCAAGGGCAACGTCGTGAGCCCCGATGACTTCATCGTCACGTACGGCGCCGACACGGGTCGCGTGTTCGAGCTCTTCATGGCCCCGCCCGAGAAGGACCTGGAATGGAGCGACCAGGGGGTGGAGGGCGCCTTCCGCTTCCTGAACCGCGTGTGGCGATTCTTCCAGGCGAATCGACCGGCGCTCACGCGAGCGGAGGCCCGGCCTGCCGACCTCTCGGCGCCGGGACGCGCCTTCCGACGCACGGTCCACGAGACGATCCAGCGCGTCACGACGGACATCGAGGAGTTCCACTTCAACACCGCCATCAGCGCGCTCCACGAGCTCGTCAACGCGACGCACGCCTACGCGACGGAGTCGCTGGACCGCGCCGCGGCGGAGGAGCGGGCCAGCCTGCTCGCCGAGGCCATGGAAATGCTCGTCCGCCTGCTCGCCCCCTTCGCGCCTCACCTCGCGGAGGAGCTGTGGGAGCAGCTCGGCCGCCGCGACAGCGTGTTCCGGGCGTCGTGGCCCGAGGCCGACCCGGCGGCGCTCGAGCGGGACGCGGTCCAGGTCGTGGTCCAGGTCGACGGCCGGGTGCGAACACGGCTCGTCGTCTCGCCCGAGATCGCGGAGGACCGGCTCCGGACCGAGGCGCTGGCCGACGAGAAGGTGCGGCCGTGGCTGAAGTCGCGCGAGATCGCGCGGGTGGTCGTGGTGCCTGGCCGGCTCGTCAACATCGTGACGCGGGGCACGGGGAGCCCGGCGTGAGGCGGCGACGCGTCCTGGCCGTCCTACTCGCGCCCCTCGCCGCGTCCCTCGTCCTCGATGGCTGCGGGTATTCGCTCCGCACGAGCATGCCGCCGGGAATCAAGTCGATCCACGTCCCGGTCCTGGAGAACAAGACGGCTGAGCCCGGGATCGAGGACTTCATCACCCAGGCCCTCACCCAGGCGGTGGTTCAGAGCGGTCGGGTCCGGATCGCCGCCAACGCCCGCGAGGCGGACGCCTCCCTGGAAGGGGCGATCGTCGAGTATCGGCTCACGTCCTTGTCGTTCGACAGCAGCGCGAACGTCACGTCCTATCGCCTGATCATCGGCCTCGCCCTCACGTTCAAGGACCTCAAGCAGAACAAGGTCATCTGGAAGCAGGACCGCATCGAGGAGCGCGCCGACTTCCTGGTCGCCGGCCAGGTGACGCAGACGATCGCCCGGGAGCAGGTAGCCGTCCAGAAGGCGGCGGTGGACGTGGCGCGCGCCATCGTCAGCTTCGCCTTCGAAGGGTTCTGAGCTGGAGGTCACCGCCCTCCTCCGCGACGCCGCGGCCGGGCGTGTCCCATCGCTCCTCCTCCTCCACGGACCCGAGCCCCTCCTCATCGACGACGTGGTGGAGCGGCTGACCCGGGCGCTCCTGCCCGACGAGCAGGCCGCCGGCTGGAATCGCGAGCTCTTCCACGCGGACCAGCTCACCCCGGAGGCGCTCGTCGCCGCGGGCGCATCGCTCTCGCTCTTCGCGGGGCGCCGTCTCGTTCTCGTGCGCGGGGTGACGGAGCTCGCGGCCAAGGCGGCCGACCGCCTCCGGGACGCGCTGGCCGAGGCCCGGCGCGCAGCCGTCGGGTGGCCAGCGGAGGGCACGACGGTCCTGCTCGTCGCCGCGAGCGCAGACCGCAAGACCGCGGGCCTCCGTGTCCTGCCCGAGAGCGATCAGGTGGAGATCCGGGCGCCGGCGGGACGCGCGGTGGTGGGCTGGTTGCGCGAGCGGGCGCGCGCGGCCGGGCTCGACCTCGCTCCGGATGCCGCCCAGGCCCTGGTCGATCTGGTGGGGGAGGACCTGGCGCGGCTGGCCGCGGAGCTCGAGAAGGCCTCCCTCTACACCGCCGGCGACCGGCGCGTGTCCGAGGAAGTCGTGAGAGCCCTGGCGGGAGAGACCCGGGCGCGCCAGTACTGGGAGCTGACGCAGGCGCTCGAGGAGGCGAAGCGAGCCGACGCCCTGCGCCTGGCGTCCCAGCTCCTCGCTTCGGGGGACGAGCCGCTCATCCTGCTCGCATGGGTCGTGGGGTATCTCCGCGACCTCTGGCGGGTGCTCCCGGCGGCGACGGCGGGCGCCGACGCCCGCGAGGCGGCCCGCGCGCTCCAGCGGCGCCGGCCGGAGTGGGCCGTCGAGCGCCTGACCGCGCGCGCCCGGGCCGTCGGGATCCGAGGTCTGTCTCGGGCCGCCCGGCAATGCTTCGAGGTGGACCAGGCGCTCAAGACGGGGACGGGGAACCCCCGCGCGCTCCTGACCTGCCTGGTCGCCGAGCTGGCGGGCTAGCGGCTCGCGAGGGCGTTCAGCTGGCGCGTCAGGCGGGACTTCTTGCGGGCCGCCGTGTTCTTGTGAATGACGCCCTTCGTGACCGCCTTGTCGAGGACCTGGATCGTGTGCAGCAGGGTCTCTCGGGCCTGATCGGCTTGACCCCCCTCGATCGCGGCGCGCGCGCCCTTGACCGAGGTCCGGACCGTCGAGCGGACGGCCGCATTGCGCACGCGGCGCTTCTCGCTCGTGCGGATGCGCTTCATGGCGGACTTGATGTTGGCCATCGGATCACCTCCTTCACCGGGATTGGCACCGGAATTGGCACTCGGACCGGCACTCGAGCTGACGCTCGGAGCTGGCGCGAATCGCCACGCGGGCGCTGGATCTGGCCAGTCGACGGCGCGACTTCGGAGCCTACCGTGCTCCGCCGGGGCTGTCAAGGTTCGCGGCCGCGATTGATGGCCGCGGCGAGCCCGCGGGACGCGGGCCAGGCGCCGCCCGACCGAGGCCGCCCGATCTCTCCCACCGCGGGAACGGTGGCCTACCGGTGAGCGCGGACGTCCCGATCGGGACCGACGCCACCGAGTTCCCGCCGCCACCGCCCGCGACCGGCGCCCGGCGCGCCGTGGCGCGCGCGGCCGCCGTGGTGAGCACCGCCACCCTGGCCAGCCGGATCCTCGGCTTCCTGCGCGACCTCGTGATCGCCCGCGCCTTCGGCGCCGGCGTCGCGACCGATGCCTTCTTCGTGGCGTTTCGCCTGCCGAATCTCCTCCGGCGGCTCGTCGCCGAGGGCGCGCTCTCGTCCGCCTTCATCCCGGTGTTCACGGAATACGTGACGACGCGATCCCGCGCCGACACGCTGCGCATGCTCCGTGCCGTGGCGGGGGCCATGCTGCTGCTCCTGGGCACCCTGACCCTGCTTGGCGTGCTGGCGGCGCCCTGGATCGTCCGGCTCATGGCTCCCGGCTTCTTCGCCAACCCGGCCGTGGGCGAGCTGACCGTGCGGATGACGCGCCTGATGTTCCCGTACCTGTTCTTCGTGGGACTGTCGGCCCTGGCCATGGGCGTCCTGAACGCTCACCGCCACTTCCTCCTGCCGGCCCTGTCGCCGGTGGCGCTGAACGTCGGGATCATCATCGGCGCGCTCGTGCTCGCGCCACGGCTGCCGGAGCCCGTCACCGGGCTCGCGCTGGGCGTGCTCATCGGCGGCGCCGGCCAGCTTCTGCTGCAGGTCCCCTGGCTGGGGAGCCGCGGCCTGCTCGCGCCGCCGCAAATCGCCTTCCGCCACCCGGCGGTCCGGCGGATCCTGGGGCTGATGACGCCGGTGGTCGTCGGGCAGTCGGCGACCCACATCGGCACCGTCGATCAACACGATCATCGCGTCGTTCCTGGCCAAGGGAAGCGTCTCCTACCTCTACTACGCGGACCGGCTGATCGAGTTCCCGCTCGGCGTGTTCGGGGTCGCCATCGCGACCGCGGTGCTGCCCACGCTCTCGGAGCAGGCCGCGCACCGCGACAAGCAGGCGCTCCGTGAGACGCTGTCGTTCTCGCTTCGCCTCGCCACGTTCGTCAGCATGCCGGCCGCCGTGGGTCTGTTCGTCCTGTCGGAGCCGATCGTTCGCGTCCTCTACGAGCGGGGCCGCTTCGGCCCGGCCGAGACCGCCGGCACCGCCGCCGCCGTGGCGATGTACGCGCTGGGGATCGTGGGATCGTCGACCGCGAAGATCTCGGCCCAGGCCTTCTTCGCGCTGGGCGACACGCGAACCCCGGTCAAGGTGTCGGTCTGCGCGATGGCCTTCAACTGCACGGTGGCCCTGATCCTGGCGCCGTCGCTCGGGCACGTCGGACTCGCCCTCGCGATCGCCGGAGCCGCCACCGTCAATGCGGTCGCCCTGACGATCCTCGTCAACCGGCGATTGCCGGGGAAGCCCATCCCGGGCGCCCGGCGCGCGTGGCTGCGGACCGCGGGCGTCTCGGCCGGGCTGTGTCTGCTCCTCGGCGCGGTGTCGCACCTCGCGCCGCCGCCGCCCGGCCGGCTCGCCGAGGCCGTGTGGCTCGCCGCGGTGATCGTCGGGGCCACGGCGGCCTACGTCGCCTGTCACGCGGCGCTCGGCGCGGAGGAAGTGCGGCTCGCGTCGAGCGCGCTCCGGGGCCGCTGGCGGAGGAGTTCCTTGCGCCGCAAGGAGAGGCATTGATATACTCGTTCGAGACCGGACCACATGCGGGCCCTGCTGCAGCGCGTGACCGGAGCGTCGGTCGAGGCGGATCGCCAGGTGATCGGCAGCATCGACCGGGGGCTCGTCACCCTACTCGGCGTCGCGGCCGGTGACGGTCCCGCGGACGTTCGCTACCTCGCCGACAAGATCCTCCACCTCCGCATCTTCGAGGACGAGCACGGGAAGTTCCAGCACTCGCTCCTCGACACCGGCGGAGGTTGCCTCCTCGTCTCCCAGTTCACGCTGCTCGCCAACACCCGCCGGGGCCGCCGCCCCGACTTCCTCGGGGCCGCCGCCCCCGAGGTGGCCGCGCCGCTGGTGAAGGACGTGGCCGAGCGTCTCCGCGTCGGGGGTGTGCCGGTGGTGGAGGGCCGCTTCGGTGCGCGGATGGTGGTCCGGCTCGCGAACGACGGCCCGGTGACGATCCTCCTCGACTCGCACGAGCGGCGCATGAGGGAGGGCGGGGCGACCTCGGCGACCGGCCCCCTGGTGGACGAGTTCCTCGAGCGACTTCGCGTCGAGGATGGCAGCTCCGCCCTCACCATCGCCGCCTACCGGCGCGATCTCGCCCGGCTGGTGGGATTTCTCCGGACGCGACGGCGGACGCTCGAGACCGCGCGGCCGGACGACCTGGTCGCCCACCTCGAGGCGCTTCGCCGGGGCGGCCGGAGCCCCCGCACCCTCGCCCGCGGGCTGGCCGCGGTGCGCGGCCTCTACCGGTTCGGCCGCCGCGCTGGCCTTCTCCGCGAGAACCCGGCCGCGCTCCTCGAGACGCCCCGGCTCCCGCGCCGGCTCCCGAGAGCGCTCTCGAAACCGGACGCGACCGCCCTGGTGGAGTCCCCCGGGGACGGCAATCCTCGAGCCTGGCGGGATCGCGCGATGCTGGAGCTCCTCTACGGGTCGGGGCTTCGCGCCTCCGAGCTCGTCGGGCTCCGGCCCGCGGACGTGGACCTCCAGACCCAGCTCCTGGTGTGCCGCGGCAAGCGCGACCGGCAGCGGATGGTGCCGATCGGGGACGCGGCTCGGCGCGCGCTCGCCACGTACCTGGAGCGGGCGCGGCCGCGCCTCGTCCGGGGCGCCGACCCCGGCGTCCTCTTCGTGAACGCGCGAGGCCGGGCTCTCGGCCGCCAGGGACTCTGGCGGATCGTGCGGGCGCGGGCGCGGGGAGCGGGGCTCCGCGGAGGGTTCCCCCATGCCCTCCGACACTCGTTCGCGAGCCACCTCCTCGAGGGCGGCGCCGACCTCCGGTCGGTCCAGGCCCTTCTCGGGCACGCCGACATCGGCACGACCGAGATCTACACGCACCTCCCGACCGACGCCGTGCGCCGGCTCTACCGCACGTTCCACCCGCGAGCGTAGGCGTGGGACCGAGCGGCCGCCCGGGAAGACGGCGAGCGAGATGAGCGGGAGCGCCGTCGTGCCCGTCCGCCGCACGAGCTACCCGCAGGTCGATCCCCGCGCGGCCGGCCTGATGCACCGGCACCTCGTGGTCGTCCCTCCCGACCTCACCATGGCCCTGGCCGCTCGTCTGGCGGACCGCCAGCGCGCGCGGCTCGTCGTCGTCCGCATCGGCGCGACGTGGGCCGCCGCATCGCGGGAAACGCTCGCCCGCGCCCTCGCCCTCGGTCTCGGCCGGGCACCGGTCTCGGCCATCCTCTGGGACGTGTCGGTCGAGCCCCCGACAGCGTCCGAGGTTGCGGTCCGGCATCGCCTCGGACCGGACCGGCCCTTTCTCCTCGTCGGAGGACCCCGAGGACCCGAGGGCGTCGTCTTCCGCGAGCCCGGAGCGCCGGTCGGGCTGCCCCTCTCCGTCGCTCGCGAGCTGGACCGGCTGCCGGGGCGGGCGGGGGAGATCCTCCGCGCCGCGGGAGCGCACGGCGACGCGCTCGGGCTCCCCGTCGCCGCCGTGGGCGGCCTGGTCCGGGACCTTCTCCTCGATCGCGTCGACGAGCGGACGGACCTCGACCTCGTCGTCGAGGGACATGCCGCCACGCTCGCGCGGGCGCTCGCCAGGGGCCTCGGCGGAGAGACCCTGGAGCACCCGGTCTTCCTCACGGCAACGGTCGTCCTCCCGGACGGCCGCCGGGTCGATCTCGCGAGCGCGCGGCGCGAGTCCTACCGGGCGCCGGGCGCCTTGCCTAACGTCGAACCCGCCTCGCTCGCGGAGGATCTCGCGCGGCGCGACTTCTCCCTGAACGCCCTCGCGATCCGGCTCGACCGCGCGGACTGGGGCCGGCTGGTGGACACGACGGGCGGCCTGGCCGATCTCCGCGCCCGGCGGATCCGGGTCCTTCACCCGCTGTCGTTCGTGGAGGACCCGACGCGCATCCTTCGTGCGGCGCGCTTCGCCGCGCGGCTGGGGTGCCAGGTCGACCACACGACCCGCCGGCTGGCCGCTCACGCGGCCCGGCTCGACGTCTACCGGGCCTTGTCCGGCGACCGCCTCCGCACGGAGCTGGAGCTCATGCTGGCCGAGCGGCGCCCGGTGGCCGCCTTCCGCGAGGCCGGCCGGCTGGGGGCCTGGAGCCTGGTCGGCGGGAAGGTCTCGCCGGGACCGGAGGCGTCACGCCTGCTCGCCACGGCGCTCGGTCCACGGGCCCTCGACGGGCTCGGTCCCGACACCCCGATCGCCCTCGCCCTGCTCGCCCTCACCGAAGGGAGCACGGCCGTCGAGTCGTGGATGGACCGCCTCGCCCTCGCGCCGGCCCGGCGCGACGCGATCCGGCAAGCGCGCCGGGATGCACCCGGGCTCCTCGCCCGTCTCGCCCGCGTGCGCGGGCGGGCCGGCGCGTACGGCATACTGCAGAGCGTGCCGGAGCTGACCGTGGCGTGGGCGCGGACTCTTGCGGGGGGCGCCGCCGCCCGCAGCCATCTCGACCGCCATCTCCGAAGCTGGCGCCGCCTCCGGCCGCTGGCGACGGGCGACGACGTCGCCGCGCTGGGCGTTCCCCCCGGGCCAGCGGTCGGCGAGATCCTGAAAGCCCTCCGGGCGGCACAGGCCGCAGGACACGTCCGAAGCCGGACTGGTGCGTTACGCTGGCTCACGGGCGCCGTCGCCCGGGGCCGCGGGCGCGGGAAAGCATCGCTCACCCGACCGGGTAAGGGAGGAGGCTGATCGTGCCGACCAAGTACGTGTTCGTCACCGGCGGGGTCGTGTCATCCCTGGGCAAGGGGCTGGCGGCCGCCTCCATCGGGTGTCTCCTCGAAGCCCGCGGCTTCCGGGTCACCCTCCAGAAGATGGATCCCTACATCAACGTGGATGCGGGGACCATGAGCCCCTACCAGCACGGGGAGGTCTTCGTCACCGACGACGGGGGAGAGACCGATCTCGACCTCGGCCACTACGAGCGGTTCACTCGCGCCCGGATGACGCGGGACCACAACGTCACGACGGGGAAGGTCTACCACGCGGTCATCTCGCGCGAGCGCCGCGGCGACTACCTCGGGCGCACCGTCCAGGTGATCCCCCACATCACCGACGAGATCAAGGCGTCGATCCGCCGGGTGAGCCAGGACGTCGACGTCCAGATCGTCGAGATCGGCGGCACGGTCGGCGACATCGAAGGCCTCCCGTTCCTCGAGGCGGTCCGCCAGCTGAAGAAGGACGTCGGGCGCGAGAACGTGATCTACATCCACCTCACGCTCGTGCCGTTCATCAAGGCCTCGGGCGAGCTCAAGACCAAGGCCACCCAGCACTCGGTGAAGGAGCTGCGGGCGATCGGGATCCAGCCCGATATCGTGCTCTGCCGGACGGACCGCTTCCTGCCGCCGGCGATCAAGTCGAAGATCGCGCTCTTCTGCGACGTCGACGAGGAGGCGGTCATCACCGCCAAGGACGTCGAGACGATCTACGAGGTGCCCCTCGTCTTCCACCAGGAGGGGCTCGACGACATCATCGTGAAGCTGCTCGGGCTGCCGGCCGGCCCCATCGACCTGTCCGACTGGGAGGGAATCGTCCGGAAGATCAAGCAGCCGGCCCGGACCGTCCGGATCGCGGTCGTCGGCAAGTACGTCGAGCTCCGGGACTCGTACAAGAGCCTCGCCGAGGCGCTGACCCACGGCGGGATCGCGCACGACGCCCGCGTGGAGACGCGGTGGGTCGACGCGGAGCAGCTCGTCCAGGACGGGCCCGAGGCGCATCTCGCGGGCGTCGACGGCATCCTGATCCCGGGCGGCTTCGGCGACCGGGGCATCCCGGGCAAGGTCGAGGCGACCCAGTACGCGCGGGAGCGAGGCGTGCCGTTCCTCGGCATCTGCCTGGGTCTCCAGTGCGCGGTGATCGAGTTCGCGCGGCACGTGGCCGGGCTCGCCGACGCCAACTCCGCCGAGTTCGACGCTGGCACGCCGCACCCGGTGATCGACATCCTGCCGGAGCAGCGGACGATCGAGGACAAGGGCGGCACCATGCGCCTCGGGCTCTATCCCATCGCGCTCGCCGAGGACTCGCTGGCGGCGCGCGAGTACGGTACGACGCACATCGAGGAGCGCCACCGGCACCGCTACGAGGTCGCGAACGAGTACCGGAAGCTCCTCGAGAAGAACGGGTTCCGCGTCTCGGGCGTGTGGCCCGAGAAGCAGCTCGTGGAGATCGTCGAGCTCCCCGACCACCCCTGGTTCGTCGCCGGCCAGTTCCATCCCGAGTTCCGGTCGCGTCCCTGGGCGCCGCACCCCCTCTTCGCCGGCTTCGTCGGAGCCGCCCTGCGACACGGGAGCCGGTGAGGCAGGTCGCCCGCCTGCTCGCCGCGATCGCCCTCGTGGCGGGGGCGGGAATCGCGGCGACGGCGGCGCCTCCGGCGGCCCCCCCGTCCGTCTTCGAGGAGCGCGCGGCGGGTCCGGCGTCCGCCGCCCAATCCGATCCCGCCCTCCGCCAGCGCTTTCTCTCGGAGTACCGGAGCGTCCCGGGAGACGGCCGGCGCAAGGTGCTCGAGGCCTGGATCCCGCGGCTCGGCGTCTCCGGGCTGCTCGACGCGCTGGAGAGCGGATTCCCGAGCTGCCACGACCACGCGCACGAGCTGGGCAAGGCCGCCTACGCGGTCACGCGGGACATGCCCGCGGTTCTCCAGGCCTGCCAGACCCGGTGCGTCTCGGGGTGCATGCACGGCGTCCTGATGGAGGCGTTCACCGAGCGGCCCGGCTCGCTCCGCGAGCGGATCGCGACCCTGTGCGACGGGGATGCCTTCCGCCAGATCCACAAGAAGGGCGACTGCGTCCACGGGGTCGGCCACGGCGCGGCCTACGTGTCGGACTACGACATCCCGCGAGCCCTGGCGCTTTGCGAGGCGGTCGGGGAACGCGCCTACCAGTACTACTGCGCGTCCGGGGCGTACATGCAGGTGTTCATGACCTACCAGAAGCAGATCTCGGCCCGCGCCGACCACTACCCCTGCGACGAGGCGAAGCGCTTCGCGGCCGCCTGCTACCGGTACAAGGTGTTCTTCATGCTCGCGAGGGCCGCCAGCCGCGGGGAGGGGATGGAGGCGGTGACCAAGGAGTGCCTGGGGCTTCCGGCCCGCGTCCAGCCGGCGTGCTTTCACGGGATCGGGCACGCCAGCGTCGGCCCCGTCGCCCAGACGCCGGCACGGATCCACGACGTGTGCGAGTCAGGCCCGGCGGCCGCTCAGTGGCTCTGCATCCAGGGCGTCGTCGAGAAGCTGGCCGAGCTGGACGCGCCGGCAGCGCAGCGCGTGTGCGCCGAGCTCCGTGGGAAGAACGCGGAAGTCTGCCAGGAAGCCACCCGCAACAAGCTCTATGGGACCCGAAAGATCGGCCTCGACTACTACTTCGTCGGCCGCTGACCGGCGTCCCGCCGGGACGGACGCGGCGACGCGCGTCGTCCCGGTTGGCTCCGTCCGGATCGGCGGCGGACACCCGCTCGCGCTCCTCGCGGGGCCCTGCGCGATCCAGGACGAGGCCCACGCCCTCCGCACCGCCGAGGCCCTCGTGGGGATCACGGCGGACGCGGGAGTACCGTTCGTCTACAAGTCCTCCTACGACAAGGCCAACCGGTCATCCGCCGCGGTCCTATCGGGGTCCCGGGCTCCGGGAAGGACTGCGGGTCCTTCGCCGCGTGCGCGAGACGTTCGGGTGCCCCGTGCTCTCGGACGTCCACGGGCCCGAAGAGGTGCCGGCGGCGGCCGAGGTCCTCGATCTCGTCCAGATCCCCGCGTTCCTCTGCCGCCAGACCGACCTCGTCCTCGCCTGCGCCCGGAGCGGCCGGCCCGTCAACGTCAAGAAGGGTCAGTTCCTCGCGCCCTGGGACATGCGAAACGTCGTCGAGAAGCTGAGAAGCGGGGGATGCGAGGACGTGCTCCTGACCGAGCGAGGGGCGACCTTCGGGTACAACAACCTGGTCGTCGACTTCCGCGGTCTCCGCGTGATGCGGAGCTTCGGGGTTCCGGTGGTCTTCGACGCGACGCATTCCGTGCAGCTGCCGGGCGGGGAAGGCACCCGCTCGGGAGGGGAGCGCCAGTACGTCGAGCCCCTGGCGCGCGCCGCCGTGGCCTTCGGCGTCGACGCGGTGTTCATGGAGGTCCACGAGGATCCGGAGCGCGCCCCGTCTGACGGGCCGACGATGCTCCCCCTCGACCGCGCTCCCCCGGCTCCTCCGAGAGCTCCGCGCGATCGGGAGCGCCCTCGCCGCCATTCCATGACCGACTCCTTCGCGGCCGACGACATCCTCAAGGTGGCTCGCCGCGTGCTCGAGACGGAGGCCGAGGCGGTGCGCGCGCTCGTCGACCGCCTGGACCACCGCTTCGAGCAGGCCGTCACCCTCGTCGAGACATGCCGCGGGCGCGTGGTCGTCACCGGCATGGGGAAGTCCGGCCTCGTGGGCAAGAAGCTCGCCGCCACCCTGGCGGCCACGGGCACCCCCGCCCTGTTCCTGCACCCCGCCGAGGGAGTCCACGGGGACCTCGGGATGCTGGTGCGCGGAGACCTCGTGGTGGCCCTGTCCCACAGCGGGGAGACGGAGGAGCTCCTCGCCCTGGTTCCGGCCATCAAGCGCCTGGCCGTGCCGCTCGTGGTGCTGACGGGCCGGCCCGCCTCGCGGCTCGGGCAGCACGCCGAGCTGGTCCTCGACGTCTCGGTCCGCGAGGAGGCGTGCCCCATGAACCTCACGCCTACCTCTTCGACCGCCGCCGCGCTCGCCCTGGGGGACGCCCTCGCGATCGCCGTTCTCACGCGCCGCGGGCTCGGGCCCGACGACATGGCACGACTCCACCCCGGAGGCGCCATCGGTCGGGGCCTGGTACGCGTGGCCGAGCTGATGCACCGGGGGGACGAGGTGCCGGTCGTCACGGAATCGGCACCTCTCGAGGCGGTCATCCGGGCGATGAGCGCCAAGCGACTCGGCTGCACCGGGGTGGTGGACCCCGCAGGCTGCCTGACCGGCATCGTGACGGACGGGGACCTCCGGCGAGCCGTGGAGCACGGTGCCGGCCGGCTCCCGCCAACGGCCGCCGCGGTCATGACGCGGCGACCCAAGACCGTGGGGCGGACCGAGCTGGCCGTGACGGCGCTCGAGCTGATGGAGCGCCACAGCATCACGCAGCTCTTCATCGTCGACGACGAGGGCCGCCCTGACGGGGTCCTGCACCTTCACGACCTCCTCCGGGCCAAGATTGCCTGACCGCGACGCGAAGCCGCGAGCCGCCCGCCGACCCCGGGCCGGGGCCGGCCCGCGCCCCGGGAAGGCGCCGACCGCCGGGATCCTTCGGCGCGTTCGCCTCCTCGTGCTCGACGTCGACGGCGTGCTGACGGACGGCCGGCTCTGGCTCGGGCCGCAGGGGGAGGAATGGAAGAGCTTCCACGTTCACGACGGCCTGGCCATCGTCCGGGCGATCGCCGCCGGCCTCGTCGTCGCCGTGGTCTCCGCGCGGCAATCCGCGGTCGTGGCCCGCCGGTGCGCGGAGCTCGGCGTGACGGAGGTGCACCAGGGGGTGTCCGACAAGCTGACGGCCTATCAGGACCTCAGCCGCCGTCACGGTTGCCGCGACGAGGTCGTCGCGGCCATGGGGGACGATCTCGCCGACCTGCCGGTCCTGGGCCGCGTCGCCCTGGCCGTGGCGCCGGCCGATGCCGTGCCCGAGGTCCGCCGGGCCGCCCGGTGGGTGACGAGGCAGCCCGGGGGCGCTGGAGCCGTGCGCGAGGTTCTGGAGGCAATTCTAAGAGCGCAGAATCACTGGCCGCACTGACCCGAGAGTCAGCCTCGAACCCACGGTAGGTCCTGAACGTTTACTCCCGGCACGATTCGTGCTAGGGTGGGCGCGGTGCTGGGGTATCCGGCACACTGACGGTCAACAAAATGCGCCGCCTGTCGACACTCTTCCTGGTGTGCTTCCTGGCCGTGCTCGCCGGCCTGTCGGGCGTCGTTGCCTGGAAGATCGTCGGCCGCCGGGCGCCGCCACCGGTCCAGCAGCCTCCCCAGCAAGCCGAGTACCAGATCAAGGAAGTCCACATCAACGAGACCCTGGACGGAAACCTCCGGTGGACGCTCAACGCCGACCAGGCGGAGGTGTACGACCAGAAGGGCATCACCGTGATGCGGAAGGTCGTGATCCAGGTGTTCTCCCGGGACGGGGACTGGACCGTCACGAGCGACGAGGGGACGCTGGACAACAACCGGCGGAACGTCACCCTCACGGGGAACGTGGTGATCCGGTCGAGCGACGGCCTCGAGATGCGGACGGCCACCCTGGGCTGGGACAACGAGCAGCGGGCCCTCGCGACCGAGGACGCCGTGGAGATCAGCCGGGAGGGCACGACGATCACCGGAATGGGGCTTGCGGTCCGCATGCAGGAGGAGACGGCGGCCGTCCGCCGGAACGTCCGGGTCGTGATCACCGACCGAACGAAGTCGAACCTCGCTCTCTTTCCGAGGAGCAAGTCATGAGGAGCACCGCACTCGTCCTGACCGTGCTGGTGGCGCTGGGCGCGGCCGTGTCCCCGCTGGTCGCCCAGACCAAGGCGCCCGCCCCCGCGCCCCGGAGCGGAAGCGGGCCCCCGGCCGCCGCACCCAAGGCGGCACCCGCGAAGTCGGGAGACAAGTCGGTCGGGCCCCGGTCGAACGCCCCCATCGTCATCGACGCGGACCGGATGGAGGCCTTCAAGAAGGAAGGGCTCGTCGTGTTCACCGGGAACGTGATCGCCAAGCAGGAGAACTCCGTCCAGACCGCGGAACGGATGGAGGTCTACCTCGACGACAAGGGCGAGCGGGTGCTCCGCATCATCTCGACGGGGAACGTCAGGATCGTCACGGAAGATTGCCGCACGGGGACCGCGAAACGGGCCGAGTACTACGACGACGACCAGAAGCTCCTGCTCATCGGCGACGCCAAGGTGTGGCAGGAGGACAACGTGGTGACCGGCGAGGAGATCGAGATGTTCCTGGCTGACGACCGCAGCACGGTGCGGTCCGGCCCCCAGGGCCGCGTCAAGTCGGTCTTCTACCCGAAGCGGGACGAGGACAAGTCGGGAGGAGCCGGGACGCCCGCTCCCAAGAAGGACGAGAAGCGCCCGGGCGCTTGCGGATAGGCAGGGCACGGACTGGATGGGTCTCGAGGCGCACGGCCTCGTGAAGACGTTTCGACACCGGAAGGTCGTGAATGACGTGAACGTCAGCATCGATCGCGGCGAGGTGGTTGGCCTCCTCGGCCCGAACGGGGCGGGGAAGACGACGACGTTCTACATGGTCGTCGGCTTGCTCACGCCGGACCGGGGCCGCATCCTCCTGGACGGTCGGGACATCACCGACCTGCCCATGTACCGTCGATGCCGGCAAGGCATCGGCTACCTGCCGCAGGAGTCCTCCGTCTTCAGGAAGCTCACGGTCGAGGAGAACCTCCTCGCGATCCTCGAGACGATCGACCTCAATCCCCGAGAGCGCCAGGAACGGCTCCACAGCCTGCTCCGGGAACTGAGCCTCGAGCACCTGGCCAAGCAGCGAGCCTTCACGCTGTCCGGCGGCGAGCGGCGCCGCCTCGAGATCACGCGGTGCCTCATCACCGCCCCCAACTACATCCTGCTGGACGAGCCGTTCACCGGAATCGACCCGATCGCGATCGCGGAGATCCAGAGCATCGTGGCTCGGCTCAAGGAGAAGGGGATCGGGGTCCTGATCACCGACCACAACGTCCGCGAGACGCTCTCGATCACCGACCGGTCGTACATCCTCTACGGCGGCCAGATCCTGGTGTCCGGAAAGGCCCACGAGCTGGCCACCAACGAGAAGGCGCGGGAGATCTACCTCGGTGAGAAGTTCTCGCTCTAGCCTCCCGCGGATCGCGCGGGGCGCCGCAGGCGCCGCCGCCAGGCCCGTCCTGGCCGCCGGATAGGACGCCTGCCGATGGCCATGGAAGCCCGTCTCAGCCTCCGCCAGACCCAGCGTCTCGTCATGACGCCGATGCTGCAGCAGGCGATCCACCTGCTGCAGCTCTCCACGGTGGAGCTCCAGGAGCTTCTGCAGAAGGAGCTGGAAGAGAATCCTCTCCTCGAGGAGGCTCCGCCCGACGAGGCGCCCGGCGCCGAGGGCGACAGTCAGGGAGAGGCCGTGCCCGAGGGTCCGCGCGCCGAGGCGGCGCCCGAGATGGCGACCTCCGAGGCGGGCGACGCGGCTCCGGACCTGCCGTTCGACATCTCGGAGGTGATCTTCGGGCCCCCGGAGGAGCGCAGTCTCGTCCAGCAGGAGGAGCACGAGGACACGCGGTACGAGAATTTCGTCGGGACCCCGACCTCGCTGGCGGACCACCTGGACGAGCAGCTCCGTCTGACGGTCGTCGAGCCCGACGTCCGCGTCGCCGCCGAAGAGATCATCGGCAACCTCGACGAGGACGGCTACCTGCGGGCGACGATCGAGGAGATCGCGGAGAAGCGAACCCTCCCGCTGCCGGTGGTCCAGCAGGCGCTCACCCTGGTACAAGGGTTCGATCCGATCGGCGTCGGGCGCGCGGGACCTCCGCGAGTGCCTGCTCATCCAGCTTCGCGATGCGAGCCGCTCGCCGATCGCGAGCCCGCTGGCCGTCGAGATTCTCGACCAGCACTTCGAAGCGCTCCAGCGCTGCAAGTATCCCGAGATCGCCCGGGCGCTCAAGGTGGATCAGGAGCGCGTGATCGAGGCCGTGCACGAGATCGCGACGCTGGAGCCGAAGCCCGGCCGTCGCTTCGCGTCGGTCGAGACCCGGTACGTCGTGCCGGACGTCCTGGTGAAGAAGGTCGGGGACGACTACGCCATCATCCTCAACGAAGACGGCATGCCGAGACTCCGGGTCAACTCGTACTACCGAAACGTCATCGGGCAGGGGGACGAGGCGCGGCGCTACGTCGAGGACCGCATGCGGTCCGCCCTCTGGCTGATCAAGAGCATCCAGCAGCGCCAGAAGACCCTCTACAAGGTCACGAACTCCATCGTCCAGTTCCAGCGCGCGTTCCTGGACAACGGGCTCCCGTACCTCCGGCCGCTGTCCCTCCGCGACGTGGCCGAGGACATCCGCATGCACGAGTCGACGGTCAGCCGAGTGACGACGAGCAAGTTCGTGGAGACCCCGCAGGGGGTCCTGCCGCTCAAGTTCTTCTTCCACAGCGGGATCGCCAAGACCCAGGGCGACGAGGTCTCCTCCGTCAGCGTCAAGAAGATGATCGAGGATCTGGTGGCGAAGGAGGAGCTGGCGAAGCCCCTGTCCGACCAGGACATCACCCGCGCGCTTCGCCAGGAGGGCCTGACGATCGCGCGCCGGACCGTCGCGAAGTACCGCGAGGAGCTCGGCATCCTACCTTCGCACCAGCGCCGGCTCGCCGTGCGCAAGCGCGCCTGACCGAGCATGGTCCTCCATCTGGCGGGGCGCGGCGGCGTGAGCGTCTCTCCGGAGCTCCGCCGCCGGATCGAGGCGAAGATCGCCAAGATGCAGCGCCTCTTCCCGAAGCTCATCGAGGCCCGTGTTGTTCTGGCCACCGAGCGCCATCGCCATCTCGCGGAGGTCACGCTCCAGGCCAAGCGCGCGACGTTCCACGTCGAGGGTGAGGCTCCCGGCTTCCAGGCGGCCGTCGACCAGGCGCTCGCCGCCCTGTCCGCGCAGATCCGCCGGAAGAAGGAGCGCGTGACCGCCAAGAAGCCCCGGCCCTCCCGAACCCGCCTGGCGCTGCGCCCCGGGACCGGCAGCGCTCCGGAGCCGGTCGACGAGGCGCCGCCGGGGCCCTCGGTCGTGATCCGCCGGACCAACGCCAAGCCGATGTCGCTCGAGGAGGCGGTCGACCAGCTACGCCTGCAGACCGACGGCCTGCTCGTCTTCCGGAACGCGCGGACGGGTGCCGTCAACGTCCTGCGGCGACGCGCCGACAGAGCGGTGGAGCTTGTCGAGCCCGCCGGCTAGGACCCTTCACGCCGAGACGGAGCCGGGGGACCGGCTGCGCCTCATCATCATCACCGGCCTGTCCGGGGCCGGAAAGAGCTGGACCATCAAGTGCTTCGAGGACATGGGCTACTACTGCGTGGACAACCTGCCGACCACGCTGATCCCGACGTTCGCCGAGCTGTGCGCGCACTCGACCCGCCGCATCGGCCGCATCGCGCTCGGCGTCGACATCCGGGAGCGCGAGTACCTGCACTCGGTCGTCGAGGTGCTGGGTGAGCTCCGCAGCGCCGGGTATCTCACGGAGGTGCTCTTCCTCGAGGCCTCCGAGGAGGCCCTCGTGCGGCGGTACCACGAGACGCGGCGCCGCCACCCGGTGTCGTCGGGGTCGCTGCTGGACGGCATCCGTGAGGAGCGCAAGCTCCTGGCGAACCTGCGAGAGCTGGCCGACCGCGTGATCGACACCTCCCAGATCACGGTCCACGAGCTCCGGCAGCGCCTGGTCGAGCTGTACGGCGAGGCGGCCGCGCCGGGGCTGAGCGTCAACCTGCTGTCGTTCGGCTACAAGTTCGGCGTGCCCTACGAGGCGGATCTCGTCTTCGACTGCCGGTTCCTCCCCAATCCCTTCTTCGTCGAGACCCTGAAGGCGGAAGACGGGCGGGCGACCGGCGTCCGGCAGTTCGTGATCGACCAGCCCGAGGGCCGCGAGCTGATCACGCGGCTCCGCGAGTTCCTCGGGTACCTGCTGCCGCGCTACCAGAAGGAGGGCAAGGCCTACCTCACCGTGGCCATCGGGTGCACGGGAGGCCGTCACCGCTCGGTCGCGCTGGTGGAGGAGCTGCGGGGATTCGTGGAGACCCACGGCATCCCGGTCAACGTGACGCATCGGGACGTGGAGCGCGCGGGCTGACGCCCGCAGGCCGGAGAAGCCGAGCATGGACGTCTCGCCCGACCGCCTGCCGGTACGGATCGACAAGCCCTGGGGCTACGAGATCTGGTATGCGTGGACGGACCGCTACGTCGGCAAGATCCTGCACGTCCGGCACGGGCAGCGGCTGTCGCTCCAGTACCACCGCGAGAAGGACGAGGCGAGCTACCTCCTGCGCGGCCGGCTCCTCTTGACCAAGGGCCCCAGCGAGGATCGCCTCACGGTCACCGAGATCGGGGAGGGACACGCCTGGCGGAACCGACCCGGCGAGATCCACACGATCGAGGCGATCGAGGACTCGGACGTCCTCGAGGTCTCCACGCCCGAGCTCGACGACGTCGTGCGCCTCCGGGACCTGTACGGTCGCGAGGGCACGAGCCGGCCCTGACCGTCCGGCACGGACACGGGCGGGGCGCGGCCTGAATCGGGCGCGGCCTGGCCTTCACCGGGCCGCGAAAACGGGGTCCGCGCCTTGAGAGGCGTTGCGGCCCATGCTAAAGTGGCCCGGTTGCGGGCTCGCTCCCCGGCGCACCCGACCGCACGGCAGGCCATTCAGGAGGGCCAGATGGCGCAAGACGAGTACCTATTCACCTCGGAGTCGGTCACCGAGGGTCACCCCGACAAGATCGCGGACCAGATCTCGGACGCCGTCCTGGACGCCATCCTCGCCGAGGATCCGCGGGGCCGGGTGGCGTGCGAGTCTCTCCTCACCACCGGTCTCATCGTCGTGGCTGGCGAGATCACGACCACCAGCCACGTGGACATCTCGGACATCGCGCGTCAGACCGTCAGGGACGTGGGGTACACGCGCGCCAAGTACGGCTTCGACTCCGACACCTGCGGCGTGATCGTCTCCGTCCACAAGCAGTCCCCGAACATCGCGCAGGGAGTCGACCAGGGCACCGACAAGCTGGGCGCAGGCGACCAGGGCCTCATGTTCGGGTACGCCTGCAACGAGACGCCGGAGCTCATGCCGGCGCCGATCTCGCTCGCCCACGGCCTGGTGCGCCGCCTCTCCCAGGTCCGCCGGGATGGTACGCTCCCGTACCTCCGGCCCGACGGCAAGTCGCAGGTGAGCGTCCGGTACGTCGACGGCAAACCCGTGCGGGTCGAGACGGTCGTGGTGTCGGCGCAGCACGCTCCGAACATCCCGTACGAGCGCCTGCGCGAGGAGATCATCGAGCACGTCGCCCTCCCGGTCCTGCCGCCGCACATGGTGGATCGCCGGCACCTGACGTTCCACATCAATCCCACCGGCGTCTTCGAGATCGGCGGACCGATGGGAGACACCGGACTCACCGGCCGCAAGATCATCGTCGACACCTACGGCGGCTCGTGCCCCCACGGCGGCGGGGCCTTCTCGGGGAAGGACCCGACGAAGGTGGACCGGTCGGCGGCCTACATGGCCCGTCACGTCGCCAAGAACATCGTGGCGGCCGGGCTCGCCGAGCGCTGCATGGTCCAGGTCGCCTACGCCATCGGCGTCGTCGACCCCGTGTCGGTCATGGTCGAGACGTTCGGGACCGGCAAGCTCCCCAAGGCCAGGCTGGAGCAGCTGATCCAGCGCCAGTTCGACCTCACCCCCGCGGGCATCATCAAGTACCTGGACCTCCGCCGCCCGATCTACCGGAAGACGGCGGCCTTCGGACACTTCGGGCGGAGCGAGCCCGAGTTCACCTGGGAGCGCACGCACCGCGTGAAGGACCTCCGCCAGGACGCGGGGATCTAGAGAGAGGGCCGAGCCGATGACCAGCACGCCACACGACGTCAAGGATCTCAGCCTGGCCGCGGCCGGTCAGCTTCGCATCGACTGGGCGGAGCTCTCCATGCCCGTGAAGGGGCGCCTCGACCGGGACATCGCCCGACTCAAGCTCGCGTCCATGGGCGTCAGGATCGACGAGCTCACCCCGCGGCAGCAGGAGTACCTGGCGTCCTGGACCCACGGGACCTAGACCGGGTGCCCCCCGCCGCGCTGGATGCCGGCGCCCGCTGAGCCGCGGCGGCGACGGCGGCGTCGCCTCTGGGGGGTGCTCGCCACCCTCCTGGTCCTCGGGCTCGGCGTCGGCTACGGTGCCGTCGCGTCCCTGGGACCCCTGGTGGCGCGTGCCGGCTGGCCGCCAGCTTCCGACCTGTCCGAGTACACCGCAGTCCTTCACGTGCACTCGAGCTATTCCCACGACGGCCGGGGCAGCGTCGAGGAGGTGGCGGCCGCAGCGAGTCGGGCCGGCGTCCGCGTGGTCTTCCTCACCGACCACAACACCCTCGCGCCCCTGGCCGAGGACAAGGAGGGGTGGCACGGCGAGGTGCTGGTCCTCGTCGGAGCCGAGATCACGACCGGCTCCGGGTATCTCCTGGTCCTCGACCCGCGCTCGGACCTCCCGACGCGTGCGCGTGGATTCACGCTCGACGAGCTGGTCCGCGGCTACCGGGAGGCCGGGGCCATCGTGCTCCTGGCGCATCCCGACCACCCCCGGCTCGGATGGCGCCATGCCGTGCCGGAGATCGACGGCCTCGAGGTCATCGATGTCTTCGACCAGCTGATGGCGGTCCCCGTCGGCCGGAAGGTCGTGGGTCTGGCTGCCTATCCGGCCAACCCGGTCATGGCAGTCCTGTCCTGGATCCACTGGCCGCGGGCGGTGCTCGCCCGGTGGGACGCCATGAGCCAGAAGAGCCCGACGGTGGGCGTCCTCGCCCTGGATGCCCACGGCGGCATCGCGCTGACGGAGGAGACCGATCTGGTGGTCCCGTCGCACGAGACCGCGTTTCGCCTGGGACGGCTCCACTTCGTCACCGCCGAGCCGCTGCGCCGCGACGCGGCGGACCGTCTCCGCGTCTACCGCGCCATGCGGGCGGGGCGCTTCTACAACGCCTTCGACGGCTTCGCGCCGGCCGACGGGTTCCGGTTCGAGGTCCGACTCGGCGAGGACCGGGCGCTCATGGGCGCGACGGTGCCCTTCAGGCCCGGGCAGGCCGCCCTCATCGAGATCCCGCCCGTCGGCGACGCGATGGTTCGACTCCTGCGCGACGGCGCGGTCCTCCACGAGGCGCCGGCCGACACGCTCCTCCGCATCCCGCTCCCTGGACCCGGCGTGTACCGCGTCGAGGTCGACCTGCGCGTCGACCTGTTTCCCATCGGCGGCGCCGGGTATCGGCCATGGATCTTCTCGAACCCCGTGTACGTCCGCGGGTGAACGGGCCCAGCCCCGTGCCGTCGTGGAGCCGCGTGGGGCTCCTGGTCGCTGCCGTCCTGGCCGTCCTGACGGGGCTCAGGCTCGCCTTCCTGGCGTGGGGCGGCCTCGACCTCTCGCCGGACGAGGCGCACTACTGGGAATGGTCGCGCCGGCTCGATCTCTCGTACTACTCGAAGGGCCCTCTCATCGCGTACCTCATCGCCGGGCTCACGACAGTGTTCGGAACGTCCGCGTTCGGCATCCGCCTCGGCGCCGTCGGCCTGAGCCTCCTCGGCGCGTGGGCGATCTACCGGCTCGGCCGCGAGCTGTTCGGGCGGCCCGAGCCCGGGGCGCTCGCCGTGACCGGCCTCCAGCTCACGCCCCTCGTGTGGGCGGGCAGCCTCCTCATGACCATCGACTCGCCGTTCGTCGTCGCCTGGACCCTCGCATTGTGGGCCGCTCAACGGGCCCTCGCCGGAGGGGGTGCCGTGGCGTGGCTCCTCCTGGGGCTCGCGGTCGGGGTAGGGAGTCTCGCGAAGTACACGATGCTCTTCGTCCTGCCCGGTCTGGCGCTCTACCTCTGGCTCGCGCCGGAGCGCCGGTCGTCCCTCCGGTCGCAGGGGTCGGTCCTGGCGCTCCTGACCGCGCTGGCCGCCCTCGCGCCGGTGCTGATCTGGAACGCGCGGACGGGCTGGGTCACGGCCCGGCACGTGGCCAGCCAGGGGCGGGGTGGAGGCTTCACGCTCGAGCATCTCGCGGAGTTCCTGGGATCCCAGATCCTGGTGCTCACCCCGGTCATCGCGGCGCTCCTCGCGTGGGGCCTCTGGGTCGGCGTGCGTGAAGGCTTCGTGCGCCGCCGCGAGCCCTACCGGTTCCTGCTCGCCTTCGCGGCGCCCGTGCTGGGGACGTATCTCGCGGTCGGGCTCCAGGGCAAGGTCCAGGCGAACTGGGCGGCCGCCGCGTATCCGCCGCTCGCCCTCGCGACCGCCGGCCTCCTTCTCGAGCGCCGGGCCGGGCTGGCGGCGGCGCCGCGCCGGGCCCAGACCCGGCTCCTGATCGTCGCGGGCGTGGTGGCCCTGAGCTTCTGCGCGATCGGCCACGTCATCGGGCGCCTGGATCTGCCGCGCCGGCTCGATCCCACGACACGGCTCCGCGGCTGGGCCGAGCTCGGGCGCGCGGTGGGGATGACCGTGGAGCGGATGCCGGAGCCGCAGCGCACCTTCCTGGTCTCCAACCGCTACCAGGTCACCAGCGAGCTCGCCTTCTACGTGCCGGGACGGCCTCGCGCGTATAATTTCAACCTGGGCCGCCGGCTGAATCAGTACGACTTCTGGGAGGGCCCCGACTCCCGCCTGGGCTGGGACGCGGTGTACGTGGAGGAAGGCACCAATGGCCTCGACAGACGCGTCCGCGCCGCATTCGTGCGCGTCGACCCGCCGATCGTGCTGCAGATCACGCAAGGGGAGCGGGTGATTCGCGTGTTCAGCCTCCACCGCGCGTACGGGTTCCGCGGGACCCCGATGCAGGCCGGCCGGATCCGGTACTGAGGGGGAGGGAGAGACCAGGCATGGCGGAGGTGCCGTCCCGGGCATCGCCCGCGCTCACCGTGGTCATCCCGGCCTACAACGAGGAGGCCAATGTCGAGGCCTGCTATCGGGAGCTGGCCGGCGTCCTCGAAGGCCATGGCCAGTCCTTCGAGGTCCTGTTCGTCGACGACGGCTCCACCGACGGCACCGGCGACGTGCTCCGCCGGCTGGCCGACGCGGATCCCAGGGTCCGCGTCCTTCGCTTCCGCCGGAACGCGGGGCAGACGGCGGCCCTCCACGCCGGGTTCCAGGGCGCCCGCGGAGCGGTCGTCGTCACCATGGACGCCGACCTCCAGAACGATCCCCACGACATCCCGAAGCTCCTCGCCGCCCTCCCCGGCCAGGATGCCGTCTGCGGCTGGCGCGTCGATCGGCGTGATCCATGGACCAAGCGGATCGCCTCGCGCGTCGCCAACAGGGTGCGGGATCGCTTCACTCACGACGGGGTCCACGACACGGGGTGCACGCTCAAGGCGTTCCGGCGCGAGGCGGTCCAGGGCCTGCATCTCTACCGGGGCATGCACCGGTTCCTGCCCGCGCTCCTGCAGATGGAGGGCATGCGGGTGACGGAAGTGCCCGTGTCCCACCGGCCTCGACGGGCCGGCGTCTCGAAGTACGGGAACTGGGGCCGACTCTGGGCGGGGCTCGCCGATCTCTTCGCCGTGCGCTGGATGGCCACGGCGACGCCTGGACTACGAGATCGAGGAGGACCGGCGCTGACCAGGCGGGCCACGCTCCTGATCCTGATCGGGGTGGCAGCGGTCCTGGCCTTCGAGGCCGTGCCCTTCTACACGGATTGGCTCTGGTTCGAGGAGGTCGGCTACCTGCCCGTCTTCCTCCGGATCGCCGCGACACGCGGCAGCATCCTGATCGGAGTCGGGCTCCTGACCTTCCTGTTCCTCATCGTGAACCTGCGCGCCGCCGTCCGCGCGCGCCCGCCGGACGTGTTCTGGGAGCTCGAGGAGCCCCTCGGGCTGCCCAGCCGGGTGGTGCTGGAGCCGCTCCTCCAGCGGCTGATCAAGCCGGTGACCGCCACCCTGTCCATCCTGGTGGGGCTGTCCGCCAGCTCCGAATGGCAGGCGGTCCTGCTCTACCGGAACGCCCAGCCGTTCGGGGTGCTGGACCCGTTGTTCCAGCAGGACGTCGGCTTCTACGTGTTCCAGCTCGCGCTGTGGCAGCGGGCGCTCACCTGGATCTTCGGAATACTCCTGCTCACGCTGGCCCTGACGGCCCTCGTCTACTTCCTGGGCCGGGTCCTCGTCCTGACGGCGCGAGGCCCGGTGATCACCGCCCGGGCGCGGGCGCACCTCCTGGGGCTGCTGGCGCTCCTCCTCTTCGCCAAGGCAGCCGATTTCTGGCTCGACCGCTACGACCTCCTCTACTCGCAGCGGGGGGCCGTCCTCGGCGCGACCTACACGGACGTGCACGCGACGCTGCCGGCGCTCGGGTGGCTGGCCGCCCTCACGGTGCTGTGCGGGCTCACCGCGCTCGCCCAGGTCTTCCGGCGCAGCACCCGCCCGGTCCTGGCCGGCCTCGTCGTGCTGGCCGCCGGGTGGATCGGCGGCCTCTGGGTGTTCCCGACGCTGGTGCAGCGCCTGCGCGTCGCCCCGAACGCCCTGGTGGCGGAGAGCCCCTACATCGCCCATCACATCCAGCTGACGCGGCGGGCGTTCGCCCTCGACCGCATCGAGGAGCGAGACTTCCCGGCCCGGGAGGCCCTGACCCAGGCCGACCTGGCTCGCAACGCGCCGACGCTCAGGAACGTGCGGCTCTGGGACCACTCGCCGCTCCTCCTCACCTTCGCGCAGCTGCAGGAGATCCGGACCTACTACCGGTTCGTCGACGTCGACAACGACCGCTACGTCGTCGACGGGGAGTACCGGCAGGTGATGCTGTCGGCGCGCGAGCTCTCGTATCAGAACCTGCCGCGCGACGTCCAGGGCCGGGACGCCGACCTTCTGTGGATCAACGAGCACCTCCAGTACACGCACGGGTACGGCGCGGTCGTGGGGCCCGTGAACCGCATCACCACCGACGGGCTACCGGAGCTCTACGTCAAGGACATCCCGCCGGCGGCAGCCAAGACCTCGCTCCGCATCACCCGGCCCGAGATCTACTACGGCGAGGTCTCGAACGAATACGTGTTCGTCCGGACGCGCTCCCAGGAGATCGACTATCCCGCCGGCGACGAGAACGTCTACACGACCTACCAGGGGAAGGGCGGGGTCCAGGTGGGCTCCCTCTGGCGGCGGCTCCTGCTCTCCATCCGGTTCGGCTCCTACCGCATCCTCCTGAGCCCGGAGATCACGTCCGACAGCCGGGTGCTGTTCCACCGCCAGATCGGCGAGCGCGTGCGGCGGATCGCGCCCTTCTTCCGCCTCGACGCCGACCCCTACCTCGTGATCCGCGCGGACGGTCGCCTCGCCTGGCTGCTCGACGGCTACACCGCCACCGACCGATATCCCTACGCCGAGCGCGTCCCCGGATTCGGCAACTACGTCCGGAATGCCGTGAAAGTGGTCGTCGACGCCTACGACGGGAGCGTGCGCTTCTACGTCGCGGACGCGCAGGATCCGCTCGTGCGCGCCTACGCGGCCGCGTTCCCAAGCCTCCTCGAGCCGATCGAGGCGATGCCAGCCGATCTCCGGGCGCACGTCCGGTACCCTGCGGGATTCTTCGCGGTGCAGGCGCGGATGTACGCCACGTACCACATGCAGGACCCACGGGTCTTCTACAACAAGGAGGACCTCTGGTCGGTCCCGCGCATGGCCGAGGGCGGACGCGACCGCGAGATCGACCCCTACTACACGATCATGCGCATCCCCGGTGAATCACGCGAGGAGTTCGTCCTGCTGATGCCCTTCACGCCGCTCCGCCGCGACAACATGATCGCCTGGCTCGCCGCCCGCTCCGACGGGGCGGCGTACGGGCGCCTGGTGGCATTCCTCTTCCCCAAGCAGCGCCTCGTCTTCGGACCCCGGCAGATCGGCGCGCGGATCGACCAGGACGCCGTCATCTCCCAGCAGCTCACCCTGTGGAGCCAGCGGGGCTCGACGGTGATCCGCGGGAGCCTCCTGGCGATCCCGGTGGAGGAGTCGCTGCTCTACGTTCAGCCCCTCTACCTGGCCGCGGAGAAGGGCTCGATCCCGGAGCTCAAGCGGGTGATCGTCGCCCACGGCAACCAGATCGCGATGGGCGAGACGCTCGACGCCGCTCTTCAGTCGGTCTTCGGGGGCCGGCCCGGGGCGCCGGCGAGCCGCCCCGCGACGGCCGGGCCGAGCGAGGCCATCGGCGAGGGCGTCGTGGGCCAGGTCGGTCGCGCCTGGGAGGCGTGGACCCGCGGCCAGGACGCACTCCGGCGGGGGGACTGGAGCGCCTACGGGGAAGCCCAGCACAAGCTCGAGGACGCCCTGCGGGCTCTGCGCGAGCGCGCTCCCCGCTAGCGCCCCGATCGCGCACGCGCTCCGGCGAGTCGCACCGGATTCCCAGATGCGAGCCAAGTTCGCGACGGACGCGCGACGCAGCCGGTCCGTCCCGCCCGCCCGTCAGGTTCGCGCGCGGAGATACAGGTACAGCCCGAGCGTGGCGAACAGCGCGTTCGCCGACCAGGCCGCGACCAGGGGGGGAAGGATCTCCGCCCGGGCGAGGGCCACCGCCGCCGAGTGGACGATGAAGTACCCGAGTCCGAGCGCCAGGCAGAGCGCGATCCCGATGACTCGCCCCCCGCGGGGAGACTGGAGGGCAAAGGGAATGCCTACGAGCACCATGATCGGATGGGCGAGCGGGAAGGCGATCTTCGAGTGGAGGTCGACGATGTATTTCGCGACCTTGTGCCCGGCGTCCACGAGGCGGTCGATGTACTCCTTCAGCTCCTTGTAGCTCATGACGTCGGGCGCCCGGGGCACCTGGGCGAAGTCCTGGTATCGCTCGGGAAGCTTGACGCGTCTGCTCCTTGAAAGTCTCCGCCCGGTCGGGCTGACCCGACCGGAACTCGCGCCGAACGCCCGTGCCCAGGCGCCAGGAGTCCTCCGAGGCCACCCACCGCATCTCGCGTGCGTCCCAGCGTCGCCGCATGGCGAAGTCGGACCCGAGCGACAGCACCGTGACGTTGTTCATCTGCTGACTGCCGGGATCGAGGAGCCCGATGTGGTAGATGCGGCTCTCGGCCGCGCCATCCTCGCGCCCGCGGTACCAGATCTCCGTGCGTTTTCGGAGCTCGGGCATGGTCCGGCGCTTGATCTTGGCCTCATCGATCTCCACGGCACGCCGGTTCAACCACGGCATCATGTATTCCTGGAACCCCAGGGACATCACCGAGATCAGCACCGCAAGCCCGAAGACCGGCAGGCTGACGCGATAGAGACTCACGCCACCAGCCTTGAGCGCCGTGAGCTCGTTGCTCCGCGAGAGGCCCACGAACAGGAGAATCGCCGACATCAGCATCACGAGGTGCAGCCCCTGGTAGACGAACGGCGGCGTTCGGTACACGAAATGCATGAGAATCAACCCGATGCCTGGCTTCAGTCGAATGTACCGCTCCAGCGTGGTCATCAGGTCGCCCACGATCACCACCACGCTCGCGAGCGCAATGCCGTAGCAGAACAAGATCAGGAACTGACGGCTGATGTACCGGTTCACCACACCGAGGAACAGCCACACGACCAGCCAAAACAGCAGAAGAGCCACGACCAGAGCGAAGAGCAGCGCCGGCGTCGACAAGTCGATGCGCGTTTGCAGCACGAAACTCAGAGTGACGATGGCGGCAGCGTACATGATGAACCCGTAGCCTAGCGGGCTGCGCCAGTCGCCGGTGCGCAGGCGAGGCGCATCACGCTGGAGGCCTGTGGCCCCCAACCCACGCCGGCTCGCCACCCGACGTCCGGTCGCAGCGGCTCTGCCGGACTCCGTAGCCTGTCGGGCGGGCCGTCGGCTCGCCTGGCTCGCCGCGACGATCGCCCAGAACCCACGCCGGATCAGCGCCACCAGGGGAATCGGTCGCTCCTTGAGGCTGACGCGCAGCAGGTAGAGGGCAAGGGTCGCCCACGATGATGTTGGGCGCCCACATCGCCAGCCAGGGCGGGATCCGCCCGTAGTCGCCGATGTTCTCGCCGAGCGTCAGCCCGAAGTAGTAGAAGAGCACGATGGGCAAGAGCGCCACGAAGGAACCCCAGCGGCCGCCCCGGTGGGCGCGGATGCCCAGTGGGACGCCCAGGACGCTGAAGACGAGACACGCCGCCGGGATCGCGAACTTCTTGTGGATCTCGACCAGGTACGGGTTCGGGTTGCCCTTGAGGTTGATCGCGTTCTGGGTCGCCGTCCGCAGCTCCGCGAGGCTCATCTCGCGGTCGCCCTTGGGCGTGCCTCCCTGCTTGAGCAGGGGATTCTCCAGCACGAGCGTGATGTCGTAGAGCCGGAAGCGCACCTCCCGGTACTTCTGGAGCGCGCTGGGGCTGGTCTCGTGGATCGCGCCGTCGAGGAGCCGGAGGGTGACCCGTCGGTTCACCTCGTCCGAAAGGAGCCGGCCCTCTCGAGCCGTGATGAACCGCTGCTCCTCGGGCTTTCGCTCGTCCGATACGAACACGTTCCGGAGTGCCACCTGGTCCGTCGCGATCTCGTCGACGTAGATGACGAAGTTCCCGAAGGTGTCGTTGAACACTCGCTCCTTCAAGCCCCACGGTCGCCTGCGTCCGGACGATCTCGAACACCAGCGACTTGAAGGCGTAGTTGCTCTTCGGGACGGCGTCGATCATCAGGTACGCGGTCATGGTCATCACGCCGACCCCGAAGACCATGACGGGCCAGAGGAGGCGGAGCGGGCTCACCCCGCACGCCTTCAGCGCCACGACCTCCATGTCGGCGGAGAGACGGCCGAAGGCGACCAGGATCGCGAGCAGGAACCCGATGGGGATGGTGAGAACGAGGATCGCAGGGGAGATGTACACGAGCATCATGAGGACGAGGTGGACGGGGACGCCCTTGTTGATGATCAGGTCGGTGAGGTCGAAGATCCGGTCGATCAGCAGCAGGAACGTGAAGACGAGCAAACCGAGGCAGAAGGGGGTGACGAGCTCCTTCCATACGTAGCGGTCGAGGATTCTCACGGCCCCTGCTTTCACGGCCATTCTACGGGAGCCCTCGTGAGGTGTAAACGACGGGAGCCGATGCTAAGATGACCGCTGTGCCGGACGACCCGAAGCCCCCTGCGCGCCCGCCGGCGCCGCTCGCGGATCGCTACGACCCCCGCCAGGCCGAGGACACCTGGTATGGCGTGTGGGAGGAGCGCGGCTACTTCCGGGCGGATCCCTTCTCCAAGGCGAAGCCGTATTGCATCGTCATCCCGCCGCCGAACGTCACCGGCTCCCTCCACATCGGTCACGCGCTGAACAACACGCTCCAGGACATCCTGGTGCGCTGGAAGCGGATGGAGGGGTTCAACGTCCTCTGGCAGCCGGGGATGGATCACGCCGGCATCGCGACGCAGGTGGTCGTGGAGCGGCAGCTGGGGGCCGAGGGCACCACCCGCCAGGCGCTCGGGCGGGACGCGTTCGTCCAGCGCGTGTGGAAGTGGAAGGAG
Source organism: uncultured Candidatus Rokubacteria bacterium (assembly GCA_963749975.1). Taxonomy (GTDB): domain Bacteria; phylum Methylomirabilota; class Methylomirabilia; order Rokubacteriales; family DASRDR01; genus DASRDR01. The sequence goes on along the minus strand of CAVVOZ010000025.1, from coordinate 168,901 downwards.
GAGTCGGGCGGCACGATCATCCGGCAGCTGAAGCGACTGGGCGCCTCCTGCGACTGGGAGCGCGAGCGCTTCACGATGGACCCCGGACTCTCGGCGGCCGTGCGTGAAGTGTTCGTGCGGCTCTGGGAAGAGGGCCTCATCTACCAGGGCGAGTACATCGTCAACTGGTGCCTGCGCTGCCAGACGGTCCTGTCCGACCTCGAGGTGGAGTACGAGGAGCGGGCCGCCGAGCTCTACTACATCAAGTACGGGCCGCTGTCGCTGGCAACCGTGCGTCCGGAGACGAAGCTCGGCGACACCGCCCTGGCCGTCAACCCGAAGGACCGCCGCTACGCGAAGTACGTGGGGAAGGAGCTCGAGATCCCGTCGGTCGACGGGACGATCCGCATGAAGGTCGTCGCCGATGCCGCCGTCGACCAGAAGTTCGGCACGGGCGTCATCAAGGTCACGCCCGCGCACGATCCGACGGACTTCGAGATCGGGCGGCGCCACGGCCTGGAGATCCGGCAGGTCATCGGCTTCGACGGGAAGATGAACCAGCGCGCGGGGAAGTACGCGGGGCTCGACCGCTTCGAGGCACGGCAGCGCATCGTCGAGGACATGACCGCCCTCGGGCTCATCGAGAAGGTCGAGCCGTACCAGCATCGGGTCGGCACCTGCTACCGCTGCAAGACCGTGGTCGAGCCGCTGGTCTCCAAGCAGTGGTACGTCCGCATGAAGCCGCTCGCCGAGCGCGCCGCCAAGGCGGTCCGCGACGGCCGCACGCGGATCGTGCCGCGGACCTGGCTGAAGACCTACTACTGGTGGCTCGACAACATCCGGGACTGGTGCATCTCCCGTCAGCTCTGGTGGGGACACCGGCTGCCGGTCTGGTACTGCGACGCGGAGGGCTCGATCCACGTGTCGCGCGAGGACCTGACCGAATGCCCGAGCTGCCACGGTCCGCTCCGCCGGGACGAGGACGTCCTCGACACGTGGTTCTCGTCGGGGCTGTGGCCCTTCTCGACCCTCGGCTGGCCGCGTGACACGCCGGAGCTCAAGACGTTCTACCCCACCGCCTGCCTCGTGACGGGCTTCGACATCCTCTTCTTCTGGGTCGCCCGCATGATGATGATGGGCCTCCACTTCCTGGGGGAGGTGCCCTTCCGGGACGTGTACATCCACGCCCTCGTGCGGGACGCCGAGGGCCAGAAGATGTCGAAGTCGAAGGGTAACGTCGTCGACCCCCTCGAGGTGATGGAGCGCTACGGGACGGACGCGCTCCGGTTCACGCTGGCGGCCCTCGCCGCCCAGGGCCGGGACATCCGGCTCTCCAACGAGCGCATCGAGGGCTACCGCAACTTCGCGAACAAGCTCTGGAACGCCGCGCGCTTCGTTCTCTCGAACCTCGACGGGTACCGCCCCTCACTCGCGCGGAAGGCTCCGGCCCCCCTGGCCGAGCGCTGGATCCGCAGCCGCCTCGTGCGGACCGTCGGCGCCGCCCGGAAGTCTCTGGCCGCCTATCGGTTCAACGAAGCGGCGGGCGTCATCTACCAGTTCCTCTGGCACGAGTTCTGTGACTGGTACCTCGAGTGGTCCAAGCTGACGCTCTACCGGGGGGACGACCCCGCGGCCCGGGCGCGCACGCAGGCGACCCTCGTCGAGGTCCTGGAGACGACGCTCCGCCTGCTCCATCCCTTCATGCCCTTCATCACCGAGGAGATCTGGCAGCGGTTCCCGAAGGGCAGGGGGGCGCCGGCCAGCATCATGATCGCCCGCTTCCCGCGGGTCCGTCGCCGCGACCTCGACCCGGCCGCCGAGGCGGCCATGGCGCCGATCATGGCGGTCGTGAGCGCCGTGCGAAACCTCAGGAGCGAGCTCCAGATCCCTCCCTCGCGGACGCTGACGGCCATCGTCCGGCCGCCCGCCGGAACCGTGGCGGCGAGTCTCCTGGAAACGGCGGCCGCGGTGGCGGCGCTCACCCGCGCCGAGATCCAGGTCGATCCCGCGGCGATCCGTCCACCGCACTCCCTCCTCGCCATCGCCGAAGGCTGCGAGGTCTACGTGCCCATGGAGGGCCTGGTGGACGTCGAGGCCGAGCGGGGCCGGCTCTCCCGGGAGCTCCGGCGCGTCGAGGAGGACCTCGGCCGCACCGAGGCCAAGCTCGCGCGGGAGGACTTCCGCCAGCGGGCTCCCGCGGAGGTCGTCGCCCGCGAAGAAGCGAAAGGGGTGGAGCAGCGCGCGCTCCGGGCGAAGCTCCGTGAGGGCCTGGAGCGGCTCGATGCCCTGGCCGGGAGCTGAGCCGCCACTCGACGCCGAGCTGACCCGCGTGTTCGCCCCCTGCCTGCCGGGGGGCCGGCTGGCCGGGCCGCTGCGGGCGTACCGCTCCCTCGCGTCGACGCAGACCCTGGCGCGCGCGTGGGCGGCCACGGGAGCGCCCGAGGGCGCCGTGGTCCTCGCCGACCATCAGACCGCAGGGCGAGGCCAGCACGGACGCTCCTGGACGGCTCCCCGCGGAACCGCTCTCCTGTTCTCGGTGGTTCTGCGGCCCCGCCTCCCGGTGGCGCGCTGGCCGGAGATCCCGCTGGCGACGGGCTGCGCGGTGGCCGAAGGCCTGGAGACCGTGGCTCCGGTCTCGGCCAGGCTCAAGTGGCCGAACGACGTGCTCGTCGGCGGGCGGAAGCTGGCGGGCATCCTGGCCGAGGGAGTGGCCGGCACTTCGCCGCTGGTGATCCTCGGCATCGGCGTGAACGTCTCTCAGCGGGACTCGGACTGGCCGCCGGATCTCGCCGCCACTGCCGGGTCGCTCGCCAGCCTGGGCGCCTCCGTCGCGCGCGAGACGCTCCTGGCGGCGATCCTCGTCCGCCTGGCCGGCTGGTATGGCGTGCTGCTCGACGAGGGCTTCGAGCCGGTGCGCGCCGCCTGGCGCCGGCGAGGCCTCCTCGGCCTCCGCATCCCGCTGCCCGACGGCGAGGGCACGACCGTCGATCTCGGGCCGGGTGGGGAGCTCGTGGTCCGGCGTGACGACGGGCGTCTGGCGCGCCTGATCGCGCCCCCCGAGAGCCGTCCCGAGCGGGCAGGGGCGGGGATGCGCTGATGCTGCTGGCCGTCGATGTCGGCAACACCAACGTCAAGCTGGGCGTATACGACGACCGGCGTCTCGTCGCGTCGTGGCGGCTCACGACCCGGCGCGAGCAGACGGCCGACGAGTACGGCGTCTTCACCCACACGATGCTCCGCAGTCACGGTCTGGAGCCCGCGCAGGTGACCGACGTCGCCATCTCGTCGACGGTGCCCGCCGTCCAGCGCACCATGGAGGAGATGGCCGAGCGCTATTTCGGCCTCTCGCCCTTCGTGGTGGACCCCGGCGTCAACGTGGCGCTCGCCATGCGCGTCGACTACCCGCGCGAGGTGGGCCCGGACCGGGTCGTCAAGGTCGTGGGGGCCGTGGAGCTCTACGGACCGCCGCTCATCATCATCGACTTCGGCACCGCGACGACCTTCGAGTGCGTGTCGCCCGAGGGCGAGTTCATCGGCGGCGCCATCGCGCCGGGGATCGCGACGGCCGCCGAGGCGCTCACCGCCCGGGCGGCCCGGCTGTTCCGCGTGGACCTCAGCCGACCGGCGACCGCCATCGGCCGCAACACGGTGACCAACATCCAGTCGGGCATGGTCTACGGCTACGCCGGTCTGGTCGACGGCCTGGTCGCGCGGATGCGCGCCGAGATGGCGGGCACGCCGAAGGTCGTGGCGACGGGCGGCCTCGTCGGCCTCATGGACGGCCTCGCGCGCGCGATCGACGTCGTCAATCCGCACCTGACGCTGGAGGGCTTGCGGATCGCGTGCGCGCGGGCCCGCCAGGCCCCGCCGGGCGGCGTGTCGCGAGGGTCGCCGGCTTGACACGCGCTTGACGGGCCTCCTATACTGTCCCAATATCTAGTGGCGGACGGGAAAACGGTCACAACGGGTAGGGCGTAATGACGGACGAGGGAGGGTAGGCCATGGGCATGTGGGTCGGGCGCGGGCGGAAGGCTCGGGTCGCGTATGGGTTCGACGACATCGCTCTGGTCCCGGGTACCGTCACCGTCAACCCGAACGAGGTCGACGTGGCCTGGGAGCTCTGCGGCCGGCGCATCGAGCTTCCGATCATCGCGGCGGCGATGGACGGCGTCACCGACCCCCGCTTCGCGATCGAGATGGGTCGCCTCGGCGGGCTGGCCGTCCTGAACCTCGAGGGCGTCCAGACGCGCTACGAGTCTCCCGACGAGGTCATCGCGCAGATCATCTCCTCGTCGGCCGAGGAGGCCACGCGGATCATCCAGTCCATCTACGGCGAGCCGATCAAGGAAGAGCTGGTCCATCGGCGCGTCAGCGAGATCAAGAAGGGCGGGGCGACGGTGATCGTGTCGGCCATCCCGCAGCGGGCTCTGCGCTTCGCGAAGCTCGCCGAGGAGGCCGGCGCCGACTTCTTCATCGTCCAGTCGACGGTGTCGACCGCGCGGCACGTCGCGACCGAGTACGAGCCCCTCGACTTCCGGCGCCTCAAGCAGGAGCTCTCCATCCCGCTCATCGTCGGCAACTGCGTCACCTACGAGGCGACGCTGGAGCTGATGCAGACCGGAGTCGACGCGCTCCTGATCGGGGTGGGCCCCGGTGCCGCCTGCACGACGCGCGAGGTGCTCGGCCTCGGCGTGCCCCAGGTCACGGCGACGGCGGACTCGGCGGCGGCGCGCGACTTCTACTACAAGCAGAGCGGCCGCTACGTGCCCATCATCACCGACGGGGGGATGTCGACCGGCGGCGACATCTGCAAGGCGCTCGCGTCGGGCGCCGACGCGGTCATGATCGGCTCGGCGTTCGCCCGAGCCCTCGAGGCTCCGGGACGCGGGTATCACTGGGGGATGGCGACGCCCCACTCGAACCTGCCCCGCGGCACGCGCATCCGGGTGGGTGTCGTGGGGACCCTGGAGCAGATCCTCTCGGGGCCCGCGTTCACCGACGACGGCACGATGAACCTGATCGGAGCCCTCAAGACGTGCATGGGCTCGGTCGGAGCCCGGACGATCCGCGAGCTCCAGATGACCGAGCTCATCATCGCGCCGGCGATCAAGACCGAGGGCAAGATCTTCCAGAAGGCACAGCGCGTCGGCATGGGCAAGTAGCGCGGGGCCCGTGGCCCAAGCCGTCCGCGCCGCGGGAGGCGATCGACCCATGGACAAGGTTGCGGTCGTCGACTACGGCTCGCAGTTCACGCAGCTGATCGCCCGCCGTATCCGCGAAGCCGGGATCTACTCCGAGATCTTCCCGCCGACGGCCCCACTCGATCGAATCCTGGCCCACCAGGCAGTCATCCTCTCCGGGGGCCCGAACAGCGTGTACGACGAGGGGGCGCCCCTGCCGCCGGTCGCGCTGCTCGAGGCGGGCGTGCCGGTGCTCGGCATCTGCTACGGCATGCAGGCCATGGCCCTGCTCCTGGGCGGGAAGGTCGAGCCGAGCCCTCACCGGGAGTACGGACGGGCCGAGGTCGCCCTCCAGGACACCGATCTGCTCTTCGAGGGCCTCACCCCGGACACCTCCACCGGGTGCCTCACGGTGTGGATGAGCCACGGCGACACCGTCCTCGCCCCGCCCCCGGGATTCCGCTCGCTGGCCACGACCAGGAACACCCCGGTCGCCGCGATGGCCGCGCCGGAGCGCCGGCTCTACGCCGTGCAGTTCCACCCCGAGGTCGCCCACACCCCCCAGGGGCAGCGTGTCCTCGAGAACTTCCTCTTCCACGGCGCCGGGCTCAAGCCGGGCTGGTCGATGAGCTCCTTCGTCGACCAGGCCGTCGACTCCGTCCGGGCGGCGGTCGGGCGCGAGCGCGTGCTGTGCGCGCTCTCGGGCGGGGTGGATTCGGCGGTGACGGCCGCGCTCGTGCACCGGGCGATCGGCGACCAGCTCCAGTGCGTCTTCGTGGACAACGGGCTCCTCCGAAAAGGGGAAGGGGAGGCCGTGCGGCGGACCTTCCAGGACCGATTCGGGATGCGGCTCATCTACGTGGACGCCGCCGCGCGCTTCCTGGAGCGTCTCCGTGGCGTGACCGACCCCGAGCAGAAGCGCAAGCTGATCGGCGCCGAGTTCATCGCGGTCTTCCAGGAGGAGGCGGAGCGGCTGGGGACGATCCCGTTCCTGGCTCAGGGCACGCTCTACCCTGACGTGATCGAATCCACGTCGTTCCGGGGTCCGTCGGCGACGATCAAGACCCACCACAACGTCGGAGGGCTGCCGGAGGACCTTCGCTTCACGCTGGTGGAGCCTCTGCGCGAGCTGTTCAAGGACGAGGTGCGCGTCCTCGGCGAGGTTCTCGGCCTGCCGCCGGAGATCGTCTGGCGCCAGCCGTTCCCGGGTCCGGGGCTCGCCGTGCGCATCCTGGGCGAGGTGACCGAGGAGCGACTCGAAGTGGTCCGCGACGCCGACGCCATCGTGCAGGAAGAGATCGAGGCCGCGGGCCTCGGCCGCGCGCTCTGGCAGGCCTTCGCCGTGCTCCTCCCGGTGCGCACGGTGGGCGTGATGGGCGACTTCCGGACGTACGCTCAGGTCATCGCGCTCAGGGCCGTCGTCAGCCAGGACGCCATGACGGCGGACTGGGCCCGGCTTCCCTACGAGGTGCTGGCCCGGATCTCGACCCGGGTCATCAACGAGGTCAAGGGCGTGAACCGCGTCGTCTACGACGTCTCCTCCAAGCCACCGAGCACCATCGAGTGGGAGTGAGTGTCCTCGCGCGGTCGGAGAGGATAGAGCGATGAGCAAGCTGGTCTTCGCGGCCGTCGTCCTGCTGGCGGGGCTGGCCGTCCACGGGGCGCTGCGCCGGCGCGCCGACGGCCTGCCGCCCGGGCTCCGCACCTTCGCCCCCCGGATCGCCCTGCTCCTGGCGATCGGAGTGCCCGCCGTCATCCTGTTCTTCTCGGTCTTCCGCATCATCCCGGCCGGCCACGTCGGCGTGAAGGTCCTCTTCGGGCAGGTCGACCCGTCGCCCCTCCGCGAGGGTCTCAACATCGTGCTGAACCCGCTCTACGACGTCGTCGTGATGGACGGGCGGGTGGGGAAGCACTCGGCCAAGTACGACGCGGCATCGAAGGACCTCCAGGCCGTCCACGTCGAGATGGTCCTGAACTATCGGCTCCATCCCGACCGCGCGCCCGAGGTCTACAAGTCGATCGGCCTCGAGTACTCGTCGGTGATCATCGATCCGGCGGCCCAGGAGGTCCTGAAAGCGAACACCGCGACGCACAACGCGGCCGAGATCCTCCTGCGCCGGCCGGCGATCAAGGCGGACATCCAGCGCGACCTCACCGTCTGGCTCGCCAAGTACGGGGTCGAGCTGAAGGAGGCCTCGCTGGCGAACATCCGGTTCGACCAGAACTACGAGAAGGCGATCGAGGCAAAGCAGATCGAGGAGCAGAAGGCCGAGCAGAAGCGCTACGAGCTCATCCAGGCCCAGCGTCAGGCGGAGATCATCGCGGCGGCCGCCAAGGGCCGGGGAGACGCCGCGCGGGAGGAGGCCAAGGGTGTGGCCGAGGCCACCCGGATCAAGGGTGACGCCGAGGCGGCCTACAACGCCCGGGTCTCCTCCTCGCTGACCCAGACGCTCATCCAGCAGCAGTACCTCTCGAAGTGGGATGGACGCCTGCCGCAGTACACGTTCGGAGGCAACGCGGTTCCGTTCGTCCAGCTCCCGGCCACCGGGGGTGGGGCGGGCGACGGAACGCGGCGCTAGCGTCGCCGATGCTGGAGCGGCTGGGGCGCCTCTGCGTCGGAGTGGGCCTGCTGTGGGTCCTGGTCGTGGTCGGGTACTGGCTGATGGTCGGTCTCGAGAGGCCCGAGGAGTGGGCGCCCTACCTGGACCGTGCGATCAACTCAGACCTCCGGCAGGCGCTCTACTCCTTCCTCACGTACATCGTGACGCCGATCGGCATGCTGATGCTGCTCCGCGACATGTTCGGCGACCCGGAGCCGCTCTGGCTGAAGCTCGCGGCCCCCGGTGTGTTCGCGTCCGTCTACGCCCTTCTCCTGGCTGCGGCCGCGCCCGACGTGGGCCAGCCGATTCTCCTCGCGGCCGACCCGATCGTGGCGCGGATCCTTCCCGGCATGGCGCTCGGCCCGAGGTCCACCGACAGCCTCAGCTGGCTGGCGCGGTTCGGGGCGCTGCTGCTGGTCCTCGGCGGCATTCCCGGCGGGCTCGGGATGGTGCTCGGGCTCCTCACCGGCGGCTCCAGGAAGCGCTGAGCGCTGTGAGCCAGTCACTTCGTCAGGCACCCGACTGAGGGCGCGGTGACGGCCAAGGCCGACTTCGTCCACCTCCACGTCCACTCGGAGTACAGCCTCCTCGACGGCGCCGCGCGCCTCAAGCGGCTGGTCGAGCGGGCCGCCGGGCTCGGCTTCCCGGCCATCGCGCTGACCGACCACGGCAACATGTTCGGAGCGATCGACTTCTACCAGCACGCGCGCGCCGCCGGCATCAAGCCGATTCTCGGCTGCGAGCTCTACATCGCCCCGGGCAGCCGGTTCGAGCGCGCCCCGGTCGACGGGCAGTACGAGGGCGCGAACCACGTCACCGCCCTCGTCCGGAACGAGGCGGGCTACCGCAACCTCATCAAGCTCGTCTCGAAGGGGTACCTCGAGGGGTTCTACTACAAGCCGCGGGTAGACAAGGAGCTCCTGGCCCAGCACTCGGAGGGCCTCCTGATCCTGTCCGGGTGCCTCAACTCCGAGGTGTCGCGCCTGCTCCTCGCCGGGGAGGAGCGGAAGGCGCTCGAGGTCGCCGGCTGGTACGCGGACGTCTTCGGCCGTGACCACTACTTCACGGAGATCCAGGCGCACGGCCTCGCCGATCAGATCCGGGTGACCGAGGGGACCATTCGCATCGCTCGCGCCCTCGGGGTGGGAGTGTGCGGCACCAATGACTCGCACTACCTCGAGGCGACGGACGCGCGCGCCCACGAGGTCCTCCTCTGCCTCCAGACGGGCGCCAAGATCGCCGACCCGAACCGGTGGAAGTTCGCCACCGAGGAGTTCTATCTCAAGTCGGCCGAGGAGATGCGCAAGGTCTTCGAGCACCTGCCCGAGGCCTGCACGAACACCCTCGCCGTGGCCGAGCGCTGCGACCTCGAGCTGACCTTCGGCCAGTTCCGCCTGCCGAGGTACGAGGTGCCGGCCGGGCAGACCCTGGACTCCTACCTCCGCGAGGTGGCCGAGGTGGGTCTCCACCGGCACTATCCGGAGCCGTCGGCCGAGACGCGCGCCCGGTTCGACTACGAGCTCGGCGTCATCCAGAAGATGCAGTTCTCCGGCTACTTCCTGGTGGTGTGGGACTTCATCCGGTACGCGAAGGACCGGGGCATCGCGGTGGGACCCGGCCGCGGCTCGGCGGCCGCGTCCCTGGTCGCCTACTGTCTCGGGATCACCACCGTCGATCCGATGCGTTACGGGCTGGTCTTCGAGCGATTCTTGAACCCCGGCCGCAAGTCCATGCCCGACATGGACATCGACTTCGCCGACGACCGCCGCGACGAGGTCATCGAGTACGTGGTCCAGCGCTACGGCCGCGACCGCGTGGCCCAGATCATCACCTTCAACGTGCTCAAGGCGAAGGCGGTCATCCGGGACGTCGGGCGCGTCCTCGGGATGGCGTTCGGAGACGTCGACAAGATCGCGAAGCTCGTCCCCGACACGCTCAACATCACCCTGGACGACGCCTTCAAGCAGAGCCCGCCCCTGGCCGAGGCGGTCAAGGGGCGGCCGGAGGTGGCCGAGCTCTGGCAGATCGCCAAGCGGCTCGAGGGCCTGGCCCGCCACGCCGGCAAGCACGCCGCGGGCGTGGTGATCTCCGACGAGCCGCTCATGGAGCACGTCCCGCTCTACCGGGACCCCAAGAGCGAGGAGATCATCACCCAGTACCCGATGGGGCCCATCGAGAAGCTCGGGCTCCTCAAGATGGACTTCCTCGGTCTCCGGACGCTCACGGTGATCGCCAACACGGTGCGCCTCATCGAGGAGAGCCGGTCGCTCCGGATCGATCCGGAGCGGATCCCGTTCGACGACGCCAAGACCTACCAGCTTCTCGCCGACGCGCGAACCTTCGGGGTGTTCCAGCTCGAGTCGACGGGCATGCGCAACGCCCTCCGCCAGCTCCGGCCCGAGCGGCTGGAGGACGTCATCGCCATGGTGGCGCTGTACCGGCCCGGCCCGATGGAGATGATCCCCGACTTCATCGCGCGACGCCACGGGCGGGTGAAGCCGACGTACGAGCACCCGGTCATGGAGAAGCACCTGCAGGAGACCTACGGGATCATGGTCTACCAGGAGCAGGTGCTCAAGATCGCCGCCGACATGGCCGGATTCTCGATGAGCGAGGCCGACGACCTGCGGAAGGCGATGGGGAAGAAGATCCCCGCGCTCATGGCCGAGCAGCGCGCCAAGTTCCTGGAAGGGGCCAAGGGGCGCGGCGTCAAGGAGAAGGTCGCGGAGCGGGTCTTCGAGCTGATGGAGAAGTTCGCGGGCTACGGCTTCAACAAGGCTCACGCGACCGCCTACGGGATCGTCGCGTACCAGACCGCGTACTTCAAGGCGAACTACCCCGTGGAGTTCATGGCCGCGCTCCTCACGTCCGAGATGGCGAACACCGACAAGGTCGTCGTCCACATGGACGAGTGCCGGGCCATGGGCATCAGCGTCCTGCCGCCGGACGTCAACGTCTCCCGCTTCTCGTTCGGCGTCGACGGGGAGACGATCCGGTTCGGGCTCGGCGCGATCAAGAACCTCGGCCAGAAGGCGATCGAGATCATCGTCGCCTCCCGCGAGCAGCAGGGCGCCTTCGTGTCGCTGCTCGACTTCTGTCGGCGGCTCGACCTCCAGCTCGTCAACCGGCGAGTCGTGGAGAGCCTGGTCAAGGCCGGCGCCTTCGACTCGTCGGCCCGTCCGCGGGCCCAGCTCATGGCGGCCCTGGACGCCGCCTTCGAGGCAGGCCAGCGGCATCAGCGCGAGCGCGATCAGAACCAGGTCTCCATGTTCGACCTGCTCGGGGGGGCGGCCGAGGGCGCCGCCATCGAGCCCGACCTCCTGGACGCCGCGATCGCCGAGTGGGACTCGGAGCAGCGCCTGCTCAACGAGAAGGAGGTCCTCGGCTTCTACCTGTCGGGCCACCCGCTCCGGGGCGTCTGGGACCGCGCCCTGCGGCTGGGCGTCGTGGGCACCGGGCAGCTCGCCCAGATCGAGGATGGCGCGAAGGTCCTCCTCTGCGGGCTCGTGTCGGCGCTCCGCGAGATCAACACGAAGAACGGCAACCGCATGGGATTCGCGACCATCGAGGACGTCGAGGGCACGATCGAGGTGACGATCTTCCCCGAGCTGTTCCGGCAGAGCGTGGCGCACCTCCGGAGCGGCTCGCCGCTCCTGGTCCGCGGGAAGGTCGAGGGGACGTCGACCGCCCGGAAGCTCCTCGCCGACGAGGTCCGCCCGCTCCCCGCCGAAACGGAGGAGCGAGCCGTCGTCGCGCCGCTACCCCGCGCGTGCCGCGTGGCGATCCCCTCGGACGGGGTCACGGATCCCCTCCCGGCCCTCCGGGCCATCTGCGAGGCGCACCGCGGGACCGTGCCGCTGGCGCTGCGCCTCCGGGTGGAGGGGACAGAGGTCGACGTTCGCTCCCGTACCCTGCGGGTCCGCCCGTCGGCGGCCTTCGTCGAGGCCGTGGAGGGGCTCCTGGGGCCGGGCAGCGTCACCGTCGAGGCCTGACGCGGGAGACCCCGCGGTGGCCGAGACGGCCGATCTCGAGAAGGCGCTCGACTTCGAGCGTCCGCTCCTCGAACTCGAAGCACGCATCGAAACCCTCCGGCGCTCGGGGCGGCCCGGGATCGACGCGGAGGCGGGACGGCTCGAGGAGCGGCTCCAGCGGCTCCAGCGCAAGGTCTTCGGGAAGCTCACGGCGTGGCAACGGGTCCAGCTCGCCCGCCACCCGCGGCGGCCGTACACCCTGGACCTGATCCCCCTCCTGACCGAGGACTTCGTCGAGCTCCACGGCGATCGTCTCTTCGGTGACGACCACGCCATCGTCGGAGGGCTGGCCCGCCTCGAGGGCCGCCCCATCGTGGTCGTCGGCCACCAGAAGGGCCGGGACACGGAGGAGAAGCTCCACCGGAGCTTCGGGATGCCGCAGCCCGAAGGGTACCGGAAGGCGCTCCGCCTCATGCAGCTCGCCGAGCGCTTCAGGAAGCCGATCCTCACGCTCATCGATACCCCCGGCGCCTACCCCGGCGTCGGCGCCGAGGAGCGGGGTCAGGCCGAGGCGATCGCGCGGAACCTCCGGGAGATGGCGGGGCTCCCGACCCCCATCGTGGCGGTGGTAACGGGGGAGGGGGGAAGCGGCGGGGCGCTGGCCCTCGCCGTCGCCGACCGGGTTCTGATGCTCGAGCACGCGATCTACTCGGTCATCTCGCCCGAGGGATGCGCCGCCATCCTCTGGGAGGACGCGAGCCGAGCCAAGGACGCCGCCGAGGTCCTTCGCATCACCGCGCCCGACCTGCTCAAGCTCGGCGTGATCGACGGGGTCATCCCGGAGCCCCCGGGCGGCGCCCACCGCAACTGGGCGGCCGCCGCGCGGGCGATCCAGAGCGTGGTCGCCGCGGCGCTCGGAGAGCTCGTCCCGCTGTCGACCAGCGAGCTCGTCCAGCAGCGCTACGCCAAGTTCCGGCGCATGGGAATCTTCGAGGAGACCTAGTTGGCCTCACGATGCGGCTCCTGCTTCTTCTGGCCTTCGTGGTCTTCGCCGTCATCTTCTTCTTCCACGTCCGGCGCATGCAGCGATTCCAACGAGAGAAGCTCGCACCTCTTGTGCCCCTACTGGATCCAGGAAGTGCACGTACCAATCGCATGCTTGCAGGCGGGGAGACGTGGATCGTCGGCCGCCTCAACGGACGACTCGTTCGGCTGGGTGGGGTCTCGGCGAAAGGCCTCTGGCGACCAGCCTGGACTACTGCACTAGACCTCGCATGCGATACCTCGTCGCTATTTGACGTCAGTGCGCAAGACGGGCCGGAGAGCTATGCTGCCCAGCTGCCTGATGGAGAGCTTCGGAATGCGGTTCGTCAACTAATCCAACACTGCAACCTGCACTCGATCGCGCTCAACGCGACCCCGCCCCGGCCCCCTTACCGCCTCCGCGTGACGATCGACCTAGTCGCAAGTCGTCCCAACATGGGCGCACCGCGTATTCAAGCGATCCTCGAGGGTGCCGACACGGTGGCCCGGCTGGTGGACGGACGTCCTGGTTCAGCGAACGGCCCCTCCAGCGCGAGCTACCAGCGGGGACTCCCAGCCTGAACTAGCCGACGGTGGCCAGAAGCGCGTCGGCGGTGTCCTCGTCGGTGACCAGGACGTTGGCAAAGCGCCCGCGCATCGCACCGAGGATGGCCTCCCGCTTGTCCGGGCCGCCCGCGACCGCGATGACCAGCTTCCCGTACTGACCGGAGAGCTCGCGGAGCCGGCTGGGCGGGACGGCCAGGACACGCTGGGTCAGGGGACGCAGCTCCTTCCGGTCGATCAGCTTCCCGTCCCGGTCGAAGGGGTGGTAGTTGATCTCGCCCACCACGCCGAGCGCCCGGAGCCGCCGGACGCTCACCCCGTAGAACTCGGCCACGGAGCAGAACCCGGCCGTCGCCTCCCCGATCATGCCGATCCCGACCAGCACGATGTCGACGTCCGCCGCGGCCTCGTAGATCCGCCGCACCTCGCCCTTCCGGAGCAGCCGCCGCCGCTCGCGCTGAGCGGCCGCGAAGGAGCCGAGGACCTGGACGGGCAGGGCATAGGCGCGGACGTGCGGTCGGTACTTGGCGGCCATCATGCCCACCAGCGTGTTCGGGAAGAGGTCCACCAGCTGGAGCGTGCTCTCGCCCGAGAGGGGATAGAGCTCGAGATCCCGGAACCGCCGCTCCCGGAGCGCCCGGATCAGCTGGTACAGGGTGTAGCCGCACGACAGGCCCACGCGGGCGCCGTCGGCGGCGACCTTCTCGAAATAGCGGGCGGCGGCCGTCCCGAGATCCTCCTTCAGCTCGCGCACCTCGCCGAGCGGGATCACGACGGCGTCCCGCAGCCGGAAGCGCTCGACGAGGGCCGCCTCGAGCCTGCGGCCGCTTCGGCAGCTCGATCTCGACCCGCACCAGGCCCTCGGCGAAGGCGCGCTTCAGGAGCCGCGACACCTTGGAGGACGAGAGGCCCAGCTCCCGGGCGATCTCGTTCTGGTGCCGCTGGGCGCGGTAGTAGAGCTGCACGCACCGCACCATCTGCCGGATCTCGTCCGGCTGGACGCCGCGCTCTCGCCGCATGGCCCCTCCTGCAAGAAATTTCAGTCGATGAATGGTGCGTCTTGACTTCGCCTGACGGGTCAGGCTACGGTCATTCTACCAAGAGCCTGAGGCGGCGCCCCAGCCACGGAGCCGCCCGTGACCCACCGATCTCGACGGAGGCGATGACATGGCACAGGCGAAGCGGTACGGCCCCAGGAACGGGAAGGCGGTTCCTCTCACGGAGTACCACCAGTCCAAGGACAACGCCGCGGAGTACCCGCCGAGCACCACCGAGAAGATCGTCACCACCAACATGCCCAACATCTTCTCCTACCGCTCCCACGTCTTCGCCAGGAAGCCGGAGCTGGTGCAGCGCTTCGTCAAGGCCACCAAGGCCGACGTCGGCGGCGTGGGCGGCCACGTGGTCGCCGCCGACGAGGTCAAGGGCGTCATCACCAAGTTCGTCCTGGACAACAACTCCTACCAGGGCGAGCCCGATGTTCACCTCGCTCATCGTGACCCACACGGGCGACGACGTCGCCGTGACGGGCATCACCACGGAGAAAGTGCCGAACGACGTCATCGACGAGCTGATGTGGGACGCCCTCAACGAGGGCGCCGCCAAGGCCTCCGAGCTCGGCCTCTACGGACCGGGGCAGGACCTCATCGCCGACGCCTTCACCGGGAACCTCCGCGGCGCCGGGCCGGCGAGCGTGGTCCTCCCGCTGCCGATCCGCCCGGAGAACCCGTCGCAGACCGTGGTCGTGTCGTTCGCGGACAAGACCGAGCCCATGGCCTTCAACTACTTCGCCACCGGTGCGTACTTAAATCCTCGTTTCAACAGCGGTCTCGTCATCGCCTCCTCCAAGATGAAGCGCGGATACCTCTTCGAGATCGTCGACCTCGACACCAAGGCCCAGGCGGTGGAGGCGGGGGCGCACCCGCGCGACCAGAAGGCGCTCGACGGGAAGATGGAGGAGCTGGCCAAGGGCCTCCAGGAGCGGGTGATCACGCTCCGCGCGCCCGAGGATCTCTTCGACATCGAGGGCCTGACCCGCTCCTCGCGCTTCGTCGTGGCGCGGATCTGGAGCCGCGACGAGAAGGACCAGGCGTCCCAGCTCGGCTACATCGTCTCGGCCGAGCGGCTCCACAACATCAAGTCGAAGAAGGGCTTCACGTACGGCGGCAAGGACGACCCCGTGATGCTGGCCTTCGCCCAGGGGGACTGGCCGGCCCCGGGCGAGCTGTCGTCGCCGTGGGCGACGTGCCCCATGGTGGCGGGCGACTGCCGCGGGAGCCACAACCTCCACATCCTGCCGGTGCCGCTCAACTGGCAGACGTCGTACTGGTCGGGGCCGATCCTCTCGTGCGTCACGCTCTCCATCAACATCAACTCGGGCCGCATCGGCGCGATCTCCGACCAGTTCGCCCTCGGCACGCCCTGGGACTGGGTCCGCACGCGGGCGTCCGAGCTGGCGGTGCAGTTCCGCAACGCGCACGGCATTCGCCAGCCGGCCACGCTCCCCGAGGAAGAGCTCGAGTACCAGGACGGGTGGAAGGAGCGCCGCCGTCGGCTCGACGGCCGCTTCGAGGTCAAGCCGCCCCTCGTGTGGAACGGGAACGGCAAGCAGCGCCCCAGACCGGCGGCGGCGAAGGCTCCGGCGCGGTCCTGAGCAGGCAGGGAAAGAGCGCCAGCGGCAGCAGTCGCCCGCATGCCCGGCGAGCGCCCTCGCCGGGCATGCACGGTCTTCGCGTAGCGCGCATGCGGCGGCTCGTTTGACAACCCCGGAGGCCGATGCTACCGTGAACCTCGAATCCCGACGCACCGCAGGGAGGCCGCTTCGATGTGGGTCGAGATGAAGGTCCGGGGGCTCGCCCTGGATCCCGTATCGAACATGCCGATCATCATCCTCCGTGACGAGGAGGAGAAGCGCTCGCTCCCCATCTGGGTCGGCATCTTCGAGGCCAACGCGATCGCTCTCGAGCTCGAGAAGATCGCGACCCCGCGGCCGATGACCCATGACCTCATCAAGAACGTCCTGGAGGCGGTCGACGCGAAGGTCGAGAAGATCGTCGTGAACGACCTCCGCGAGAACACGTTCTTCGCGCTGATCCACCTGCGGATGGGCGAGGAAGAGGTCACGGTCGACTCGCGACCCTCCGATGCCATCGCGCTCGCTCTCCGCGCCGGCGCCCCGATCTTCGTCGACGACGACGTCGTGCGCCGCGCCAAGACCGTCGAGACCGCGCCGAAGGAAGCCGACGATCAGGAGAAGCTGAAAGAGTGGCTCGAGAACCTGAAGCCGGAGGATTTCGGCAGATACAAGATGTAAGCGGCCCCGCGGCCGTGCGCCTCCGAGTCGGTCTCTTCACGAACAACTACTTCCCGATGCTCGGCGGCGTGCCCACGGCCGTCGAGACGATCCGGCGGGATCTCGAGGCGCTCGGTCACGAGGTGGTGATCGTCGCCCCCCGGATGGCCGGGGCGGCGAAAGGCGAGCGCGGCGTCATCCGCGTGCCGGCCGTGCCGGCGCCCACGTACCCCGACTTCGCGCTCCCGATGCCGCTCGGCCCGGCGCTGACGCGCCGCCTGCGCGCTCTCGACCTCGACGTGTTTCACGCCCACCACCCGTTCCTCCTGGGCGCCTCGGCCCGGCGCCTGGCCCGGGGGGCCGGCCGGCCCTTCGTCTTCACGTACCACACGCTCTACGAGCGGTACGCGCACTACGTGCCGCTGCCGCACGAGATGGTCGCGCGACGAGCCGTCCGGTGGAGCGCGAGGTTCGCCGACACCGCGGATCTGGTCATCGCCCCGTCCGACTTCGTCGCGCGGCGTCTCCGGGCGCTGGGCGTGCAGCGACCGATCGAGGTGCTGCCGACGGGCGTGGATCTCGACCGCTTCCGGCCCGGCGATCGCGTCTCCGCCCGCCGGGCCCTCGGGCTCGGCCCCGACGACCGCGTGCTCCTCTACGTGGGCCGCCTGGACCGCGAGAAGAACCTCGAGTTCCTCCTGGACGCGGTGGCGCGGGTCAGGGCTCCGCGGATCCGGCTGCTCCTCGTGGGGCGGGGAACGCAGGCAGCCGCACTGCGCCGAGCAGCGGCGGCGACGGGTCTGGGAAGCCGGGTCGAGCTCCGGGGCGGCTCCCCGCCCGCCGGGCTGCCCGCGTACTACCACGCGGCGGACGCCTTCGTCTTCACGTCGACGAGCGAGACGCAGGGCCTGGCCGTCCTCGAGGCGATGGCCTGCGGGCTCCCGATCGTGGCCATCCGGGCGAGCGGCATCGAGGAGATCGTGACCGATGGCGTCTCGGGTCTCCTCGTGCCCGAAGACGTCGCCGCCCTCGCGGGGGCCGTCGATCAGATCCTGGCCGACGACCACCTGGGAGCCAAGCTCGGGGGCGGCGGCCGCGAGGCCGCCTCGTCGTTCGGGTCGACAGCGCTGGCAGAGCGGCTGGTGGCCGCGTATCGGCGGGTCAGGGGAGAGCCGGCGTGGAGCTGAGGCGGGACGACCTCGTCCGAGCCGCCGGCGACCGCGACCGGACCCGCGCCGAGCGGCTGGGGAGCACCGAGCGCGACATCAGACAGGCGCAGGCGGAGGCCCTGGGCCGAACGGGAGAGCGGCTCCAGCGGATTCTCGACCAGCTGGCCGCGCTGGACCGTCGCCTGGACGAGCTGGCAGAGACGGGGAGGGACCCGGCGGAGGCCGACCTGGTGCGCGCCGAGATCGCGGTCCGGAACCGCCTGCGAGACGAGGCGGCCCGCGTGCGCCATCACCTGATCATCCAGCGCGAGGCCCTGGGGTTCGCGCGTCAGACCCCCGTCGAGCAGTGCTACCCTGTGCCCGAGCGCCGGCGCCTTCCAGGGCCGGCCGACGGCCGTCGAGGGAGGGAGCCATGACCGACGAACGCGCACGCCACGAGCGCCTGCTCGCCCGGATCGCGCGAGGCGAGCGCATCGAAGCGCAAGACGAGATGAGCGCGACCTACCGCGACAACCTGGTTCACCTCATGACCATGCAGGCCGACTCGGAGCTCGCCGGCGCCTACGGCTACGTGCCCTGGATCATGAAGGCGCCGGGCGTCGAGGAAAAGCTCGTCGTCGCCCAGATCGTCAAGGACGAGACTCGCCACGCCAAGGTGATGTACGACCTCCTCGAGGAGCTCGGCGTGGATGTCGGCACCCACGTGGGAACCCACGACCAGAGCTTCGCGCGCCGGCTCGACGACTCGGAGGCCGACATCGGGACGGCCCGCGTCGCCTCGGACAAGCGCGTCAACATCTTCTACTACCCGATCGACACCTGGGCGGACTTCGTGATGTTCAACTTCTGCATGGACCGCGGGGCAGGACACCAGCTCGAGGACGTGCGGCACTCGTCCTACGGCCCCTGGCGGCGCGGCGTGGAGGGTATCTTCAAGGAAGAGCGGATGCACATCCGCCACGGCGAGCTCTGGGTCAAGCGGCTGGCCGACGCCCCGGCCACCCGGGACGAGGCCGAGCGGACGTTCCACAAGTGGTACGTGCGCACCATGAACATCTTCGGGCGTCCCGGCAGCGCCAAGAACCGCCTCTACCAGGAGCTCGGCCTCAAGCGCCGGGACAACGACGACGTGCGCCGGACCTTCTCCGACGAGGTGCGAGGCCTGGTGGAGGCGCTCGGGTGGCGGCTGCCCGAGTGGAAGCCGGTCTGGGAAGCCCTGCCGGAAGAGGCCCAGATCCCGGGCTGACCGGCCTCGCTCGGTCCGTCGTTCTGCCGGCTTCCGATCCAGTCGCAGCGCCAGCTTCAAGAGGCGCTCCGCCCGGAAGCGTCCGGACCGCCGTCTTGCCCTCCCAGCGTCCGACCAGCGCGGCCGCAACCGTCTGAGCGCCGGACGGAACGCCGAACCCCGCGCGTCGGAAGGGGTCCGGTCCACGGGGGGCAGGAAGACCGCGGGGCTGGCTGGCAGCCCGGGGCTCCCTGGACAATGTCCGATAAGAGGGATTCTGTCGTCTAGACGAATCGCCCGCGCCAGAGCGGGCCTGCCTAGCTAGCCTCGATCCCCCGGAAACGCGACCGGCCAGAGCCGTCAGCCGGTCGAACGGCCCAGCTCGGTCAGGCCAGTTCGGCCAGGAAGGGCTAGCCGGCGCTGCCGAGCAACGCCAGACGGATACGAACGTCCTGGACCCGATCAGCCGAAGGAAGGTCCTTCAAGTACTGCTTGTAGGTCGCGATGGCGCCAGTCGAATCCTTGGCGAGCTCCTGGGCGCGAGCCTTGGCGAGCAGACAGTCCCCGTACAGGAAGTCCTTGGGGCCCAGGCCGTTCAGGGCCTGCTGGTACACCTCGAGGGCGCGGGCCGCGTCTCCCTTGGCCTCGAGCGCGTAGCCCTGTCCGAGGCGGCTCAGCGCCCCGATGCTGCCGCGATCCCGCCGAGATGCCTCCGCGAAGGCCGCTACCGCGGGGTCCCACTGGCTCCGCCGGAACTCGACCTGCCCCAGGAAATACCAGGCCTGGTGGCTGGCCTGGGCGCTGGGGTGACTCGTGAGGAACTGCCGGAGGGCCGCCGCCGCCGCTTCAAGGTCTGCGGGCTGGCCCGACCCCACGGCTCGCTCAGCCGTCGCAAGCGCCGGGCCGAGGGCCCGCTGGGCGGCTTCCTCTTGGTGCCCTCGCCAGCTCCAGATCCCGCCCGCGACCAGGGTCAGGAGGAACAGGCCGCCGACGGCCAGAAGGGTCCAGCGAATCGCCGCGGGAAGCCCCGCGAGCCAGGCGCGGATTCCGCTCACCGCACCTCGCGCACGGTGTCGGCCGGAACCCAGCCCTCGATCCCGTCGGGCAGACGGACCTTCACCCAGTGGCCGCCGTCGAACACCAGGAGGTTGAGAATCCGCAGACGGCGGTCGATCGAATCGACGTACTTCACCTGCTGCCCGGTCACCACGCGACCGACGCGTGACGAGCTGAAGAGCGCGTCGCGGTACAGCACGCTCTCGCCGACCACCTCGTACATCCGGCCCGACGGGGACTCGGGCGGCACGGCCGCCGTCTGGACGCCGGTTGCGGATGGTCCGTTGCCCTGGCGATTGCTCTGGGGATCCTGGTACGCCTTCACGGTCGGCAGGCCGCCCACGATGCCCGTGTCGCTCCGGCCCGGGGCCGCCGAGGACGGGGCGGAAGCCGCCGGCGTGCCCGACGATGCCGCCGGTTGAGACGCGGCGGCCGGGGCGGCTCCGCCACCGGGCCCGCCCGTCGTCCGGTACGACTGAAGCTCGTCCACCTTCACGGCGATCTCGCCCAGAGACGTCCGAGCCTTGACCTGGCCGCCGACCAGCGTCCCCCGGATCACACGCCCGTCCCGCAGGTGGATCTCCCCCTGCGAGAGCGTGACCACCTCGTCCGGAGCGATCTCCACCAGCCCGGAGCCCGTCGACACCAGGAGCGCTTCGTTCGAGAGCTCCCCGGCCATCCGGCTACCGTTCGTGAAGATCAGCTCGCCGGCCCAGGCCGGAGCCCATGCCAGGAGCGCCAGCGACACCGCCAGCGCGGCCCTCATGGCTGACCTCCCGCGACCTCGATCCGTCCTCTGCCTCGGTCCACGACGATCTCTCCCTTGACGAGCGCGCCATCGGCCGCCGCGAAGCTCCCGCTCTTGAGGTTCCCGGTCAGGATCCCTTGCGGAAGAATCTCCACCCGCCCGGTCGCGTTGAGGTTGCCGCGGACCTTGCCCGCGACGACGATGTTGGACGCACTGATGTCCGCATCCACCTCGGCCCGCTCCCCCACGGTGACACGCCCGTTCACGTTGACGATCCCCTCAAAGCGCCCCGCGAGCTCGAGGTCACCTTCCCCGACGATCTCTCCCTTGATGGAGAGCTTCTCTCCGACCCTGAATGCACCGGACTGCGGGCCGGACGAGAGCGTCAGGGTTGGCTCGAGCTCGTCCTCCTCACCGGAGTCGAACCCGAAGAACCTTCGTAGACCCCTGAGCACGAACGCCTCCCGCGTGCGCGTGTGGAGACACTGTCACTCTACAGATGACGTCTGGGAGTGTCAAGGAAAGCGGCCCGCCTCCGGGTCGTCCGGGACAAACCCGGCATCGCGTCCGGCGGCGTCAGGCGTAGATCTGCTGCGCGAGACACTGCTGATAGCCGACCTCCGCGATCTTGTGGCGCTGGGTCTCGATCCAGTCGATGTGGTGCTCCTCATCGACGACGATCCGCTCGAGGCACCCTCGCGTCCCGTGGTCGCCGATCTCGAGGCAGAGCGCGATGCCGGGGCGCAAGACCGCGAGGCAGGCACGCACTCACTATTCCCCTGCCCTGCTGGGCCGATGGTAGGTGGAGACCCACCACCTGTCAAGGGGAAGACAGGGTGAATCCAGATTCGGAGCAACTGGTGAGCGAAGCTCGTCCGTCGTCGCGCGGGCAGGATCGGCCCGGCGTCGCCCGAACGTACTCCTCGATCACGGTGAGCGTCTGTCTCTCGCGCTCGATGTGCTCGATCGCGCTGATCCGACAATGCCGCTCTCCACGAGACCGTCGGCGGCGGCGCAGCGGAGTCGCCCTCCAGGGTCACCTCGACTCGTGACAGGGCCAGCGTCGCGTTCATATCGGTTACTTAGGTAATGCTAAGGTATCCCCGCTGTCGACCCTAAGCCTCGCACATCCCGGCTCCGAGCACGGGCCCACGCTCCGCGTGCACGCGCGCCCCGGGACCAGCACAATGGGGGAGACGCGCTCCGACCGGGCCCCGGCCTACCCTGGGCGGCCGACCCGGCGGACACCCGAGGTGGCCACGGGCGGCCAGGGTCTCGGCCCGAGCGCCCGGACCCGCACGCTCGGACTCCGTGGCCCGCCACAGAACGGCGGGAAGAGAGGGAAACCGTGGAGACTCCAGGCCCCGTCCAACGTTCCGGCGAGACGACTCGAGCGCCCTTCAGACGGATCCTCGTGGCCGTCGACGGCAGCGACCACGCCTTCGACGCGGTGCGCGTCGCCGCGCGTCTTGCCGCCGCGCTCTCGGGACAGCTCACGCTCATGACGGCGTATCACGCCCCTTCCGACAGCCTCGGCGAGCCCAACTACTCGCGGGCCCTCGGGGAGGCGCTCGGCGAGGCGCAGCGCACCCTGGAGCAGGCTCGGGGCGTGGCGCTCAACGCCGGCGGTCCGGAGCCGCAGGTGGAATGGCTGGCGGGCCAGCCGGCCGAGACCATCGTGGAGGCTGCCCGCGCGGGCGACTACGACCTGGTGGTCGTGGGCACCCACGGTCGAAGCCGGCTCGGGACCGTGCTGCTCGGCTCGGTCTCGACCGCGGTGGCGGCCCACGCGGGGCGCCCCGTGCTGGTCGTCGGCGACCTACCGCGCTGACGAGGACGCAACGGGCTGGGCCGAACTGCCGGCCCGGACCCCGTCTCCCCTGACCTGGAGGCGGCTCAGGCGCCCGTGCGGCCGGTCACGTCCCCGCGAAGGCCCTTGCCACCCGCCAGCCCCGACAGCACGGCGATGAGGGACGCCGTGATGATGTTCGGGTGGACGCCGACGCCCCACCGGAGGCTCCCGTCGCGGCCGTGCGCGGTCTCGACGTACGCGACCGCCGTCGCGTCGGCCCCCTGCCCGAGGGCGTGCTCGGCGTAGTCCACCACGTCGAAGTCCTCGGCCAGCTCCCGGCGGAGACCGTCCACGAAGGCGGCGATCGGGCCGTTCCCGCTTCCCGTCACCGTGCGGGCGGCTCCCCGGACCCGGAGGTGGGCCGTCAGGCGGGTCCGATCCCGGCTCCCCTCCGAGACCAGCTCGTGGTCGACGAGCTCGTACAGCGGCTGCTCGGGCAGGTATTGCGCCCGGAAGGCCTCCCACATCGCCGCCGGGCTGATCTCGGTACCGGTGTCCTCGGTGATGGCCTGGATCGTCTTCGAGAACTCGATCTGGAGCCGGCGGGGCAGATCGAAGCCGTGCTCCGCCTTCATGATGAAGGCGACGCCGCCCTTCCCCGACTGGCTGTTGACGCGGATGACGGCCTCGTAGGTCCGGCCCACGTGCTTCGGATCGATGGGCAGGTACGGGACCTCCCACACCGCGTAGTCATGCGGCAAGGCCTCCATGCCCTTCTTGATCGCATCCTGGTGCGAGCCCGAGAAGGCCGTGTAGACCAGGTCGCCCACGTACGGGTGGCGCGGATGGACCGGCAGACGGTTACAGTACTCGGCCACCCGGCGCAGGGCGTCGATGTCGGAGATGTCGAGCTCGGGGTCGATCCCCTGCGCGAACAGGTTCATCGCCAGGTTGACCACGTCGACGTTCCCGGTCCGCTCGCCGTTCCCGAACAGCGTCCCCTCCACCCGGTCCGCCCCCGCCAGCACGCCGAGCTCGGCCGCGGCGACCGCGCAGCCGCGGTCGTTGTGCGGGTGAAGGGACAGCACGAGGCGGTCCCGCCGCGAGATCTGCCGCAGGAACCACTCGATGGTGTCGGCATAGAGATTGGGCGAGTACATCTCCACCGTGGCCGGCAGGTTCAGGACGACCTTCCGCTCGGGCGTCGGCTCGATGACGTCCATGACCGCTTCGCAGATCTCGACGGCGAACTCGACCTCGGTGCCGGTGTAGCTCTCGGGAGAGTACTCGTAGAGGATCCGCGTATCCGGGATCGTGTCCTCGAGCTTCCGGCAGAGCTGCGCGGCGTTCACCGCGATGTCCACGATGCCCGGCTTGTCGAGGCCGAAGACGACGCGTCGCTGCAGGATCGAGGTCGAGTTGTAGAAGTGGACGATGGCCTGGCGGGCGCCCCGGAGGCACTCGTAGGTGCGGTGGATCAGCTCGGGCCGGCACTGGACCAGCACCTGGATCGTCACGTCGTCCGGAACGAGGTCCTCCTCGATGAGGAGTCGGACGAAGTCGTAGTCGGGCTGGGAGGCTGACGGGAACCCGACCTCGATCTCCTTGAAGCCCATCTTCA
Source organism: uncultured Candidatus Rokubacteria bacterium (assembly GCA_963749975.1). GTDB lineage: Bacteria > Methylomirabilota > Methylomirabilia > Rokubacteriales > DASRDR01 > DASRDR01. The sequence continues at coordinate 144,681 of CAVVOZ010000025.1, read as the reverse complement.
CGAGCGCCTCGAACATGCGGCGCTTGCGGGTCGGATCCATCGGATCGATGAGGGCCTGGTTGCCGTCCCGCAGGTCGACCGAGCACCAGCGCGGCGCCTTCGCGAGCTTGCGATCCGGCCATTTCCGGTCTGGCAGCTCGAGAGGCACGAACGGGCGGTACTTGCCGAAGGGCATGCGCTTCGGGGTCACCGGTGGTGGTGCCATCTCACTCCCTCGCCGGGCCTTCACCCGGGTCCGAAAATGACGAACCTCCTGGCCCTCAGGGCTCAGGAGGCTCGGCGAGCGCAGACTGCGGCGCTCGCCGCTACATAAGCAGGAGACCCAGGCCAGACCTGGTCACAACCGGAGAGTGCCAGGGAACCGCCCCCCTGTCAACGTCCGCTCGCAGCCCCCCTGGAGACCATGCTCCGACCGCGCTGGGGCCCCGGGGCGCAGGACTGCGCCATCCCGGCAACCGACCGGAGGGCCGCCGCCTCCGAGGCGCCCGACCCGACCGGGTCGCGCTTCCGAAGTCACGGCACCCCCGCCCTGCCGGCGGGGGCGGCCGTCGTCGATTCGCACTGGGCCGTGCTCCGTTCGGGCGTGGTAGGCTCGGTCGGCCGAGCGTCTCGATCGCATCGAGGAGTGCCCATGGCTGTCGAGCCCACGCCAGATCTTGCCCGGATCATCGAGGGCCGCGAGTTTTCCGCGCTCCAGGACACGCTGAAGCGCTGGTCGCCGCCGGACGCGGCGAGCCTCATCGAGAGCCTCCCCGTCGAGCAGCAGGTCGTCGCCTTCCGCGTCCTGCCTCGCGACCTGGCCGCCGACGTGTTCGAGTACCTGCCGCTCGAGGCCCAGGAGCGTCTCCTCAAGGCCATGGCCAAGGAGGAGGTCGCCAAGATCCTCAACGAGATGGCACCCGACGACCGCACGGCGCTGCTCGACGAGCTTCCCGGGACCGTCACCCAGCAGCTCCTGCAGCTCCTCACCCCGGACGAGCGGTCCGTCGCGGTCACCCTGCTCGGATATCCCGAGGGCAGCATCGGCCGGCTCCTCACGCCCGACTACGTCCGCGTGCGGCCCGACTGGACCATGGCCTACGTGCTCGACCACATCCGGCGCTACGGCCACGACAGCGAGACACTCTCGATCGTCTACGTCATCGGGGACCGCGGGCGGCTCATCGGCGAGATCCCGATCCGCAAGATCCTGCTGCTGCCGCCGGACGCGCGCGTCGCCGAGGTGATGGATGGGCGGGTGGTCGCCCTGAAGGCCACCGACACGCAGGAATCCGCGATTCCCGTGTTCCAGCGGGAGGACCGCGTCGCCCTTCCCGTCACGGACTCCGACGGCACGCTGATCGGGATCGTCACCGTCGACGACGTGCTGGACGTGGCCCAGTCGGCCGCCACCCGGACCCTCCAGCGCTTCGGCGGCATGGAGGCGCTGGACGAGCCGTATCTCGAGATGCCGCTCCTTTCCATGGTCCGCCGGCGCGCGAGCTGGCTCGTCGTGCTGTTCCTCGGGGAGATGCTGACCGCCACCGCCATGGGCTTCTTCGAGCGGGAGATCCAGCGCGCCGTCGTCCTCGCCCTCTTCGTCCCCCTCATCATCTCGAGCGGTGGGAACTCGGGATCCCAGGCCGCCACCCTGGTGATCCGGGCGCTCGCGCTCGGCGAGGTGACGCTGCGCCAGTGGTGGCGGGTCATGCACCGGGAGGTCTGGTCCGGGCTCGCGCTGGGAGGCATTCTCGGGACCATCGGCTTCCTGCGGATCTCCATCTGGTCCGCGTTCTCCGATCTCTACGGGCCCCACTGGCTCCTCGTCGCGATCACGGTGGGGGTCGCGCTGGTCGGCATCGTGCTCTGGGGAACCCTCGCGGGGTCCATGCTGCCCTTCGTGTTGCGGCGCTTCGGCTTCGACCCGGCGGCCTCCTCGGCCCCCTTCGTGGCGACGCTCGTCGACGTGACGGGGCTGGTGATCTACTTCAGCGTGGCGGCCCTGATCCTCCGCGGCACGCTTCTGTAGGCGCCGGGCGGAGCGGCTCGCCTGCGGGGCCAGGTCAGCCGAGCCGCTTCGCCACCCTCCACGCCAGTCGGCCGTACTCCCGCGGGAAGAGCCAGAGCGGGCGGACCGTCTGCCGGATCGTCCGCTGCCGGGAGACGCTCCGCACGCCGCCGAAGAAGGCGCTCAGCTCGTCCCGCGACCGGTCGAGCGCCCCCTCGTACAGCGGCGACACCTCGAGATACCTCCGCGCCAGCTCGGGGTCAGCATCGACGGCGAGAACGTGCTCCGCGAGGGCCTCGAGCGAGGCGAAGTCGTACGCGTTGATGAAGCTCCCCGGCCGGAAATCGAGGCCCACCGCCGGATTGCCCCAGTAGATCGGGATCGTCCCGGCGACGAACGCGTCCAGGAGCTTCTCGGTGGTGTAGCCCGTCATCTCCACGGACTCGAACGCGATGGTGAAGCGGAAGTCCTGCTGGTGGGCGATCTTGCGGCGGCGCCAGTCCAGGGCGACCCGGCCCCCCGGGATCGGCGGCGCGTTGTTCCAGACGAGGCCCGGCGCCGCCACGGGCCGGCGGCGGTTGAGCACGTCGAAGAACTCGTTGCGGACGCGCCCGCCCTGATTGCTGTAGATGAAATTGCAGAAGCGAGGGCGATCGAGCCACTCCTCGAGGCTCCGGCCAGCTGGGGGCACGCCGTCCAGACGGTCCCCGTGCATCTCCCAGATGAAGAGCGGGCACCGGAGATGCCGCGGACGCGGCGCGAGGTCGAAATCGATCCAGAAGTCGTAGGCTGCTCTCGAGTACGGCGACGGCTCCCCGGTGCAGAAGACCTTCGTGCCAGTGTGCCCGAGGTGCTGCCGGCCAAACGGGCCGCAGACGACGATGTCCGCCCCCGGGTCGACATGTGCGTCGAAGGCGTCCTGGAGCAGCCGGAACAGGGGCCATTCCTCGGGCACGAACCCGGACCAGAAGTCGCAGAAGGCGAGGGCGAGGTCGGGCCTCACCGCGAGCTCATGCAGGCACGACCTCAGCCCGGACCGCGGAAGCGACCCCGCCCCGGCACTTGACGGCGCTTCTCGAGTGGTGCTCTATTCCGCCGAGACCCACGCGATCCAGCTTATGCCTCTCGCAGCGTGCCGCCGCCGAGACGAGCTCGGCGCAGCGCGATCCAGGAGCTGACGATGGCCGACGTTCGAGTCTCCCTGACCTGCGCAGACTACGCCCGCGTCCTTCCGCTCGCCACTGGCGAGGTGACGCCGGAGGGCATCGCGCTCACCATGATCCTGGGCAGCCGGGGATCGTGGCCGGCGCGCGCCGAGATGCTGCGGCGCGCCGTGCAGGACCCGGAGGTGCAGGGCGGCGAGTGGTCGATGGCCCAGTACCTCTACCGCATGGAGAAGGGCGATCGCCGCTACGTCGGCCTGCCCGTCTTTCCGCTGCGCAACTTCACGGCACGGGACCTCTACGTTCGCCGGAACGGTCCGATCCGGCGGCCCGAGGACCTCGCCGGCCGGCGCATCGGCATGTACAGCTACACCGCCAGCGGATCGATCTGGTACCGCCACTTCCTGCGCTTCCTGGGCCTGGACCCGGCGGCGATCCAGTGGTGGATCGGCGACATCGACACGCCCTGGTCGGCGCCGATGGATCTGACGCTGCCGCCCGGCGTGAAGGCCCCGCCGCCGGGCCGGTCGCTCGCCGACATGCTGATCGCCGGCGAGCTGGAGGCGATCTACAGCCCGCCCCGGCCCCAGGCCTATCACCCCGAGACCGGCCCCATCGCCCGACTCTTCCCGGACTTCCGCGGCCTCGAGCAGGAGTACTTTCGCAAGACGGGCGCGTTCCCTCCGCAGCACCTGATCGTCCTCCGTCGCGAGGCGTGGGAGGCCAACCGGTGGATTGCCCGGAGCCTCACCGCGGCGTTCATCGCGGCGAACGACAGCTTCACCGCCGCGCAGAAGGGCTTCCCCTACGCCACGCCGTGGCTGGAGGCAGAGCTCGAGAGCACGGCGGCCGTCATGGGCGAGGACTTCCACCCGTACGGGCTCGAGCGAAACCGGGCGCAGATCGAGATGTTCGCGGGCGAGGCGTTCCGGCTGGGCCTGACCAGCCGGCGGATCACGGTCGAGGAGTACTTCCAGGACTTCCTCGCGTCCTGAGGGCGGCGGAGCGCCCTGACCCGGAGCTCCCGCGGCCGGTGTCGGGAGCGCGCCCGCGCCCTCGCCGTGCTATGTTCGACCAGGCCTCGCCCCGTCCGCCGGCCGGGGCGTGCACTCCCGGAGCGCGGCCCTGTCGCCGCCCGGGCGCGGCAGGAGGAGCCCGATCCCTCGACTCGCTGGTGAGCCCGCCGCGCTCCGCTGGTTCCTCTTCGTATCCTTCCTCCTGAACTTCGGCCAGGGCGTCTACCCGCCCCTCCTTCCCGAGGTGGTGGGAGCCCTCGGCCTGAGTCTCGCCGCTGCGGGATTCCTCGGCACCGCCTTCAGCCTGCCGCGGTCGCTCCTGGCCCTGCCGGCCGGGATGCTCGTCGAGCGCATCGGCCCGACCGCGATGCTGCACGCGGGCATGGCGCTCGTCCTGACGGGAACGCTGGTGGCGGCCACGGCGTCCTCCCTGGCCACGATGGCGCTCGCGCGGGCGCTCGTCGGCCTCGGCTACGGGTCGACGGCCCTCGTGGGCATCGTCTACCTCATGCAGGCGGGGCCTCCGAACCAGCGCACGCGCCGGGGCAACATGTACGAGGGCGCCCTGATAAGCGCCAACGCCGTCAGCGGCTATCTGGCAGGAACGGTCTCGGTCCACGCCGGCTGGCGCTGGGGATTCGGCGCGGCGGCCGTCGCGGTTGGCGCCGGCTGGCTGACTGCGGCCTGGCGCGTCTTCCCGACCATCAGGACCGTGCTCCAGGTGCGGACCGAGACCGTCGAGGCTGCCGCAGCGCCCGGGGCGGCATCTCGCCCTGCCCCCCGCTCGCTCTTCGCGATCTACCTCGTGGCCTTCGGCCTCGCCTTCGGCTGGGCGGGGGCGATCGTGACCCTCGCACCCCTCTACGGAAGCCAGACGCTCGGGCTCGACGCGGCCGCCATCGGCCGGGCGCTCGCGATCGGGTACGTGGTCGAGGCGATCCTGCTGATCCCCGTGGGCTGGGCGGCCGACACCTTCGGGCGGCTCCGCGTGCTGCTCCCTGGGCTCGCTGTCCTCGTCACCGGGGTGGTCCTCCTGCCCCTCACAGGGGGGCTCTCGGGCTACACCCTCGCCTGCACTCTCGTCATCATGGGGATGACCGTGTGGATGATCCCCGCCTCGCTCCTGGCCGAGCGCCTCCACGGGCGCTTCGGGAGTCGGGCAGTGGCCATCTACCGCTTCATCACGGATCTCGGCATGGTGGCGGCGCCGGCCATCGTGGGCTGGCTGACCGGGTGGCGCGGATTCGGCACGGGAGCCGCCGCCGTCGCGGTGGTCCTCGTCGGCTCCGCCGCCGTGGCCGGCCTCGTGCTGGGACCGCAGCGGCGCCGGCCCGTGCGCCGGACCCACTGATCACGGCCGGGCGACGGAGCGCCCGCGTCTCGGAGCGCGCTTCCCGAGGGAGCTACCCGACGAAGCGGATCAGTCGGGCATCTCGATCCGGCGGGAGAGCGTCTCCTCCACGCCGTCCCGATAGCGGATCTTCGCGGACACGCCGAACCAGCCGCCGGGCCCGTCTCCGAACAACGGAAATCCGTCGGCCGCGCGATCTCGGGAGGTAAGGTCGCCGTCGCCCTTCGCGGCAGGCTCCATCAGCCAGGTCACCACCTCGACCCCGTCCAGCACCGGCCGGGCGCCGCGGACCTGGACGATCCACTGGTACCGGGACTCGCCGCCCGGCGGCAGCGTCCGGTAGCGATAGACGAGGGCCAGGCCGCGCGGCGACGGTGCCGATGGCGCCTCGTGGACCCAGGGGCCAGGCTCGGCCTCGGGCGCGGCGCTCGGGGCCTCGGCAGCGCGGGGATTCGGAGCCCGGGAGACCGGAGCCTCGCGAGGCGCGACGGGAGTCGTCTCCACCGGCGCGCTCGGCGATGCAACTCGGGGGCTCCGACTCGTGCGGCCGACGGACAGCGTGCCGCGTGGGAGGGTCAGGACCAACCCGCCGACCGCGACCAGACAGAAGCCCAGAAACGCGGCAGCCAGGAGGGGCTGGTTCCGGATCCACCCGAGCCACATCGCCAGGGGACCGGCGCCACCCGGCTGCGCCCGCGGGCTGGCGGGGACCCGTCCCGGCCCAGGCTCGCGCATCCCCCGGCGGGCGCCGGGTCCGTCGTCCGGCTCGCCGGCGCCCGTCTCAGTCTTCGGACCCTGCATCCCTCACCCTCCCGACTCCTCACGTCGCCCGGGCGGCCGGCGCGAGACTGTCAACTGGCAGGACCGTAGTCGCCGCCCGGGGACGGGTCAAGGGGCCGGTGGCATCGTGTGAGAGGGGAGGCCAATCCGCCCGGTGGCTATTGGGCCGGATTTTGGCCCATGCCATAATCCGCGCACCCTCGAGCACAGGAGGTGCCGCGTGGACCTACCGATGATGGAATACGCCTTCTTCCAGGGTCGCATCGTGCCGTTTGCCGACGCCAGGATCAGCATCGGCACTCACACCGTCCAGTACGGGACCGGGGCCTTTGCCGGTATCCGCGGCTACCTCGACGACGACGGCGGAGGGATCAACATCTTCCGCCTTCACGACCATGCAGAGCGGCTCCTGAACTCGAGCCGGCTCCTCCGTGCCGAGCTGCCCTTCGACCGCGATTCGCTGGCGATGACGATCGTCTCCCTGGTCGAGCGGAACGCGCCGAAGGGCGACGCCTACATCCGGCCGTTCGTCTACAAGCCGGCCCTGCAGCTGACGCCGCGGCTCCGCGGCCTGGGTGACGAGCTGGCGATCTACATGCTCCCGATGGGAGACTACCTGAAGCTCGATCGGGGCCAGCGCGCGATCGTCTCCTCGTGGTCCCGGATCCCCGACAACGCGATCCCGAGCCGGGGGAAGCTCATCGGCGCCTACGTCAACTCGGCGTTCGCGAAGGACGAGGCGGAGGAGAAGGGCGCCGACGAGGCGATCATGCTCAACACCGCGGGGAAGGTCGCCGAGGGCAGCGGCTGCAACTTCTTCATGGTCCGGAACGACACGCTGATCACGCCGCCCATCACCGGCGACATCCTGGAAGGGATCACGCGGCGCTCGATGCTCCGGATGGCGAGCGACGCGGGGATCAGGACCGAGGAGCGCGAGATCGATCGGACCGAGCTCTACGTCGCGAACGAGGCATTCTTCTGCGGCACCGGCGTCCAGGTCGCCTGGATCGAAGCCATCGACGGACGCTCCGTGGGCAAGGGACAGATGGGCCCGATCACCACCCACCTCCGGGCCACGTTCTTCGATACCGTGCGCGGCCGATCGACCCGTTACGCGGACTGGATCACCCGCGTCCGCGTCCGCGACGCCTCACCCGGAATGGTGCCCGCCCACCGCTAGTCACGCTCCCGGCTCCTTCCGGCGGTCATTCCAGGCGTCTCGCCGGGCCCGGGCCGCCGCGCACGGGCCGCGGCAGATGCGTGCGACCAGCTCGAGACTGTCGCCGTCATGCTGTCTTCTCCGGGGAGCGCGGCACGTGGACACCCCGACTGCGCAGTCCGCGCCGGCTCATGCCGTCAGCGAGCAGCACGGCGGGACCGGATGATCCGGAACGTCACCACGGCGAGCGCCGCAACGAGCGCGACGGCGACGACGATGTGCTCGACCCGGCCGATGAGCCGCTCGAGGTGGTCGCCGAAGCCGTAGCCGATCGCATACCCGATGCCAACGGCATAGGGCACGAAGAGGAGCGCCCCCAGGACGTTCGCCATGGCAAAGGCCGGTGGACGAAGCCCGGTAGCCCCGGCGAGCGGGCCGGCCAGGAAGCGCAGACCGGGCACGAACCGCGCGCCGAACACCGCCCACGCACCGTAGCGGCCGACGAGATGCGACACCTTCACGAGCCGATCCGGGGTGACGAACACCAAGCCACCGTAGCGCTCGATCGCCGGCCGGCCGAAACGCCGTCCGACCCAGTACCCGATGGCGTCCCCGGCAACCGCGCTGACGACGCCGATCGCCAGAACCAGACCCAGGCGCAGCTCCCCTCGTTGAGCCAGGTAGCCACCCAGGGCGAGGATCGTCTCCTCGGGAACGGGAAAGCCGACGTTCCCGAGAACCACGGCCACGAAGAGGGCGCCATAGCCCCAGTGGGTCAGGAGCCCGGCGGTGTCAGACGTCACCCCACTAGACTATCGGACCCGACACGTCCGGCCAGCACTCCGTCACACCGCGCCCCGCGCAGCGGGGAACGAGCCGTGACGTCGAGACGCGGAGCGAATCCTCGCCGTCTGGCGCCAGGTGTCGATCCTTGGTAGCGTCGGCACGGGGCGAATCGGCCCATCTCTGGCGCGCGTCGTAGCGCGCCGCGCCGAGGTGCGCCCGCACCGGGTCTCACCGATGGCCCCAACAACGACCTGGAGGTGGACGTCTGGCTCGGAAGCGTGCGACGCTGGTGGTCCGAGGCCCGATACGCGGGAGGATGCCCCATGACGTGGTACGGCTCAGCAGTGAACCAGCGGCCCCCTCTGCGCCGCGCGATCATCGTCGGCGTGGTCAGCCTCCTCGCGGGCTGTGCGTCCATGGAGTCCGCGCCTCCCGACCGTCTGAACGACCTCCGCGCCAAGGCCCAGGCGTGCAGCGAGGCGCTGCCGACCATCAGCCAGTACGACGTTGACCGATTCGGGCGTGTGCGGGCCTCCGCACAGGGTCCCGAGGCGAGTGTGATCGAGCGCAACTTCTTCGACTGCGTCGCTGCCCGGGGGCGCTGGACGACGTGGATGCCCGGTCAACCCGCCCCGATGCTCGAACCCCTTGGAACGGAGAACCCCGACCCGAACCCGGGTCTTCGCGTGCCGTGACCCGAGGGCCTCACGCTGAGGCTCCGGACGCCCACCGGACGACGACGCAGCCGAATTGATCCCGATCTGACCTCCACACGGTCGACCGCCACGCCACCGGAGCGACAGGCGGCCCCTCCTTCCGGCTGCGCGGACACCCGCAGCTCACCGTACAAAGTGTCGTCCCACGGGCCAGTCTCGTCCTCGTGCGTGCAGGCGCGATAGGCTCGGGACGCGGGCCACCGCGCGATCCATCGGCTGGCCTGAATATCGGGTATACTGAAGCCATCGACGAGGTGTCCCCGGATGAGGTCCGCGGCACCCCGAAATGGTCGGCGCAATTCACGCCCAGGGCGGCTCCGAGGGCAGCGTACGCAGCCGCCTCCACCCCGGTCACGCGGCTCCTCCCGCGGTCGACTTATCGAGCTGGCCCGGCCCACCAGCGGATGGCACATCCACCGGATGGAGTCCGTTGCTTGCTACTTCGGGATGGCCAGACTCCTGGCGAGGGAGAACACATGACAAAGCGCAAGTCAACGAAGAGCGTGGTCCCGGTAGCTCCGGCGCCCATCGAGATCTCGACGGCCGATCGCACCGCGCTGATCGCAGCGTACCAGTCCGGTGTGATCACGGCGTGGAAGCGCGATGGCGAGCGCGGCTACCGCTTGACCATCCCCGGGCGCCAGGACGACTACGTCGAGGTCCCGAAGCTCGCGAAGTATCTCGAGAAGCTCGGAGGCGCCGCCTAACCTCCCGTTCGGCTCGCACGAGACAGCACGGCGGCTCCACCGGGCACGCTTCGATGACGAGGTGCTCCGGTTCCAGTCGTCTGTGGTCTACCTGGCCGCGAATGGAGCGGCGAGGGAGTCGCTGACGTCGCCGGTGCTCCCCCTCTGCCGGAAGCTCCGGCGTTCGCCGCGGACGCGCTCGCGTCCCGCTGTATCATCGGCGTTCAGCGTCCGGGGCCGTCCAAGATCGTGCGGGATGCCATGGGTGATCCGACCTTCATCGGGCAGGTGCACGCCAGTCCGTGAACGAGAGGACTGGACGCTCTGGCACGGCACCACCAACGAGCCCGACATGGGCCCCAGAGATCGTCCGCCCCGCACCGGGTGCGCTTCTGGCTGCGGCGGATTGACCGCGGATCGAATACGCCAACTCGGTGGTGGAGGAGTGATCGGAGAGGCGGGTGGCGGTGGGGCGTCCCCTCGAGCCTCCGGCCATCGCCGTGCGGCGTTTCCTTCGAAGCGCCACTGAGAGTGCCCACCGGAGGAGGTGCTCATGATCCGACGGTTGCTACATAGCGGCGGCGCTCCGGGTGCTGACCGGATCGGATGGTCGGCAGAGAGTCCAATATAATAGAAACACCACGGCGGATCGGAATGACCCTCAAGAAGCTGCGCGAGGCCCGCGGACCTAGCCAGACCGAGCTGGCGACGAAGGCGCGTGTCAGCCGAGCCTACGTGTTCCGCCTCGAGGCGGGCTGGTCCGATCCGACGGTGGGCCTGCTTCGGCGGCTCGCCACAGCCCTCGGCGTGCCGGTGACGGCGCTGCTGGAGTAGAGCGAGAACATCCAGGCTCATCCCAACAACTCACGCGAAGTGCCGAGAAGAGGCTCACCCGTCGCCCAGGCGAGAGCGAGCACCGAGGAGTCACGTATGTTCAAACACATCCTGGTCCCACTCGATCTCAGCGATCGGAATGAGCGCACGCTGCGCATCGCGGTCGGACTCGCGCGGATCACGCACAGCCGGGTGACGCTGTTGCACGTCATTCAGGATGTTGCCGGGGTATCGACGCGGGAGCTGCGCGGCTTCTACAAGACACTGGCGAAGCGCTCGCAGCGCACGCTCGCACGGGCGGCCAAGCGATTCGCCGACGTCGAGGTGGCCGTCCGAGCCATCGTTGTCATCGGGAATCCCGCCCGCGAGATCATCAAGGCGGCGACGGCCCGGAAGGTGGCCCTGATTGTGATGGGCTCCCACCGCGTGATGCCGGGACGCCCTGGCCGAGGCTTCGGTACCACCAGCTACAAGGTCGGGATCGCCTGTCCGTGTCCCATCCTCCTGGTGAAGTGAACCGAGGCCGATGGACTCGGGTGTCCGCACTCCGCGAGTCGGAAGAAGCCATGATCGCCGCCGTCCACGCCCGCACGTCGATTGCGCGCGGATGCGGGCGCTGGAGCCGTGAGAGGCCACGAAAGCGGGGGGCTGAAAGAGCGATGAAGGCCGAGCGGAGGATTGGGCGCACCATCGCCAGCGTGGGCGATGCTCTCCGACGGCACGTCAGACTACTGCGTGACCATGACGGGCGCGCATTCGAATGGCCGAACGACGGGGGGAACTGATGTACGGAACGATCGCGCGCGGCAAGGTCCGCAAGGACCGCATCCGCGAGTTCATGGCGCTCGGCAAGGAGTGGGACGTCCGCGAGCGGAAGCGAGCGGTCGGCTACATCAACTCGGAGCTCCTCTGGTGCGACGAAGGCGAGGGGCGATTCTGCCTGATCGTCCACTTCACCAACCGCGAGGCCTACGTGAAGAACGCCGCCTCGCCGGAGCAGGACGCCTTCTATCACAAGCTGCGGGCCTGTCTCGAGGCCGACATCGAATGGACCGATGGCACCTTCGCCCAGTGGGACAGCCCCTACGCGCAGCCTCCGTCATTCGATTGAATGGAATGGACGGATCCGAGCGGCACGGGCTCCTGTTGCTCGCGGACATCTCGGGCTACACCCGGTTTGTCGGGACGACAGGCGCGGCGCATTCGTATCGCGCCGTGGCGAGGCTGCTCGAGCTGCTGCTGAAGCGGCTCGAGGGCATCCTCGAGCTGTCCAACATCGAGGGCGATGCACTCCTCTTTCACGCGGACGATCCCGCGCGGACGCGCGAGGTCGGGCTCCACAGCGTCCTCGTCGCCACGTTCCAGGAGTTCGAGCGTGAGACGCGCTTCATCGCGGAGAGCGCGGACTGCGAGGCGTGCGCGGGCGTCGCCCAGCTCTCCCTCAAGTACATCGTGCACGCCGGGACGTACGTGAAACAGAGCGTCGCCGGTCACACCGTCCTGTTCGGTCCCGACGTGATCCTCGCGCATCGTCTCCTCAAGAACACCATCCCGTCGCAGCACTACATCTTCGTGACCGAGAGCGCGCTCCCGTACCTGCCGCTTGGCCCGGCCGCGGTGATCCACGAGGAGCGCACCGATCTCGGGCTGGTCCGCGGCCGCTATCTCCCCTTCCGCTGGTGAGCGAACCGGACGCGGCCTCCACCCACACGCAGGCGCAATGGGTGCGCGGCGCCGTCGCCGTCGACGCTGCCTTGGCTCGTCGGGATGACCGCCCCGTGACACCCTGGCCAGGGACGGCGTCTTTCACGCCGCCCTGCTCCCAGACAATCCGGCGACCCTGTGGAAGGAACCGTCTGGCGCCCGGGACGGAGGCTTGGTAGGGTCGGAGCGGTCCCCAGCCGGGTCCCGGCAGGATCGGCACCGCTCTGGCCTCCGAGACGACGGGAGGATTCCATGAGGCTCGCCCGGCTCACGGCCGCGGCTATCCTCACGCTGACCCTGCTCGCCGCGCCGCTTGCCGCCGATGCCCGGCCGACGGACAAGCCCTACCGCATCGGGTGGCTGCACGCCGGCCACCCCCCGCCCTTCGGGCCGTCCAGCCCTCGGAGCAGCGGGGGGGCCTTTCGACAGGGTCTCCAAGAACTGGGCTACGTCGAGGGACGGGGCTACGTCATCGAGGGTCGCTTCGCGGACGGGAAGGTCGATCGGCTACCCGCCCTCGCGGCCGAGCTGGTCGCGCTCCAGGTCGACGTCATAGTGGCCGCCGGGGTGGCGGAGGCTAAGGCCGCCAAGGCGGCGACGGCCACGATCCCCATCGTCTTCATCGGGAGCTACGACCCGATCGGGCAGGGGCTTGTGGCGAGCCTCGCCCGGCCTGGCGGGAACGTGACGGGGGTGACCAGAAGTCCGGGGCCCGAGATCGCCGGCCAGGGGCTCGAGGTCTTAAAGGAGGCCGTGCCCTGGGTCTCGCGGGTGGCGCGGCGCCGGGCCAACGCGGGGAAGCTTCCAGATCCCCCGGCATAGGGCCACTTCGACGGCCCGGGAGCCCGTCTGGTCACGCCGGACATGGTTTTGGTAGGGTCAGGCAATGGGGGCGTGGCGCGAGCAGGCCCAACGACTTCGCCGCGAGGTCCACACTCTGGCCCTCGCCTGCCGGGATCCCCGTGTGCCCTGGTACGTCAAGGCGCTGACGGCGGGCCTCGTTGCCTATGCGCTCAGCCCCATCGACCTCATTCCCGACTTCATCCCGGTGCTCGGATACCTGGACGACCTGGTGGTGATCCCGCTTGGCGTCCTCCTGATGCGGCGGTGGATCCCGGCGGACGTCTGGACGGACTGCCAGGCCCGCGCCGAGATCATGACGGCCCAGCCCACCAGTTGGGTCGGCGCGGCGATCGTCGTAGGCCTGTGGCTCCTGCTGGTCGGCTTCGCCGCCTGGCTGATCAGTGCGTCCGTGGCGCTGTAGGAGCCCGTCTGGCGCCGTGGCGGGCAGTCAGCCCGCGCGTGAGCTACGTCACGGTCCAGCGGGCGGGTCGGGGCGGTCAGTCGTCAAGTTTGAGCCCGGTGACGATCCACCGGGGGTCCGGAGGTTCCACGTGTCCCAAGACCATCACGGCGGCGCCGGGTATCACGTCCAAAACAGACACGTTGGGAACCACCCAGAAGTCGCACTCTCCAGATGCGCTTGATTATCACCGACCCGGCGGGGGACGTCTGGGGCCGGCTCGAGCCGGAAACGTCGGAGGAGATTGTGGCCCTCGAGCAGAGTGCGGCCCGGGGCCACTGGACGATTGGACGGGGGACGGCCGCGATCACCGAGCTCCGCGCGCTGGCCGCCCGCCTGGGGTATCCGGTCCGGGTGACCGAGACACTCGAACCGCCGCGACCCCCGCCGCCGCGGCTCGTGGTCGTCGAGCGGGGCGAGACGGCGCTCGCCGAGCAGTTGCGGGCCATTGTGGGTCCGGGCGTGCCGGTGATCTGGGACCGGCGGGAGCGCGATCGACGGACCGCCAACCGACCAGCTTCGATGGAGCGCCGGCGCCGGGATCGCCGTAGCTCACGGTCCGCGACGTGGGGCACACTGCGCTTCCTCGTACTGCGCGCCACGGATTCGACGTAGTGACACCACCGATCTGGCTCGACGCCGCCGGCCGACCTCGGGCTACTGGAACTCATGGGGTATCGCCCCCGCGATTGCTCATCGCGCTGGGAGCCCTCTCTGTCGTGTTTCACGGACGCCTCGTGCATTGGCGTGACAGAGCCTTCGCTCTCCAGCCAAGTGCTCGTCAGCGACGCTGGAACGAGCTCATCCAAATACTCATAGGCTTGGTGATCACAGCCTTCGGATTCGTACTCCTAATCTCGGAATCCGTGTGATTCGTGAGTGGCACGATGCCGCAGCCTAACGTTTCACGACACCTTAGACTAAATACCTGCGGGCGGGCTTCACCGAGCGTCGAATAACTGGCTGAAAGAATTGGTGCCCCCGGGGTGAATCGAACACCCGGCCCAGGGTTTAGGAAACCCTTGCTCTATCCGACTGAGCTACGGGGGCACGCGGATGGACGAAGACGGTCGACCTGAATTCTAGCACCCCTTCCCCGCGCGGTCCGGCATGACGTCGGATACGCGGCTCCGCTACATGTCGCGGGGGCGGCGGTAGTAGCTCAGCACGGTGCCGATCCCCTTGGCCCGCGCCTTCTCGTAGGCCAGGTGGCCGAGCACGATGTCGCTGATCGCGAAGCCCTTGTGCCAGAACAGGATGCGCTCGCGCGGCGACTCGCGGCCGGGCTTGAGCCCCGCCACGATCTCGCCGATCTCGCCGTAGATGTGCTCGCCGCGCAGGGCGCCGGCCCGGATCATCCCCGCGAACTGGCCGTACTCGGACTTCTGGCACTGGTTCCAGTCGTCGACGACCATCTTGTCGACCCGTCAGCGGCAGGGTCGACTCGACGGACTGCTCCACTCCGTAGGGCTGGATCAGGGCGCCCGGCTTGACCCAGGCGTCCCTGACGAGGACCTCCGGCGTGACCAGGCGCGAGGCATCGATGATGATGTCGGCGTCCCGCACCGTCTCCTCGACCGTCGCCTTGACGGCCACGGGCTTCCCGAGCTGCTCCGACATCCGGGCGGCGAAGCGCTCCCGGGACTCGGGGCGCTTGCTGGTGACGCGGATCTCCTCGAAGCCGAACAGCCGGTCGAGCATCGGCACGTTGTACCAGGCGGTGCCGCGGGCGCCGATGTGCCCGAGCACTCGCGGCCGGTCCGGCGCCAGGTGCTTGGCGCCGACCGCCGTCACGGCGCCGGTGCGCATCCAGGTGATGAGCGTCCCGTCCAGGATCGCGAACGGCGCGCCGGTGTCCGACCGGTACAGCGTGATCAGCGCCAGCTCCGACGGCAGCCCGAAGCGGTAGTTCCCCTCGAAGTCGCCGATCACCTTGACCCCGGCGACGTCGATCGGCTCGACGTACCCCTTGAGAATGTTCCAGTGGCGCTCCGATCGGTCGAGGGCGAGGTGATCCTTCGAGGGCATGACGACCTTCTTCTCGCCGTGCGCCCGGAGGCCCAGCTCGACGGCGTCCATCGCCTCCCCGAGACCGAGGTCGACGGCATCGACGTCTTCCTTGGAGAGGAACAGGATGTCCAGGCTCGACACGATCACGCCCCTCCTGCCACGCCTGACGGGATCACTCCGCCCTCGAGCATCGCGGCTGGGTGGCGTCGTGGCGACGCGCGACTGGCGGTTCAGCTGGCGGCCCGGCTGGAGGCCGCGCTGGCCAGCGCGCCGGCCGCGGGCGGCGCTTCACGCGCCCGGCCACTCGATGCCGCGCGCCTCGAGCCGCCGCCGGAGCTTCTGGAGGGCTGCCGCCTCGATCTGCCGCACGCGCTCCCGCGTCACGCCCATCCGCTGCCCGATCGACTCGAGCGTCATGGGCGCCTCGCCGCCGAGACCGAAGCGGTCGACGAGGATCGTCCGCTCCTTGGGCGGCAGGTCGTCCAGGAACTCGCGGAGGCTCTCCTGGCGGCGCAGCAGCCCCGCGATGACCGCGGCCCCGGTCTCGTCCCGGTCGGGAACCACGTCCTTCAGCTGGACGCCCTCCCCTTCCCCGCCGACCGTCATCTCGAGCGAGAGGGGCATCTTCGACGCCTCCTCGAGAGCCTCGAGGTCCTTGACGGTGAGCCCGAGCTCGGCGGCCACCTCGGCCATCTCCGGCGGCTGGCCTCGCTCCTGGGTGAGGCGCTCGCGCGTGCGCCGGTACTTTCCCAGCTGGGCCTCCACGTGCACCGGCAGCCGGATGACGCGCGCCTGGTTGGCGAGAGCCCGCTGGATGGCCTGCCGGATCCACCAGGTGGCGTAGGTGGAGAACCGGGTGCCGCGATCCCAGCGGAACTTCTCGACGGCGCGGATCAGCCCGATGTTGCCCTCGGCGATCAGGTCGCCGAGCGGCAGCCCGCGATTCTGATAGCGGCGGGCGAGCATCACCACCAGGCGGAGGTTCGACTCCACCATCCGCTTCTTCGCCGGTTCGCTGCCGGCGGCGACCTGCTTGGCGAGCTCGACCTCCTGCTCGCGCGTGAGAAGGGGGATCTGGCGGATCTCGCTCAGGTACATCTCGATCGGCGGACGGGTGCCGAGGCTCTCCGCCTCTTCCGCGTCGAGCTCCTCGTCCGGCGGGAGCTCGAGCACCGCCCCGTCGTCGGCGAGATCCGGGGCGTCCGCCTCGGCCTCGGCACTCGGGTCGGGCGGAGAGTCCGGCCGCAGCCGGCGCTCGGGGTCCTCGTCCGCCCGCTGCGACGGCTCGCGCCCGGCGGTCATGGCGTGGCGGTGGGACTCCTGGAATCCCTGATGGGAACCGCGAGGGCTTCCGCCTCGGGCAGCCAGAATGCGGGGTTGTACTTCCGGCCGTTCAGGCGGACCTCGAAGTGGAGATGGGGCGCGGTCGCCCGCCCGGTGCTGCCGACGGTCGCGATCACCTGGGCCTGCTCGACCCAGTCGCCCACCTTGACCAGGTTCTCGAGGTTGTGTGCGTAGACCGTCATGAGATCGTCCGGGTGCCAGATCTTGACGACGTGCCCGTAGGCTCGCTCCCACCCGCTCGTGATCACCATCCCCGCCGCAACGGCACGGATGGCATCGTGCCGCTCGGCCCGGAGATCGATGCCGCCATGCCAGGCGACGCCCCGTGGCCCGAAGGGGGAGACGATCGGCCCCGGCACCGGCCGCACGAAGCTCAGGAGCGGCGTCACCGGCGGCCGCTCCAGCACGATGTCGGCGAGGGACGGGGGCTCCTGGCTACCTTCCCGGACCTCGCTCAGCGGGATGCTCAGACGCTGGCCCACGCGGAGCCGCGACTTCGCGGTGAGCCCGTTCGCCCGCATCAGCGCCTCGACGGACACCCCGTGCTCCCGCGCGATGCCCCACAGGGTCTGGCCCTGACTCACGACGTGCCCGAGGGTCGCGGCCCGTGGGGCGGGCTGCCGGAGCCTGACGGCTATCCCCTCGGACTTCGCGGGCGCGGGTTTCGGGCCCGCGGCCTGCGTGCCCACGGGCAGGACCAGACCGAGCGCCAGCGGGGCCGCCACCAGCGCCGCCCGCCGCCCGGTGCGGTCCCTCATCGTCCCTCCGAGAAGCGGATGCCGAACTCCCCGTAGCGGCCGGTGAACGCGACGGAGCTGACGTCGACACGGTCCACGCGGGCCAGAGGCGGTCCCTTGCCGAGATCGCGCACGAACTGCTCGATCGCTTCCAGGTCCCCCTCCGCTCGGATCTTGACGCGCCCGTCCGGGAGGTTCACCGCGTACCCGGTGAGCCGCCACTCGTGGGCGCGTCGCTGGGCGAAGTTGCGGTACCCCACTCCCTGGACGCGCCCTCCCACCAGGACTTCCACGGCGCCCATACGGGCGCCTGAACGGCGGCTGCCGGCATGGCGGTCCGCCTCACTCATCTGCGCCCACGGCTCTCACGAGGATCCGGACGATTGCCGGGGTGGGAGGGGTTGGTCGGGGCGACTGGACTTGAACCAGCGACCTCCTGCTCCCGAAGCAGGCGCGCTACCAAGCTGCGCTACGCCCCGACCCCACCCGGGCTTGGAACGGCACGCCCAGGCTGCCCCCGTGCTGGGGACTCAGGTCTCCCACCCGTACTTCCCGACCAGCTTCACGAACGTGCAGCCGCAATCCGTCGACAGCCGCATGCGGCCGTCGACCTTCTCGACGACGTGCAGGACCTGCGACTGGGGTCCGCCGACGGGGACCACGATCCGGCCGCCCTCGGCCAGCTGCTGGAACAGGGGCGTCGGTACCGCTGGCGCCCCGGCCGTCACGATGATGCGCTCGAACGGGGCCTCGTCGGCCCAGCCGTACGTGCCGTCGGCCGTCTTGACGACTGCGCTAGTATACCCCAACTCCTCCAGGATGCGGCGGGCTCGGACCGCCAGGGACATGAGGCGCTCGACCGAGCACACCCGCCGCACCAGCTCGGCCAGCACCGCCGTCTGGTACCCGGAGCCGGTGCCGATCTCGAGCACCTTCTCGGTGCCCCGGAGAGCGAGGAGCTGCGTCATCATTCCCACGATGTACGGCTGCGAGATCGTCTGGCTCTCGCCGATCGGCAGCGGGTGATCCCCGTACGCGCGATCCCGGAGGGCCTCCTCCACGAACCGATGGCGCGGGATCCGCCGCATGGCATCCAGCACGCGCGGGTCCGTGACCCCGCGCTGGACGAGCTGCTCCTCGACCATGCGCTCCCGCTCGCGGCCGGCCCGCCCCTCCTGCCAGCCCGCCCCGGTCCCCACCGCCCGGCCGCCGCTCACCGCCCGGCCCCGGTTCCCCGGCCGCGTGACTGCCGCCGGAACTCCCCTTCCCAGTCCTTCAGCCCGCGCAGCCCCGGGTAGTCCGTGAGGTCGAGCATCAGCGGGGTCACCGAGACGTACCCGGCGTGGACCGCGGCGTAGTCCGTGTCCTCTCCGGCCTCCCACGCGGGCGGACCGATGCCGATCCAGAAGTAGCGCCGTCCTCTCGGGTCCTGCCGCTCGACCACCTTCTCGCTGTAGAGACGCCGCCCGAGCCGCGTGAGCCTGACGCCCCGCGCCTGCCCGGGCGGGACGTTCACGTTCAGCAGGGTCGCGGCGCGGGCCGGCTCGCGCAGGAGGAGCCGCGCCAGACGCGCGGCGGCCCGCGCGGCGGGACGGTAGCTGGCCGGCCCGGTGGGCTGGATGAGCGACACCGCCAGTCCCGGCACGCCGAGGAGCGCCCCCTCCAGGGCCGCCGACACCGTGCCCGAGTACGTCACGTCGTCCCCGAGGTTCGAGCCCGCATTGACGCCGGCGACGACGATCCGGGGCCGCACCGGGAGGAGTCCGAGCAGCGCGAGGTTCACGCAGTCCGACGGCGTGCCGTTGACCGCGAATCGCCGCGGCCCCAGCTGATCCGCGGTGAGGGGCCGGTGAAGCGTCAGGGCGTGCCCGACGGCGCTGCGCTCCCGGTCCGGCGCGACGACCCAGACGTCGCCGACCGTCTCGAGCGCGGTCGCCAGCGCCGCGATGCCCGGCGCGTGAATGCCGTCGTCGTTGGAAACGAGGATGACGGGACGGTTGGGCTTGGTCACGCGGCGTGCGGTCTCCCCGGCCGAGACCGGGGCCGCAACGCCGCGGGTCGCCGCGCCAGGGGGGTTGGCGGGAAATGGTCGGGGCGACTGGATTTGAACCAGCGACCCCTAGCCCCCCATGCTAGTGCGCTACCAGGCTGCGCCACGCCCCGAACCGCACGGATTGTACGTCGCGCCCCAGCGGGGTTCAAGGGGAAGTTCGCCGCAGCGTCTGCCGGATCGCCTCCAGCCGGGATCGAATCGTGCGAAGTGCGGCCAGCGTCTGGGGATCCGGCGCCGGCAGCTCGAGCTGCTGGTTCCGCTGCCTGCCTTCCTGCTGAAGGCGCTTCTTGGCGCCCTCCAGCGTGAGCCGGTCCTCGTAGAGGAGGCTCTTGATGCGCAGGACCATCTGCACGTCGTGCTTCCGGTAGACCCGCTGGCCGGCGTGGTTCTTCCGGGGCCGCAAGAGCTTGAACTCCGATTCCCAGTACCGCAGCACGTACGGCGGCACACCGGTGAGGTCCGCCACCTCGCCGATCCGGAAGAACAGCTTGTCCGGGATCGGGGCCTCGACCCCGACGTCCACGACTCGCCGCTCGCGGTCGATCTCCGGCTCGATCACCGGTGGTTCACCTGCGCCTTCAGTCCCTTCGATGGCTTGAACGTCAGCACCCGGCGGGCCGTGATCTCGATCTCGTTGCCGGTCTGCGGGTTGCGCCCCTTGCGCGATGCCTTCTTCCGCAGCTTGAAGTGCCCGAACCCCACGATCTTGACGTCACTCCCCTGCTCGAAGGCCCGGATCATGCTGTCGAACACGGCCTCGACGACGGCCGCCGACTGCCGCTTGGAGAGCCCGTGCCCCGCAACCGAATTGATGAGGTCGTTCTTCGTCAGCCTACTCACCCCCCTTCGCCACCACGCTCTCGCCGATGACTCAGCGCTCCCGGACCACCACACCCTCGACGCCCTTGGCGCTCAGCGCCGCCAGCGTGGCGTCGGCCTCGGCAACCGTCGAGAAGGACCCCACCCGCACGACGCGGAAGGTCGACGAGCTCACCTCCTGCTTCAGGCGAACCGGGACTCCCTGCTGCCTGAGCATGTGGGAGGTCTCCACCGCCTTCCGGAGCGGCACGAGGCCGGTCACCGCCGGCCCATCGGCGGTCGTCTCGACGGGATGCCCGAGACCCCGAACGCGCTCGACGGTGTCGTCGGTCACGCGACCGCCCTCCCCGCCCACGAGGAGCACCCGGTAGAGGACACGGCTCTGCTCGAAGGACGTGGTCCCTGCGGAGAGCCCGTCGCCCCTGAGCCGCTCCGCGAGCCGGTCGGCGTTCTTGTGATCGAGAAAGGCGCCCACCTGCACCCAGTAGACGGCCGGCGGCGCGGCGAGCGACCCGGACGCCGCGGACGCACCCTCGGGCGGCGTGGGCCGGCTCGGCTCCCGCGGAGGCGACGCCGGGGCGGCCATCGCCGTCGACGGCTGCGCCGGCGAGGACCCGCCAGCCGCCGTCCGCCCGCCCGTCGCGCGCTTGCCCTCGGCCGGAACGCTGGGCGCCTTGCTGGTCGTCGCGACCGGTCCCGGGGCAGGATCGGATGACGGCACCCCGGGACTCGCAAGGCTTGGTCGCAGAGCGGGCGGCTCCGGCGCGCGAGCCTGAGCGGTCTTCTCGGACCCGCCCCCCGGGACCAGAAGGAACAGGCTTCGTGGCAGATCGCCTCCGAACCAGCTCGACACCCTGGGCCCCACCAGAAGCGCGAGGACGAGAGCGACGCCAACACCGAGCGCGATGCGGAACCAGAGCACGCTGAAGATGCTTGGCTGGCGCCGGATGCGGTGCGACACGTCTGACCTCACTCGTCTCATACTCGAATTCCCCAAATACGACAAGATGTTAGCTGGCCAATGTTAGCACACGCTCCCCGGCCCACCAACAGGCGAGGCACCGCCACCGGCGGCCGCATGCCCGGACCCTCCTTTCGCCCCCTCGGCCTTCGCGAGCGCCCGGCAATGCGCGGCCCCGCCCGGGTCGCCGAGCCGCGCGAGAGCCTCGGCGGCGTGCTCCAGCACCAGCGCGCGCGCGGGACCGCCCGGAAGCGCCCCGTCGGCCAGCGCGGCGCGGAACGCGTCGAGCGCCCCCTGGTTGTCTCCCTTCCGTAACCGAAGAGCGCCCAGCGTGTCGAGATAGTATCCGCGCGGCTCCGGCTGCCGCGCCAGGGCTCCCTCGATGATCGGCTCCGCCTCCGGCCACCGCACGGGATCCTGGAGAAGCGCCCACGCGAGGTTGTTTGCCGCTCCGGGATCGTCAGGCGTGATCGCCACCGCGCGCCCGTAGGCCTCGATCGCGCCGCCCACGTCGCCGACCGCCAGGCGCGCGTCCCCCAGATTCACCAGCGCGCGCGCCCAGCCCGGCCGGAGGCCGACGGCGCGCTCGAACTCGCTCAGCGCCCGGCGCGGCTCGTTGCGCTCGAAGTACGCCACTCCGAGGTCGTTGTGCTCGTCCGCCGTCAGCGTGTCCCGGGACGGCCCCGCCGCGGCGCAGCCGAACGAGGGCCAGGCCGAGGGCGAGCGCCGCGCCCCGTGTCACGTGTGGAGCTGGGCGCGCGACGGGCGGCGCCGTCGGAGTCTCAGCCGGACCGCGCAGCCGGCGAGCCCGAACCGTTCCCGCAGCGCGCTCACGAGATAGCGCTCGTAGGAGAAATGGAGCGCGGCGGGATCGTTGACGAACAGGAGGAAGGTGGGCGGCCGGGTGGCGGTCTGCGTCCCGTAGAAGATCTTGAGCGTCTTGCCGTGGAACCCCGCCGGCGGACGCCGCTCCACGGCCGCCGTGAGCACGCGGTTCAGCTCGCCGGTCGAGATCTCCTTGGCGTAGTCCAGCGCCACGCGGTCGATGGTCTCGAACAGCTCGCGAAGCCCAGTGCCGGCGCGCGCGGAGGTGAAGACGACCGGAGCGTGAGTCAGGAAGGGCAGCCGCTCCCGCAGGGCGCGGACGATCTCCGGAGCCCGGTCCGCGGTTCCGACCAGGTCCCACTTGTTGACCACGAGGACGACGGCGCGGCCCGCAGCCTCGGCGTATCCCGCGATCCGGGCGTCCTGCGTGGTGACCCCTTCGGCCGCGTCGAGGACCACGAGAGCGAGGTCCGCCCGCTCCAGGCTCCGGCGGGCCATGACCGCGGAGAGCTTGTCGAGCGCCCCCTCGGTGCGCCCCTTGCGGCGAAGACCCGCCGTGTCGACGAGGACGTAGGGGCGCCCTTCGACCGTCACCAGCGTGTCCACGGCGTCGCGCGTCGTGCCAGGCTCGGAGTGGACCACCACCCGATCCTGCCCGGCGATCGCGTTCACCAGCGAGGACTTCCCGACGTTCGGGCGGCCGACGACCGCGATCCGGATCGGGCCGGGCTCCTCGTCCGCACCGCTCGGCGGCGCCGGGAGCCGCATCGCCAGCGCCTCGATCAGCTCGGCCACGCCCCGCCCGTGCTCGGCCGAGACAAGCAACACCGGCTCCATCCCCAGCCCGTAGATCTCGGCCGCCGCCGCCTCGTTCGCCTTGGCGTCAATCTTGTTGACGGCCACCACGACGGGCTTGGCCACGCGCCGAAGCAGCCGCGCCGTCTCCTGGTCGAGCGGCGTCAGGCCCTCGCGCCCGTCCACCACGAAGACCAGGGCGTCGGCCTCGGCGATGGCCGCCAGCACCTGCTTCCGCACCTGCGCGGTGAGGGGCTCCTCGGACGTGGGGTCGAGGCCTCCGGTGTCGATCACCGTGGCCCGCCAGCCGCCGAACTCGCAGGTGCCGTGGTTCCGGTCGCGCGTCACCCCGGGGGTGTCGCGGACGATCGCCTTGCGGCTGCCGATCAGGCGGTTGAAGAGGGTGGACTTCCCGACGTTCGGGCGGCCCACGATCGCGACCACCGGCAACCGCACCGAAGCCGCCCCTTCACGCCCGCGCGGGCGGCCGGCCGAGCAGGCCGTCGACGAGTCCGCGCGCGCTCGGCTCCACGGTGACGATCGGCACTCCCAGGTGCCGCGCGAGATCGTCCGGGGCGACGTCGTCGAGGAAGACGCCCTTCGTCTCGGTCAGGGCCACGCGGGGGATGAGGACCACGTCTCCCAGCGGCCGCCCGGAGAGGGCCCGGGCGACGTCCTGGCCCGTCAGGAGCCCGGCCACGGTGATCGCGCGACCGAAGAACTCGTTCGGCACGGGGACGACCCCGGCACGGAGGCCCGGCACGCGGATTCCTTCCAGAAGCCGGCCGAGGATCGGTCCAAAGAGCTCGCCGGTCACCACCGTCGCCGCGTGCTCCCCGCGCCAGCGGGGGCGCCCGGGCCGGCCGGCGAGCCGCCGGAGATCGTCCTCGAACCGCCGCACGAGGCCGATCCCGTCCTCGACCACGGAGAAGCTCTCGTACGCCGCGGCGGGCGGGATGGGCTGGCCCGCCTGGAGGTACAGCTCGTCCGCCCCGAACACGAGCCGCGTCCCGTGACGGGCCAGGAAGTCCGCCTGCCACGCGTGGATCCCGTCCAGGGTCGCGCCCGCCTCGGCGGGTGTGATCGACCGGAGCGGGTAGAGCCCATCGCGGTGCCGCGTGAGACCGACGGGCACGACGGCCACGGTCGCGACGCCGGGGTGGAGCTCGCCCAGCTCGCGCACGGTGCGCTCGAGGTGCGGGCCGTCGTTCAGGCCGGGGCACAGCACGATCTGCGTGTGCAGCCGGATTCCGGCAGCGGCCAGGCGCCGGAGCCGTTCCATCAGGTCCCCGCGGATGGTCTTGGGGCTCCCGAGCAGGAAGTGCCGCAGCACCGGGTCCGTGGCATGGACGGAGATGTACAAGGGCGACAGGCGAAGGTCGACGATCCGCTGGATCTCGCTCTCCGGGAGATCGGTCAGCGTGATGTAGTTGCCGTGGAGGAACGAGAGCCGGTAGTCGTCGTCCTTGACGTAGAGACTCTTCCGCAGGCCCTTCGGCAGCTGGTGGATGAAGCAGAAGACGCACTTGTTGGCGCAGGTGGAGATCTCCGCGGGCGCCGGCGGCTCGCATTCGAGCCCCAGGTCCCGTCCCCACTTGCGCTCGAGCACGACCGAGCACGGGCGGCCGTCCCGATCGACGTCGATCGCGAGCTCTTCCTCCCCGGCCTGGACGTGGAAGTCGACGAGGTCGCGGAGCCCCTGGCCGTTCACCCGCAGGAGCCGGTCCCCCGGCCGGAGCCCGGCCCGCGAGGCCAGGCCCTTCGGATCGACCGCCAGAACCCGCACCCCGGTCTCGGGGACCCGCTTCGGCATCAGCGCGACCCCCAGTCCACGTAGCGCGGCGCGACCACCAGGTACTGGATGCCGGAGCCGATCGTGAGCACGGCCGCCAGGATCAGGAGGCTCTTCCGCGCCAGCCAGAAGTCGTGGCCGCCCCCGACGATGAGGAGGGCCACGCCCACCGTCACCATCTGCACCACCGTGCTCGCCTTCCCGAGCGCGGTCGGCGTCGGGTTGAGCTGGCCTCCGGTGAGCATGATCAGCACGGCGACCAGGATCAGCAGGAGGTCCCGGCTCAGCACGATCGCGGTCAGCCAGAACGGCAGGACCTTCGGAAACTTGTACGTGAGCGTGACGAAGGAGGCGGTCAGCAGGAGCTTGTCGGCGAGGGGGTCGAGGAACGCGCCGAGGCGGGTCTTCGTGCCGCGGGTGCGGGCGATGTACCCGTCCATCATGTCGGTCACCCCGGCCACGATGAACGTGCCGAGAGCCAGCAACGCCCGGTTGTAGACGAGACAGATCACGAGCACCGGGACGAGGAGGATTCGTACGATTGTCAGCCAGTTTGCAAGGCCCATGGGATTGTGCGGCTGGGGAGCCATCCCGAGGTCCACCAGGGCGGCCGTCAGCCTGCGTCAGCATACCACGAGGGTCGGGGGAGCGATGGGATCACGCACCATGCCAGCGCCTCCCGGAAACGACGAGGGCCCCGGTCGCCGGGGCCCTCGGTGCAAGACGGCGAAGCAGGCTCCCCTACTGCGTGACGTCCACGTCGTCGAAGGTGCCGAGTCCGCCCAGCGTGATGGCCACCTTCTTGGCGCCCTTGGGCACCTTGAAGGTGCCGCGAATCGTCTTCGGGTCCCCGCCCGGCACCGAGCCGTTGTTGAAGCCGTCCACCTTGATCATGGGGGCGGTCTCGCCCGTGTCGTAGCTGAGGATCGAGCTCCGGTTCTCGCTGACCAGGACCCATTGCGACTGCTTGCTCAGGGACCGCAGCGTGACGACGACCGTGAGAACGGCGCCCCGGACCTTGACCTCGTTGAGATCGACCAGGAGCTGCTTGTCGTGATCGGCCTTGATGGTCTGGATGACCTTGAGGGCCGACGGCGTCCCGGTCGCATCCGCCGGCGCCACCGCCGCGACCGCGGGTGCCACCGCGGCGCCGCCCGCGGCCGCTGCGGCCGGCGCCTTCGGCGCCGCCGCGGCGACGGGCTGTCCGCCCGCTCCGTAGTGGTAGTAGGTCGCGGGCGTCTTCGACGCGATGAACTTCACGGCTTCCTGGATGCAGATACGCAGCGCCTTCTCGGTCGGCGTCTTGGACCAGCCCCCGAGCGCGCCGCCGAGCGCGCCGCCGCTGCCCGCGCCGGCGAGTGCCCCGCCCAGCGCGAAGTCGGTCGCCTCCCCCTCCACCGACGTGGCCGCGACGATCCGCGACGTCCGCGTGTCGATCACGCGGACGTCGATCGCCATGTGCGCCTTCTTGATCCCGCCGGCGATCCCGCCGAGGACGCGTCCCGCGGTCCCGCCGATGCCCCCGATGCCGCCGCCGACCCCGGACGCGGCGCCCTCGAACTCGGTGACGGCGCCGGTGATCAGGAGCTCCGCGCCCTCGATCTCGCCGATGGGCGCCTCGGTACCCTTCTTGATCCGGCCGGCCGCACCGAGGTCCTGCTCGCGCAGGACGTCACCCACCTGCTGCCGCTCGAGGACGATGTAGCGGTTCGAGTGGAACAGGGCGGTCGAGAGCATGTCGGCCATGCCGTCGCCGATCGCCCCGGTCCACCACCCCTTGCCCGTCTTGTCCTTGAACTGCGAGACCGCGACCCGGGCCTTGGGCCCGTCGTAGGCCTCCTGCTGCGCCTCGTCGATCGACTTGCCCCCCGGGGTGGTCACGGTGGCCTTCGGACCGAAGAGCTGCGCCTCGGCCGCCCCGATCCAGCCCCAGGTCATCCCAGCTACCGCCAGCATCGGGAGCACTCGCGTCCACGCCCTCATGATCCTGCCTCCTGGAGAGTGGTTCCACGGCTGGCCGGCCAGGCCCTCGCGGGCTCACGCACGCCAGCACCGTCCGTACCGGAGACGCGGTAGGGCCGAACCAGGCCCTCCAGCGCTCGCGGGACCTCGACGTCGAGCCAGATTCCATCGGGGCGATCCTCTCGCCCCAGCACCCGCCCGCGCGCATACACGCGGCCGAGGATCCCCCCGCGCTCGTATGGCACACGCAGGCGGAAGGCCGACCGCGTCACGCGAAGCGCGTCGCCGATCCGGGCCAGGAGGGTGTCCAATCCCTCGCCGGTCCGGGCGGATACCGCCACCCCGCCCTCGATGCCGAGCTCGCGCTGGAGACCGTTCGGCTCGGCCAGGCGGTCGATCTTGTTCATCACCATCAGCACCGGTCGGTCCTCGAGCCCGAGCTCCTCGAGCACGTGGTACACGGCCGACATGTGCTCCCGCGCGTGCGGATGGCTCACGTCCACCACGTGAAGGAGGAGCTGCGCGTCCTCCAGCTCCTCCAGCGTCGCCTTGAAGGCCGCCACGAGCTGCGTCGGAAGCTTCTGGATGAACCCGACCGTGTCCGTCAGCACGAACGGCGCCCGGCCGCCGCCCGAGACGAGCCGGGCTGCGGGGTCGAGCGTGACGAAGAGCTGGTCCGCGGTCGGCGCGCTCGCCCCGGCGATCCGGTTGAGGAGGGTGGTCTTGCCCGCGTTCGTGTATCCCACCAGGGCCGCGACGGACAGGCCGACGTCACGCCGGTGCGTCCGGAGCAGCCGCCGGTGGCGCTGGACGTCCGCGAGGGCCTCGTGAATCTGCCCGATGCGGCGCCGGACCACCCGCCGGTCCGACTCGAGCTGCGTCTCGCCGGGTCCCCGGGTCCCGATGCCGCCACCGAGTCGCTCGAGGTGGGACCACTGCCCCACCAGGCGCGGCAGCAGGTACGTGAGCTGCGCCAGCTCGACCTGGAGCTTGCCCTCGCTCGTCCGAGCCCGCTGGGCGAAGATGTCGAGGATCAGGGCCGTGCGGTCGATGACGCGAAGGTCCAGCGCGCGGGTGAGGTTGCGCTCCTGCACGGGGGACAGCGAATCGTCCGAGATCAGGAGACCCGCCCCGAGGGCCCGGGCCAGGTCCCGGACTTCCTCCACCTTGCCCTTCCCGAAATGGAGGCGCGGGTTTCGCTCGCTGCGCTCCTGGATGACGCTGGCGAGGACCTCCGCTCCGGCGCTCTCGGCCAGGCGACTCAACTCCTCCATCGACTCCTCCACCTCCCAGCGCTTCTGGCGAGGGAGACGGAGGCCCATGAGGATCGCCCGGTCGACTGCTCTCTGCACGCGCGACACGCTCAGTCAGGGTAGTCGAAAATATGCGTCCGTTCAACGATTTTCTTGATGTCGGCGAGCGCGCCCGCGACGTCGCCGGGCCGCGTTTCCACCCACACGAGGTCGGGCTCCCGCGCAAACCACGTCCACTGCCGCTTCGCGTAGCGTCGGGTGTCCCGCTTCATCGTCGCCCGGGCCGCCTCGAGGTCCCCGCCCCGCTCGACCACGGGCACGAGGTGCCGATACCCGATCCCTTGCATGGCCGGCAACGTCGAGGCGAACCCGGCCGCGAGGAGCGCTCGCACCTCGTCGACGAGACCCTCCGACAGCATCCGGTCCACGCGGGCGTCCAGCGCCTCGTAGAGCGCCGGGCGGGGCGCCGTGAGGCCCACCGCCACGACACGGTACCCTGGCTCGGCGGTGGCCTCCCCCCAGGCGCCCGCGCCGGTCTGGAGCGCCGGGCGGCCGGTCTGGAGCGCCACCTCCAGGGCGCGGCTCACGCGGAGCGCGTCGCGCGGGTGAAGCCGGGCGGCCGCGTCCGGGTCCAGGGCCTGGAGGCGGCGGTGGAGGGCCCCAGGGCCCGCTGTGCGCGCCTCGGCCTGGAGCGAGGCCCGGAGTGCCGGGTCCGCCGGAGGCCGCGGCAGAAGCCCTCGGACGAGCGCGCGGTAGTAGAGACCGGTGCCGCCCACCAGGACCGGCCACCGCCCCCGGCTCCGGGCGGCCACGATCGCCCCGGCCGCCTCGCGGGCGAAGCGTGCCGCGTCGTAGCCGGCATCGGGCTCGACGACGTCCACGAGGTGGTGGCGCACCGCGCGGCGCTCCTCGGGCGTGGGCTTGGCGGTGCCGATGTCCATCCGGCGGTACACCTGCCGGGAGTCGACGCTCACGACCTCGATCGGCCAGTGCTCGCCGAGCGCGACCGCCAGTCGCGTCTTGCCGACGCCCGTCGGACCGAGGATCGCGAGGAGGGGGATGGGCGGCGCGCCGCCATCGAGCGCCGGGGACACGCGAATCACCAGGTCCGGCGGAGCTCGCGCTTGATCTCTCCGAGCGGGATCCGCGAGACGATCGGCCGCCCGTGCGGGCAGTAGTAGGGCGTGGCGGTCTCCGCCAGATCCGTCAGGACCTGCGCCATCTCCTCCGGAGCGAGCGCCTGGTGGGCCTTGATGGCAGCGCGGCACGCGACGAACGCGAGCAGCCGGTCCAGCACCGGGGAGCTCCCCTGCCCCGCGTCCTCGTCGAGCTCCTGCGAGAGCTCGTCGGCGAGCCGCGGCAGATCCTCGGTCCGGAGGAGCGAGGGGACCGCCCGCAGGAGGATCGCGCCCCCTCCGAAGCCCTCGAGCGCGAACCCGAGGCGCGCGAGCTCGGGGCCGACGCGCTCCAGCGCCCGAAGGCGCGCCGGGGCCAGCTCGAGCGGCTGCGGGAACAGCAGCTCCTGCGACGCGAGCGTGCCGCGCTCGAGGTCGCCGCGCAGCCGCTCGAAGAGCACGCGCTCGTGCGCGACGTGCTGGTCCACGAAGAAGACCTCGTCGGCCGTGTGCGCCACGATGAAGGTGTCCTCGATCTGGCCGACGACGCGGCCGAAGAAGGGCTCGCTCCGATAGCCCGCTTCGCCCTCGCGGAACAGCGTGGCCTGCGCCGGGTCGCCCCCCGCCCAGCCGGTCGAGTCGGGGGAGCCGCCCAGGCCGGGCGCGGGAAAGACGGCCCCACCCGGGCCCGCCTCGTCTCCCGCGACGCGCGCGACCAGGCCCGCCGGCGCCGCATCCATCTGGCGAAGAGCCGTCCGGACGGCGTCGAGCACGACGCCGTAGAGCACCCGCGGGCGGCGGAACCGCACCCACGTCTTGGCCGGATGGACGTTGACGTCGACCTCGCTCGGGTCGAGCGCGAGCTCGAGGGCGGCCAGCGGGAACTGGTCCCGCGGCAGGAGCGGCCGGTACGCCTCCAGCAAGGCCTGCGTCAGGAGCGTGTCGCGGACCACCCGCCCGTTGACGATGAAGTGAATGTCGTCGCGATGGGTACGGGAGAGCGCCGGAGGGGCGACGACGCCGGCCACGCGCGCCCCCGCACCTTCGCCCGCCACGTCGAGGAGCCGGGTCGCCAGCCCGAAGCCGTACAGCGCGCCGACCCGCTCCCGCAGGCCGGCGCCCGCGGGAGCGTTCAGGAGGACGCGCCCGTTCGCGAGGAGGCGGAGGTGGACCCGCGGATTGGCCAGCGCCAGCTGGGTCACGACGCGAACGATGGCCGTCTGCTCCGTGGCGGGGCTCTTCAGGAACTTGGCCCGCGCCGGGCGTGTTGAAGAACAGATCCCGGACCTCGACGGTCGTGCCGGCTGTCGCGTCGGCCGGGCCCGACTGCCCCACGACCCCGCCCTCTCCGACGATGAGGAACCCCCGCGGCGCGGTGGCGGGCCGCGACAGGAGCGACATCCGGGAGACGGCGAAGATGGCGGGCAACGCCTCCCCGCGGAACCCGAGCGTGCCGATCGCGTCGAGGTCGGTCTCCGTCCGGAGCTTCGAGGTCGCATGCCGCTCCAGCGCGAGCAGGCAGTCTTCGGGAGGCATCCCGCGCCCGTCGTCCGTCACCGCGATGAGCTGGCGCCCGGCGCCCCGCACCGCGATCTCGATGCGCGTCGCCCCCGCGTCCAGGCTGTTCTCGACCAGCTCCTTGACGACCGACGCCGGGCGCTCGACGACCTCCCCGGCGGCGATCTTGTTGACGACGGCGTCGGGAAGGCGCTGGACGGTCGACATGGCCGCACCCACGGACCTAGCCTCGCTCCGCGCGCGGCCTGACTGGACGGCCTTCAGTCCAGGGCGGCCTGGGGCAGTCCGGGGCGGCCTGGGGGCTCATGGCTCGCTCGAGAGCCGCCGACGAAGCTCGTCGAGCGTCGCGAGCGCCTCGATGGGAGTCATCCGCTCCGGGTCGAGCGCCGCCAGCGTGGCCAGCACGGGGTGGGGAGCCGGGGGCGGCGCCGGCTCGCTGGCGATCGGAGCGGCGGTCTCGTCCGCGCGCGCCGCGCCCGCCCCGCCGAACAGCGCGAGCTGCCCCGAGCCGGCGCCGGTGGGCGCCGCCGGGGCGGGAGCGGCCTGCTCGAACTCCCGCAGCAGCGCCCGCGCGCGGGTGACCACCTCGTCCGGCAGTCCGGCCAGCCGCGCCACCTGGATGCCATACGAGCGATCCGTCCCTCCCGGCACCACGCGGTGAAGGAAGACGATGTCGTCCTTCCACTCCCGGACCGCCACGTGCACGTTCCGGACGCGCGGAAGCTCCGCGGCCAGCCGCGTCAGCTCGTGATAGTGCGTCGCGAAGAGGACCTTCGCCCCCGCGCAGCGCTCGTGGAGGTGCTCGGCCACCGCCCACGCGATCGAGAGGCCGTCGAAGGTCGACGTGCCCCGCCCGATCTCGTCGAGGAGGACGAGGCTCCGCGGGGTGGCGTGCCGGAGGATGGCGGCCGTCTCCGTCATCTCCACGAGGAACGTGCTGTGCCCGCGCGCCAGGTTGTCCTGGGCCCCGATCCGCGTGAACACCCGGTCCACCACCCCGATCCGCGCGCTCCGGGCCGGCACGAAGCTCCCCACCTGGGCCAGCAGCACGATGAGGGCCGCCTGCCGCATGTAGGTCGACTTCCCGGCCATGTTCGGCCCCGTGATCACGAGACACTCGACCTCGCCCGACACGAGCCGGAGGTCGTTCGGCACGAACCGGGCGCCCTCGGTCCTGAGCTCGAGCACGGGGTGCCGGCCCTCCTGGATGTCGATGACGCCCCCGTCATCGACGGCGGGCCGGACGTAGCCGCGCTCGCGCGCCACGTGAGCCAGGGACGCCAGCACGTCGAGCGTCGCCACCGCGTGGGCGGTGCGCAGGAGCCGGTCGGCCTCCCCGGCGACGGTCCGCCGGAGCTCGTCGAACAGCTCGTACTCGAGACGGTTCATCCGCCCCTCGGCGCCCAGAACCTTCGCCTCCTGCTCCCGGAGCTCCGCCGTCACGTAGCGCTCGGCCCCCACCAGCGTCTGGCGCCGCACGTAGTCGTCCGGCACTGGGGGGACGGGCCGCACCTGGCTCTTCGGGATCTCGATCCCGTAGCCGAACACGCGGTTGTACCGCACCCGGAGGGACGAGATGCCCGTGCGCTCGCGCTCCCGCCCCTCCAGCCCCGCGATCCAGGCGCGCGCCTCCCGCACCTCGCGCCGCAGCTCGGCGAGGGCGGGATTCCAGGACTCGCGGATCAGCCCGCCCTCGTGGAGCGTGAGGGGCGGCTCATCCACGAGCGCCGCCTCGAGGGTCTTCCCCAGGTCGCCCAGGTCCTCCACCGACTCGGCACACTGGCGGATCAGCGGGTCCGGACAGGGCTCGGCGCGCTCGCGGAGGGCGGGGAGGAGCCCGAGCGTCGCGCGGAGAGCCGCGAGGTCTCGCGGCGCCGCCACCCCCAGGGCGACGCGACTGGCGAGGCGGGCGAGGTCGCCGATCCCCTCGAGCGCCTGACGGAGGTCGGCCAGGAGCGCCGGAGCCTCCACCAGGGCGGCGACGGCGTCGAGCCGCTCCCCGATCTCGCGCGGCCGGAGGAGCGGCCGGAGGAGCCACTGGCGGAGGAGCCGCCCGCCCATCGACGTGCGCGTGCGGTCCATCGCCCAGAGGAGCGTCGCCGCGCCGCCGCGGTCCTGGAGGCTCTCGACCAGCTCCAGGTTGCGCGCGGCGCTCTCGTCAAGGGTGAGGTGGTCCTCCAGCGCGAGCGTCTGGATGCGGGTGAGGTGCCCGAGCGGCGTCTGCTGCGTCTCCTGGAGGTAGCCGAGAGCCGCGCCCGCGGCGCGGAGCGCTCCGCCCCGGCGCGGCAGGCCGAGCCCCTCGACGGCGGCGAGGCGGAAATGAGCGCGCAGGCGATCCTCCGCCTCGCGGAGGCCGAAGCTCGCGGCATCGCGCGCGGTCACGGGCACGCCCGCCGCGCTCAGGCGCGCCGCCAGCGGGTCGTCCGCCGGGATCCCGGGGGGAAGCAGCACCTCCGCGGGCCGGCGAAGGAGCAGCGCCTCGGTCAGCCCCTCGACGTCGGTCGACTCCCCGACCCAGAAGTCGGCGGTCGTCACGTCCACCAGGGCGACACCCAGGTGGTCCGGGCCTCGCCAGAGCGCCGCCAGGAAGTTGTTGAGGCGGCCGTCGAGGAGTCCCGTCTCGGTGACGGTCCCGGGCGTGACGAGCCGGACCACCTCCCGCCGGATCAGCTGCCGCCCCTTGGCCGGCGCCGTCTCGACCTGATCGCAGATCGCGACCTTCAGTCCCGCCCGGACGAGCCGCGCGAGGTACACGTCGAGGGCGTGGTGCGGCACCCCGGCCATCGGGATCTTCTGCCGCGCGGTGAGCGTGATGTCGAGCGTGCGGGCCGCCACGGCGGCGTCCTCGTGGAACGCCTCGTAGAAGTCGCCGAGACGGAAGAGCAGGAGGTAGTCCGGATAGCGCCGCTTCCACTCGTGGTACTGGCGCATCATCGGCGTGAGGGGCGTCAGAGGTGCGAGGGGGATTTCCGTCTCGGCCAGGTCGGGCGGCGGGACCCCGCCGGCCGGATCCGGGGCTGTCCCGGGCCGGGACCGCGTGACGTCGTCGCCCATCAGGGCGCGCGCTGATCCCGGAGCGTTCGGCTCGCAGGCTCGAAGGCCCGCCGACAACCCGCCGCGACCGCCCCGGGACGGGGTCGCGGCCCTGCTCTCACGTGTTGACCAGCTCCTTCAGGCGCTTGCCCACCTTGAAGAAGGGCACCCGCTTCTCGGGCACGCTCACCGTGGAGCCCGTCTTCGGATTTCGGCCCCGGCGGGAGTTCCGCCGCCGCACCCTGAAGCTCCCGAACCCGCGGAGCTCGACCTTCTCGACCCGGGCGAGCGCCGAAGAGATGCTGTCGAAGATCGTGTTGACGATCAGCTCGGTTTCCTTCTTGGTCAGGTTCGACAGCTTGGCGACCTCGTCGACGAGGTCAGCCTTCGTCATCGTCGGCACACTCGCCCTCCTTCGGCAGCTTTCCGGGAGTTCGAGGTCACGCTATCACGCGCCAAAAACGCCTGTCAAGCCGCGAGGTTCCATGCCGATCTCGCCGGGCACGGATCCAGGCGGCTCAGTCCAGGAGGTAGAGCGGCAGCTTGGAGGACCCGAGGAGGGGCAGCGCCGGCAAGCCAGGGCCGGGCCAGCCGGCGGATCGGAGCCACGTGAGGGCCGTCTCCCCGCCCACCAGGTCGGCCAGGTCGAGAAGCCGCCAGGCGCGGCGGGGCCGCACGAGGCGCGGCTTGCCGGAACCCCGCCCAGCTCGCCGGCGAGCCGGACGGCCTCGTCCAGCCCCCCCAGGGCATCGACGAGACCCAGGTCCTTCGCCATCCGCCCCGAGTACACGCGCCCGTCCGCCAGCGCCCGCACCCGCTCCTTCCCGAGCCGACGACCCTCGGCGATCGCCGTCACGAACTGGTCGTGCATGTCGTCGAGCACGGTCTGGAGGACGGCGCGCTCCTCCGGTGTCATCGGCCGGGCGAACGACGCGCTGTCCTTGAACCGGCCCGACTTGATGACCTCGTAGCGGACGCCGACCTTCTTGAGGAGGCCTTCGATCTCGGCCAGCTGCATGATGACGCCGATCGACCCGGTGAGCGTGCCCGGGTTCGCGACGATGCGCGTCGCGGCCGCCGCCAGGTAGTACCCTCCCGACGCCGCCACCGAGCCCATGGAGGCGACGACGGGCTTGCCCTGGGTGCGGATCTTCAGAATCGCGTCGTAGATCTCCTGCGTCGGTCCCACGACGCCGCCCGGGCTCTGGATCCGCACGACGATGGCCCGGATCGACGGATCCTCTCCGTAGTCACCGAGCTCGCGCACGATCCGGTCGGCGTCGACGATCAGGCCCTCGACCTCGACGAGGGCGACCCGGTTCCCGCCGAGGGACGGGACACCGGGCTCGCCGAAGACGAGGACCCCCAGCACGACCGCGAAGCAGCCGGCGAAGACGAGCGCGGTGACGCCGAGCGCCCGGACCAGCTTGCCGCGCATGTTCCTGGGTTACCGGCCCGGTCTACTCGTCATCGTCGCTGTCGTACCGGTCGCGGTCACGCTTCCGGCCGCGACGGCCGCGGTGCTCCTCCTCCTCCACCACCGGGATGTCGGCGGCGAGATCTCGGAGCGACAGCCCGATGCGCCGCTCGTTCGGCTCGATGCGAATCACCTTCACCGTCAGCTCGTCTCCGAGCTGCACCACGTCCTGAGGCGTCGCCACCGGGCGGCTCGACATCTGCGAGATGTGGAGCAGACCGTCCACGCCCGCCTCGAGCTCGATGAAGGCGCCGAACTCCGTGAGCCGAACCACCTTGCCCTTGATGTTCGACCCGACCGGGAACTTCCGGGTGACGTCCTCCCACGGATCCCGCTGGAGCTGCTTGAGACCCAGCGAGATTCGCTTGTTCTCCTTGTCGACGTGGAGGATGACCGTCTCGATCGGCTGCCCCTTCTTGAGCAGCTCGGACGGATGCGCCACGTTCCGCGCCCACGTCATGTCGGAGATGTGAAGGAGGCCGTCGATCCCCGGCTCGAGCTCCACGAACGCGCCGAAGTCCGTCAGGTTGCGCACCTTCCCCTGCACCTTCACGCCGGGCCGGAAGCGCTCCTCGATCGAGTCCCACGGGTCGGACTCGACCTGCTTCATGCCGAGCGAGATGCGCTTCTGGCCCTTGTCGACCGCCAGGACCATCACCTCGACGTCGTCGCCGACGTTGACCAGCTTGGACGGGTGCCGCACCCGGCGGGTCCACGACATCTCCGAGACGTGGACCAGCCCCTCGATGCCGCGGTCCAGCTCCACGAAGGCCCCGTAGTTCGTCAGGCTCACCACCTTGCCCGGGTGGCGGCTACCCACGGAGAACCGCTCCGCGACCGACTCCCAGGGATCGGGGCCCTTCTGCTTGTGCCCGAGCGAGACGCGGCCGGATTCCTTGTCGAAGTGGAGGACGACCACGTCCAGCTTGTCGCCCACCTGCACGAGCTCGGACGGGTGGCTGATCCGCCCCCACGACATGTCGGTGATGTGCAGGAGACCGTCGACGCCGCCGAGGTCGATGAAGGCGCCGTAGTCGGTGATGTTCTTCACGACGCCGGTCGTGACCATGCCCTCGTGGAGCACCGCCAGCGTGTGCTTCCGCTTCTCCTCGCGCTCCTCCTCCAGGACCACCCGGCGGGAGAGCACGACGTTGCCGCGGCGCCGGTTGAACTTGATCACGCGCGCCTTGATCTGCTGCCCGATCATCGAGTTGAGGTTCTTCACCGGGCGCAGGTCCACCTGGGACCCGGGCAGGAACGCCTTGACGCCCACGTCGACGGCCAGGCCGCCCTTGACCACTTCCACGACCTTCCCGTCGACCGGCGCGCCCTTCTCGTAGGCCCGCGTGATGACGTCCCAGACCTTGATCTTGTCGGCCTTCTCCTTGGAGAGGACGATGAGGCCCTCGGAGTCTTCCTTGGCCTCGAGGTAGACCTCGATCTCCTGGCCGATCTCCGGCGTGATGCCGCTCCGGTGGAACTCGTCGATCGGGATCGTGCCCTCGCTCTTGTACCCGACGTCGACGAGGACCTCGTTGGCGGTCAGACCGATGATGGTGCCCTTGACGACCTCGCCTTCCTGCAGGTCCTGCAGGCTCTGCTGATACATATCCTCGAGCTCGTCCTGCCCGGTCTCGGGGGCGCTCCCGCCCGCGATGGGCCTCGTCGCCGGCGTCCGGTCCGTCGCTGCCATCGGGCCCTCCCCAACCTCCCACGGGGATGCTCCGGTCCCGGCACCCCCGCCGTACCGCCCCGTCGCGTGGGCCTCGGGATCCTGTGTGAACTGGTCCATTCCTGTTGTTCCTCCGTTCAGTGAATTCGACCTGCCGGGGCTCGCCCCGGGGTCGTGGGATCCGTGCGTGTGTCCTCGGCGGCGGCGGGACGTCCCCGCTCGGCCTCCGTCTTCAGGCGGCCGACGGCCGCCATGATCTCGTCGCTGACCTCCTGGTACCGCGTTCTCCCGCGCTTGCGGACGAACCTGATCGGCGCGCCGAACGTCACCGTCACCCGGGCCGGACGCGGCAGCACCGCGCCCCGCGGCAGCGCCCGGCCCGAGCCCTGGACGTAGACGGGCACCACCGGCGCCCCCGAGAGCGCGGCGAGCATCCCGGCGCCCGGCCGGGCCGGCTGGAGGTGCCCCTCGGTGCCTCGCGTCCCCTCCGGGAAGACCAGCACGGCCCGGCCGTCGCCGAGCAGCCGGAGCGCGAGGCGAAGGGCCGCGGAATCCGATCCGCTCCGGTCCACGGGATGCGCGTTCAGCCGCCGGATGAGCGCGCCGAACCCCGGGATGCGGAACAGCTCGGTCTTCGCCATGTAGTCGAGCTCGCGCGGCATCACGCAGCCGATCAGCGCCGGGTCCAGCACGCTCAGGTGGTTGGAGGCCAGGAGCAGGCGGCCCTCCCGGGGCACCCGGTCCGCGCCGACCACCGAGAGGCGGAACAGGACGCGGCTGAGCGCGGCGATCATCACCTTCAGGGTCGCGTAGAGCACGCCCGCTCGACCTCCTTCGCCATCAGCTCCACGACCTCGTCCACCGTCATGTCGCTCGAGTCGACGTACGTCGCGTCGTCGCTCTGCGCGAGGGGGGCGACCGAGCGCGTCCGGTCCGCGTCGTCCCGCGCCCCGATGGCGGCCCGGATGGCTTCCAGGTCGGCCGCTCCGCCGCCGGCCCGCTGCTCCGCGAAGCGGCGCCGGGCGCGCGCGTCCGGCGACGCGTCCAGGTAGAACTTGCACTCCGCCTCCGGGAAGACCACCGTGCCCGCGTCCCGCCCCTCGACCACGACCGGACCGCGCGCCGCGTGCTCGCGCTGGAGCCGGTCCGCGAACGCCCGGACGTCCGGGCGCCGGGACAGCGTGGCGGCGCGCTCGCTCACCGCGGGCGAGTAGAGCGTCTCGGTCACGTCCTGACCGTCGACGCGCACGCGCTGCCCGCCCGGAGTCGGCACGAACTCGACGCTGAGACTCCGGAGCACGGCCTCGACGGGCACGCCCCGGGACGCGCGCCAGGCGACCGCCCGGTAGATCGCGCCGCTGTTGACGTAGGCGAAGCCGAGCCGCTCGGCCAGCCGGCGCGCCACCGTGCTCTTCCCGGCTCCGGCGGGACCGTCGATCGTCACGACCACGTCCCGGCCCGGCTCGCCGGCGCTGTCACTCGGCCTCACGCCACCACCTCCACGGCATCCTCGCCGGCCAGCGCGCGGCACGTGGCCACGAAGTCCGGATAGGAGGTGGCGATGCAGTCGATCCCCTCGACCAGGGTCGGGCCGTCCGCCAGGAGCCCCGCCACCACGAGCGCCATCGCGAGGCGGTGGTCGCCCCAGCTCGACACGCGCGCCCCGCGGAACGGCGCCGCGGCTCCCGCGGAGCGGCCCGCGACGCGGAAGCCGTCCGGCCGCTCCTCGATCGCGACGCCCATCTTGCCGAGCTCCGAGGCAATCGCGCGGATCCGGTCCGATTCCTTCACGCGAAGCTCGGCCGCGTCGCGCACGACGGTGGGGCCCTCGGCGCAGGCCGCCGCCACGGCCAGGATCGGCATCTCGTCGATGGCCCGCGGCACGAGCGTGCCGCCCACCTCCACCCCGCGAAGCGCCCCCGGACCGACCCGGAGATCCGCGATCGGCTCGCCGTCCCCCTCCCGCGCCGCCACGTCGACTCGCGCTCCCATCGCCTCGAGGACGTCGAGCGCTCCGGTCCGGGTGGGGTTGACTCCCACTCCCCGCACGGTCACCGCGCCGTCCGGGGCCACCGCGCCCGCGACCAGGAAGAACGCGGCCGACGAGATGTCGCCCGGCACGCGGCAGAGACGGCCCACCAGCCGGCGGCCCGGGACCACCGTGACCGTCTCGCCGTCCACCCGGACCTCGCCGCCGAACGCGGTCAGCATCCGCTCGGTGTGGTCGCGACTCCGGACCGGCTCCACCACGCTCACCGGTCCGGACGCCGAGAGCCCGGCCAGGAGCACGGCCGACTTCACCTGCGCGCTCGCCACCGGCGAGACGTGGCGGATGGGGTGAAGCGGCCGCGCGCCGGCGATCGCCAGCGGCAGCCTGGCGCCGCCCCGCCGCCCGACGACCCGGGCGCCCATCCGCGTGAGCGGCTCCATCACGCGATCCATGGGGCGCCGGCGGAGCGACTCGTCCCCCGTGAGCACCGTGGCGAACGGCTGGCCCGCAAGGACACCCACCAGGAGCCGCGCCATGGTCCCGGAGTTCCCGCAGTCCACGACGTCACCCGGCTCCGTGAGCCCCTCCTGCCCTGCCCCCTGGATCACGAAGTGCCCGGGCCCCTTTCGCGCCACCTCGGCGCCGAGCGCCGCGACGGCCCGCAGGGTCGCCAGGCAGTCCTCGCCCTCGAGGAAGCCCTGCACCTCGGTGAGCCCGTCGGCGAGCGCTCCGAGGAGCGCGGCGCGGTGCGACACCGACTTGTCGCCCGGCACGGAGATCGTGCCGGCGAGGCGTCGGACGGGACGGACGACGGCGTTCACGCGAGCTTCTCCCGAACCTCGCGGGCGCGTCCGAGCTCCGCCTCGAGGGTCGCCCAGTCGCCGCGCGCCGCGAGCTCGCGCCACCGTCCGAGGACCGCCTCGTAGCGCGCGAGCGCGTCGAGCAGCGGTCCCCGGTTCTCGCGGAAGATGTCCCCCCAGAGCGCCTCGGCGGACGCCGCGATGCGCGTCGTGTCGATGAAGCCGCGCCCCGCGAGAGGGAGCGCGTCCCCGTCAGCCGCCGAGACCAGCGCGTAGGCCGCCAGGTGCGGCAGGTGGCTGATCTGGGCGACCAGATGGTCGTGGGCCTCCGGGGAGAGCCGCCGCACCGTGCTCCCGAGTCCCTCCCAGAGAGCGGTCGCCGCCAGGACCGCGGACTCGGGCGTGTCGGGGGTGGGTGTCAGGAGCGCGAGCCGCCCATCGAAGAGGTGGGCATCCGATGCCTCGAAGCCCGAGCGCTCGGAGCCGGCCATGGGATGCCCGCCGACGAAGCTCACCCCCGCCCGGGCCGGGCATCCGCGCGCCGCGTCGACCACGCTCCGCTTCACGCTGCCGGCGTCGGTCAGGACCGCGCCGGGCGCGAGATGCGGCCACGCGGCGCGAATGAGCCCCGGCAGCGCTCCCACCGGCGCGCACAGCACGACCAGGCTCGCGCCCGCGACGCCCGCGGCCAGGTCGGTCGTGCCCACGTCGGCCGCCCCCGCGTCGAGCGCCACCCGGATCGCGGCCTCGTGCCGCGCCACCACGACCACCTCGCGGGCGAGCCCTCGGGCCCGGACCCCTCGGGCAACCGAACCCCCGATGAGGCCCGGGCTCACGACCGTCAGGCGCGGCCAGCGGGGCGCGCTCACGAGCGGGCGGCTCCCTTCCCGAGCACCGTCCGCAGCGCCTCCACCAGCCGTGCGTTCTCCTCGGGCGTCCCGACCGTGATCCGGAGCGCCCGCTCGAGGCCGAAGCTCGTCATCGGACGCACGATCACGCCGAGCTTGAGGAGCTGCTCGTACACTCGCGTCGCATCGTCGAACTCGGCGAGGACGAAGTTGGCGCGGCTCGGGACGTGGCGGACGCCCAGGGCGGTGAGCGCCGCCGCCAGGCTTCGCACGCCCTCCCGCACGGCCTCGACGGATCGCTGAACGTGAGACTCGTCTCCCAGGGCGGCGAGCGCCGCGACCTGGGCCAGCGTGTTCACGTTGAACGGCTGGCGGATGCGGTTCACGAGCGCGATGCAGTCAGGATCGGCGACGGCATAGCCCACCCGCAGCCCCGCCAGGCTCGCCATCTTCGAGAACGTCCGCAGGACGACGACGCGCTTCCCGTGCCGGAGGTGGCCCAGCGTGTCCGGGAAATCCGGGCCGGCGGCGAAGTCGTAGTAGGCCTCGTCGAACACGACGATCACGTGGTCCGGCACCTTGTCGAGGAACTTCTCGACTTCCTCCGCCGTCACGATCGTGCCCGTCGGGTTGTTCGGGTTGGCGATGAACACCATCTTCGTGAGCGCGGTGATCGCGCGGCGCATCTTCGGCAGGTCGATCCGGTGCTCCTTCAGGGTCACCACCACGCGGGTTCCGCCCACGGCCTGGACGATCGACGGGTAGACGACGAACGAGGGGTGCGGGAGGACGACCTCCTCGCCGGGTCGCACGAAGGTCCGGGCCAGGAGCTCGATCAGCTCGTTCGAGCCGTTGCCCAGCACGATCGACTCGGGGGATACCCCGTGCTTCTTCGCGAGAGCCTGCCGGAGGTAGTAGCCGGAGCCGTCCGGGTACCGGTGGAGCCCGGCGAGCGCCTTCCGGAGCGCCTCCAGCACGCCGGGCGGCGGCGGGAAGGGGTTCTCGTTGGACGCCAGCTTGACCGCTCCCGGGATGCCGAGCTCCCGCTCGAGCTCCTCGATCGGCTTGCCGGGCTGGTAGGGATGGATGTCCAGGATCGGCTCGTTGACCAGGCTCTCCCAGGCGGCGCTCACGTCGCGCGCCTCACGCCAGCACCGGGTACGACCCGAGGACCTTGAGGAAGAGACAGCGCTCGCGGACGGCCGCCAGCACGCCCTGCGTCACCGGATCGTCCCGGTGGCCCTCGAAGTCCACGAAGAAGACGTACTCCCACGGTCGCCGCCGGGTGGGCCGCGACTCGATCTTCGTGAGGCTCAGGCGCGCGCTCGCGAACGGCTCCAGGATCCGGTGGAGCGTGCCCACCTCGTCGCGGATCGAGAACAGGATCGAGGTCTTGTCCCGTCCCGTCCGGCCGGCGGCCCGGCGGCCGATCACGAGGAACCGGGTGACGTTGTTCGCGTAGTCCTCGATGCGCTCGCGGAGCGCGGGGACGCGGTACAGCTGGCCGGCCAGCTCGCTCGCCACCGCCGCCGTGGAGGCATCGAGCGCGGCCTGCTCGGCCGCGACCGACGTGGAGGGCATCTCCACCACCTCGGCGTCCGGCAGGTGCCGGTTGAGCCAGCCGCGACACTGGGCCAGGGCCTGCGGATGCGAGAAGACGCGCTTGACGTCGCCGAGGTCGGCGGCGCGGGAGAGGAGGTTGTGGTGAATCTCGAGCGACACCTCGCCGCAGATCAGGAGCTCCGAGTCGATCAGCCCGTCGAGCGTGTGGTTCACCACCCCCTCGCTCGAGTTCTCGATCGGCACGACTCCGACGTCCGCCCGGCCGCGCTCGACTTCCTCGAAGACCTC
This sequence comes from uncultured Candidatus Rokubacteria bacterium, assembly GCA_963749975.1. Taxonomy (GTDB): domain Bacteria; phylum Methylomirabilota; class Methylomirabilia; order Rokubacteriales; family DASRDR01; genus DASRDR01. The sequence goes on along the minus strand of CAVVOZ010000025.1, from coordinate 102,338 downwards.
GGGAATGCCGCGCGCGGGCAGGAACTCGGCGCTCGAGCCGAAGTGCCGGAGCGCGGCCAGATGCGTGTTGGTTCCCTGGGGGCCGAGGTAGGCTACGCGGAAGGGGCGCTGGAGACAGCGAGAAGCCGACAGGACCTCGGACCAGATCGAGCGGATCGCCCCGGCGGGCAGCGGCCCCGGGTTCAGACGAGCCAGTTCGTCGAGGATCTCCTGCTCGCGCTCGGGGACGAGGACCGGCTCCCCCGACTCTCGCTTCGCGCGGCCGATCTCGAGCGAGAGCTCCGCCCGTTGGCTGAGCAACCGGAGGAGTTGGCGGTCGATTTCATCGATACGTGCTCGCCATTCATCCAAACCCATCAAATCTCCAGGAGGGGGGCGTAGAAAAGCCCGCATAGTATAGGCCAGGGATAGGCGCCACGCAAGCAAGGCCCCGCCAGGGGCGGGCGCGAGAGGGGAGGCCAGGAGCCCCTTCCGCGAAGGCCGAACAGCCGCCGCCCGAGAGCGGAGGGCGGCAGGGGCGGCTCGGCCCGGAGGCGGCCAGGCCGGCCACCTCGGCCGGCGTCAGCTCCCTCCACTGCCCTGGCGGCAGCTCGCCCAGCTCGAGCGGCCCGAAGGCGACCGGCCGAAGGCGCTCAGGCGGGGTCCCGGAGCCTCACGATGTTCACCGCCTTCACCGGTCTCGCCAGACCCTTGACGGCCAGGAGTCCCACCTCCTCGACCTCCAGCAGTTGCTCCACCTCCGGGAGAAGTCGGGGCGAGATCAGGATCTGGCCGGGCTTGGCCTCGCCGCAGAGACGCGCGGCCAGGTTGGTGACGGTGCCGATCGCGCCGTAGTCCCAGCGCCCCTCGAAGCCGATGGCGCCGATGGTGGCGAACCCCTTGGCGATGCCGATGCCGAGGTCCAGCTCGTAGCCGCTGCGGTGCCAGCGTACCGCCAGCTCGGCGGCCCGTTCCCGCATGGCCACCGCCATCCGCACGGCGCGTTCCGCCGCGTCCGGCATCGGGAGGGGGTCGTTGAAGAAGACCATCATCCCGTCGCCCGTGAACCGCTCCAGGGTCCCCTCGTGGGCGAGGATCAGCTTGCCCATCTCGGCATGGTACTCGCGCAGCACCCCCATCAGCTCCTCGGGCTCGGAGGTCTCCGCGAAGGCGGTAAACCCGCGGAGGTCGAGGAAGACGACGGTCACCTCCCGCCGGTGCGTCTTCAGGGGATCGTCCGCCCCGCCCCGGATGATCAGCTCGGCCAGCTGGGGCGAGAAGAAGCGCTTCAGGCGGCCCAGCTGCTCGACCATTTGGTAGGTACGTGCGTTGTCGATGGCAGTCGCCGCCTGGTTCCCGACGATGCGCAGGAGGACTTCGTCCAGCTCGTCGAAGGCGTTCGGCGTTCGGCTCTCCACGACCAGGACGCCCACGAGGTGGTCCTTGACCGTGAGGGGCAGGGCCAGCTGGCTCTGCGCGTCCGGCAGGCCGGGCATCGAGGCCGTGGCCTCCCCGGGGCCGACCTCGCCCGCGGCTTCCATCCGCGCGCGTACGCTCTTCAGGTAGCGCATGCTGGCGCCGATGTTCCCGATCCGCATCATCTTCCGGCGCTCGCCGACCACGCCGATGACGCCCTCTCCCAACCGCACCTGGGCTCCGGCGCCCTCGTCGGCGTAGCCGCGGGTCGCCGTGACGCGCAGGACGTCGGCGGCCAGGTCCTTCAGGAGGATCATCGAGTGCGCGAAGCCGAGAACGCGATCCATCGCCCGAAGGACGATCTCGAGGACCTCGTCGAGGTCCAGCGTGGACGTGATCTCGGAGGAGATCTGCTGGATGATCCGGACGTCGTTGGATTTCCTGGCGAGGTCGCGGTTCAGGCGGTCGATCGTCTGCTGATTCTCGGCGACCTGTTCACGGAGCGCGGACGGATCGTGAGGATCAGCAGCCACGGTCGTGTTGGGGCGTCAGCGAGGCCCGGTGATCTCAGCCACCGGAATCCGCTCTCCGGCGGCTTTCCTGACGGCAGTGACCCGGAAGATGTCGGCGGCTCGCAGCTTGAAGATGCCCTTCATGCCAACCATCGAGGCGATGGCCTCGATCTGCATCTCCATGACGTCGAAGATCGGCCCGCTGGTGTCGGACCGGACGAACTCCAACTCGAGGTCCCACGTCTCGAACGTCTCGGGGCTGATCACCCAGACCGCCGCTCGTGGGTTCTCCTCGATGTTGCGCTTGGTCTTGTTGAAGAACTGGTGGGAGAGCGCCACGTGATCGGGGTCCACGTAATAGACCTGGGAGATCGCGCTTGCGTTCGGCGTGCCGTCGCGCGAGCACGTGACGACGTGACACGGGATCACCCCCTGCATGGCCGGCTTGATCTCGTCCGGTAGGATCCCCATGGCGCGCAGCTCCTCAGGACAGGAGGGTGCCGGCGCCCGGGCCGGGGGTCTGCAGGAAGACCTCCTCCGCGCGAAAGGTGATCCCGACGGCCGGCGTGTAGGCGAAGCCCAGGGTCAGCGGCCGCCCGATCGCCTCCGGGTAGCCGGCTTCGAGGACCGAGGCCAACAGCGTAGCGCGATAGGCCTCCTGGCGAGCCCGGTCCGCGTCAACCGCGGGACGCGACGAGACGTACGTCCCCTTGAGCTGGTACGCCTCGTGGCTGGCAAGCGCGACGCCGAGCGCGATCCGACCGTTCTCCCTCAGGTCGCGCAAGACCCGCTCGGCGCGGGCCGTCGGGACGAAGACGGTCACCGTCTGGCGGTCGTCGTGGACCATCGCGCCAACGGCGTACGTGTGTGCGGGCTGAAGGGCCTCGTTACGGCTCCCGATTTGTATGAACGCCGGGCCGTGCAGGACCTCGACCACTCTATCGGGAATCATGCCTCGGGCGATCCCGCCGCTACGCCCACTGCTTGCCGAGCTTTCCGAGCCCCGCCTTCTCGAGCGCGTTCAGCGATGCGACGCCGCGGAGTCCGTTCTGCTGCGTCGAATGGAACGTCTGGACGCGAAGCTCGAGGGATCGTCTTGATCGCCTCACTCCGGCAGGCGGCGACCAGACCTCACTGGTGCGCGCTTCCCCCACATGATAGTGGAGCCTGGCAGGCCGCACAAGATTCGGGCGCTTCATGCCCAGGGCTCGTCGAGGGACAGGCTCACTGGTGCGCATGGGGCACGACGTGAGGCGCGTCCTCCGCCAGGGAATGCCCGTAGCCCGCGCACGTCACCCGGGGATTGGTGGGACTGAACAGGCCGGCCGGGTTCTCCTTCCAGAGCCAGACGTGCAGATCGTAGTGATGCAGCCCCTTCGGCAAGAGCGGCTCGTGTCCCTCCATCGGCCCATCGAACGGCCGACCGACGCCCGTCACGGGCGCTCAGAATCTCGAGCAGCGTCGTGCAAGCGGGGCGAAACCGCGACTACGCGGGGTCAGCGCCCGCGACCGGACAAGTCGCCCGGCCCCGCAGCCGCCAGGCGTGTCACCTCGGCCGGCGCCAGCTCCCTCCACTGCCCCAACGGCAGGTCCCCCAGCTCGAGCGACCCGAAGGCGACCCGCCGAAGGCGCTGCACGACGAGGCCCACGGCGCGGCAGAGCCGCTTGACCTCCCGGTACCGCCCCTCGGACAGGCTGAGCTCGACCCAGTTGAGTCCGGTCCCCTCGCCGCTGAGCCTCCGGGCGCGGTCGACGCGGCCCGGCCCGTCCTCGAGGACCACCCCGCGCTCGAGCGCCTGCAGCACGTCCGGCTCGAGGCGTCCCTTGACGAGGACGTGGTAGACGCGGCGGACGCCGTGCCGGGGATGGGTGAGATGGAACGTCAGGGCGCCATCGTTGGTCAGGAGGAGGAGCCCCTCGGCGTCGAAATCGAGCCGCCCCACCGAGTGGAGGCGAACGCCGAGCTCCGGCACGAGGTCGAACACGAGAGGCCGCCCGCGCGAATCCTCTCGAGTGGTGAGAAAGCCGGGGGGCTTGTGCAGGAGCACGTAGCGCTTCGGCTCGGCTCTCGGGAGCGGCCGCCCGTCGACCTCGACGCGGTCCCGCTCGGGGTCGGCGTGGGCGCCGAGCTCCGTCACGAGCACGCCGTTGACGCGGACCCGGCCCGCCACGATCAGCCGCTCGGCGGCCCGCCGCGAGGCGACGCCCGCTTCGGCGAGGAGCTTGTGGAGCCGGACGGGCGGCATGGCCCTCAGGCCGGGGACGAGAGCCCGCGCTCCTCCCCAACCCTACTTGGCCCCACCCTATCTGGTCCGACTCGATCCGGCCCGAACGCATCCGGCCCAGCATCCAGCGCGAGGTCCGAGTCGGCGGATTCCGGATCGGCCGGCACGTCGGCTGGCTCGGCGGCTTCGCTCCCGGCAGGAGCCGCCCCGGGCACGCCCGCCGGCAATTCGAAGGGCGGGAGGTCCCCGAGGTCACGGAGGCCGAAGTGCTCGAGGAACTCGCGCGTCGTTCCGTAGAGCACCGGGCGCCCCGGCGTGGCTTTCCGGCCGACGACCCGGACGAGGCGCCGCTCGAGGAGGTGCGTCAGCACGCTCTCGGTCCCGACGCCCCGGAGCTGCTCGATCTCGGGCCGCGAGATCGGCTGGCGGTACGCGACGATCGTCAGCGTCTCCACCGCCGCCCTGGACAGGCGGCTCTTCAGCCGGAGCCGCTGGAGGCTCATGAGCACCGGGGCGTGCTCGGGCCGCGTCACCAGGCGGACGCCGCCCCCGACCTCGACCACGGCCAGGCCGCGCGCCGCCTCGTCGCACGCCAGGCGCAGCGCGTCGACCACGGCGCGCGCGTGGGCCGGATCGATCTCGAGAACCTCGGCGAGCCGCTCGACCGGGAGCGGCGCGTCGGAGGCGAAGAGGATCGCCTCCAGCTGCCCCACCAGCTCCGGCGCCACCGCCTCCGGGACCACCACCCGCTCCCCGCCTTCAGGTGTCACGAACCGTCGCCTCCCCGGATCCCCGCTCGATCACGATCTCGCCGAATAGCTCCTTCTGCTGCGCCCGCGCGCGCTGGAGGCGGACCAGCTCGAGGACCGCCAGGAGCGTCACCACCACCTCGGGCCGGGGCGGCGAGGTCCCCAGCAGGGTCGAGAACAGGACGTACCAGGACTGCTCGAGCACGCCCGCGATCATCGCCATGCGCTCGAGAAGCGGCGGGCCCTCGGGCTCGACTTCCCGCGTCGGCTCGGCCTGAGCCAGCCGGACCAGGAAGGCGCGATACGCCTCGGTGAGGTCCCAGAGGGAGAGGCTCTCGATCGGCAGGTACTCCGGCACCGGCAGCTCGCTCCAGGTCCGCGTGAAGCGGGTGCTCCACTCGGTCTCGCGCTCGCGAAGCCAGATGCCGAGCTCCTTGACCCGGGCGTAGGCACGGAGGCGCGCCTCGAGCTCCTGCCGGAGGAGCTCGGCATCCTCCTCGAGGCTCTCCTCCTCGCTCTCGACCGGCGGCAGGAGCAGGCGGGACTTCAGGTACACGAGCGTCGCCGCCAGCACGAGGAAGGCTCCCGCGTCGTCGAGGTCCCGGAACTCGATCGACTCCAGGTAGGCGAGGTACTGGTCCGTGATCCGCCGGATCGGCAGGCGCGCGAGGTCGATCTCCTCCGTCCGCGCCAGGTGGAGGAGCAGGTCGAGGGGTCCCTCGAACTCCTCCAGCCTCACCGTCAGGGGCGAAGGGGCCGCAGCCGCGGCGTCCGGGACGGCCGTCGTCGCCTCGCTCACTACGGTACCCTGGCTCCGCGCGAGTTGGTCTGACGGCCTTCGGCCTGTGGGCTCACCGGGCGACCCTGGCTGCGCAGGCGTTGAGACGACGGCGTTGAGCCGACGGCCTTGATCCGACGGCCTTGGCGGCCTGTGGCGGCCTGTGGCGTCACGTGATCCCCACGGCGGACTTCGCCTCCGCCAGCGTCTCCGACGCGATGCGCCGGGCTCGGATGGAGCCTTCGCGCAGCACCTCGCGCAGGTGATCGGGCCGCGCGGCCATGGCCGCCCGCCGCTCCCGGATCGCCTCGAGGGGCGGCAGCATGTGCTCGAGGAGCACGCCCTTGCAGTCGAGGCATCCGATCCCGGCCGTGCGGCATCCCTGAGCCACGCGGGCGCGATCCGCCTCCGGCGAGAAGATCCGGTGGAGATCGAAGACCGGGCAGACGTCGGGGTTCCCGGGGTCCGAGCGCCGCTTCCTCGCGGGGTCGGTGACCATGGTCTTGATCTTGGGCACCGTCACCTCGGGCGGGTCGGCCAGGTAGATCGCGTTGTCGTAGGACTTCGACATCTTGCGGCCGTCCGTCCCCGGAACCTTGGGAATCGCGGTCAGCTTGATCTCGGGCTCGAGGAGGACCGGCCCGAAGAGATGATTGAACCGTCGCGCGACCTCCCGCGTCAGCTCGATGTGAGGCGCCTGGTCGACACCGACCGGCACGTACCGCGGCCGGTAGATCAGGATGTCCGCGGCCTGGAGCAAGGGGTAGCCCAGGAGCCCGTAGGAGGGCGACTGGATCCCCAGCTGGTCGACCATCTCCTTGTACGTGGGCACGCGCTCGAGCCACGAGACCGGCGTGACCATCGAGAAGAGCAGGTGGAGCTCCGCGTGCTCGGGCACGAGCGACTGCATGAAGATCGTGCTCCGCTCCGGATCGAGGCCCGCGCCGAGCCAGTCGGCCGCCATCTCGAGCGTGTTCGTCGCGATCTCGCCCTTGGCCGGTATCTCCGTCGTCAAGGCGTGCCAGTCGGCCACGAAGTAGAAGCAGTCGAAGTCGGCCTGGAGGCGCACCCAGTTGTCGAGGGCCCCGAGGTAGTTCCCGAGGTGGAGGCGGCCCGTCGGGCGCATCCCCGAGAGCACGCGCGGGCGAGTGGTCATCGGCCCCGGCCCTCCCGACCCTCGAGATAGGCCGCCAGCCGGTCGACGTCGGCCGGGGTGTCGACGCCGATCGAGCCGTGCGGCGTGAGCAGCACGCGGATGCGGACCCCGTGCTCGAGGGCCCGCAGCTGCTCGAGCCGCTCCGTCTGCTCGAGCGGCGTGGGCGCGAGCCGCGCGTAGCGCTGCAGGAACGCGTGCCGGAACACGTAGATCCCGACGTGACGCAGCGGCACCACGAGCCCGGCCTGGCGGGCATAGGGAACGGGCGCCCGCGTGAAGTAGAGGGCGTGGCCCGACTGGTCGAGCACGACCTTGACGGCGTTCGGATCCCGGTGCTCGGCCTCGTCCGCCACGGGGTGGGCGAGCGTTCCCATCTCGATCGTCGGATCCTCCGCCATCACCCGCACCAGCTGGTCCAGCGCTTTCACCTCGAAGGTCGGCTCGTCTCCCTGGAGATTCACCACCAGGTCCACGGGCCAGTCCCGCGTCGCCTGGGCGACGCGGTCCGTGCCGTTCGCGCACTCGGCTCCCGTCATGACGACCGCGCCCCCGAAGCCGCGCACGGCCGCGGCGATCCGCTCGTCGTCCGTCGCGACGACCACCCGCTCGATGGTCTCGAGCTCGCGGGCCCGCTCCCAGACGTGCTGCACCAGGGGCTTGCCCCGGACCACGACCAGCGCCTTGCCGGGGAAGCGGACCGAAGCCCAGCGCGAGGGGATCACCGCGACCGCTCGCGTCACGCCGCCCCCCGTCCCCATCGCCGCTCGCGGACCTTGGCGGCGCGCAGGAAGACGTAGTGAGCGTGGAGGCCCGCCAGCACGAGGCCCCGCCAGCCGTCGAGAAACCCCGCCCGCAGGAGGTACATCGACACGAATCGCCAGGCCGGTCGGACCAGGAGATCCGCCAGGCTGCCGCCGCGCCCGGCCGCGGCCAGCTCGGTCGCGGCCAGGTCGGAGTACCGGTTGAGCCGCGCGACGGCGTCGCCGATGCTCCGGTAGCTCTCGTGGACCAGCGGCTCGCTGAACCGCCCCGTCGGCCCGTCCACCCGCACCGATTCGTGAACGGCCCGCTCGACGAACGCCCCCCGCCCCCGGCGGAACAGCCGGAGCTGCCAGTCGGGATAGAGACCGCCGTGGCGTACCCACCGCCCCTGGAACAGGTTCCGCCGCGGCAGGTAGAAGCCCATCTCGCGGCTCCCGCTCCGGAGCGTGGCCTGGATCTCATCGCGGAGGGTGTCCGACACGCGCTCGTCCGCGTCGAGCGAGAGGACCCAGTCCCCGTGACACTGGCCGAGCGCGAAGTTCTTCTGGGCGCCGTACCCGTCCCAGGCCCGGAAGAGCACCCGATCGGTGAACTCCCGGGCGATCGCCACCGTCTTGTCGCTCGAGCCGGCGTCGATGACCACGAGCTCGTCCGCCCACACGACGCTCTCCAGGCAGGCGCGCAACCGCTCCTCCTCGTTCAGCACCACGATCGCCACCGACAGGCTCGCCACCGCGCCCTCTCGGCTCAGCGGAGCAACGCCTGCGCCGCGCCGAGGACGGCCTCGACGGACACCCCGTCCATCCGACCGTTCGGGCTCTGGATCGCCGCCACCCGGGGTCCGTACGGCCCGTTGCGCCTGGCGCTCGTCGGGCCGTAGAGCCCGAGCGTCGGAACCCCGAGCACCGCCGCGACGTGCACCGGGCCCGTGTCCCCTCCGACGACGAGCGCCGCGCGCCGGAAGAGCGCGATCATCTCGATGATGGTCGTGGACGGGGGCACGAGGGCCCCGGTCCGCATGCCGTGGGCGATGGCACGCGCCAGCGGCTCTTCCCCCGGCCCCCAGGTGATGGCCACGCGCGCCCCGAGGCGCACCGCCAGCTCCTCGCCGAGACGCCGGAAGGCCTCGACCGCCCAGCGCTTGTGGTCGCCGCCCGAGCCCGGATTCAGCAGCACGAGAGGCGTCGTCGCCTTGGCTCCCTCCTCCTCGAGCCAGCGCGCCATCCTGGCCTCGGCGGCGGGCTCCCTCGAGATGGGAAACACCGGCGGGCCGACGGCGGCCAGGTCGATCCCGAGCGCGGCGACGACCGCCAGGTACTGGTCGACCACGTGCACCGCCGCCTCGGGGGGCGTCACGTGCCGGTTGGTGAACCAGGCGCTGGGGCGCTCCCGGCAGTACGGCGCCGCCAGCCCGACGCGGAGGGGCGCCCGCGTGAGAGCCGTGATGACCCCGCTCTTCCAGAGCCCCTGGAGGTCCACGGCCACGTCGAACCGCCCGGCCGCGAGCCGGCGGACGAGACCGCGCACCTTGGCGACGACCGCGGGAGCGCTGCCCGGACGTCGGAACTCCCGTCGCCAGAGCCGCGTGTCGACGGCCACCACGTGGCTCACGTCCGGGTTGCCGCCGAGGATCGCCTCCTCGCGCCGCTCGACCACCCACGTCAGCTCGGCTCTCGGCCACCAGGCACGCAGCGCCGCCGCCGCCGGCAGCGCGTGAACGACGTCCCCGAGCGAGGAGAGCTTCACCAGCGCGATGCGCGGTGCCGCGTCGCGGGAGGGTATCACCGGAGCGCCTCCTGGTCCCGCCCGAAGCGCGCCAGGATCTCGGCGATGACGTCCCGCGTGGAGTGCTGCTTGGCATCCCCCGTGATGGCGACGCGGCCGCCGGCGGCGAGGACCGCCGCCCGCTCGGGCACCGACTCGGGGGTGTAGTCCGTGCCCTTCGCGTGCACCGCGGGGCGCAGCAGCGCGACCAGCGCGTCCGCCGTATCCTCGTCGAAGACCACCACGTGGTCGACGACCCGCAGCGCCGCCAGGATCTCGGCGCGCTCGGCGGCGGGCATGAGAGGCCGGCCGGGACCCTTGAGGCGCCGCACGGCGGCGTCCCCGTTGACGCCCACGATCAGCAAGTCACCCAGGGCGCGGGCATCCTCGAGGTACCGCACGTGCCCGACGTGGAGGAGATCGAAGCACCCGTTGGCGAGCACCACGCGGCGGCCCGAAGCCCGAGCCGCCTCGGCCGCGGTCCGCGCCCCCTCAAGATCGAGCACTCGGCCCGTCATGCGTCCCGGCTCCCAGGTCACGGCGCACGGCCTCGGCCAGCTCTTCCCGTGACACGGTGGCCGTGCCACGCTTCATGACCACGAGGCCGCCCGCGTAGTTGGACAGTCGGGCCGCGTCCACGGGCCGCGCCCCGCTCGCCAGCGCCAGGGTGAACGCGCTGATGACGGTATCGCCCGCACCGGTGACGTCCGCGATCTCGTCGCTCCCGAAGATGGGCACGAACGTCGCCTCGCCGCCGCGCTCGAACAAGGCCAGCCCCTTCGCCCCGCGGGTGACCAGAAGGCAGCGCGAGCCGAGGCGCTCGAGGAGCTGCCAGCCCGCCTGCTCCACGGCCTTGTCCCCATCGAGCGACGTCCCCAGGAGGTGCTCGACCTCCGACTCGCTCGGGGTCGCCGCCGTGAGCCGGTCGAACCGGAGGAGGTCGTACCGGGAGTCGGCCGTCACGATGACCCCCTTGTCGCCGAGCACCCGGATCTCGGCCAGGATGCGCGGGGTGACCGTGCCGTATCCGTAATCCGACAGGACCACTGCGTCCACGCGGCCCGCCCATCCGCGGAGCCGCTCGACGAGCAAGGCCTCGGCCCCGGGAGGGATTGCACCCTCCGGCTCCCGGTCCACGCGAACGATCTGCTGGCGGGCGGATCGGGAGCCCCACCCGCCCCCGAGAATCCGGGTCTTGACCGGGGTGGGCCGAGCCGGAACCGGGATGATGCCGTCGGTAGGGACACCGCGCTCGGCCAGCGAACGGCGGATCGCCTCACCTGCCGGGTCCTCCCCCACTACCCCCAGCGGCAGGACCTTCGCGCCCAGGGTATGGAGGTTGTGGCAGGCATTCGCGGCGCCCCCCAGACGGATCTCCTGGGACAGGTACCGGAGGATCAGGACCGGGGCTTCACGGGAGACGCGCTCGGGCTGGCCGAAGACGTACTCGTCCGCGACGAGGTCGCCCACGACGAGGACTCGCCGGCCCTCGAACCCCTGGATGGCCCGGAGGAGCTCGGCGGCCTGTGGACTAGCCACGCCGTGGTCGGGAAGACATCGAGAGGGTTCGGCTCATGGCGACGCACACTTCCGACCTGCAACTCATCGGCGCCATTATACTGATGGCTCACCGGCGGGGAAGCGCTTCTTTGGCGAGCACCCCGGCGTAGACGGCCTCCACCAGCGCCGCGCGCCGCGACGGCGTGAAAAGCGCCACCACGCGGCGGCGCCCCGCCTCCCCCAGCTGGCATGCGCGCCCCCGATCGCGGAGCGCCGCCTCGAGACACGCCGCGACGGCGTCGGGCGCCGGCTCGACGAGCCACCCCGTCTCCCCGTCGACCACGATCTCCGGAACGGCACCCACCGGAGCGGCCACGACCGGGCGCCCCACGGCCATCGCCTCGAGCACCGCCCGGCAGGACTCCTCCGATCCCATGCCCAGGAGCACCAGGCAGTCGAGCGCGGCCAGGACCGCCGGCAGGTCGGCGCCCCGGTAGCCCGCGAAGACGACGGTAGCTCCGAGCCCCAGCTCCTGCACGAGTCGCTCGAGGGCGGGTCGCTGCTCGCCCCGGCCCACCAGCACCAGGCGGGCCTCGGGCAAGCGGTCGCGGAGGCGCGCCGCCGCTCGGAGCAGCACGTCGTGGCCCCGGCCCGGCACCATCCGCGCGACGCAGCCGGCCACCGGGGCATCTCCCAGCCCGAGCTCCGTCCGCACGGCCTCGCCGGACGCGCCGGGCGCGAAGCGCTCCACATCCACGGCGCCCGGCACGACGGTCACGCGGGCCGCGGGCGCCCCCACGGCGCGCAGCCGCTCCGCGATGCCCTCGCTGACCGCGATCAGCGCGTCCGTCTGCCGGAGGAGCCAGCGGGCGGCCAGCCCGGAGTGCGCGGCCCGGCGATGGTGCACGGTGCGGACCAGCCTCGCCCCCGTGCCGCGGCGTCCCAGCGCCGCCAGCCAGTGGTCGTGGGTCTGGTGGGCGTGGACCAGGTCGATCTCGAGCTCTCGGAGCGCGCGCCGGATCCTCCCGATCTGGGAGGCGAGCCGCCACGGCCGCGCCGTCCGCTCGAGCGAGAGTCCCTCCACCAGCGGAACCCCGGCCGCGCGAACGTGCGTCTCGAGCACGTCCCCGCGGACGCAGGCGAACCATACCGAGTGGCCGCGCGCCCGGAGGGCCCGCGCGAGGTCCAGCGCGGGATCCGCGCTGCCGGTCCACCAGCGGTTCGCGACGACGTGCAGGACCCGGAGCGGCCTCACCGGCGCCCCGCCAGCGCGGTCACGACCGCCGCCTCCACCTCGGGGACCTCGATCGCCCCGAGGCACCGCTGGTCGATCGGACACTCCCGGAGAAAGCAGGGGCCGCAGGCCGGCTGATGCCAGAGCGCTTGCTGCCCGGGGCCGAGCGGCGCGGTCAGCCGCGGGTCGGTGGGACCGAAGAGCGTCACGGCCGGCACCCCGACCGCGGCGGCAACATGGGCGGGTCCGCTGTCCGCGCCGACGAGCGCGTCGAGCTCCGCGATGAGGGCGGCCAGGAGGCCGGGCGATCACGGCCAACGAGGCTCCGGATCGGCTCCGCGGCCGCCGCCTGGACCGCGTCGGCGAGCCCACGCGCCTGGGGACCGCCGAGCAGGACCGGGTGGATGCCCCGTGCCGCGAGCCGCGCCGCGAGCGCGGCGATGCGCGCGGGGGCCCAGAGCTTCGCGGGGCCGAGCGCCGCCCCCAGCTGGAGCCCGACGCGCGGCTCGCCGAGCGGCATCCCCACTTCTCCCAGCAGGCGCCGCGCCTCCACCCGGCGGGCGGCGTCGATCCCCAGGGTCGGCGGGGTCGGGGAAGCGTCCACGCCGAAAGGCGCGAGCAGCCTGAGGTAGCCTGCCACCTGGTGGACCCGATCGGCCTGAGCCGGAAGCGCATGCGTCAGGAGAGCGTCGCGCCCCTCTCCGTACCCCACGCGCCAGCGGGCTCCGCTCAGCCATCCGGCCAGCGCGGTCTCGAACGAATTGGGCAGGATGAGGGCGACGTCGAAGCGCGCCTGCCGGAGACCGCGGGCCTGGACGAGCCGGGCGCCCACGCGTCCGGGTGGGACGAGGCGCCGCGCGATACCAGGCTCGGTCTCGAGGATCGTCCCTACCCAGGGTCCGAGGCACCACAGCTCGGCGCCGGGAAGGGCAGCCCGCAGCGCCCGCAGAGTGGGAAGCGCCATGACCGTGTCGCCGAGCCAGTTCGGGAACCGTACCAGGACGCGCTCGATCGCGCGTCGGGGGATCGCGCTCGCCTTCATGGCCGCGGCTCCGCGCCCGCCTCCCGCGCCGCCGCGTCGACGCGGGCCCGCAGCTCGGCCCGCCACGCATCGGGTGAACAGCCTTCGGCATGCGGTGGACCGTCCTGAGCCCGTGGTCCGAGGCCTCTGAGCGGCTCGAGCCGGACGCGCAGCACCCACATCGGCAGGATCGCCTCACCGGTCGGGCGCGGCGTTGCCGGGGGACCAGTGGTCCCCGGCGTGCCCGGCAGGCGCACCGCATCCTTCTCCGTCGTCACCAGGAGGCTCGCACCCACAGCCCGGGCCCGCCGGGCCACGGCTTCGAGATCACGCGGCTCGTACGCGTGGTGATCCGGAAAAGCCACGACATCCCGGACGATTGCGCCCTGGGCGGTCAGAGTCTCCGCGAGCCGTTCCGGCGCGGCAATCCCGGCGAAGGCAAGAACCCCTCGGCCCGCGAGCGCTGACGCGGGATGAAGCGCGCCCGATTCCAGGTCCTCGAGGCCCTCGACCGCGTAGTCCGCCGCCAGACAGGGCGCCGGCCCCGCGTAGTGCCGAATCTCCTGGAGGAGACCGGCGAGGCTCCGCCGGGCATCGGCCCGGGTCGCGATCAGAAGGTCGGCCCGGGCAAGGGCGGATGGCGGCTCGCGGAGCGTGCCCCGGGGGAAGAGCCCGCCTGGCCCCCAGGGGGCACCCGCATCGAGACACACGATCTCCACGTCCTTCAGCAGTCGTCGCTGCTGGAATCCATCGTCGAGCAGCACCACGTCCGGGCGGAGATGTGCCACCGTCCACTGGCCCGCCAGGAGGCGATCGGCCCCGACGACGACGGCCACCCCCGGGAGACGCCGCGCCAGGAGGAGCGGCTCATCGCCGGCCCGCTCGGCCGGAAGCCTCGGCGCGCCGCCGTCCGACACGAGCTCGACGGGCGCCTCCGGACGGCGGCCGTATCCCCGGCTCACGATCGCCACCCGTCGCCCATCATCGGTGAGCCACCGCGCCACCATCTCGACCGCCGGTGTCTTGCCAGTACCGCCAACCGTCAGGTTCCCCACCGAGACCACCGCACACGGCAGCCGCCCGCGAGCGAGCCACCCGCGCCGGTAGGCCGCGTCCCGCACCACCAGGCCGCCGCGGTACGCCCACGCCGCGGGCGTGAGGAGCGAAGCGGAGCGGGCCCGCGCGCCCTTCGCGCCAGGCGCGCAGCAGTCGCCCGCGCCGCAAGGCGCCGGGCCCCCGCGTCACCGACCTCCCCTGCGCGGCGGAGCCTGGTCGGATGCTCACGCCCGCCGCGCGCCGACACCGCCAGCACCCGCTCGAGCGCGCGCCACCGTACGGACGCAGGCGCCCTGGTGCGCGCGCACGGCGCTCCAGGCCGCGCGCCCGAGAGCCTGCCGGGCCGGCGCATCGCCGAGAAGCCGCGCGAGCGCCGCCGCCAGCTCCGCTCCGTCGTCCACCTGGATCGCCGCGTCCGCCCGGAGCAGCAGGGCGGCGGCGTCCCGGAAGTTCGTCATGTGCGGCCCGAACACGACCGCCTTGGCGTGAAGCGCCGGCTCCACCACGTTGTGCCCCCCGATCGGGACGAGGCTGCCCCCGACGAAGATGACGTCAGCGACCGCATAGAGCGAGGCCAGCTCGCCCATGGTATCGAGGAGGATCACCGGAGCGCCGTTGCCCGGGCTCACGCGGCTCCGCCGCACGACGGCGAGCCCCCGGGCCCGGGCCAGGCCTTCGACCTCGTCCAGCCGCTCCGGGTGGCGCGGCGCCAGCACGAGCCGGAGGCCGTCCGCCGCCGGCCGCATCGCCAGGAACGCGTCGAGCACCGTGGCCTCCTCGCCGCGATGCGTGCTGCCCGCCACGACGACCGGCGCCTGTCCGAGATGCAGCAGCCGGCGCCACAGCTCCGCGGTGCCGGCATCGCCCGGCGGCGCCTCCATCTTCAGGTTGCCGGTCACGAGGACGCGCTCGGGCAGCGCGCCGAGACTGATGATCCGGCGGGCGTCCTCCTCGGACTGCATGCAGAAGAGGGCGATGTCCTTGAGCACCAGACGGAAGAGGCGACGGACCAGCCGGTAACGGCGGTAGGAGCGGTCGGAGATCCGACCGTTGGCGAGGACCGCGGGCACCTTCGCCTCGCGGAGCGCCCGCAGGAGATTGGGCCACAGCTCCGTCTCGAGGGCGATGAAGCAGCCGGGCTCGACCCGGCGCACGGTCCGCCGGACGGCTCCGCGAAAGTCCAGCGGAAACGTGAGCATCGCCGCCACGGTCTCGGCCAGCCGCGCCCGGGCCACGCGCTCCCCGGTGGCCGTCACGGTCGAGACGACGATGTCGGCCGTCGGCCACCGGGCGGCCAGGGCCTGGACCAGCGGCACCGCCGCCATCACCTCGCCGACCGACACCGCGTGCACCCAGAAGCGCCCGCTGGGCACGGGCGGGGGCGGCACGCGGATGAAGCCGAATCGCTCGCGGAGCGCCACCGGGTAGCCGGCGCCCCAGACCTTGCGCACGAGGAACAGCGGCAAGTAGCCGAGCGCCAGGAGGGCCAGGACGGCGCTATAGAGTCGGTACATCGCCCCCGCCAGCCGCCCGGTCCGCCGCGGCGGTGATCTCCCGGAGAGTGGTCTCGAGCTCGCGCCGCTTGGCCTCGACGACGTCGCGGTCGGCGTCGCGCGGCACGACGATGGGATCGGCGAACACGATGGCCGCCCGGGCAAAGGGGTGCGGCACGACGAAGGCGTCCCATGATCGCAGAACGCGGCACGGCGAGGCGCCGAAGGCCAGCGGCACCATCGGAACGCCGGTCATCCTTGCCAGGATCACGGCGCCATTCTGCGCGACGTGGCGCGGCCCCCTGGGACCGTCAGGCACGATGAGGACGTTGTCGCCCTCCTCGCGGATCACCCGGGCAAGCGCCAGGAGCGCGCGGGCACCGCCGCGCGAGGAGGAGCCGCGCACCACCCGGATCCCGAAGCCCTGCACGAATCGGCTCAGGATCTCGCCGTCCCGGGACCGGCTCGTCAGCGCGTGGATCCGGTAGCGCCGTCCGTAGACGAGCGGCAGGAGGAGGATCTGCCCGTGCCACACGGTATAGATCACGGGCTCCCCGCTGCGCCAGATGGCCTCCACGCTTCGCGTGGGAAACTCCCGCAGGCGGAGGCTCGCGGCGAGCGCGCGCACCATCCCCCGCCCGAGAGCGATCGCGGGTCCGGAGGTCGCCAGCGCGCGCCCCGGCCGGCGCCGCTCGCGCGCCGGCCGGCCGCGCGCCGCCGGGCTCAGCGATCGGTCGCCCCATCGCGCTCTCGCAGGACCGCGCGGGCGGCGCGGAGTCCCGCCCCCGCCTCGCCGAGCCGGACCCGGACCTCGAGGAGAGCCGCGCGCTGGGTCGCCCGGGCCACGTCGTCCTCGAGAAGCTCGAGCCCGGCTCCCGCGACCGCGTCCGGCGTGGCTTGCCCCTGGACGAGCTCGCGCACGATCTCGCGCCCCGCCACGATGTTCGGGAGGCTGATGTGCGACACGCCCCGAACCAGGCGGCGGGCGATCGCGTGCGACACCGCCGAGAGCCGGTACAGCACGACCATCGGGGTGCCGTAGCAGGCGGCCTCGAGCGTCGCGGTCCCGGAGGCGACGAGCAGGAGATCGGCCGCGGCCATCACCCGATAGGCCTCTCCGGGCAGCACCTCGATCGGCAGCCCGGACGCGCGGACGGCCGCCGCCACCCCCGCCACCGCGATGGTGGGAGCGACCGGCAGGGCGAACCGCGTGCGCGGGCGGCGCGCCGCGATCCGGTGCGCCGCGCCAAGCAGCACGGGCAGGTGGCGCCGCATCTCGGCGTCCCGGCTTCCCGGCAGGAGGCCGACCAGCGTCTCTCCCTCCGTCGCGAGCCCCGAGCGCGCCGTCTCACGGTCCAGTGCGGGCAGGACGTCGAGCACCGGATGGCCGACGAACTCGACAGGCACCCCGGCCTCCTGGTAGAGGCCGACCTCGAACGGGAAGATCGCCAGGACTCGAGTCACGTCTCGCGCCATGGCGCGGACCCGCCCCGGTCGCCAGGCCCACAGCTGTGGCGCCACGAAGTACACCACGGGCACGCCGAGCCGGTGCGCCACGCGCGCCAGGCGCAGGTTGAACTCCGGGAAGTCGATGAGCACGAGCACGCGGGGGCGCCGGTACCGGAGCTGGCGTCGGAGCGCGCGGAACGCCGACCAGAGCGCGGGGAGCCGGCCAAGCGCCTCGGTCCCCCCCACGACGGTGACGCGCTCGGCGCGCTGGACGAGCCGGACGCCCGCGGCAGCCATCCGCGCTCCCCCCATTCCGGCGAGGCGGAGGCCGGGTGCCAGCGTGATGAGCGCCCGGGCAAGCGTGGCTCCGTGGAGGTCCCCGGAGGCCTCCCCGGCCACCACCAGGACGTCAGTCGACGCCCGGCCGCTCCGCGACCCCGACAATGCTCATCCCCGTCCGGGCCGCTTCCGCCTCGACGCGCTCGCGCTCGAGCAGGAGCACGCGCCCCGCCTGGAGCGCCAGCACGGCCGCCCCGCCCGCCGTGCAGCAGTCAACCGTGTCGGGGCCGACGGTGGGCACGTCCAGCCGGTAGTCGTGCGCGGGAGCCGCCGCCTTGACCACGACCGCGCCGCGGCCCGCCAGGGCGAGGCCCCGGCGGACGGTCTCGTCGGTTCCCTCCATCGCCTCGACGGCCGCCACCGAGCCGGATCGGAGGACGACCGTCTGACCCACCCCGCGCTCCGCCAGGTCGCGGGCCAGGCGAAGACCTCGCACCACGTCGGCCTCGAGCTCCGGACGGACCGGCGGGCCGGCTATCAGCCCGGCCGCCACCAGCCAGGGCGCCAGGAACTGTCGCTGGTCCAGCACCTCGATGCCCATCGCCGCGAGCCCTTGCACCGCCGCGCCGAGCAGACCCTCGTCCGTCCAGTCTGCGGCCTTCGCGAGGAGCTGCCGAGCGGCCGTGTCCACGGCGCCCCCTGGAACAGCAGGTCCTTCCTGACCCGGCCGGCCAGCACCACGTGGCGGATCCCCTCCTCGCCGAGCGCCGCCAGGATGGGTGCCACGTCGCCGAGCTGAACGGGCACGACCCGATCGGCATGAGGAACGAGGGGCTCCGGGTCGGCGAGGGCGAAGGCGACCACGCGCCAGCCGGCCCGCCGCGCCTCGCGGGCCATGAGCACCGGCAGCGCCCCGGCCCCGCTGACCAGGCCGAGGGCCTCGGCCATCCCGCTCAGCGGGGCGGCCAGTCGAGGTGCGGCCGACCCTCCTCGATCATTCGCTCGATCGCGAGCGCCACCGCGAGCGAGCGGACGTCGTCCTGCTCCACGAGCTCGACCGTCCCGGTCCGCTGTGCCTCGCGAACGGCCTTGAGGATGTGCAGGATCTCCAGCTTGAGCGGGTTCTCCTTGTGCACGAACAGGTGCTCGACGAAGGACTCCTGCCGGTAGCGGATCGACTCCCGGTTCAGCACGTACTCGGACGCCGCGCGCCGGTGGATCTGGATGTCCTGGTCGGTGTAGTCGAGAAAGATGTACGCGTCGGGCTGCGTGATGGCGAGCGTCCGGACCTTGTGCTCGGTGGCCCGGCTGGCGGTGATGTTGGCGACGGTGCCGCTCTCGAACAGGATCTGCACGTTGGCGACGTCGGAGCGCGCCGAGTGGACCCGCGAGCCCGCCGCCGTGATCCGCCGGACCTCGCTGTCCACCAATCCGAGCACGATGTCGACGTCGTGGATCATGAGGTCCATGACCACCGTGTCGTGCTGCACCCGGGGGACGAACGGTCCCAGCCGCCGCGACTCCACCAGGATCGGGTTCGCGACGATCTTGCGCAGCTCCTGGACGGCCCCGTTGAACCGCTCGACGTGGCCGACGTGCAGGACGACGTTCCGCTCCCGCGCGATGCGGAACAGCTCGCGGGCCTCCTCGAGCGTCGAGGTCAGCGGCTTCTCCACCAGGACGCTGATGCCCGCCTCGAGGCAGTCCTTCGCGATCTCGAAGTGAAGCGGCGTCGGCACCGAGATGGACACGACGTCCACCTTGCCGAAGAGCTCCCGGTGATCGGTGAGGGCCTGAGAATCGTACTGCGCGGCGAGGCGGGCCGCCTTCCCCGCGTCGGCATCCACGATGCCCACGAGGTCCACGTCCCACAGCTCGGCGTAGACCAGGATGTGGTACTGCCCCATGTGACCGGCGCCGATGACCCCGGCCCGCAGCCGCTTCTGCTCGCGCTTGCCCATCTCCCTCCCCTAGCAGATCCCGCGCTTGGACGACGCGATGAACTCGCAGAGCTGCTCGATCTCGGGCGACGGCTCGATCTCACCACGGATCTGCTCGAGCGCCGGTCCCGGGGCGCGGCCCGACCGGTAGAGGATCTTGTAGGCGCGCTGGAGGTTCAGCCGGACGTCAGCCGGCACGCCGGCGCGTCGCAGTCCGACGATGTTCACTCCGCGCACCTCGGCGGGATTGCCCTCGACGATGAAGTACGGCGGCACGTCCTGGCCGATCCGCGAGCACCCGCTCACCATGGCGAGCGTCCCGATGCGCACGAACTGGTGGATCCCCGTCAGGCCGGAGATCACGGCCCGGTCGCCGACCTGCACGAATCCGGTGAGCGCCGTGTACCCGGTCATGATCACGTTGTCGCCGATCTGGCAATCATGGGCGATGTGCCCCTGCGCCATGAGATAGCAGTCCTTCCCCAGCACGGTGAAGCCGTCCGGTGTCGTCGCGCGATGGATCGTCGAGTACTCACGCACCACGGTACCCTCGCCGATCCGCACGCCCGACGGCGTCCCCGGCTTCCACTTGAGGTCCTGCGGCGGCAGCCCGATCACCGCCCCGACGTAGATCTGGCACCGGGCCCCCAGCTCGAGCGGCCCCTCCAGCACGACGTGAGGGCCGATCTCCGTGTCCTCTCCCAGGCACACGCCCTGGCCGATGACCGCGAACGGCCCCACGCGCACGCCCGGGCCCAGCCGGGCGCCCGGATGCACGACCGCGGTGGGGTGGATGTCCGTCGTCCGCTCACCCACGGGCCGCCGGTCCTCCCTCCGCTCCCAGCCTCCGCTCCAGCGCCGCCATGCGACGCCCCAGAGCCCGCACGTCCCGCAGGAGGTCCGGGAGACGTCCGAACGCCGCCATCGCGCGGAGCCCCACGTCCGCCGGCATGGCCGGCGTGCCGATCACCCCGGCGCCCGCCGGCACGTCGCGATGGAGGCCGGACTGCGAGCCGATCTGGGCCCCGTCGCCGACCGTCACGTGGTCGGTGATCCCCACCTGCCCGCCCAGCACCACGCCGCGCCCGATCCGGCAGGAGCCCGAGATGCCGGTCTGGGCGACGATGATCGAGTCCGCCCCGATGACGGTATTATGGCCAATCTGCACGAGGTTGTCGATCTTCGTCCCCCGGCCGATCACGGTCTCCCCGAGGGTCGCGCGGTCCACGGTGACGTTGGCTCCGATCTCGACGTCGTCCTCCACGACGACCCGGCCGACCTGAGGGATCTTCCGGTGCGCCTGGCCGTCGAACACGTACCCGAACCCGTCGGCTCCGAGCACGCTGCCCGGGTGGACGATCACCCGGCGCCCCAGCGCCACACGCTCCCGCAGCACCACGTGCGGATGGAGCACGCTCCGCTCCCCCACCCGGCAGTCGGGGCCCACGAAGACGTGGGAATGGAGCACGGCCCCTTCCTCGACGACGGACCGCTCGCCGACCACGGCGAAGGCCCCCACGGTGGCGCCGGACGAGACGCGAGCGCTGTCGGCGACGTGGGCGCTCGGGTGGACGCCCGGGGCCAGGACGGGCTCGGGGAAGAACACCCGGACGACGGCGGCGATGGCCGCGTAGGGCTGGGCGACGCGGATCACCGGCCGGCCGCCGAGGTCGAGTCCGGGCGGCGCGATCAGCGCGGACGCCGCGCTCCGGCGGGCGGCGGCGAGGTGGCGGTCCGCCGCGACGAAGGACAGGTCGCCCGGGCCCGCGCTTTCGAGACTCGCGAATCCCCGGATCTCGAGAGACGGATCCCCCTCCAGATCCCCGCCGACGAGGCGCGCCAGCTCACCGAGGGAGCGCGCGGACATCCTAGGGCTTCTTCGCCTTCTCCTGGTCGTACAGCTTGATCACCTCGTCGGTGACGTCGCCTTCCGGGTCACCGTAGATCACGCCGCCGCTCCGCCGCTCGACGATGAGCAGGAAGCCGCGCTCCTTGCCCATCTTCTCGATGATCCCCGTGAGCTCCCCGAGGATCCGCTGCGTGGCCTGCTGCTCCTTCTTCTGCAGCTCCTTCTCGAGGTCCTCGGCCAGGCGCCGGAGGTCCCGCACCTTCCGCTGGAGGGTCTCGTCCTTCTCGCGGCGCGCCTCGGCAGACAGGACCAGCCCCTTCTTCTCCATCTCCTCGCGGAGCTTGTCGACCTCGGCCCGGCGGTTGTCGACGTCCTTCTGCATCGTCACCTTGTCCCGCTCGAGCTGCTCCCGCGCAGCGACGCCGGCGACCGAGCGGACGATCACCCGCTGGACGTCCACGTATCCGATCCGCGTACCGGCCGCATCCGTGCCCGTGACGAGCCCGGCGACGAGTCCGGTGGCGACGAGCGCGACCATTCCGACCGTCCATCTGTCTCTCATGGCATCACCTCTCACTGCCTGCGCTCTAGAAGGGCGCCCCAACCGTGAAGTTGACCTGGTAGGCCTTCTCTCCCGGCTCCTTGTCCAGGTTGTACCCCAGATCGAGCCGCATGGGACCCAGCGGCGAGAAGAAGCGAACCCCCACGCCGGCGCCGTACCGGAGGTTCGTGGGATCGAAGTCCGTGCCGAACCCGTACGCGTTACCGGCATCGAAGAAGATAGCCAGCCGGAATCGCGCGATGATCGGGATCAAGATCTCGGTGTTGAACAGGAGCTCCGAGGTACCACCGATCGTCTCCCCCTGCCTGTCCTTCGGGGCCACCGAGCGCGTCCGCTGGCCGCGGAGGGTGGTGGCGCCGCCGAGGAAGAACCGCTCGAAGATCGGAACCTCCTGGCCTCCCCAGCCCTGGGCGAATCCGGCGAGCCCTCGGACGGCCCACACCAGGTTGAACACGGGCAGCGGAACGAACCACGCCGACTCCCCCACGACCTTGTAGTACTGGGTATCTCCGCCCAAGCCCGCGAACTGGAACTCCACCGAGTTGCGGCTGCCCCTGCTGGGCTCGAAGATGTTGTCGCGCGTGTCCCGCGCCACCAGGAGCTCGATGACCGAGTTGAGACTCTTCCCCTCCTGGCTCTTGAGGTCCTGGCTCGCGGTAGGGGCCACATCCGTGATGTCGACGTTCTTCGAGCCGGTACAGGCCGGACAGCGTCATGAACTCCGTGAGCGGATAGCTCGCCCGGATGTCCCCTCCGAGGCGCTCCTCCGTGAAGTCGTCGTACTCGCGCTCGCGGTCGTAGATGTCGAACCCCGCGCGCAGCGGGATGTCGAAGAGGTACGGCTCCGTGAACCCGACGAGGCCCAGCCGGCTCTGCGAGCCGATGCGAAACCGGAGGAACACCTCCTGGCCCCGGCCGAAGAGGTTCCGCTGGCTCACGTCGAGCGTGGCGAAGAGGCTGTCGAGGCTGCTGTAGCCCGCGCCGATGCTGAAGACGCCGGTCGCCCGTTCCCTCACGTCGATGTTCACGACGATCTTGTCGGGCGTGGATCCCTGCTCGGTGTTGACGTTCACCTCCTCGAAATAGCCGAGGTTGAACAGCCGCTGGCGGCTCCGCACGAGCTTCTGGAACGTGAACAGCTCGCCCTCGGTCACGCGCAGCTCCCGCCGCAGAACCTTCTCCGAGCTCTTCGTGTTGCCGGCGATGTTGATCCGCTCGACGTAGACCGGCCCGCCCTCGACGATCGGGATGCTCACGTCGACCTTCAGGTTCGCCAGGTCGTTCGACGTCCGGGGCTCGACCTCGGCTCGGGCCCGGCCCAGCTCGGAGTAGCGATCCACGATCGCGCGGACGGAGTTGCGCAGCGCCCCCCGGTTGAAGACACCGCCCTCCTGGAGGGTCACCAGCTTGCGAAGCTCCTCGATCGTGAGGATCTCGTTGCCCGTGATCGTGATGGTGCCCGTGTGGAACTGCGGCCCCTCCACCACGCGCACGCGGAGTGTGACCTTCTTCCGCGCGAGGTCGGGCACGATCTCGGTGGACTCCACGCGCGCCTGGATGTAGCCGTAGTCGGCGTAGAGCTGGAGGATACGGTCCACGTCGTCGTCGAACACCTTGCGCTGCACGGTCGAGAAGGGGAAGATCCAGTACAGTCGCTCCTTCGTCGACATCGCGTCCTTGATCTGGCCCGCGGTGAGCGCGCTTGTTCCCCTCGATGATGATCCGGTCGATGTGGAGCTTCGGTCCTTCCTCGATCCGGAACACGACCCGCAGGTCGCCTTCGGGCGTGCGCTCGGTGCGCGGATTGATCTGGACCCCGAAGAACCCCTCGTCCTCGTACTTCTGGCGGATGGCCTCCTCGGCCTTCTGGACCTCGACCGGGTTGTAGAGCACGCCGACCCGGATGGCGGCCTTCTCCCGCAGCTCGTCGGTATTGAGCTCCGCGTTCCCCTCGAAGCTGACCTCGCGGAGGAGCGGTCGCTCGACGACGGCGAAGATCACGCGCACCCCGCCCTCGAACTCCTCGGTGCGAACCTGCACGTCGTCGAAGAACCCCAGGCCGAAGATGGAGCGGACGTCGTCGCGGAGCGCGGCCGGGGAGAGCGGGTCGCCGATCTTGGTCTGCACGCGGTTCAGGACGGCCGGCCCCTGGATCCGGCGGTTCCCCTCGACCACGATGTCCCGGACGGTCGGGATCGGAGCGAGAGGCTGGGTCGGCGCCGCCTGCTGCGCCCTCCCGGTGCCGGGAAGCATCAGGAGAGCGACCAGCACCGAGAGAAGGATCGACCCCCTCGTCCGGGGCCTCCCCTGCGGGCACCCCCCGGCGAGAGCCAAGAGCACTCCTCGGGCGAACGGGGACCGGGAGGTCAGCGCTCCGCCAGGCTCAGTGTAGGCTCGGAGACTGGCTCGAAGATGAGCCCCTCACCCTGGACCCGGACCTCGATCTGGACGCCGTCCTGGACCCGTCCGGCGATGATCGATTCCGCCAGCGGATCCTCGATGTGCTTCTGGATGATGCGCCGGAGCTGCCGCGCCCCGTAGGTCGCGTCGAAGCCCTTCTCGATCAGGAAGTTCACGGCCTCGGGGGACAGGCCGACGCGGATCGCCCGCTCCTCGAGCTGCCGGTTCACGCGATCGAGCATGAGCTGCACGATGCCCCGGATGTGCTCCTCGCTCAGCGAGTGGAACACGATCACCTCGTCGATCCGGTTGAGGAACTCCGGACGGAAGGCCCGCTTGAGCTCGTCGAGCACCCGGTCCTTCATCCGGTCGTAGGTGTCCTCGGCCGACGCCGACAGGAAGCCGGGGCTGGTGCGCTTCCCGATCAAGGCCGTCCCGAGGTTGGACGTCATGATCAGGATGGTGTTCTTGAAGTCCACGACGTGCCCGAGAGAGTCGGTCAAGCGGCCGTCGTCCAGCACCTGGAGCAGCATGTTGAACACGTCCGGGTGCGCCTTCTCGATCTCGTCGAACAGCACGACCGAGTAGGGGCGCCGCCGCACCTTCTCCGTGAGGTACCCGCCCTCCTCGTACCCGACGTAGCCGGGCGGGGCCCCCAGGAGGCGAGAGACCGAGAACTTCTCCATGTACTCGGACATGTCGACCCGGATCAGCGCGTTCTCGTCGCCGAAGAGGAACTCCGCCAGGGCCCGCGCGAGCTCCGTCTTCCCCACGCCGGTCGGCCCGAGGAAGATGAACGAGCCCACGGGCCGCTTCGCGTCCTTGAGGCCGGCTCGCGAGCGACGGATCGCGCGGGAGACCGCCCGGATCGCGTCGTCCTGGCCCACGACCCGCGCGTGGAGCGACTCCTCCATGCGGGCGAGCTTCGCCGACTCCTTCTCCTCGAGCCGCGAGAGCGGAATCCCGGTCCAGCGGGACACGATGTACTCGATGTCCTGCTCGCCCACGACCTGGGTCTGCCGGTTCTTGTTCTTCTCCCACTCGCGCTTGAGCTCTTCCTCGCGGCCCCGGAGCGCCTTTTCCTTCTCGCGGAGCGAGGCGGCCTTCTCGAACTCCTGGGCCTCCAGGAACATGTCCTTCTCGCGGACGACCCGCTCGATCTCTTTCTCGAGCTCCTTGATCGTCGCCGGCGGCGTCATGGCCTGGAGCCGCGTCCGGCTCGCCGCCTCGTCGATCACGTCGATCGCCTTGTCGGGAAGGTGCCGCTCGGTGATGTGGCGGTCGGCCAGCTTCACCGCGAGGTCGATCGCCGCGTCGCTGATCTTCACGCGGTGATGCGCCTCGTACTTCGGCCGGAGACCCTTGATGATCTCGACCGCCTCCTGGACCGACGGGGCCCGCACGATGATGGGCTGGAACCGTCGCTCGAGGGCGCCGTCCTTCTCGATGTGCTTCCGGTACTCGTCGAGGGTCGTGGCCCCGATGCACTGGATCTCGCCGCGGGAGAGCGCCGGCTTGAGCATGTTCGAGGCGTCGATCGCGCCCTCGGCCGCGCCGGCTCCGATCAGCGTGTGCAGCTCGTCCAGGAAGAGGATCACGTTCTCCGACTGCCGGATCTCCTTCATGACGGCCTTCAGGCGCTCCTCGAACTGGCCGCGGTACTTCGTGCCCGCGACCAGGGCGCCCAGGTCGAGCTGGAGCAGCCGCTTGCCGACGAGCACGTCCGGCACGTCGTGGTTGATGATCTTCTGGGCAAGCCCCTCGACGATCGCCGTCTTCCCCACGCCGGGCTCGCCGATCAGGACGGGGTTGTTCTTGGTGCGGCGGGAGAGGATCTGGATGACCCGCTCGATCTCCGTCTCGCGCCCGATCACCGGGTCGAGCTTGCTGTCACGGGCGAACTGGGTCAGATCGCGCGCGAACTCGTCGAGGACCGGCGTCTGGCTTCGCTTCTTCGGCCGCGGGTAGTACTGGTCGCCCAGGAGCGCGAGCGTCTCCTGCCGGACCTCATCGAGCCGCGCGCCGAGCGACTCGAGGATCTTGGCCGCGATCGACTGCCCCTCCTTCATCACGCCGAGAAGGAGGTGCTCGGTACCGATGTAGTTGTGCCCGAGCTGGCGCGCTTCCTCGATCGACAGCTCCAGCACCCGCTTGGCCTGGGGGGTGAACGGGACCTCGCCAAACGTGAGCGTCTTGGGGAATCCGGCCAGCGCCCGCTCGACCTCGCTCTTGACGGTCTCGAGCCGGAGCCCCAGGCGCTGGAGAACCGCCGTCGCGATTCCCTCCCCGTCCCGGATCAGCCCGAGCAGGATGTGCTCGGTCCCCACGAAGTCGTGCCGGAATCGGCCGGCTTCCTCGCGGGCCAGGATGATGACGCGTCGCGCACGCTCGGTGAATCGCTCGAACACGTGGCCTCCTCCAGCCCGGCGTCCTGGCGCCAGGCGGCCGGGCGAAGCGCCCCTGGTATCGGTAGCGGGCGCGCTCGCCAACTCCCGAGCGTCATTATACATGGCCCGTGAAGGCGCCATGGAAATTTTCAACCATCCGACCGGTACTTAGAGGGAATTGGCCCCCGCGCGCCCCCGGGAAACGGGTGGGTGTCAGGCCTCGATGATCGCGCGCCCGTCCAGGAGCCGGACGACGCGGTCGGCGCGCCGCGCCAGGTCCAGGTTGTGCGTGGCGATGACGAAGGCCACCCCGCGCTCGGCCTGGAGACGGGCGAACAGCTCGAAGACGTCCTGGCTCGTCTTGGGATCGAGGTTGCCGGTGGGCTCGTCGGCCAGGACCATGGCCGGCCGGCCCACGAGCGCCCTCGCCAGGGCGACGCGCTGCTGCTCGCCCCCGGACAGCTCGCCGGGCCGGTGGCCGACACGCTCGAGGAGACCCACCTCCCGGAGGGCGTCCATGGCCAGGCTGCGGGCTTCCGCTGCCGGCCGGCGCTGGATGAGCGCCGGGAGCATCGCGTTCTCGAGCGCGGTGAAGTCCGTCAACAGATTGTAGAGCTGGAAGACGAAGCCGACCTCCTCACGTCGGAAACGGGTCAGCTCCGCCTCCGATCGCTTGAAGAGGTCCTGGCCGCGAAACCACACCGATCCGGCGGTGGGGCGGTCCAGCGCCCCCAGGACGTGGAGCAGCGTCGACTTGCCGACGCCCGAGGCTCCCACCACCGCGATCAGCTCGGCCTCGTGCACGGTGAGGTTCACGCCCTTGAGCACGCGCAGGGGCTCGGCCTTGCTGCGGTACTCCTTCTCGACCCCCTCGGCGACCAGCAAGGGGGTCCGCTCGCCACCGAGATCGCCGCTGCGCGGGCGCTCGGGACCGGGAGGCCCTCCGGTCTCACTCATACCGGAGCACGTCCACCGGGTGGAGCCGGGCGGCCTGGCGCGACGGATAGATCGTCGCCAGGAAGGAGAGGCCCAGGGCCGCCACCGCGATCAAGATCATCTCCGGCGGGTGCATCTTCATCGGAAGCTCCGAGAGCTGGTACACGTCACCGGGGATCTTCACGAGGTGGTACCGGTCCTGGACGAGTCCGATCGTGATGCCGAGAACCGTCCCCACCACGGTCCCGACCAGCCCGATCAGCACGCCCTCGGCCATGAAGACGAACGTGATGCTGCGGCCGGAGGCCCCGAGCGAGCGGAGCACGCCGATCTCCCGGCGCTTCTCGGCGACCATCAGGATGAGGTGGCTGATGATCGCGAACGCGGCCACGAAGATGATCAGGGTCAGGATCACGAACATCGCCATCTTCTCGAGCTGGATCGCCGAGAAGAGGTTGCGGTTCATCTCGGTCCAGTCCCGGGTCCAGTAGGGCATGCCCAGCGTCGAGCCGAGCTCCCGGGACACCCGGCGCGCCTGGTAGACGTCGGTCAGGCGAACCTCGATGCCGGACACTCGCCCCCCCAGGTCCGCAAACTGCTGCGACGTCGCGATGGAGGTGTACGCGAGCGCGGAGTCGTACTCGTAGAGGCCGATCTCGAAGATGGCGACGACGCGGAGGGGGCGCATCTTGGGGATGGTCCCGACCGCCGTGACCGCGCCGCGGGGCGAGATCGCGACCACCGTGTCGCCGACGAACGCCCCGAGGGTCCGCGCCAGCTCGCGGCCGAGGGCGATCGTCGCCTCCGGGCCCGCGAGATCGGCCAGGCTCCCCTGCTTCACCCGTTGCTGGAGCTCCCGCCGCTCGGTCTCCGGGTCGATCCCCCGCAGCACCACGCCCGTCGCGTACTCCCCGTGCGAGAGCATCACCTGCTGCAGGACGAACGGCGCCGCGGACCGGACGTCAGGGTGCGCCCGGATGAGACCCAGAGCGCGCGCGGGGTCCTCGATGCCGCGGCCGCCCGCGTCCATCACGAGGATGTGCGAGGTCGTCCCCAGGATCTTGCTCCGCAGCTCGTCCTCGAAGCCCGACATGACCGCCAGGACCACGATGAGCGCCATGACCCCGATCGCCATCCCGGCCATCGCGATCAGCGTGAGAAGGGAGAGGAACCCGCGCCCGCCCTTCGACCGGAGGTACCGGAGCCCGATGAGGAGCTCGAAGGGCATGCCGCGTCCCATGGGGTCGGTCAGTCCTCGTCCGTCCGGAACGTCTCCGGACGCAGCAATGGGAAGAGGATCACGTCCCGGATCGACGCCCGGTCGGCAAAGAGCATCACCAGCCGGTCGATCCCCACCCCCTCACCCGCGGTCGGCGGCAGGCCGTACTCCAGCGCGCGGATGTAGTCCTCGTCGAGGCGATGCGCCTCCTCGTCCCCCGCCTCACGGGCGTGAAGCTGATGCTCGAACCGGCGCCGCTGCTCGAGGGGATCGTTCAGCTCCGAGTACGCGTTCGCCATCTCCATCCGGGCGACGAACAGCTCGAAGCGGTCGACCAGGCTCGGGTCCTCCCGCTTCTGGCGTGCCAGCGGGGAGAGCTCCGTCGGAAAGTCGATGACGAACGTCGGCTGGAGGAGCGTGGGCTCGACGAACGTCTCGAACACGTCCTTCCACATCTGGTAGGCGGGCGTCGCGGCGCCCCAGCCCCAGGCGCCCGCGTCGAGCCCGCGCCGGCCCGCCGCCTCCCGCGCCGCCCCCCGGACCCGCTCCCGGTCGCGCAGCTCGTCCCGGCCGACCCCGATGGCCTCGGCCACCGCGTCGAGATACCGGAGACGCCGCCACGGCGGCGCGAGGTCGATCCGCTCCTCCTGGTAGGTGAGCGCGAGCCCGCCGGTCAGCGTCCGGGCGAGCTCGGCGACGAGCGACTCGGTGAGCTCCATGAGCTCGCCGTAGTCCGCGTAGGCCTGGTAGAACTCGAGCATCGTGAACTCGGGGTTGTGCTGCGTCGAGACACCCTCGTTGCGGAAGATCCGGCCGATCTCGTAGACACGGTCGAACCCGCCCACCACCAGGCGCTTGAGATGCAGCTCCAGCGCGATGCGCAGGAAGAGCGGGATGTCGAGCGCGTTGTGGTGGGTCGCGAACGGCCGCGCCGCCGCGCCGCCCGGGATCGGCTGCATGACCGGCGTCTCCACCTCCAGGAATCCGCGAGCGTCGAGGAACGCGCGAACGGTCTGGATGAGTCGCGACCGGAGCCGGAACACCTCGCGCACGCCGGGATTCACGAGGAGATCCACGTACCGCTGGCGGTAGCGGGTCTCGACGTCCTTGAGCCCGTGCCACTTCTCCGGCAGCGGCCGCATGGACTTCGAGAGGAACGTCCACGTCTTGACCTGAACGGTCAGCTCCCCCGTTCGCGTCCGCATGAGCTCGCCGGTCACGCCGACGAAGTCCGCCACGTCCAGATCGGTGAAGCCGGCGTACGCCTCGCCGAGGACGTCGGCCCGGGCGTAGAGCTGGATCGTGCCCGTCTGGTCGAGGAGGTGGGCGAAGCAGGACTTGCCGTGGTGGCGGATCGACATGACGCGCCCGGCGACGCTGACCGCGCCCGCCCCCCGGAGCTCGTCCTCCGGCGTGGGCGGCGTGGCATCCCAGCGGGCATGGAGGGGGCCCGCCCAGTGCGACACCGGGAAGCTCGTGCCGAACGGGTCGACGCCCGCGGCGCGGAGGGCGCGGAGCTTCTCGTGACGCCGGCGGACGAGCTCGTTCCCTGGAACCGGCGCCTCGCCTGCCACCTCGCCTGACGCTCCCGGCCGCTGGTCGGACACGGTCGCCTCTACCTCCGCCCCGAGAACAGGAACGCCTCGATGAACGGATCGATGTCGCCGTCCATCACCGCGTCCACGTTGCCGATCTCCACGTTCGTCCGGTGGTCCTTGATCAGCTGGTAAGGGGCAAACACGTACGAGCGGATCTGGCTCCCGAACGCGATGTCCTTCTTGTCCCCGGTCAGCTGGTCGAGCTCCGTCTTCCGCTTCTGGTCCGCGATCTGGTAGAGCCGCGCCCGGAGCACCCGCATGGCGGTGTCGCGGTTCCGGAGCTGCGAGCGCTCGTTCTGGCACGACACCACGATCCCCGAGGGCAGGTGGGTGATCCGCACGGCCGAGTCCGCCGTGTTGACGCCCTGGCCGCCGGGGCCGGACGACCGGAAGACGTCCACGCGAAGCTCGTCGTCCCGGACGACCACCTCGATGTCCTCGACTTCCGGCATGACCGAGACCGACGCGAAGGACGTGTGCCGGCGCTTGGCGGCGTCGAAGGGCGAGATCCGCACCAGCCGGTGGACCCCGGTCTCGCCCTTCAGGTACCCGTAGGCGTACTCGCCGGTGATCTCGAGCGTCGCCGACTTGATCCCGGCCTCGTCGCCCAGGAGCATGTCGACCACCTCGACCTTGTAGCCGCGCCGCTCCGTCCAGCGGGTGTACATGCGGAGGAGCATCTGCGCCCAGTCCTGCGACTCGGTGCCGCCGGCCCCGGCGTGGATGGAGAAGATGGCATTCTTCCGGTCGTGATCCCCGGACAGGACGACGGTCAGCTCGAAGTCGTGCAGCTCCTTGCGAAGGCGCTGGAGGCTCGACTGGATCTCCGACTCGAGACTCTCGTCACCCTCCTCGAGGGCCATCTCCCAGAGGGTGCGGATGTCTCCGAGCTCGCGCGCGAGCTCCCCCGTCCGCCCGACCAGCCGCGAGAGGTCGTTGCGCTCGCGGACGAGCCCCTGGGCGCGCCGGGTATCGTCCCAGAATCCCGCGCTCGCCATCTCCGCGTCGATGGCGGCGATGCGCGTCTCCTTCGAGGCGAGGTCAAAGATGCCCCCGGAGGTCGTCGAGCCGCCGCTCGACGTCCGAGAGCTCGCGCCGGAGCTCGCTGAGCACGGCGCTAGCTCCGCCGGCCCGCGGCGAGACCGCCCACGAGAGCGGCGCCCGATATCGCCGCGCAGGCGTAGGCGAAGACGTCGCCGAAGCGCGCGTAGAAGGTGTACCCGCGCCGGACCGGCACCTCGGCCCGGAGGGTGCCCCGCACTCCGAGCGGCAGAGTGCTCTGGATCGCCCCGGACGGAAGCACGAACGCCGACACGCCGGTGTTGGCGGCGCGCACGATCGCGATCTGGTTCTCGACCGCCCGGAGCGGCACCATCGCCAGATGCTGCAGGGGGCCGCCCGAGTCGCCGAACCACGCATCATTGGTGATGTTGGTCATGAAGCTCGCGCCCTCCGCGACGAACCGCCGGAACAGACCGGGGAAGATGACCTCGTAGCAGATGACCGTGCCGAACGGCGTGTCCTCCAGCGGGAGAATCGTCACCTGCCGGCCGGGCGTGAAGTCCCCGATCTCGGCGGCGATCGCCTCCACGAAAAAGAGGAGCCGCTTCAGGGGCACGTATTCCCCGAACGGCACCAGATGCATCTTATCATAGCGTGCGCGCACGCCCGCCGACTCCACCAGGAAGGCGCTGTTCAGGTAGCGCACTCTGCGCCCGTCGGTCTCCGCGTCGGGCACGCCGACGAGGAGCGGGACGCGCACTCCAGCCGCCAGATCGGTCAGCCAGCGCAGCGCGGCCGGCTCGAAGCGGACGTACGCGGGCACCGCGGCCTCCGGCCACACCACGAGCCGGCTCCCGGGGGCGACGGCGCGCGTCAGCTCGCCGTAGATGCGAAGCGTCTCCGCCTTGAACCCGGCGTCCCACTTCACGGCCTGCGCGATGTTCCCCTGCACCACGGCGACCCGCAGCGTCGGTGCGTCCACCGGCGCGAGATGCGCATGCCCCACCAGGAGCGCGCCGGCCACCGCCGCTCCCGCGAGGGAGAGCCCGGCCGCCCGCCAGCGCCTTTCGACCGCGGTCCACGCGAGCGCGGTGTTGACCAGCACCAGGAGGGCGGACACACCGTACACACCGGTCCACGCCGCGATCTGGATCACGAGGAGGCGCCGCGACGGAACGTAGCCGAGAAGGCCCCACGGGAATCCGCCGAGGAGGTACGTGCGTCCCAGCTCTCCCGCCACCCACAGCGCGGGCGCGAGCCAGAGCGCTCCGGTGCCGAGCCGTCCCCGCAGCCAGGCGAGCCCCCATGCCACGCCGCCCCAGAAGAGCGCGAGGTAGCCCGCCAGCGCGAGGAGGACGAGGACGGCGACCGGCATGGTCATCTGGGAGAAGGTCGTCATCGTGTGGGTCAGCCAGCGCAGGAGGGGGACGTAGAAGGCCAGGCCCGCCACCCAGCCCTCGAGGAAAGCGCGCCGGGGCGTGCCGGCCGTGGCCGCCAGGGCCAGCACCGGCGCGAGAGCGGCCCACCCCAGGAGATCCCAGCCCGGCCGGGGAAACGCCAGGTGCATGGCGAAGCCGGCGACCGCCGCGACGACGAGTCGCCGCGCGCGCTCGGCCGGCCGCGCGTCGCCCGCCGCGACGGGGCCGACGCTCGCCACCTGCGGTCGACGGAGCGACCCTACGGGCAGAGCTCCCGCCGCACCCGGTCGAGGAGCCCGTTGACGAAGCGGGTGGACTCCTCGGTCGAGAAGCGCCGCGCGATCTCGAGCGCCTCGTTGATGGCGACCTTGGGCGGGACGTCGGCGCCCCAGAGCAGCTCCCAGATCCCGGCCCGCAGCAGGTTCCGATCCACCACCGCCATCCGGTCGAGCTCCCAGTGCTCGGCGAACCTCGCGATCAGCTCGTCGATCTTGGGCTGGTGGGCCTTGACGCCTCGGACCAGGGCGTCGGCGAACATCCGCACCTCGTCGTGAGCCGGCTGCCGTCGCCAGAACGCGTCGATCACGGGCCCGGGATCCGAGTCACCCCGGACGTCCAGCTCGTAGAGGAGCTGGAGCGCGAACTCGCGAGCCTGGCGCCGGCGCCCCACGGTCTAGCGCGTGCGCCGCCGCGCGGGCGCTCGCCGCCGCTTCGAGCGGCGGAGATCCGCGAACAGCATCAGGAGCTCGAGCGCCGCGAGCGCCGCCTCCTCGCCCCGGTTGCCGACGGCGCCGCCCGCCCGCGCCTCCGCCTGCTCCCGCGTGTTGGCCGTGATCAGGCCGAACGTGGTCGGGACACCGGTCGACCGCCCCACCTCGGAGATGCCGCGGGCAGCCTCGCCCGCCACGTACTCGAAGTGCGGCGTCTCCCCGCGGATCACGCAGCCGACGCACACCAGGGCGTCGACGTCTCCGGCGGCGGCGAGGCGCCCCGCGGCCTGGGGCAGCTCGAAGGCGCCCGGCACCCAGACGATGCGCACGTCGCCCTCCCGGACACCGTGACGCAGGAGCGCGGCGCGCGCGCCGTCCACGAGGCGCTCGCTGATGTCCTCGTGAAAGCGCGAGGCGACGATCGCCACGCGTCGCCCGGGAGCCCGGAGGCGAGGCTTGGCGGAGGGAGCGGGACCAGCCATCGCGGCCTAGGGCCGGTCCGAGAAGAGATGGCCCAGCTTGTCCTGCTTGGTCCGGAGGTAGAACCGGTTCGCCTCGGAGGGCGGCACCTCGATCGGCACCCGCTCGACGACGCGGAGGCCGTAGCCCTCCAGCCCCACGATCTTCTTGGGGTTGTTGGTGAGGAGCCGCATGGAGCGAATGCCGAGGTCGACGAGGATCTGCGCGCCGATGCCGTAGTCGCGGAGGTCCGCCTTGAAGCCGAGCGCCTCGTTGGCCTCCACGGTGTCCTTCCCCTGGTCCTGCAGCTCGTAGGCGCGCATCTTGTTCAGGAGACCGATGCCGCGCCCCTCCTGCCGGAGGTAGACGAGGACGCCCCGGCCCGCGCCCGCGATGATGGTGAGCGCCTTGGCGAGCTGGTCCCCGCAGTCGCAGCGCTGCGACCGGAAGACGTCCCCGGAGAGGCACTCCGAGTGCATCCGCACCAGGATGGGATCGTCTCCCCGGATGTCACCCATCGTCAGCGCCAGGACCACGCGGTCGTCCACCGTGGTCTCGTAGGTGATGGCCCCGAAGGACCCGTAGACCGTCGGCAGGAGCGTGCTCGCGGCCCGCCGGACCAGCTTGTCCTTCTGGATGCGATACCGGATCAGATCCTTGATGGTGATCATCCGGAGGTCGTACCGCGCCGCCAGCGCGGTGAGCTCCGGGAGGCGCGCCATCTCCCCCTGCTCGTCCATGATCTCGCAGATCACGCCCGCCGGCGAGCAGCCGGCGAACCGGGCGAGGTCCACGGCCGCCTCGGTGTGGCCCGCTCGCCGCAGCACGCCCCCGGGCATCGACCGGAGCGGCAGGATGTGGCCGGGGCGCGCAAGGTCCTCCGGGAGCGTGGCCGGATCGACGAGCGCCCGGACCGTCAGCGCCCGGTCGTACGCCGAGGTCCCGGTCGTGACGCCGCGCTTGGCGTCCACGGTCACCGTGAAGGCCGTCCCCATGGGGGCCGTGTTGTCGGTCACCATCATGTTGATGCGGAGATCGTCCAGGCGCTCGCCGGTCATGGGGACGCAGATCAGGCCGCGCCCGTGCTTGGCCATGAAGTTGATGGCCTCCGGCGTCACCCGGTCGGCGGCCATGACGAGGTCGCCCTCGTTCTCGCGGTCCTCGTCGTCGACGACGAGGATCATCCGCCCCTGGCGGACATCGTCGATCGCTGCCTCGATCGTCGCGAAGCCGGGCCGCTCCCCGCCGCGCTCGCTCTCGGTCATGACTCCCTCCTCGCCGCGCCCCGCTGCTGCGACTCCTGCCACTCCTGCCACTGCTGGACAAAGCCTCGCACGTACTTCCCGATCACGTCCATCTCCAGGTTCACCGGGTCGCCGGCCCGGCGCTGACCCAGCGTCGTCACCGCCAGCGTGTGCGGAATGAGCGCGACCGCGAAGACTTCCTCCTCGAGGGCCGCCACGGTGAGGCTCACACCGTCGACCGTGATCGAGCCCTTCGGGATCAGGAGCGGCCTGAGGCGGGCGGGCACCTCCACGTCCACTCGCGCGCCGTCGCCCTCCGGCCGGACCGCCGTGACCCGCCCCACGCCGTCGACGTGGCCCAGCACCAGATGGCCCCCGAGCCGCCCGTCGAACCGCAGAGGCCGCTCCAGGTTCACCGGGTCACCGACGCTCAGGCCGCCCAGGGTCGTCACCCGCAGCGTCTCCTCCGCCAGATCGAACGCGAGCTCTCCCGGCGGCGCGCTCACCACCGTGAGGCAGACTCCGCTGACCGCCACGCTCTCCCCGAGCCCGAGCCGCCAGCCCGGTTCGTCCGGCACCGCCACCCTGAGCCGCCGCCCGTCGCCCGCGGTC
Source organism: uncultured Candidatus Rokubacteria bacterium (assembly GCA_963749975.1). Taxonomy (GTDB): domain Bacteria; phylum Methylomirabilota; class Methylomirabilia; order Rokubacteriales; family DASRDR01; genus DASRDR01. The sequence continues at coordinate 66,629 of CAVVOZ010000025.1, read as the reverse complement.
TCCAGTCTTCCAACCCGGCCGAGCGTCTCGACGATCCCCGTGAACATGGCCTAGCGCTGGACGTCGGCCTCGACGAGCAGGTCGTCGTCGAGCCGGCGTGTGACGACGTCGACCAGCGCGAGGGCTTCCTTCAGCGGGCGCCCGCGACCCCCGAGCGGCCCGGGGGCCTCCCGCCCCCCGAGAAGCCGGGGCGCCACGAAGAAGGCCACGCGGTCGACAAGCCCGGCGTCCGCGAGCGCGCCGCCGAGCTCCCCGCCTCCCTCGGCAAGCACCGCGATCACGTCCAGCGCGCGCAGCGCCTCGAGGAGGGCGCGGAGATCCACGCGGCCCGAGTCCCCCGGCAGCTCGAGGACCCGAACGCCCTGGGCCCGCAGCGCCGCAACGGGACCTGCGGGCGCCGGGGCGACGCAGGCAACGAGAGCACGCGCGGGGTCGCCCGAGCGGAGAACGCGAGCGTCCCCCGGGATGCGCAGCCGGCTGTCGACGACGACCCGGAACGGCTCCTTCGCGGGCAGCCCGGGGTGCCGCACCGTGAGCTGGGGATCGTCGGCCAGCACCGTGCCGATCCCCACGAGGACGGCGTCTGCGGCGAACCTGAGCCGGTGGCCCTCGAGCCGCGCCGCCTCTCCCGTGATCCACCGTGACGCCCCGTCCGCCGCGGCGATCTTGCCGTCGAGCGTCATGGCCGCCTTGAGCGTGACGTGCGGCCGGCCTTCCACCACCGCGCACAGGAACGCGCGATTCAGCGCGCGGGCCTCGGCCTCGCGGACGCCCACCGTGACGCTCACGCCTGCCGCCCGGAGCCGCGCCAGGCCGCGTCCGTCGACCTCCGGATGCGGGTCGCCGATGGCCGCCACGACCCGCGCGACGCCCGCCCGCACGAGCGCGTCCGCGCACGGCGGCGTGCGCCCGAAGTGGGCGCACGGCTCGAGCGTCACGTAGCAGGTCCCGCCGCGCGCGGCCGGGCCGGCCGCATCCAGCGCCGCGGCTTCGGCATGGGGTCCCCCGGCTCGGAGGTGCGCGCCCTCGCCGACGACCCGCTGGTCCTTGACCAGCACCGCGCCGACCGCGGGATTCGGCGACGTCAGTCCGATGCCCCGCTCGGCCAGCCGCAGGGCCCGGTCCATCCACAGGGCGTCGCGGTCGTCTCCCGTGACGGGGGCGCGCCACTGCACGTCAGGCTCCGACCAGCGCGTCGACGTACGCGTCGGGATCGAACGTCGCCAGGTCCTCGGCCTTCTCGCCCGTCGCCACGAGCTTGATGGGCACGCCGAGCTCGCGGTAGATCCGGATGACGATCCCGCCCTTCGCGGTGCCGTCGAGCTTCGTGAGCACGAGACCCGTCAGCCCGAGGCCCTCGTGGAAGACCCGCGCCTGGGCGATGCCGTTCTGGCCCGTGGTCGCGTCCAGGACGAGGAGCACCTCGTGCGGCGCGCCCGCGCACTGACGGCCGATCACGCGCTTGACCTTGGCCAGCTCCGCCATGAGGTTCGACTTCGTGTGAAGCCGGCCGGCGGTGTCCACGATCAGGACCTCCGACCCGCGGGCCTGCGCGGCCTTCACGGCATCGAAGGCCACCGCCGACGGATCCGCCCCGGGGCCCTGGCTCACCACCGGCACGCCGATCCGTTCACCCCAGCGCTCGAGCTGGTCGATCGCCGCGGCCCGAAACGTGTCGCCCGCCCCGAGAAGGACCGTATGCCCCTCCTGCCGGAGCCGCCAGGCGAGCTTCCCGCAGGTCGTCGTCTTCCCGGAGCCGTTGACGCCGACGACCAGCACGACCGCGGGCCGCGCGTCGAGATCGAGCGCCGCGCCGGCTCCAGCCAGCGCCTCGCGGAGGTGGTCCGCCAGCGCGCGGCGGGCATCCCCGCCCGTCAGCCGCCCGCGGCGGGCCTGCTCCCGGACGCGCTCCACGAACCCCTCGGCGGTGTCGAGCCCGAGGTCGGCCTGCAGAAGGAGCGATTCCAGCTCCTCCACCGTGTCGGCCTCGAGCTCCTGCCCCTGGAAGATGCGGGTGAAGCCCTCCTCGAGCGCCGCGCGCGTCTTGCCGAGCCCGTCTCTCAGGCGATCGGCGAGTCCCGACAGGAACTTCACGGCTGGGCCTCGCCGCGGCACGGTCGCGTCCCGGACCACCTGGCCGGGGGCGCCCAGCGCGGGCAGCGCGCGACCGTCCAGCTCGAGCTCGACGCCTCCCGCGTTCCCGACCGTGACGTGGAACCGTCCCGGGCTCCGCCACTCGCGCACGGAGCCGGGCGAGAGCGTCTCCTCGGTCGGACCGGCGCCGTCCGGCTGGACGCGCACCCATGTGGTGTCGATCGCGCGCATGAGAAGCACTCGCTCGACGGACCCCGGCACGCTCGAGGCCGGCGCGACGGGCGCCGTGGTGGCCGCCGGCGGGCCGGCGCGGTGACAGCGGCGGAAGGAGCGGGCGGCGCCGGCATCGCCCATTCCACCGGCGGCGGCGCGGTCGAAGAGCGCGACGCGGTCATCGTGGCGCCCGCTCGCCGGCTGGCGACGGCATCCGGCTGGCGGCGCCCGAGCATGAAGATCCCCGCGACTCCGAGCACCACCGCCAGGACCGAGACCGCGGCGACGCGTCTCCAGCGCCGCACGGCCGGAAACGGCCGCGCTTGAGGAGGCGGCGCGTGGACGGTCAGCGGCGGGGGCGGAACCGCCTGCTCGTCGTAGAGGCGAAGAGCCTCGTCCGCATCGGCGCCGATCTGCTCGCAGTAGGCGCGGATGAAGCCGCGGACATAGACGGGAGCCGGCAACAGATCCTGACGGTCCGACTCGAGCGCGTCCACGAGGCGGGGCACGATCCGGCTCCCGGTCGAGACGGCTTCCACGGAGAGGCCAGACCGCTCACGGCCTCGACGCAGATACGCACCCAGGGTGTACTTGGCGCTCATGTGGTGAATTCGCTTCGTAGTCTAGCACACGGGTCGAGCCCGAGGGGACGCCAAAGGACCATGGACACAGGGAAAACCTGCACTGTATCCGGTTGGAGACGCCACCCTTCTCCCCGCCCTCAGACGGCCCGCCCTCAGAACGGATGACCGAGCGAATCGAAGCGCATCGGGGACGTCCCGGCAGTCACCAGAGACAGGGAAATCCTCCCTGCCTCAGAATCGGCGAAACGGACTAAAATGGTCCAGTTGAGGGAATCTGATGATAGATGTTCGAGACCTCGGCCGACGATCGACGGTGCCCCAATAGAGCACGTCTCAGTCGTCATCGTGAACTGGAATGCAGGCGCAGCGCTGCGCGCCTGCCTCACCGCGCTTTTCACCAGCGAGGGGGAGGAGCCGCATCAGGTCATCCTCGTCGACAACGCGTCGACGGACGGAAGCCAGACCGGGCTGACCTCCGCGTATCCGGCACTCGAAGTCATCCAAAACGCCAAGAACGTCGGCTTCGCGCGCGGAGTGAATCAGGGACTCCGGGCGGCGAAGGGCCAGTTCGCCCTGGTCCTGAACCCGGACGTCATCCTCCACCCGACGAGCCTGTCCCGGCTGATGCAGTTCATGATCACCCACCCGGAAGCGGGCATCGCGGGCCCAAGGCTGCTCGATCCCGACGGGACGGTGCAAGGCTCCGCCCGCCGGGACCCTTCCGCCTGGACTGCCCTGTTCGGGCGGTCCGCGCCGCTGACCCGACTGTTTCCCAACAACCCCGTGAGCAAGCGCGAGCTGCCCGCTCTCTCGGCCGCGGGCGACGCGCCGGTCCCGGTCGACTGGCTGTCCGGCGCCTGTCTCCTCGTGCGCCGGACAGCGTGGGAGCAAGTCGGGCTCCTCGACGAGCGGTTCTTCCTCTTCTGGGAGGACGCGGACTGGTGCCTCCGCTTTCGACGGGCTGGCTGGGGTGTCTACTACGTGCCGGCAGCAAGCGGCACGCATCTAGTCGGAGTCAGCCGGGCGGGACGTCCGCTGGGCTCCGTCCTGGACTTCCACGTGAGCGCCTATCGCTACTACCGCAAGCACCGCGTGCTTTCGGCAGTCCACCCGCGGACGATCCTGGTGGGGGCTGGACTCCTGGCCAGTCTGGCGCTACGGTCCGTCCAGGCGCTGTGGGCAGCGCGTCGCTAGGCTCGTGCCCACGGGCCGTGGAGTGACCAACGCCCCGGTGACTCCGAGCCTTGGGGGTGCAGCACCCCTGGAGACGCCCGGCCTCTTCCGCTACCGGTTCCTCCTCGGGAGTCTGGTCGCCAAGGACCTCAAGCTCAAATACCGCGGCTCCTTCCTCGGGTTTGCCCGGTCGCTTCTGAAGCCGGCCCTCATGCTGGCCACTTACATCTTCGCGTTCAAGATTGTTCTGCGGGTCCAGACGGAGAACTACCCGTACTTCGTCATGGCTGGCCTGCTGCCCTGGATCTTCTTTGCGGGCGCCCGTAGGACCTCGACCCAGGTCATCGTGGAGAACGCCGGCCTGATCAGAAGAGTGTACTTCCCTCGGGAGATCCTTCCGATCGCGTCGGTGCTGTTCGCGTTCACCCAGTTCCTGCTGGCGCTGGCGGTGTTCCTCCCGACGCTCATGATCGTCTCGGGCATCGATCCCTCGTGGCGGATGGCGCTCGTGCTGCCGGTGCTCGTGTCGCACCTGGTCTTCACGCTGGGGCTGGCCTTCGCGCTGGCCGTGCTCGCCGACGCGCCCCGCGTGCAGTCCCAGACTGGCCAGGTCTTCCGGCCTCCCACCACTCAGGACCCAACATCCCCCAACAGGCCGGACGGACGCGGGACATGGCGGCCGTGACCGAGAAGGTCACCGCCTGCATCGTGACGTACAACAGCCAGCGGTACCTCCGTCGATGCCTCGACGCGCTCGGTACTCAGACCTGGAGGCCCGCTCGCATCCTCGTGTGGGACAATGCCTCCCGCGACGAGTCAGCCGCATTGGCCGAGCAGCTGGGGGCGACGGTGGTCATGCGCGCTTCGGAGAACGTCGGCTTCGCGCAAGCTGCCAATGAACTAATCCGGCGAACGCCGACGCCCTACGTCTTGCTGCTCAACCCCGACGCGTATCTCCAGCCCCGCTACATCGAGCGCCTGGAGCGGGCGGCGGAAGCCGATCCCACCATTGGAAGTGTGACCGGTAAGCTGCTCCGGCCGGCTCGCGGCGGCGAGGTTGCCCTTCTCGACTCGACGGGCCACGTACTCCACCGCAACCGCGTGGCGGCGAACAGAGGGGAAAACGAGCCCGATCACGGCCAATACGATTCTGCCGGCGAGGTGTTCGGCGTGTGTGCGGCGGCAGCTCTGTATCGGCGCGCGATGCTCGACGACGTGCGACTCGGCAACGAATACTTCGATTCGACGTTCTTCGCCTATCTAGAGGACGTTGATCTCGACTGGCGCGCACGCCTTCGCGGCTGGAAGGCCTACTACGTCCCCGCCGCGATCGCTGAGCACGAGCGCGGACACAGGGGCGACCGGTGGCGGCAAAGCGTGCTCGAAATCCACCACTCGCTGAAGAACCGCTATCTGATGATGCTACGCAATGACCGGCCGGCGGACCTCCTCCCGGATCTGGGCGCGATCCTCATCACGGAGATTCTCCGGTTCGTTGACTATGGGTTCAGTCACCCGACAGGACTCTCTGGATACGTTGACATGCTGCGCTTCCTGCCCCATGCCATGTCCACCCGGCGGCAGATTCAGAGCCGCCGCCTGGTCGGCACTGACGCGGGCCTGCGCAGCTGGCTCCAGCCCTACCCCTTCGCCCGAAAGTTCCGCCGACGACTCAGGAAGGGGCGGCGGCCGGCGTGACGGTGTGGTCTGCGGGGCACTGACAACGAGCACCATGGTGGGTAACCTCCACGGGCGAGCGGCGAGTTTCGCGCAGGGTGCCTCATCGTGAACCAATGGCGCTGGCGGAATCGTCTTCGGACAGGGCGCGACGTCGCCAGCCGGATCCTCGTGCGAACGATCCCGGAACCGGTGCTCTCCTACTCCTGGCACAACCCGCTGTTTGATAGCCACTTCTATCTCGCGCAATACCCGGATGTCGCGCGCGCCGGAGTTCATCCGGAGCGCCACTACCGACGGCACGGGGTCACCGAGGGTCGAAACCCGAACGCCCTATTCCGGACTTCCTGGTATCTCCGAACCTACGCGGATGTCGCGGCCGCCAAGTCGCTCAACCCTCTGGATCATTACTACTTCTATGGCGGATTCGAGGGGCGCGATCCCAGTCCGCTATTCCGGTCTGCCTGGTACCGATCAAGGTACCCGGATGTACGCGACGCGGGTGTGAATCCACTCCTTCACTACCTGAAGCACGGGATGCGGGAGCGCCGCCTCCCCTCGCCCAATGGCTCTCGCGCGGGCGCTCCTGGCTCCCGCGCGTGGCCGACACTCCGACCCCGCCCCGACCCGGTCGAGACTGCGGCACCAGATGGAGCGTGTAGTCCTGGGCCCCGGTCCATTAGCCGGCGTCCCGGAGCATGCGCCAGTGGTTCTCGCCATCGACGACGACTACCCGCGTCCGGACCGTGACGCCGGTTCGATCCTCGCGCTGAACTTCGTGAGGCTATTTCAGGCCCTCGGCTATCACGTGATCTACGTGCCGGCTGCCGGTGGAACGTCGATTGGCGATCCGCAGCGGCTTCTGGCGCTGGGCGTGACGGTCCCGCGTCGAGCGTACACTCGGTCGATCCCCGAGTTTCTCGCGCGTATCGGCAGTCGTGTCGATGTGGCGTTACTGTCGAGAGTCGACTCCGGTGGGACATACATCGATGACGTGCGCCACTACTGCGTCAAGGCGAAGGTGCTCTTCAACACCGTCGATCTTCATTGGCTGAGGGAGGAGCGAGAGGCCACGCTGTCGCATAATCGAATAGCGATGTACCGCGCCATGGCGACCCGGGAACGCGAGATTTACGTGGCGCGAATGGCCGACGCGACGTTCGTCGTGTCGACGGCCGAGAAGTCGCTGCTCGAGTCAGCAGCTCCGGGCGCATGCGTCGTCTGGATGCCCCTGATGCATGATGTCCCTGGGTGCACGCATGGCTACGAACGTCGGAGCGGCCTGGCCTTTCTCGGAGGGTTTCTTCACCGCCCCAACGTGGATGCGGTCGAGTACTTCCTCGACGAGATCTGGCCTCTGATTCGAGCATCGTCCCCAGGCATGTGTTTCTATGCTATCGGACCGGACATCCCCGAGTCCCTATCCGCCCGCTCGGACCCTGGCTTCGTGCCGATCGGACATGTGCAGGACCTATCGACCCGGCTTGCGCAAGTTCGCCTCACTGTTGCGCCCCTGCGTTACGGAGCTGGCGCCAAGGGCAAGGTGATTACCAGTCTCGCTCATGGCGTCCCCTGCGTCCTCACCCAGATCGCGGCCGAAGGCATGGGATTCACCGGAGAGGAGATCGTGGTCGCCAATGATCCCAAGTCCTTCGCCGCGGCAGTCCTGGACCTCTACGCTGATCCCGTCAGGTGGGCATCGCTGTCCAACTGCGGCATGGCCTGGGTGGCCCGGACCCACTCCCTCGAGGTCGGAGCGCGCCAGTTGATCAGCACCCTTCGCGCCATCGGGGCGCCGACCGGTCAGCACGTCAGCGCCGAGTCATCGCCACGTACCGTGTCGACGACCCGGGAATGATCGCGTTCACGATCAGCTCTCGAAACTTCTATGGCTACACGCAGACGCTCCACGACACCTTCAGGCACTTTCACCCCGAAGTGCCCTTCTATGCGATCCTCGCGGACGAGCCCACCGATTTCGACGCGGACGCCTTCCCGTTCCAGATCTTGAGTCCCGACGATCTGAGTGTGCCCAATTTCGAGGCCATGAGCGAGCGGTACAACATCACCGAGCTCAACACGGCTCTGAAGCCGTTCGCCTTCCTCTCTCTGTTTGACCTCCATCCCGGCGAGACGGTGCTGTACCTCGATCCTGATATTCTGGTCGTGAGCCGATTCGCCGAGCTGCTGGACCTCCTGAAGAGCGGGGTGGAATGCGTCCTGACCCCCCACATCACCGAACCGGCGGAATACGCGGAGTTCGGCGATCAGCAGGCTCTCCGCTACGGAATCAACAATCTCGGTTTTTGCACCCTTCGCGACACTCCGGAGGTGCGGCGCGCCGTCTGGTGGTGGGCACGACGACTCGAGTTCCACTGCACCATCGACCTCGACAGCGGCCTGTTCGTCGACCAGAAGTGGGCAGACTTGCTTCCGGCGTTCATCGAGCGCTCTGTCCTCTTGCGTCACCCCGGGTACAACGTCGGCTACTGGAACCTTGCTCAGCGTCGGGTGTCGCGAGTCGAGGACTCCTGGCTCGTCAACGATCGCCCGCTGCGGTTTGTCCACTTCAGCGGAAACAAGATCGAGGACGAAGACGTCTTTTCTCGTCACAGCACCCAGTTCGAAGCCCACAACATTGGGGGGCTCCGCGCCTTGCTGGACGAATACCGCGCCCGAGTGATCGCACGGGGGCATGGGTACTTCAAGGCAATTCCGTACGCCTTCGGTTGGCTGGGTGCGAGCGGCCAGAATCCTCACACCCCGCCCGCGGTGGCGGCTGGCCGTCGGGAGCCCGACAGTGCGGTTCCGTATCTTCCCGTGATGCGCTGGTCGAGCCAGGATGACTATCAGGCGTGGCGCACCGTGTCCCAGGCGGTTTCTGCGAGGCGCCTCGCTGTCGAGACACTCGACATCCCGGCCGCTAACGTGTTCACCCTTTCCGGGTTCTGCGCCTTCTGCGAGGAGCCTAGCGACTTCCGCGTCAGCGCGATGTACTCACAGCGCAACCTGCCAGACGGCCGAGCAATACCGAACTGGCGCGAACATCTCGACTGTCTCGGCTGCCGTCTGGTGACGCGGCTCCGCGGCGCGTTCCAGATCTTCCGCCAGGAGATCCGGCCCAGGGCCGACAGTCGCATCTACATCACCGAGCAGGTCACGTCCCTCTTCGCGAGCCTGAAACAGCGCTTCCCCAACATCGTGGGAAGCGAGTATCTCGGCGCAGCGCACCAGCACGGCACCGTGGTCGATGGCATTCGACACGAAGACATCCAGGCACTCTCCTTCCCCGACGGAGCCTTCGACTACATCCTGTCATTCGACGTGCTGGAACACGTCGGTGATGAACATCAGGCGCTGCGAGAATTCTTTCGGACTCTTCGCCCCGAAGGCTATCTCCTGCTCACCGCGCCCTTCTCGGTTGACCACCACGAGTACCAGGTCAGGGCAGTGATGGACGGACGCGGTATGGTCACACATCTCATGGAGCCTGAGTACCATGGCAATCCGGTGAACAAGGCTGGATCCCTGGCATTTCGAACCTTCGGCTGGCGTCTCCTGGACGACCTGAGGAGCGTCGGCTTTACGCAGCCGGAAGTGGTCACATATTGGTCCCGGCAGCTTCGCTACTACGGCGATCCACAGGTGCTTCTGATCGCGCAGAAGGCACCGGAACGCCTGACTTGCTGTAGGAGCCGATGGGCACCCGCGGATCGCTTCGCGCAGGCGGAGGTGGTCACCTACTGGTCGCGGCGGCTTCGCTACTACGGCGATCCTCAGTTCGCCATAATCGCGCGGAAGACCCGCAAGGCCACCCGGCTCTCCGAACCGCCGCCGGCGCCGACGGCAGCCCGGCTCTCTTCAGCTACCGGCGCCCTGAGCGGGATAGAAGGTTGCCCGCAATGTCTTCGGGTCAAAGACGAGCCGGCACTCGCTCGGCAACGGAGGACCGGCCTCGCCCCCAGCGACATAGCGCCAGTTTGTGTCCCGGAAGGGTCGGCTCCTGGACCAACCATCGATACGTGTTCCCGGCTCAGTCACGATCGTCCAGCGAAGCCGGCGGCCAAGCCCTCTCGTGAGATAGGCGGCAGACCCATCCAGGAACGGGCCGAGGTCCGTTGCACCAGTCACCCGCACCGATGAGCAGGCCCGCAGTCCAAGATCGCCGGCACGCTGCACCTCGTCAAGCTGGCGCTTCGCCATTTCCCGAATGTGCCGTATCCAGTAGAGAGAATTGTACCGCGGACGGTAGTCAACCCAATACAGGGTGGCCATGACGGCTACGATCAACGCCAATGCGACTAGTGTTCGCACCGCGGCTGGACGGATCCTTTCACTGCAGGCGATCATCATGACCGGCGCCACGCTGAACGCCAGGATTGGCACGAAGTTCATCGCGTAGAAATCAAAGTGCCGTGGAAGTATGAGGTACGGCGCCATTAATGCGAAGAACGACACGAACACGAAGACTATGGCGGCAGTGAATGGGCGCAGTGGCCGCAAGGCTGCCACGGTCGCGGCGATTGCGAACCCACTCACCAGCAGAATCGTTGCGGGGGAGATCGTCACGTAGAACCAGACGTTTCTTGGGATGTTCACCCATATGTTGCTGAGATCGTATGGTCCGCTGCCACTCATGTTGCCGATAAAGGGGGACGCGTTTCGGATGGCGGACGCGAACGATAGCGCGTAGCTGCCGCAGATGACGCCAGCCGCGACGGCAGAGAAGCGCACTGCTTCATCACGCGCCACACCCTGCATACGGAGACGGACGCCTCCGTAGATCGCAGTCGCGAGCAGAAAGACGGGCATGTCCTCCTTCGCGAACGCTGAGACGATTGTCAGCGCGGCGAACACGACCAAGCCTAGCCGCGAGTTCCACACGCCGCGCCATCCGTCCGTGAGACCCAACAAGGCGATTGCCGCGGAGACACCCGATAAGTACGACACGCTGTTCGGGACGAGGCCCAGATACTGCACGTTCTGAAACGAGGCCGCTTGCGCATACCAGATGAAAGAGCCTACGAACGTCAGACACATGAAACGCCTCAGCCGCGCCGCGAGCCCGAACACCCGACAAGCCAAAGCGCATGTCAGTATCAGGGCAAACATCCACACGAGAACAAAGAGTGTGTAGTATGAGGCCTCCCCGAGCTTTCCGAAGTGATACACAAACCGTGATGACACGGGACGGATGGGGGTGCCGCGCCAGGTCTCCCGTCAGCGCGCGAAAGTCATCGGGGTGCCATGGAGCATAGAAGAGTTCCGGCCGCAACAACGGCCCGTGGATGAGGATGAGACCAAGTAGGGCCGGTACAAGCGATGCGATCCCCGCTACGCCAAGTTGCTCGGCATTTGCCTAAGGCGACCAGTTGAATGCTCATTGGCGACCTCGAACACCGTGGCCCGGCGCCGCCCCGCATGGGCTCTCTCCCGGCTTGGTGCCCATCGCGCGCCCGATCCTCAGCCGACGAGCCCACAGTACAGATCGCGGTACGCGGAGACGAGCGCCTCCTGCGAGAAGTCCCGCTTTCCCACCTCGGTGGCGTGCGCGCGGTATACGCCGTAGTTCCGCCGGAGCTCCCGAATGGCTTGGCCCAGGCTCGCCTGGTCCACGCCCTGCACGACGCAGCCACACCGCGTCGCCTGGACGTACTGCGGCCATCGGGTTCCCATCGCTGATCACGACTGGTCGGCCAGCGGCGAGGGCCTCCAGGAGCGAGTGCGGGTACGCCTTGACGAGCCCGGGCCCTTCCGCGAGCACCACTGCCGCGTGGACCCGCGTCAGCACCCGGCTCACGTCGACCCGGTCCCGGAGAATCTCCACTCGCTCGGCCAGCCCTGCGTCCCTCACCCGCGCGATCAGCTCCGCGGAGCAGCACGCCCTCGCCACAGGAACACCAGGCGTACGTCCTCCATCTGCGCGCGCCACGCGCGAGCAGGGCGTCGACGCCCTTGGTCCGGAACTGCTGGCGCGCCCACGGCGCGGAGCCCGCGAGCAGGATGAACTCCGATCCAGACGGTGCGGGCGTGTCGATGAATGGGCTCACGTCGATGCCCGGCGGGACCACGCACACGTTCTCCAGCCCGAGCCGCGTCAGGGCATCCAGATCGGCCCGACCCGGGACCACGATCGCCCGCAGTCGACGCAGATAGGACACTGGTGGCATCCGGTGCGCGGGCCCCACGCCCGAGGTGACCGTGTAGACGACGGGCCGCTCGACGAGGCGCAGCAGGGGCAAGTCGAAGAGCTGAGAGGCGTAGACGTGGTGAAGGTCGACGTCCCTGTCCCGCCGCCTGATGGCCCGGAGGCGATGGAGCCCGAGGAGCCGGCTCGGATACCAGGCGCGAGCCCGCCACGACGGACGCAGGTAGATTGCCTCGCCGCCGAACCGTTTGCGCAGCAGGTCGACCTCCTGCACCACCGCGTCGGTCCCGGCTACGACCGGCGGCGGTGTCGTCAGAAGATAGAGGACCCTCAGCGCCGCAACCGTCCCGACCGCCCGTCCAGCCGCTCATCGCCTGGATCGGTCGGGTCGTGCCGCACTGACGTCGCGGCCGGTGCACGACCCCCTCGTGGCGGCGGCCCACCCGAGCCGTCACGAGAGCACTCGCTGGTTCTGCCCCGAGAACCGGCCACGGACTCCGTCAAGCCCCCCCAGCGCGGCCGCCCGAGCCCGCCGCCACAGCGCCTGCCCGGCCGTCAGGCCGGCCCGCACGAGCCAGCACGCGTACCCGTTGGACCCCGGCGTCTCGCATATCGCCGCGACGCTCCTCGCGTCCAGGGCGGCGTCGTTGTTGAGCAGGAGAACCGCGTCGGCGCCGCTGGCGAGGGCCGCCTCGATGCCGAGGTTGTTCCCTCCCGCGAACCCGCGATTCGCCGGGCTCCGGATGACGTTCACGTCAGGATACTCCAGGCACAGCGGCTCGACGCCGGGCGGGCGTGAGCCGTTGTCGACCACCCAGATCGTCGGTCGCTCGACGACGCCCGTCGCCTCCCACCCCTGCACCGCGCGAACGCACGCCGCGGTGTCCTCGAGCGCGTTCCAGTTCAGGATCACCACCGAGAGCTTCATCGCGCCCACGCTCGTCGGAGCGATCGGCGTCGGATCCGTCCCGGCGCCGCGGTCACGCCGCGCCGGCACCAATGCCGACACGGGCAGCGACCTGCCTCGGCCCGTCGTTCACGAGCGTTTCGAGGTCACGGCGGCCAGGAAGACCTCGTAGTCGCGGATGTAGTCGTCGGCGTCATATGGCTCCGAGGCGAAGACGAGGAGCACCGCGTCCGCTTCGAAGTTGTGCTGGATCGCCCAGATCATCGGGGGCACGTAAAGGCCGAGGGTCGGGTCGTCGAGCACGACGACGGTTCGCGACCGTCCGTCGTCGAGAAGCACCGAGAGGCGGCCGTGCGCCGCGACCAGGAGCTGCTCGCAGCGCGCGGTGAGCGTGCTCGCCGCGGACGTCCTCGCTCGGCACGCCATAGACCAGAAACGACCGCTGCGGCCTGAACGGCAGGTCGGTCCCGAACTCGAGCGGCGCGAGTTCGCCCCGCATGTCGGCGAAATGCGGGAGGCGCCAGAGCGCGCACCCTCCGACGCCCACCGCCACCCTGGTCCCCGCCTTGGCGCGAGCGCATCCCGTCGGAGCCGGCCGCGCCTCGCGTCCTTGTCCAGGCCCGGCCGATGTCATATCCCCTGATCACTGCCGGATTCCCGACGACGACGGCATGGGCGGGCACGTTCCTGGTCACCACCGCGCCGGCCCCGATCATCGCCCCCCGGCCAATCCTGAGACCCGGGAAGGATCGTGGCGTTGGCGCCGATCGACGCATCGTCCTCGATCACCGTCTCGGCGAAGCGCTCCGGCTGCCGCTTCGATCGGGGGAACGACGTCGTTCGTGAACGTGGCGTTGGGCCCGACGAAGACCCGGTTGCCCAGCCGCACACCGTCCCACAGCTGGACGCCGGACTTCACGGTCACGGCGTCGCCGACGATCACGTCGTTCTCGATGAAGACGTGGTCACAGATGTTGCAGTCCCGGCCGATACGAGCGCCGGGGAGCACATGAGCGAAGGCCCAGATCCGGGTTCCGCGCCGACCGACCGGCTCTCGCAGAGTCCCCGCTCGTGGACGAACACGCCGGGGATCGCCTCGCTCGCGTTCATCGGCAGTCAGTCCGAGATCACGCGCGAGATGATCCGGAGCGGTCTCTTCTTGGTGTTCTCGAACGCGCGCCACACATAGGAGCCGACGATCCCCTGCGCGACCAGAATGGCCGAGCCGAAGAAGAGGATCACGAGGAACAGGCTCGCATAGCCTGGCTCGTGAATCAGTCCGGCTAGCCGTGCGAAGAAGGTGGTCACCGCCAAGGACGATGCTGACGGCGCACCCGAACAGCCCGAGCCCGAGCACGAACTGGATCGGCGCGTCGGAGAAGGAGCAGATACTGTCCATCATGTAGCGAAGGCGGCGCGAGTAGCTCCACCCGCTCTTGCCGTGCGCGCGCCGCCGGCGGACGTAGGGCACGAAGCTCCGCCGAAAGCCAACCCAGAAGAGCTGCGCGATCAGCGAGCTGTTCGGCTCCGCGATCTGCAGGATCTCGTCGCGAACCCGCCGGTTGCACGCGAAGAGATCGACCCCGCCTCTCGGGATGTCCGGCAAGCACCAGTTGACGGTACGCCCACCAGAACAGATTCGAGACGAATGCACGGAGCGGGGGATCGTCGCGTCCAATGCGCTGGCCGAATATGATGTCGGCCTCGTCCTTCTCCAGTCGGTCGAAAAACGAGACGATCAAGCTCGGGCGGCTCCTGCAGGTCCGCCGCCATCGCAGCGAAGTGGTCGCCGCCGGACAGCTCGAGGCCCGTACGGATCGCCGTGAACGACCCGAAGTTGCGGCTGTGAAACACGATCTTCGATGGGCACGGCAGGCGCTTCCGTCGCGTCGATCAGCCGCGCGGCCGAGTCGTCGGGCGAACCATCGATCACGAAGACGATCTCGAGATGCGGCCCCAGGGTGCGGCTCAGCTCGATCAGCGCATCGATCAGCGGGGCGATCGTCTCAGCATTCCGATAGACCGGGATGACCAGCGAACGCCGCGGCCCGTCGCCTGCCCCTCGAGAGCGTCTCGGCCTCCGAGCGACTCCGGGACATCCTTCATCGCGCCGTCCACGCTTGCACCGCCTCGACGACCCACTCTATCTCCTCCTCGGTCATCGATGGAAAGCACGGAAGACGTGACGATCCGAGCGACGGCCTGCCGAGAGACATTCAAGCCCTCCGGGCCGATCCGTTGCGGCAGATCACTCCAGCCGCTCTGGTCGCAGTCGAGAATCGGGTAATGGACGTCCGTCGCGATTCCTCGCTCGGACATGAACCTCTGGACTTCATCGCGCCTGTCCGATAGCCCGACGGCGAGATGAGCCGCCGATCCATCGTCGTCCGCAAGAAAACACAGTCGGTCACGCGCCGGCCTGCCGGTAGGCCGCGAGGATGGCGCGTCGCCGCGCGTTCATCTCGTCCAGGTACGGCAGCAAGGTCGTGAGCACTGCCGCCTGCATCTCGTCCATACGCGAGTTCCGACCGCCGGGGATCGTCACTCGATACCTCTCGGACCAGCCGTACTGATGGAGTCGGCGCAGCGTCGCGTTGAGCTCCGCATCCGAGGTCACGACCGCTCCGGCGTCGCCCATTGCCGGCAGGTTCTTTGTTGGATAGAAACTGAACGTCGCGACGTCGCCGAGCGAGCCTGCACGGCGCTCCGCCGAGCCGACCGCCATGAGCCTGCGCACAGTCCTCGAGGATCGGCACATGTCCAAAGCCTGCCGCGTCCACCGCCCGGCGAAGAGCCGCAACGTCGACGATCGATCCATACAGATGGGTGGCCACGATCAGCGCCGTCTCCGGACCGTAGCGCGGCGACCGCCGCGGGAATGCACATCAGTTGCGTGTGTCGCGTCGATGTCCGCGAAGACTGGCGTCAGTCCGACCAGACGGCACGCGGTAACGGCGTAGCCGCCCGCATTGGCCACCGTGATCGCCTCGCGCCCGCGGGCGCGCCGGTTGTGGAGCAGCGCCCGCATCGCCAGTTCGAGCGCGTCGGTGCCGTTGGCCACAGGAACGCAATGGTCGGTCGCCGACATAGCGGCGGAAGGACGCGGCGAACGCCTCGATCCGCGGCCCAGTCAACCATCGGCCGGAGCCGAGCGTGGTCGATATGGCGTTCGTCAACTCGTCCCGGAACTCGGCGAAGATCCGACCCGGATCGTTGAGGGGCACTTTCACCGCCAACGTCCCCTCCATTGCCGGCTCCTGCGCACGGCCACCGAGGCGATAGGCCGCCGTGAGACCGCTACCATATTGCTGCTCGCCCGAGTCTAGCACAGCCCGCTCGGCGCACCAGGCGATGCGGCACCTGACTCTCGACCCGGTGAGCCGCGGTCACGTCTACTGGACGATCCGGAGAGCGCGTCCCCGCACGGCCTCCCTGCGTCCCGTCCCGCCGCCAGTGGTGGCCGGTTGTGTGGCGTGCGGTTTCGCACTATATGTGCTGGGGACCGAGTTCCGCGTCCTCGCGAGAGGACACTGGGAGACCCACTTGTCTCAGGTCGACCCCGAGCTCTACGCGCTGCGACCCTGGTACCACGACTTCAGCTCGCTCGGCTTCGACACGGCCTTCCTCGGGGTCCCCTTCACCCTCGAGGAGCGAGTTCGTCTGGCCTACGAGGTGACTCGCCTCCTGCCTTGATGCGGCTCCTCCGAGGCCGGCGCACCACCCCGGTCCCCCGGGAGCGGCCCCGCTCGATTCGAGACGTGCTGCGACGTGCTCCCACCTCGCATCTCCTCAACCAGCCGGTCAAGGAACACCACCTCATGAGGCTCGTCGCTCGCGCCCTCGCGGGCCTCGGCCCCGGTCCGGACTGCCTGGAGCTGTTCAGCGCCGACGGCTACTACAGCTGCCGGATCAAGGCGCTGTCGCCCCGGGCGAGGGTCACGGGCGTGGAGCTCGACCCCGAGCAGGTCCGGCGCGCCGAGACCATCACCCGCCGGCTGGCGTTCCGCGATGTGACCTTCCACCAGGCGGACGTGTGGTCATTCGTCGGCCGGTCGAATCGCGCCTACGATCTCGTGCTGTGCGCCGGCGGGCTCTATCACGTGAGCGACCCGGCCCGACTCCTTCAGGCCGTGAAACCGATCGTCCGCGACTATCTCGTCGTCCAGAGCGTGGTCACGCTGGAGACCGAGGACCCCGGCTACTTCGTGCAGCCGGCCAGGGGCTGGCAGCATGGGTGCCGCTTCACCCACGCGTGGCTCCGGACCCGGCTCGAGGACTTTGGCTGGCGCGTCCTGGAGGAGGCCCGGGCCGAGCTCCCGGGGAATCCCCGGGCTCACGATCGAGGGTCGAGCTTCTTCCTGTGCGCGCACCGGACCCTCAGCGCCTCGGCTCGCCCCCCGACTCGTGATGACATCTCGCGGACCGGGAGCCCCGGAACCCAGCCGGGCCCGGACGGGTCGCGTCCCCCGTCGCGGGGTCACCGGCCACCACACTCCGAATGACAATTGGCGGTCAGCGACCTGCCGTGGGACATTGGTCAACAGTGCACGGGCGCATTCCACACAACCGCGAGACGGTGGACTCCTGCCGGACCAGGCAAGCTGGGATGCTAACGCTGCACCCTGCGCCTGGTTGGTCGGCGCGCCACGCGCGCCACCCGCACAGCACGGCGAACCATCGGGGGGATTTTGGGCCGGTCGGCGAGTCGATCCGGTGAGCCACCCGGATAAGGGATGGCTCGCGTGACCGCCCTCGGCGTCGGGATACTGCGGTTCCGAGCCAGCCGAGGCAAAACGGTCTACCTTCACGCCGGTATGCCGCGGACCGCGACCACGGCCCTGCAAACGCTGCTCGCCGCGAACCCCTCCGTATTGCGTGACGCCGGCTTTGTCTATCCGGACCGCTGGAGAGACAGCGAGGCCCTGGCCCACCACGCGTTAGTGCGCGACGTCCTGTCCGGCCGGCAGCGGCGCTTCCTGGAGGCGGAGTTCCTACGATTCCTGGAGACCGAGAGGGCCGAGGTCATCGTCTCATCCGAGGCCGCCATCTACGGCTTCGGAGTGCAGCGGCGAACCTTGCTGAAATTCCTCGGCGAGATGAAGCGCCGGCGCCGAACGCGTTTCGTCTTCGCCTTGCGACGCGTCGATGAATACTGCGAATCCGTCTACTGCCAGGAGATCCGGTCGACGGACTTGACGTTGACTCCGACGGAATACGTGCGCTACACGACGGAACGCGTGCCGGAGTGGTTCGAGACCCTGCAGCTCGTTCAGGACACGCTTGGTCCCGAGTCCGTGCACCTAGTCAAGTTCGAGCGAGCCCAGCACTTCTTCGAGGCCATGCTCGATGCGCTCGGGCTCACGGCTGGACGATATGCGGGTCCCAGGGTGCCGCCCGTCGTCAACGAGACATTTTCCCTGAAGGGCCAGGTAGCGCTCGTTCACCACCGCCGGCTGTCCCAGGAGCTTGGTTTCGACGTCCGGCGCTACCACCTTTGGGCCGCGGTGCAAGGTAGGCACCTCCGCTTCGCAGAGGATCGCGAGCGCTACCCGGTCATCAGTCACGAGCTCGCGACACGCGCTCACCAGACCGCGCTCGAGGTGGCCGGACACCTTGGGTTCCGCCCCTACCTGGACTTCTTCGCGAGCGAACTGCCCGAGCCGAGGGGCGAGCCAGTCTCGCTCGAGTTCGGGGTGCTCACCGAGGACGACAAGGCGGCGATCCGGTCTACGCTCTGCGAGCTAGTCCGGATCAATGGCCTGGACAACGATCCGCGCTATCACGACTAGTACCCGTCCACCCACGACATATCCCGTGGGCCATGAGGGCCAGGTCATCCCCCTCCGGCGGGGCCAACGTCGTGCGGCAGCACCTTCCCGAATCTCGCATCGACGTCGCGATCTCGTGCGGTGTCCGCAGCAGCCCCAGGCTCCGTCGAAGTCGCGATATTCGAGTGGCTCGACGCCGGCGAAGGACCGCAGGGACCCATCGAGCCCGACTCACCGACGCGGCCGGCCTGATCGCTCGCGGGCCCCGGGCTCTGCGCCGGCGCCGAAACCCGGAACGAATTCATGATTCGGTGTACTTAGCGCGGGCTCGTAGTCCTGGCAACTGAGGAGTTCCCCAGCTTCTGGCCTCACGGCGTCGTCCCGGATGGAGCCATTTGGCCTCTCCTCGCCGAGCGTAGCTCCGCCGGGGCGGGGCCCTTGGCATGAGCGCTGCATTGGATTCCGCCGCCATGGACATCAGCCTGCCTGGGCGCGGGGTCCGTCGACCGAACCGGTGGCCCAGGCCGGCCAGAACCGTCGACCATTCTTGCCGTTTCGCCACCCAGGCCCGGGCTCGGGCGTCGGCCGCATGCGGCCCGACTGTGGCAGCCCCTGCCAAGGTTGTGCGGCGTCTTGGCAAAGAATGAGCCCCGGAACGACGCCTCCACCCCGCATCGGCAGCCGGAACCCGCGCCACGCTTCCCGACGGGCGGCGGTCCTCTTCCTCTTGATCGGCTTGCTCGTCCTCCTGCTCCCCGAGCGCGCGTCCACCACATCCCTCCGGGTCTTCGGCAACGGTGCGGGCGACATCGACCGCGTCAAGGTCAAGATCGACAGCCCGGCCCGGCCCGCCGACGTCGGGGCCACCGACTTCACCCTGGAGTGGTGGATGCGGGCCGTCCCCGGCGAGAACGCGTCCGACGACGTCACCTGCGACGCCAACGACGGCTGGGTCACGGGCAACATCCTCTTCGATCGCGATGTCTACGGGAGCGGTGAGCACGGCGACTTCGGGGTGTCGCTCACCGGAGGCCGGATTGCCTTCGGCGTGAGCGTCGGGAGCAGCGGGAACACGATCTGCGGGACGACGAGCGTGACCGACGACGTGTGGCATCACGTGGCCGTCACGCGCCGCCGGTCGGACGGGCGGCTCCGCATCTACGTCGACGGGGTGCTCGACGCCGAGGGCTCCGGCAATGTCGGTTCCAACCGGGACGTCAGCTACCAGGACAACCGGGCGACCACGCATCCCCTATCCGACCCCTATCTCGTGATCGGCGCCGAGAAGCACGACGCCGGGGCGGCCTACCCTTCCTATCACGGGTGGATCGACGAGGTCCGGCTCTCCACCATCCAGCGGTACACGGGAACGGCGTTCACGCGACCGTTCAGCCTCTTCTCCTCGGATGGCAGCACCGCCGCCCTCTACCACCTCGACGAGGGAACCGGTGACGCCGTCACCGATTCATCCGGCGGCGGCAGCCACGGAGTCCGCCGGTACGGCGGCGCCCCTGCCGGGCCCGAGTGGTCCAGCGACACCGCCCCGCTCGAGAGCGCGCGGCGCGTGGCCCTCAAGCAGGTCATCTCGGGCCTGACGCGGCCGGTCGGCATCGTCAACGCGGGGGACGAGCGGCTCTTCGTCGTCGAGGCCGACGGCCGGATCCTCGCGTACCAGCTCACGGAGGCGGGCTCCGCCACGTTCCTGGACACGTTCCTGGACATCCGCGGCCTGATCAACTGCTGCGGCGAGCGTGGGCTCCTCGGCCTCGCCTTCCACCCGGACTACGCGACCAACGGATACTTCTTCGTGTACTACACGCGGGCCGGTGACGGCGACGTCGTGCTCGCGCGCTACCAGGCGCCGACCCCCGGCGCGAACACCAGCAACCACAGCTCGGCGCGCATCCTCCTGACGATCCCGCACTCGACGTACGGGAACCACAACGGAGGCGGTCTGGTGTTCGGGCCGGACGGGTACCTGTACGCCGCGGTCGGCGACGGCGGGGGCGGCGGCGACCCGCTCGGCAGCGGCCAGAGCCTCGGGACGCTCCTCGGCAAGATCCTTCGGCTCGACGTCGACGTCCTGGATGACGTGGCGCCGTACTACCAGATCCCGCCGGACAACCCGTTCGTCGATACCCCCGGCGCACGGCCCGAGATCTGGGCCTTCGGTCTCCGCAACCCCTGGCGCATCGGCTTCGACCGGATGACGGGCGATCTCTTCGTCGCGGACGTGGGCCAAAGCAGCCGCGAGGAGGTGAACCTGCAGCCCGCCGGCAGCCCCGGCGGCGAGAACTACGGCTGGCCCCGCATGGAAGGAACGGCTTGTTACCAGCCGACGTCGGGCTGCCAGACCGGCAGCCTCGTCCTTCCCATCCTGGACTACTCGCACGCCGAGGGCTGCTCGATCACGGGCGGATATCGCTACCGCGGCACGGCCCTCCCGGCGCTCTACGGCGCGTACGTGTTCGGCGACTACTGCAGCGAGAAGATCTGGATCGGCGTGCAGTCGCCCGCCGGGACCTGGAGTCGGGCCGACCTGCTGTCGACCAGCCTCAGCATCAGCACGTTCGGCGAGGACGCAACAGGCGAGCTCTACGTGGCGGATCTGAGCGGCGCGGTGTATCGCCTGGTTCGCGCGCCTTACGGCGCGACCTACCGGCCTCCACCTTCGCCATCGGCGCCGGCACCATGATCACCGTCCCCGTCACCGTCACCAACACCGGCTCCCTCACCTGGGACGCCAACAGCGCCTTCCGCCTGGCCTATCACTGGTACAAGGGCTCCACCCTCGTCACCTGGGCCGGGCTCCGCACGATCCTCCCCGCGGCGGTGGGCCCGGGCGGCAGCCTTACCCTGCAGGCCTCCGTCCAGGCGCCCCCCTCAGCCGGCACCTACACCCTCCAGTGGGACATGGTCCACGAGCTCGTCACCTGGTTTTCCAGCCAGGGCGTGACCCCGGCGGCCGTCTCCATCAACGTCGGCGCCGCTCCGACTCGCCCCTACGGCGCGACCTACCAGGCCTCCACCTTCGCCATCGGCGCCGGCACCATGATCACCGTCCCCGTCACCGTCACCAACACCGGCTCCCTCACCTGGGACGCCAACAGCGCCTTCCGCCTGGCCTATCACTGGTACAAGGGCTCCACCCTCGTCACCTGGGCCGGGCTCCGCACGATCCTCCCCGCGGCGGTGGGCCCGGGCGGCAGCCTTACCCTGCAGGCCTCCGTCCAGGCGCCCCCCTCAGCCGGCACCTACACCCTCCAGTGGGACATGGTCCACGAGCTCGTCACCTGGTTTTCCAGCCAGGGCGTGACCCCGGCGGCCGTCTCCATCAACGTCGGCGCCGCTCCGACTCGCCCCTACGGCGCGACCTACCAGGCCTCCACCTTCGCCATCGGCGCCGGCACCATGATCACCGTCCCCGTCACCGTCACCAACACCGGCTCCCTCACCTGGGACGCCAACAGCGCCTTCCGCCTGGCCTATCACTGGTACAAGGGCTCCACCCTCGTCACCTGGGCCGGGCTCCGCACGATCCTCCCCGCGGCGGTGGGCCCGGGCGGCAGCCTTACCCTGCAGGCCTCCGTCCAGGCGCCCCCCTCAGCCGGCACCTACACCCTCCAGTGGGACATGGTCCACGAGCTCGTCACCTGGTTTTCCGGCCAGGGCGTGGCGACGAAGAACCTGACGATCGTCGTGCCCTAACCCTGAGCGGCCACGACGGACACGGCCGGCCGGCACCGGCCCGCCGTCGGGTCAGGCGAGGTTGACGGAGACGATCCGGGAGAGACCCGGCTCCTCCATGGTGACGCCGTACAGCACGTCGGCCGCCTCCATGGTCTTCCGGTTGTGGGTGATCACGATGAACTGGGTCTGGCTCGACAGCTCCCGGAGGACCCGCGTGAACCGGTGGATGTTCGCGTCGTCGAGCGGCGCGTCCACCTCGTCGAGGAGACAGAAGGGACTCGGCCGGTAGTAGAAGATCGCGAAGAGCAGCGCGAGGCCGGTCAGCGCCTTCTCGCCTCCGGACAGGAGCGAGATCGCCTGGAGCCGCTTCCCCCGTGGCTGAGCGACCATCTCGATGCCGGTCTCGAGCGGGTCGCCTCCCTCCGGCGCCTCGACCAGGCGCAGCTCCGCACGCCCGCCCTCGAAGAGCCGCGTGAAGAGGTCCTGGAAGTTCCGGTTGATGGCCTCGAACGCCTCGAGGAACCGCTCCTGCGCGGTCCGCGTCATCCCGCGAAGCGCCTTCTCCAGGTCGCGCATCGACGAGGACAGGTCGTCGTGCTGCGTCCGGAGAAACGCGAGACGCTCGTCGAGCTCCCGGTACTCCTCGTCCGCGATGAGGTTGACCGGCTCGAGGGCGGTGATCCGCTGGGCGACCGCCTCGAGCCGCGCCCGCGCCTCTTCGAGGTCGCGCTCCGGATCGTGGGCCAGCCGTAGCCCGTCCGGCTCCACCTCGAAGCGGCGCCGCACGTCGGCCTCCAGATCCTGGCGCCTCACCCGGAGCTCGGCCAGCCGGATGGCGTGCTCCTGGACCGCCCGCGTCGCCCGGTGGAGCTCGGCCTCGCTGCCGCGGAGGTCGTCGGCGGCACGCGTGACCGCTTCCGTGCGCTCCCGCACGGTCTCGGCGGTGACCCGAGCGACGGCCTCGATCTGGTCCCGCTCGGCCCGGACCGCCTCGGCGCGGGCGTCGAGCCGGCGGCGCTCCGCCGAGCCCTCCTCCAGGCGGCCCCGGAGCGTCGCGAGGCGCTCCTCGCCCAGCCTGGATCCGCTCCTCTGCCTCGCCCTCGTCGGCCTGGTTCCGCACGAGGTCGGACTCGATCGTGTCGATGCGCCCCGCCAGGGCCGCCAGCTCCACCTGGGCGTCCAGGAACGCCTGCGAGCGCCGAGCCTCGTCCTGCGAGTCGATCTCGATGCGTCCCAGGAGCTCCGCGATCTCGGACGCCACGCGCGCCGCCCTCGCCTCGACCTCGGCGAGCCCCTGGCGCTGGGTCCGCGCCTCGGTCTCGACGCCGGCGGCGTCCGCGCGGAGCTGGGCGACCTCCGTGCGGAGCGCCTCCGCCGCCAGGCCGACCCGCTCGGCCTCGCGCACGACCTGCTCGAGATCCTTCGACGCCGTCAGCCGCTCGGCCTCGGCGGCCTCCCGCGCGGTGGCGCGCGCGCGCTGGGTGTCGTCGAGCGCGGCGACGCGCGCCTCCGCCCGGCGCCCGCGCTCCTGGGCCTCCTCCACCTCGAGCTCCAGGCGCAGGATCTCCGCGCCGAGGTCGCGGATCGCGCGCTTCCGGGCGAGGAGCGAGGCGTCGCCGCCGCCCGCGGCCCGCCCGCCGCCGAGGGCGCCGGGAGGGCTCAGCAGCTCGCCGCCGACGGTCACGAAGCTCGTGCCGTGACCGTTCTGGGCGTACAGGCGCTCCGCCGCGCCGAGATCCCGCACCACGACGACCGAGCCGAGCAGGTTGGCGACCAGGCGCGGATGGCCCGACGCGACCAGCGCCTCCGCCAGCCCCACCACGCCCGGGTCCGTGCCGACGTGGGCCTCCGGACTGCCGTTCAGCCAGTCGAGCGGCAGGAACGTCGCCTGCCCGCCGCCGGAGCGGCCGAGGTAGCCGAGGGCCGTCTTGGCGGCCTCGAACGTCTCCATCACCACCCACTGGAGCCGCTCGCCCAGCGCCGCCTCGACGGCGCGCTCGAGCTCCCGCGGCACGTCGAGGAGGTCGGCGACCGTACCCACGACCCCTCGGAGGCGCGCCTCCCCGGCGGCCGCGAAGACCGCCTGCACGCCCCGGGCGTAGCCGGCCCGCTGGGCCTCGAGCTCCTCCAGCGCGGCCCGGCTCGACCGCCGAGACGCAAGGGTCACCCGGCACGTCTCCGCCGCCTCCGTGGCCGCAGTCCGCTCCGCCGCCGCTGCCCCCGCATCCGTCGCCAGATCCCGGAGCTCGACCTCGAGCGCGGCGACGCGAGCCGCGGCGGCGCTCACGCGGGCGCTGGCGACTCCCCGGGCGGCCTCGATGCGGGCCCGCTCGGCATCGGCCTCGCCGCGCTCCGCCTTGAGGCGATCCAGCCGGCGATGAAGGTGCTCCTGCCGCTCGTCCAGCGCGCCCAGGATCTGCCCGAGCTCGGTCCGGTGTCCCGCGAGACCCACCTGATCGTGGCGGAGCGTCTCCGCCGCCTCCCGGGCCCCCCGGAGGCGCACGCGCAGCTCGTCGAGCGCCGCCTCTTCGGCCTGCGCCCGCGCCTGGAGGGCCGCGAAGTCGCGGCGGATGGCCTCGAGGAGCGTGCCCTTGGCGCGCCGCTCCTCGGCGAGCGCCTTCAGCCTGAGCGAGAGGGCCTCCGCCTCCTCGCCGAGCCGGTCGACCTCGGCACCCAGATCGCGCTCGACCAGGCGGAGCTGCTCGGCCCGTCCCACGCACCCCTCGAGCTCGAGCTCCGCGCGCTGGAGCGTGTGTCGCGACTCGGCCGCCCGCTGCTCGGCCGTCATCACGTCGGCGCGTGCCAGCTCGAGCGCCGCCCCCAGCGCGGCCACGCGAGTCTGGCCCACCTCGACCCGCAGCTCGCTCGGCCGCCTCTTCCCCGCCGAGGCGCTCCTCCTCCCCGGTCAGCGTGGCATGCTCGGCCGCCAGGAGGGCGACCTCGATCGTCCGCCGCTCGGCCTGGAGCGCCTTGTGCTGCTGCGCCTTCTTCGCCTGGCGCTCGAGGGAGCCGAGCTGCCGCTTGACCTCGTCCATCACGTCCCGCACGCGGAGGAGATT
Source organism: uncultured Candidatus Rokubacteria bacterium (assembly GCA_963749975.1). Taxonomy (GTDB): domain Bacteria; phylum Methylomirabilota; class Methylomirabilia; order Rokubacteriales; family DASRDR01; genus DASRDR01. The sequence goes on along the minus strand of CAVVOZ010000025.1, from coordinate 41,316 downwards.
CTGGCGCGTCGCCTCCAGCTTGCCGAGCGTCTCGGCCCGCTGGAGCTTGTACCGGGTGATGCCCGCCGCCTCCTCCACGAAGACCCGCCGGTCGAGCGGCTTCGCGGTGAGGATGTGGGCCAGACGCTCCTGCTCCATCAGCGCGTAGGCCTTCGGGTTCACGCCCGTGCCCAGGAAGAGATCGTGGATGTCCTTCAGCCGGCAGACCGTCTTGTTGAGGAGGTACTCGGACTCGCCGTCCCGGTAGAGGCGCCGTCCGACCCCCACCTCGCTCCACGGCACGCTCAGCTCGCCGTCGTTGGAGAACGTGAGCAGGACCTCGGACAGCCCGAGCGGCCGCCGCGAGGCCGACCCGTGGAAGATCACGTCCTCCATCCGGTGGCCGCGGAGGGCCTTGGGGCTCTGCTCGCCGAGCGCCCACCGGAGCGCGTCCGAGATGTTCGATTTGCCGCAGCCGTTGGGGCCGACGATGGCGGTGATCCCGGGAAGGATGCGCACCTCGGTGCGATCCGCGAAGGACTTGAAGCCGAACAGCGTCACTCCCTGGAGCCGCATGACTGTCAAAGACTGATAGCACGGCCCCGGGGCCCGTCCAAGGAAAAAATACCAGGGGTGGGCGCTTTCGCGGTCCCGACACCTACATGTTGATGCGGCGAATCCGGCCCGGGCAGCCGCCCGGCCGAGGCTCAGGCGGTGGAGAGGGGAACCCTCACGCCCCCTTGGCGAGACAGCACTTCTTGTACTTCTTGCCGGAGCCGCACGGGCAGAGATCGTTCCGGCCGACCTTCTGCCCGCTCCGCACCGCCTCGGGCCGCCGCTCGGGCGCCCCCCGTGACAGCGCGACCCCGGAAGTGGCGGAAGCCGGGCGGGACGGCGGGACGGCGACCGGGCGGGGCGCGGGCTCGGGGACCGCATCGCGGGCGACCTGCATCTTGAAGAGGAGCTCGGTGACGGAGGTCCGCACCCGGTCGACCATCTCCTCGAAGAGGTCGTAGGCCTCCCGCTTGTACTCGGTCAGGGGATCGCGCTGCCCGTAGCCACGGAGGCCGATCCCCTCCTTCATGTGGTCCATGGACAGGAGGTGGTCCTTCCACTGGCTGTCGATCACGTGGAGCATGACCCACCGCTCGAGCGTCCGCAGCAGGTCCGTCGACAGCTCCGCCTCGCGGGCGGCGTACCGGGCCTGCACGGCCTCCCCCAGGACCTCGCGTAGCGTCTCGCGCGACGCGACCTCGCGCGTCACCACGTCGGCGGGGAGCTTCACGTCGAACTGCCGGTGCACGGCCTCCCCCAGCCCGCCGAGATCCCAGTCCTCCGGATGCACGCCACCGCCCGCGTAGGTCTCGACGATGCCGTCGAGCGTCTCGTCCATCCACTCGCGGACCGTCTCCTCCTGGCTCTCGCCCTGGAGGATCTCGCGGCGCATCCCGTACACCACCTCGCGCTGCTTGTTCATGACGTCGTCGTACTCGAGGAGGTGCTTGCGGATCTCGAAGTGGTGCGCCTCGACCCGCTTCTGGGCGGTCTGGATCGCGCGCGACACCAGGCCGTGCTCGATCGGCTCCCCTTCCTCCATCCCGAGACGGTCCATGATCTTCTGGATCCGCTCGGAGCCGAAGATCCGCAGGAGATCGTCCTCGAGGGAGAGGTAGAAGCGGGAGGATCCCGGGTCGCCCTGGCGGCCCGAGCGGCCGCGGAGCTGGTTGTCGACGCGCCGGGACTCGTGCCGCTCCGTGGCGAGGATGTGGAGGCCGCCCAGCTCGACGACGTGCTGGTGCTCCTTGTCCGTGATCCGACGAGACTCCTCCTGCGCGCGGGCGCGCTCCTCCTCGGAGGCGGTCATCGGGTCCTGGCCGCGCTTGCGCATCATCTCCCGGGCGAGGAACTCCGGATTGCCCCCGAGGAGGATGTCCGTGCCGCGGCCGGCCATGTTGGTGGCGATGGTCACCGCCCCCATCCGGCCCGCCTGGGCGACGATCTCGGCTTCCTTCTCGTGGTACTTGGCGTTCAGCACCTGGTGGTCGGGGACCCCGCCCTTCTTGAGGAGCTTGGACAGCCGCTCCGACTTCTCGATGGACACGGTCCCGATGAGGATCGGCCGCCCCTTCTCGTGCAGATCCTTGATCTCCTGCACGACGGCGTCGAACTTCTCGCGCTCGGTCTTGTACACGACGTCCGCGTTGTTCACCCGGACCAGGGCGCGGTTGGTCGGGACCACGGTGACGTCCAGCTTGTAGATCTTGGCGAACTCCGCCGCCTCGGTGTCGGCGGTGCCCGTCATGCCGGCGAGCTTGTCGTACATCCGGAAGTAGTTCTGGAAGGTGATGGTGGCGAGGGTCTGGTTCTCCTGCTGGATCCGGAGCCCTTCCTTCGCCTCGATCGCCTGGTGGAGGCCGTCCGACCATCGCCGGCCCGGCATGAGGCGGCCGGTGAACTCGTCGACGATGACGATCTGGCCGTCCTTGGCGACGTAGTCCACGTCCTTCTGGAAGAGGGCGTGGGCGCGGAGGCCCTGGTGGATGTGGTGGAGCGTGTCGATGTGCTGGGGGTCGTAGAGGTTGCCGACCGAGAGCAGCTGCTCGCACCGGGCGACGCCGGCCTCGGTCAGGGTGACCGTCTTCGCCTTCTCGTCGACGATGTAGTCGCCCTGGCGGACTTCCTCGATCTCGTGAAGCTTGCCCTCGGTGATGGTGGCCGCGCGCGTGAGCCGGGGAATGATCCGGTCCACCTTGTAGTAGAGGTCGGTCGACTCCTCCGTCGGGCCCGAGATGATCAGCGGCGTCCGCGCCTCGTCGATCAGGATCGAGTCGACCTCGTCGACGATCGCGTAGTGAAGCTCCCGCTGGACCAGCTCCTCGAGCGAGAAGCGCATGTTGTCGCGCAGGTAGTCGAACCCGAACTCGTTGTTCGTCCCGTAGGTGATGTCGGCGAGGTAGGCCTCTCGCCGCTGGCACGGCCTGAGCCCCAGGAGGCGCGAGTCGCCCGGCACGTAGGCCGGGTCGTAGATGAACGACGCCTCGTGCTGGATGACCGACACCGACAGCCCGAGCTGGTGGAAGATGGGCCCCATCCACTGGGCGTCGCGGCGCGCGAGGTAGTCGTTCACCGTGATGATGTGCACGCCCCGCCCGGTGAGGCCGTTCAGCACCGCGGGCAAGGTCGCCACGAGGGTCTTGCCCTCACCCGTGGCCATCTCCGCGATCTTGCCCTCGTGGAGCACCATGCCGCCCATGAGCTGGACGTCGAAGTGCCGCATGCCGAGCCGACGGCGCCCGATCTCCCGCACCATCGCGAAGACCTCGGGCAGGATCTCGTCGACCTCGGTCCCCTCCTGGAGCTTCTGCCGCAGCTCGTCGGCGCGCCGGCGGAAGGCCTCATCCGGCCAGCGGCCGACCTCGGCCTCGAGGGCGTTGATGGCGGCGACGCGGGGGCGCATGCGCTTGACGTCGCGCTCGTGCTTGGATCCGAAGACCTTGCGGAGGACCAGGTCGATCATGACGGGCTCATTGTACTCCCCCGGATCAAGCCGGGCCGGCGGGGAGCCGGGGCCGGGCGGCCCTCACCTCCCCCGAGCCTGGGTGATCAGCTCGAGCGCGTGCTGGAGGCTCGTGTCGGTGACGGACTCCCCTCCGAGCATGCGCGCGACCTCCCGCACCCGGTCGTTCTTGACGAGGGCGGCGACCGTCGTCGCCGTGCGCCCGTCGTCCTCGCGCTTCTCGACGCGGAAGTGCTGGTCGGCGTAGGCCGCGATCTGCGGCAGGTGCGTGACGCAGAGGACCTGCCGCGTCCGCGAGACCTGGCGGAGCTTCTTGCCGACGGTGTCGGCCGTCTTGCCCCCGATGCCGACGTCCACCTCGTCGAAGATCAGCACCGGCACCGCGTCGGTCGCCGCGAGCACGACCTTGAGGGCGAGCATCGTGCGCGAGAGCTCCCCGCCCGAGGCGATGCGGGCGAGCGGCCGGGCATCCTCCCCCGCGTTGCCCGAGAAGAGGAACTCGGCCTGGTCGACGCCCTTGGGACCGAGCCGCCACGCCTCGGGACCGACCCCGAGCTCCCCCTGGCCAGCCCGCTCCCGGACCAGCCGCACCCGGAACACCGCGCCCTCGAGATCGAGCGCGGCGAGCTCCGCCAGCACGGAGGTCTCGAGCCGGCCCACGGCCTGATCGCGCCGCTCGGCGAGGTCCGTGGCGCGCGTGACCAGCTCGGTGCGGAGCCGCTCCACGCGCTCCACCAGCTTGCCTTCGTCCTCGCCGGCGCGCGCGAGCCCCTCCAAGTCGGTCTCGAGCCGCGCCCGGAGAGTCAGGACCGCCTCCACGCTCTCCCCGTACTTCCGCTTGAGGCGCCCGATCTCGTCCATCCGCCGCTCGATCGCTTCGAGCCGCGGCGGGTCGAAGACGACGCCATCGCGGTAGCTCCGGAGGGCCCGCGCGGTCTCGTCCAGGTGAACCAGGGCGGTGTCGAGCGCCTGAATGGTCGGCTGGATCCCCGGGTCGATCCGCGCGAGGTCACGGAGCAAGCTCGCCGCGCGCCCCGCCCGCTCGACGGCCGAGGCGGGATCGTCGTAGAGCTCCCGGTAGGCGCCGGTGGCGCCCTCGGCCAGACGCTCGGCGTTCACGAGCCGCCGGCGCTCCTCGCGAAGCTCCTCCTCCTCGGTCGGCCGGAGCCGCGCGGCGTCGATCTCCGCCATCGTCTCCCGGTACTGGGTGGTCCGGGCCACCTGGTCGCGAGCCGACACGCGGAGGGCGTCGAGCTCGGCCGAGGCGCTGCGCCATTCCTCGTGACGCTGGCGCAGGCGGTCGCGGAGGATCCCGAGCCCCGCGAAGGCGTCCAGCAGGTCGAGGTGGCGGGCAGGCCGGAGCAGCGCCTGGTGCTCGTGCTGGCCGTGGACCTCGACCAGGGTCTCGCCGAGTCTCTCCAGGAGGGCCAGGGTGGTGTTGGCGTCGTTCAGGAACACCCGCCCGCGGCCCCCGCGCACGAGCTCCCGGCGCACCACGAGCTGGCCGTCCTCCAGCGTGATGCCGTGCTCCTGGAGCAGCGTGGCCACCGGGCTCTTCCGGGGCGCGTCGAACACCGCCTCGATGGTGGCGCTCTCGGCCCCGGCGCGGATCGTCTCGGCCGGCTGAGCGCGCTCGCCGAGAAGCAGGGTCAGCGCGTCGATGAGGATCGACTTCCCCGCGCCCGTCTCGCCCGTGAGGACGTTCAGGCCCGGGCCGAAAGGGACCGTCAGCGACTCGATGACTGCGAGGTTACGGACCCTGAGCTCTCTGAGCACCCGCCCTCCGGAACGATCAGCGTTCGCCCCATTTTAGCTTCGTGCGCAGCACCTCGAAGTAGGATTTCCGCGGGTCCCGGATCAGGCGGATCCGGGCGCCGGCCTGCCGGACGTGGACCACGTCCCCCGCCGCCACCGGCGGGCCCGGCTGGCCGTCGACCGAGAGGACCACGTCGGGCGCCTCCGTCAGGAGGGTCACCTCCAGCCGGATCGTCGCCGGCAGCACGATCGGCCGGTTCGTCAGTGTATGCGAGCAGATCGGGGTCAGGACCACCGCGTCCATCGTGGGGAAGAGGATCGGCCCGGCCGCCGAGAGGTTGTAGGCGGTCGAGCCGGTGGGGGTCGCGATGATGAGCCCGTCGGCGCGGTAGGCCGTCATCGGCTGCCCGTCGGCGCGCACGTCGAGGTCGATCAGCCGGCCGAGGGCCCCCTTCGCCACCACGACGTCGTTCAGCGCCAGCTGCTCCGCCAGGAGGGTGCCGCCCCGCGTCAGCCCCGCCACCAGGACGAGGCGCTCCTCCGCGGCGTATTCCCCTCGGAGGACTGCCTCGAGCGTGGGGAAGAGCGCCTCGAGCGTGGTCGCCGTCAGGAAGCCGAGGCCTCCGAGGTTGACGCCGAGGATGGGCACGTCCAGACCGTCGACGAGGCGCGCGACCGCGAGCAGCGTTCCGTCGCCCCCGAGCACGACGATGAGGTCGACCTTGCCGGGGAGAGCCTGCCGCTCCACCACCGTCACACCGGGGAGCCCGAGGGCCCCGGAGGTCTCGCTGTCGACCACGACCTCCCGCCGGTGCGCGGTCAGCCACTGGACCAGCCCTCGCGTCACATCGCGCGCCTCGGCCCGGTCCCGCCGCGCGATCACTCCGACGCGCCGCATCCTCCCCCTCCCGCCCTCGCCCTGCGTCTCGCTCACCGAGCTGTCCGTCCTGCATCCGAACGGCTCTCGACCGGGACGGCCGCGGCGAGAGCCGCCTCGAAGATCGCGCCCGCGAGCGACGGTCGAGGCCCGAGGTCGCGCGCGAGATAGAGGAAGACCTCGCGGTTCCCCTTCGGACCGTGGAGCACCGAAGCGGCCACGCCCCCGATGCGGAGCCCCATCTCGAGCGCGGCGCCGGCGACGCCCCGGACGGCGTCCCGGCGCGCCTCCCAGGCTCGGACCACGCCTCCCTTGCCCACCTGAGCGGGGCCGACCTCGAACTGGGGCTTCACGAGGGCGACGATCTCAGCCGGGTCGTCGAGGCACGCGGCCACGGCGGGCAGAACCTTGCCGAGCGAGATGAAGGACACGTCGACGGTGGCGAGGCTCGGGCGATCGGGGAACCGGGCGGGATCGAGATGGCGCGCGTTCAGCCCCTCCCACACCACGACGCGGGCGTCGTCGCGGAGGCGGGGGTGGAGCTGGCCGTGCCCCACGTCCACCGCGTGGACGCGGAGGGCACCGCGGCCGAGCAGGCAGTCGGTGAACCCGCCCGTGGACGCGCCGACGTCGAGGCACACGCGCCCCCGGACGTCCACGTCGAAGGCCTCGAGCGCCGCCGCGAGCTTCTCCCCGCCCCGCCCGACGAAGGGCGCCGCCGCGACCTGCTCCACCGGAGTGTCAGGCGCCACGAGCCGGCCGGCCTTCGCGGGCACCCCGCCCGGCAGCCGCACCCGCCCGGCGAGGATCAGCCGCGCAGCCTCGGCGCGACTCGACGCGAGCCCCTGCGTCACGAGCAGCTCGTCCAGGCGAATCCGGGCTGGGCGAGCGGTCCCGGCGGGGCTCATGCGAAGAAGTGGCGCAGGGCGGCGTCCCGCAGCGCCTCGAGGGTCCGGGCGTCCGGCGCCTCCACGTAGAGCCGCGCCACGGGCTCGGTGCCGGACGGCCGCACGAGGACCCAGGCGCCGCCGTCCAGGTGAAGCTTGAGCCCGTCCGTGGTCTGGATGCGCTTGACGGCCCACGGCCCGAGGACCGCCGGGGGCGCGGCCATCCGACCCGGCAACGCCCGGCGCACTCCCTCGGAGAGGGGCACGTTCACGCGGATGGACAGGAGTCGCCCCACCTCCGCGTAGAGCCGCTCCAGCACGGCGCCGAGCGCCGCGCCTTCCACCGCCGCGACCTCCGCCGCCAGGAGGCAGGCGAGGATCCCGTCCTTCTCGGGGGGATGCCCTCTGAGGCTCATGCCGCCCGACTCCTCGCCCCCGAACATGGCGCGGCCCTGCGTGATCAGGTCGCCCAGGTACTTGAAGCCGACGGGCGTCTCGTGGAGCTCCGAGCCGTGACGGGCCGCCAGCGCATCGAGGAGATGGGTCGTCGCCACGCTCCGCGCCACGCCACCGCGCCAGCCGCGGTGGCCGAGGAGGTGCCGCAGCACGAGCGCCAGGATCGGGTTCGGCGCCAGCACCGTCCCGTCCCGGTCCACGACGCCGAAGCGATCGGCGTCGCCGTCCGTGGCGAGACCGAGGTGCGCCCCCTGCTCGCGCACCGTCCCGATCAGCTCGCCGAGGTACTCCTCCGCCGGCTCCGGCGGGTGGCCGCCGAAGGTGACGTCACGCGTCCCGTGGAGGAGGGTGACCTCGCAGCCCGCCTCTCCGAGCAGGCGGTCGAGGTAGCCTCGCGCGGGCCCGTACATGACGTCCACCACCACGCGAAGGCGAGCCCGGCGGATGGCGTCGAGATCGATCATCCGCCGGCACTGGTCGAGATACGCCGGCGCGAAATCCGCCGGCTCCACGAGCCCCGTCGCCCGCGCCTCCGCGATCGGCATTCCGCCGGGATCGGCCAGGCCCGCGACCCGCGCCTCGACCGCCCGGGTCACCTCGGGGAGGGCCGGCCCGCCGGTCGAGCCCGACAGCTTGAGTCCGTTGTCCGGCGCCGGGTTGTGGCTGGCCGTGATCGTGATCCCGGCCGCCGCCCGATGATGGAGGACGGCGTGGGCCACGGTCGGCGTCGGCACGGCCGCGACCGCGAGCCGGCACCGGACGCCCGCCTGCGCGAGCGTCCCGGCGGCGGCGGCGGCGAAATCCTCGGAGAGAAAGCGCGTGTCGTACCCGACGACGACACCGTGCTCCGCCTCGCCCGTCTCCTTGAGATGGTCCGCGATGGCCCGCGTGAGACGCCGCACGTTCGCGAACGTGTAGGTGTCCGCCATCCGCGCGCGCCACCCGGACGTGCCGAATTTGATCGGATCGAGCCCGGCCTTCACCCGTGTCCTTGCCTCCGCCCGATTATAGGCCGCGGCAGTCCTCCGGCTGATCGGAAGCTGACCGCGGCGCCGATCGGCCGCCAATCGGCCGCCACGGCCGATGGATTGCGGCACCCGTCCGCGGGCCGCCCGACGTCAGGCCCATCGTCGCCGGCGGCGGATCCGCGGGCGCCGGAAGAGGCCGATGAGCGCGAGACCGGCGACGAAGCCGCCCAGGTGGGCCAGGAACGCGACCCCCTCGGCGCCACCCCGGGCGAACGTGAAGACGCTGTTCACGAACTGCAGGACCACCCAGAACCCGAGCACGACCATGGCGGGCACCGGGATCATCCGCGCGAAGTAGCCGAAGATCACCAGGGTCCAGATCCGCGCGCGCGGGTGCAGCAGGAGGTACGCGCCCAGGGTCCCCGAGACCGCGCCGCTCGCGCCCACCATCGGAATGGCCGACGCGGGATCCTGGAGCGTACTGCGCGGCCGCCGCCGCCAGCCCGCACACGAGGTAGAAGACGAGAAATCGCCCGTGCCCCATCGAGTCCTCGACGTTCTTGCCGAAGATCCAGAGGTAGAGCATGTTCCCGCCGACGTGAAGCAGCCCCCCGTGGACGAACATCGACGTGAAGATGGTCAGCGCCGGCGCGGGGGCCCCCGCCAGCACCGTGTCGAGCCCCGGCGGGCAGATGTCCCCGAACCGGCACGGGATCAGGCCGAACTCGACCACGAACTGCCCGTAGAGCTGGGCTCCCAGCGACGGCCGGCCGGCGGTCGCCGGGTCGAACCACAGAAAGAACTCGTAGAGATAGATGACGACGTTGACGGCGATCAGGGCGACCGAGACGGCCGGGAAGGAGCGGGTCGGAACGTTGTCCTTGAGCGGCAGCACGGCGCCTGCCGGCTCTCAAGCCGGGCCGACCACCACCGCCGCCGGCTCGACGAGATGGCGGCGCGCGCGAGCGCAGCACGTCGGTCGCGCCGACCGCCTCGAGGAGGCTCGGGTAGCGCAGCACGTACTCGGCGCCCACCCCCATCACCTCGTAGAACGCCAGATAGAAGCTCTGGCGGCCGTTCGTCCGGCGGTCCAGCACGAAGGATCCGGAGAGGTAGGCCTTCGTGCGCGCGAGCTCGTCCTCGGGCACCGGCTCGCCGGACAGGCGATCGACCTCTCGCCGGAGGCCGGCCTCGGCCGCCGCCACGTTCTCCGGCGCCGTCCCGATGTGAAGCACGACGCGGCCGGCGCCCCGCCGGGTGGGGTAGGCAGACCCCACGGAGTAGGCGAGCCCCTCCTCGTCCCGGAGGGTCCGGAAGAGCCGGCTCGACATCCCGCCGCCCAGGACGCCGTTCGCGACCTTGAGGGCGACGTGGTCCGGCGCGGCGACGGGAGGCGCGAGATAGCCGAGCAAGACGTGGGCCTGCTGGGTCGGCGACGTCTCGTGCTCACGGAGGCGCACGGGCCGCTCCGGCGGCGGCGGCGGCGCGGACACCGGCCCGCCGCGCCGGAGCCCTTCGAAGAGCCGTCCCACCTCGCCGAGCACGTCGTCGGCGGTCACCGCCCCGGACACGGCGAGCACGAGCCGGTCGGCCGTGTATGCCTCCCCGAACCGCTCGAGCAGGCTCGCCCGCGTGATCCGCGCGACCGTCGCCTCCTCTCCGCTCGTCGGCAACCCGTACCCCCGCGGGCCGAAGAGCGCCCGCGCGAGGACGCGGTTGGCGACCTGGGCGGGCTGGTCCTCGAGACCACGGATCTGGGCCAGGAGCACCCCGCGCTCCCGCTCGATCTCGTCGTCCGCGAGGCGCGGCTCGGTGGCCACCTCGTGGAGCAGCGCGAGGAGGCGGGGCCAGTGTCGCGCGAGACCCCAGGTCCGCAGCTCGCCGTACTCCTGATCGGCCCCGCTCTCGATGCCCGCCCCCGGCGTCCTCGGCGGCGCTCGCGACCTCGACGGCGGTTCGCGCCCGCGTCCCCTTGAGGAGCACGCGCCCGAGGAGGGCCGTCACCCCGTTCAGCTCCGGCGCCTCGTCCGCCGCACCGCGCCGGGACAGGAGGGTCACGGCGACGACCGGGGCGCCCCGGTTCTCGCGCACCAGCACCGTCAGGCCGTTGGGAAGGACGAGACGCGTGACCGGACCGAGGTCGGCCGCGGCCGGACGGCTCGACTCCGGGCGGAGCCCCGGCTCCCGCGGCGGCGCGCCGGGCTTCGGGTGTCCCTGGTCGGCGCTCACTCGCCTCCCCCGGCAGCCGCGGCGCCGATGACGGCGCCCGTGAAGCGATCGGGCCGAAGGTGACGCCGGGCGGCCTCGCGCATGGCCTCGCGCGTCACCCGCCGGACGGCGTCGACGTAGCCCAGCTCGAACTCGAGCGTCCACACGGTGTCCGCCGTGCCGAGCGTGTAGGCGGCGCCTTCCGCCGTCTCTCCGCTGAACGCGTGCTCCGCCTCCACCGACGTCATCGCCCGCGTGAACTCCGCCTCCGTGACGAGCTCCTCGGACAGGCGCCCCACCTCCGCCAGGACCGCCGCCTCGATCTCCGCGTAGCGCGCCGTCGTCGTCCGGGCGGTGATCGCGATCATCCCCGCGTCGTGCTGGAGGTAGAAGCTGCTCCCGATCCCCGACACGAGCCCGAGCCGCTCCCGGAGCGCCTGCACCAGCCGCGACGACCGTCCCTGGCCCAGCACGGTCGTCACGAGGTCGAGGGCATAGACGTCCGGATCGGGCGGAATGACGCCGGCCCACGCGAACCCGAGGTACGTCTGGTGAAGCGTCTTCGATTCCTGGATCCGCCGCGGGGCGCGCGGCGGCGCGGGAGCCCGCCGCGGCCGCTCCGGAAGCGGGCCCGGGGCCCAGCTCCCGAACGCCTCACGCACGGCGTCGAGGCTCCGCTCCGCCGGCATGCTGCCCGCCACCACCACCGTCGCGTTGTTCGGCACGTAGGAGCGGCGATAGTAGTCGACGATCTTCTCGCGGGGCACTCCCGCGATGGACTCGGCGGAGCCGAGGACCGGCCGACCGTACGCGTGCTCGCCGAAGTGCCCGCGGGCCAGCACCCGCCAGAGGGCGGCGCTGGGCGTGTCCTCGGCGCGCCGGATCTCCTCCAGCACCACGTGGCGCTCGCGCTCGACCTCGACCGGGTCGAACGCGGCGTGCTGCGCCGCGTCGGCCAGGATGTCCAGCGCGGTGTCGAGGCGCCCGGCGGGCAGGACGACGTGAAAGTAGGTCCAGTCCTGGGAGGTCGCGGCGTTCATCTCGCCCCCGAGGCCGGAGATCGTCTGGTCGATCACGCCGGGTCCCCGCGTGGGTGTCCCCTTGAAGAGCAGGTGCTCGATGAAGTGAGAGAGCCCCGCCTCGTCCGGGCCCTCGTCGCGCGCTCCGGCGCGGACCCAGAGCTGCACCGCCGCGACCTCGGCCGCATCGTGGGGCTGGAGCACCGCCGTGAGGCCGTTCGCGAGGCGGACCCGCTCGGGCCGGGAACTGATCGGACGGCCTTCGGCCTGTGGGCTCACGGCGCTTCCCTCGCTCCGCGCTCGAGCTGATTGGGCGCCTGACGCGACGGCCTGCCGCGTGAAGGGCCTGCGGCGGCCTGTGGCGTCATCGCCGCTCGACCTTCCGCTCGTCGCGGCGACCGGCCTGGAAGTGAAGGTGGAGATGGTACACGACCTGACCTCCCTCGGGTCCGGAGTGGATGGCGAGCCGGTAGCCGCGCTCGGCCAGGCCTCGCGCCTCTCCGATCCGCTTCGCGGCCAGGACCATGCGGCCGACGAGCGGCGCGTCCTCCGGAGAGAGCGCCATCACGGACTCGATGTGGCGCTTCGGGATGATCAGGAGGTGGACCGGCGCCTTCGGGTAGATGTCGTGGAACGCGAGGATCTCGTCGTCCTGGTACTCGATCGTCGCGGGGTTCCGGCCGGCGACGATCTCGCAGAAGACGCAGTCGGCCATCAGCGCGGACGGAGGCTCAGCGGCGGAGGTCCGTCGAGGCCTGCCGGAGCTCCAGGAACACGCGGACCATCTCCGGGTCGAACTGCCCGGTCCGGGCTCCCTCGCGGAGGCTCTTGAGCGCTTCCTCCTCGCCGAACGGACCCTTGTACGGGCGCTGCGTGCAGAGCGCGTCGTAGACGTCGACGATCGCCATGAGACGCGCGAGGAGCGGCACCTCCTCCCCGCCCAGCCGGTCCGGGTACCCATGCCCATCCCACCGCTCGTGGTGGTGCCGGATGATGGGGCGCACGAGGCCGAGCGTCCGCATGGGCACGACGAGCCGGTCGCCCGCGGCCGGATGCTCCTCCATGAGCCGCCGCTCTTCCGCGCTGAGCGGGCCGGCCTTGAGGAGGACGCCGTCGGGCACCGCGATCTTGCCGAGATCGTGCAGGAACCCTCCCAGGCGCAGCGCCTTCTGCTCCTCCTCGCTGAGCCCGAGACGCTCGCCGAAGGCCATCGCCCAGGCCGCCAGCCGCACGCAGTGGCCGGCCGTGTAGGGATCCCGCGCCTCGATCGTGAGCGCGAGGCTCGTGATCAGGCTCTCGGCTTCCTCCAGCTCCTCGAGGACGCGCTTCAGGCGGATGAGCGATCGGAGACGCGCGTCCAGCTCCCGCGGGTGGACGGGCTTCGTGAAGTAGTCGTCCGCGCCCGCCGCGAGCCCCGCCACCCGCGAGTCCAGCTCGCGCTCGGCGGTCAGGAGAACCACGGGAATCAGGTGCGTCATCGGGTCGCTCTTGAGCTGCCGGCACAGGTCGATCCCGGTGATCCTCGGCATCCGGACGTCGAGCAGCACCAGGTCCGGCGCCTCCTTGGCGATCTCCCTGAGCGCCTCCTCCGCGGATCCCACGTCGCGCACCGCGTAGCCGAGGTGATCGATGTAGTCCCGCATCGTCTCCCGGACCAGGAGGTCGTCGTCGACGATCAGCACGTGCCCGAGGGTGGAAGGACTGCGCGTGGACGGGCTCATGCTCTCATGAGGGCGACGAGACGGTCGCTTCATGCCCTCATCCCTGCACCGGCAGCGTGACGGTGACCCACGAGCCGCGGTCCGGCTCGCTCTCCATCTTGATCTTGCCACCGAGCGCGATGACGAGCCGCTCGGCCACCGTCAGGAGGAGGCCCGTGCCGGGGAGCGTCCGGCCGTCCCGCGGGCCGACCGGACAGAACGGCCGGAAGATCCGGCCCTGCTCCTCCTGGGTGAAGCCGACGCCGTCGTCGGCCACCGTCATGACGACCTCGCGGTCGCGCTGGTAGCAGGTCACGCGGATCTCCCCGACCTCGGTGTACTTGACGGCCGACAGGATCAGATTCCCGAGGACCTGCTCGACCCGGCGCGAGTCCGTGACGACGGGCGCCACCCCGGGCTTGATGTCCGTCTCGATCCGGTTCCCCTTCGCCGCGGCGCGGGGCTGGAGCGTGCGGACCACCCGCTGGACGAGCGTGGGCACATCCGTCGAAGCCTTGGTGAGCTTGAGCCCGCCGGCCTGGAGCCCGCTCAGCGCCGTGAGGCCCTCGATCAGCTCCAGGATCTCCTGCCCGCGCTCCTGCAGGATCTCGAGCTGGCCCCGCTCGGTGTCGCCGAGCGGCTTCTGGAGCCCGTCGACCAGGAGCCGCGGAAGGTCGAGGAGCGCGGTGAGCGGGGCGCGCAGCTCCTCGCTGACCGTCTTCTGCATCTCCCCGCGGAATCGCGCGGCCTGCTCGCTCGCCGGGTCCTGGCGCACGACCTCGCGCTCGACGATGACCTCCTTGACCTGCGGCGCCTGCGCGGCCTGGAGCTTCATGCGCTGCTCCATCTCCCGCGCCTGCTTTCGCGCCTCCTGCGTCTGGCGGTTGGCCTCCGCCTGTTCGACCGCGGCCTTCTGGAGCGCCTCCATCTGCTGGGCGATCTGCGCCTCGAGACCCTGGGTGCTGCGCTGCACCGAGTCGAGGGCCTGCGCGCGCTCGATGGCCTGGGCCGTCCGGCGCACGATCGCCTCGAGCCGCGCCACCTCGTCCGGGGGAAACGCATGGGCCGTGCGATACCCGACCGCGACCACTCCCAGCAGCTCGTCGCCGGCCAGGAGGGGGAAGGCGGCCATGGAGCGGATGCTTCCGTCCTTGAGATACGGCTCCTCGACCCGGTAGTCCGCCTCCACGTCGGCCACGACCATGGTCTCGCGCGCGGACATGACGGCTCCCGCCAGTCCCTGGCCTCTCCGGAGACGGCTGCCCTCGACCTGGGTCCCGTGAAAGCCCACCGCGGCCCGCGCCACCAGGCCGGACTCGTCCGGCAGGACGAGAACTCCGACGTCCGCCCCGACGCCCCCGACCACCCGGCGAAGGAGGCCGACAAATGCCGCGTCCCCCGAGCGGTCCCCGGTCACCACGCGACCGGCTGCGTCGTCCAGCTGAGTCACGACCTCGTATTCCCGGAGCTTTCCACGGAGCCAGCTCAGCATCCGGTTGAAGCTATCCGTGAGAGCGCCCGCCTCGCCGCCCACGGTGACCGGCAGCGTGGCCGGCAAGTCCCCGGTCTCGAGCCGCCCCATCGCCTGACGAAGCCGCCCGAACCCTTCGGCCTGGCGGCCAGCCAGCCGAACCCCGGCAAGGATCGCCAGCGCCGTGAGCGCCAGGCCCCCGCCGCCGACGAGGAGGAGCTGGCTCCGGGTCTCGCGCGTGACCTCGGCCGACGGAACCCCGACGACGAGAGTCCAGCCCTGGGGACGGATCCGGACCGCGCCGGCAATGCGCGACTCCCCGTCCTCGAAGACGGCCTCACCCGTGCCGCCCCGCGACAGGAGGTCACCGTACCCGGCAAGCCCGGAGACGTTGGCCATCAGGAAGAGCGCCGGCTGGCGCGCGACGACGACACCCCGGTCCGTCACGAGCGCGGCCGCGGTCCCCGGGGAGAGCTTCGCCTGGGCCAGGAGATCCTGGACGCGCTTGAGCAGGAGATCGAGCGCGAGGACGCCCCGGAGCTGTCCCTCGGTGGTCCGCACCGGCGCGTAGATCCCCACCAGGATCTCCGGACCGGCTCGCCAGGGGGCGCCGACGAACGGATCCGTCGACGTCGCCGCCCGCTTGAACCACTCCTGGTCACCGACCGCGAGACGCTTGCCCTCGGCGAGGGCCGGAACCGAGGCCGCGGCCACCCCCAGCTCGTCGATCAGGACGGCGCGGTCGACGTCCGGGAACGCCTGCCGGAGCCGCCGTCCCTGGGCCTCGCCGGCCGAGGGACTCGCCCCGCCCGCCCCGAGTAGACTCGCGGCTCCGGTGAGCGCCTCGATGCGCGCCCCGAAGTGCTTCTCCACCTGGGCGCTGAGGAGGCTGGCCTGGGCGAACGCTTCGCGCTCGACCCGGCTGTGCTCGCGGCTGATCTGTCCCCAGATCAGGTAGGCGATGAGGAGCAGGAACGGGATGGAAGTCGCGAGGGCAGCGCCGATGAATGCGCGCCGGAGGGAGCCGGTGGCTCCACCCTCACGCGGCTTGCCCTTCGCCGGAGCCGCGCCGGGGCTCGCCATCGTCAGCCCCGGGAACCCCCGGAGAGAGACCACGGCGCCGAACCGTGCGGAATCATGGGGGATAGCCTAGCACGGAAGCCCCGGACACCTGTCCTAGCCTGGAAGGCAGGAATCGGGCTCCACCGGGCAGCACCTTCGGCGACCACGAGGCTCCTCGAGGGGGCCCTTCCCCGGGACCACCTCAGCCGGAAGCTGCCCCTGACGCCCGGGGTCGGTCGCGGACACCCCGAAGGCAAGCCCGGGAGGGTCTGATCGGGACCGCCGACCACGATAACCGAGTGGTCCCCGGGCGACCCCGCGGCACGGGCGCGATCCCCCCTGGCCCGGTGCGATCGACCGCGCCAGGAGTCACGGCGGCCGGACGGGGCCGCGCATGGGGTGGGTCCGCTCCGACTCCCGCTCGTCCTCCCAGCGACGGAGCCGGTGGTGAATGCGGCCCAGGAGCCGGCGCTGGTCGAGGAAGACCTGCACCAGCTGACCGATCATGATCAGCGGCGCACCCACGAGCAGGCCTCCGACCACCGCGACGGCCGCCGCCAGGAGGCGTGGCCACGGATACGGGACCGGAATCCGATCGGGCAGGAGCAAGAGCAGGCCCGCGCAGACGACACCCATCGCCATGACACCAACGCCAAGACCGACCAGCACCGAGGCCCAGAAGAGCGTGAACCGGTACCGTCCTGCCGGTCTCATCGTCACCTCGAACCGATCATCACTCGATGATCTCGCCCGTGATCCGTCGGGCCCCGCCCATCCCGCGCGGCCGTGGCGGGGAGTCCCCTCGCCCGACCCTACAGGAAGGCGGCCCCGGGCACCAGACGGGCTTCAGGGTCCGCCACCCCGCCCAACACCGCTCGTGCGCTCAACACAGGCTGTGCCGCGCTCACGCCGGTGCAGGAGGACAGCCGCCACGAGGTCCGCGGGTCCCGAGAGACACGCGAGAAGACGCGCTGAGGAGTTCCGCAAGGTTGTTGACCTGTCCGGGCGGGTTCTCCGGGTAGCATGGGATCCGTGGCACTCTTCGTCGAGCCGCTGCCCGGCGATCAGTTCACCGTCGAGGGCGGGCGTCCCATCCAGGGCGCGCTCCGGCCGGCCGG
This sequence comes from uncultured Candidatus Rokubacteria bacterium, assembly GCA_963749975.1. Lineage (GTDB taxonomy): Bacteria > Methylomirabilota > Methylomirabilia > Rokubacteriales > DASRDR01 > DASRDR01. The sequence continues at coordinate 24,299 of CAVVOZ010000025.1, read as the reverse complement.
CAACAAGAACGAGGCCCTCCCCGTGATCGCGGCGTCGCTGCTCGTGTCAGGACCGGTCGTCCTCGACAACCTCCCCCAGATCGGCGACGTGGAGACCCTGCTGGAGGCGGTGCGCGGTCTGGGGGCAGGCATCGCGCTGGTGGGAGAGCGGACGGTCCGGATCGACGCCTCCGGGCTCGCGAGCGGCGCGCCGGACCCGGCCCTCGCGTCGCGCATTCGCGGGTCCTTTCTGCTCGCCGCGCCGCTCCTGGCGCGCCGGGGCGAGGCGGTGCTCCCCCGCCCCGGCGGCGACCAGATCGGCCGGCGGCGCATCGATACCCACGTCCTCGCGCTCCGCCAGCTCGGCGCCGAGATCGAGCTGGGTGACAACGTCTACCGCCTGACACTGCCCGGGCGCTTCAAGGGCGCCGAGGTGTTCCTGGACGAGGCGAGCGTGACCGCCACCGAGAACGCGGTGATGGCCGCCGTGCTCGCGCGCGGGAGAACGCGGCTTCTCAACGCGGCCTGCGAGCCTCACGTCCAGGGCCTCTGCCACGCGCTGAACGCGATGGGCGCGAAGATCCGGGGCATCGGGACGAACGCCCTCGAGATCGAGGGCGTGGAGGCGCTCGCGCCCGCCACCCACCGGATCGGGCCCGACCACATCGAGATCGGCTCGTTCGTCGCGCTGGCCGCCATGACGGGCGGCGAGCTGCGCGTCCTCGACGTGGCGCCCGAGCACCTGCGGATGATCCGGCTCGTCTTCGCACGGCTCGGCCTGGAGACGCAGCTGGAGGGCACGGTCCTCGTGGTACCGGGCGGCCAGCGGCTGGCGGTGTCCGACGACCTCGGCGGCGCCATCCCCACCGTCGACGACGCCCCCTGGCCGGGCTTCCCCGCCGACCTCACACCCATGGCGCTCGTCCTGGCCACCCAGTGCGCGGGCACCGTGCTCATCCACGAGAAGCTCTTCGAGAGCCGCCTGTTCTTCGTGGATCGGCTGATCGACATGGGAGCGCGGGTCGTCCTGTGTGACCCGCACCGGGCGGTGGTGGCCGGGCCGAGCCGGCTCCACGGAGCGACGATGGTGTCGCCCGACATCCGCGCGGGCATGGCGCTCCTGGCCGCCGCTCTCTGCGCGCGCGGGACCTCCCTCATCCGCAACACGCGCCAGATCGACCGCGGCTACGAGCGGATCGACGAGCGCTTGAGGGCCCTCGGCGCCCGCATCACGCGAGGCTGACCGCCCGCACCCGCGTCCCGGAGAGGTGGAACGGGTTCACGCGCCCGGATGCGACCCCGCGACCCGCTCCCAGCCCTCGAACGGGATCTCCGGCGGCTGGGCGCGGTCCCGGGACTCCTCGAGCCAGCGGGCCAGCCGTCGATACAGAACCGGCTCTCTCGCCTTCTTGTAGTGGGCGGTGATCCAGAACTGTCGTTCCACTCGATAGAGACCGCAGACGGGGCACTCGATCTCCAGCCAGCCCGGGCGGGCAGGCCATTCCCCGACCAGCACGGCGCGTCGGCAGAAGCAGCAGCGCTCGTCGTCCAGGGCCATCGAGAGAACGGTACTACGCCCTTTGTGGAACCGGCGACATCCCGAAACGCTCGCTCACTCCTGGACGCTCGGTGGCGAGCAAGTGGCCAGAGGGTGGACCGGTCGAATCGCCGCCCAGGCGGCGCAGGGGGCCCTCGATCAGCCGCCGCCGGGTTCCGCCGGACTGCCGAGCCACGGCACCATGCAACTCATCGCGCAGGTTTCTGGAGGCGCTCGGCCTCGACTGTGCGAGCGCGGCGCAGCGCCGACTCGAAGTCCACACCCGCGGGAGCGGCCCATTCGAGAAGACGCACCAGCACGGCAACGGTATCGCCCTCCAGCTCAGGAGGCGTGACGGCTTCGCCAGGCGACACCGTCTGCCAACCGAGCCGCGGGCGCCGGTGCGGGCCGGGCGGCGGCGACGCGCGGCGCCGCGCACGTGACCCGGGCTGCGCGGCCGCGCGGGATGCCTGACGGTTGGGTCTCATGCTCTTCGCCCTCCGCCCAAGACGCGGGCCCGCAGCGACCTGTCAGGTCGCGAAGAAACGCAGACTGCGTTTCCGATACTTGCCTCCAGGAAACGGCTCACCTGACGCTGCGCTAGCAGGGAGGCGGAGCCGTCACGCTCCGCCTAGTATCGCCAGTAGCCCGGCTGCCACACCCACTGATAGCCGTTCCATACCCACTGCGGCGGGATGTAGACGGGTCCGGCGCCCGGGTAGCCGGGCGCGTACCCGGGCGGCGGCGCGGCGTAGTAGCCCGGGGGCTGCGCGTATGGCGGGTACGGGTAGACCACGGTCGGCGGCACGTACTGCGGTGCGGCCAGCGCCCCGCCGATGATCACCCCTGCGAGGCCTCCGGCCACGAACGCCCCCCAGAAACGGCCGTTGGCCTGGGCGGGCACGGGTGCCAGGACGAGCGAGGCGAGGGCCAGCACAATCACCGCGACGATCACTCGCTTCATGTCCGATCTCCCTCTCTTCACGACGCCCCGAGTCGCCAGGTCTTCCTACCGCAGCCGGAACGTGATGCTGCCCCCGGGCAGGTCCACCGTGAATACGTCGATCGCGAGCGGGCTGTCCGCCGGCAGGCTCGCTGCCAGCTCGCGCACGCCCGTGAGGAAATCCTGGATCATCTTCTTCGATTCGGGCACCCGCATGCCCATCATCCCGTAAGGGCCGGGAGCGGAGCCGGGCGCCGGCATCGTGGTGAAGCCCGGCGCCGGCGGCATCGGGCTGCCGGGCGGCGGCCCGGCCGGGGCCGGCGCGGCGGCAGCGGCGACGATGACCTCGACGCCCTGGCCCTCGAGATACGCCCGGACCTCGGGTGTGGGCTCCGCGGTGAAGTAGGCAGCCATCCGGGCACTCCCGGCTTCGGCAATCCGCGTGAGTCCCGTCGCGAGCTGCTCGATCAGCTGATCCGAGAGCTTCGACTTCTCCTGGGCGACGGCCGCGCCTGGAACGCCCACCACCAGGACTACCGCGATAACACTTGGATACAGCCAGCCTCTACCCATGGTCCACCTCCCTGAGATTTCAGGTCGCCGGCAGAGCGGCGGCCGCGCTTCTAGCGCCTTGGTGCAACACCCACGCCAGGCGGGCTTCGGCGGCTCTCGCTCGTGGAAACGCCCGACGCGGCGAGCTTCGGCGCCGGCAGCTGCCCCGTCGCCGCCCCACTGGGGTCGCGACGCCTCGCTCCTGACAGCGATCTCATGTCCGTGTTCCGCCCGGACGCGCGGCTACGCGTGGCCACGTTCATGCACCAGGTCCTTGTGACCATGCTCTCACACGAAGTTGAGGGCGGCGGACACCTGCAGATGCCTGCTGGCAGCGAGGTCCTGGATCGTGTCAGGACGTGGGTGAGAGTTGAAGGACGCGACCTCAGAGGATGCGCAATGTTCAGTCGCATCCTCGACCGGGCCCTGGACCCATTCGGCTACGGGCTCGCGAGACCGTGGTCCGCGAGTCGACCTACCGGCGCCGTCTCGGGAAAGGAGATACGCCCATGACACGCCTCTGTGGGATGGTCGTCCAACTGGTCGCCTCCGGTCTTGCGGTTTGGCTGTCTCTCGTCATGCTGGCAGGCTGCGGTGGCGGCGGGGATGGTGGCGAGCCGACCGTGGGACCACCGGTGGTAACCATCACCGGAAGCAGCACTTGCCGCACGGTCAACGGTCAACCTGCTGGCTGCACGTGTAACAGCCGCAATACTCGCTGCGATCCGCAGACGTGGACGTGTTCGGGAGCACACACTTGTGACTTCAGTGTGTGCGGAGGCTGCAACGGCGCCTAGGAGCATGTCGATCGGGAGGAGCTTGCCGGTCGAAGTGGGTCTGGTCATCAGGAGGTCTCCGAAGGCCGCCCACGAGACCGTCGGCCCACGGTTAATCGCAGGGGCGTAAGGCGTCCGGCTCGGTCGCGAGGATTTGGCTCAACGCGTGCTGGCCGCGCGCCCGGCCGCCAGCACAGAAGCGCGCTCGTGAAGCTCGGCCGAGCCGAGGCGCTCGGACCATCCCTTGAACTCGGAGCGCGGCCCGGTCCAGCGCAGCGCGTCCACGTCGGTGCCGATGGGCGCATCGGTGCGCAGCGTGGCCAGCTCCCGGAACAGCAGCGCGCGATCGCGCTGTTCCGCGAGGGTCGCGGCCAGGCGCGCGGCGCCACGCACGGACACGTCCCACTCGGTGGCGAGCGTCGGAATACGCTCGATGTGTTGATAGCGAGCGAGCACCGTCGCCGCGGACGTCTTCCCCCAGCCGGGAAGACCGGGGTAGCCGTCGGCGCTGTCGCCCACCAGCGCGAGCCAATCGGGAATCGACGCGGGTGGAACGCCGAACTTCCGGCGCACCCCCGCCTCGTCGCGTCGCTCGCCAGTGCGCCGGTCCAGCTGCACGACCCGGTCGCCTCGCACGCATTGCGCCAGGTCCTTGTCCGGCGTGCACACCAGCACCTGCTCGACCCGCGGATCGGCCGCGGCCATGGCGGCCGCCGCGGCCAGCGCATCGTCGGCCTCGAACTCGACCATGGGCCAGACGACCACGCCGAGGGCGCGCAGGGCCTCCTCCAGCGGCGCGAACTGCGCGTAGAGCACCGGGTCGATGCCCTCGCCCGTCTTGTAGCCGGGCCAGAGCGCGTTGCGAAACGACTCGATGACGTGGTCGGTGGCCACGCCCACGTGCGTCGCCCCCTCCTCGAGCATCCCCAGCATGGACGCGACCACGCCGCGCACCCCTCGCAGCTCCTCGGGAGTGCTCCGGCCGAACGCGGCCGCCGGCGAGAGGAAGTAGCGGAACAGCTCGAAGGTCCCGTCGACGAGATGGACGATCACGCCTGGAACGATGCGGCCGGGCGACCGCGGAAGGACAGGAGCGCCGCGTGTCGCCGGCCCGGAGGCGCATCGGCACGACGTCGCGGCCAGCCGCACGTCCAGCAAGCCCGCGGGGGGCGCGGCCAACCGGTGGCGTCGGGCCAGATCGGCGGGGCCATCCGGTGCGCGGTTACTCGCGCCGCTCCAGGTGTATCCGATAGGCGCGCCCGCCGCCGCCGGCGGAGAGGGTGCCCTCGAGCACGTTCGGCTTCACGAGCTTCAGCGTCGCGTGGAGGGCCAAGGGCGTCGTGAACTCGACCGTGACCATGGGCTCCACCACCGTGATGACGAGGTCGACGCGGCCGACCTTGTCGGCCGTGACCCCGTAGGCGCCGTCCGCCTTCCACTTGGCGATCCCCTGCGCCGTCGCGTCCCGAGCGACGTTCTTGATGAGCAGCACCCGCGTCGGCAGGTACTGGGGGCTCGGGACCTCCGCCGCCCCTTCCCAGCGTCCGGTCAGGGACGCGGCCACATCCACCTCGCCGACGGCCGGCCCGACGAACGGCTGTAGCAGACACCCGACGAGGGCGAGGCCGGTGAGGGTCGTGAGCTGGGCGAGCCTCATTGAAGTCCTCCGTCGTCTGGCACGTGGCGAGGTGCCCGCCTCGGGAGAACTGACTGCGGGCGATCGCGCCCGACCCTACAGCAAGCCGGCGATGGGCGCCAGAGGCCGCATCGGATCAAAATTTCGGTTACCGAACGGAGGGGGCTCCATCAAAAGTCACGGTTACCAACCCCAGCCAGGAGGTGACCGTGACCCGAGCCAGTCTGCGGGAGTATGCCGCCGTGCAGCGGGAGCGCTACCTGCGCGCCCCGCGGGCGGAGAAGCACCGGCTGCTGAACGAGGTGGTGGCGGTCACCGGGCCTGCATCGCAAGGCGGCCATCCGCCTGCTGCGGCGCCCGCTGCGCCCGGCCACGAGTCGCCCCCGCTCGGGCCGCCCGCGCCGATACGGCCCCGCCGTGGCCGCCGCGGCCCAGCTCCTCTCCGAGGCCACGGGCCACATCGGCCCGCACCGCTGGCACCCCTTCCTCCCCGAGCTGCTCGATCGCCTGACCCGGAGTGGCGACGTGGGGGTCACGCCCGAAGTCGACAAGCACCTGCGCCAGGTCAGCCCCGCCACCCTCGCCCGCCTCTTGGCGCCCTTTCGGCGCACCCTGCCGCACCGGGGTCTCACGACGACCCGCCCCGGCGCCTGGCTCAAGCACCAGATCCCCGTCCGCACCTTCGCCGAGTGGACCGACGCCCAGCCCGGCTTCCTCGAACTGGACCTGGTCGCCCACTGCGGCCCCACCACCAGGGCTTCTACCTCTACACCCTCTGCGCCGTCGATGTCGCGACCACGTGGGTCGACCTCCAAGCCGTCTGGGGCAAGGGCCAGAAACGGGTCGGCACCGCCATTCACCACGTCCGCCAGCGCCTGCCGATCCCCCTGCGCGGCCTGGACAGCGACAACGGCTCCGAGTTCATCAACCACGACCTGTATGCCTGGTGCCAGCGCGAGGGCATCACCTTCACCCGCAGTCGCCCGTACCAGAAGAACGACAGTGCCCATGTCGAGCAGAAGAACGGCGCCATCGTCCGCCCCCTCATCGGCTATGATCGCTACGCCTCCAAGGCCGCCTATGCCCAGCTCGCTCGCGTGTATGACCTCGCGCGCCTGCACATCAACTTCTTCCAACCGGTCCAGCAGCTCGTGCGCAAGGAGCGCCGTGGCCCGCGCGTGCATCGCGTGTACGATCGCGCCCGCACCCCGTATCAGCGGCTCGGGGCGACGGGCGTGCTCTCCACCCGGCGTCGGCAGGAGCTCGAGGCGGTGTATCAGCGCCTGAACCCGCTGCATCTTCGCCGTCAGCTCGAGGCCGCCTTGGAGCGCCTCTGGACCTTGGCGGTCCCACCCACCAGCCCGGAAAACACCTCGGCAGGGGGATAGCCCGATATGGCCTCGCGCCCAACTCGCGCTCCTACGGGCACCCAGCGGCCCGCGCCGCCACCCGGGCCCGCCGATCCGATCTCCTCACCGCCCCCGACACCCACGCCCCGCGCCCTCATGCGGCTCCCTCGCTCCCCGGCCCCTGGTAACCCTGACTTCTGATCTGACAGGTCTCGGAGGGTAACCCAGACTTATGAGTGACCGCGGAGCTCGAGGTGTCACGGCCTGGGGTGCCGACATCTCCGTTTGAGCGTACACTGGGAGGTGCCTTCCACGGGGTCGCGGGGTAGACGTTCCGGACGTCACGGCCCCCATGGTATTTGGCTCGGGTACTCCCCTCCGTTCGCATGGCGCTCCGACCCTCGGGGCGCGTGTGGAGGCTGCCAAATGCCGCTGACCACCCGCTTCGTTCGACTCGCGTCCACGCCACCGCCCCTCTCGCGACACGCCGCCGCCGTGGATCGCCTGCGCCGGGTCCTCAACGCGGTCCGCGATGCCCAGGAGATGCTGGAGCGGCTCGCCCGCACCGGGCCCGTCGCGGTACGGCCGACCCTGTCGGTCCCGATCGAGGACCTCGAATGGACGGCCGTCGAGCTGTCGACCGCCTTGGTCGTACTCCAGGAGCGCGCTCCCAAGCCCTAGCCGAGACGGGCCCGGTTTCGGGCCTCATCTCGGCCCTGACCAAGGAGGTCCAGGCCTGACCCGCGAATACGTGAACAAGCTGGAAGCGGGAGAGCAGGATTCGTCCCTGACCACGATCAGCGCGCTGGCCAAAGCCCTCGGTGTGCCAGTGACCGCGCTGCTGGAATGACCCTCATGGAAAGAAGGATCTTATGCGTCGGAGGCGTCAACCTCAGAACTTTCAGCATCGGGCGCCGAGAAGAAGTGCCGCCAAGAACCCTGGGGCGCCAGCCCATCTCAACTCACCTGGCGATGAGCGTCTGGTGGCGCTCGAGGTCGGCCTGATTCAAGGAACCGTGGCCGTCATTCGGACCACGGTCGCGCTGGCGTCGCTCCGGGTGCATCACCCTCAGACCCTCCATCGCGTCCGCGCATCGCTCCGTGAGGAGCCCTCGCTCCACGCGGCCATCGTCCAGCGCGTCTTGGCGGGAGCAATGGTGTGGCACGTCTACCGCGACGCGAGCGGCGCGCTCGTGATGTACGACGAGTACGCCGCGTACCTCGTGGCCCAGGAGTTGGGACACGACATGGTCGAGGTCAAGATTCTCGAGTCGAACGCGGCCTAGACACAAAGACTGGGGCCGTGGAGCTCGAGGGCCATGTCCGGGCATCGGCCCCCGAGCAGCGGCAACTCGCCCCCCCCCCACGGTCACCAGCCGGATCATCCGACTTGGGCACTTCCGGGAGACGATCCGGCAGCCGCTCCTGGCGGAGGCGGGCGCGCCGTGCCGGAAATACCATGCCACAGTGGCATCTGATTTTCCCGGACAGGGCGCCCCCGCGCGCTCGAGTGCGCCCCCACGCGGACGTTCTGGCCTGTCAGATGCGCTCGCGTCTGGGCGAGTGACGCGCGTCGGCGCCCTGCCCCGCCCCGCCGGGAGCCGGCCGATCAGACCCGCCCGACGAGCGTCCCGCCAACCCGCGTGATCAGCTCATCCATGGCGGATCCCTCCATCGTGTGCGGCTGGATGGCCAGCCGGTGCACGCCAAGGTCGGCGTACCGCGGGCCGTGTCGACGTCAGGGGTGCCGCGTGGCAGACCCGCTGTGCTTCTTTCATCGAACCCAGCTGGCAGACCTCGCGGCCAAGTATCGCCTGCCCGCCATGTACGGTACGCGGTCGTTCACGGACGCCGGCGGCCTCATGTCCTACTGGGCACATCAGGCGGATCTCTACCGGCGCGTCGGGAGCTACGTGGACCGGATTCTCAATGGCGCGAAGCCTGGCGATCTCCCCATCGAGCAGCCGACGAGGTTCGAGTTCGTCATCAAGACCGCGAAGGCGCTCCGGCTCGCAATCCCGCAGTCGCTGCTGCAGCGCGCAGACGAGATCATCCAGTGACGCCGCCCCGGAAGTGGTACTGGCGAACAGCCTCACACACGAAGGCCCCAAGGGCGCGACTAACCCCTTGAGGGCCTTGGTGTTTTCGATGGTAGAGGGTCGGGGATTCGAACCCTCGGCCTCTGGAGTGCGATTGCTTCTAGGACTTCGCTTTCTTCGAAGGTTTCGACTTGCCAGAACTGTTGAGGGCGACCGCTTGGCGAACGAGCGCCTTGAAGGCGGACTCGTCAACTTCTTCTCCTTCGTGGATGTCGATCGCGCGGCGTGCGTTTCCGTCGAGACTCGAGTTGAAGAGACGGGCCGGATCCTTCAGAGACGCGCCCTTGGCGAAGGTAAGCTTCACGACATTCTTGTAGGATTCGCCAGTGCAGATGATGCCGTCGTGCGACCAAATCGGAGTGCCCATCCACTTCCACTCCTCGACGACGTCCGGGTCTGCTTCCTTGATGAGCTTGCGCATTCTGCTGAGGGTTTCCCCGCGCCAGTCCCCGAGTTCGGCGATTCTTTTCGAGATGAGCTCCGATGCCGACTGGCCTTGGCTCGCGCCCGGCTTTTTCATGTTCTCATCCTGAAGTCGCCGACCGGGGCGCCGTCGTCGCGGCAGAACACCCACGGCACCACGCGGCCGGTCTCCCGCTGGACCGCCTCCACGCGAGCCCGCTGGGCCGCCAGGACGGTGCGGAGCTCAGGGACCAGGGGAAACTGCCGCCCCTCCCGATTCTTCGTCTCCTCCGGCTCGAGGCGCATCCAGCCCGCCGCCAGGTCAACGTGACGCCACTGGCGCGACCGGAGCTCCGACGTCTCTCCTCCCCTCGTCGCCCGAACCGCGACGCCGTGATAACCTGCCCCCAACCACCCCACCTCCAGGAGGATCGCCCCCATGGCCGAGACGCCCCCGATCGCCCCACCCTACGAGCCGCCCCGCATCGAACGCGTCCTGACACCGGAGGATCTGGAGCGCGAATTCCTCTACGCGGGGCCAACAGATGCGGGCTCCCCGCCAACCTAGCCTCACAGCTCCAGCGCCTGCATCCGCGGCGCAGCGCAACAGCCCCCGGCGGTGTTGGCGCACCGCGCGGGGGCGTCTTGGTTCTTTACCGCGATCGTTCCCGCCAGACCATGATCGCCAAGCCGGCGGCGACGACCGCCACGAGCCCGCTCAGCCAGAGCGGCACGGGCGCCCGTTCAAGGTGATCTGCCAGCCCGCGATGAACCGCAGGAGCTGCAGCAGCGCAATCAGCCACAACACGACCACCGCAATCCGGGTGAATGGCTTCATGGTTCCCGTCCGTTCATTCCAGCAGTGTGAATCATCCCGGCAACGAGAATGACGAAACCCAATGCTAACCAGCGGGCCGGAGAAAGGCGGTGCGCCAGACCCGCGAGGGAACCGCACTGAGTGCGACCTCGTAGAGCGCCAGGGACGGCGTGGCCAGCGCGATCGGGTGGGGTGGACGCTGGACCCGGCGGATCGCCATGGACGTCAGTGCGGCTCGGGCGGCCCGGACCGCCGCAGCAGGTTAGCCACCTGGTCGGCTCGGATCACGGCGGCTCCGTGCGGGTCCGCACGAACAGCCGCGAGGCGAGCAGCACTCGCCCGGTCGCTGAGAACGTCTGTAAGTCGACGACGTGACGCGCGCGGTCTGGCTGTATCGGCTCATGCACCACGGTGAGGTCGAGCCGGACCGGCGGCTCGGCGAAGCGCGGCATCTCCACGCTCACCATCGCGCCGCACTGAGGACATCGGTCCGGTACGGGGGCGGTGGCCTCGTAGACCGCAAAGCCGTCCCCCTGATGGGCGAAGCGAAAGAGCGGCACTTGCGCTGGGTCCCGGTCCACACTTCGGCGCCCGGCAAGGCGGCGCTCCCCCGTCGGCGCCTGCCTGCGGCTGCCTTGACGTCGCTCCCCCTGGCGTCGGTCGACGACGACGTCGACCCAGGCCGATCCGGCGAAGTTGCGCCGGAGGACCGGATACGTCTCTGGCCGATCCGCTTCGGCAACGATCACCCATCGCGGCCGCTCCGGCGTCACATCCGCCCCCGCGAGCGGCCCACGTCCATCAACTTGAGGACGATCATGGCCAGAATGACGCCGACGAGCGTGGCCCCCGGCCACAGGTCCAGCAGGCTCGCGTGGGACGCGGCCGGCGAGCGGCGTCGAGCCAGATGGGCGGGGTCATGGGGACGCATCCTCGAACTGCACCAGGAGGAAGCCCAGCGTGGCCCACGTGGGCGGCGGCGACTGCCGCCGGTCCTGCCGTCGACGCTCGGCCGCGGCCGGCCGATCCGCACTCCGGCGTTGGCTCTGGCGTCGGTCCCAGACCACCGTGACGTTGTCCCGCGCGATCGTGGTCAGTCGCTCGTAGAGGGCACCCTCGCCACGCCGTACGATGACCAGACACGGCGGAACCGGGCGTACCTGGTGATTCGGGTCCCTGACCGGGTAACCTAATCGCTCCGCCAGGGCACGGAGCCTTGCGATGGCCTCCGCCCCGCGTCCGTTTGTCCACTCTGCCCGGGCGGCACACGCCTGCAAGGCTACCATCTCCTCCGCCGTCTCCGCTTCGAGCCAGACCCAGACGTTCCGAGTGCCTCCGACCATCACCAGGCGCACGCGGTCGTCCTCGCCACCAGCGTCCACCCCAGACGACAGCGGATGAGCGGCCCGATCACTGGATCACCTCATCCGCCCGCGCCAACACCGACGGGCGGGATGGTGAGGCCGAGCGTCTTCGCGGTCTTGAGACCATATGGAAGGACCGGCCTACCTATCGCGTATACGTGGGTTGTTCCCCTTGGGGGAAGAACAGAGCCACAGGCGAAAGGAGGCCGGTCATGGAGAAGGATACTACCTACGTGGCCCTCGATGACAGCAAGCGGACGATCACCGCGGGGATCCTGCGGCCAGGGGAACGCGAGCCGGAGCTGCGGCAGATCCCGAACGAGCCGCGGCTCCTCCGCCGGCTCGTCGAGCGCCTCATGCGCGAGGGCCCGGTCCGCGTCTGCTACGAGGCCGGCGTGTCCGGCTACGACCTGCACCGGCAGCTCACGGCCGTCGGCGTGCCGTGCGATGTGATCGCCCCAGCCCTGACGCCGCGACGCCCTGGGCAGCGGATCAAGACGGATCGCCGCGACGCAGCCAAGCTGGTCCGGCTCTATCGCGCCGGCGAGCTCACCCCGATCCATGTGCCGAACGAGGCCGAGGAAGCGGTCCGGGACCTCCTGCGCTGCCGGGACGACATCCGCGAGGATGTCGTGCGCTGGCGCCATCGGCTCGTCAAGTTCCTCTTCCGGCATGGTCGGGTCTATCGCACCGGCACCCATTGGCGACAGCCCCACTGGACGTGGCTCCGGGCGCAGCGGTTCGACCTGTCCGAGCTGCAGCGCACCTTCGACGCCACGCTGTTCGCCGTCGAGCAGGCCCAAGTGCGCCTGGCCGAGCTCGACCGGGAGATCGAGGCCCTCGCCGAGCGCGCCCCGTACCGCGAGCCGGTCGGCTGGCTGCGGTGCTTCCGCGGCATCGACACGCTCGGCGCGATGATTCTCCTCGCCGAGCTCGTGGACTTCCGGCGGTTCCGCACGCCCCGCGAGCTCATGGCCTACGTGGGGCTGGTGCCGAGTGAGCACTCCTCGGGCGACACCCACCGCCAGGGCCGGATCACCAAGGCTGGGAACGCCCACGTGCGGCGGATCCTCGTCGAAGCGGCCTGGCACTATCGGCACGGTCCCCGCCTCGGTCGCGCCATTGCCCTCCGCATCCAGCACCAGCCCCGAGAGATCGTGGCCCACGCCTGGAAAGCCCAGCAGCGACTCCATCGGCGCTACCGGCACCTCGTCGGGCATGGCAAACGGGCGCCCATCGCGGTCGTCGCGGTCGCCCGGGAACTGCTCGGCTTTCTCTGGGCGGTGATGACCCGGGTCGACCCCCAGGGAGTCGCGGCGTAGGCAATGGCCCGCGTTCCCCCACTGAGAGTTGCATGAGCTTCCCGAGGACGGGCGGCGCCAGGACGATGCAGGCACGATTGGAGAGCCCTCGACTCAACCTCTGCGACGCCCTCTCCGGCGACTCGCGCTCCCTGAGACGGAGGCAGCTCCCGACGAACCACGGTCATGCGGCTCGGCCCTTCGGGGCAACCCGCGCATATCAGGGTGATTCGTCGTCGAAGCCGCCTCATCGTCTCGGCGCCGCCCCCCTCGGGACTGTGTCCCACACACTGGACACCCGGACCAGAAGTCCGGACCTCACGCCACCGCTTGACGCCGGTCCTTCCATATCAGTAGGGTCGAGGACTGGCGCGGTACCTGTCGGCCCGTTTCCAGCCCCCGCCGCATCAAACCCGGCGTGCCGATTTCCGGCACCGGGCTTTCCTGATCGCTTCGCGTCATGGGTTATGCGACCTATCGGCTGGGAGCACTGTCCGGCCGGGGCACATACCGCACTCGGTAGTTCGCATAGAGCCCGAGCGTGGCGTAGAGCCAGGCCGTACTCCACCTCGTCCAGCCGAAGCCCCGTCGATTCCTCGCCCGCATCATGTGGCGCCGCACCCGCTTCTCGACCCACCAGCGCACGAAGCCAAAGCACCGACTCGCGTGCCCGATCCGGAAGTAGTTGGCCCACCCTCGGAGGATCGGATTGATCTCCGCGATCACCCGCGCCACCGAGCATGAGACGTAGCGCCGGAACACCGCCTTGAGCTTCCGCAGCACCGCCGTTCGCTTCGCCAGCTGCGGCATGTACTGCGGCCGCCAGCGCCCCCGCAGCGAGCGGACGCGCCGGAAGTCAAAGCCCAAGAATCCGAAGCTCTCCCCCCGACTCAGGTCCACGATCCGACTCTTCCCCTCGTTCACTTGCAGGTCGAGCTTGGCGAACTCTTCTCGGAGTCGCCGGGGTATCGCCTCCACCAGCCAGTCTTGCCGGTGATCGTTGTTCACGAGGACCACCAGGTCGTCGGCCCAGCGCGCGTACTCCACGTACCCATGTGCGCCGGTCCGTGCCACGGCCTTCGCCCGCTCCAGCATCGCGTCCACCTCGGTGAGGTACACGTTGCTGAGAAGGGGCGAAATCACCCCGCCCTGAGGCACTCCTCGCTTGCCGGAGGCTTTCAGGATCAGCTTCAACACGTGCAGGATTTCGACGTCCTGGACCCGCCGGGCCACCTTCGCCAGCAGCATGTCGTGCCGCACGCTGTCGAAGAAGGCCGCCAAATCCAGATCGATCACCCGCGTCTTGTTCCGCACGATCGCCTCGGCCACCCGGTCGACCGCCTGCGCGGCTGTCCGCTTCGGTCGATACCCATACGACCCGTCGTGAAAGTCCGCCTCGAAGATCGGTTCCACGATGAGTTTGAGCGCCCCTTGGACCACCCGGTCCCGAATTGCCGGAATCCCCAGGACGCGGACCTTGCCCTCGCCCTTCGGAATCTCGACGCGCCGGTTCCGCAGTGGCCGATAGGTGCGTGTGACCAGTTCGTCCCGGAGCTGCACCAGAAACCCTTCGACGCCCGCGTCCTCGATCGCCTCGAACGTCACCCCATCGATGCCCGGGGCGCCGTTGTTCTCTTTGGCCATCGCATAGGCCGCGCGCAGAGTCTCCAGCTTGCCCACATGGACGTACAGGCCCCAGAACCGCCAGTGCTTCTCGGCCTTCGCCTTGACGTAGATCCTCCGCCTCAGGTCTTGCAGACTGATGGGCGCCGCTGTCATGGCGCCCCTGCCTCCCATGTTGTCGGAGGACGTGCCGACCAGTCGGGCCCCTTCGCTCCACGGGCATTACCCCGCTTCCCCGCTACTGCGAACCCGTCCGCCACCCTCTCGCCGTCCGCCCACTTCCCAGGGACACTGGTTATAGCTTGGACATGGCTCCGCCGCTTTCGCGGTGGGGCGAGGAGGGCTTCTCCAGTCGCTCGACGTGTCCTCGTCACCGTGCCGTCGCTCTCACCCCGCCGGAGTGTCCCGCCGCGTCGGCCAGCTGCGACGGGCCATGCGGCCTTCGCCTCTCAACCATGGGGCTCGGCCTCCGGGGCTGTAGTCTTTCTGGGCCACCTCTGCGTTCACTTTCGTTACGGCCCGGGGACTCACTCACCCTCCTTCCGAGGGCTTGGTCGATGGGCTTCAGCGTCTCGGTTCCCCTCCACGCTGCCATCCGCGTTACGGGGCTCTGGCTCTTACCCCGGCGGGACTGACTCCCGCTGAACACGTCAGCTTTCTCTGGACGCACGGTTGATGACCAGCTCGAACTTCGTGGGTTGCTCGACGGGCAGGTCGGCTGGCTTGGCACCTCGCAGAATCTTGCCGACTCGCGGTGCTCGCGACACCCTGCCCGGGCTTCGGTCCGTAGTAGAGCAGTCCACCAACGTTCATATAGCTCGGGAATTCGCCGATCGTCCGCCTTGGCGGCCAGCGCCGTGGGAGTCGAAACAGCGACGATCACGTCCACGGGAAGAGCCACTAGTTCGGCAGCGAGGACGGGCAACCGGGCTCTTCCGTCGGCAAACCGGTATTCCAGCACGTAGTGCTGACCCTCGACCCACCTGAGGGCTCGTAGTCCTGAGATGAACCCCGGAGGGTACGTTGAGATATCGGGAGGCCGGGCCGCCATACTCAGCATCCCGATTCGGAAGACTCGCTGCGGCGTCTGTGCCTCGACAGCGAGCGGCGCGACGACGAAGGCCAGGGCCGAAGGTGGCGGGGGCTGCGAGCCGGGCGAGCCTCATAGGATCCTTCCGTCGTCTCGGAGGCCAGAGCGGTGCCGGTTCCGCCGGGACCCGGCTGGAGACCGTTCTGACCCTACCAAGCCCCCGCCTTCGGCGCCAGACGGTTGCTCGGTCATTTGACCTGCGGCGGAGGGGCATTTGCCCTCGCGCCCTGCGGTGATTTCTTGGCGGACGCGGGGAGGCATCGCTGAATCCATGATCCTTTGCCGGAACCTGGCCGAGGACGAGTCCGGGCACGCGGGCTGCACCCGACTAGGTGATCTCTATGCACCCGCAAGCCCTTCAGCTCATTCGTGAGAAGCTCTCGGACGGTCGGCTGCCGCGCCAGAGCATCCCCCGAGTCTGGGGCAGGCCCGGTCACGGCGAAACCTGTGACGCCTGCGATAGGGTCATGGCCAAGGGCGAGCTGGTGATCGAGGGGATGCCCCTCGCTGCGGGCCGGCCACCCATGCGACTGCACGTCGAGTGCTTCTACCTCTGCGAGCAAGAGCGGGGCATGGGGTCTTGACCTCTGGAGCCTAGACCTGGACCCGGCGGTGAAACGCGGGGCGGTCATCCGCCAGAGCCCCCTGTCTGAGGGAGGGTGGCCCACCGCGCCGGCTCCGACGTTGGTCGAACTGCCTCGGTGACCATCTTTCTGACGGCTACGCAGCATCGTGGGCCCGTCCGGGCAACCCGACGAGTCGCCGCTGAGGCGGCACGCGGGGTGTCCCGACCCGC
This sequence comes from uncultured Candidatus Rokubacteria bacterium, assembly GCA_963749975.1. Taxonomy (GTDB): domain Bacteria; phylum Methylomirabilota; class Methylomirabilia; order Rokubacteriales; family DASRDR01; genus DASRDR01. The sequence goes on along the minus strand of CAVVOZ010000025.1, from coordinate 8,035 downwards.
GTCAGCCCCCCGCGAACCGGTTGACAGGAATGCGGTAGAAGCGGCCCGAGACCGCGCCGCCAGGGAACCGGGTTTCCCGTACCGGTTCGAAGCCGAGATGGGCCATCTTCCGCCACGTCATTGGGGTCGTCATCGAGACGCTCTTCACGTGGGCGCTCAAGTGGCCCGAAGGCTTCCAGCACCAAACCCTGACGGCGCTCCGGGAGCTTTGGCGCGAGCGCTACCGGCTGCGGTTCTGCCGCAACGTGCGCTGCCGGATGGTCGGGGAGCAGCCAGGGCTCCCGACCGCGCGTTCATCACGAAGCGCCGGCAAGTCTACCGCAGCGAGGCGTGCTCAGCCGCTCAGCGCGCCCGGGAGCGCCGTGGCCAAAAGTCGGCCCGACGGCGCGCGGCGCCTCGCCGCCGGTCGCCTTAGCCCGGTAGCGCCCAGCGCGCTCGCCTGGCCTACGGGAGCCGGCTCCCCACGCCCGTACTCGGAGTTGTCTTTGCTCCGTCTTTGCCACATTCCCCGGCATCGGTGGGCATCGGTGGGCACCATACAGACGGTAACGGGCGGCCCCAGGATCACCCCGGAACCGCCCGTCACGATGAAGAAACGCCGCCCCGGGGGCGGCGTCACAAGTGGTGGAGGGTAAGGGATTCGAACCCTCGGCCTCTGGAGTGCGATTCCAGCGCTCTCCCGGGCTGAGCTAACCCCCCGCGCGGAGTTACGATACACGGCGCGCTGGATTTCGTCCACTGTGCCCATTCGTCGACCACCGCTGCCAGCGCGAGGGCATACGCGTCCTTGAGCGCGGCGAGCTCAGGATTGATCGTCGCGTTGGCGGCCTTGGCCGCCTGGCGAGCCGTGATGCAGACGTGTTCGGACCTCGGCGCGCCGGTCCACGTGACAGCCGCCGACGTGACGGTGTGGGCGAGGCTGAGCGTGAGGCGAGCCCCTTCGCCTCGTACACCGCCTTCCGCCCGTCGACGAGACTGGCCGAGGTGACCTTCTCGACGCAGGGGACCACCGGCCGGCCCCCCCCGTCGCGCCGCTTGAGGAGACTCTTCGGGTCGGCTTCCTTGCGTCGAGCCGCTCGACTCGCGGATGAGCCGGTGGTTCGCCCGGTACTTGAGCTACCAGACGGACCTCGCCTGGTACACGCTCCGCATCAGTCTCTCCTCTTCGCCCGAGCCGCGACACCGTGATAGCCTGCCCCCGTGACCACCCCACGCTCGGAGGACCGTCGCATGGCCGAGACGCCCTCGATCCCCCCACCCTATGAGCCGCCGCGCATCGAGCACGTCCTGACCCCGGACGACCTGGCGCGCGAAGTCCAGTACGCCGGGCTGGTGACCGTCGACAACGAGTAGCCGGGACCCTCGACGGCTCACAGCTCCAGCGCCAGCGCCGCCGCCATCCGCAGCGCGAGCGTCACCGGGGCCAGCTTTGCTCCACGGAGTCGGTCACCGTGGCCGCAAGACTCAGCGCCCCCCTGTTGTGGTTTTCCATAAGGCCTCCAGGTCCGACCAGTAACACTCGGGGTTCGACGCTGTTCTCAGGTTGGGGATGACCCGCTCGGCAAGGCCGTCAACCGCCTGGAGGATGGTGCGCGAATCGCCTGTCAGCACAGGGATTTGTGGTGCGTCGGTGGCGCGCGGCGAAAAGAGTGCGATTCCAGCGCTCTCCCGGGCTGAGCCGCCCGAACCGCAACGGCGTCAGCGGTGACCCTTGCCGAGAAGCACGGGGTAGAAGCTCCAGAGGTCGTCGGTCCACAGGCGGAATCCCGGCCTGGGCTCCAGCGGAGCGCCGAACTGCCAGAGCGCCGAGTATTGAGCCTGGCCCTCCCTCGGCGGGATGAGAATCCACTGCGAGTGGTAGCAGCGTCGGGCTTCGGATGGGTCGCCGAGCACGTTGATCGCCGGGCGCCCGAGGGCCTGCGCTCCGGCGGCCAGGACCGGATCGAAGTCCACGAATCGGTTCGAGACGTGGACGGCGAGAATTCCCCCTGGGGCCAGGTGGCGCGCGTAGAGCGCCAGCGCCTCCTGGGTCAGGAGGTGCGCGGGGACGGAATCGCCCGAGAACGCATCGACGGCGAGGAGATCGAACGCCTGGGGCGGCTCCTCTTCGAGCCGCCGCCGGGCGTCGCCGAGCAGGACGGCGACCTCGGCCGCCGATTCCCGGAGGTACGTGAACTCGGTCCCGGCGAGCTGGATCACCAGCGGGTTGATCTCGTAGATCCGGTACACGTCGCCGGGACGCCCGAAGACGGCGAGGGTGCCCGCTCCCAGGCCCACGACGCCGACCCGTCGCCCTCGATCCGTCGGCAGGAGGGCGATGGCGCGGCCCACGCCGGACGTCTCGCAGTAGTAGGTCGTCGGGTATCGCCGCCGCGCGGCGTCCCGCCACTGGATGCCGTGGATGATCCCGCCGTGGACGAGCGTGCGCGAGGCAGTCTCGTCCCCCGGCTCCCCGTCGTCCTGCACCTCGAGCTGGCCGTAGAAGCTCCGGACCACGACCCGGTACGCTCGCGTGCTGGCCCGGGCACCTTCGACGACGTACGTGGCGTACAGCCCGAGCGCGAAGGGGAGCACGGCGACCACCACGAGGCGCCCGTGGCGCCCGAGCCTCGGCCAGAGGGCCTGGAGGCTCACCAGCATCCCGAGCAGCCCGGTCAGGATGAGGCCCAGCGGGAGCTCGACCAGGTGACGGAACAGGAGCGGCGCCGCCACCCCCGCGAACAGACCCCCCACCGCGCCGCCGAGCGCGATCAGGAGGTAGTACGCCGTGAGATGGCGCCCGCCCGGACGGCGCCGTGCGATCTCGCCATGGCACACCATGCAGCAGGCGAACAGCCCGGCGACGAAGAGGGCGACCCGCCACGTCACGGCGAGCTGGTTGATCCCCTGTCTCGTCAGGTACGCGATGCCCACGAGCGCGATCGGGAGCAGGCCGATCCAGAGCGGCCTCCAGTAGAGCCGCGGCCACTCGAAGCAGACCACGAAGGTCAGCAGGTACGCCCCGAGCGGGACGACCCACAGGAGCGGCGCCGGCACGATCTGCTGGGTGATGTGCGCCGTCACCGCCAGCAGGAGCAGGGTCCCGCAGGCGGCCAGCCCGGTCCAGAGACTCCGCTCGGCCCGGCTCGGTGCGGCGGGGCCTCCCCCGCATCGTCCCGCGTGGGCGCCGCGGACGGTATCGACGCAGTCCCCCTGGCCGCGCGCAGCGCGGCGCGGCCGAGAGCAGGCGAAGTCCGCGTAGGCCACCGCCCAGCCGAGCGCCTGGCGGTGCCAGGGGACGAACGGCTCGACGAGGACGGGATAGCCGAGGAGCGCCACGAGCGAGCCAAGGTTCGACAGGGCGTAGAGCCGGTACGGCAGGGCGGCGCCGGGCCGCCGCGCCAGCCAGGCCTGGAGGAGCGGGCTCGTGCTGGCGAGCAGCACGTACGGGAGGCCGATGGTCACCGCGAGGAGGCGCAGGACGCCCAGCATCGGGGCGCCGTCCAGGCGCGCGGGCGGGCTCGACATCAGAGGAGCAGGCTAGCGCGGGCAGGCTCAGGAGCAGGGCCGAGGTGGACGGCGGACTGCGCTCGCGCCGAGAGCCGTCGGTTGAGCGCGTGCGCGTAGAGGTAACCGGCGAGCAGCGCCGTCTGGAAGAAGACGAGGCAGGTGATCCACACCGCCGCCGATCCGCCGAACCACGGCAGGAGCCGCTTGGCGACGATCGGCTGGATCCCGAATAGGAGCAGCGCCCCGAGCGCGATCGCGGCGGCGGACAAGGGCACGTCGCCTCGCGCAATCGCTCCGTCTGCGCCGGAATCCTCTTCTGGCCCTGGCGGGCCCAGCGCTCCGGATGAAGCGGTCAGAGCTTCGGAGCGTCCGCTCCCGCGATGCCCTTCAGGAACGGCGTGAAGAGGTCGATGGGGATGGGAAGAATGTCGTCGTGCTTCGCTCGCGAGGCGACCTCGCGCATCGTCTGGAGGAACCGGAGCTGGACCGCGATGGGGGTCTGGGCCAGGACCATCGCCGCCTGGGCCAGCTTCTCCGCCGCCTGGTACTCGCCCTCCGCGTTGATGACCTTCGCCCGCCGCTCGCGCTCGGCCTCGGCCTGCTTCGACATCGCCCGCTGCATGTCCTGCGGGAGGTCGACGTGCTTGACCTCGACGGCCGTCACCTTCACGCCCCAGGGGTCCGTGTGCTGGTCGATGATTCGCTGCAGCCGCTGGTTGACCTGCTCGCGCGAGGCGAGGAGGTCGTCCAGCTCCACCTGCCCGAGCACGCTCCGGAGCGTCGTCTGCGCGATCTGCGACGTCGCGTAGAGGTAGTCCTCCACCTGGACGACGGCCTGACGCGGGTCCATGACCCGGAAGAAGATTACGGCGTTGACCTTGATCGACACGTTGTCCCGCGTGATGACGTCCTGAGGCGGCCACGTCGTGGGTGACCGTGCGGAGGCTCACCTTCACCATCTTGTCGACGAAGGGGATCAGCAGGATGACGCCGGGCCGCTGGCCCTTGTTGGGGACGAGGCGCCCCAGCCGGAAGATGACGGCCCGCTCGTCTCGCGCAGGATCTTGACCGACGACGACAGGATGAACAGCGCGAGGATCAGGACCGGCACGACGTAGAAGGCGGTTTCCATGCGTCCTCCTGGCAGCGTCAGGCCGGCGGGCCGGACGCGCGCTCCACCCGAAGCCTGAGTCCATCGACGCCGACGACGCGGACGCGCTCGCCCGCGGGAATGCCCGGGGCGTCCGCCACCGCGGTCCACAGCTCCCCCTGGACGAGCACCTGACCCTCCGGGTCGAGCGGCGTCTTCGCCACGCCGGTCGCGTGGAGCAGCCCCGCCGTGCCGGTCGTGGGACGCTGCATCTGGGCCCGCACCCCGGCCGAGACGGCGAACACGAAGATGCCCGCCGTCAGCGCCACCACCGGGATGATCACCGTCCACGCGACGCGGAGCGGCAGCTCCGGCGTGTTCACCAGCATCATCGAGCCGAGCAGGATCGCGATGATCCCGCCGATCGTGAGGACGCCGTGGCTCACGACCTTGATCTCGGCGATCAGGAGCACGATCCCGAAGAGGATGAGAAGGAGTCCCGCCCAGTTGATCGGCAGGCTCTGGAAGGCGAAGAACGCGAGGATGAGCGAGATGCCGCCGATGGCGCCGGAAGGATGACACCCGGGTTCGCGAGCTCGAAGAAGAGACCCAGCATGCCGAGCATGAGCAGGATGTAGGCGATGTTCGGGTCGGTGATGAGCGCGAGGAACCGGTCGCGCCACCCGACGGCGATGGCCTGGACCGTCGCCCCGCGCGTGTGGAGAGTGACCGCCCCCCGGGACGTCTTCACCTGCCGGCCGTCGACCTTCTCCAGGAGGCTGGGGAGGCTCTCGGCGACCAGGTCGATGATCCCGAGCTTGAGCGCCTCCTGCTCGGTGGCCGACACGCTGGAGCGCACCGCCTTCTCCGCCCAGTCCTGGTTGCGCCCGCGCTCGCGCGCCACGCTCCGGATGAGGCGGCCGCGTCGTTCTCCACCTTCCGCATCGACTCCTTGTCCATGCTCCCGCCGCCGGCAGCGACGGGATGCGCGGCGCCGATGTTGGTGGCCGGCGCCATGGCGGCGACGTGGGCGGCGATCGTGATGAAGGCGCCGGCCGACGCCGCGCGGGCACCGGTGGGGGCCACGTAGACGATCACCGGCACCGGGGAGTTCAGCATCTCACGGACGATCGAGCGCATCGATCGCTCGAGCCCGCCGGGGGTGTCGAGGAGGATCACCAGTGCCGCGGCGCCGTCGGCCCGCGCCCGCTCGATCGCCGTGGAGACCAGGCGAACCGTGACGGGGCTGATGACGCCGTCGATCTCGAGTGTGGAGACCGTCTCCGCCCCGGCCGCCGTGACCAGCGCGAGCCCCAGGACGAAGCCGGCCAGGACACGGCCGGCGACAGACCTACCCCGCCCACCGCGAGCCATTGGTGTAGCTGCATAATAGCACGCCATGGCACGCCGCTCCCCGCCCGACCCGACCGATCGCGTTCGATGCGCCTGGGGCGCGACCGATCCCCTCTATCGCGCGTATCACGACCGCGAGTGGGGCGTGCCGCTCCACGACGACCGGCGTCTCTTCGAGCTCCTGTCCTCGAGGGCGCGCAGGCGGGCCTCGCCTGGATCACGATCCTCCGCAAGCGCGCGGCGTACCGGCGCGCCTTCGACCGCTTCGCCCCCCGGAAGGTCGCTAGCTATGGGGCGGCCAAGGTCCGCTCGCTCCTCGCCGACCCTGGCATCGTCCGGAACCGACTCAAGATCCGGGGCACGGTCCAGAACGCCCGCGCCTTCCTCGCGCTCCGTCCGGAGCTCGGGACCTTCGACCGCTTCGTCTGGGGCTTCGTCGGTGGAGCGCCGCGCCAGAACACCTGGCGGAGCCTGAGGGACGTCCCGCCGCGCACACCGGAGTCGGACGCGCTCAGCCGGGCCCTCCGGGACCGCGGCTTCACGTTCGTCGGCTCGACCATCTGCTACGCCTTCATGCAGGCCGCCGGCCTGGTGAACGATCACGTCGTCGACTGCTTCCGTCACCCCGAGGTGGCACGGCTCCGGGCGCGAGGCGGCGCCCCCGAGCCGCAAGGCGGGCCGCCACGAACCCGAAGGGAGCGACCATGAGCGACGCCGGGCGCAACAGCATCGTCGGCGCCGCCTTCTGGATGCTGGTGATCTCCCTCCTGCTCTTCTGGCTCCCTTCGTCGGGCCGCTCCTGGGCGGCGTGATCGGGGGTCGGAAGGCGGGCGGCGTCGCCCGGCCATCGTCGCGGCGCTCGTGCCCGCGTTCGTCGTCGGCGCGCTGCTCTTCGTCCTCGCGACGGTCCTCACGGGCATGCCCTTGATCGGCGCCATCGCGGCAGCCGGCGGGCCGCGCTGGTCGCGGCGCAGGTGGGACCGATGATCCTCGGCGCCGATCCTCGGCGGCCTGATGGCCTGATCGCGTCGCGCGTCACCGCGAGGTGTTCAGGGTCTCCGCATCCTCGCCGTCGACGACAAGGCGCTAACGGCGGTGCCCGGGCAGCGCCTGGCCACGAGCTATGGCGAGGTGGTGGGGCTGGTGGTGCCGCCCAAGCGTCAGCAGGCCGATGAACCCCAGCCCACGCACGCGCGCGACGGCCTTGGCGTCTTCGGCGTTCCGCGCCTCACGGTCAGTCGCACGCCACCGGATCCGTTCGGTCTCCGCTGCGAGTCCCGGCATCTGATCGAGCTCCGCCGCATGCGGGATCACCATCCTCTCGATCGCCGGCTCCGTCCGGCCGGCGCCGGTCACGTCCATCACCAGCCCGCCCGACACCGGCTTCGTCTTCACCGCGGCCCGGAGCACGACCTCGTTCATGTCGATCAGGTGCTCGACGGAGCCGCTCGAGGTCCACTTGGCTCCAGTCGGTCTGCGGTTCCGCATCCAGGATCCGACGATCTCCGCGATGGCGCCGAAGGCGTCCTGCCCCGGTAAGGTCGGCGCCGGCCGGAGGGCTGCCGGGCCCCGCTCGGCATCATCGGGCCGTGGGGCATTCGACCGGGGACATCGGATGGTGGCATAATCCCGGGCCCCATCGGGGCGGGCTGGCGCTCCCGGCGGGCGGGGTCGGGGACTGCGCCGGCGCTGCCGGTCACGAGGGCCCCGGCCAGGACGACGACGACGCCCATCTCCATCACGCGCGGTCGGTTCATCGCCGATCTCCTCTCGGATCGTGCACTATTCCGTACTGGCGGCGCCGGCGGGGGCGGCGCTAGACCCAGGTTACAGTCACGCCCGCAGCCCCACGCCCACGCCGAGGCTGGTGCAGTGCGGTGCCGCTGCGACGTCGCGCGACCCCGAGCGCCGAGTGGCCAGCCGGGCCCGGATCCGGATCGTCGACGCGGCGGCCGCGCTGCGCGATCGACGCCGCTCCGCCGGAGCTGCGCGAGTGCTCGGCGACCAGCTCCCGGAACATCCCAGTCGCGTGGCCGGCTGCTGCTCCTGCGTGAGCGCGAGCTCGAAGGTGGTCCCCACCGCCACGCGGCCCTCGGCGCGGGC
>CAVVOZ010000024.1:0-94996 GCA_963749975.1 uncultured Candidatus Rokubacteria bacterium | reverse complement strand
GGCGCTCCTTCTCTGCCTGGCGTGCCTGGTGCTGCTCTGCCACGGTCTGGCGGCATGGGGGTTCATGAAGGGCGACGCCTTCCTGACCAGCACGATCGGTCTCGTCGTCGGCCTCGTGGTGGTCTTCGTCTTCTGGCCGGTCGTCACGGTGCTCTCGAGCGCGGTGCGCGACGAAGGTGGCGCGCTCGCGCCGATGGTCTTTCTCCACAAGCTCACGAACCGGTCGATCTGGGGCCTCGACTGCCTCTCCGGCCCGCTCCGGTGCGGCGTGGCCTGGAACACGCTGTTTCTCGCGGTCCTCGTCGGAGCCGGCACGACGGTTCTCGGCCTGGCCTTTGCCCTCATCGCCACCCGCACGGCGTTTCCCGCCAAGCCTCTTCTGCGCGCGCTGTCCGTGCTCCCGATCATCACGCCGCCGTTCGTGATTGGTCTCGCGCTGATCCTCCTCTTCGGCCGGTCGGGGGCTGTCACGGCCCTGCTCTCGGACTGGTTCGGGATCCCGCGGACGCGCTGGATCTACGGGTTGCCGGGAGTGCTGATCGCCCAGCTCCTCGCGTTCGCGCCGATCGCGTTTCTGGTCCTGATCGGCGTCGTGCAGGGGATCAGCCCGTCGCTCGAGGAGGCGGCACAGACGCTCCGCGCGAGCCGCTGGACGACGTTCCGGACGGTGACGTGGCCGCTCCTCAGGCCCGGAGTCGCGAACGCGTTCCTGCTCGGATTCGTGGAGAGCATGGCCGATTTCGGCAATCCGCTGGTGCTGTCGGGCAATTACGAGCTCCTGTCCATCCAGATCTTCTTCGCCGTGGTGGGGGCGGCGCACGATCAGGGCCGCGCGGCCGTGCTCGCCATCGTGCTGCTCGCCTTCACGCTGGGGGCGTTCTACGCGCAGCAGCGGTGGCTCGGTCGGGTGGCCTACACCACGGTCACCGGGAAGGGGGACGCCGGCCTTCCCGTGCCGCTCCCCGCGCCTCTCCGCTGGGGCTGCTACGCGCTCGCCCTGCCGTGGGGGATCCTGGCGCTCGTGATCTATGCCGTCATCATCGTCGGGGGGTTCGTGCGGGCCATGGGGCGGGACTACACGCCGACCCTCGAGTACTTCGTGACGGGCTTCGGCGTCGAGCGCGCGGCGTCGGGCGGCCTCCACTTCACGGGATCGGCGTGGGACTCCTTCTGGACCACGATCCAGATCGCCGCCATCTCGGCCCCCATCACCGCCGCGATCGGCGTGCTGACCGCATACCTGCTCGCGCGGCAGCGGTTCGCGGGCCGGGGCCTGTTCGAGTTCGGCACGATGCTCTCCTTCGCGATTCCGGGGACGGTCATCGGCGTGGCCTACATCCTCGCGTTCAACGTGCCGCCCATCGAGCTCACGGGCACCGGCGCGATCCTGGTCCTCTGCTTCGTCTTCCGCAACATGCCGGTCGGCGTGCGAGCGGGAATCGCCGCGCTCTCGCAGATCGACCGGAGCCTCGACGAGGCCTCGCTCACCCTGGGCGCCCGGACGGGCACGACGATGCGCCGGGTCGTCCTGCCGCTCCTCCGTCCCGCGATCGTGGCCGCGCTCGTGTACAGCTTCGTCCGGGCGATGACCGCGGTCAGCGCGGTGATCTTCCTGGTCAGCGCGCGCTACAACCTCGCCACCGCATACATCGTCGGCCGGGTCGAGGCGGGGGAGTTCGGCCTGGCCATTGCCTACTCGTCGGTCCTGATCGTCGTGATGCTGGCGGCGATCCTCCTCATCCAGTGGCTCGTCGGCGAGCGCCGGCTCGGGCGGCGGGTGCCCGCCGACCTCGGGATCCAGACGGCGGGCGGATAGGCGGGGCATGATGGCCAGAGAGGACGGCGGCCGAGCCGCGGCGGTCGAGTTCCACCGTGTGACCAAGCGCTACGGGGACGTCGTCGCCGTGAAGGAGGTGTCGTTCACGATCGAGCGGGCGACGCTCGTCACGCTGCTCGGCCCCTCGGGCTGCGGCAAGACGACGACCCTTCGCCTCATCGCCGGGCTCGAGCTGGCGAGCGAAGGGGAGGTCCGGATCGGCGGACGGGACGTCACGCGCCGGCCGGCGACCGAGCGAAACGTCAGCATGGTGTTCCAGTCGTACGCGCTCTTCCCGCACATGACGGTGCTCGAGAACGTCGCCTACGGCCCGGTCGTCACGGGCGTGCCCCGGGGACGGGCTCACGAGCAGGCGCGGGAGAAGCTGGCCCTGGTCGGCCTCCAGGGGCTCGACGCGCGGCTGCCCTCCGAGCTCTCGGGGGGGCAGCAGCAGCGGGTCGCGGTCGCGCGGGCCCTGGTGCTCGAGCCCGAGGTGCTCTGCTTCGACGAGCCGCTCTCGAACCTCGACGCCAAGCTCCGGCGCCGGGTCCGCGAGGACATCCGCGAGCTCCAGCAGCGCCTCGGCCTCACGGTGGCCTACGTGACGCACGATCAGCAGGAAGCCCTCGCCGTCTCCGATCGCATCATCGTCATGGACCACGCCGCCATCGCCCAGAGCGGAACGCCGCGGGAGCTCTACGAGGCGCCGGTGAGCCTCTTCGTGGCCGACTTCGTCGGCGACTCGAATCTCGTCGACGGCGAGCTCACGACGCGCAACGGGGTCGCGGGGCGGGTGCGGGTCGGTGGCGTCGAGCTCCACCTGCCGCACCGGGGCGCGGCGCCGGGGCGGGTGAAGGTGGCCGTGCGGCCCGAGTCCCTGCGGCTCTCCACCGCGCCGCCGGCGGAGCCGGCGCTCGAGGGCCGGATCGTCAAGGCCGCCTATCTGGGCACGCACATGGAATACACTGTGTCCACGCCGGTCGGGGAGCTCTTCGTGGTGGATCGTATGGTCACTCGCCCCGCGCTCGCGGGAACGCCGGTGTGGGTGGCCTTCGAGGGCCACGGTGTCACGGTCGTTCCCTGATCCGGGTCGGCCTTCGCCTTCCCGACGCTTGGGCTGGCGGAGTATCGTGGAATGTCGGGACGTGAGAATCTGACCCCTCAGGAAGGAGAGGCCATGCCGCTGTCGCACATCCGCGTGGTCGACCTCTGCCGGGCCCGGACCGGCCCCACCTGCATCCGGCAGCTCTCGGAGTTCGGCGCCCAGGTGGTGAAGGTCGAGCTGCCCGAGGAGCAGGACGACGATGTCGGCGGCCGCCACGGCTTCGACTTCCAGAACCTCCATCCCAACAAGCGGGGCCTCACGCTCAACCTGAAGTCCGAGGCCGGGCGCGAGGTGCTCTACCGGCTCGTGCGCCAGGCGGACGTCTTCGCCGAGAACTTTCGCCCGGGCGTGAAGCATCGCCTCGGGATCGACTACGAGACGCTGTCGGCCATGAACCCCCGGCTCGTCTACGTGAGCATCTCCGGGTTCGGGCAGGTGGGTCCCTACGCCGATCGGGCGGGGCTCGACCAGATCGCCCAGGGGCTCTCCGGCTTCATGACCGTCAACGGCTTCCCGGGTCAGGGCCCGCTGCGGGCGGGACTCCCGATCGCCGACCTCACGGCCGGGTTGATGGCGGCTCACGGCGTCATGGTCGCGCTCCTCGAGCGCGAGCGCTCGGGGCGTGGCCAGTGGGTGCACACCTCGCTGCTGCAGGCGATGATTCGCCTGATGGACCTCCAGGCCGCGCGCTGGCTCATCGGAGGCGAGGTTCCGGGCCAGGCCGGCAACTACCACCCCGTCGGGGTGCCGACGGGTGTGTTCCGTTGCCGGGACGGGAGCCTGATCATCCAGGCCGCCAACCAGCGGCTCTACACGCGGCTCTGCCGGGCGATCGACGCGCCGGAGCTGATCGACGACCCACGGTTCGCGACGAGCGAGCTGCGCCGGAAGCACCGCGAGGAGATGACCGAGGCGCTGGAGCGCCGGCTCGTGTCGCGCGACCGCGCGGAGTGGCAGACGCGGTTCGACGAGGCGGGGGTGCCGGCGGGAGCCATCCTCGACGTCAAGCAATCCTTCGAGGACCCGCAGGTGCGGCGGCTCCCGGTCGAGCGGCCCGTGGTGAGCAAGGCCCTCGGACCGATCCGGCTGGTCGGGCACGGCGTGAATCTCGAGCGCACGCCGCCCGCCATGCGATCCGCGGCGCCCGAGCGTGGCGAGCACACCGAGGAGATCCTCCGCGAGCTCGGCTACCGGGACGACGAGATCGCGGCCCTTCGGCGCGACGGCGCAATCTGAGCCGGCTCGCGCGATCGCTGTCGAGCCGCAACGGGGACCGGGTTAGGGCGCTGCCGGCCGGCCGGACTGATTCGCGCGCCCGCATCACCCTGCTGGTGGCGGTTGTGACCGCCGGCTGGCTCGGCCTCGTGGCGGTGATCGCGCTTCACCGGCCGCCATGGGGCGACGAGGAGCACTATCTCGAGACGGTCCAGGTCTTCGGGCGGGACATGGGCGTCGAGACGCTCAGGACGTACAACGAGCTCCCACCGCCTCTCGCGTTCGCGCTGTACGCCTGGTGGGGCCGGCTCGTCGGATTCGATGCGCCCCGGCTGCGCCTGCTGTCCCTGGCCATCGCATTCGTCACGGTCATGGCGGTCCACGCGCTCGCGCGCCGGGTCCTGCAGGGTGGCCCTGACGCCCTCGTGGCCACGCTGTTCTTCCTCCTGCATCCCTACACCATCGGGCTCAGCGTGTTCGTCTTCAACGATATGCCGGCGATCCTCTTTGCGGTCTTGATGGCCATCGGGATCGCGGACGACCGTCCCGCGCTGGTCGGCCTCGCCTCGGCCGCGGGCCTGATGACGCGTCAGTACTTCGCCTTCCTGACGGCCGCGGCCGTCCTCTACTACGCGATGCGCTGGATCCGGCGGCGGCGGTCGCGCGACCTGGCGGGCATCGTGGGGCTGGGGGCGTCGGGTCTGCCGCTTGCGGGCATGTTCCTGCTATGGGGCGGTCTCGCGCCAGTCGCCGCGCGTCGGGTGCACTACCTGGCCCACGGGCTGTCGTTGAACCCGGCGTCCGTCACCCTCTACGTGACGCAGCTGTTCACCTATCTGTGCCCGCTTCTGCTGTGGCGTCCCTCGTCGTGGATGGGACGATCCCCGCGCTGGTGGGCCTGGATCGGCGGCGCGTCGCTCCTGTACTGGCTGGCGCCCGTGCGGCCCTCCCCGCCCCAGGTCGCCGCCGGGATGGACACGATCGGTCTTCTGCACCGCGCGATCCGCGCGACCATCGGCCGGCTCGGCGTGGCCGCCCCGGATGTCTTCTTCTGGATCGCCTTCGGGCTGGGGCTCGCCGTGGTCTTCGCGGTCGCGCGCGACGTGGCGTTCCGGCGGACGGCCGGATGGCCGGACACGCGGACGTTCCTGGGACTCGCCGTCCTGTGCTTCCTCGCCGTGATGCCGCTCTCGTACATGCACTGGGAGAAGTACTTCATGCCGCTTCTCCCGCTTGTCGGGGTGCTCGTGCTCGCGATGGGGGAGGACAGGCTCCGCAGGCCGGAGGAGGGCGGGGCCGCCTGACGGGCGGTCCCGGCAGGCCTGGCCAGGCGGGTGGCAAGCTGCCCACCTGCCGGCCGGGGTCACATCCGCAGGTCGGCGAGCAGCCGGCTCAGGTGGGCGAATCCCATCCGCGCATAGGTGAGGGGGTGGGCCTTGGTCGGGTCCTGCTCCGCCTCGACGACCAGCCACCCCGCATAGCCGGCGTCGCGCAGGATCTCGAGGAGCGCCCGGTAATCGACGCACCCGTCGCCGGGCACCGTGAACACGCCGTCGACCACCGCGTCGAGGAAGCTCCGGTCGCGGCGGCGCGCCTCGGCCAGCACCGCCGGCCGGACGTCCTTGCAGTGGACGTGGACGATGCGGCCCGCGTGGCGCCGCGCCACGGCGAGCACGTCGCCCCCGGCATAGGTGAGGTGCCCGGTGTCGAGGAGCAGGCCCACGGCGGGCCCCGTCGCTCCCATCAGCCGGTCGATCTCGGCCTCCGTCTCCACCACGGTCCCCATGTGGTGGTGATACGCGAGCCGCATCCCGCGCCCGGCCAGGTGCTCGGCGACCTCGGTCAGCGCCTCGCCGAACTTCGGCCAGTCATCCTCGGCCAGGTGTGGCCGCGTGGTGAGGGGGACGCCGAGCCGCCCGTGCACGCTGCCCGTCTCCTCGGCGAACACCATGGCGGTGGAACTCAGCGCCGTGAGGAGACCCGCGTGCGCCTGCATCGCGGCGATCTCCTCCTTCACGCTGCGCCGCAGAAGGTGCGAGCCATACCAGCCCGACACGAGGTCGAGCCCGTGCTGCTGCAGGACAGCCCGGAGCTCGGCCGGACGCCGGGGGAACTTCCGCCCGAGCTCGATGCCGGCGTAGCCTGCCCGCCGCGTCTCCTCGAGGCAGGTCTCGAGCGAGATGTCGTCGCCGAGCGTCTCCAGGTCGTCGTTGGTCCAGCCGATGGGATTGACACCGATGCGAACGGGCACGCTAGCCTCCGACTCGCTGGCGGCGGCGCGCCGCGTCGTACGCCTCGCGCGCGGCCTGGACCTCGGGCCGGAGCGAGACTTCGGGTATGGGGACGTCCCACCACGCTCCGCCCCCGGTGAAGGGTCGCCCGGGGTCGGTCTCGATGACCACGACGGACGTCCGGTCGGCCCGATGCGCTCGCTCGAGCGCGCCCTCGAGGTCGGCGATCGTCTTGACCTGCTCGGCCTGGGCCCCGAGGCTCCGCGCGTGCGCGGCGAAGTCGATCGCCGGCGCCTCGGGCCCGAGGAGGTTGTTGAAGGCTGCGCCGCCGCTCGCCACCTGGAGGCGGTTGATGCACCCGAAGCCGCGGTTGTCGAGGAGCACGATGACGAGCTTCCGGTGCATCGCGACCGAGGTGGCGACTTCCGAGTTCATCATGAGGTAGCTGCCGTCTCCCACCATGACGAAGACCTCGCGGTCGGGGAACGCCAGCTTCACGCCGAGCCCGCCGGCGATCTCGTACCCCATGCAGGAGTACCCGTACTCGAGGTGGTAGCCGCGGGGCTCACGCGTGCGCCAGAGGCGGCTCAGCTCCCCCGGCAGTCCACCCGCGGCGCACACGAGCACGTCACGCGGCCCGGCCGCGCGGTTCACCGCGCCGATCACCTGCGCCTCGGTCGCCGGGACATCCGGGCCGCTGGCGGTGGCGGTGTCGACCAGGCGGGTCCACTCCGCCGTGAGACGCCGCGCGGTCTCGGCCCGCGCGGCGGGCGCCCGCCAGGCGCCGAGGGTGGCCGAGAGCTCCTCGAGCCCCCGGCGCGCGTCCGCCACCAGGGGCAGGGCGCCGTGCTTGCCCGCGTCGTGCGGGGCGACGTTCAGCGCCACCAGCGCCAGATTCGGTCCCTGGAAGAGGGCGCGGGAGCCGGTGGGGAAGTCCGCCAACCGAGTTCCGACGGCGAGGACCAGATCGGCGTCGGCGGCGAGGGCGTTGGCGGCGCTCGAGCCGCACACGCCGATCGCGCCCACGCACGCGGGGTGGTCCCAGGGCAGGGCGCCCTTGCCGGCCTGCGTCTCCGCGACCGGGATGCCGTGGCGCTCGGCGAAGGCGCGAAGCGCCGATTCGGCCAGGGAGTAGTGGACGCCGCCTCCGGCGATGAGGAGCGGCCGCTCGGCCCGCCGGAGCCGGTCGGCCACGGAGGCCAGCTGGGCCGGATCGGCTCCGGGTCGCCGGAGCCGGTGGGTGCGCGGCTCGAAGAAATGCTCGGGGTACTCGAAGGCCTCGGCCTGGACGTCCTGCGGGAGGGCCAGCGTTGCGGGGCCACAGGCGGCCGGGTCCGTGAGAACGGCGAGGGCGGCCGGGAGGCTCTGGAGAAGCTGCTCGGGACGCGTGATCCGATCCCAGTATCGCGAGACGGGCCGGAAGCAATCGTTGGCGGAGATCGTTGGATCGCCGAAGGCCTCGACCTGCTGGAGGACCGGGTCCGGGATGCGATTGGCGAAGACATCGCCGGGGAGCAGCAGGACGGGCAGGCGATTGACGTGGGCGACTGCGGCCGCCGTGACCATGTTCGTGGCGCCGGGGCCGATCGACGTCGTGCAGACCATCATGCGGCGCCGCGCGTGCGCCTTGGCGAACGCGATGGCCGCGTGGGCCATCGCCTGCTCGTTGTGAGCCCGGAGCGTGGGGATCTGCGCCTGGGCGGCGTGGAGCGCCTCGCCGAGCCCCGCCACGTTGCCGTGGCCGAAGATCGCCCACACGCCCCCGAAGAGCGGCGCCTCGCCTCCGTCCACCTCCGTGCGCTGGGCGCAGAGATACCTGACCAGCGCCTGGGCCATCGTCAGCCGAACCGTAGCCCATCTCCAAGCCTCCTCGCGCGAGTGCATCGACAGTCGGGTTTCCCGAGTCTCGTCTTGACGGCCTCTCGCGCGCAATGCTAACGTCCCGCGCATGCTAAATGGTTTTTGCAGATCGGGTCAAGCGCCCCTCGCAACAGGACCCGGGTGCGAGCTGAATCGATTTGGCATCGCGCTCATGGTGACGATCCGGGACGTCGCCCGGCTCGCCGGCGTTTCGCCCGCCACCGTGTCCCAGGCCCTCAATGGCCGGGGCCGGGTCGACGTGCGCACGCGCGAACGGGTCGCCCAGGCCGCCACCAAGCTCCGGTATGTCCCGAACCTCAACGGACGCCGCTTGGCCCGCCGACGCGCCGAGTGCGTCGCCGTTCTGCAGGGCCGCAACATGACCACCGCGTTCAGCGACTCGTTCTACCGGGTCGTGGTGGGCGGGATGGCAGAGGTGACCCAGGCCCGCGGATATAGCCTCGTGTTTACGCCTCCGGCCGACGCGGCCACGGACGCTGACCTCGGCCGCGTCCTGGGTCATGGCACGGTGGACGGGGCGCTCGTCCTCGGCGCCGTCGACGCCGGGCTGCTCCTGGCGCTCCGACACCGCGGGCTTCCGGTCGTCCTCGTGGACAACTACCTGCCCGGCGTGGACCTGCCGGCCGTGATCCCCGACTACCAGGCAGGCGCCCGGCTCGCGACGGAGCATCTCCTCCGCCTCGGCCATCGCCGCGTCGGGTTTCTCGGCGCGGCCGTCAGCTACCCCTTCGGCTGGCAGACCCTGGAAGGGTATGGCGAGGCGCTGGCCGCGGGGACGATCGCGCAGGATCCGGCGCTAATCCGACGGACCGAGATCGGCGTCGAGACGGCGACGGCGGCGACGCGGAGCCTCCTCGTCCTGCCGGAGCCGCCGACGGCCCTGTTCGCGGTGACCGACGCCATGGCCATCGGCGCGCTCCGGGCCGCCCGCGAGCGTGGCGTTCGGGTGCCGGAAGGGCTGGCCGTGGTCGGGATGGACGACATCGAGATGAGCGCGTACACGGATCCGCCGCTCACGACGGTGCGGGTCGCCAAGGACGCGATGGGACGGCTCGCCGCCGAGTGGCTCATCGACCTCATCGAGGGGGGCGCGCCGGGCCGGCTCGCCCCGACCGTGCCCGCGGAGCTCGTCGTCCGCGGGACGTGCGGAGGACTCGACCGGCAATCGTGCGTCGGCGGCGACGATTCCCGCGGAAGCCAGATCGACCATCTCCACCACGGAGGGTGCATGACCGGCAGAGGCGCGAAGCTGGCCCTGGACGGAGGGACCCCGGTACGCAAGGAGCCCATCCTGCCGGGCTGGCCCGGAGGTCTCCTGATCGGAGCCGAGGAGAAGGCTCAGGTCCTGGAGGTCCTCGAGAGCCAGAGTCTCTACCGGCACTACGGCCCGCATCCGCGGCACAAGACGGCTGAGCTGGAGCAGAAGTTCGCGGCGGCCGTCGGGACGGGCCACGCCCTCGCCGTCACGTCAGGCACCGGCGCGCTTGCTGGTCGGTCTCGCCGCCCTCGGCGTCGGCCCGGGGGACGAGGTGATCGTCCCGACCTACACGTGGGTCGCGACGATCAACGCGGTGGTGACGCTCGGCGCCGTGCCGGTCTTCGTCGACATCGACGAGAGCCTGACGATGGACCCCCGGGCCGTGGAGGCGGCGATCACCGAGGCGACGGTGGCGATCGTGCCGGTCCACATGCGCGGGGCGGCGGCCGACATCGCGCCCATCCTCGGCATCGCCGAGCGGCGCGGCCTCGCGGTCCTCGAGGACGCCGCCCAGGCGGTCGGTGGGCAGTACCGCGGGCGGCGGCTCGGCACGTTCGGCAAGTTCGGCGCCTTCAGCCTCCAGTACCACAAGACGATCACCACCGGCGAGGGCGGCATGCTCGTGAGCGACGACACGGCCCTGTTCGAGCGGGCGGTGCGCTACCACGACCAGGGCTCGGTGCGCGTCGAAGAGCTGGACCAGATGATTCCCGAGAACAGCCCGCTCATCATCGGCGTCAACTACCGGATGAGCGAGCTGACGGCCGCGGTGGGTGTCGCCCAGCTGGGCAAGATGGACTGGATCATCGGCCAGATGCGCGCGCACAAGGCCAGGGCCGTCCGGGGCATCGGCGGCATCCCGGGCGTGCGTGTCCGCCCCCTGGCGGATCCCGCCGGGGAGACCGGAGCGACCCTGATCTTCTCGGTCCCCTCGGGCGACGACGCGACGCGCGTGGCCAGGGCGCTGACGGCGGAGAACGTGCGGGCGTCGGTCCCCTGGACGAGCGGGCAGCACGTCTACTACCACTTCGATCAGCTCATCGAGCGGCGGTTCCTGTCCAAACGCCACTGCGCGTGGGAATGTCCCCACTACCAGGGCAAGGCGACGCTCCGGAAGGGCCAGTTCCCGCGCACCGACGAGATTCTCCAGCAGGCGGTCCACATCGATCTTCACCCGCTGCTCGCCGAGGCGGACGTGGACGACATCGTGACCGCGATCGACAAGGTCGCCGCCGCACTGCTGTGAGCACGAGCGGGATCGGAGTCGGGCTCCTCGGTCCGGCGGGGATCGGGCAGGCGCACGCGCACGCCTACACGCTGGTGCGCCAGGTTCTCTGGCCGCAGTCCGCCGTGCCCCGGCTCGTCCGGGTGTGCGGACGGCAGACGGCCAAGGCAGAGGTCACGCGCGCCCGGTACGGGTTCGAGCGGGCAGGCGATCGCTGGCAGGACCTGGTGAGCGATCCCGCGGTCCAGGCCCTCGACAACTGCGCCCCCAACCACCTCCACCTCGAGCCGTGCCTGGCGGCGATCCGGGCGGGCAAGCACGTGTTCTGCGAGAAGCCCCTCGGGCGGTCGGCGGCAGAGGCACGGGCTCTGCGAGACGCGGCCACCCAGGCGGGGATCGTTCACATGGTCGGCTTCAACTACCGCTTCCTGCCCGCCGTGGCGCTCGTGCGCCGGCTGCTCGACGAGGGCCGGCTCGGACGGATCCATCACTTCCGCGCCCGCTTCGCGGACGCCTCGTTCCTGGATCCCGACGCGCCATTCACGTGGCACCAGGACGCGGCGGCCGCCGGCTCGAACGCGCTCCTCGACCTCGGCAGCCACCTCATCGACCTCGCGCGCTACCTCGTGGGCGAGCCTTCGGCGGTCAGCGGCGCGGTCGCCACGTTCGTGGCCGACCGGCCGGATCCGGCCACCGGCCGCCGCCGCCGGGTCGAGACGGAGGACGCCTTCGAGGCGACCGTCGAGTTCGCGAACGGCGCGCTCGGGAGCTTCTCCGGCACGAACATGGCCGCCGGCCGGCGGGCGCACATGACCTTCGAGCTGAACGGCTCGGGCGGCACGGTGGCCTACGATCTCGAGCGGCTCAACAGCCTGTGGATCCACCTCCTCGGGGAGCGCCCGACGGGCGGCGGGCTTCGCGAGATCCACGTGACGGACGCTGACCACCCGTACGGGGGCGTCTGGTGGCCGCCCGGTCACTCGATCGGCTGGGAGGCCTCGCTGGTCCACGAGCTGGGGCACTTCCTCGGCGCCGTCGACGCCCGCCGGTCCGCCGGGCCGCTCGGGGCG
This sequence comes from uncultured Candidatus Rokubacteria bacterium, assembly GCA_963749975.1. Taxonomy (GTDB): domain Bacteria; phylum Methylomirabilota; class Methylomirabilia; order Rokubacteriales; family DASRDR01; genus DASRDR01. The sequence goes on along the minus strand of CAVVOZ010000024.1, from coordinate 83,195 downwards.
ACGTTCGAGGACGGCTACCGCTGCGCGGTCGTGTGTGACGCGATCATGGAGGCAGCCCGCTCCGGCGGGCGGGTCCAGGTGAGCGATTGAGGGCCAGCCGGGCGAGCGTGGTGGGCTGCTGAGCGGCGGCCTCTCGGTCCCCGCGAGGCGTGTGGCCCGGCCCGGATTGACAACCTGCCCGACTCGACGAGGGCGAGCCCGGGCTGAATTGTTACGTTTCTGTTACGATTGCACGCTGCTGCTGCCCCGGGCGGAAGGCGTGAGTGATCACGGCGGCGCAGCGGGCCCGCCGGGACGTGGACTTCCAGCGAGCGGCGGGAGTGGTGGCACGGTGAGCGACGTCAACGAGGAGGGCGGGAAGATGAGACGCACATGGCACATGCTCGGCGTTCTGGCTCTCGGCCTTTGGGCCATGTGGCCGCTGTCGGCGGCGGCCCAGGCGCGTGTGAACATCCTCTGCAGTCCCGATCCGGCCTGGTGCGAGGCGGTCAAGCAGTCGTTCGGCAAGGCGACGGGCATCCAGACCGAGTTCGTGCGCCTGAGCTCCGGTGCCGCACTTGCCCGCCTCCGGGCCGAGAAGGACGCGCCCACGTTCGACGTCTGGTTCGGCGGCAGCGGCGACTCGCAGTGGGTCGCGCAGGCCGACGGGCTGACGGAGTTCTTCAGGCCGAAGGCGTGGGGTGAGCTCCGGCCCCAGCTGACGAAGGCGGTGGACGGGCACTACATCCCGCTCTACACGGGACTCCACGGTCTCGGGGTCAACGAGAAGCTCCTCAAGGAGAAGAGCTTGCCGGTTCCGGAGACGTGGAAGGACCTCGGCGACCCGAAATACAAGGGACTCGTCGCCATGCCCAATCCCAACACCTCGGGCACCGGCTATCTCCTGATGACCACCATCGTCCAGATCTACGGCGATGATGCGGGCTTCGAGCTCCTGAAGGCCATCCACCGGAACGTCGCCCAGTACACGCGGAGCGGCGGCGATCCGAGCCTGCTCGCCGGGCGGGGAGAGGTCGCCATCGGCGTCTCGTTCGCCAACGACGTCGTGGAGCGTGTCCGCAAGGGCTTCCCCATCCGGTTCGTGGCGCCGAAGGACGGCATCGGCTACGAGATCGGGGCCCTGGCGCTCGTCAAGGGCGCCCAGAACCGCGAGAGCGCGCTCCGGCTGATCGACTGGGCGCTCGATCCCCAGAATCAGACGCTGGGTCCGCAGAACGGCGAAGTCTCCATGCAGTCCAACTCGCGGACTCCGATCGACCCCGACGTGCCGCGGTTCGAGGACGTCAAGGTGATCGCGTACGACTTCGGGAAGTACGGAACGCCCGCGGTTCGCGACGGGCTGATCAAGCGGTGGACCGAGCAAGTGTTCCCGCTCCCGCGCTGATCCCCGGCATTGACGCGTAACGCCGGAGCCGTCTGGGGAGCCGTCGGGCTCCTCGGCTTCGCGCTCGGTTCATGGACCCGAGGCTCCGTGCGGGCTGGGCCCGCCGCCACGGGACTCACCCTCGTCGTGCGCGAGGGGCTTCCGGGGGGCGGGCTCCTGCTCGTGGGCCTGGCACTCCTGGTCGCCACTGGCCTCGCCCTGGCGGGCGGCGGCCGGATGATCGGTCGCGTCCTGGCGGGCGTCGCCGGAGTGGGGGTGCTGGTAGCGCTCGTCGGTCTCGCGCGAGCCCAGGCGCCGGCCGGGTGGGGCGCTCTCGGGACGACGGCGGGCCTCCTCAATCTCACCGGCCTCGGGCTCGCGAGAGGCCGGCTGGTGCGTGGAGGCGGGTTCGTCGGCGGGGCGATCCTCTGGGTGGCGCTCCTCGTGGCCGTCTTCATCGTGTACCCCGTCGTCGCGATGCTGCACGCCAGCGTGACGTCCGGCGGCGCCCTGACGGCGGGCTATTTGCTCCGGACGCTCCGATCGCCGGTCTTCCTTCTTCTGTCCCACGAGACGCTGCCGCGGCCGGCGGCGGTCGCCGGCCTTGCCGGCGCTGGCCTCGGCGGACTTCTCGGCGTCGTGTGGGGTGGGATGATGCGCCAGCCGGTCCGCCGGGTCGCCCGCCTCGCGCTCACGCTGGCCGCGGTCGGCGCGGCGGCGGGGCTGCTCGAGGGAGCGCGGGGGGCGCTGCGGAACAGCCTGCTTCTCGCGGTGGCCGTCGGGCTCACGACGACGGGTCTCGGGCTCGCCTTCGCGCTCCTCGACGCCAGGAGCCGACTCTGGACGCGCCGGTTGCTCGGCCCGCTCTCCCTCGTGCCGATCATCACGCCAGCCTTCGTGCTGGGCCTGGCCTTCATCTACCTGTTCGGCCGGCGGGGATCCATCACCCACGGCGTCTTCGGCCTCGACACCGGCGTGTTCTTCGGGCCGCTCGGAGTCGGCATCGCGCAGGTCATGGCCTTCACGCCCGTCGCCTTCCTGGTGCTCGCGGGCGTGGTGCGCTCGCTCGACGTCGCCCTCGAGGAGGCGGCCCAGACGCTCCGGGCGACGCCCTGGATCCTCCTGCGGACCGTGACGGGTCCGCTGCTCGTGCCGGGCCTCGCGAACGCGATGCTGCTGGTGATGATCGAGAGCCTCGCCGACTTCGGGAACCCGATCCTCCTGGGCGGCGGGACGCCGTTCCTCGCGACCGAGGTCTTCCTCGCCATCGAGGGGCGGTTCGACCCGCACGAGGCGGCGGTGTACGGGGTCGTCCTGCTCGCCCTGGCGCTCGCCCTCTTTCTCGTCCAGCGCCGCTGGCTGGCGGGCGTGTCCGTCGTGACCGTCACCGGCCGGCCCTCGGGCGGCCGGCCCGTGCCGCTTCCGCCGGTCGCCGACTGGTCGCTCACCGGCCTGTTTGGCGCCTTCGCCGCGCTGAGCGTGCTTCTCTACGGCTCGCTCTTCTTCGGTGGATTCGTCCGCGTCTGGGGCATCGACCACCGGTTCACGACGATGCACTACCGGGACATGGTGACCGCGGGCTTGCCCGTCCTTCTCGACACGGTTCGCCTGGCCGCCATCGCGGCGGTGCCCGCCGCCTTGCTGGGCTTCCTGATCGCGTACCTGACGACGCGCCACCGCTTCTTCGGGCGCGGGGTGCTGGAGTTCTGCGCGCTCCTGTCGTATGCCCTGCCGGGCACGGTCATGGGCGTGGGCTACATCCTCGCGTTCAACCAGGGAGGCTTCAAGCTCACGGGCACGGGGGCGATCCTCGTCGCCGCCTTCGTGTTCCGCGGGATGCCCGTCGGCGTGAGAAGCGGCATGGCCGCGCTCGCCCAGGTGGATCCGGCGCTGGAGGAGGCGTCGGCCTTGCTCCGGGCCAACGTCCCTGCCACACTGCGGCGCGTCGTGCTTCCCCTGGTCCTCCCCGCGCTCCTGACCGGGTTCATCTACTGCTTCGTGCGGGCGGTGACGGCGGTGAGCCAGGTGATCTTCCTCGTGTCGCCGGGCCACGACCTCGCCACCGTCCTGCTGCTCTCCTGGGCGGAGTACGGACACCTCGGACGGGGAGCGGCGCTCGCCTCCGTGCTCGTCGTGTTCCTCGCGGCCGTCGTGCTCCCTGTGGAACGATTCGGACGGCGCGGGCGGCGACCGGACCCGTCAGCCGCCATCTGACCGTCGAGCTCGAGCTCGTCAACTGGAGGACGCATGTCCCGGATTCGCATCGGCGTCGTGGGCTGTGGGCTGATCGGCCAGATGATGCACCTGCCGCACCTCAAGGAGCTGCACGAGCTCTACGAGGTGGTGGCACTCTGTGATGTCTCGCCGGGCACCCTGAAGTACGTGGGGGATTACTACGGGATCGCCCGGCGCCACACGGACCACCGCGAGCTTCTCAAGGAACAGATCGACGCCGTCATGGTGCTGAGCGCCGACTCCCACGGCCAGGTCATCGTCGACGCGCTGCGGGCGAGGAAGCACGTGGTGACCGAGAAGCCCATGTGCTTCGCCATGAGCGAGGCCGACGCGATCCTCGCCGCCCATCGGGCGGCGGGCACCGTGTGCATGGTCACCTACATGAAGCGCTACGACCCCGCCTACCGGTACGTCGAGCCGCTCGTCCGCGGGCTGCGCGACCTCCAGGCCATCGAGATCACGGTGCTCCATCCCTCCGAGGCGAACCAGATCGGGCACCACGACATCCGGCGCTTCCCCGACGTCCCGGCCCCGCTGCGAGAGCGTCTCCGGGCGGACCAGGACCGGCTCATCCGGGAAGCCATCGGCGACTTCACGCCGCTCGAGCGGCGGGTGTTCGCGGACAACCTCCTGTCGACGCTCGTCCACGACGTCAACGTGCTCCGGGGGCTCTCCGGCGATCCGGCCGAGGTGCTGTTCACGGACGTGTGGGCGGGCGGGGAGAGCATGCTGACCGTGCTCCGCTACCCGTCAGGAGTGCGCGCCACGATCGCGCTGCACTACCTGCCGGATCTGGCCAACTACCAGGAGACGGTCGCATACTACGCGAAGGCGGATCGGGTGCGGCTCGTCTTCCCGTCGCCGTTCTTCCGGAACATGCCGACCGGGATCGTCGTGGAGTCCATGGAGGACGGAAAGGCGGTCGAGAAGCGCGTCACCCCCTCGATGAAGGAAGCCTTCAAGGAGGAGCTCCTGCACTTCGCCGAGTGCGTGCGCACCGGCGCGCGCCCGGTCACGACGCCCGAGGAGGCGCGCGGCGACGTGGCGCTGCTCCACAAGATCTTCCACGGGATCAAGCGCCCGTTGGTCGGATGAGCCCCGGGTCGCCGCAGGCCGCCGCAGGCCGCCACAGGCCGAAGGCCGTCCGATCAGGCCGTCCGACCAAGGCCGTCAAAGCAATGCGTCCGATCAGCCCCAAGACGGAGCGAGGGTAGCCCAGTGAGACTGCGGGCGGAGACGCGCGCCGCCGTCGATGCGGCCCGGGCCGCGGGACGGATCCTGGACCGATGGTTCGGCCGGGTGGGCCCGGTGCGGCTCAAGAGCGCTCGGGATCCGGTGACGCGCGCGGACGGCGCGTCCGAGCGCGCGATCCGGCGTCTCCTGGGTCGGCGATTCCCCGCGATCGGGTTCCTCGGCGAGGAGGGCGGCACGGTGGCGACGGGGCCGGACGGGCGCTGGATCGTCGATCCCCTCGACGGCACGATCGCGTTCGTGGCCGGGCTGCCGACCTTCGGCGTGTCGATCGCGCTGGAGCAACGCGGGCGGCTCGAGGTCGGCGTGATGCTGTTCCCGCGCCTCCGGGAGCTGTTCGTGGCCGAGCGGGGCCGGGGAGCCTGGCTGAACGGGCGGCGGATCCGGGTCACGCGGACGACGGACATGGCCCGCTGCGTCGTCTCCCTGTGGCACGAGCCCGGTCTCTGGCGGGACGCCCGGATGCGCGCCCGCGTGGCGCGCATCGGCGCCGAGGTCAGGAGCGTGGCCATGGTCGGCGCCTGCTTCTCCCTCGCGTACGTCGCCGCCGGACGACTCGACGGATACTGGGAGCGGCAGGCGCATCCGTGGGACCTGGCGGCGGGGGCGCTGCTCGTCCGCGAGGCCGGCGGCCGGGTGAGCGGGGGCGCCGGCCAGCCTTTCGACGTGGACGAAGCCACGATCGTCGCGTCGAACGGTCGGATCCATGACCGGATGGTCGCGTTCCTGAACGGCCGGCGCCCGCCGGTCCGCGGAGCCCGATGAAGGAGGGCGGCGCCCGGGTCCGGCTCGACGCGATCTCGAAGCGCTTCGGCGCCACGGTTGCGGTCGACTCCGTCTCCCTCACCGTCGAGCCGGGCGAGTTCCTGACGCTCCTCGGTCCCTCCGGCTGCGGGAAGACCACGACGCTCCGCATGGTGGCGGGACTCGAGGAGCCGACCAGCGGCCGCGTCCTGATCGACGGCGAGGACGTGACGGACCAGCCGCCACACGCCCGCGACATCACCATGGTGTTCCAGAGCTACGCCCTCTTCCCGCACCTCACGGTCTTCGAGAACGTCGCCTACGGGCTCCGCGTGCTCCGGCGCCCGGCCGACGAGGTGCAGCGGCGCGTGATGGAGGCGCTGACCCTGGCGGGCATCGGGGACCTGGCCGCCCGCCCGCCCGCGGCGCTGTCGGGCGGCCAGCAGCAGCGCGTGGCGCTGGCCCGGGCCCTCGTGCTCCAGCCGAAGGTGCTCCTGTTCGACGAGCCGCTCTCGAACCTCGATGCCAAGCTCCGGAAGCGGATGCGCGACGAGATCCGGGCGCTCCAGCGGCGCGCGGGCATCACGGCGCTCTACGTCACGCACGACCAGGCCGAGGCGCTCGCGGTGTCGGATCGGATCGCCGTCATGGTCCACGGCCGCGTCGAGCAGCTCGGCGCGCCGGCCGAGATCTACCGGCGGCCTGCGACCCGCTTCGTGGCGGACTTCATCGGCGAGGCCAATCTCCTCCCGGTCGAGATCGAGGCGGGCGGTCCGTCCGGAGCGCAGGCGCGGCTGGGCTCGGTGACGATCCCCGTCCCGGACGGGGCGGGGATCGCTGGCCCGGCGACCCTCGTCGTGCGCCCCGAGGCCGTCCAGATCCGGCCCGCGACGCTCTCGCCGTTGCCCGCCGGCGCGCTGGGCGGCCAGATCCGGCAGACGGCCTATCTCGGCGCCGCCGCGGAGTACACGGTCGACACCGAGGTCGGGGCCGTGGCGGTGACCGACGCGCTCATGCCGGACGGTCTCCTCCCCACGGGCGCCCGCGTGTGGCTCACCTTCTCTCCCGACCGCCTGGCGGTGCTGCCGGCCGGTCCAGGCGAGGTCGCGCCGTGACGATACCGCTGGCTCGCGGAAGATTTGGCGTGTCGGCCTGGATCTACGGGGACGCGCCGCTGCCCGAAACGCTCGCAAGGATCGCCGCAGCCGGCTACGACGGCGTCGAGCTGCCCGGCGAGCCGGAGCGCTGGCGTCCCGCCGAGCTTCGACGGTGGCTCGGCGATCACGGACTCACGCCGGTCGCCCTCACCGCCTCCTGCACGGTGCCCGACACCGAGCGCGATCTGGCGCATCCCGACCCGCGGATCCGGGGTGTCGCGGTGGACTACATCCGGCGCTGCCTCGGGCTTGCCGCCGAGATCGGCGCCCCGCTCGTGCAGATGATCGCCTCCGGTGAGCCGCGTCTCGCGCCCATCGCGACCCGCGACGCGGAATGGGCGTGGTCCGTGGCCGGCATGCAGGAGGCCGCCCGGGAGGCGGAACAGACGGGCGTCAGAATCGCGGTGGAGCCGCTGAACCGCTATGAAGCGTACCTGGTGACCTCGGCCGGCGAGGCGCTGGCCTACCTCGACGCCGTCGGGTCACCCTGGGTGGGCATGACGCTCGATCTCTTCCACGCGAACCTCGAGGAGCCCGACGTCGCGGCCTCCATCCGGGCGGCGGGGCGGCGGCTCTGGCACGTGCAGGTCGCCGACACGACGCGCCGGGGCCTGGGACACGGGCACCTCGACCTCGGGACGGTCGTGGAGGCCCTGGCGGGCATCGACTACGGCGGGGCCCTGGTCGTGGAGATCATGGCGCCGGGCCCCGATCCGTTCCGGGCGATCAAGGACCAGCATTCGGCCGGGATCCTCGACCGGGATATCCGGGAGTCGCTCGACCGGCTCCGGGAGTGCTGGCCCCCGCGGGTCGACGGGCGCCCGGCAGGGAGGTGATCCGGACCGGGACCGCGATCAAACCGCACGTGAAGCGAAAGTCGAAGCGTGCCTGCGCGGCAGGCAGGAGGAGTGGAATGCGAGGCCGTGTCCGCATCGCCGTCATCGCGAGCGCCGTCCTGGCCCTGGGCGCGATCGGGCCCGCCGGCCAGGCCGTCGCCGCCGAGCCGGAGCTGGTCATCGCCGACAGCCAGTCGGGCGCCAACTTCCAGGCGTACTGGCAGAAGTACGTCATCCCCTCGATCAAGCAGTCGCTGGGCATCACCGTCCGGTATCTCGTGACGAGCGACGCCGAGCAGATGCAGAAGGCGAAGGCGTGGCAGCCGGGCAAGGGCGATGCCCACATCATCTTCCCCAAGTCCATGGCCGCCTGGGTCAGCTCGGGGGTGCCGCTCGAGACGCTGACGCCCGCGACCGTCCCGAACCTGAGCCGCATCGATCCGAAGTTCCTCAAGTCCGACGAGGGCGTGGACCTCCAGGGCAAGGGCGCGCTCTTCTGGCGGACCTCGTACGCGCTGATCTACAACTCGGCGTCCCTGAAGAACCCGCCGAAGTCGTGGAAGGAGTTCTACGATCGCCGCGCCGAGTTCAAGGGGCACATCGGCATGGTGCGGCCGGACGCGAAGTCGAGCTCCGGGTGGCGCCAGCGCTACGTCTTCCTCCACGCGTTCCTCAAGGACAAGATGACGCGGCCGATGGCCGAGCTCCAGAACGATCCGGCCTTCAAGGACGCCTGGGCCAAGCTCAAGGACTTCACGCAGTACGCTAAGCTTCCGATGCCCGCCGAGCCGCCGAACCTCTTCGAGGACTTCAACGCGGGCGAGACCTGGATCTCGCTTTACGCGCAGGACTACGCCTTGTGGTCGGCGCGGCAAGGCACGATGCCGCCGACGATCAAGGCGGTCTACCCCGAGGAGGGGGCCGACGAGATCGGGACGGGCTACCTCGCGGTCCCGGCCAACATCGCGGCCGACCAGAAGGCCGCGGCCCTGCGGGTCGTGAACTACCTCCTCTCGGACGACCAGCAGATCCGCTTGCTGACCACGATGTGGCAATACCCCGGAACGGACATCACAGACCAGGCGCCGCCCATCGTGTGGGAGATCGTGCCGAAGCTCGACGTGCTGATGCGCACCGCGATCCCGCGGGAGCGCATTCGCAAGGACATCATCGACTACATCAAGGCCAACGCGAAGGACCTCATCCCGTAGCGAGGAATTGGGGTCAGACTTTGACTTCTAAACATTTGCCACCCCGGCCTCAAGGGGGTCCGAATTGTTAAGAAGTCAAAGTCTGACCCCCGCGATCGTCACTGGAACGCTGCTGCTGCCGGCGGCGGCGGCCTTTGTCGGGCTGTTCTGCTATCCGATGTTCCTGACTCTCATCCTGAGCCTCCGGCCCGAGGGAGCCGACACCGGGTGGACCCTGTCGCACTACGTGGCGTTCCTGAGCGACCCGGACGGGCGAGGGGTCGTGCTGCTCACGTTCGGTCTCGCGCTTGCGGCGACCGTCCTCTCCGTCATGGTGAGCGTGCCGGTGGCCCTCGCGCTTCGCCGGAAGCTGCCGGGGCACCGGGCCTTTCGGCTCGTGGTGCTCGTGCCGCTCGTCGTGCCCGGCCTCATCGGTGCGCTCGGGCTCCTGATCTTCTGGGGGCCGCGCGGCTGGTTCAACCTCCTGCTGACGCAGGTCCTCTTCTTGCGGCCGCTCGTCGTCACCTACACGCTGCCCGGACTGGTGCTCTTCTACCTGTGGCTCTACTTCCCGTACACGTGCGTGACCACGCTGGCGGCGCTGGAGAGCCTCGATCCCGCGATCGAGGAGGCGGCGGAGGTGGCGGGCGCCGGCCGGTGGCGGCTTCTCCGGCACGTGCTCCTCCCGCTCATCACGCCGGGGATCCTCGCGGGCTCCGTCCTCACCTTCATGGCCGCCTTCGGGGCCTTCAGCGTGCCCCTCGTGGCAGGCGGGAACTACCGGCCCCTGGCCGTGGAGGTCTACAAGCAGATCTCGGTCCCCATCCCGCCCCGGTGGTCGGGCGCCAGCGCGATCGCCATCGTGATGGGCGGGGTGCAGGTCGGGTTTCTCGTGCTCTACATGCGGTCGGTCCGCCGGCTCGGAGGCCGTCGATGAAGCCGCTCGCGCGCGCGTATGGCCGGGGCCTCTGGGACGCGCGGGTGGTGCTCGGCTACACGATCCTCGTGAGCCTGACGCTGTTCATCGTCGCGCCGTTCCTGATGATCGCGCTTCGCTCGGTGGGCAAGGGATGGTTCGGCAAGCTGTGGCTGCCGCCCCAGCTCACGCTCGACTGGTACCGCTGGGCGATCGAGGTCGGCAACATCCCGGAGGTCCTCAAGAACACGGTGATCATCGGCGTGATCGCGGTCGCGATCAGCACCACCATCGGGCTCTTCGCCGGCTGGGCGTTCGGCCGGCGGCGTCTCCCCGGCAAGGAGCTGCTGCTCGCGCTGTTCCTCCTGCCGCTCATGATTCCCTCGATCACCTACGCCCTCGGGGTCGCGCGGATCTTCTACGCGCTGCGTCTGGTGGACACGCACCTCGGGGTGGCGCTGGCCCACGTCGCGGTGTGCGCGCCGTACGCCATCATGGTGCTCGCGGCGACCTTCGAGGGGCTGGACGAGCGGGTGCTCGAGGCGGCGAGCGTGTGCGGCGCCGGCCCGGTCCGGCGCTTCTTCCACGTGGTGCTGCCGCTGGTGATGCCGGGGATCCTGGCCTCGGCGATCTTCACGTTCACGCACTCGTACAACGAGTTCACGCTGACCTTGCTCACGTACGGGCCCCACACGGTGACGCTGCCCGTGCGGACCTATCTGGCGGTGGGCGACGGCTACTGGGAGATCACAAGCGCGATGGCGGTGCTCATGGTCGCGCCGTCTCTCCTGATCCTCGCGCTGGTCCAGCGGCGCGCGCGTCCCGAGCGCCTGGTCGGTGGCTTCAAGGGGGCATGACGTGCCGGACCCGATGATCGAGCTTCGCGGCGTGACGACGCGCTATGGTCCGGTACTCGCCAACGACCGTCTCGATCTCGTCGTCCACCGGGGCGAGCTCCTGACGCTGCTCGGCCCGTCGGGCTGCGGGAAGACCACGGCGCTCCGGACCCTCACGGGCCACGTGCGGCCCGACGAGGGCCGGGTCCTGATCGACGGGCGGGACGTGACGGACCTTCCCACGCACCGCCGCGATCTCGGCATGGTGTTCCAGAACTTCGCGTTGTTCCCGCACATGACGGTGCGGGACAACGTGGGCTTCCCGCTGATGATCCGCGGGGTGGCCGCCGCCGAGCGGGCCAGCCGCGTCGCGGAGGCGCTGCGGCTCGTCCGGCTGGAGGGGCACGCCGACAAGCAGCCGCGCCAGCTCTCCGGCGGCCAGCAGCAGCGTGTGGGGCTCGCCCGCGCGCTCGTGTACCGGCCGAAGGTGCTTCTCCTCGACGAGCCGCTCTCGAATCTCGACGCCAAGCTCCGAGAGGAGATGCGCTTCGAGATCCGGGACGTGGTGACGCGTCTCGGCGTGACGGCGGTGTACGTGACTCACGACCAGGAGGAGGCGCTGGCCCTGTCGGATCGGATCGCCATCATGCACCGCGGCCGCATCGAGCAGCTCGGCACGCCGGAGGACATCTACGCGCGGCCCGCGTCCCGGTTCGTCGCCGAGTTCGTCGGGCTCTCGAGCTTCCTCGAGGGCGTGGTCGAGTCGGTCGGGGAGGACGGCATGGGGGTCGCGGTGGGCGGCGGGCGGGTGACGGTGCCGGCGCTGCCGGGTGCGGTGCCGGGCCACCGGGCGCTCCTCTTCGTGCGACCGAACGAGGTCGAGCTGCTCCCGGGTGATGCGCCGGAGTCGTCCGGCGCGCTCCGGGCGACGGTGGAAGCGGCGACCTACCTAGGGGACCGCATGGACTACCGGCTCCGCCTGGAGGAGGGGCTCGCCCTGCGCGTCCAGCAGGACGGCGGAGCGCGGCTCGCGCCCGGAACCTCGGTCAGGCTCCGCCTGCCGCCCGGGCGGGTGCGCGCGCTGTCCGATGCGGGCGCGTGAGAGGAGGGGTCACCATCATGGCCACGCCGGTCACCCGCGTCTCGAGCCTGACGATGGAGGAGCTCGCCACGGCCCTGGGAGCGGGCCGCTGGCTGCTCCTGCCGTTCGGCACGGTCGAAGCGCACGGACCCCACCTGGCCCTCGGCGCCGACCTGATCGACGCCGCGCGGATCTGCGGAGCCGTGGCCGAACGCGTCGGCGGGCTCGTCGCCCCGGCTTTCCCCTACGGTGTCTGCCGCACGATGCGGAACTTCCCGGGCACCGTGTCGCTGTCGGCGGCGACCTTCACGGCGGCTGCGCGCGAGGTCGTGCGCGAGTACGTCCGCCACGGCGCGCGGCGGCTCGCGCTCTACTCCGGACACGCGGAGCCGGCCCAGCTCGAGGCGCTGCGCGAGGCGGTGGTCCCGATCGCCGACGCCGAGCCTGCCGTCGAGATCCTCGTCGTCGGCCCCTACGCCTTCCTCGACGCCGTGCGCGAGGCGGCCGGGCTCACGGGCCGCGACGGGCACGCGGCGTCCCTCGAGACGTCGACCCTGCTCGCGCTCGATCCCGGGGCCGTGCGGCTCGACCGAATCCCGGACGTCCGCGCGCGCCCGCGCCTGTCCGTGTTCCGCGTGGCGGCGCACCCCGAGACGGAGTTCCCGAGGGCCGTTCGAGGCGACACGAGCCGGGTCTCGCTTGATCTCGGCCAGCGGGCGGTCGAGCACGTCGTCGCCGAGTTCACCGCCCTCCTCGAGCGCGTGGCCCGGACGGGGCGCGAATGGTAGGCCGCCCGGCTCGACGCTGGGCGGCGGCCGTGGCGGCCGGGCTCCGGGCCGCCGCCGCCGCCGTGCGGCGGACCGATCCGCGCCGCGGCCAGCGCGTGGTCGCCGGCCGGGCCGAGGGCTACCGGCCGTTCGACCCCGAGGTGATCGGGGTCGACACGGCGGCCGAGGGCGCGGCGGTCACCGCGCTTCGCCGCGCCGGGATCTACGGCACGCTCCTGTCCGAGGAGGCGGGCGAGCGTCCGCTCCCGCGGCCCCGGACGGGGGCCTGCCCGGAGCCGGTCTACGTCGTCATGGATCCGTTCGACGGCAGCATGCTCTACCGCCGCGGGATCCGCGCCATGTGGTACACGGGCCTCGGCCTCTGGGGACTCGACGGCACCGCGCGGGCCGCCGGCCTCGTGGACCACATCACGGCGGAGCTCGTCCTCTCGGACGGGAGCGGAGTCCGCCGGTGGACCCGTCCAGGGCTGCGGCCGGACCGGCCGCGCCCCGCCCTGACGCGCGAGATCGAGGCGGCCTTCGTCGAGGCCTACATGATGAAACCGGCCTTTCTCTACCCGACCGCCGAGGCGCTGCGCCCGCTGCTCGGCCGGGCCCGGTTCATCCTGCCGAATGGCGGGCCCGGAGGGTTCGTCGACGTGGCCTGCGGGCGGGTCGACGTCTACCTCGCGTGGCGCGAGGCGCTGACCGAGGTGTTCTCCACCGTCGCTGTCGCCCAGGCCGCGGGGTGCATCGTCAGCGGCTGGGACGGCGCCCCGCTGGTCTTCCGTCCCGACATCAATGCGCTGCACACCGTGGTCTGCAGCGCCAACTCACGTCTCCACGCAGAGGTGCTCCGCGCGCTCGAGGGCGTCGCGCCGCCCGGAGGGATCCCCGCATGAGATTCGGCTGCATCTGTGGCTCGTTCAACCGCGCGTTTGCCGCCGGCGCGATGGACCAGCTCCGCTTCGTCGCGCACTGCAAGGACGTCCTCGGCGTCGCCGGGGTGGAGTTCCAGGACATTCACTTTCCGGAGACGCGCCCCGCGTACCTCGACCGGCTGCGCGGCGCGGCGGCGGACCGGGGTCTCGAGGTCATCGGCATCGGGATCCACAATGACTTCGGCCGCCGAGACGACAACCTGCGGGCAAGCGAGGTCGTGAAGGTCAAGCAGTGGGTGGAGGTGGCCGAGCGGCTCGGCGCACCGATGGTTCGCGTGTTCGCCGGATGGCCCGAGGGAACCGCGGCCGAGCGCTGGGCCGACATGATCGCGGCCCTCCGGGAGGCGGCGGCGTTCGCCGAGGCCGCGGGCATCCGACTCGCGCTCGAGAACGAGGCGGGCTTCACGCCATCGGTCGCGGAGCACGTCCGGATCCTGGAGGAGGTGGGCTCCCCCGCGCTCGGGCTCCTGCTCGACACGGGAAACTATCCCGCCGGGTGGCCGTCCGTCGAGCAAGCGGCGCCGCGCGCGATGCACGTCCACGCGAAGTTCTGGAAGGTGGGGCCGGGCGGGGAGGAGCCGACGATGAACTATCCCGCCCTCCTGACGCGGCTCCGCCAGGCGCGCTACCCGGGCTGGATCACCTTCGAGTACGAGGCGGCCGAGCCCGAAGCCACGGGCCTCCCGCGCGCCTTCGCATACCTCCGCCGGTTGCTGGAGGCTCATCCGGTGGGGCGCTAGCGGACCGGCCGGCCGGCGCCGTCGGCGCGTCGAGGGGAGGCGCCGGTCAGGGGGTCGCATGTTCCGGGACCTGCACAGTCCACAGTGCAGGCTGCACTGTCCACTGTGCAGCGTCACCGCCTGAACCGCCTCACCCAGGTGACCGACGCCCAGGCCGGCACGACCACCTTCGCCTACGATCCCAACGGCAATCTGCTGAGCGTGACTGACGCCGCGAGCCGCCAGACGACCTATGTCTACAACAGCATGGACCGGCTCATCACCCGCACGGACCCGCTGACGCACGCCGAGAGCTACCAGTACGACGCCACCGGGAACCTGACCCAGGTCACGGACCGGAAGAGCCAGGTGACCACCTTCACCTACGACGGCCTCAACCGCCGCACCGTCACGACCTACCCCGGCCCGACGCCCGTGACCGCGACCTACGACGCTGGGAACCGCGTGACGCAGCTCATGGACGCCGCGGCGGGCACGATCAACCGCACCTTCGACGGGCTGGATCGCCTCACGCAGGAGACGACGCCCCAGGGCACGGTGAGTTACAGCTACGACCCCGCCGGCCGCCGGGCGACGATGACCGTGGCCGGCCAGTCGGCCGTGACCTACACTTTCGACGCGGCGGACCGGCTGACTCAGGTTGCGCAGAGCAGCCAGACGGTCGGCCTCGCCTACGACACCGCCAACCGCCGGACGAGCCTCACCCTCCCGAACGGGATCGTGCTCATCTACGCCTACGATGCCGCGTCACGGCTGACGGGGCTGACCTACAGCCTCGGCCAGACGACCCTCGGGACCCTCGCGTACACCCCCGATCCGGCCGGGAACCGCACGGCGGTCGGCGGCACCTGGGCGCGCACAAACCTCCCCGCCGCCGTCGCCACGGCGAGCTACAATGCGAACCACCAGCAGCTCACGTTCGGCGGGACGACGCTGACCTACGATCTGAACGGGAACCTGGCCACGCTGACCGACGCCGGAGGGACAACGACGTACACCTGGAACGCCCGCAACCAGCTGACCGGCCTCTCCGGCCCCGGGCTCACGGCCAGCTTCGGCTACGACGCCCTCGGCCGTCGCTGGACGAAGACGGTCAACGCGATCCAGACGGACGTCCTCCACGATGGGCTCAACCCGGTGCAGGAGGGGGTCCTCCCAAGCACGCCGGCCGCGAACCTGCTGACGGGCCTCGGGCTCGACGAGCGCTTCACGCGGACGGACGCCGCCGGCTTACGCGCATTTCTGACTGACGCGCTCGGCAGTTCCGTGGCCCTGGCCGACAGCACCGGGGCGGTCCAGACGGAGTACACGTACGCGCCGTTCGGCGAGACGACCGCCTCGGGGCAGACGTCAGCGAACCCACATCAGTTCACGGGCCGGGAGAACGATGGCACCGGCCTGTACTACTACCGGGCGCGGTACTACCCCCCGGGACTCGGGCGGTTTCTCACTGAAGATCCGGTTGAATTCAAGGCCGGGCCCTCTGTGCCAGGATGAGTGAGACAGTCCCTCCCCCCGAAATTACTGAGGAGGGCGAGACGGGATGATCCCATGGACGCGCGAGGCGAGGTAGCGGTCGTGACGGAGGACGTGCAGGTGGCGGCCAAGCCGCGACGGCGGACGTACACGGCGGAGTATAAGCGGCGGATCCTCAAGGAGGCCGACGCGTGCACGGCACCGGGGGCCATCGGGGCCCTGCTGCGGCGCGAGGGGCTGTACTCGTCGCTCCTGGTAGAGTGGCGCCGGGCCCGGGGGCGCGGGGAGCTGGCCGCGCTGGCGCCGAAGAAGCGCGGCCGCAAGCCTGCGCCGGTGGATCCCCGCGACCGGAAGATTGCCGAGCTCGAGCGGCAGCTGGCGCAGATGACGGGCCGGGCGGAGCGAGCCGAGGTCCTGGTGGACGCCCAAAAAAACTTGGCGGCGCTGCTCGGCCGGCCGGGGGCGACCGCGCAGTCATGATCGCCCTGGTCGAGGAGCGCCGCGCCCAGGTCGGCATCGGCCCGCTGTGCACGGCCCTGGGGCTGGCCCGCGCGACCTTCTACCGGTGCCGGGGTGGCCCGCCGCCGGCGCCGGCAACCCCGCGGGAGCGGCGGGCGCCTCGGCAGGCCCTGACGGCGGCGGATCGCGAAGGGGTCTTGGCCTTGTTGCACGAGGCGCGGTTCGTCGATCTGCCGCCGGCGCAGGTCTGGGCGCAGGTGCTCGACATCGGTCAGGTGCCCCCGTGTTCGATCCGCACGATGTACCGGGTGCTCGCGGCCAATGCCGAGGTGCGCGAGCGCCGCAACCAGCTCCGGCACCCGGCGTACCACAAGCCCGAGCTGTTGGCGACCGGCCCCAACCAGGTCTGGAGCTGGGACATCACCAAGCTCCTGGGCCCGGTCAAGTGGACCTACTACTACCTCTACGTGCTGCTCGACATCTTCAGCCGCTACGTCGTCGGCTGGCTGCTGGCCCGCCAGGAAAGTGCCGCCTTGGCCAAGGTGCTCATCGGCGAGAGCTGCGAGCGGCAGCACATCGCCCCCGATCAACTCATCATCCATGCCGACCGCGGGCCGTCGATGACCTCTCAGCCGGTGGCCCTGCTGCTGGCCACCCTGGGCGTGGTGCCCTCGCATTCCCGGCCGCAGGTCTCCGACGACAACCCCTTCTCTGAGGCCCAGTTCAAGACCCTCAAGTATCGGCCCGACTTCCCGGCCCGGTTCGGCGCCTACGAGGACGCCGAGACGTTCTGCCGGCGGTTCTTCCCCTGGTACAACGGTGAGCATCGTCACGGCGCCCTTGGCCTGATGACCCCTCACGACATCCACTCCGGCCAGGCCGCGGCCAGGTGGCAACAGCGGGCCGAGGTCCTGCGCGCCGCGTACGCGGCCCACCCTGAGCGCTTCCCGCGCGGGGTACCGGCCCCGCCGCCCTTGCCGACGGCGGCGTGGATCAACAAGCCCCCCGCGGCGCCGGCGCTCGCTCTTCCCCATGGGGCCGGCTCATGACGGCGACTCACAAATATCCGATGCCGACTGTCTCATCCGACTTGACATCTTCCGGGGGACCCGAATCTGTACGCTTACGTGCTCAACAACCCAGTGATGCTGAAGGATCCAACTGGGCTGATCGTCATGGTGTGCACTCGGAAGATCCATGGTCCCTTGGCGAGGCTCGGAGCAAATCATCAGTATCTGTTCCAGCCCCCCAATCAGACCTGTGGGTCGCTCGATGGCCCTCCCGAGACACCGGCGAACGACTACTGCGTGCCAGTCCCGGGCAGCCCGGGCAAAGAACCTGACATCATGCGCTGCTGTCGACGAGAGGTGGAGATATCCCGCTACGCTGGGGGACCTACACACAAGCCGTACACACCGTACTTTAACGACTGCTTCAATGTTGTGGACCGATGTCTCCGCGGGGCGGGTCTGAAGGGTCCCGACGGTCCAGGTCGGTTCGGTCCGCCCTGCGGGAAATGTGATCCGGGACCCGAGGCTCCCCCGCAGTTTCCCTGAGGGGCTCTGGCGGGGGGTCGAGCACACTATGGGCACCGTCGAAAGGGACATGCGACCTCGGACCGTAGCGCTCACCGCGTTGCTTGTAGTGGGTGTGCTCTGTGTCGTCGGTCTGAAAACAGGCTGGAGAGCGCATGTCGTTGCGGTGCGGCAGGTTTCCCAAGAGGTGTGGGCTGCATGGATCTGGTTTGGAATCCCATCCGGGGTGGTCGGAGCCCTGGTGGGAGGGCTTCGGCGCCGTCAGGCGCATCCTGCGACAGCGGCGTTCTCGGCGGTGCTCGGGGGGTTGATCGGGAGCGGTCTGGCCGGCATTGTGGCACTGGTGCCGTACCTTGGTTCTGGAATCCTGGCAGTGGTGATGGCGACAGGCCTGAGTGTGGTTGGAGCCGTAGTGGGATGGACGGCCGGAGGATCCGGCTCGAGACCTACCCTGGCACTTGTGGGTGCCGTGGCTGGCACGCTTGCTTTCGTGGGAGCGGCCCCGATGCTTAGCGGTGTTGGCGATTTGGGAGCTCCCTACGCGTTGGTTATCGGAATGCTCGTCGGCGGCTTTCTCTGGATGATCCGCCTCATCGCTGCGCCACGAACGGGGGCATGAAGGGCGGCCCCCTGACGGCCCTCGCCCGTGAAACCGTGCGTGACGCCGAGTGCGCTTCGGGGCCGTGCGGCCGCCTGTAGATGCCGAGACTTACCCCGCACATCGCCCTCGCTCCTAATCTTGCGCCACACGAATCGCTCCGTCCGACTCCCCGCCCCGTGACCCCTCGGACCTGAACAGGGCCGGCTGAGCCAACCTCCCATCGGGGCGAAGAGGCCTCAGTCGGGGAACTCTCCTCTTAGCCGCCGGATTGTCTGCCGCTCGGTGGCACCCATCGGGGACAACCTCGGGCTGGGTCTATCGTCTCCGCTTCACGTTCCCCACGAGAGAGCTCGCACGATCCAGGCGGAAGAGATCGCCTGGGTCGCAGTGTATCGTCCGGCAGACGCGCGCGAGGGTTCGCGGGGTCACATTCTGACTCCCGTTCTTGAGCCGCGTCAGGGTTGGCTGGCTGACCCCCAGCCTTCTGGCCATTTCGACCTGAGTCAGCTCCGCCTCCGGGCGCTCGGCCAGCCAGAATCGCAGACGACGACGTACGAGCGCCAGGCGGGGACGAATCGCCAGACCGCGCGGATCGATGCGCTCGGGCGCCGCACGGAGTATGCCTACGACGCCAAGGGGAACTTGGCGAGCATCACCCGGTTGGCGGGGACGCCGAACGCCGTCACGACGAGCTTCACCTACGATCCGACCTTCAGCCAGGTGACGACGGTCACCGATCCGCTGAATCACACGACGAGCTTCGGATATGACCCCAAAGGGGCGCTGACCTCCATTACGGATCCGCTCCAGCACCAGACCGTGATCACGCCGGACGCGACGGGGCAGCCGGCCAGTATCCAGGACCCCCTGAACCAGACGACCCAGTTCACCTACGAGACGGGTGATCTCGTGGCCACGACCGATCCCCTGGGCCGGACCACCACGCGGTTCCTCGACGCCGTCGGCCGGGTGCTCCAGGTCACGGACCCGCTCGGCCGGGCGACGGCCTACACTTACGACCGCCTGAATCGCCTCACCACGGTCACCGACGCCCAGGGCGGCACGACCACCTTCGCCTACGATCCCAACGGCAATCTCCTGAGCGTGACCGACGCCGCGAGCCGCCAGACGACCTATGTCTACAACAGCATGGACCGGCTCATCACCCGCACGGACCCGCTGACGCACGCCGAGAGCTACCAGTACGACGCCACCGGGAACCTGACCCAGGTCACGGACCGGAAGAGCCAGGTGACCACCTTCACCTACGACGGCCTCAACCGCCGCACGGTCACGACCTACCCCGGCCCGACGCCCGTGACCGCGACCTACGACGCTGGGAACCGCGTGACGCAGCTCATGGACGCCGCGGCGGGCACGATCAACCGCACCTTCGACGGGCTGGATCGCCTCACGCAGGAGACGACGCCCCAGGGCACGGTGAGTTACAGCTACGACCCCGCCGGCCGCCGGGCGACGATGACCGTGGCCGGCCAGTCGGCCGTGACCTACACTTTCGACGCGGCGGACCGGCTGACTCAGGTTGCGCAGAGCAGCCAGACGGTCGGCCTCGCCTACGACACCGCCAACCGCCGGACGAGCCTCACCCTCCCGAACGGGATCGTGATCGAATCGGCCTATGACACAGCGTCGCGGCTCACCGGCCTGACCTACAAGCTCGGCGCCGCCACCCTCGGCGCCCTGACCTACACGCCCGACCCCGCCGGGAACCGGACCGCGGTGGGTGGGACCTGGGCGCGCACGGGATTGCCCGCCGCCGTCGCCACCACGAGCTACAATGCCAACCACCAGCAGCTCACGTTCGGTGGCACGACGATGACCTACGATCTGAACGGGAATCTGGCGACCCTCACCGACACGGGGGGCACGACGACGCACACCTGGAACGCCCGCAACCAGCTGACGGGCCTCTCAGGCCCCGGGCTCACGGCCAGCTTCGGCTACGACGCCCTCGGCCGCCGCTGGACGAAGACGGTCAACGCCGCCCAGGCGGACGTCCTCTACGACGGGCTCAACCCGGTGCAGGAGGGGGTCCTCCCAAGCACGCCGGCCGCGAACCTGCTGACGGGCCTCGGGCTCGACGAGCGCTTCACGCGGACCGATGGGGCCGGCCTGCGGGCCTTCCTCGCCGACGCGCTCGGCAGCGCCGTCGCGCTCGCCGACGGCGCGGGGGCCGTCCAGACGGAGTACACGTACGTGCCGTTCGGCGAGACGACCGCCTCGGGGCAGACGTCAGCGAACCCACATCAGTTCACGGGTCGGGAGAACGATGGCACCGGCCTGTACTCCTACCGGGCGCGGTACTACTCCCCGGGGCTCGGGCGGTTCCTGAGCGAAGATCCCGTCGAGTTCGCGTTCGGCGAGTTCAACCTCTACGGCTACGTCAGAGAGAACCCCGTGCGCTACTCGGACCCATACGGGCTCTTTCTGGGGTTTCCGTCACCGGAAGAACACTTCGGACGGAATCGGTTCAATCGCTGTCCCTGGCGGCCCCCCGATGGATCGAAGAGTGCCGGTGGTCCCTGGCGGCAGGACCCGATCTATGGAGCGGCAGGGGTATCCAAGTACCGAGGCGCAGATGGTTCCGAGTGCATCTACATCGGTGGAACTCTCACGGGGGGAGGAACCTTCAACTACGGTGGCGGCAATTTCCCCTACTGGCCGCCTACGCGTACGGTGCCACATGTATGGAAGGATGTGCTCCCGCACTTCATATATGGCGGGGACTACTACGCGTATCCCGATCAGTATGGCCCCTAAGCGTCGACGGTCCCTGCTCATAGTGGGAATTGCCGTGTATTGCGCCCTGTCGTTCGCAGCCTTTTTGATCGAATACATCCCGCCAATCCAGCGCATCGTGGAGCATCCGTGGGTGACCTTGGTGTGGGCAACTGGACCGCCGGGAATGCTGCTCGCCCGTAGCGCGGGGATCCCCGTCTACCTGATGGAGACGGGACTGCTGGCGCTCATGGTGTGGGGAGCTGCTCGATCCCAGAGTCGCACCCTGCGCATCATCTTCACGAGCCTCGGCGTTGCCATTTGGATTATCTCCGGGGGAATCACATACGGGTTCATCGTGGTCGGTCTGGTAGGCACCTCACGCTCTCCTACTCTTGGGCGCGGTACTACCACCCAGGGCTGAGCCGCTTCCTCAGTGAGGACCCCGTCGGTTTTCTCGGAGGGGATGTCAACCTCTATGCCTACGTGCGCAACTCGCCGCTGAAGCTGATCGACCCTCTTGGACTGGACGTCTGGAACACATCGAACCAACCGTGGCTTGTGAAGCCCGAGACCGGCCCAATTGGAATCCTGCCGCCCGGTCATTGGGCCCCGATCAGCCCAGACGGAGTGCGGCCGCCGGGCGGGCCGTGGACAAAGACGCCTGGCAAGTGGTACCTGCCCCCGAACGATGTCGTGATCCCTCCCCAGGGACCACCGGTCTGCATCAACGGCCCTTGTGCACTGCCATTCCCGCCGTTCGAACCGTATGATCCTGGAATCCCTGACAACACCTGGGACCCTCCGGCGAATCCACCGATTCTGCCGGGATCACGTCCCATCCCACCCGGAGTCATTCCCGGCAGGGGCGACAACTACCCACCGCAGTGGCCCATGCCATGAAGATGAGCGCGGGCATGCGGAAGCTCGCGTTGATTTCGGTGCTTGCGGGGATTTCTCTGGGCCTCGCTGCCATGGAGAACCGGGTTCTCTGGGGATACTGGTTCTCACGCCCCACTCTTGCCTCGGCTTTGGACGGGGCCACCAGCCTACGTGGTTTCTCTATGCTCGACTTCAGATCAGGCAGTGCTACCCAGGTGCCCGACCGCCTCGCTGCTGCAGCAGCTGCGAGGCGGGTGTGCCAACCGGAGAGGAATGAGTGTAGGGAAGGGCGGCTGGTTGCTCGGGCCGAGCGGGTCTTCGGCGCACTGGACGGGATCCCTGAGGTTGACGCCGCGATGCTACAGGCCAGCTGGAAAGAGGTGCAGAGTCGCGGGTGGTTACCACAGGTCCGTGATCCACAATATCAAGCCTCCGGCGTCCCCAAGGCGGGATTGGCTCTCTTCTTCGTCAAGGGCAACCAGGACCTGCTGCTGCTTGCGTATCGGACCTCTGAGATTGCCAATGATCGCTACGCCTATTCCGAGGTGCTTCAGGAAGTCCGTCCAGGGAATCTAAGGATCGTCCGCCAGACTCAGTTCTCTCTCGATATCGCGGGCCTTGAGGGACTCGAGTGGCCTGTCCTCTGGCCGTTGAACTTCGTTGTGCTCTTGCTCATCTGGGGTCTCGCCGGGGGGCGGCGGGCATGGCAGATTGAGGAGCGCTGGGGAGGACTGGCTGGTGCCTTGTGCGCAGTGCCCATCATCGTGTACTTGAACCAAAACGCACTCTCCCTCAAGGCCTACTCCATCGACGACGGTGGAGCTCTAGTATTGCCCCTGCTGAACGTCTTCACCTTGGCGGTGTGTGTACTTGTCGGTCGAGGTCTAGGGCGGTTGGCTTGGCGTCTGCGCCGGTCAATATCGACCTAACCCGCGCTGAGAACTGGGCTTTTCGCGATCCTACTACCGGGCGCGATACTACCACCCGGGGCTCGGGCGCTGGAACGTAGGGCCGGGCGGGGAGGAGCCGACAATGAATTATCCAGTCCTCCTCGCGCAGCTGGGCCGCGCGCGCTACCGGGGCTGGATCACCTTCGAGTACGAGGCGGCCGAGCCCGAAGCCACGGGCCTCCCGCGCGCCTTCGCGTACCTGCGCCGTCTCGTGGAGTCCGTCGGGGTGGCGGGCTAGCTAGCGAAACTTCTGCTCAGCCCCGTCGACGCATGCAGCAGGGTCGACGGGGTGTGCCGCCCGCTCTCCCGGAGAGGGGCACCGAGTGAGGCGCTAGGCCAGGGAGGGTGTGTCCTCGGGGTCCGGGCGGGGGAGCAGCGAGGGCCCCTGACGCCGGTCCTCGATCACGTCGATCCAGCCGAATTCTGCGAAGAGCTCCCGCGCCGCCTCCAGCAGGCTGCTCTGCCCGCGTGCCACGACCAGGAGTGCGCGCTCGTCCCGCGGATCGTTGTCCGCCATGCGAACCTCCTTGCGGGTTGGTCGGCCGGCTACAACATCCAGTGTGACGCTGGGCGCCATCATACGATAGGGCGGGCCTGCGAGGCCAGGGGGTCCTCGGCCGCCGCCCCGGGGCCGGCTGAGCAGGCTACACGCCCGATCGCCCACCTCCACGGCCGGCGTGATTGACACCCCTCGGAGCGGCCCCTAGAGTGACAAGGTGGCTTCCGGCCGCGCAGGCGTGCCCCCGGACTTCGTCGCCGTGGGCCATCTCACCGTGGACGAGCTGGAGAGCGGGCTTCGCCCCGGGGGCTCTGCGCTCTACGCGGGGCTCTTCGCCCACCAGCAGGGCCTTCGGGTCGGGCTCTTGACGAGCTACGGCCCCGACTTTCCCTTCGAGGTCCTGCCGCCGGAGATCGAGGTCGCCGCGGTGCCGGCGGCCGCCACGACGCGGTTCGCCCTCGACTACCGGTCCGGCGGACGGCGTCTCACCCTCAAGGAGCGCGCCGCGCGCCTCGAGCCCGAGCACCTGCCGCCCCACTTCGCGGAGGCGGGCCTCGCGTATCTCTGCCCCGTGGCGGACGAGGTGTCGCCCGGGCTCGCGAGCGCGTTCCCGGACGCGGCCATCGGCGTCGGGGCTCAGGGCTGGTGCCGCGTGTGGGACCGCGACGGTATCGTGACGATGCGGCCCTGGCCCGATCCGCGGCCCGTCCTCGCCCGCGCCCAGGCGCTCTTCCTGTCGAGCGACGACGTGGCGGGCTGGGAGTCGCGCGCGACCGAGCTCTACCAGGACGTGCCGCTCGGGGCCCTGACCTTCGCCGACAAGGGGGCGATCCTCTTCGTGAACGGGGAGCGGCATCCCGTTCTCGCGGCGCCGGCGCGGGAGGTCGAGCCGACGGGGGCGGGGGACGTCTTCGCCGCCGCGTTCCTCATCCGCTACAATCTCACCGGCGACCCCTTCGAGGCTGCCTCGTACGCGGCCGTCGCGGGGGCGCTCACGGTCGAGGCGCCCGGGATCTCCGGCGTGCCGACGGCCGAGCGCCTCGCCGGCCGGTGGCGGGTCTCGCAGCCGCGCTGAGTCCGTCGCCCCCGCGCTCTGGAGGGATCCCATGAGCGAGTACTGGTGGATCATCTTCCTCTTCATCGCACTCCAGCCGGTCATCAAGCAGAAGGTGCTCGAGGCCAGCCGGATGCGCGTCCTGAAGCGGCTCGAGCAGGGACGCCGGAGCCGGGTCATCGCGCTCGTGCACCGCCAGGAGACGATGAGCCTCCTCGGGTTCCCGATCATGCGCTACATCGACGTCAACGACTCGGAGGAGGTACTGCGGGCGATCGAGCTGACAGACTCCGAGGTCCCGATCGACCTCGTCGTCCACACGCCGGGCGGGCTCGTGCTGGCCGCCGGCCAGATCGCGCACGCGCTCAGGCGCCACCGGGGCAAGGTCACCGTCTTCGTCCCGCACTACGCCATGTCGGGCGGCACCCTACTCGCGCTGGCGGCCGACGAGATCGTGATGGCCGCCAACGCCGTGCTCGGGCCCGTGGATCCTCAGCTCGGCCAGTCGCCGGCGGCCTCGATCCTCTCCGTCCTGGAGCGGAAGGAGATGAAGGACATCGACGACCAGACGCTGATCCTCGCGGACGTCGCCCGCAAAGCCTTCGTCCAGGTGCAGGTCATGGTCCGCGACCTCTTGATGGAGCACATGACGGAGGAGAAGGCGTCCGACATCGCGGTGAAGCTGTCGACCGGCACCTGGACGCACGACTATGCCATCACCGCGGAAGAGGCCAAGGCGCTGGGCCTCCCCGTGACGACCGAGATGCCTCCCGAGGTCTACGAATTGATGCGGCTCTTCCCGCAGCCGACGCGCACGCGCCCGTCGGTCGAGTACGTGCCGATCCCGTACCGGCGGCCGGGGAACCCCTGATGGGCTATCCTGCCGCGCGGCCTCACCCGGTCGTGAGGCCGTGGCGGCGGGGACTCAGTGATTCCGTCGGATGCTACCGACGATCGACGCGTATCCCGAGCGGAGCACCGCGGCGTCCGACGAGTAGTTGACCAGGGTCGCGCCGAGGGCGATCATCTCGCGCACCCCTTCCAGGCTGTCGGTCAGCATCGCGACGGCCTTCCCGTGACGCCGGGCCGCCAACACGAGGCGGCGACGATGCTCGTCGATCACGCCGCGCTGGGCGGGCGTGCCGAGCACGCCCAGGTCCTGCGCGAGGTCCGAGGGCCCCAGCGTGAGTGCGTCGATCCCGGGGATGGCTGCGATCTCGTCGAGCCGATCGAACGCCTGCTTCGTCTCCAGCATGACGGTCACGTGGACGCGCGCGTTTGCCGCCGCCATGTGCTCGGTGACGGGGGGCGACTGGTAGCCCGTGTGGGGGCCGAAACCGTACATCCCGCGCTCGCCGAGCGGCGCGTAGCGGGCGGCCCGCGCCACCCGGAGCGCCTGCTCCGGCGTGTCGACCTGGGGCACGTGGAGGTTCGGCACCCCCGCGTCGAGGAGCCGCGTGATCCACTCGCGGCTGCCCTCGGGCGGGCGGACGACCAGCGGGAAATCGAGGGCGCGCGCGAGGGCCGCCATGTCGGCGACGGTCTCCATCGAGAAAGCGCCATGCTCCATGTCGATGCGCGCGAAGTCCAGCCCCGCGGCCTGGAGCAACGTCAGGATCCCCGGTGTCCGGATCATCGTGATCCAGGTGCCGATCTGCACTTCCCCGCGCTCCGCGCGGACCCGCATCCGGTTCTCGGTCATGCCTTCTCCTTGGGGTGCCCTGCCTCGCCGTCGAGCGCCTGGCGGGCGCGGGCGATCTCCGCCGCCACGGCCTCGGGGCCGGGGAACTTTCGGCGGACTCGCCGGTACCAGTACCGGGCGTTCTCGAGGTCGCCCTCGAGCGTGTGGACGATTCCGTGGAGCCACGCGGCGAGGTCGGACTCGTCGTGCTGGACGATCTCGTGGGCGGCCTGCCAGTCTCGGGACTCCAGGTGCGCCAGCGCGCGGGCCAGGGCGGCGGCGGAGGCCCGAGGCTGGGTCATCGTCTGGGATGCCGGCGTCAGGCGCGGGCGCGCGCGTCCTGGAGCATCCGGATCAGGACATGACGGGCGTCGTCGGCGCTCGTAACCTCCTCCGGGAAGGGGATCCGCTCGGCGTGGAGCCGGCCACCACTCCGGATCCGCAGGCGGAAGCCGAGACGATCGACGGCGACCATCGTCGCGGCCTCGGCGTCAGCCGCGCCCCCGAGCACCCGTGCGTAGACCACGAGCGCGTCCGGATGATCCCGATTCATGTGCTCGAGGATCCCCGCCGCCACGTCCGCCAGCGGGTCGACGCGGGCCGCCCGGTAGACCGCCCCGTCGATCCAGTCCATGGCCGCGAAGCCGCCGACGAAGTAGAGGTCGAAGATCTCGAGGCGGTGGAAGGCGAAGTCCTCGAAGTCGACCCAGTACGCGGCGTTCGCGTGGCGGGCGAGGTATGCGGCGCGCGCCTCGGCGCGGGCGTCGGCCGGGACCGGCGTCACGGCGCCCATGAGCGTCACCCGCCCGGCTGCCAGAGGATCTCCGGCCCAGTCCGGCTCGGCGACGAAGAGGCTCGCCCGTGAATCCCCGGCGAGATTCTGGGTGTGGACCGCCATCGAGCTGATGAGGAAGAGCGGCCGGCCGGTCCCGTCGAGCGCGTACGGCATGAGCGACGCGAAGGGGTGCTGCGGGTGGCGGCGGGAGAGAGTCGCGAGAGTGCCGGTCCGGGCGCGGTGGACGAGCGTGCGGGCGCGCTCGGCGTAGGTCGGCTCGGGCGGCGGCGGCGGCGCGTTCGGCTCGGGCGGGGGGCCGGCGTGTCGATTCATGCGGGGTGCGCCCCTGTCTCGCCTCTCATCGGTCGCGGAAGGCCGGCATCACGTCCCGGGCGAACCAGCGGAGCTGCTCCATGAAGGCGGCCGCCGGGATCCCTTCCGGCCAGTGGAGCATGATCTGATCGAGCCCCGGGTACTTGGCCTCGTACTCTCGGATCAACGCGATGCAGTCGGCCGGCGAGCCGACCATCCAGGCCTTCTGTTCCACGCCCTCGCGCAGCAACGGAGCCCGCGCCGGCGCCCCGGGCGTCCCCCAGGGACGACCATGCTCGTCCGCGTAGCGGACGAAGCCGAACGGCGCGAACCATTTGTAGCGCTCGTCATGAGCCGGCTCGACGCGCCGGATGGCCTCCTCCTTCGACTCCGCCATGTGGAAGCCGAGACCGAGGCAGAGGTCCTCCCCCAGCCGCTTCTCCCGGCCGTGGCGAGCGCACGCATCCCGGTAGGCGTGGAAGACCTGGTCGGTGATGCGCTCGCCGTTCAGCGTGACCATGCCCCGGAGATTGTGCTTGGCCAGGAAGTCGATCGTCTTCCCGCTCGCGATCGGCTGCCAGATCTCGACGGGCCGGTGAATCGGGCGGGGAACCAGGGTGACCTCGGACAGCTCGTAGCCCCGGTACTTCACTCCCGGGGGGACCGTGTAGTGCTTGCCGCGGTGCGAGAACTGCTCCTCGTGGAGCGCCTTCCACATGAGCTCGAACTGCTCCTCGAACAGCTCGAGGTTAGCCGCCGCGTCGAGGAGGGGCGCGCCGAAGGACTCGACCTCGCGCGTGTGGTAGCCGCGGCCGATTCCCATGATGACGCGCCCGCCGGTGAGGATGTCGGCGACCGCGTAGTCCTCGGCGAGGCGGATCGGGTGCCACATCGGGAGGATGTTGAACGCGCAGCCGAACTTGAGCTGGCGCGTCACCGCGGCCAGGTACGTGCCGACCAGGATCAGGTTCGGGAGGACCTCGTAGCCCTCGCGCTGGAAGTGGTGCTCGGCGGTCCAGAGACAGTAGTAGCCCTGGTCGTCCATCACCCGTGCGACGTCGACCATGGAACGATAGGCCTCGACGACCCGCTCGTTCGGGTAGCGGCGCTGATCCGCGGGCGTGCCGTCGCGCCCGACGTTGTCGAGGTCGATGTGGCCGACATACAGGACGGAGAACTTGCGGATCATGAAGCGCTCCTCCGACGGGCGGACTGGCCGTGCGTCATGGGATCGTCAACAGCGCGATTCTAGCAGAGGCGAGGAGGGCCGTCAGGACCGGCAGCAGCCACGCGAGACCCAGGTCGAGATCGCGCGAGGGCATCGCGCCGAGGGCGCTGGACCGAGTGCGGGCTCGAGCGTCGGAGACGCGAGACGGCTCGCACCGCGTGGATGCGCGCCTCGCGGGCTTTGAGCTCCACGCCAGACCGCCGGGTAGCGCCCGCCACCGGCTCCGGATCCGGGCCGAAGCGCCCCGGCCTGCCGTTTTGGCGAGGCTCTCGTGCGGAAACCGGCCGACCAAACACCTGTTTCATGGGTCAACATCCTGACGAACCGTCGGCTGGGCTCAGCGAGCGAAGGAAGAAATCCGCGCGGTCCACAGGCAAACTCCGCAGCGCGCGACCCCAAGGGGGGAATCCCTGCGGTGGGCGAGGTCCGCGCATTGGTCGTGGCGCCCCGTTTGCCAAACCTCCCTGCTCACGCCCTGGCGCCTGCTGCGCATCCCGTACGATCGGCTCGACGCGCTCTTCGCCAACCGGCCTCGACTCGCGCTTTCGTTCTACCGGGCCACCTGCGCGTTTCTCACCCGGCACCTGCGGCGCCTGGTCCTGGAGATGAACGTAGACCCGCCGGAGGACGGCGCGGGGCGGCCCGCGCCGAGTCATCTGCTACCAGCGCGACCGCTAGCCCGAAACGGGCCGTCAGGGCCAGAGCGCAGCAGGGATCAGCGCGAGATCGGGGAAGGGCGGGATCGACACGGGGCCGGTGCCGGAGACGCGCGCGCTGAGCGCGTAGCGACCCTCGGCGAGGCCGTAGGCCTCGAGCGTGCCGGCCTCGGGATCGACGATCCAATAGTACGGGATCCCGTAATGCGCGTAGAGACGACGCTTCATGTTTCGGTCGATCGCCGTGGTCGAGGGCGAAAGGATCTCGATGACCAACGTTGGGGGACCTTCGATGCCACGCTCGCTCACGAGATGCGCGCGCGTGGGATCGAGATACACGAGATCTGGTTGGACGACCGTGGTGTCGCTGAGGATGCAGTCCACCGGGGAGAGGAGGACCTCGCCGAGTCGAAGCGCATCGACGTGGGAGCGCAAGAGAACGTGCATCGCTCCAATGACCCGCTGGTGCCGAGTGCCGGGCGCCGGGGTCACAGACAGCTCCCCATCGTGGAGCTCGTACCGCCGCCCGTCGGCCGGGAGCTCCTCGTAGTCACGGTACGTCAGGAGGGTACGCTCGCCGCTCACGCCCGGATTGTAGAATCCACGCGAGCGCCGGGTCAACGTCAGGGGCTGCTCGGGCCGGCCGCCGGGCGGTTCGTTACCCGACCGGTGCCGAGCGCCTCGAGGTGCGCATGCAGGTGCCGCCGCGCCACCTCGGCGTCGGCCGGGTCCTCCCAATGTACCTGAGCGAGGCGAGCCAGGGCGCTCTGGAGGTGCGTGAGGTCGACTCGGCCATCCCCATCGTGGTGCGGGAGATGCCGCGACCGCGTACCGTCTCCTCGCACGTGGACGACGGCAAAAGCCTCATCGGGAAGCGCCTCGACATAGACTCGCTTCCACGGCTCGGCGGAGACCACGGCCGCGGACGAGAGCGCATGGACCACGACCGTCACCAGCCAGGCGATCGTCCGTCGGCGGAAAGCCATCCTCGCAAACTCCTCTCGGTCGGCCGTGCCGATCGAGGTGGAGCAAAGACGAGGCCAGGCGCCGACGTGGCGGAAGTGCCTACCGCGCGACACCTTCGAAGCGGGGACGTGGTGGTGGATGTGCCTGGAATGACACCACCGTATCCGGCCAGGTTCAGAGGCCTTGGGGCTCGGTCTAATGCCGGCCGATGAAGACCCGAATACGTGAATGGCGGAACGGACTAGGCGGAAGGACCGAGCGAGAGCTGGAATCGGCGCGTGACTTCTTCGGCACGGCTGACAGGGGAGCAGCCGGGCGCGGGGCTACGGTGGCGTCTGGGCCCCGCGTCCGGCTGGCGACTCTTGACTCGGGATAGGCGGAGGAAGGGCGCTACTTCACCTCGCGGAGGCGCCCGGTGCGGACGTCGTAGACGAAGCCGCGCACCTCCTCGCGATGCGGGACGAAGGGATTCGCCCGGATCCGGGCGATCGACTGGCGTACGTCTTCGTCGAGGTCGGAGAACGGCTCGAGGGCGAACGGCGGCCGGATCCCGGTCTGCGCCTGGATGTCCCGCTTCAGGCCCTCGTCGGTGAACGTGAGCATCCCGCAGTCCGTGTGGTGGATCAGGATGATCTCGCGCGTGCCGAGGAGGCGCTGCGAGATCACGAGCGAGCGGATCGCGTCCTCGGTGATCGCGCCCCCCGCGTTCCGGATCACGTGGGCGTCCCCCTCGTCGAGCCCCAGGAGATCGTGGAGATCGAGCCGCGCGTCCATGCACGCGACGACGGCCACTCCCTTGGCCGGGGGGAGGGGCAGGGAGCCCTTGGTGAAGGACCCGGCATAGTGCTCGTTGTTCCGGAGAAGCTCGTCCGTGACGCTCATCGTGGGCCTCCTCCTTCCGGGCTCCTTCGGGGAGCCGCGGGGCCTGGAAACGCAAAAAGCCGAGGGCGGGGCTCGTGGAGCCCGCGCCGCTCGGCTTTCGTCTTCTCGTCCGACTTTCGCCGTGCTGGCCTGGTTCGGGGTCACTCCCGGTAGTTGAGGGGCACCTCCACCCAGCTCTTGCAGCGAGGACACTTGGCGGCGGCGCGCCCGGTCTTGGCGCTCACGCGCAGGATCGCGTTCTTCACGACGAGCCCGTCGGGCTCGGGGACGACGATCTTCGTCCGGCACGTGGGGCAGCGACGGCCCTCGATGCCGGCGAGCGCTCTTACCAGGTGGCCGTCGGCCATATCGGCAAACTACCTATCTTCATCGGAATTGTCAAGATTGGGTTGGGACGCTGTGGGTGCGGCATCAGCAAACATCCTACAGCGACCTTGGCGGCTGTCCGGGTGCTCAGGGCCCGTCAGGCGCCATGGTAGAATTTCGGTTGCTTTCCACCATCGGAGGAATCATGGCACTGAACATCAAGGACCGAGAAGCCGAGCGGCTAGCCGCCGAGGTGGCGGCCATGACCGGGGAGAGCAAGACCCGGGCCGTGAAGGTCGCGCTCCAGGAGCGCAAGCAGCGCCTCGCATTTGGGATCGTGCGCCGAGATCGAGGCCAGACGCTCCGGCGCTTCCTGGAGGAGGAGGTCTGGCCGCAGGTCCCGCGGAGCGTGCTCGGCCGGCGGGTGACCCGGAAGGAGCGCGAGGCGATCTTGGGATACGGTCCGGACGGCGTGTGATCGTCGACAGCTCCGCTATCGTGGCGATCGTCCTTCGCGAGCCTGGGTGGGAGGTCCTCGTCGCGAAGCTGAGCGCGGAGACCATGTGCGCCGTCGGGGCGCCCACGCTCGCCGAGGCCGGGATCGTTCTGACCGCGAGGTTGGGCAAGAGAGCTCAAGGCCTCCTGTTGCGCCTCGTGCAGGAAGCCGGCCTGACGATCATCCCCTTCACCGAGGACCACTGGCGCGTTGCGGTGGAGGCCTATGCGCGGTTCGGCAAGGGCCGCCATGCCGCCGGTTTGAACTTCGGCGACTGTCTCACGTATGCGGTCGTGCGTCTGGCTGAGCGACCACTCCTCTTTGTCGGCGGCGATTTCGCGAAGACCGACCTCCCGTCCGCCTGAGCCTGCGACCGGGTCTTCTACGAGAGGTCCACCCAGACGCTCTTGACCTCGGTGTAGAGGTCCAAACCCGCCTGGCCGAGCTCCCGGCCGAACCCGGATTCCTTGAAGCCGCCGAAGGGCAGGGCGGCGTCGTAGAGGTTGTAGGCGTTCACCCAGACGGTGCCGGCGCGAAGCGACCGGGCCATGCGGAGCGCCTTGCCGACATCCCGCGTCCAGACGGCAGCGGCGAGGCCGTAGAACGTCTCGTTCCCCTGGGCCACGGCGTCGTCGGCGTCCTTGAACGGGATGACGGACAGGACGGGTCCGAAGATCTCCTCGCGGGCGATCCGCATGCTGTTGCTCACGCCCGTGAACACCGTGGGCTGGAGGAAGTAGCCCCGGCCGTCGCCCACCCGGACGCGCTCGCCGCCGGCCGCGAGCGTCGCGCCTTCCCGGCGGCCCGCCTCGACGTAGCCCAGCACCGTCTGGAGCTGCTGGGCCGAGACCACCGGGCCCATCCGGGTGCCCTTGTCCATCGGGTCGCCGACCTTGAGACCCTTGACGCGATCGACGAGCTTCCCGACGAACTCGTCGTGGACACGCTGCTCCACGAGGAGTCGCGATCCGGCGGCGCAGACCTCGCCCTTGTTGTAGAAGATCCCGGTCATCGCGCCCCGGAGCGCCGCCTCCATGTCCGCGTCCGCGAAGACGACGTTGGGCGACTTTCCCCCGAGCTCGAGCGACACGCGCTTGAGCGACCCGGCCGCCTCGCGCATGATGCCCTTGCCCACCTCGGTCGATCCGGTGAAGGCGATCTTGTCGACGCCGGGGTGCCGGACGAGCGCCATCCCCGCCTTGCCGCCCGGGCCCGGCACCAGGTTGAACACGCCCTCCGGAAGGCCGGCCTCCTGGGTGAGCTCGGCGAAGCGGAGCGCGGTCAAGGGCGTGAGGGAGGCCGGCTTCAGAACGAGCGTGTTGCCGGCGGCCAGCGCGGGGGCGATCTTCCAGGAGGCGAGCAGGAACGGGAAGTTCCAGGGGACGATCGCGCCCACCACGCCGAGGGGCTGGCGGAGCGTGAAGGTGAAGGCGCCGTCGCGAAGGTTGAGGGTCTCCCCGTGGATCTTGGTCGTCCAGCCCGCGTAGTAGCGGAACACCTCCGCGGCGAAGGGGATCTCGACCTTCCCGGAGTCGAAGAGCGTCTTGCCCGTGTTGACGCTCTCGAGACGCGCCATCTCGTCGACATTGGCGGTGATCAGGTCGGCGAGCTTCCACAGCACGCGGGCCCGCTCGGCCGCAGCCATCCGGGGCCAGGGGCCCTGGTCGAACGCGCGCCGGGCGGCCTGGACGGCGAGGTCGATGTCCCGCTCGTCACCCTTCGCGACCTGGGCGCTCACTTCCTCCGTGGCGGGATTGATGGTCGCGTACGTCTCGCCCGACACCGGCGGGCGCCACTGGCCGCCGACGAAGACCTCGCTCGTGTGCATGAGCTGCCTCCTGGTCGTATCGGGAACTGCGGGGGGCCACTGCCGCGGGCGGGGGCCGCGCGCACTACCGTATCCACCAGTGTAGCCCGCGAGTCACGGCTCCGGAAGCCGCGGCCGATGGGGCACCCCGCTCTCGGCGAGCCCTCGGATCGGCGCGACTTGACACCGGGGGCCGCCCGGCGGACAGATGGAGGGATGACGCCGCGCGTCAGCTCAGCCGGGAGCCGGGGTATCCCGGCGCTGTCTGCTCCGAGGGCTCGGAGCCGCCGTGCTGGGCGGCCTGGCCGCCGGCTGCGCGACCAACCCGGTCACGGGCCAGTCCGAGCTGATGCTCCTCTCGGAGGAGGAAGAGCTCCAGCTCGGCAAGCAGGCGTTCGGCGAGCTGGCCTGGCAGCAGGGCGGGCCGCTCCGGACCGACCCGGGAACGCAAGGCTACCTCGACGCGATCGTGCGGAAGCTCCATCAGGTGTCCCACCGCTCGAGCCTCCCCGTCGACTTCACGCTCGAGAGCGCCTCGGAGCCGAACGCGTGGGCGATCCCGGGGCACACCGCCATGAATCGAGGGCTTCTCCAGTACCTCGAGAACGAGGCCCAGTTCGCGTTCGTGATGGGGCACGAGATGGGACACGTCGCGGCGCGCCACAGCGCGGCGCGCCAGAGCCGGGCGACCCTGGGGAACACGGGGCTCGGCATCCTCGGCGCCGCGGCCGACGTGGCGGGGCTCGGCGGACTGGGCGGCCTCGCGGTCGGCGCCGCGGGAGCCGGCACCCAGCTGCTCCTGCTGAGCTACGACCGGGGTCAGGAGCTCCAGGCCGACCAGCTTGGCGCCCTCTACATGGCGCGCGCCGGCTACGATCCCAGCGAGGCGGTCCGCGCCCACGAGGTCTTGAACCGCGCCATCGACGCGCACCTCGCCAACCTCGGCCAGCGCCGGGGGGATCCTTCGGTCATGTCGCAGATCCTCTCCACGCATCCCCGGCACGAGGAGCGCGTTGCCGAGCTCCAGGCCTACATCAAGACGCTGCCGCCCACCGAGGTGCGGATCGAGGGTGATGGGCGGTATGCCGATCGGTGGCTGCGCCAGACCGAGCCGGTCCGGCACCTGGCGCCCGCCTACGCCCGGTACGACCGGTCCCTGCAAGCGTTCGCCCTGGCCGCTCGGGCGGCTCAGCAGAAGCAGGACAGCGTCATGAGGCAGAAGCTCGCCGAGTCTCAGCGCGAGATCGACGCGGCGATCCAGCTCGCCGACCAGGCCCAGTTCGCCACGCTCCAGGGGTACCTGCTGGCCGTGCAGGGGCGAAAGGGGGAGGCGCGGAGCGCCTTCAATCGCGCGGTCGCGCTCTACCCCGGCTACCAGCCGGCCATCCGGGCGCTCACCAGGATCGGCAGCTAGCCACCGGAGCTCCGGGCGTCGAGCACCGGTTCCGGCTCGAGCGTCCCGTGCCGGTCACGGGACACGGAGAAACGTCTCGGCCCGGTTTCAGACCAGTCGTTCGAGCCGCTCGAGAGTCCGATGGGGCCACGGTCTTGGCGCGGCCGCGCCCGCCGTCAGCTAGAGCGAGTCGTTGTCATCCTCTCCCTCGGGTCCGGGCGCAACGCTGTCGGCCTCGTTCGGCGAGGGGAGGGTCTCCGTTTGCTTGAGAGTGGCGCACGCGCTCGCCAGCATCAGCGCCACGAGCCAGACCCCTAGCAGTCGCATTGTGTCGGCCTTTCACCACGATTCGATCGGCGTCCGATCAGGGCCCGGCCTCGCGCCGCGGAGTCCCGCGCGAGCGTCTCAGGACGCGCAGACCTCCTCGATCGTGAGCAAGGATCAGGGCTTTCACCGAGATACCGCCGATCAAGAAGAGGATGACGATGGACAGTGCGAGGTCCACGGCCGTCTGAAAATGGAGATTCACCGGAACGATGATGGCGCGGACCCCCCAGACGCCGAGGACAAGCGCGCCGGAGCTGACCGCGAGATCCTCGAGCGGCCGCAGGAACACCGAGTAGGCCGCGGCCGCGGCGATCGACAACACGAGCAGAACGGCCAAGACCCGGAGGTAGCGCGGCCGCTCGAAGGAAAGAGCGTACGCGGCGGCGTACACGACGGGAGCGCCGGACATCTGAAGGGTCCCGGGGTCCACCGTAGCGGGAGCCGACATGCGCAGGTGAGGAAGCAGCTCCTGGATCGTGAGCACGAGGTGGCGTGCGGTCTGGTCCGCCCCCAGGTTCTCGACGTGGCCGTCCGGGTGAAGACGCTGCAGGGCAACGGCCAAGATCAGATGGTAACCGTCGAATGGATATCGGATGGGCACGCCGCTGAGCGGCAGCTGAAACGTGTCGGTAACGGCCTCGGTGGTCTCGGGAAGCGTGATGCAGGCCGAGGGAGGCAAGCCCTCGGCGTCGGTGTCGCCCGGTCCGGCGGAGACGAAGAGGAGCCGTTCTCTCCAGGCGCAGCTGGCGCCGCAGGTGCGGTGACCCGACAGACGCAGCGTCGCGATCAGGTGGACCTCGTCGATCTGGGTCACGGCCAGGTGCAGGCGGCTGTGGGCTGGCGCGATCGCCGCCCCCTCGGGCCGCAGGAGCGGCAGCACCTTGCCCGTCGTCAGGCCGAGGATTTCCTCGAGGACGCTGGCCAGCGAGAACGGCAAGGTGACGGCGATCCCCACCAGCAGCATGGCAGTGGCGGCGAACGCGGCGCGGTAGCGTCTCCGCAAACGCGGGTCGCTGTCCGTCATCGGCCTCTCTACGCTCGCCGCTCAGGGTCCACCGCCGCACCCCGGGGTCCGGCACACACCCCGGCTCTCCCTCGACACATGGCGGGCGAGGGGGAAGGACGTGCGCGGCCTTTCGGGCCAACCATGAACCCTGGACGGCATGACCATGCTGGGGTTCTCCTTTGCGCTCCCGTTGCGGGAGATGCTCGGGACGAAACGGGGCAGCATCACGGAGAGCCGGGGGGCCTCGCTAGCTTCTCCCGAAGCGCCTGAAATTCCGGCGACTGCCTCAGGAGGCGGCGAGCGGCACCGCGCAGCCGATCGACCGCCTCGGCCTCGAGCTCGAAGCTGGTCGCTAGCTCGTTGAAATAGCGCAGCTCCCCCTCGTCTCGGAGATCGTCAAAGCCCACGCTGACGAAGTGAAAGTGAACTGGATGACCCTCGGTGGACAGGGCGCGCGTCCACTGAGCGAACGCCGCCTGCAGCAACGCCACGGTCTCGAAGTTGTACCGATTGATCTGCACGCTGGTGACGGCGTCCAGGACCGCGGGCAGAGACGGGCTGACATTCTCGAGGTCCCACTGGAAGGCCGGCTCGGTCTGGGCGTTCACGCTGATCACCACGATGTCCCGAACGCCGGCGTTCCCGGTGGCTCGCAGGGCATTCTCGATCCCGCCGGCCAGCAGGACGCGCTCGTACACTCCCCGCAGGCCGAGGTTGTCCGAGATGCCGCCGTCCATCAGGTGGATGTAGTGCCGCCGGGCCCGGTCCAGATAGGAGGCCCGGCTGCGTTCGATGACCCGCAGCCGCGCCGCCGCATCGGTGTCGCCGGCCACCACGGTCGGCAACGTCGGGACCTGATATCCACAGTCCCCGGCGCGGTTCTCCAGTGTCACGGGCGTCAGCAAAACGGGCACCGCCGCCGACGCAGTCACCGCCAGGGCGACTCGATACCGCGACAGATCCGAGCAGATGGGGTCGAAGAAGAATCGATTGAAGGCAAACCGACCGCCAGTCGACAGATCCGTCGCGTTGATCAGGATCTCGGGTCCGTCCCGATGCTCCAGATCCGCGAAAGTCGCGCCATTGAAGAGATGCTCGTCGTAGTACTCCGCCGCGAGCTGGCTGCGGTTGAAGTAGAGAGACGCAAGGCGTACCCAGTTCCGGGGGCGGAAGAGCTGCAGGATGAGCTCTCGCTCCACCGGGCGCTTGAGGAATCCCGTCTCGAAGTCCCGAAAGATGCGCGCACCGTACAGCCCGTAGTAGGCAGCCGTGAAGCTTCCACCCGATACGGCGGAGATCACATCGACCTCGTCCAGCAGCGACCGCGATCGCCCCCCCAGCGTCACGGAGGTGGCCGCGAGCTCCTCCAGGACGCCGTAGGCGAACGCCGCGGCCCGGGTACCGCCACCGGAGAACGCGAGGACCAGCAGCAGCTCATCCGACCGGGGCCCCGGAGCGATGTCCGGACTCGGTTCCGCCGGCTCCCAGTGAACCAGGGGTGCGTTCCCCAGGCTCGCCGCCGTGCAGCCGTCCCAGGACAGTGCGGCAAGGACGATCAGGATGAGGATCATCGGGCGGGCCGCTCGGGCATCAGGCAGTCGGAGCCCCCGGCTATCGAGTCGCAGCGATCGGCGAGCGCATCAGGTCGCCCAGCGTATGGTGGGCGTGGACCGGTGTTCGATGGCAGGACGCTCCGACGCACGACGACCATCGTGACACAATTGCGTGCTCGGCGCCTGGCGACCCGATCGGCGCCGGACCCTGCCGCTGCGGCCACTGCGGATCGAGGCGGAGACCGCGCTCGTGCACCGTCCAGTCCCGGGCGCGGAGCTCATCTCTCGCCCGCTGGGACAGCTGACCCGTCAGCCATACCTCTCGCTTGGCCCCGGGAACCGCCGTCCGCGCCTGAGTGGTGATGCGGTCCGCGTGGTCGGCCAGATCCGCGGTCCACACCATGTAGTTCCACATTCAGAATCCGCAAGACGCGATTGTCCGCCGTGAGGGCGCGCGCCGCTGGACTTCGGCAACAGTCGTGCCAGCGGGACCCGCGTCTGATGGCCCGGCCCCCGGTGTCATTGCGCAGGAAGGCGGGCGGCCCCATGCTGGGCCGCCCGCCTGAAAGATCGTCGAACGCGCTAGTGTGTCTACTTGCCCATCGCCGCGCGGGCTGCCTCGATCTTGGCTTTCACGGCATCGAGGTTGAAGCTCGCGCCCTTCTGCATCGGCGGGAACTCGATGGCCGTCATGATGAGCTTCTCCACCTGCTGCTGGACGAACACGAAGCGCCAGAACTCGTACTGGAACCACTGGAAGTAGTTCTGCGACCCGGTCTTGGTCCCGCTATCGGGCCAGCCCGTGCGCTCGAAAGGATCGAGGCGAAGGTTGGTCAGGTAGGGCACGTCAGGCTTGGTCTTGTCACCCAGCCAGCCGCCGGGCTGGTCGATGAAGCGGTACTTGAAGTCGCCGATGCGCACGGCGCCCAGTTCGCTTTCCCCGAAATACCAGATTTCGTTGCGATTCGACGGCCCCTTGCCGGTGATCATGTCCATCTGGTTGTAGCCGTCGAGATGCACCTTGTAGGTACGGTCGCCGAGCTGCTTGCCCTTCTTCAGCTCCTCGGCGATGTTGGGGTTGCCGGCCGCAGCAACGAACGTCGGGAACCAGTCGAGCCCGGAGATGATCCCATTCTCGACCTTGCCCGCGGGCACCTTGCCCGGCCAGCGGATCATCGCCGGCGCGCGGAAGCCGCCCTCCATGACCGTGCCCTTGCTCTGCGCGAACGGCGTCTGTCCGCCGTCGGGCCAGGTGAAGACCTCGGTGCCGTTGTCGGTGGTGAACACGACGATGGTGTTGTCGTCCACCCCCATGTCCTTGAGCTTCTGCATGACGATGCCGATATCGTCGTCCATCTGCGCCATCCCGGCTTCTTGGATGGACCAGCCGTTCTTGGAGTTGCGCGTCGCCTCGTACTTCGGCGACAGGTGCGTGACGATGTGCATGCGGGTCGGATTGAGCCACAAGAAGAACGGCTTGTTGTCGGCCTTGGCCTTGTCGAGGAACTTGAGCGCGAGATCGCGGATCTCGTCGTCCACCGTTTCCATGCGCTTCGGGCACAGCTCACCCGCGTCGTCGATCTTCTGCTTGCCGACCTTGCCCCAGCGCGGATCCACGGTGGCGTCGTCGGCGCTGGTCGCCCACGAGTGGACCATGTTTCGTGGGCCCACCTGCGCCCTCAGATCCTGCGGATAATTCGGGTGGCAGGGGTCTTCCATGGCATCCAGGTGATAGAGATAGCCGAAGAACTCGTCGAACCCGTGCACCGTCGGCAGGAACTCGTTCCGGTCGCCCAGATGATTCTTGCCGAACTGGCCGGTGGCGTAACCCATCGATTTCAATACCGTCGCGATGGTCGCCGCCTGCGCTGGCAGGCCGGTGGGTGCGCCAGCCTGGCCGACGGTGGTCATGCCGGTGCGGATCGGCAGCTCGCCGGTGATGAAGTTCGCGCGGCCAGCCGTGCAGCTCGCCTCGGCGTAGTAGTCGGTGAACAGCATGCCCTCGGCAGCGATCTTGTCGAGGTTCGGCGTCCGGCCCGCCATCAGACCGCGGTGATAGGCGCCGATGTTCCACATGCCGATGTCGTCGCCCATGATGACGACGATGTTGGGCTTCGGCTGCGCGGTCGCCGGGCCGGCGCCCCAGGCGAGCGCGGCCAGGATGGCGACCAGGATGCCTGTGACTCTCCGCATATGATTTCCTCCAATGAGTGTGATGGTTCCAATGTGACGGGGAGCGGCCGGCCCGGTACATTCGTCGGACGGGCGGGTTTCGGAGGTGGAGGGACCTATACCGCTCGCTCCGCATGACCGTCAGGACCGCCCGGCGGCAGTTCGTCGGCGGGGGTGAGCTGCAACGAGGAGGCGAGGGCGCCGACCGCGTAGCCACACCTCGCCAACTAGGGGGCCATGATACACCATGCCGGGCGCGACCCGCGTGGCCGGACGCCGCGCCAGGAGCGCCGGCGTCGCGGTGATCCCGTCGAGCCCGGGCATCATGATGTCGGTGACGACCACATCGGGGCGGATCTTGTCCTCGGCCGTGAGGAGCGCCCTCCCATCACTGACCGTCGCGACGACGTCGAATTCGGCCTCGAGCAGGCCGCGCAGCTGCTCGGCGACCCCGGGGTGATCTTCGGCCAGCAGGCTCCGCGATCGATCCATGCCCGACCGTGGACAGCGGGGCACACGGGCCACAATCCGGAGCACTACGGAGGCGATCCGTAGAACTACTGAGCGAGCGTCGGGGGGCGCCGCGTCAGGGGCGGCCGAAACTACGCTGGGCGAACCGGTGTCGTCTGGCCGTGACCGGGAGCGTCGGCGGACGCCGACTCCGCCCGCGCCCCTACGGGAGGACGTTGACGGCGCGGGCCGCGACGACGACGAGCGTCAGGAGCGAGATCGTGCTCTCGAGCATCATCAGCATCTTGGCCCGTCGCGTGAGCGGCAGGACATCGGTGGGGCTGAACGCCGTCGCCGAATTGAATCCAAGCGACAGGTAGTCGAGGAACATGGGCCGCCAGCCGGGTGGCACGTCCTCGGACGCCGACGCCTGCGGAAAGAGCCAGTCCGGCGTGACTCGCACCCCGCTCACCTGAGCGTACGGGCCGCCCCGGTCGATCTGCCAGTAGAGCAAGGAGAAGCTCAGGATGTTGGATATCCAGATCGCGAGCGATGACGAGAGCAGCGAGAGTGCGCGGGTTTCCGGCGGACGGATCGTGATGATGCCGATCATGTCCGCCAGCTCCACAATTGTGTTGGCGATGTACACGACGGAAAATACCATGATCGTCGTCCGTTCGATGCGCAGCCACCGGGCGTTCGCCGGCGCGAGCGCTACGGCCGCCATCGCCCCAAGAACTGCGGCCGCGGCCGGCCGGGACACCCACACCGGCATCGCCTGGACGTGGTGGGGCAGCACTGTCAGCAGGCCGAACACGACGAGTATCGTGAGCGCGGGGGACCAGCGCGCCTCGTCGCGGATGGTCTGGACTGGCTCGTTCATGGACGCGGTACGCCGCGAGTGCCCGCAGGGGATCCCATCAGAGGCCTAACCTTGCTGCGGCGGTGTCGCCAGGCCAGCAGAGCAGCGCAGCCAGGAGGACGACGCCTCCCGGCGGCACGCGTTCGACGGCCGGCGGCGCACGGTCGCCGGGCCGGATGGAGTTGAAGCCGGACGAGCCCATCCGGTCCGGGGAAGCCGGACCGCACGTCGACCTGTGGCACGGCTCTCCGTGGCGCATGCGTTCCCTACCGGCCGCCATTATAGGCCGGCTCGCGACGGCCGACGTGCCCGGCGGGACTTACCCGAGTGAGCTGCGTCAGCGCTGGACCCAGGCGTGGGCACTCCGCGCTCGCGTGTTCGGGTGTGCTTGGCGCGCCGCCTGTTCCAGGAGAGGCAGAACCTTCATGTTCCGGAGAGCCACGACGCAAGCCGAACGCGCTCGACCCCGGCTACCAGCCGGCCGGCCATCCGGGCGCTCGCGAGAATCGGTAGCTAGCTCGCCACTGGGCTGTTGGCTCGCGCTTTCGCGCTCTCGCTCCGCAGCCCCTTCAGGCGGTCGGCCGGCCGTCTACACCCGACGGGCTCCTCGCGCGGCCGAGGTCAGGGTGCCGTCCACCGTGCGATACGGCGGGTGTGCGCGAGGAGACGGCATCGGTCGCGCGGGGTCCAGACACGTCCGGATTCCGCGAGCGTGCGACGCGGCGAAGTGCGCGTGGGATCAGTCGTGCCGCCGTCTGTTCTGGACGAAGCGCGGTTGGTTCCCAAGCGCGATGGGCTGGCACGCGGATCGCACCGTGAAGGCGCAGCGGTGAACCCTCACAGATGGAGGTGCCCGATGCGCTTCGTTCAGGGTCGTCTCGTTCCAGTGCTCGTCGGCGTGGTGCTCGCCGCGCCGGCGGCGTTCGCCCAGACGCCGGCGCCGCCCACGGCAAAGCCCGCGCCCGCCGTTGCCCAGGCGCCGGCCCAGGCCCCCGCCCGCGTGCCGCTCAGCATCGCGCGCGGGGTGGTGAAGTCCGTCGCCGACAGCCGCCTCGTGATCGATCTCGGTCAGGCCGTCTCGGGACCGGGGACCGGCCCGAGCGCGTTCATGCTGGACGCCCAGACCCAGATCCAGCGGCTCGGGCGGCCGCTCACCCCGAAGGACCTGAGAGTCGGCGACGCGGTGACGGTGGGCTACCAGATGCGCGGTGACAAGGCCGTGGCGAGCCGGGTCTGGCTGCGCTTCGGCGGATCGACGGCCGGCGCGCCGAATGGCGCGGGGTCCCAGCCGCGCTAGTGCGGCTGGCCCGGGGCCGCGGGCGGGGCATCCGTCTCGCCTGCGGCCCCGGGTGGTTCCTCGTCGAGCGTGACCCGGATGCCGTGGACCTCGAGCTCGCGAAGCAACTGGTCGACCGTCGCCCCCGCCACGACCCCTTCCGGGCGCTGGAGACCGCGCGCCGCGATCTCGCCCCGGGCGATCATGCGGGCGACGACCGAGGCCGTGAATCCGGTCGTCCGGGCCATGGCCGTGAACCCACCCGACCAGCGGTCCACCATCTCCGCTCGCATGCGCCGCGGCTGTCCGGCCCGCGTGCCGACGGCCTCCACGCGCAGCAGCGCGAGATCGTGCTCGCCGGGCTCGAGACGGACGCGCGGGTAGAGGAGCGCATCGAGGAAGCGCTTGGGCACCACCGAGGCGCCGTCGACGGTGACGGGCGTCTCGCCGAGGAGACCGAGCTCCCGCAGCAGGGTCGCCTTCGACGCGTATCCCGGCCAGCGCACCGTCTTCTGGGTTCCGACCCGAAG
Organism: uncultured Candidatus Rokubacteria bacterium; assembly: GCA_963749975.1. Lineage (GTDB taxonomy): Bacteria > Methylomirabilota > Methylomirabilia > Rokubacteriales > DASRDR01 > DASRDR01. The sequence continues at coordinate 40,265 of CAVVOZ010000024.1, read as the reverse complement.
CCCTCGGAGCGCCGGGATCTCGAGGAGGGCCACCGCGAAGCCCTCGTGCCAGGCCTCGAGCTCGCCCACGCCCGGAAAGGCCACGGGCTCCACGCCCGAGTAGCGAGGCTCGGCGACGACGCGGCCATCCGCGACGGTGAGGGCCGGCGCCTCCCGGAGGGGGAGCTCGCGGCCGCCGAACACGATCTTGTAGCCGAGCGGCGGCGCCGGCCGCTCCGGGATACCGCCGCACAGGATGTGGAGCTCGTCGACGTGGTCGAGCCGCTCCGCCAGCCGGCGCGCCAGGATCTCGGTGAGCCCGGGCTCGAGCCCGCAGCCCAGGACCACGAGTCCCGGGTGGCGCGCCGCCTCCGCCGCCAGCCCGGGAACGGTGTCCGCGCCTCGCGCCGAGAGGGTGACGAGCCGGGCGCCGGCCTCGAGCGAGGCCTGGATCGCCAGCGGGCTCGCCCGCGTCGGGAGCGCGTCGACGGCGACGTCGTGACGCCGGAGAAGCGCGACCGCCGCCGCGCGGTCGGCGAGGTCCAGGCACGCGGGCCGCAGCTTGGCCGCGCCCGGGCGGTTTGCGAGACTGGCGAGGGCGGCGTCGAGCTGAGCAGGGCTCTGGTCGCAGAGGCCCACCTCCGCGATCTCGGAGCTGGCCATCGCCTCGGCGGCGACCGCCGGGCCCATCAGGCCCGCGCCGAGGACGACGAGCCGGCTCACGCTCGCTCCGGCCCGGTGCAGGGAGTCACGCGCCGGCCCTGGACCAGAGGCTCGCCGCGCCGGGAGCGCCGCCGGGGGCGCTCAGTCGCGGACCGGGTCGGGCGGCGTCTTCCGGTAGTCGTAGAAGCCCTTGCCGGTCTTCCGGCCGAGATCGCCGCGCTTGACCCGCTTCTCGAGCTCGGCGGGCGGCCGGTCCCGGGGATCGTGCGTCGACTCGTAGGTCTCGAGCCGGGCGTTGTAGCCGATGTCGAGGCCGGACAGGTCGCCCAGCCGGAAGGGGCCCATCGGGAAGTTGAGACCCAGCTCGACGGCCTTGTCGATCTCCCAGAACGGCGCCACGCCCTGCTCCAGGAGGTAGTACGCCTCGTTGCCGAGCGCGCGGAGGATGCGGTTGACCAGGAAGCCCGGCAGCTCCTTCCGCAGCACGACCGGCTCGCGCCCGATGCGGCGCACGAGCTCCGCGGTCGTGTCGAGCACCGCCTCCGACGTCCACTGGCCCTTCACCACCTCGACCAGGCGCATGACGAGCGGCGGAAAGAAGAAGTGCATGTTCACGCACTGCGCGGGTCGCGTCGTCGCGGGGGCGATGAGGGAGTTGCCGAGCGTCGAGGAGTTGGTCGCCAGGATCGCGTGGCGCGGGGCGGCGCGGTCCAGGCGCGCGAAGCACTCCTTCTTCGGCTCGAGCCGCTCGACGATCGCCTCGATGACGAAGTCGGCGTCCCGGGCGGCCCGGTCGAGATCCGGCTCCAGGCGGACGCGGCCGACCGCCGCGTCCATCTCGGCCTGGCTCATCTGTCCCTTGGCCACCCGGCGATCGAGATGGCCGCGGTTTCCCGCCATGGCCTTGTCCAGGATCGCGGCCGAGAGGTCGTTGAGGGTGACCGCGTAGCCGTGGAGGGCCGCCTGCATCGCGATCTGGGCGCCCATCTGGCCGGCGCCCACCACCAGGATCCGCTTGACGTCGTCGATCGCCACCGTCATCGCTCTCTCCTCGGAGACTCAGCTTTCACGCATTCCGGCCATCGCGCCACGCATCGGGCTCTTCGCCCAGCCGGTGGTGTGGCCGCCGCGGAGACGTTGCCGCGCCGCGCGTGAACGGATTCGGCGCCTCGAAGAGGCCATGGCAACGAGGCGATGTTCCGCAGATTCCCCGTTCACCGGAATCGACGTCGGGCGCTCAGATCGCGAGCGCGTAGCCGTCGCGCCGCGGGTCGGCCCCGCCCTGGAGCGCGCCGGACTCCGGATCGCGCCGGATGCCCTGGCCGCCGCCGACGACCCACGACCAGTCCTCGATCACGTTGACCTGGTGACCGCGCGCCGCCAGGCCCTCCCGCACGCTCTCCGGGATGCGGCCCTCGACGTCCACCAGGCGGTCGCGGTACGCGCGCACGCGCGGCGCCTCGATCGCCTCCTGCACCGTCATGCCGAACTCGACCACGTTCAGCAGCATCTGCGGCGTGGTCTGGAGGATGCCGTACGAGCCCGGCGTGCCGATCGACAGGAGGAACGCCCCGTCGCGGAAGACCTGGGTGGGCGCCATGCGCGTCTGCATGGGCGCGCCGCCCCGGAGAACGGCCGGGCTGCCGGGCTCGACGTCCGCCCACATGAGGAGGTTGTTGAGGAGCATGCCGGTGCCCGGGACCATCACGCCGGAGCCGAACGGGCTCCCGAGCGTCTGGGTGACCGTGACCACGGTGCCGTCCCCGTCGGCGACCGCGAAGTGCGTGGTGTGCTCCCTGGCGAAGTCGGCCGGGTGGCCCGGCAGGATCTCGCCGGGGAGGCGCTCGGCGCTCCACCGCTCGCCGCCGGAGACGCCGGCCCGCCGGGGATCGATGAGCGCGCGCCGGTGGGCCGCGTAGCGGGGCGAGATCAGACCGGCGATGGGGGCGTCCGGACGCAGCACGTCGAGGCCGACCCGGTCCGCGGAGGCGACCTTGGCCGCCTCGATGAAGTGGTGGAGGTACTCGACCGAGTTGTGGCCCATGCCCTTGAGGTCGAACCCCTCGAGGAGATGGAGCGTCTGGACCGACTGGAGGGCATTGGTCGGCGGGGGCGGGACGCACACCTCGTGGCCGCGGAAGCCGACGGCGAGCGGCGTGCCCCACGTCGGCCGGTAACCGGCGAGGTCGGCTTCCGTGATCCAGCCGTTCTGCGCTTCCATCGCCCGGGCGATCGCGCGCGCGATGGGGCCGCGGTAGAACGCCTCGGCGCCGCCCTCGGCGAGCTGCCTGAGCGTCGCGCCGAGGTCCTTCTGCACGAGCACCGTTCCGGCGCGGGGCACGTCGCCGCCGACCAGGAACGTGCGCTCGGCTTCCGCCGAGTGGGCGAGCTGCGGGCGCGCCTTCCGGAGGAACTCGACGTTCTTCACCGTGAGCGGGAAGCCGTCCTCCGCGAGCCGGATCGCCGGCGCCATGACGGTCGCGCGGGGAACCTTGCCGTGGCGCTCGTGGAGCCCGAGGGTGGCCGCGACCAGCCCGGGCACGCCGATCGAGCGCGGGCCGGCCTTGAGATCCTCGGCGGTCACGCGCGACGGGTCCGCGGCGGCCGGCATCCGGCCGGCCGACACGACGGCCTCGCGGCGCCCGCGGTGGAACACGAGGAGCGTCGCGACGCCGCCCGGGCCGGACATGTACGGCTCGACGACGTGAAGGGCGAAGGACGTCGCGAGCGCGGCGTCGATGGCCGAGCCGCCCTGGAGGAGGATCTCGATCCCCGCCATCGCGGCGAGGGGATGGGCGGCCGCCACGCAGCCGCGGCGGCCCATCACGGTCGGCCGGAACGCCCGCCCATGCGGGGTCAGGCTTTGATTTCCCGCCATCTCTCTCCTCCTCGGGGTCAGGCCTGTTGACTTCCGAACCATCCCGCGTGCGGGTCGGCGACATGGACGAATTGTCTGGAAGTCGAAGTCTGACCCCGTCAGTGGCTCGTGGGCTCGTAGGGCTTCCAGTCCTGACCGGGGCCGCCGCGCAGGAAGTCGAAGTCGGCGCCCTCCGGCGCCTGCAGCACGTGGTCGAGGTAGAGCTTCCCGTACCCGCGCGTGAAGGCGGGCGGGGGCGGCGTCCACCTGGCCCGCCGCCGCGCGAGCTCCTCGTCGGACACGTGGAGCACGAGCCGCCGGCCCGGGACGTCGAGCTCGATCTCGTCGCCGTCCCGGACGAGCGCCAGGGGACCGCCGACCGCGGATTCGGGCGCGACGTGGAGGACGCAGGTGCCGTAGGACGTGCCGCTCATCCGGGCGTCGGACACCCGCACCATGTCCTTCACGCCCTGGCGGAGAAGCTTCTCCGGGATGGGGAGCTGCCCCCACTCCGGCATCCCGGGTCCGCCCCGCGGCCCGCCGAGCTTCTGTACCAGGACGCACGTTTCATCGACGTCCAGCGCCGGATCGTTCACGCGCGCCATGAGGTCGTGCTTGGACTCGAAGACGACCGCCCGGCCCCGGTGGCGGAGGAGATGGGGCGAGGCCGCGGTCTGCTTGAGCACGGCGCCGTCGGGGCACAGATTCCCCTGGAGGATCACCGTGCCCCCTTCCTTCCCGAGCGGGCGGTCCAGGGGGACGATCACGTCGGGGTTCCGCACGCGGGCGCCCCGGACGTTCTCGGCGAGGCTCCGGCCCGTCACCGTCGGCGCCCCGCCGTGGAGGAGCGGGAGGAGCTGGTGGAGGACGGCGGGCAGCCCGCCCGCGTAGAAGAAGTCCTCCATCAGGTACTTCCCGGAGGGCCGGACGTTCGCGATGAAGGGCGTCTCCCGCGAGAGGCGGTCGAAGAGCGACAGCGGCAGCGGCACGCCGACGCGGCCCGCGATCGCCGGCAGGTGGACGATCGCGTTCGTGCTCCCGCCGATCGCCATGTCCACGCGGATCGCGTTCTCGAACGCCTCGCGCGTCAGGATCCGGGTCGGGCGGAGGTCCTCCGCCACCATCTCGACGATCCGCTTCCCCGTCGCCTCGGCGAGCGTGAGGCGCCGCGAGTCGGGCGCGGGGATCGCCGCGTTGCCCGGGAGCGTCATGCCGAGGGACTCGGCCATCGAGGCCATGGTCGAGGCGGTGCCCATGACCATGCAGTGTCCGGCCGAGCGCGAGAAGCAGCTCTCCAGCTCGCACCAGGACTCCTCGTCGAGCCGGCCGGCGCGGTACTCGTCCCAGTAGCGCCAGAGGTCCGTCCCCGAGCCGACCTCCTCGGTGCCGAACATGCCGCGCAGCATCGGGCCGCCGGTGACCATGATCGCCGGGAGGTCCGCGCTCGCCGCGCCCATCAGCATGGCCGGCGTGGTCTTGTCGCAGCCCGACAGGAGCACGACGCCGTCGAAGGGCAGGCTCCGGATGCACTCCTCCACGTCCATCGACATCAGGTTGCGGAAGAGCATCGTCGTCGGCTTCATGAGGGGCTCGGAGAGCGAGATCACCGGGAACTCGAGCGGGAACCCCCCGGCGCGCCAGACGCCCCGCTTGACGTGCTCCGCGACCGTCCGGAGATGCGCGTTGCAGTTCGTCGCCTCGCTCCAGGAGTTCGCGATCCCGATCACCGGCCGGCCCTGGAAGGCGTCCTCGGAGACGCCCTCCGCCTTGATCCAGGCGCGATGGAGGAAGCCGTTGAGGTCGGTCCCGCCGAACCAGTGCTGGCTGCGGAGCCTGGGATTCGTCATGGGCGCGCGGTGCCTTCCCGACGGGAAGCGGCCCCGGAGCCATCCTGCCGCGTCATCTGTGGGAAGCCTCGCTCACCGGGCCAGCCTGGCTGTGTGGCACTTGATCGGCCGATTCGATCCGACGGGCTTGGATCTCCCGCGGCCGGTCTTCGACCTGTGGCGGCCTGCTGACTCATCCCTTGTCTTCCTCGCCGCGTGACCGGTATTCGGCGACTCTTTCCTGGATGGTCCTGGCAATGCTCTCCGCGTGGTCCATCGAGACGAGAATGCCCAGCTGAATGCGGCGCGTGAACCGGCGCTCGGGTTCGCGGCGGAGCTCCGTTCCCACCCGTCCCTCGGGACTGATGGCATGCATGACGCGGGTAGGGAGAGTGGGCGCCTCGACGAAGAAGTCGAGACGCAGGTCACCCCGTGGCGTTGGATCGCCCCAAACGCCATTGGCCGCAACCAGGCGATATCCGGGGTCGTACTCGAAATGGAATTCGATCTGCCCCCCTTCGTACTGGCGCTCGGTCATGACGTGGTCCCCTCCAGTGAAGCGAGGCATTCTCTGCCGATGGCCGGACGCGAAGTCGACCGCGGTCCGCTCAACCGAGGAACTCGCGGCAGAGCGCTTCCCACATCGCGGCCGAGAGCCGGAGGCTCTCCACGTCGACCCGCTCGTCGTTGCCGTGGAACATGAGCGGGTACTCCGCGTGGGGGATGCGCGGGGAGTGAAGGCCGAAGCCGTAGGCGGGGATGCCCTGCAGGCGGAAGAAGCGCGCGTCGGTCGCGCCCACGGTGAGACGCGGCACGATGTGGCTGCCGGGGACGAGCGCCTGCGTCACGCGCCTGAGGGTGTCGACCAGGGGCGTGTCCGGCGAGGTGAGCGAGCCCTCCTCGCGGCCGATGGACTCCACGGTCACGCGGCCCCGGAGGTCGCCGAGGGCCTCGTCGAGCATCGTGTCCACCTCGGCCGGCGTGACGCCCGGCAGCGCGCGGATGTCCACGTCGATCTCGACGCGATCCGGCACCGTGTTCACCTTGCTCCCGCCCCGCACCAGGTTCGGCGAGAACGTGGTGTGGGTGGACGCGTGGGCCATCTGGGCGAGGCCGAGGCTCTCCATGCGGGCGGCGGTGTCCAGCACGCGCGCCGGATCGGTGAGCGCGGCGGCGAGCTCCCGGTCCGGCTGGACGGCCTCCACGTAGCGCCGCCAGACGTCGAGGATCCGCGCCTTCGGCTGGTAGGCGGCGATCCGTCGCACGGCCTCGGCCGCGGTCACGAGCGCGTTGTCGGAGCGGAACGGCCGCGAGCCGTGCCCGGGCGTGCCCCGGACCGTGAGCCGCCGCCAGTTGACGCCCTTCTCGCCCACCGTGAGCGGGAGCCCGGGACCGGCCGGCGTCGGGACCGGCACGCCGCCGCTCTCCGTGATGACGTAGTCCGCGCGGACCGCGTCGAGCGCATGCGTCGTGAGGTGCTGCGCCCCGTAGAGCCCGCCGGCCTCCTCGTCGGCGACCGCCAGGTAGATGAGCGTCCCGCGCGGCCGGAACCCGGCGACCGCGAGGCGTCGCGTGGCGACGGCCATGGTCGCCGTGAGATTCAGCATGTCGGTGGCGCCGCGTCCCCAGACGATGCCGTCGACCAGATCACCCCCGAAGGGATCCCGGCGCCAGCCGGCGGGGTTGGCGGGGACGACGTCGGTGTGTCCCATGAGGAGGAGCGTCGGGGCGTTCGGGTCACGGCCCTCGATCCGGGCGACGAGGCTCGCCCGCCCGGGCGCCGCCTCGAACCGTCGGCAGGTGAGGCCGGAGCCCGCGAAGTAGTCCTCCAGGGCCGCGACGTTCCGGATCTCCTGGCCCGAGCCGACGGTGTCGTCGTTGACGCAGGCGTTCCGGATCATCGTTCGGAGCAGCTCCGTGGGTTCCGCGGTCAGCTGGTCGGGCGGCATGGCGTCTCCTCGAGGCACGTGACGGTGGCCGGAGCTCTTCGCTGACGTCATGGTAGGGGCCTCCCGTATCGGGGTCAACGGGCGGGGCGGCGGCGGCCGGACCGCTGGCCGAGCACTGGCCAAGTGCGGCCAGTGCTGGCCAAGTGCTGGATGGGCTCCGGGCCGGGCGCGCGGCACGCGCCGCGAGGGCGCGGATCGCCGGCTCGGGTTGCCGCGGCGCGCCGCGCGGCGGTAGACTGGCCTCCTGACGACGCCGATCCGGAGCGTCGACCGCCCGGCGATCGGACCGATGAGGACAGACAGGGGGAGGCCATGAAGATCTTCCTCGACACCGCGAGCGTGAACGAGCTCAAGGAGGCCACGGCGATGGGCCTCCTCGACGGCGCCACCACCAACCCTTCGCTGGTCGCGAAGGAGAAGCGGCCGTTCCGCGACCTGGTCGACGAGATCTGCCGGATCGTCGACGGCCCCGTGAGCCTCGAGGTGGTCGCCACGGACACCGACGGCATGGTCCAGCAGGGGCGCGAGCTGGCCAAGATCGCCCCGAACGTCGTCGTGAAGCTGCCGACGACGGTCGAGGGCCTGAAGGCCCTGCGGATCCTCCGGGGCGAGGGACTCCGGACCAACCTGACGCTCTGCTTCTCGGCGAGCCAGGCTCTCTTGGTGGCGAAGGGCGGAGCGACGTACGTCAGCCCGTTCCTGGGGCGGCTCGACGACATCTCGCACGTCGGGATGGACCTGATCCGGACGATCCGGAAGATCTACGACAACTACGGCTTCGAGACGAAGATCCTCGCGGCGTCGCTCCGGAACCCGCTCCACGTCGTGGACGCGGCGCTCGCCGGCGCGGACGTGTCGACCCTGCCGTTCGCCGTCTTCCAGCAGCTCATCAAGCACCCGCTGACCGACATCGGCCTCAAGCGCTTCCTCGACGACTGGCAGAAGGCCGGCGTGACGCTGGCGTGACGCGATAGGCGTCGCGCCGTGTCCGCCGCGAGTCTGACGCTCGTCCGGGAGATCTACGACGCGTTCGCGCGGCGGGACCCCTCCGCCGCGCTGGCGCGGCTCCACCCGGACGTCGAGATCCGTCAGACGGAGCTCGTGCCCTGGGGCGGACACTACCGCGGGCACGAGGGCGCCCGGGAGTTCTTCGGGCGGGTGGTCGGCGCGATCGACTCCACCGTGACCGTCGAGCGCTTCATCGACGCGGGCGATCACGTGGCGGCGGTGGGGCGGACGCGCGGCCGCACCCGCGCAGGCGGCGTCGCGTTCGACCTGGCCGTCGTCCACGTGTGGACCGTGCGGGACGCGCGGCTCGCGCGGCTCGAGGTGTACATCGACACGCCGGCCATGCAGGAGGCGCTGGCCTCCCGCTGACCGTGCGACGCCGTTCTGCCGGCCCGCCGCCGGATCGGGGTAGAGTGCAGGGGCCCACAGGCCGCCACAGGCCGAAGACCGTCCGATCAAAGTCGGCCGATCAACTCCAACGCCAGTCTAGAGGTAGCCCGGTGAGTGAGGCCTACGAGTTCGACCTGGTGGCGATCGGGAGCGGCCCCGCGGGCCAGCGCGCCGCCGTCCAGGCGGCGAAGCTCGGGAAGCGGGTCGCCGTCATCGAGAAGAACCGGTGCGTCGGCGGCGTCTGCGTCGAGACCGGGACGATCCCGAGCAAGATGTTCCGCGAGGCCGTGTGGGCCGTGAGCAGCGCGCCCGCGGCCGGCGCCCGTCCGACCGCCGAGCAGCTCCTCGGGCGTGTCAGCGACGTCGTCCGGCGGGAGATCGACGTGCTGGACAGCCAGCTCCGGCGGAACGACATCGCCGTGATCCGGGGCGAGGCCGAGTTCCAGGACCCCCACACCCTCCTGATCCGGTCGGAGACCGGCTCCCGCGCGGTGCGCGCCGCGACGATCGTCGTCGCCGTGGGCACGCGGGCCGTCACCCCGCCCGGGGCGGTGCTCGACGGCGAGGTGGCGATCACCAGCGACGACATCATCCGCCTGAAGCGCCTGCCGCGGGCGATGACGGTGGTGGGCGGCGGCGTCGTCGGGATCGAGTACGCGTCGATCTTCGCCGTGCTCGGGATCGAGGTCACGGTGGTCGAGCGGCGAGACCGGGTGCTCGACTTCGTGGACCGGGAGATCGTGGACGAGCTCATCCACCAGATGCGGAAGCGCAACGTCACCTTCCGCTTCGGCGAGACCGTGGAGCGGTTCGAGGTGTCGGAGGGCCCGCCCCGGCGGGGCGTGCTGTTCCTCGAGTCGGGGAAGCGGATCGTCTCCGACCTCGTGCTCTTCTCGGCGGGCCGCACGGGCGCGACCGACCAGCTGAACCTCGCGGCGGCCGGGCTCGCCGCCGACGAGCGGGGCCGGCTCGGCGTCGACGCCGACTTCCGGACCTCGGTCCCGCACGTCTACGCCGCCGGCGACGTGATCGGCTACCCGAACCTGGCCGCGACGTCGAGCGAGCAGGGGCGGCTGGCCGCCTGCCACGCCTTCGGCGTCGCCGCCGGGCCGATGGCGCCCCACTTCCCCGTGGGAATCTACGCCATCCCGGAGATCTCCATGGTCGGCGCCACCGAGCAGGAGCTGACCGCGGCCAAGGTGCCGTACGAGATCGGGATCGCCCGGTACCGCGAGACCGCGCGGGGCCAGATCCTGGGCGACGACAGCGGACTCCTCAAGATGCTGTTCCACCGCGAGGACCGGCGACTTCTCGGGGCCCACGTGATCGGCACCCAGGCGACCGAGCTGATCCATGTCGGCCAGGCGGTCCTGGGGCTCGGCGGCGGGCTCGACTACTTCATGCGGACCGTTTTCAACTATCCGACGCTGGCCGAGTGCTACAAGGTGGCCGCCCTCGACGCGGCCAACAAGCTCGCGACCTGACCGGCCGGGGAGGGTGACGCCGCCCGATCCGCGCGCCCCAGGACTGCGCCGCCGGCGGCCGGACGGGGGCTAGGAGCGGCGCCCGGCCACGAGCAGGAGCACGATCCCGCCCGCCAGCGCCGCCACGCCGACCAGCGGTGACAGGGGGATGGTCTTCTCGCGCTTGACCTCCGCCTTGAACGGCCCGACGTCGATGATCTTGTCGCGCGTCGTGTACGTGATCCCTTGGTAGACCAGGGCGATCACGCCCAGGACGATGAGCGCGATCCCAATCAGCTTGATCATGTGGCAGCCTCCCTTCGCTCTCTGTGCACGCCGTCAGCCCTGGCTCCGGAGCGCCTCCGCGAAGGCGCGGAGCTCCTCGCGGGACGTGCGCCGCTCGAGCGCGACGTACGGCGCGATCCGGTCGAGCAGTTCCCCGTAGCGCTCGTCCAGCGCGGCGCGGAGGCCGTCGAGCGGCGCCTCCACCGCGAAGACGCGGAGCATCTCGTCCGTGATCAGGGCCGCCATGCCCGCCCAGTCGCCCTCGACCGACTTCCGGTGGAGCCGCGGCGTCAGGTCCTGCCAGCCGTGCGCGGCGAGGACCGGCTCGTAGGTCCGCGTCGACGCGTAGAAGGCGATCTGGGTGCGGGCGTGCTCGCGGGCGCGCGCGACCTCCTCGGCGGTGCGGCCCGTGATCATGAAGACCGAGCATGCCAGCTCGAGCGCGTGCCGGGGCCGGCCGGTCTTGGCGAGTCCCGTCTCGATGTTGGGGAGGGCAAACTCCCGGAGGTACTTCACCGAGTGGAACGGATGGAGGTGCACCCCGTCGCAGAGCTCGCCGGCGAGCCGGAGGTTGTAAGCGTTCACCGCCGCGATGTAGATCGGGATCCGCGGGTGCTCGATCGGCCCGGGGGCGAAGAACGGGGTCACGAGCGTGATCGTGTAGTGCTCGCCCCGGAAGCTCACCGGCCCCCGGTTCTGCCACGCGTCCCACACCGCCCGCAGGGCCAGGATGTACTCGCGGAGCCGCGGCCCCGGGGCCGTCCACTTGACGGAGAACCGCCGCTCCATGTGTCCCTTGACCTGGGTGCCGAGCCCGAGGATCAGTCGGCCGCCCGACGCCGCCTGGAGGTCCCAGGCCGTGTGGGCGACCACGGTGGGGCTCCGGGGAAAGGCGACCGCGATCGCGGTGCCGAGGCTCACGCGGCGCGTGTGCTCCGCGGCCAGCGCGAGAGGGCAGGAACGGGTCGTGCCGCGTCTCCGCGGTCCAGAGCCCGTCGAAGCCCAGTGCCTCGGCCTCCCGGGCCATCGCCGGGACGTCGCCGAGGGCCTCGATGGCCAGGGTCACGTCGACCTTCACGGATGCCTCCCGCGGACCGGCCCGGTCACGCCGCCCAGGGTACCCCAGACTCCCCCGGGCCGGCGGGCGGCCCGGTCAGGGTGGAGCCGGCGTGCAGGTGCTGGATCTTGCCGGACGGCCCCGCCAGCGGGAGCCGGCGCTCGGTGTCCGGCTAGGACCGGCGGTAGGCCATCGCCTCGAGCCGCGCCACGCGATCCGCGATCGGCGGGTGCGTGGCGAAGAGATCGGCGAGCCACCCCTCGCGGTCGTTGACCGCCTTGCCGAGCGGGTCGGTGATGCAGAGATGCGCCGTGCCGCGATAGATGCGTGCCGTCGGCGCCGTCGCGGCCTCGAGCTTGTGGAGCGCGCTCGCGAGGCCGAGGGGGTTGCGCGTCAGCTCCGCCCCGGAGGCGTCGGCCAGGTACTCGCGGCGTCGAGACACTCCCGTCGCGAGGAGGCGCCCGATCAGGGGAGTCAGGAGCACGGTGAGGAGCCACACGACGAGCAGGACCACGACGAGGGGGCCGCCGAGCGAGGCGCCGTCCTCCCGCTTCGAGTCCCGGGAGGCGGGGATCCCGAGACGCAGGCGCGTCGCCCAGTCGCTCAGGAGCAGCACGGCCCCGAGCAGCGCGGCCACCAGAGTCATCTTCCGGATGTCGAGGTTCCGGACGTGCGCCATCTCGTGGGCGATGACGCCCTGGAGCTCCTCCCGGTTCATCGTCTTGAGGAGGCCCGTCGTCACCGCGATGGACGCGTGGTCCGGGTCGCGGCCGGTGGCGAACGCGTTCGGGTCCGGCTCGTCGATCAGGAAGACGCGCGGCATCGGCACGCCGGCCGCGATCGTCATCTCCGTGACGACGTTCATGAGCCGCTTGATGTCGGGGGAGGCGTCCTCGGCGGTCACCGCGCGCGCGAAGCTCGAGGCGAGGACGGCGCGGTCGCCGAAGCGGTAGCCGAGCCACGCCGAGCCGAGCCCGAGAAGGGCGGCGCCGGTGGCCGCGATCGGCAGGGGCAGCGGCACCCCGCCCGGGTGCGCCACCCGGGCCGCGCCGAGGACGAAGAGATCGAAGCCGAACCCGATGAACGCGAGAAGCGCGACGAAGCCCGCGATCAGGAGCCAGGTGTCGCGCCGGTTCCGGCGCTGCTCGTCGAAGAGATTGCCCGAGACCGGCGACGGGCGACCCTCGGCCAGGGCCGGCGGAGGTCGGCGACTCCTCCGCGGCCATCCCGTCACCGCGCGCCGAGGTCGACCCGCGGAAGCTCTCGGTCCACGGCATCCACCTGGAAGAACTCGGCCGGCCTGAAGCCGAGCGCGCCGGCCACGAGGTTGGCCGGGAAGATCTGCTGGCGCGTGTTGTAGCGCGCGACCAGGTCGTTGTAGAGCTGGCGCGCGAACCCCACCCGGTTCTCGGTCGTGACCAGCTCCTCCTGCAGCGCGAGGACGTTCTGGTTCGCCTTGAGATCGGGATACCGCTCCATCACGGCGAGCAGTCCGCCGACCGCCTGCGTCAGAGCTCCCTCGGCGGCCCCGACCGCCCCGGCGCCGGACGCGGAGAGCGCGCGCGTCCGCGCGGCCGCGATGCGGTCGAAGAGCTCGCGCTCGTGCTGCATGTAGCCCCGGACGGCCGCGACCAGGTTCGGGATGAGGTCGTGGCGCCGCTTCAGCTGGACGTCGATCTGGGCCCAGGCGCTCCCGACCTGGTTCCGGAGCCCCACGAGGCTGTTGTAGAGCCAGACGGCCACGCCGATCGGCACGGCGACCAGGAGGAGGACGAGGAATCCGGTCAATGGCCGTCGTGGGGGCCGTCGCCGGCCGCGTCCGGCTCGTGACCGGTGGCCCCGGTGTGGTGGAGGATGCGGTTTGCCAGGCGTCCCTCGGCGACCATGGCGGCGAGCGCGGCGCGCTGGATCTTGCCGCTCGACGTCTTGGGGATCGTCTGCGGCCGGACGAGGAGGACGCGCGCAGGCCTGAGCCCGCTCCGCTGGCGGACGGCCTGCGTCACGTCGTGGGCGATGCGGGAGAGCTCCTCGGGAGCCAGCCCGTCCCCCCGCACCTCCGCGACCACGTGGAGTCGCTGGGTGCCCGTGCGCTCGCTCTCGATCCCGATGGCGGCCGCGTACCGGACGCCGGCGACGTGGTCGGCGGCCTCCTCGATGTCGCCGGGGACGACGTTCTGGCCGCGCACGATGATCACGTCCTTGATGCGTCCCGTGATGAAGAGGTATCCCTCGGCATCGAGGAAGCCGAGGTCGCCGGTGTGGAGCCATCCGTCGCGGAGGGCGCGGGCGGTGGCCTCGGGATCGCGGTAGTAGCCCTGCATCACCCCCGGGCCCTGGACCAGGATCTCGCCCACCTCGCCGGGTTGCGCGCGCCCGCTGCCGTCGGCCCCGGCGATCTCGACCCGCACCCCCCGACAGGGCCGTCCCACCGAGACGAAGCGCCCCGTCGGATCGGCCCGCACCGGCTGCCCGTGCGGCCAGACGGCCACCGCCAGCGTCGCCTCGGCCAGTCCGTACGCCGGCGCGAAGATGTCGCCCACGCCGAAGCGCTCCTGGAACGCGCGGATCGTCGACAGTCGCACCGGCTCCGCCCCCGACAGCGCCATCCGGAGGCTCGAGAGGTCGAGGCCGGTGGTGTCGTGGATGTGCCGGAGACAGTTCCGGTAGCCGAAATCCGGGGACACCGTGAGGTGGGCGCGGTGCCTGGTGATCGCCTCGAGCCACGCGCGGGGATCCCTGAGGTCCGGCGGGAGGAGCACGAGGTTCGCACCCGTGTAGAGCGCCCCGAAGGCGAGCCCGATGAGCCCCATGTCGTGATAGAGGGGCAGCCAGCTCACCAGCCGGTCGGTCGGCGCCACCTTCACGGCCTCGACCATCATCCGGACGGTCGCCATCACGTTCCGGTGGCTCAGCACGACGCCGCGTGGCACGGAGGTGCTGCCGGAGGTGTACTGGAGGAAGCAGGTCTCGTCCTGGGTGGCGCGCACGGGCGCGGCCACGGCGCTCCCGGTCTCGAGCACGTCCGGCGTCAGGAGGTGCCGGACGTCCGGCGCCTCGGCGCGCGCGGCCTCGACGTCGGCCCGGAACCAGTCGATCGTGACGACCGCCCGGGCCTCGCAGCTCCGGAGGACCCGCGCCTTCAGCTCGGGGTCGAGGGTGGGGTAGAGGGGCACGGGCACGGCGCCGATCGCGAGGGTGCCGAAGAAGGTGAAGAAGAACTCCTCGCACGTCGGGAGGATGATCGCCACCTTGTCGCCGGGTCCGAGGCCTCGCTCGCGCAGCGCCCCCGCGTAGCGGAGGGTCGTTGCGTGGAGCCGGCCGGCCGTCAGCGGCGTGTCGAAGAGCGTGAAGTAGAGGCCCTCCGGCTCGGCCGCGCGCCCGGCGCTGGATCAGCGCCGGGAGGGTCGGGGCCTCGGCTGGACGCCACGGCGGAGACACCGTCGTCCCGGATTCTCGCGATCGCGTCATGTGTGAAGCGAATTCTAACACCGGCCCGGGCCGCGCCCCGCCACCTCTCGGGGTCAGACGGCGCGCAATCGATCGTCGAGACGACTCGATTCTGACGCCGCGGTCGCACTCCGATCCCGGTATCGCGTCAGTCCACCCAGTCGGCGACGAAGACGTTGAACTCGCGGGGCTGGGCCGCGCCGCGGCTCGAGCAGAAGACCAGGCGGCGGCCGTCCGGGGAGAACATCGGGAACGCGGCGAACGACTCCGTGTAGGTGAGGCGCTCGAGCCCGCGCCCGTCGCGCCGGATCAGATAGAGCGCGAAGTCGAACCGGCCCGGATCGTGGAGGTTCGACGAGAAGACGATCCGCTCGCCGTCGGGGTGGAGGAAGGGCGCCCAGTTCGCCGCCCCGTTGGACGTGACCTGGCGCGCCCCGGTGCCGTCGGCGGCCATCACGAAGAGCTCCGCCCGGGTCGGACGGACGAGGCCCTGCCCGAGGAGCGTCCGGTACTCGCCGAGCTCGGCCGGGTCGGTGGGGTGCCATCCGCGCCAGACGATGTCCCGGCCGTCCCAGGAGAAGAAGGGGCCGCCGTCGTAGCCGGGCCGGTCCGTGAGCCGCCGCACGTTCCCGCCGTCGGCGTCGGCGACGTAGAGGTCGAGGTCTCCATCGCGCATCGACGTGAAGACGATCCGCCCGTCGGGCGCGATCGTGCCCTCGGCGTCGTAGCCGGGGGAGGCGGCGAGCCGGCGGAGATCGCTCCCGTCGACGGCGCACGTGTAGAGGTCGTAGTCGTACAGCGGCCACACGTAGCCGCGCGAGCGGTCCGGCGCGGGCGGGCAGTCCGCCCCTCCGTGGTGCGTCGAGGCGTAGAGGAGCCGCGCCCCGTCCGGGAAGAAGAACGCGCACGTCGTGCGCCCGCGGCCGGTGGAGACGAGCCGCGCGTCGCTCCCGTCCGCGCCCCCATCGGCACGCATGGTGAAGATCTGATCGCAGCCGAAGGGCGGCCGCGTCGACTGGAAGACCAGCCGGGTCCCGCTGCGATCCCAGTACGCCTCGGCGTTCTGGCCGCCGAAGGTGAGCTGGCGGAGGCCGGCGAGGTGGCGCTCGCGCGGATCGCCCGGCGGCGCGGCGCGGACGGCCTGGGCGCGCGCCCGCCGGGCCGCCACGTGCTCGCGCAGGGCGGCCGCCGCCCCGGCGAGGCCGAGGCGCAGCATCGCGCGGCGGTCGAGAGATCGGCTCAGCACTCGGCCGTCCGCGCGCGCCGGATCCCCGGCGGTCATCGTCGTTCCTCGAGCGTTGCCTGGGCGGCTCGCTCGGCCCCGTCGCGGACGTAGCTGACCTCGACGGCGTCACCCGGCCGCCGGCTCCGGAGGGCGAACACGAGGTCGTCGAGCGTCCGGACGGTGACTCCGGCGAAGCGCACGATGACGTCTCCGGCCTGGAGCCCCGCCCGGTCCGCGGGACTGCCGGGGCGGACGCCGCCGAGGCGCACCCCGGGGTGAGGCGACTCGCCGAAGTCCGGGACCGCTCCGAAGTAGGGCCCGTAGCTGGTGGCTCCGGTGCCGGCGCGCGGCGCGCCCCCGGGCACGCGGACGAACGTCGGCCGATCGGGACGATCGGCCAGGGCGCGGACGACCCGGTAGGCGATCGTGGTGACCGTCCGGAGCCCGTCGGCGTCGATCTTGTCCCAGGTGTCGCTCGGACGGTGGTAGTCGGCGTGCGGTCCCGTGAAGAAGAACACGATCGGACGCTCGCGGTTGAGGAAGGCCGTGTGGTCGGACGGCCCCACGCCGTCGCCGCGCAGGACCAGCTGCGCCGGCAGCCCTTGGCCGGCCTGCTCCACGAGGGCGCGGAGCCCCTGTCCCGTGTCGACGCCCATGACGTGGAGCCGGCCGTCGCGGAGCCGGCCCACGCAGTCGAGGTTGACCATCGCCACGGTGCGGTCGAGGGGGATCGCCGGCTGGCCCACGTAGTGCGTCGAGCCGAGGAGGCCGAGCTCCTCGCCGGAGAACGCGACGACGACCACGCTCCGGCGCGGGGCGCCGCTCCGGGTCAGCGTCTCGGCGAGTCCGAGGAGCGCGGCCGTGCCCGAGGCGTTGTCGTCCGCGCCCGGGTGGATCGCGTCGCCGCGCTCCGGCGCCAGCGAGAACGGGCTGCCCCGGCCGAGGTGATCGTAGTGGGCGCCGATCACGACGGCCTCGGCGGCGAGGGCCGGATCCGTGCCGGGCAGGATGCCCACGACGTTCGCGGTCGTTCCCCGGTCGCGGAGGAGCGCCGAACGGATCCGTGCCCGCACGCCGGGTAGCGCGCGTGACACGGGCGCGCCCGTCCGGTCGATCTGGGCGCGGAGGCCCGCGAGGTCGAGCCCGGCCGGGATCAGCAGCGCGTCGGCGACCTCGCGCCGGGCCGAGATCGCGACGATGCCCCAGGACGGCGTGGTGCCGCGGAGCGCCGCCAGCCGGTCTCCGCGGCCCGGATTCTCGACGACGACCACGGCGGCGGCGCCGTGCTCGCGGGCGTTCAGGACCTTGTGGCGAAGCTCGGTGTAGTGGAAGTGCTCGGCCGGGCGGAACGGCCCCTGGGGATCCGTCTCGCGCGGCTCCCCGGTCATCACCAGGACGACCTTGCCGCGGACGTCGAGGCCCGCGTAGTCGTCGTAGCCGAGCGGAGGCGCGGTGATCCCGTAACCGGCGAACGCCGCGTCGCTCGTGACGTCCCCGTCCTCCGAGAACGTGAACGGGAGAAAGTCCGTTCCCCCGGCGAACGCCCGCGGCGCGGCGCCCGGCGCCGTCACGTCGATCGTGGCGCCGGCGGCAAGACGCACTCCCGTCAGCACGTCGAAGCGCTGCAGGTATCCGCCGGCGTCACCGGCGGGGCGAAGTCCGAGGCGCCGGAACTCGGCGACGAGGTAGGCCGCCGCGCGGTCCGCCCCCGGCGTGCCTGCCGCGCGGCCGTCCATGGCCGGGTCGCTCAGGTCGCGGACCCACCCGACGAGCCGCGCCGGCTCGGGCACGGGCTCGGCGGCGCGAGCCCAGCCTGGCGCCGCGGCGGTCGTCGCGAGCGCGAGGGCGAGGAGGAGGCGGGCGCCCGCCCTACCGCGGCAGGTGGATGCTCCGGAACGCCTCGGCGTAGGTGTATCCATGCGGCTTGCCGAGGTCAGCCGCGCGCTCGCGGACCCGGCCCTCGGCGCCGGCGAAGTCCCGGAGCTGGCTCGCGTGGCATCTGAGCGCCTCGAGCTTCCGGTCCATGGTTGCCGTGATGTCGAGGACGACGTCCGGCTCCTCGTGGCCCATGAGGTAGACCTCGCGCACCTTGTGGGGCTGGAATCCCTCCGCGAGCAGCTCGGGGAAGTGCATTCGGTCACGGGCATAGGGATAGACGGCGTCGAGCGCGAGGCGGCCCGCGTGGCGGTGGTCGCGGTGGCCCGAGTAGGGGTTCAGGCTCGGGAACGGGTTCTGGGTCACGATCCGGTCGGGACGGACCCGGCGGATCTCGCGGATGACGTCCCGCCGGGCCTCGCGTGTGTCCTCGAGCTCGCCGTCGGGATAGCCAAGGAAGGCGACGTCCCTCACGCCGAGGACGCGCGCGGCCGCGCGCTGCTCCGCCTCGCGCACCGTGGCCAGGCGCTCCGACGTCATCGCGGGGTCGTCCGAGCCGCGGTTGCCGCTGGTGAAGAGGCAGTAGAAGACCTCGCACCCGTCTGCGACCCAGCGCGCGACGCTGCCCGCGCATCCGAACTCCGCGTCGTCAGGATGGGCCACGACCACCAGGATCCGTCGGACGTCGGCCATGAGCGCTCCCCGTGCGTGAGATGTGCTGCAGCCGAATCACTCTACCATGTGGCCCCGAAGGTCCGGGCGGCCCCGAAGGGTTCGGGCGGATGCCGAGGAATCGGCCGCGCGCGCGGAGTACACTGAGCCCGGCGGGAGGAGGAGAGGCGCTTGATGGAGTCGGTCCTCGTCGCGGGCGGTGCCGGGTTCATCGGCTCGAACTTCGTCCGGCTCCTGCTCGCTCGCACGGCCGCGCGGGTCGTGGTCCTCGACCGCCTGACCTACGCGGGCAACCTGGCGAGCCTCGCCGACGTGCGGTCACACCCCCGCTTCTCGTTCGTCCAGGGCGACATCGCGGACCGCGCGGCCGTGGAGGCCCTCCTCGAGAAGCACCGCCCGGATGCGATCGTCAACCTGGCCGCCGAGACCCACGTCGACCGCTCGATCGACAGCCCGCGTGCGTTCATCGAGACGAACCTGGTCGGCACGTTCGAGCTCCTGGACGCGGCGCGCCAGCACCTCGAGATGCTCGAGGCCGCGCGCCGGGCCCGTTTCCGGTTCCTGCACGTCTCGACCGACGAGGTGTACGGCTCCCTCGGACCCTCGGGGCGGTTCGCCGAGGCGAGCCCGTACGCTCCCAACTCGCCGTACGCCGCCTCGAAGGCGGGGGCTGACCACCTCGTGCGGGCGTATCACGAGACCTACCGGCTCCCGACGCTCGTCACCAACTGCTCGAACAACTACGGACCCTTCCAGTACCCGGAGAAGCTCATCCCCCTCATGACGCTCAACGCCGTCGAGGGCCGGCCGCTGCCGCTCTACGGGGACGGCGGCAACGTGCGGGACTGGCTCCACGTGGAGGATCACTGCGCGGCCCTGCTCCTGGTCCTGCAGCATGGCGTCCCGGGCGGCCGGTACAACGTGGGCGCGGGCGACGAGCGGACGAACCTCGAGATCGTGGACGGGATCTGCGCCGCTCTCGAGTCGATCCGGCCGGCGGCGGAGAACCCCGCGCTGGCCGGGCGCGGCGTCGCGCGCTACGCGGATCTCCGGACGTTCGTCCCCGACCGCCCCGGCCACGACCGTCGCTACGCCGTCGACGCGACCCGGCTCACGACCGAGCTCGGCTGGCGCGCGGCGTACCGGTTCCAGGACGGGCTCCGCGCCACCGTGGCCTGGTACCTCGAGCACCGCGAGTGGTGCCAGACGGTGCTGGCCGGCAAGTACGGGCGGGAGCGCCTCGGCCTGGGCGAGACGGGTCCCGCCCGCACCTGAGCGCAGCACCGTCCTCGGGGCCCCCGGCGACCGGGGTCCGACTCCTCTAACCACGTTTGGTTGAAGCGGCGCCGGGCGCTCCGGAGATGTCCCGGCCCGCGCTTTTCTTGACTCGAGGTATAACCCTGGTTTAACATCATTGCTCGACTCCTGTTTGGTCTCATGAAGAAAGCCAAGTCCGACTATCTAATCCAGTCCGTCAGCCGGGCGCTCGACATCCTCGAGGCGTTCACGCCGAACGAGGGGGAGCTCGGGGTGACGGAGCTGTCCCGCCGCCTCAAGCTCCACAAGAACAACGTCTTCCGTCTGCTCGCGACGCTCGAGACGCGGGGATACGTCGAGCAGGACAAGGAGAGCGGCAACTACCGGCTCGGCATGAAGACCTTCGAGGTGGCGAACATCTTCACGCACCATCTGGGGCTGGTTCGCCAGGCGCGCCCGGTCCTCGATCAGCTCGCTCAGGCGACCGGCGAGGCGGCCTATCTCGGCGTGCTCGACGGACCCTCGGTCGTGTGCGTCGACATGGTCGACACGGCGCAGCCGGTCCGGGTCGTGCCGCACCTCGGGCGGCGCTTGCCCGCGCACGCCGCGGCACTCGGCAAGGCCCAGCTCGCGTTCCGCTCACGCGAGGAGCGCGAGGAGATGTGGAAGCGCGGCGCGCCCGCCAGCGTGACGGCTCGGACTCTCGTCGAGCCCTCGCGGCTGGCCGAGGAGCTGGTCCGCGTCGCCGAGCGGGAATGGGCCCTCGAGGACGAGGAGCTCGAGCCGGGTGTCCGGGGCCTCGCCGCGCCAATCCGCGACTATGCCCGGCGGGTGGTGGGCGCCATCGGCCTGCGCGGGCCGGCCTTCCGGCTGCCGCTCGAGCGTCTCGAGACCGAGCTCGCCCCGCGAGTCCGCGCCGCCGCCCGGGACGTGTCCAAGCGCCTCGGCTACTCCGTCGTCGCTGCCACCACCGCCACCGCTGATTGACCGTCGTGGCGCCGGACGCGAGCGGGCGGCGGTGACGGAGCCCGCTGCCGGCGCCGTTCGCGACGACCGCCGCCTGTTCCGCCGCTGCCGGCGCCGTGTCCTTGCGGCGAGTGGCACGACCGTCGTGGCCCTGGCCGGGCTGGCCGCCCTCTTCGTCGCACCGAACCGCCTCGCGAGTCTTCGGCTCGGCGACGTCGCGCTCGCGTGGTGGGTCGCCGGAGCCGTCGCACTCACCGGGCTCGTGACGCTGAGCCGCGGGTTCCGGGAGATCGGCCCGCTGACGGCTCCCGGGGGGACGTCGCGGCTCACACCGCTCGCGCTCGCTGCGGTCTGGAGCTCTCCTGCCTTGTGGCTCGGGCTGCCGCCCCTGTTGCTCGCGGACGGCACGCGGGGACTCTGGGCGCCGGCCGTGGTCATCGGCGGCACCGTCGTCGCGCTGCTCGTCCTGGGGACGGCCTGGAGTCGCACCGGAGGCCTCATGGCGCCGGCGTCGGTGCTGGCGCAATCGCGCTGGCCGGGCGCCCGCGGCTGCCACGTCCTCCTCGGGTCGATCGAGACGGTCGTCGCGGGCCTGTTCGTCTGGGCTCAGCTCGCGGCCGCGCGCGAGATCGGCGCGATGGCTGGCTGGCCGCGCGCCACGACGATCGCGATCACGCTCCTGGTCATCGGGGCGCTGCTGCTGCCCGAGCTCTCCCGGTTCCGGCTGACGGCGCTGGGCGGAGGCCTCGCGCTCGCAGCACTCGCCGTGCCCCTCGTCGTGATCGCGCTCGGCACCACCACGGCGTGGCCTCAGGTCTGGAGCGCGGTGGCCTCTCGCCCCCGGATCGGGTTCGGTGAGGCCAGCCGATGGACGGTGGAGGGCGGGGCCGTGCTCGGACCGGCCACGACCCTGACGCTCGCGTTCGCCGACGAGCAGCGCGTCGCCTTCGTCGCCCGCGGGTCGGTCATCGTCGAGCCCCGCGAGGGCGGTCGCCTCGCGCGTGACGTCGAGGCGGGTGAGGAGGTCGCGCTCCATCCGGGCGACCGGCTCGTCGTCCCCGCCGGTCTCCGGCTCCGGTTCGAGGCCGGGCGGCGGGTGCCCGATGCGCCGGATTCCGGACCCGCGTGGGTGGAGCCGCCATCGCGGACGGTCAGCTGGCTCTGGCTCATGGCCCTGGGCGTGACGGGCTTTCTCGGGGCGCTCGGCCTGCCGACCGGCGCGACGCCCGTGGGCGCGGGGCGGCTGTCGCCGGGGCGCGGCGCCCGGCTGGCCGCGATCCTGGTGACCGCGGGCGTGGCGCTCGCGGTGGGGTGGAGCCTCTACGCCGCCTGGCTGACGCCCGAAGTCTACGTGGGCGGCGTCACCGGGGCCGAGGTCTACGCGCTCCCCGCGAGCATGCCGGGGCCGAGAGCATCGGGATACCTGCTGACCTGGCTCCTCTTCGGCGGTCTCGCGGTCGGGGGAGCGGCGGCCGCGCTGGGCGGCCTCCGAGGACTCCCGGGCGGGCGGCGCCAGGTGGCCGCCGGGTGGCCACGGTGTCTCGCGGTCGTCCTCGTCGCGAGCGCCGGCACGCTGGCGGGCCTGGCTCCGGTGGGAGCCTGGACGCTCCTCCTGGCGACGTTCGGTCTCGCCGCGTCGGCGCTTGCGCCCGCCGCGGTGCTGGCCTGCTGGAGTGAGCGTGCCACCGCGCGCAGCGCCGCGGGGGGGACCGGGGCCGGGTTGCTGGTCTTCCTGCTCCTGGCCCTCGGCGGCGCCGCGAGCCAGGGGAGCCTGGGGGAGGGGTGGGGCAGCGTCGCCGCGGCGGCGCCCGCGGCCGTCGCCGCGCCGGTCCACCTCCTGGTCGCCTGGTTCCTGCGCTCGCGGGGGATGTCCTCCGCACGGAGCCCGCTTCCGCCCGGCCTCGAGGGGCTCTCGACCACGCTGCCGGCGCGGTCGCGGGCGGGCTGAGGACGCTCCGGGAAGAGCGCCGGGGTCCCGCGCGGTTGCGTTCGCGCGGAGCGTCGGCAAGAATGGATCGTCACCACCATGGCTAGCGACCGCATCGTCATCCGCGGGGCCCGCGAGCACAACCTCAAGAACGTCGACCTCGAGATCCCCCGGGACCGGCTGGTCGTCATCACGGGACTGTCCGGCTCGGGGAAGTCCACGCTCGCGTTCGACACGATCTACGCCGAGGGCCAGCGCCGCTACGTCGAGAGCCTGTCGGCCTACGCCCGCCAGTTCCTGGAGCAGATGGAGAAGCCCGACGTCGACTCGATCGAGGGGCTCTCCCCGGCGATCTCGATCGAGCAGAAGACGACGTCGCGGAACCCTCGCTCGACCGTGGGAACCGTCACCGAGATCTACGACTACCTCCGCGTCCTCTACGCACGCATCGGAACGCCACACTGCCCGCAGTGCGGCCAGGTCATCGCCGCCCAGACCGTCCAGCAGATGGTCGACCGCGTGCGGACCCTGCCGGCCGGCACCCGGGTCGTCGTGCTCGCCCCCGTCGTCCGGGGCCGCAAGGGCGAGTACCGGAAGCTCCTCTTCGACCTGCGCCGGCAGGGCTTCGGGCGCGTCCGGGTGAACGGGACCGTGCGGGACCTCGCCGAGGAGATCGAGCTCGACAAGAACAAGAAGCACACGATCGAGGTGGTCGTCGACCGCCTGGTCATCCGTGATACGGGCGCGGCGCGCCTCGCCGACTCCCTGGAGACGGCCCTCCGGCTCGCGGAGGGTGTGGTCGTCGTCGAGGTCCCGGACGGCGGCCAGGCCTGGGTGTTCTCGGAGCGCCTGGCCTGCGTCCGATGCGGCATCTCGTTCCCCGAGGTCTCGCCGCGGATGTTCTCCTTCAACAATCCGTTCGGCGCGTGCCCCGCGTGCGGGGGCCTCGGGACCCGGCTCGAGCTCGACCCCGATCTGGTCGTGCCGGACCCGCGGAAGTCGCTGGCCAAGGGGGCGCTCGCGCCATGGGCCGGGCGGGAGTCGGTCTACTTCCGGCAGACCCTCGCGGTGCTCGCGCGGAAGCGCCGCTTCAGCCTGGAGACCCCCTGGAAGGAGCTCTCGAAGGCGACACGGGAGCTGATCCTCCGGGGCACCGGCGAGGACGGAGGCTTCGACGGCGTGCTCGGCGGCCTCGAGCGACGCTACAAGGAGACGACCTCCGAGGACACCCGGGTCGAGATCGAGCGCTACATGGCCGAGCGCCCATGCCCCACCTGCGGGGGGGGCCGCCTCCGGCCCGAGAGTCTCGCGGTCCGCGTGGGCGGGCGCCCCATCCACCAGGTGTGCGCGCTCACGATCAAGGAGGCCGGCGTCTTCTTCGACGGGCTCGCTCTCGGCGAGCGGGAGCAGGCGATCGCCCGCCGCGTCCTCAAGGAGATCCGCGAGCGGCTCGGCTTCCTCCAGAACGTGGGCCTCGAGTACCTCACCCTCGACCGGGCGGCCGGCACGCTCTCGGGAGGCGAGGGGCAGCGGATCCGCCTGGCGACGCAGATCGGATCGAGCCTCGTCGGCGTCCTCTACATCCTCGACGAGCCGTCGATCGGTCTCCACCAGCGGGACAACCGACGCCTCCTGGACACGCTCCTCCGGCTCCGGGACCTCGGCAACACGGTCCTGGTCGTCGAGCACGACGAGGAGACGATCCGGGCGGCCGACCACGTGATCGACCTCGGTCCCGGCGCCGGGGAGCTGGGCGGCTACGTCGTCGCCACCGGCACCCCCGGGGAGATCATGGCGGACCAGAAGTCGCTGACGGGGCGCTACCTGTCCCGCGAGCTCTCGATCCCGGTCCCGGCCGCGCGCCGCGCCGGCACCGGCAAGGTCCTGACGATCCACGGGGCCCGCGAGCACAACCTCAAGAGCATGCCGGTTCGCATCCCGCTGGGGACGTTCACCTGCGTCACGGGCGTGTCCGGCTCCGGGAAGTCCACCCTCGTCAACGACATCCTCTACCGGGCCCTGGCTCAGGTCTTCCACCGGGCGCAGGAGCGGCCCGGCGCGCACGACCGCATCGAGGGCATGCAGCACCTCGACAAGGTCATCAGCATCGACCAGTCGCCGATCGGCCGCACCCCGCGCTCCAACCCGGCCACGTACACGGGCGTCTTCGCGTTCATCCGGGCGCTGTTCGCGCGGACCCCCGACGCGCGGGCGCGCGGCTACGCGCCGGGGCGCTTCTCGTTCAACGTCAAGGGCGGCCGGTGCGAGGCGTGCCAGGGCGACGGGCTGGTGAAGATCGAGATGCACTTCCTCCCCGACGTGTACGTGACGTGCGAGGTGTGCAAGGGCAAGCGCTACAACCGGGAGACGCTCGAGATCCGCTACAAGAGCCGGAACATCGCGGAGGTCCTGGAGATGACCGTGCGGGAGGCGCTCGCCTTCTTCGAGCCCGTTCCCGCCGTGCGCCAGAAGCTCCAGACCCTGCACGACGTCGGGCTCGAGTACATCCGGCTCGGGCAGGCCGCGACGACCCTCTCCGGCGGCGAGGCGCAGCGGGTGAAGCTGTCCACCGAGCTCTCCCGGCGGGCGACGGGCCGCACGCTCTACATCCTCGACGAGCCCACCACCGGTCTCCACTTCGCCGACATCCAGCGGCTGCTCGACGTCCTGAACCAGCTGGTGGCGCAGGGGAACACCGTCGTGGTCATCGAGCACAACCTCGACGTCGTGAAGACCGCCGACCACATCGTCGACCTCGGCCCCGAGGGGGGCGAGGAGGGCGGCCGCGTGGTCGCGGCCGGCACCCCGGAGCAGCTGGCGGCCGCGGCCGGCGCGTCGCACACGGGCCGCTACCTCGCGCACGCCCTCCGCGCGTGAGGGGCGCATGACACGGCGCTTCGGTCTCGCGGTGTCGGCGAGCGCGGCCTTCGTGGCGGCGCTCCTCCTGGTGGGCGCCGGCGGGCGGCCGGGCGCGACAGCCGAGTTGGTGGAGGAGGACGACGAAGAGGTCCAGCTGCGGGAGGTCTACATCGCGCACCCCGAGTTCCAGAGCTACTTCGATCTCGACCATCTGGCGGTCGAGCAGGTGACGCTCGTGCGGGTGCGGCGCCCGGACCAGTCGGAGGCGCTGGTCGCCAAGGAGGAGTCCGGCTGGGAGCACGTCGCCCTCGAGGGATGGCGGCTCACCTTCTACAGCCAGGCGAAGCAGCCGCTCCGGCGGGGACCGGGCCGGCACGTCATCGTGCAGGAGTGGTCGGGAGGCGCGCACTGCTGCTTCGACTATCACGTGCTCCACGTTCAGGGAACTCAGATCCGGCGCGAGGGGACGATCCGCGCGGGGGACTGCAGCCTGCGCGTGGCGGACCTGGACCAGGACGGGGCGCTCGAGCTCATCGCCTGCGACGCGCGGTTCGCGTACGCGTTCGACCTCCCCTTTGCGGAGTCTCCGCTCGTGCCCGTGGTCTACACGTTCCGCGACCGGGCGTACGTCGCGGACAACCGACGCTTCCCGCAGGTCTACCAGTTCCGCCTCGCCCAGGAGCGGCGCCGGCTCGCGGAGGCGGAGCGAGCGAGCGACGCGCGCGGCGCCCGGCGGGCCATCCTGAGTCTCCTCCTGCACACGCTCTACGCGGGCCGCGTCACCGAGGCCTGGTGCGGGTTCGATCGCGCCTACCGGTGGGCCGACCGGGCGGACGTCCGGCAGGAGGTGATGAGGCGGCTCCGGCTGGCTCCCGATCCCGAGGACGGCCGGCTCCCGCCGATCGATCTCGGCTACGCCCTCGTGCCGCCCGGCCGGTGCCGCTGAGGCGTCCGGGCTGACCCGCCCCCCTGGGCGGCCCCGCGGAGGCCGTGCTACGATTCGGCTTCGACGCCTCGGACGAACCGGTTCGGCTGGCTCTAGCCCTGACGACTCCCGGGAGGCACGATGACCATCGATATCGCGCGCATTCGTAACGTCGGCTTCGTCGGCCATGGCGGCGTCGGCAAGACGTCGCTGGTCGAGGCGATCCTGTTCCGGAACGGCATGACGTCTCGCCTCGGCCGCGTGGACGACGGCACCGCCACGACCGACTTCGACCCCGAGGAGATCAAGCGCAAGATCTCCATCAACATCGGCGTGGCGCACTGCGACTATCGCGAGCACCGGTTCAACTTCGTGGACATGCCGGGATACGGCGACTTCATCGCCGAGGCGCGGGCAGGACTCCGCGTCGTCGAGGGCGCGGTGCTGGTCGTGGACGCGGTGGCCGGCGTCGAGGTCCAGACGGAGAAGGTCTCGAAGTTCGCGCAGGAGTACGGGCTGCCGCGGCTGGTCTTCGTCAACCGAATGGACCGCGAGCGGGCCGACTTCCTCCGCACGCTCGAGTCGATCCAGCGCCGGCTCAAGGGCCGGTTCGTTCCGCTCCACGTGCCGATCGGCCAGGAGGCCGGGTTTCGTGGGCTCGTGGACGTGCTCCGGATGAAGGGCTACGTCCTGGGCGACGCGCCCGGGAAGATCGTGGAGACCGACGTCCCGGCCGAGCTCGCGGAGACGGTGCAGAGTGCCCGCGAGAAGCTCGTCGAGGCCGTGGCCGAGACCGACGACGACCTCCTGGCCCGGTACCTCGAGGAGGGGACGCTGGACGAGGCCGTCGTCATCAAGGCGCTCCGGGCGGCCATCGCGGATGGCAAGCTGGTGCCCGTCATCCTCGGGTCCGCGACGAAGGCGATCGGCGTGCGCTCCCTGCTGGACATCGTGATCGACTCCTTCCCGTCTCCGGCCGACCGGCCGCCAGTGGAGGGAACCGACCCCCGGACCAAGGAGCCGGTGACGCGGGCCGCCAGCACGAAGGAGCCCTTCTCCGCCCTGGTGTTCAAGACTCTCACGGATCCCCACGTCGGCAAGCTCACGCTCTTCCGCGTCTTCTCGGGCGTCGTCACGGGCAACTCCCAGGTCTACAACCCGACGCGCGAGACGCGGGAGCGGGTCGGTCAGGTGGCGCTGCTCCAGGGACGGGAGCACAAGGTCGTCGAGGCGCTCGGCGCCGGCGAGATCGGCGTGGTGCTGAAGCTCCGGGAGACGCTCACCGGCGACACGCTGTGCGCGGAGAACGCACCCGTGATCCTCCCGCGCATCCAGTTCGCGGAGCCGGCGATCTCCTTCGCGCTCCAGCCGAAGGCGAAGGGAGACGAGGACAAGATCTCGAACGCGCTCGCCCGGCTCGCCGAGGAGGACCCCACCCTCCGGTACCACTACGACCCCGAGACCAAGCAGCTCCTGATCTCGGGCGTCGGCCAGCTCCACATCGAGGTCACCCTCGAGCGGATGAAGCGCAAGTTCAACGCCGAGGTCGTCCTCCTGCCGCCGCGGATCCCCTACAAGGAGACCGTCAAGGGTCGGGCCCAGGTCCAGGGCCGGCACAAGAAGCAGACCGGCGGCCGGGGCCAGTTCGGCGACTGCTGGGTCGAGATCGAGCCGCTCTCGCGGGGCTCAGGGCTCGAATTCGTCGACAAGATCTTCGGCGGCTCGATCCCCCGGAACTTCATACCGTCGGTGGAGAAGGGCGTGCGCGCCCGGCTCGAGCGCGGCGTCATGGCCGGCTACCAGGTCGTGGACGTGCGCGTGACCCTCTACGACGGCTCGTACCACAGCGTCGACTCGTCCGACATCGCGTTCCAGCTCGCGGGGCAGATCGCGGCCGAGAAGGCCGTGCTCGAGGCGCGGCCGTGCCTCCTCGAGCCGGTCATGGACGTCGAGGTGACGGCGCCCTCCGCCATCGCGGGCGACGTGATCGGCGATCTCAACAGCCGCCGCGGCAAGATCGCGGGGATGGAGCCGGGCGACGAGAGCAGCGTGGTCCGCGCCCAGGTCCCCATGGCGGAGATGCTGAACTACGAGCCGCATCTCCGCTCGATGTCGGGCGGCCGGGGCAGCTACTCGATGGAGTTCTCCCACTACGAGGAGCTACCCGGGATGCTGACCGAGAAGGTCGTGGCCGAGGCGAAGAAGGAGAGGGAGGCGCGCGCGGCCGAGAAGCACTGAGAGGCCCTGAACCAATCACCTCGCCGCCGCGCGACGCATCCATGCGGTGAGGGGTGCGGAGGAGCCGTGCCGCCGCCCCCCGTGACTGAGCCGCCGGACCTCGGTCCCCCGCCCGGGCCCGCCTCGCCCGCGCTCCCGAGCGTCAGGTGCGGGTCTGCGCCGGACCGATGATCTCCTCGACCTTGGCCAGCAGGTCGCCGACGGACACGGGCTTGGCGAGCTGGCCCACGATGTTGAGTCCCGAGTCGCCGGCGAGATCCGGCCCCTCCTCCAGGTGCGCGGACACGATCACCACCGGAATCGTGTGCCACCGGGGGTTGGCGCGGACGTTCTCGAGGAAGTCCCATCCCGAGGCTCGGGGCATCCGGAGATCGAGCAGGATCAGGTCCGGGAAGAGATCCCGGATGAGGTCCCCCGCCGCCAGGCCGTCCTCCGACCCGATCGCACGGTAGCCCGCCTCCTCGAGCACCTCGATCCAGAGAGCGCGAAGACGCGCGTTGTCGTCCACGACCAGCACCCACTTCCGCGGCTTGGTCTTGGGCGAAGCGCCCCCGGTGAGAGGAGCCATCAGGACCCACGGTACGCAGGCGCGCCGCAGGTTGTCAAAAAAGGCCTCGGCTGCTCCGCGGCCGAGGCCTCCCGGCGCGACGCAATTCCTGGAGGGGGCACCAGGACGGCGCGCTATGCTGCTCCTGGGGCGGCCGCCCGGGGAGAGCCATGTATCTGTCACACTTCGGCCTGCGCGAGCTCCCGTTCTCGATCACGCCGGACCCGCGCTTCCTCTACATGAGCGCGCGGCACCGCGAGGCGCTCGCGCACCTGGTCTACGGCGTGGGCGAGCACGGCGGCTTCGTCCAGCTCACCGGTGAGGTGGGAACCGGCAAGACGAGCGTCTGCCGGTGCCTGCTCGAGCAGCTGCCCGCCCACGTGGATCTCGCGCTCGTCCTCAACCCGCGGCTGAGCCCCGTCGAGCTCCTCGCCTCCGTGTGCGACGAGCTGCGCATCCCGTACCCGGCCGGCACGACCAGCGCCAAGGAGCTCGTCGACCGGCTCCATCGTCACCTGCTCGAGGCGCACGCCGCGCGGCCGGCGCACCGTTCTCATCGTGGACGAGGCTCAGAATCTCTCGCCCGAGGTGCTGGAGGAGGTGCGCCTCCTCACGAACCTCGAGACGCGCCCGGGAGAAGCTCCTCCAGGTGATCCTGATCGGCCAGCCGGAGCTGACGGTGATCCTCGGGATCAGCCGAAGCTGCGCCAGCTCGCCCAGCGGTCACGGCTCGCTACCACCTCGAGCCGCTGTCGCGGCCCGAGACCCGCGCGTATATCCGCCACCGGCTCGGCGTGGCGGGCCGCGGCCGGCGGTGTTCACCGCCGTCGGCGCTGCGGACGTTCACCGCGATCGCGCGGCATTCCCGCGCCTCATCAACGCCATCGCCGATCGTGCCCTTCTCGGCGCCTACGCGCGGGAGCAGTCGCGGGTCGATGCGGCGACCGTGCGGCGCGCAGCGGCCGAGGTGCTGGGTCGCCCGCTGCGCCGTGGCAGCGATGGGCGCGGCGAGTCGCCGCTGCGGCCCTCGTTGTCGCCACGGCGGTCGTCGGGTTCGTGCTTCTCGCGCCGGGAGAAATCGGCCGGGACGAGGCCGGTCGGGCGAGCTGCCGTGACGGGACCGGCGGGCCCCTCGCTGACCGGCGTATCTGCCACGGCGGCGACCGGCCGGACCGCGGCGCGGAACGTCCGAGCGCCTCCCCGAGCCGCGCCTCGCGGACGTCCTACGTGACCCGGCGATCCCGGCCACGAAGGGGGACGCCCTGACCGTACTCCTGGGCCTCTGGGGTGTGCACGCCGCGGGCGGTCAGCCGGACTGCGAAGGGCCCCCCGCGGGGGCGCTCGAGTGCCTCGCGTCGGTCGGCAGCTGGCAGAAGCTTCGCCGGCTCGATCTTCCCGCCGCGCTCGAGCTCGCGGGTCCGGGGGGCGAGCGGCGCTACGCCGTTCTCACGGCGCTCACGCCATCGGAGGCGACGCTTCGCTTCGGCGACCGCGTCGTCACCGCGCTGCTGGCCGAGGTCGAGCCATTCTGGGACGGCGCCTTCGTCGTCCTCTGGCGGCCCCCGCCAGGGGAGCTCCCCGTCCGGCGGGGCGCCAGTGGCCCTGCCACCGACTGGCTCCGGCAGCGCATGGCGCGGGCCGCCGGCGCCGGTCTGCCGATCGAGAGTGGCCGGCCGTACGACCAGGGCCTGTGGGAGCGGGTCACGGCCTTCCAGCAGGCCCGCTCGCTCGAGCCGGACGGCGTGGTCGGTCGCGAGACCGCGCTGGTCCTGCGGCGGGCGGAGTGGGGACCCGACGTGCCGCGGCTTTCCGCCGGGACACCCTAGGGCGAGGGCCGTGTCCTACATCCTCGATGCCCTGAGGAAGGCCGAGCGCGACCGCCAGGTCTCGCGGGTTCCCACCCTCGCCACCGCGCACGGAGGCGCGGAGCTGCTCCGCCGACCCCACTGGGCCTGGGCCGTCGCGGCCGGCGCGGTCGCCCTGAGTGCGGTCGTCACGTACAGCCTTCCGTGGGCGCCGACCCGTCCGGATCCGGCGCGAGAGGCGGCGCGTCCGCCAGCGGCGGCGCCGGACCCGGCGGCGCGAGCGAGCGCCGATCCCGAGCCGCCGCCTCCGGCGCTCGAGCGCGCGCCGGAGGGCCTCGCGGCGGCTCCGGCCCTCACTCCCGGTCCGGCCGTCGAGCGTCCGCCTGGTGGTCACGTCCCCGCGCGGCCGCGCGTCGCGCCCCCCGCGAAGGCCACGCGGACCGTGCGCGCCGGCGACGACCTGCGGCGGGCGCCGGACAGAAGGGACTCACCGGAGGCGCCGGCGACCAAGCGGGCATCGGCGGCCGAAGCGCGCCCGCCGTCGCCTGCCGTCATCGATCGGGCGCCAGTTCCCGAGCTGCGCCCCGGAGGCAATCCCGTCGCCCAGCCGGCGGTCGTGGCCGCGCCCGCGCCGCTACCCGATGCCGGAGCTGGCAGGGGCGCCCAGCCCGCAGCCCCTCAGACACTCCCGCGGCTCACGCTCGACGTGCTCGTGTACTCGGAGGTTCCCGCAGAGCGGCTCGTCTTCATCAACGGACGGAAGTACGTCGAGGGACAGACGCTGGATGGTGACGCGGTCGTCGAGCAGATCACGCCGGACGGGGCGGTTCTGCAGCACCAGGGCAAGCGGATCGTGCTGCGACCGAAGCTCAATCCATACACCCGTCCCGGGTCGCCTTGACACGATCGCCGTCCCTCTGGGACAGTGGCTAGGCCGCGCCGGTAGCCGACGCTTCGTGTCCGCGGGCGTCGACGGCCGGTGGGCGAGGGCCGAGCGCCACCAGCGACCAGAGTCGACCATGAGCTTTCTTCGTCGCGCGATCCGCATCGTCCACACCCGTCTCGGTCTCGTCTCGAACAACCGGGAGCTCCTCACGAGTTCGGAGTACTTCACCGACCGAGTGCCCCAGTCGCTCCTGACCGACTACCATCGCGTCGACGACGTGCCGTGGGACGGCTCGCCGGCGGGCGTGGACGCGGAGATCCGTATCGTCGACACGCCAGGCCTCGCCCCCGCGATCGCGCTCGAGCCCGACCGCGTGCTCGCGGTGGGGGACTGGACGGCGCTCGAGGCGGGCAACTCCGACCGCCGCTACTCCCTGTTCGGGAACCTGGGATTCGTCTTCCGCTACGCGATCCACGCCCTGGAGCGCCACCACGACACGTGGTCGTTCCACGCGAGCGCCATGGTCGACGGCAAGGGCGACCTCTGGCTCATCCCGGGCGGCGCCGGCGCGGGCAAGACCGTGTTCCTGCTGGAGGGGCTCACGCGAGGCTGGACCATCTTCTCGACGGAGATGACCCACGTCCGCCTGACGGACGGCGGATACGAGTTCTACAAGGGCTCCCTCTTCGACAACATCCGGCTCGGCACCCTCCTCTACGACTTTCCCACCGTCCTCGAGCGGCTCGGGACCGCGTTGCCGCCGTCGCCGGACCCCTGGGGCTCGAAGATCGCGCTCGACCTGCGGCACGTGCAGACGCCGGCGGACGTGCTGGTCAGCCCGTCCCTCCGGATCGTCAGCCCGAAGGTGGAGTCGGGCCGGGACCGGGCGATCGTCACGTCGCTCGACCGTCGGGAGAAGCGGGTCAAGCTCCTCTTCGACAACGCCACCGAGAAGCAGGGGACCACCGTGCTCCTCTACGACCGGCTGCCCGTCCCGTCGCTCGACACGCCGGAGCTCATGGCCCGGCGGCTCCACGCCATGCAGGCGCTGGTGGGCCGGGCCACGATCAAGAGCGCCCGGAGCACGCTCTGCGGGGCCCGCAACTGCATGGAGGGCCTGCTGGATGAGTGAGCGCGACGAGACCGCGCGCCGGCCGGCCTGGGACGGCGTCATCGACGTGCCGGTCCCGGAGCGCCTCCGGAAGCCGCGCGACGGCGGCTGGACGATGGTCATCGACAAGGGGCTCGGCCTCAACGCGATCGACGACCTGATGCAGGTGGCGGCGCCGGTCATCGACGTGCTGAAGCTCACCTTCGGAACCTCGGCCTTCTTCGGTCGCGACGTCCTCAAGGAGAAGGTGCGGACGGTCACGGCCCACGGCGTCTACTGCATGCCGGGCGGGACCTTCCAGGAGGTCGCGGTCTGGCAGGGCGCGCTCGACCGCTACCTCGACCGGGCGCGCGAGCTCGGCTTCAACGCGATCGAGGTCTCGGACGGCACCATCGAGATGGACCACCGGACCCGGGCCGACGCCATCCAGAAGGCCGTGAAGGCGGGCTTCCGCGTCCTGTCGGAGGTGGGCAAGAAGGACCCCGCCGACGCCCAGCCGATGGCGGCGCTCGCCGAGGTCGTCAACGCGGACCTCGACGGCGGCGCGTTCATGGTCATCATGGAGGCGCGCGAGGCGGGCAAGGGCGTGGGCATCTACGACGCCTCCGGCCTGCCCAAGGAAGCGGAGATCGAGGCGTTCCTGAAGGGCGTGCGCGATCCCGGCCGCATCCTCTGGGAGGCGCCGCTCGGTCCCCAGCAGCGGTACCTCGTCCTCCGGTTCGGCCCCAACGTCAACCTGGGCAACGTCGCTCCCGAGGACATCCTCGCCCTCGAGGCGCTCCGCTGCGGCCTCCGGGGAGACACCCTCAAGCGCGCGTGGCTGGCCGACCCGCGGTTCAGCGCGCGGCGATCGCCCTAGGCCGGGATCAGTGGACATCACTGGCCTCGACGCCGTGACCCGGGTCGCGCTCGGGTTCGCGATCGGCACTTTCGGGACCCTGATCGGAGCCGGCGGCGGCTTCATCCTCGTACCCCTCCTGCTCTTGGGCTACCACTTCCCGCCGCCCGAGGCCGTGGGAACCTCGCTGAGCCTGGTGTTCCTCAACGCCCTTTCGGGGAGCATCGCGTACCTCCGCCAGCGGCGGGTGGACCTGGCCCTGGGATGGCGCTTTGCGCTGGCGACGCTTCCGGGCGCCATCGGCGGCGCCTACGTGACGCGCGCGCTCTCCTCGCGCGCGTTCGGGCATGCCTTCGGCGTGCTGCTCATCGCGGTTGCGGTGCTCCTGTTCCTCGGTCGGACGGCCGGGCCGTCCTCCCGCGCGGGCGCGCGCCAGATCGTCGACGCGAGCGGAGGAACCCACCACTATCGCGTCGACGTCTGGAAGGGCGTGCTGGTCAGCCTCGTCGTCGGGGTGATCTCCAGCATCTTCGGGATCGGCGGCGGTATCATCCACGTGCCGTTTCTGATCGTGGTGCTGGGCCTGCCCGTGCACGTGGCCACGGCGACCTCCCACTTCGTGCTGAGCATCTCCGCGTTTGCCGGCGCGCTCACGTTCCTGGCCCTGGGCCATGTGGACCTGCCCACCGTCGGGTTGATGGGGGTTGGGATCCTCGCGGGAGCCCAGCTGGGTGCGCGGATGTCGATCGGCACGAGCGCCGGAGTCATTCGTCGGGTGCTGGCTGGTTCGTTGGCCATCGTGGGCGCCCGGATGGCCCTGATGGGTGGAGGTTACGTGCCGTGACGCGCCGGGCGGAGGGTTCCGGTCGTCTCCGGCCGACGAGTGATGTCTTTCGCGCTTGACGTTCAGGGAGAGTGACGCGTGCGCTACGGCTTCGTGATCGACCAGACGCGGTGCATCGGGTGCCACGCCTGCACGGTGGCGTGCAAGGAGGAGAATCGCGTTCCTCTCGGCACGTTCCGGACGTGGGTGAAGTACGTCGAGAAGGGCGAGTTTCCGAACACGCGCCGGCACTTCGCGGTCCTTCGCTGCAACCACTGCGACAACGCGCCGTGCGTGACCATCTGCCCCACGGTCGCGCTCTACCGGCGGCCGGACGGGATCGTCGACTTCGACCGCGACCGCTGCATCGGCTGCAAGTCGTGCATGCAGGCGTGCCCGTACGATGCGCTCTACATCGACCCCGAGACGCAGACGGCCGCGAAGTGCCACTTCTGCGCTCACCGGGTGGAGCGGGGGCTCGAGCCCGCGTGCGTCATCGTCTGCCCCGAGCGGGCGATCCTCACGGGAGACCTCGACGACCCCGAGAGCGAGGTCTCGCGCGTGATCGCCCGGGAGCAGGTGAGCGTCCGGAAGCCGGAGCAGGGGACGCGCCCCAAGCTCTTCTACGTCGGAGCCGACCAGGCCACGCTCGCGCCCTCGCTCCAGGACGCGCCGGTCGCGACCCTGTGGGGCCAGCGCGCGAGCGAGCCTGTCTCGCTGGTCGCCCTGGCCGGCGGATGGCAGCCGGACGGGTCGGCGGGGAGGACCGCGAAGCCCGTCGAGACTCTCGGCCGCACGGTGTACGACGTCTCGCACGAGCCCCGACCCTGGGGGTGGCGCGTCGGGGCGTACCTCTGGACGAAGTCGATCGCCGCCGGCGCCGCGCTCGCCGCCGCGGTGGGCGTGCTCGGCGGGGGGAGCGCCGCCGAGCTAGGCCTTTCGCTCGTCGCGCTGCTGTTCCTCCTGCTCACCGGAGGCTTGCTGATCGTCGATCTGAAGCGCCCGGAGCGGTTCCACTACCTACTCCTCCGGCCGAACCCGCGCTCCTGGCTCGTCCTGGGCGCCTGGATCCTCCTCGCGTTCGGCGCGGCGCTCGGCCTCTGGATCCTGGCGGCCATCGCCGGCACGTGACGCGATCCTCGGCGTTCTCGCGATCCCTCTCTTGCTCCTCGCGCTCGGCGTCGCGGGCTACAGCGCCTTCCTCTTCGCCCAGGCGGAGGGGCGCGATTTCTGGCAGAGCCCGCTGGTGCTGCCGCACCTCCTGGCGGGTGCCGCGACCGCCGGGCGCGGCCGTGAGCCTCCTGGTGACGCCGCCGTCGGCCACCGCGCGGAGCGTGCTCCTCGTGGGGCTGGGGGTGAACGTGTTGCTCGTCCTCGCCGAGTGCTACACGCCGCACGGGAACACGGACTCGCGTGCCGCCGCGCGGGTCATCACCCGGGGCTCCCTGAGCCGGGTCTTCTGGGGCGGGGTGATCGCCGCCGGCACGCTGCTCCCCGCGCTGCTCGTGATCCCGGCCTCCGGCGCCACCAGCGTCCTGGCCGCCGTCCTGGCCCTCGTCGGCCTCTACCTCTGGGAAGATTGCTGGGTGCGGGCGGGACAGGCCGTCCCGCTCAGCTGAGAGCCGTGAACCAACCACCTCGCCGCCAGCCGACGGATCCATGCGGTGGGGGGGTGTGGGGGAGGAGCGCCGCCGCTCCCCCCCATGTGGACTGAAGGGCGAACGATGGCGCAATCTCCCCCGATCGAGCCGCTCCATCCGGCGGCGCAGAACCTGACCGCGCCGCCGGGCGGCCTCGCGAGCTACCCGCCCGTCGAGCGCTGGGAGGACTGGGCCGAGTACGACCCGCAGGCCTGGCCGCGGCGCGTCGAGCGCCGGTATCAGCTCGTCCCCACCATCTGCTTCAACTGCGAGGCGGGCTGCGGGCTCCTGGCCTACGTGGACAAGGACCGCCTCACGATCCAGAAGTTCGAGGGGAACCCGGAGCATCCCGGCAGCCGCGGCCGCAACTGCGCGAAGGGACCGGCGACCCTGAACCAGGTCGAGGATCCCGAGCGCATCCGCCACCCGTTGAAGCGGGTCGGGCCGCGGGGCGGGGGGCAGTGGGAGCGCGTCAGCTGGGACCAGGCGCTCGACGACATCGCCGCGCGCATCCGGAAGGCGCTCGTCGAGGGCCGGCGCAACGAGGTCATGTATCACGTCGGCCGCCCGGGGCACGAGCTGGTCTACCACCAGCGCATCATGCATGCCTGGGGGATCGACGGGCACAACTCGCACACCAACGTCTGCTCGGCCTCCGCGCGCGCGGGCTACGCGTTCTGGAGCGGCCTCGACCGCCCGTCGCCGGACCACGCCAACGCCCGGTTCATCCTGCTCCTGTCCTCGCACCTCGAGACGGGCCACTACTTCAACCCG
The DNA here is from genome assembly GCA_963749975.1 of uncultured Candidatus Rokubacteria bacterium. Classification (GTDB taxonomy): domain Bacteria; phylum Methylomirabilota; class Methylomirabilia; order Rokubacteriales; family DASRDR01; genus DASRDR01. The sequence continues at coordinate 2,973 of CAVVOZ010000024.1, read as the reverse complement.
CACGCCCAGCGGATCATCGAGGGGAAGAAGCGCGGCGCCAAGATCTGCGCGATCGACACGCGGCTCAGCAACACGGCGTCGATGGCCGACTGGTGGCTGTCCCCGTGGCCGGGCACCGAGGCCGCGCTCCTCCTCGCCATGTGCCAGCTGATCATCGCGGAGCGGCGCTACGACCGCGAGTTCGTCCGCCGCTGGGTGAACTGGGCGGAGTACCTCCGGGAGGAGCATCCCGACAAGCCCCAGACCTTCGAGACCTTCGAGGCGATCCTCCCGACGCTCTACGCGGAGTTCACCCCGGCGTTCGCCGAGCGGGAGTCCGGCGTCCCGGCCGCGACCATCGAGGAGGTGGCGCGGGAGGCCGCGCGGGCCGGCTCCGCGCTGGCGACGCACGTGTGGCGGAACGCGGCGGCGGGGAATCTCGGGGGCTGGCAGGTCGCGCGGGCCCTCCAGCTGCTCGTCGTGCTCGTGGGGGCGGTCGCCACGCCGGGGGGCACCGCGCCCTCCTTCTACAACAAGACCGTCCCGGCGCCCCCGCTCATGCCGCCGCCGGCCAAGGTCTGGAGCGAGCTCCTCTATCCGCCCGAGTATCCCCTCGCGTTCTTCGAGATGAGCTTCCTCCTGCCGCATCTCCTCAAGGAGAGGCGCGGCCGCCTCGACACGTACTTCACGCGGGTCTACAACCCGGTGTGGACGAACCCCGACGGCTTCTCGTGGATCGAGATGCTGACGGACGAGGCGAAGATCGGGCTCCACGCCTGCCTCACCCCGATCTGGAGCGAGACCGCGTGGTTCGCCGACTACGTGCTCCCGATGGGGCACGCCTCCGAGCGGCACGACCTCATGAGCCAGGAGACCCACGCGGCGCGCTGGATCGGCTTCCGCCAGCCCGTGCTCCGGGTGGCGCTCGAGAGCCAGGGGAAGCGCTTCGCCACGACCTGGGAGGCGCACGCCGCGGCGGGCCTGGGCGAGGTGTGGGAGGAGGACGAGTTCTGGATCGAGCTCTCGTGGCGGATCGACCCGGACGGGGCGCTCGGGATCCGCAAGTGGTTCGAGTCCCCGTACCGTCCCGGCGAGAAGCTCACCGTCGACGACTTCTACGGGTGGATGTTCGAGCACTCCGTGCCGGGGCTGCCGGCGGCGGCGGCGAAGGAGGGGATGACGCCGCTCACGTACATGCGGAAGCGCGGCGCGTTCCTCGTCGAGGACGGCGTGTACCGCACCCACGAGACGGTGCCCGGGGCGGCGACGCTCGAGGGGACCGCGGTCGACCCGACGACGGGCGTGATCACGAAGGCGGGGGCGGCGGTCGGCGTCGAGGTCGACGGCCGCGCCTACGTCGGGTTCCCCACGCCCTCGCGCAAGCTGGAGTTCTACTCGAAGACCCTGCGCGACTGGAAGTGGCCGGAGTACGCGCTGCCGGCCTACATCCGGAGCCACGTCCACTGGTCCGGGATGGACCGCCAGAAGAACGAGTTCCTGCTCCTGCCGACGTTCCGGCTGCCCACGCTGATCCACACGCGCTCCGGCAACGCGAAGTGGCTCTACGAGATCTCCCACTCGAATCCGCTGTGGCTGCATCCCAAGGACGCCGCGCGGCTCGGGGTGGCGACCAACGACGTGCTCAAGGTGCACACGGAGATCGGGTGGTTCGTGGACAAGGTGTGGGTGACCGAGTCGATCCGCCCGGGGATCATCGCGTGCTCGCACCACCTGGGCCGCTGGCGCCTCAGCGAGGACCAGGGCGGGGAGCGCTGGTCGACCGCGCTCGTGCGCCTCGAGCGGCCGGGGCCCGGCCAGTGGCGGATGCGGTACCTCCACGGGATCCGGCCGTTCAAGAGCGAGGATCCCGGACTCCGAGCGCGTGTTCTGGGAGGACGCCGGCGTCCACCAGAACCTCGCGTTCTGCGTCCAGCCGGACCCCGTGAGCGGCCAGCAGTGCTGGCACCAGAAGGTCCGCGTGGAGCGGCCGGGCCCGGACGACCGCTACGGCGACGTCTTCGTCGACACGACGAAGGCGCACGAGGTGTACCGGCGCTGGCTCGCGATGGCGCGCCCGGCGCCGGGCCCGGGCAATCTCCGCCGGCCGCTGTGGCTCCCGCGCGCCTACAAGCCCGATCCCGCGAGCTACCGGATGGAGGCGTGACGCGCAAGAAGAGCCGCTAGGCCGCGTGGGCAGCGGCGGTCCGCCCGCGCCCCCGGCTGCGTCGCCCGCGGGGTTGATCGCGCTCACGCGGACGCCCATCGTCCGCGGCGCGGCCTGGGTCGTTCTCGCGGGGCTGGGCACCGGGTTCTTCCTCCAGATGTACGCGCGGATGGCTCGGCTGACGGGGAACGACCTCGGCGCTCGCCTGGCGTCGGCCCGGATCCTGGTCGAGGGCGGGGATCCGTACACGCTCGCGCTGCCGCAGGGGCACGGCCCCTATCCGCTCACCATCGACACGCTCGTCATTCCCCTCACGTGGCTGCCCCTCGGCCTGGCCCAGAGCCTCTGGTTCGCGCTGAGCGTCGCGGCCCTCGTCGGGTCGCTCCTGATCCTCGACCGGCTGTGGCGGCGGGCGCGGGGCGGCGCCGCCGATCCGATCCTCGCCGTGCCCTTCGACGTTCGCCTGGCGGTCCTCTGCCTGGCGCTGTTCATCCCGCTGCAGAACCACCTGCGGTACGGCCAGCTGAACCTTCTGTTCCTGTGCCTGTGCTCCCTGTTCCTGGCGTTCCACCTCCGCGAGCGCGGTCACGCAGCGGCGGCGGCCCTGGGGGGCGCCATCGCGCTCAAGCTCACGCCCGCGGCGTTCCTCCTCTACCTCTGCCGCGGGCGCTGGTATCGAACGGCCGTCCTCGCCATCGGATGGACGCTGCTCCTGGCGGTCGGGCTGCCCGCGCTGGTTTCGGACAAGGTCCTGGTCCTGTACCGGGACGGTTGGGCGCAGGAGGTGGGCCGGCTCGTGGGCGGACCCGTCACCTACGCGTGGCGGACGC
>CAVVOZ010000023.1:0-74865 GCA_963749975.1 uncultured Candidatus Rokubacteria bacterium | reverse complement strand
GGACGCCCTCACCCGCGTGAGCCGTGTCGGTCACGACCTCGCCCTCGACGAGGGGGTGGGGACGTGCGGGAAAGACGGGCAGTCCGTTCCGGTGGGCGTAGGCCTGCCGACGATCCGCATCGACGGCATCACCGTCGGCGGAACCGAGATCTAGCGGGTGGCCGGGCAAGTCCTCACCACCGGGGCCGGGGCCGAGATGCTCGATCGGCTGGAGGACCTACTGCGCCGCGCGCGCGCCGGCGGGGCTGTCGAGGCCGATGCCTTCATGGTGGAGGAAGAGCTCCAGACCGTGCAGGTCCGGCTGGGAGCCGTGGAGTCCCTCAAGCACGCCCGCGAGAACCGCTGCTCGCTCCGGATCTTCACCGAGTCCGGGTCCGCGTCGGCGACGACCTCGGATCTCTCGCCGGGCGCGCTCGCCCGGCTCGTCGACGAGAGCGTGCGGCTGGCGCAGGTGACCCGGCGCGACGAGCACTCCGGGCTGCCGGCCAGGGAGGCGCTCGCGCGCGAGGTGCCGGATCTCCAGCTCTGGGACGCCGAAGGCCACGCGATGGGAGTCGAGGAGAAGATCGACTGGGCCCGCCGGGCCGAGGCGGCCGCCCTCGAGAGTGACGCGCGCGTGCGGAACTCCGAGGGAGCCGAGTTCTACGACCGGCAGGGCCGAGTCGCCTACGCCTCGACCGGCGGATTCGCCGGGAGCTTCCGGGTCTCGTCGTTCGCCCTGTCGGTGACACCGGTTGCCTCGGACGACGGTGACATGGAGCGCGACTACTGGTACACGTCGGCCCGGCGTCTCGCCGACCTGGAGTCCCCGGAGGAGATCGGGCGGGAGGCGGCGCGCCGGGCCGTGCGCCGGCTCGGGGGCCGCAAGGGCGAAACGACGGAGGTTCCGGTCATCTTCGATCCCGAGACCGCTGCGAGCCTGATCCGGGGCCTGGCGGTGGCCGCGTCGGGACCGAGCCTCTACCGCGGCACCTCGTTCCTCATCGGTCAGCGCGGAAAGACGGTCGCCTCGCCCCGGGTCACGATCGTCGACGACCCCATGATGCCCCAGGGGCTCGGATCCCGGCCGTTCGACGGCGAGGGCCTGCCGAGCCGGCGGACGGTGCTGGTGGATCGGGGAGTTCTCTCGAGCTACCTCCTCGATACCTATAGCGCCCGGCGGCTCGGCCTCGCGGCGACGGGGCATGCCGCCCGCGAGGACGGGGGCGGCGTGACGGTGGGCTACACGAACCTCTATCTCGAGCCCGGGCCCTGGGCGCCCGAGGAGATCCTGCGGTCCGTCGACCGGGGACTCTACGTCACGGAGCTGATCGGATTCGGGGTCAACTTCGTGACCGGCGACTACTCGCGGGGCGCCGTCGGGTTCTGGATCGAGGGGGGCGAGCTCGCGTACCCCGTCGAGGAGATCACGATCGCCGGCAACCTGCGGCAGATGATGCAGGACGTCGAGATGGTCGGGCGAGACCTCACGTTCCGAGACCAGACCGCGGCGCCCACGCTGAAGATCTCTCGACTGACCGTCGCCGGTCAGTAGGCCAGACGGCCGTCCTTGCACTGGTACCGCTAGGCCGAGGGACGACCCATGGGTTCAGGATGGGGAGTGCTGCCGCTCCGGATCGTGGTGGGGCTCGTGTTCGTCGTTCACGGCGCCCAGAAGCTTTTCGGTTTCGGGCTTGCCGGCACCGCCGCGTTCCTCGGTAGCCTCGGGATCCCGCTGCCGATGGTCGCGGCCTGGGCTCTGATCGCGGTCGAGCTTCTCGGCGGCCTCGCCCTGCTTCTCGGGGCCGGGACGCGAATCGCCGCCGCCGTCCTGGCGGCCGACATGCTCGTGGCGATCCTGACCGTCCACGTGCGCGGCGGATTCTTCGTCCCGGACGGGATCGAGTTCGTGCTCACCCTGTTCGGCGCGTGCCTCGCGCTGGTGGGGCTCGGCGCGGGCCCCTGCGCCGTCGACGGGGCGAGAGCGCGCGAGAGCTAGGCCGGGCGGGAGCGTCCGGCGGTCAGCTCCGCGCCTGGCGGAGTCCTTCGACCGCGTCCTCGTAGCCGGGCTGGAGTGCGAGCGCCCGCTCGAAGGCCGCTCGAGCCTGCCGGCGGTCGCCGAGCCGCAGGTGGCACCAGCCGAGGCCGTTGTAGAGCCCCGCCCCCTCGGGCGCGGCTCGAAGCGCGCGCTCGAACGCGTCGAGCGCTTCCACGTGTCGCCCGACGTAGTAGAGGCTCCAGGCCAGCCGGGCGCGCGCGGCCGGCGCGTCCTGCGCCTCGCGCCCGGCGATCGTCGTCATGCTGCGGAGCGCGCGCTCGAGCGGCGCGACCGCCGCCTCGTAGCGCCCCAGCTCGAAGAGCGCCGTGCCCAGGCCGATCAGCGCGTCCCCGTGGTCGGGCGAGAGGTCGAGCGCCGACTGGAACGCCTCGATCGCGAGATGGTAGCGCCCGAGCCTCAGGCGGCTCCATCCCAGGCCGTCGTAGAGCCCGTCCCAGGACGGCTGTCGTCTGAGCCCGGCCTTGAAGGCGATGGCGGCGGCGCGGTACTCACCGAGGTGGTAGTGGGCCCACCCGAGGAGCGCGCGGGCCTCGTCGTGCGCCTCATCGAGCGCCACGGCGTCCAGGAGGCGGGCGCGCGCGGTCGCATAATCGTGCGCCTCGTAGAACAGCCGGCCCTGCCGGAACAGGGCCTGGGACTGCATGCCACGCCGGAGATCGCCTAGCGCCCCCTGGGCCGGCGCCAGAGCCGGCAAGACGAGGAGGAGCAGCGCGACGAGCGCCGCGCCGGCCCGCGCGCGCCCGCTAGGGTCGGGGCGCACCGGATCGCTCCGGGCGGTCCGCCGCTTCCTCTGCGGCCTCGCGGGCCAGCTGAGCGAGGTCCGTGGCACGCTGGGCCGCGCGTGACGCCGCGGTGCGCGCCTCGGGGCCCGAGCGGCTGGCCGCCGCCTGGGCGTCCCGGGCCGCCTCGGCTGCGTTCCGGGCGGCCCGCTCGGCGGAGCGTGCCGCGTCCTGGGCGCCCGCGGCGACGGCCGCGCCGTGCGGGCCTCTCGAGCGCTCGGCGGCCTGCCGACCCGCTTCGAGGGCAGCCTGGCTGGCCGAGCGCGCGGCATCCCGAGCGGCTTCAGCCGCAGTCGCCGCCGAGGCTCGGGCGTCAGGGCTACCGGGACCGCTGCCAGGGCCAGGTCCGGGCGTGCCGGGTCCTCGGCCGCCGCCGGCCGTCGAGGGCCCTCGACTCGGGCCCGAGGACGCGGCGCTGGCGGCTGGGCCGCTGCCTCCGCCATGCCCGGAGGGTCCGCTCCGGTCGCCGAGGTCAGGCCCGCCTCGACCGGAGCGTCCCCGCGATCCGTGTCCGCCGAGGTCGAGGTCGACGGAGCCTTGCCCCCCCGACCCCGATCCCCGGCCCGAGTCGCCACCGTCGCTTCCCGAGCCACCCTTGCCTGAACTCCCGCCGGCGCCACCGCCGCCACTACCGCCGGAAGACCCGGAGCCTCCGCCCGAATTGCCCGACCCGCCGCCCTTGCCCGAGCCCCCGCCGTCCGACCCGCCGCCCTTGCCCGACCCGCCACCCTGGCCTCCCGCCCGAGCCGCCGCCCTTGCCCGAGCCGCCGCCTTCCGACCCGCCACCCTGGCCTCCACCGGAGCCGCCGCCACTTCCCCCCGAGCCGCCGGATCCCGAGCCTCCGCCGCCCTCCGCGATCGCGGTCCCGATGCCGCTCTGCGTGGGTGAGTGGTCCCAGGGCAGGGCCGTAGCGCTCAGGAGGAGGGGGACGGCAACCGACACAGCCAGAGCCGGCGGAGATGGCGCTTCATGGGCACTCCCTTCGAGGCCGGCGGATCGTCATGGTCGACCTCACCGATCTGAGCAACGAGCGTGCCTACAGGCAACCGGCCGGGTGGGCCCGTCCGGCCGCGTCTGGGAGGCGCTCGCGCGAGCCCCTCCGGGCGTTCGGGCTCCCGGCAGAGGGGGATTCGCCCCTGGGCTGGGAAATGCCCGCTACTCCGGCGTCCGGTCGGGCGCCAGCCGGAACTTCTCGATCCGGTACCGCAGGGTCTCCCGGCTCAGGCCCAGGAGCTCGGCGGCTCGCGCGCGATTCCATCCGGCGTGCCGGAGCGCCTGCTCGATGAGACTCCGCTCGACCGCCTCCAGCTCGATCGGCCCGCGCGAGAAGTCCACCACCACGCCATCCGGGGTTGCCGCCACGGGCGTGGCTTGCGCGGGGCCGAGGCCGAGGATCTCGGGCCCGAGCGCGCGACCCGGGTGCAGCAGCGCCGCGCGCTCGACGACGTGGTTCAGCTCGCGCACGTTGCCGGGCCACGGGTAGGCCACCAGAGCGTCCCGCGCGGCCGGAGCCCAGCGCGTCTCGGCCAGGCCGTAGCGCTCGCGGACGCGCTCGAGCGCGTGCTGGGCGAGGAGCCAGATGTCCTCCGCCCGACCCCTGAGCGGCGGCATCTCCACCGTGAGGACGCGCAGCCGATAGAGGAGGTCGGCACGGAACGTTCCCTCGCGCACCGCCGGCTCGAGATCGCGATTGGTGGCGGCGACGATGCGGACATCGACGCGCCGAGGTGTCAGCGCGCCGAGGCGCCGCACCGAGCGGTCCTCGATGGCCTTCAGGAGCTTGGCCTGGAGCGTCACGTCCATGAGCCCGATCTCGTCGAGGAGGAAGGTGCCCCCGTCGGCTGCCTCGAAGAGCCCGGGCTTGCTCGTCCGGGCGTCCGTGTACGCGCCCTTCTCGAACCCGAAGAGCTCGCCCTCCAGGAGGGCGTTCGGGATCGCGGCGCAGTTGATCTCGACGAACGGGCCGGAGGCGCGCGGGCCGGCGGCGTGGATGGCGCGCGCGGCCAGCTCCTTCCCGGTCCCGGTCTCGCCGGTCACGAGCACCGTGGGGCCCGCCTCTCCGAGGCGGTCCGCGGCCGCCACCTGGAGGATGCGCTGGCGCACCGCCTCCATGACCGGGGAGACCCCGAGCAGGCTCGCGACCGGCGCGCTGTGTCCGGCCCGCTGGCGGAGATACGCGAGCTCGCCCCGCGCGCGCTCGGCATCCCAAGCCCGCTGGATCACGAGCCACAGCTCCTCGAGGTCGAGGGGCTTGGCGACGTAGTCGAAGGCGCCCTGCTTCATCGCCGTCACGGCGCCCTGGATGCTCGAGTGCGCCGTCATCACGATCACCACGGTCTCCGGCCGCTCACGCCGGATTGCCGCCAGCGCGGCGAGCCCGTCCATCCCCGGAAGCTGGAGGTCGACCAGTGCGACGTCCGGGGCGAGCTCGCCGAGCGCCGCGAGGCCGGCCTCCGCCGTCCCGAAGGAGCGGGCGTCGACGCCCTGGCGACGGAGGAACGTCTCGATGGCGGCCGCCAGTCCCGCCTCGTCGTCGACGACCATCACGCTGCGAACCACGGCTCTCCCTTCAGGCGTCGGCCCGCGGCAACGCGATCGTCGCGCGCGTGCCGCCGCTGCCGCTCTCGAGCGTGAGCCGGGCCCCGGTCGCCTCGAGGAGCTTCCGGGCGAGCGCGAGGCCGAGCCCGGTGCCGCCGGGCTTCGTCGTGAAGAACGGCTCGAAGGCGCGCGCCAGCGCCGCGGAGGACATGCCGGGTCCCGTGTCCTCCACCCGTAGCTCGACGTCGCCCGCGCCCGGGACCGCGGTGAGCCGGAGCGCGCCGCCCGCGGGCATGGCGTCGAGCGCATTGCCGGCGAGACAGAGGAGTGCCTCCTCGAACCGGGCCGGATCGAGACGGACCTTGGCGAGATCGGAGGGGACGTCGACGTCGATGCGCACCCCCTGCGCGGCGCTCCGGTCGCGCACGAGTGCCATCGCCGACCGGACCGCGGCGTCGAGCGCCGTGGGAACCGACCGCGGCTCGACCGGGCGGCCCAGGTCGAGGAGCGCGCGCATGCGGTCCCGCAGGCGGTCGGTGTCGGCGACGATCTGGCGGAGCTGCTCCCGCACCGGCCCCTCGGCGTCGAGGAGCGCGACCTGAGCCGAGGCGCGGATAGCGGCGAGGGGATTGCCGAGCCCGTGGGCCACGGCCGCCGTGACCTCGCCGAACGCCGCGAGGCGCTCGGTCGCCACGAGCTGGTCCTGGAGGGCGCGGAGCTCCGTGTTGGCCCGCTCGAGCTCCTCGGCCCGGCGGGCGAGCGCGGCGTGCTGGGTGCGGAGCGTCCGCGACGCGCGCCACACGATCCCGTAGAGCGCGAGATAGAGGAGGGCACCCGACGCCGCGGCCAGGCCCCACAGGATCGCCCGGGCCCGGCGGACTCCGGCGACCACGCGGCTCGCGTCCACGTAGGCCTCGACCGCCCCCGCCACCCGGCCCTCGCCGGGAACGGTGACCGGCACGTACAGGGCGACCCGCTCCCGGCCAGCCTGGCTGCCGGGCTCGAGCGCCGCCTCGGTCCGCCCCGCGAGCGCGGCGCGAACCCCGGCGGCCGAGCCGCGGGCTGGAAGTCCCGCTCGGCGTCGCTCCAGAGCGGCTGCCCGTCCGGGCCGTACACGACGAGCCGCAGAATCTCGGGGAGACGGCGGACCTGGCGGGTGAACTCCTCCAGCCGGTCCTGGGAGTCGGACGGAGGGACGGACCGCCCCGTCCCGAAGTCCTGGGGTCGCAGATGATCGTGTGCGGCGGCCCGGACGAACGCGCCCGTCGATGTCCACTCGCGCTCGAGGATGGCCTGCTCGACGAAGTGGGCGAGCGCCAGGCCCACGACCAGGGTGCTGCCGCCGATCGTGAGGAGACTCAGGACGGCGAACTGCCGGGTGGGGCTCGGAGAGCCGCCGCGATCGTCCATGCCGGCCCCATCGTACCGCCCGTTCCCGCAGCAGTCACATGATTGCGGGCGGCCGGCTTGACCCTCGATCGACCGCGTGCCCATCACCGCCCGCGTGATGCGCTGGCGGCTGCCGTGCCTCGGATACGCGCACGAAGCCTGGCCGGGGTTCACGATCAGCGGCATCGTGACCCCGGCGGCGGCGATGATTGCCGACGCGTTCGGGGAGGCGCCCCGCGGCGGGCCGCGGCTCCACGTGGGGCTCGCGCTCGGCATCGCGGTGCCGATCCTGGGCTACGTGATGCGCCGCTTCGAGCGGCGAGACAGGGGAGACGGGGATGCGCCATGACCTCCTGGCTCGACCGGTGGCCATGTGATCGACCCCGCCTCGGGGGTGGACGGTCGGCGGACGTCGCGTTCGCGTCGGGCCGGGTGGCGGTGGTCGACACCGCGAATCCGCGCGAGACGGCGCGGGAGGTGGTGGACGTGCAGGGGCGTACGTGGTGCCGGGGCTCGTGGACCTCACGCGCACGCGTTCATCCGCGGGTCACGATCCGGCATCGAGACCGACCCGGTTGTGCCTCGACCGGGGTGACGACGCTCTGCGACGCCGGCAGCACGGGCGCGGCGAACTTCGCGGGGCTCCGCAGTGCGTGATGGCGCGAGCCGAGACGCGGGTGCTGGGGTCCCCACATCGCGGCCATCGGCCTGGAGCCATCTCGGGAACGGGGAGCACTGGACCATCCACCACCGGACCCGGACCTGGCCGCGGGCGTGGCCCGCGAGCACCGGGACGTGGTGCTGGCGTGAAGGAGCGAATCGAGACCGAGGTCGTCGCCCAGCACGGCCTGGAGCCCTTCGCCGGGGACTCCTGCGGCGGAGGGGGCAGGTGTCCCCGTGATCGTGCAGGTCAAGAACCCGCCCGTGGAGTACGCGGAGGTCCTCGCCCTCCTCCGCCCGGGGACATCGTGAGCCACTCCTCCACGGGCGCGGCTCGGGGATCCTCGACGGGCAGGGGCGGGTCAAGGACGCCGGCGCGCGCGCGCCGCCGGGGCATCGACGTGGCCCACGGTCGGGACCACGCGAACTTTCCCGTGGCTGGGCGGGTGTTCGAGCAGGACTCGACCCGGACCCATCTCGCCGGATCCGACGCGGCCGGGCCGCGCCGGCGTCGGCCGCGATCTCCCGACGACGCTCTCGAAATTCCTGCGCCTCGGGACGCCGCTCGCCGGCGTCGTCCGTGCGGCGACGGCGGCGCCGGCCCCGGCGACGGCCGAGCGGGCATCGGGGTCTCGCGCCGGGCGCGGCGGCGACGCGGCGGTGTTCACGATCGAGGAGGAGGCGGCTCCCCATCAGGACGCCGACGGCAACGACCTGGAGGGCCCGCAGCGCTGGGCTCCCCGCCTCACGGGCGAGCCGGCCGCGTCTGGTGGCGGCGCTGGCCGCAGGGCCGACGGGCCGACCCGCGCGGTGCCGCTGAGCCGCGCGTGATCCAGGGGGAGCCCCCCCAGCACGATCCGGTAGACGACGAACACGAGGAGCGCGTCGCTGGAGACAGCCACCAGGCCCGGATCGCCGCGAATCCCGCGACGAACGAGGTGGCGACGCCGAGCGTGAACACGCCGAGCTGGTCCCCGGTCGATCCCGCCGGACCAGGGTGGTGGCCTCGAGAAGCCCGGCCGCCATCGTGATGGGAAGACCCAGAAGGAAGGCGAAGTGGGGGGCGGTCGGGCGGGCGAGGCCCGAGAACAGCCCGGCGCAGAGCGTGACTCCCGACCGCGACGTTCCGGGACGAGGGCGACGGGCTGCGCGAGCCGACGACGAGCGCCCGTCCGATGCCCACCTCGCGAAGGTCCCGGACGCGGTTCCCGCGGCGCGACGATCCGCCCACCAGAGGACCAGGGCCCAGAGAATCGTCGATGCCGCGACCACCGTGACCGATCGGAGCTGCGACTCGATCACCCGCCTGGAAGGCGAGGCCCGCGAGCCGGGCCGGGACGAGCCGAGCACGACGGCCGCCGCGAGACGGTGGTCGGCCGGCCGGCCCGTCAGGATTCCCGCCGCCATCCGCCGGAGGGGCTCCGGTGAAGTAGATGAGGAGGGCGAGACCGTTCCGAGGTGGACCGCGGCGTCGAAGGCAAGGCCCTGGTCCGGCCAGCCGAGGAGCCTGGGGACGAGGATCAGGTGTCCCGACGACGAGACCGGCAGGAACTCCGTGGCGCCCTGGACCATCCCGAGGACGATCGCGTGGAAAGGCGTCATGTGCGGCAGGGGCGGACCCCGCCGCTACCCGACGACGTCCTCGCCGCCGTCGACCCCGAGGACGTTGCCCGTCATCCAGTAGGTGGCGGAGTGCGAGAAGGCGACGATCGCCCGGGCGACGTCCTCGGTGGTGGTGAGGCGCCCCGCAGGGTTGCGGGCGAGAGCGCCGGCCTTGATCCGGTCGGAGCCGGGGATCTTCTGGAGCGCGGGCGTATCGGTGACGCCGGCGCGGACGGCGTTGACCGTGATGCAGCGGGGCGCCAGCTCCATCGCGAGCTGGCGCACGTGGGACTCGAGCGCCGCCTTGGCGCCCGAGACCGGCCCGTAGTTCGGCAGGACGCGGGTGCCGCCGCCGCTCGTCATCGCGAAGATCCGGCCACCGGGACCCATGAGGCCCCGGGACACCACGTCCTGCGTCCAGTAGACGAGGCTGTGGGCCATGACGTCGAGCGTCATGTCCATCTGGTCCTTCGACACGGCCTCCTTCGGGTTGTCGGCCACGAACGGCCGGAGCGAGCCGAACGCGAGGGAGTGCAGCAGCACGCGGAGCCGGCCCCGCTCGCCGCGCGCGTCCAGCTCCCGCTCGACCGCGTCCAGCACCTCCGCCCGCTGGGCCGGATCCGCCGCGTTGGCGTTGAAGAAGAGGGCCTGGCCGCCGCGCCGCCGGACCTCGGCGGCGATCCGCTCCGCGTTCGGAAGCGTCGCCTTGCGGTCCAGGTGGACGCCGGCCACCGACATCCCCGCTCCGGCGAGCGCGAGCGCGGTGGCCTCGCCGAACCCGGAGGAGGCGCCGAGGATCAGCGCCCAGCCGGACAGACGGATCGGGGAGTCGTCGGGACCATGGGCCATCAGCGCGCCTCCGCGCGGCGTGGGAATGGACGTCGCCGCGCCGCTATTCTAGCGCACGCGGCTCGCGGCTCACAGACGCCGGGACTCCGGCGACGGGCATCGCGTTGAGCCGTGCTCGCCCCCGTGTTACGCTCCGCTCGGGCCGCGCGGAGCGCGTGGCCGCCACCCGCCACCCGATCCAGGAGGCCCTGTGAGCAGCGTGAAGACCGACATCCAGCGCGCCCTCGACGGCCTGGCCGGCGAGCTCGAGGGGCTGTCCCGGAAGATCCACGGTCACCCCGAGCTGGGCTACCAGGAGGTGCAGGCCTCCGGCTGGCTGTGCGGGTTCCTCGAGGCCAAGGGGTTCGAGGTCGAGCGCGGTGTCGGCGGGGTGCCGACCGCGTTCCGGGCGACCGTGAAGGGAGCCGGCGACGGCCCCACGGTCGCGATCATGTGCGAGTACGACGCGCTGCCCAGCATCGGGCACGCGTGCGGGCACAACATCATCGCGACGTCGGGGGCGGGCGCCGGCGCGGCCCTGGCGGCCGTGCGCTCCCGGCTTCCCGCCGGCCGGGTCCAGGTGATCGGCACGCCCGCCGAGGAGGGTGGCGGCGGCAAGGTGAAGCTCCTCCGGGCCGGCGTGTTCGGGGGCGTGGACTGCGCGATGATGATCCACGGCTTCGACCGGACCATCCTCCACCAGGATCTCCTCGGGATCGTGCGGACTGACTTCGAGTACGCGGGGAAGGCGGCCCACGCCGCCGCCGACCCCTGGGTCGGGGTCAACGCCCTCGACGCGTGCATCCAGACGTTCAACGCGGTGAGCATGCTGCGCCAGCAGGTGCGGCCCGATTGCCGGATCCACGGCATCATCGTGAACGGTGGGGCCGCGGCAAATATCATCCCCGAGTACGCGAAGGCGACGTTCTACGTCCGGGCGCCGCGGATCGACACGATGTGGGAGCTCCACCGCCGCGTGCTCGCCTGCGCCGAGGGGGCGGCCCGCGCCACGGGCGCGACGCTGACCGTCACCCAGCACGAGATGGTCTACGAGCCGCTCAAGCGGAACCAGACCCTCCTGGACCTCTTCGCCGCGAACATGCGCGGCGCCGGGCTCGTCGAGGGCGAGGCCGTCCCCGACCGCCTGGGCTCCTCCGACGTCGGCAACGTGAGCCAGGCTCTCCCCACGATCCAGCCGATGGTGGCCATCGCGCCGACCGGGATGGCCATCCACACCCGCGACTTCGTCGACGCCGCGATCCAGCCCCTGGCCCACGCCGGCATGCTCGCGGCGGCGAAGACGATGGCCCTGACCACCTACGACCTCCTGGCGGATCCGGCGCGGGTTCGCGCGGCCAAGGAGGAGTTCGCCCGCGGCTGAGGCGCGGCGCGTACCAGGCCGGCGATGGCGAAGACGGCCGGGATCATCCTCATCGGCAACGAGATCCTGTCGGGGAAGATCGCCGACCAGAACGCGCTCTACCTGTGCCGCGAGTTCCGTCAGCTCGGCGTCGACGTCCGGAAGGTCGCCGTCATCCCCGACGAGGTCGACCTGATCGCCCGCGAGGTCGCCGAGTTCTCCCGGGCCTACGACTGGGTGTTCACCTCCGGCGGCGTGGGCCCGACCCACGACGACGTCACGATCGAGGGCGTGGCGCGCGCGTTCGGACGCCGGGTCGTGCGCGACCCAGGCCTCGCGGCGGCGCTCGAGGAGGTCTACCAGGCGCGGATCAACGACGCGCGGCTCAAGATGGCGGAGGTGCCGGAGGGCGCCCAGCTCCTGGCCTCGGACCACCTCATCGTTCCCGTGGTGGTGGTGGGCAACGTCCACGTGTTCCCGGGCGTTCCCGAGATCTTCCGCCGCAAGTTCGACGCGATCAAGGAGCGGTTCCGCGAGCGTCCCTATCTCTTGCGGGTCGTCTTCTTCGGGGTGGGGGAGGGGACCCTCGCCGAGCATCTGAACGCCATGCTGCGCAGCTTCCCCGACCTCATGTGCGGCTCGTACCCCGAGTTCACGAACCCCGAGTACAAGGTGCGCGTGACCCTCGAGTCGAAGGAGCCCGAGTACCTGGAGGCGGCGCTCCAGGACCTCCTCGCCCGGCTGCCGGCCGACGCCGTCGTTCGGGTCCAGTAGCGCGCCGGGCGGCCCGTCACCGACGCTCGAGATGGGCCGCCAGGAACGCGGTCCACGCCTCCCAGTACGGTTCGCCGCCGACCTCGTAGGCGTCGTTGTGGTGGGCGCCCGGGATCGTGACGAATGCCTTGGGCTCGGACGCGGCGTCGAAGACCGCGCGCCCCTGCCGGTAGGGAACCACCTCGTCGGCGTCGCCGTGGAGCACCAGGAGGGGCGCCGCCGCCCGGCCGATCATCCCCAGGGTGTCGTAGCGCGTGCGGATGAGCCAGCCTGCCCCGGGCATGGTGGCGCTGGCCATGGCCTGCACGGACGCGAACGGCGCCTCGAGGACGAGCGCCGCCGGCGGATCCTCCGTCGCGAGCAGGGTGGCGACGGCGGCGCCGAGCGAGACGCCGAGATAGACCACCGGCCCGGGGTCGCGCTCCCGGAGCCAGGCGTTCATCGCCCGAGCGTCGGCGTACGTGCCCGCCTCGCTCGGGACCCCCTCGCTCCGTCCGTACCCTCGATAGTCGAAGATCAGGATCGAGAGGCCGAGCCGGTTGTGGAGGGCCTCGAGCTTCCGGAGCCGGTGCGAGATGTTCCCGGCGTTGCCGTGGCAGTAGAGGAGGGTCGCCGGGCGCGGTCCAGGCACGAGCCAGCCATGGATCTGGACGCCATCCTCGGCGGTGACCTCCACGTCCTCGTACGCGAACCCGAGCGCGGCCGGCGTGCCCTCGAGGGTCGTCGCGGGGTGATAGATGAAGCTGCGCTCGAGCGCCGTGCCGCAGCCCGAGAGGAGGGCCAGGGCCGAGGCGAGAACGGGCCGCACGATCCGGGCGCGCCCCTTCAGGCGGTCTCCGGCCCGGGATCCTGCGGCGCCAGGATGTGGGAGGCGTGGTGGTGGACGAGGCGCCATCGCGCGGCGTGTCGCTCGAAGACGTTGGTCGCGAGGATGGCGGTGATCGACAGGCTCCCGCGCGTCTCCGAGATGATGTTCTCCGTGCAATGGACCCATGCGAGGTCTCCGCGCACCTCCACGCGGACGTCCGTGATGGTGAACCGCATCTCGGTCGTGCTCTGGAAGATGGCCGACCAGGAGCGGCGCACCTCCTCCCAGCCGTGGAGGCGGTTCCACCCGGGGTGGACGCACGCGACGTGGTCGCCGCGCGCCCAGACCTGGTCCATCTCGGCGAGGTCGAGGCTCTCGAAGGCCCGGTAGAAGCGCTCGTTCGCGTCGCGGACGGCGGCCCGGTCGTGCCGGCCGGCGTCGTCCGTCACAGCGGCCCTCGCTCAGGAGCCGGCGGCGTCGTCCGCGTCCTCGGGGAGCGCGCTCACGATGACCCTGTCGCCCTCGAGCCGCACGCCGAGGGGCCAGAGAGCCGCGCCGCCGCACGGGCCCCCCGCGCAGCGGCCGCTGTCCGGCTCGAAGAGCGCGCCGTGCGTGGCGCAGATGAGCAGCCGGCCGTCGTCGCTGAAGAACTCGTTCGGCCACCAGTCGAGCGGGGTGCCCGCATGCGCGCAACGGTTGACGTAGGCGTGGTAGCGGCCCTCGAAGTTGACCACGAACCCCTCGACCTTCGCCCCGCGCCAGCTCAGCGGGAACTTCGCCGACGAGCCGGGAGGGACGTCCGCGATGGGGGCGGACCACTCCTGCCGGTCGCTCATGGGGCGTATGATACGATGAATCGCGTGACGACGACCGGGCCTGCGGTCGAAGTCCGCGACCTCAGCAAGACGTTTCGCACCGGATGGCCCCGACGGCGGTTGCAGCCCGCCCTCCGGGGCGTCTCGTTCGTCGTTCCGCGCGGCGCGATCTTCGGGGTCCTGGGGCCGAATGGCGCCGGCAAGACCACCCTGCTCTCGATCCTGGCCACGCTCCTCCTGCCGGATCGCGGCGAGGCGCGAGTCCTCGGCCTCGACGTGATCCGCGACGCCCATCGGGTGCGCGAGCGCATCAATCTCTCCTCCGGCAGCGCCTCCTTCCTGTGGAGCCTCACGCCGCGCGAGATCCTCGACGTCGCCGCGCGGAGCTACGGGCTCGACGGAGGTGTTCGCCGACCGCGGGTGGCCGCCCTGCTCGAGCAGTTCGAGCTGGCGGCGCATTCAGGGGTGCCCTACAACGAGCTGTCGACGGGGCTCAAGCAGCGGCTCGCGCTGGCCAAGGCCTTCGTCAACGACCCGGAGCTCCTGATCCTGGACGAGCCGACCGTCGGTCTCGACCCCGACATCTCGGTGCGCATCCGGGAACAGATCGCGGCGCTCCGCCGGTCTCGCCGCATGACCATCCTCCTGTCCACGCACTACATGCGCGAGGCGGAGCAGCTCTGCGACGAGGTCGTGTTCCTCCGTGAGGGCCGGATCCTCGCGAGCGGCGACCCCGGCACCCTGAAGCGCGAGGTGCTGCTCGGTGACCGGGTCGAGCTCGTCGCGGAAGGGGACGCCTGGCGCGGCCTGGCCGGGCTGCCCGGGGTGCTGGCCTGCACGACCGTCGGCGGCCGCGTCCGGGTGATCGTGGACGACGCGCGGAAGCGCCTGCCGGAGATCTTCCGCCATCTCCACGAGCGCGGGGTCCCGGTGAGCGACGTGACCGTGACCGAGCCGACGCTGGAGTCGGTCTTCATCGAGCTCGCGCGATGAGCGGCCTGGCCACGCCGGCCGCCCGGCTCGACTGGTCCGTCGGCGCCTCCGTCCGGCGCGAGCTCGTGAAGGTGTCCGCCTTCTTCCTCCGCAACTGGCGGATGACCTACCGCAACGCGTTCACGGTCTTCGAGATCGTCTTCTGGCCGATCGTGAACCTCCTGTCGGTCGGGCTCCTGATCACGTTCCTCGCCGCGGAGCCCGGAACGGTCGTGTTCGTGCTGGTGGGGACGTTCGCGCTCTCGACCGTCCAGGTCTGCCAGCTGGACGTGGCGTATGCGGCCCTGTTCGACATGTGGGCGAAGAGCATCAAGCATCAGCTCGTCGCGCCCATCCGGCCCTGGCACCTCGTGCTGGGGTCGTGGCTGATGGGGCTGGTGCGCGGGACGGCGGTGTTCGCCCTGCAGGCGGCCGTGAGCCACTGGGTGTTCGGCGTGAACGTGCTCGCGCATGGCCTGGCGCCCGCGGTGGCGCTCCTGGCCGGCCTTCTCCTCTCGGCGGCTGGTGTCGGCCTGCTCGTGTCGACCCTCCTCATGCTCTTCGGGCTGCGGGCGGAGGTGTCGGCCTGGTCGGGCGTGAGCCTGGTGCTCCTGCTGTGCGGCGTCTACTACCCCGTCTCCGTCCTGCCCGCGCCGCTCCAGGTGGTGGCCGCGGGGGTTCCGCTCACCCACTTCCTCGAGGCGTTCCGCGCGCACCTGGGGTACGCGCCGGTCTTCACGGCGCCGCTCCTTCGCGGCTATGGGCTCGCCGTCCTCTACGTGGCGGGCGGCTACGCGCTCTTCGCGTGGGCCATCCACCGGGCGCGGCGGACCGGGATGCTGCTGAAGCTGTCGGACTGATGGGCCGCGGGGCGCGGATGGTCGGGCGGGCGGTGTGGCTCGGGGCTCTGCCGGCGCTGCTGGCCCTTTCTCTGGCCTCGCCCGTCTCGGGTGAGGCGTTCGCGCGGTACTCGGGCCACGTGATGGAGGTCGATCTCGCCCGCGGCGTCCTCGTGGTCGAGGAGCTGGGGCGGCGAGGGCTTCGGATCCGTCACGAGGTGCGAGTCGAGGCGGACACGCCCGTGGTGGCGGCAAGCCGCCTCCGGCTGGGCGACATGCGGGGGCAGAGCGCCTTCGGAGAGATGGCCGTGTCGCTGGTGGACGTTCTGGTCGGGGACTTCGTCGTGGTGGAGGGGGAGGATCTCGGTGGTCAGACCCTCGCCCGCCGCGTCACGATCGTGGAGACTCGCCGGAGACCCTAGGTTCGCGTGATTCGTCCAGCGAACCTCCTGGACCCGGAGATGCGCCGGGGAAGGTCGGCGAGAGTGGCAGTCCCGTGCCTCTCAGGCGCGCCGAAGCCTCCGCCGATCCATTGCCGCGCCCCAGGCCGAGAGGAAGGCGGTCAGGAAGCCGTGCTCCTTCGCCGGCTCCGCCGCCAGGGGGCGCGAGCGCGAGCGCGACGGCGACCGCGAGGTGGTAGCCCTCGGACCGGGAGGCCGCGGCGCGGCGGTAGGCCGGATGCGCCTCATTGATCCACACTGTTGACTCGATCAGCCGCGCCAGCTCCGGGTCGTCGGGACGCTGGGCGAACTGGAGGCTCAGCCCGTAGCGCCCCGGCTGGCGGCGACCGCGCTCTGACGGGAGTGTCGCAGCTGGGGCCAGCGCGGGCGGGGCGCCGGCATCGGTTGAGGCCGCCGGTGGAGTGCCCGGAGCGTCCCGATCGACGGACGGTGCCCCGGATTGGCCTGCCGGGCCGGGCAGCGGCTTCGGCCAGCGGCGCTTGCCCGTGCACAGGCGTGAGCGGCACCAGCAGATCGCTCCCGCTTGGCCCGTCGCCCCGTCGCCCCGTGGGCAGCCGTCGCTGCCCGCCGGCCCGCCGCTCGACCAGCGAAGCGAGCAGGGGGAAATCCTCGGCGAGCTGCCCGAGAACCGACTCCAGATCCCGTTCCACGGGCGGGCCGCGCGGCGCCGCGCGTGGTCGCCCGGGTCCGCGAGGTCGCCCCAGGCGGCGAGCTGGGCGGCGACCGCTTCCTGGATCGCCTTCCGGTACGCGAGGTACACCGCGCCGCGGACGCCGACGCGGATGAAGTCGGCCTTGTTGAGCGTGAGGCACTCCGCGAGGGCGGGGGCCTCGATCAGGCCCCCGACGCGGTCCGGCGTCGCCGGTGTCAGCCCGAGCCAGTCCCAGCCCCGCTTGATCACCTTGCCGAACGTGCTGATCGCCAGGCCGCCTTGCTCTTCGGGCAGCGGCACGCGGTCGCGGACGAGGTAGCCCGCCGCGGACGGCTTCCGCTTCCGCGCCAGACGGACCGCGATCGGTGCCGACTCCATGCCCGCGCCAGCCTTCCGGCCTGAGCCGAGCGCCGTTGAGCGCGAAGCCGACGCCGCGCGGATAGTGCGCGTCCAGGATGGCGGCGAACGCGGGATCGAAGAGCGGCTGGAAGTGTCGGCGAAGCGTGGCCTCGACGTAGCCTGGGTCGAGAAGGGGCGAGAGCGGGTTCTGCAGCCTGGAGCCGAACGCCGGTCCCTCGGCGGGCGACGAGACCGGGCGGCGAGATCCACCGCCAGGGCGCCCGCTGCCGGGAGGTGAGGCCCCAGGCCGTCGCGACGTGAACGACGCCCCGGCGAGTCTCGGTCACGACCTCCTCCGAGACCAGGAGCCCGAGCTTGATCCCGACGCCGGCGAAGCCGATCCCCTGGCCACGCGTCTTGCTCGTGGCCGCGATGTCGTGGTAGCGGGCCAGCTCGCGGCGCCGCATGCCCTGGCCGTCGTCGACGACGGTCAGCGTGCTGTCGCCGGGGTCGGTCAGCGAGGGCGATCTCGGCGGCGCCGGAGTCGAGCGCGTTCGCCACGACCTCCGTGAGGATCGTCTCCTCGATCGCGCCGGGATACGCGTCCCGGAGATCCTCGAGAAGATGCAGGAGGTCGACCCGCGTCTCGCCCATCGACGGAGATCGCGCCTACAGCGTCTCCACGAAGCCGGCGATCTCGTCGACCTGGAGGCCGGCGACGGCGATGGACGGGGCATACACGACCTCGTCCCCTCCCCAGACGGTCGTGCCCTTGACCTCCCGCGTCACGCCGAGGACGCCATCGAGCACGCTCGTGATGTTGTCGCTGATCCGCACGGCGTTGGCCTTGAGGGGCACCGCGATCCGGCCGTCCCGGATCAGATAGGAGTCGGCGACGACGGTGCAGGTGAAGTCGCCCGCCTGAAGCCCGTTGATCGGGTACGTGTACCAGATGCGTCCCACGTAGAGTCCCTCGCCGACCCGCCGGCAGAGCTCGTCGAGCGACACGCCGTCCTGACCTTCCACGAAGACGTTGGTCGCGGCGGTGCCGGGCGTCGACCCGAAGCTCCGACCGCCGCCGGCGGCGAAGCGGAAGCCGTTCCGCGCGGCGAGCCCGCCGGCGACCCCGGCCGGGTCGACTCCGAGCTTCGCGCGGGCCTGCGGGTCGCGGAGGAGGCGCTGCGCCTCGTACCAGTTGGTGAGGAGCCCGGTCAGGATGCCGCCGGTGATCAGGTCCGTGCGGCCCGTCGGGAGCCCCTCGCACGTGATGCCCTTCGATCCCGTGAATCCCGGCAAGGCGCCGTGGTCGTAGATCGAGATGGCCGGGGCCGCGACGCGCTTGCCGAAGCGGCCGAGGAACGGCGTGGTCGACGCGTAGAAGCTGGACGCGTGGAGCGCGGGCAGGATCAGGTTGTTCAGGAGATCCGTGACGGGCTGGGGGCCGAGGACGATCCGGTAGCGGCCCGACCGGATCCGCTCGCCGCCCAGCGCGCGGATCGCCCCGTGCGCCGCCTCCACGCCCGCCTCTTCTGTGAAGTCGTGGAGCCGCGTGCCGGTGGACCAGCCCGAGCCCTTCGCGTCCATCGCCTCGACCATGCCGGTCGTCGAGGCCGTGATGAGCGTCGACTCGTCGGTCTGGACCTCCGGGAGATGCGTTGACGCGATGGCGACCCGCTCCTGCACGATCGTGACGTCGCCGCCGAGAAGAAGGCCGAGGCGCCGGAGGCCTTCCTCGCTCTCGGCGATCTCGGCGAGACGGGTGGACGCCGTGAACGTCTGGAGGGCCCCGGTGACGACCCGCCAGCCAGCGGCGACGAGATCCTCGTCGTCGAGGTCGAGGAGTCGCGGGTCGTGGTAGCTCCCGAGCGTCCGCCGCTCCGGCCCCGGCCGGGGCAGGGAGACGAACGCGGGGTCATGCACCGCGCCCTGCCGCGCCTTGGCGAGCGCGCGCCGCACGCCCTCGCGGGAGAGGTCGGAGGGCTCGGATCCGAAGCCGAGGCGCGGTCCGTCCTCCCCGCGAAAGACCACCTGGAGTCCGATCCCGTGGGACGCGGTGGACTTCGGCTCCTCGACCCCGTTGGAGGGGAGGTGTGACGCGTAGGCGAGCCGCGCGAGCAGCTGGCCGTTGGCCGCGACGAAGGCCTCGGCCTCGAGGACGTCGGGCACGCCGTGGAGGAGCTCGAGCGCCTCCCGCGCGGCGCGGGCGAGCTCGGCGGTGGTCGGTCCGGGTGCCACGGTCATCTTCCTGGGGAGCGGCGTCGTCCCTCGGCCTTCGGCCTGTGGCCCCAGACCTCCCACCGCATTGATCGGGGACGCGTGTGAGCGGGCTCATCAGCTTCCGCCGGTGAGCCGGGCGCGGCTTCGCATGGTGGGGCCGCCGTTGCCGAGCCGCTTCGTCTGCATGGGCTGCCCCTTGCCGCAGTTCGGGATGGGATAGAGACGGAAGTCGGTGCCCACCGCGTCGACGTTCATCAGGTAGTCGCGCGTGTCGGCCGTGATCCCCCCGTCCCGGTAGAGCCGTCCCAGCTCGCCGTTCCGGATCTCGTAGACCCGCCGCGCCGAGATCCGGAAGTTCTCGCGGCTCTCGGCGATCGAGGGGATCCGGTGGGCGACCAGGTAGTAGCCGCGCTCGACGTCCCGCAGGATCTGGCGGGGGTCGTCGGCCCCTGCGTCGAACACCGTGTTCGACATCCGGATCAGCGGGACGAGCGACGCGTCGGCCGCCTTGTAGTGACCGTTCGGCTCGCCGCCGAAGATCGCCGCGGTCTGCCGGCTGTTCAGGAATCCCCGGAAGACGCCCCGGTCGATGTGGACGACGCGGCGGGCGGGCGTGCCGTCGTGGTCGTAGGCGTAGTGGCCGTACCCGGGGAGCGCGGGGTCGGAGTAGGCGGACACGAGCGGGGAGGCGATGGGCCGGCCCACCTGCGTGTCGCCCAGGCCGCCGAGGAGCCACGAGCGTCCCGCGTAGGCCATCTCCATCTTGAGCCCGCGGTCCAGCTCGCTGGGATGGCCGACGATCTCGTGCGCGACGAGCGTGTTGTAGTGCGGATCCGTGACGACCACGACGTCGCGATCGGTCGAGGGGAGCGGGGGGGCGGCCGCGAGCTCGATCGCCTCCCGCGCGAGGTCGAGGGCGAACGTCCGGAAGTCGGGCAGCTCCATGAACGCTTCGTGCACGCCGTCGGTCATGATCTCCCACCCGCGCTGGTGGCCGACCACGTCGTAGAGCTCCTGGCTCGACTCCGCCGTGGTTCCCACGACGTAGGCCATGCCCTGGGTCAGCGCGAAGGTCTGGTCGATCAGGGCCCCCTCGGAGGAGCAGAACAGCTCTCGCGAGAGCTCCGTGAGGGTGGCGAGGTGGCTGTAGGTCAGGCGCGGATCGAGGGCGCGGATCTCCCGCCCGAGCTCGGTCGCCGTCCGGACCATGCTCTCGAGCGGCACCGTGCGCGGGTCGACGCGGTAGACGGCCGGGACGACCTCCCGCGCCACGCGGACCGGGGCCAGACGCGTGTCGGCGAGGCTCGCCCCCAGTCCGGGAAGCTTCTCGCGCGCCGCCGCCTTGGCCTCGCCGCTGGCGGCGGCCCGGCGGTGCGCCCGGCCGAGCGCGTCACGCAGGATCTCGCGAAGCTGCGGCAGATCGGCAGCGCCCAGGGTGCCGCCGAGGTACCCCGCGCTGACCATGCGGCGGCCGGCCAGCACTCGCACGCCGAAGGCGCACGCGTAATCGTCGTTGGCGAACTTCGGCTCGCCGTTCTCGACGCTCGCCACCTTGCTCTCGGTCACCTCCAGCCGGACGTCGGCGTGGACGAGGTCGGGGAGAGTGCGGGCCCAGCCCGTGCACAGGTCGGCGACCATCTCCTTGACGCCGTCGATCAGATCGGTCGTGATGCCGCGCGCCATCGCTCTGCTCAGATCGGCTCGACGAGGACGCGCTCGCCGGCCTTCACGTCGCCCCGGGCCTCCTCGAGGATGATGAGGCAGTTGGCGGCGACCATCGAGGAGAGGATGCCCGAGCCCTGGGGGCCGGTGGTCGAGACCTCGTAGCCGTGGTCGGTGAACCGGAGGATGCCGCGCTTGAACTCGCGGCGGCCCGCCCGCTTCCGCATCGGCTCGACGGCGGTCGCCGTGACGCACTCGGGGTCGAGCCGCGTCCGCCCACCCAGCTTCCAGAGGGCCGGGCGGACGAACAGGTGGAAGCAGAGCACGGAGGCGACGGGGTTGCCCGGGAGACCGAAGAACTGGGTCCCCGCGATCCGCCCGACCGCGAGCGGCCGGCCCGGCTGCATCGCCACCTGCCAGAAGTCGATGCTTCCGATCTCCCCCAGCACGCTCTTGACGAGGTCGTAGTCGCCGACCGAGACGCCGCCGGAGGTGAGCACGACGTCCGCCGCGCCGGCGGCCTGGAGGAGGCGCTCGCGGAGGCGCTCTCGGACGTCGGGCACGATGCCGAGGTCGAGCGGCTCGGCGCCGGCTCCCTCCACCATGCCGCCGAGCGAGAAGCGGTTCGCGTCGTAGATCTGCCCGGGGCGACGGGGCTGGCCCGGCTCCACCACCTCGTCGCCGGTGGAGAGCAGGGCGACGCGCGGCCGGCGGTGGACCCGCACCTCGGCGAAGCCGAGCGACGCGACGAGACCCAGGTCCTGCGGACGCAGCACCGCGCCCGCCTGGAGCACGACCGCTCCGGCCCGGACGTCCTCGCCGCGTGACCGCACGTTCGCGCCGGGGTCGACCGCGCGAAGGTCGACCCAGTCTCCCGCGCTCTCGCTGAGCTCCTGCGGCACGACGGTGTCCGCCCCGCGCGGCATGGGCGCGCCGGTCATGATGCGGAGCGCCTCGCGCGGCCCGATGCCGCCCTCGTAGACGGCGCCGGCGGGAAGGTCCGCCACTACCCGAACGCGCGCGCGGCCTCCCGGGTCGAGGTCCGCTGCCCGGACGGCGAACCCGTCCACGGCCGAGTTGTCGGCGGTCGGGACGTCGAAGGGAGCGCGGACGTCCTTCGCGAGAACGCGCCCGAGCCCCCGCGCGACCGGAAGCGTCTCCTCCGGCGCTGCGGTCGCCACGTCGGCGAGGATGCGAGCCCTGGCTTCCGCGACGGGAATCATGGCGGCGCCCGGTATTATACCGGGCGGTCTGCTATAGTGGCGGCACCGATGGACGACGCGCGCGAGTGGACCGCGACGGCGCCGCGAGCGGGCGCGCACGCACCCGCGGTGGTCCAGCCGGGCGACCCGTGGGGCGCGCCGGCCTGGGCGCCCGACGCGCGCGTCGCCGACGGTCCGGGCGCGGTGGGTCTCACGCCGGCGGGAATCCAGCGTCGCGGCCTCGCGCTCGTCGTGGACCTGATCATCGCGGTGATCCTCTGGAAGATCGGAACGCAGCTCGCGGTGGGCCTTGCCCGGCTCGCACCGAATCTCGACCTCGTCGCTCAGGCGTTCGGGCGGACGTGGCAGCTGGTGGTGCCCGTGGCGTACTTCGTCCTGAGCCACGGTACCGGCGGGCAGACGGTGGGCAAACGCCTCCTGGGCGCCCGCGTCATCGACGAGGGCGGCGCGCCGATCGGGTACCTCCGCGCGCTCGGACGGTGCGTGGCGACGGTCGTGGCGGCGATGCCATTCGGGATCGGCCTGGTCGTCGCGGGATTCAGGCGAGATCGACGCGGGCTCCACGACTTCCTGGCGGGCACTCGCGTGGTGCGCGTGCGATGACCCGATCGGGCGCGGAGACGCGCCGATGACCCTCGACGTCCTGCGCGACGCGGCCCGACTGGCCGAAAGCGGCGAGCCTGTGGGGCTCGCCACGATCGTGGCCACCCGCGGCTCCACGCCGCAGAAGGTGGGAGCGCGCCTCCTCGCGCGCGGAGGCCAGCGACTCGCGGGAACGCTCGGGGGCGGAGCGGTGGAAGCGGAGACGATCCGCGAGGCGACGCTGGCCGCGGCGGGCGGTGCGCCCGCGCTGCGCGAGTACACGTTGTCGACCGGCGTCGACGACTGGGGGCTGGCGTGCGGCGGGACGATGCTCGTGTTCGTGGAGCGCCTGGACCGACGCGCCCTCGGGTGGCTCACGCCGGTGCTCGAGGCCGCGGAAGGGCACGAGGCGGTCGCGGTCGTGACGGCCCTCGACGGCGAAGCGGCCGGCGCGCGCGTTCTCGTGTCGGAAGGCGAGACCGTGGGCGCGCTCCCGGATGCCGCGCTGACGGTCGCCGCGGTGGAGCTCGGACGGCGCGCGCTCGAGGAAGAGGCGCCCGAGCTTCGCGCGTCCGAGGGGACGAGGCTCTATGCCGAGCCCTTCGGCCCTCCCCCCGCGCTGATCGTCGTCGGGGCGGGGCACGTGGGAAAGGCTCTCGCCGGCCTGGCCAGGGGCCTGGGCGTGTCGGTGACCGTGGTCGACGACCGGCCCGAGTACGCGAGCCGTGAGCGCTTCCCGGAGGCCGACCGGGTGGTCGCGGCGCCGGTCGGTGAGGCGCTCGGATGGCTCCCGATCGGCTCCGCAACGGCGATCGTGGTCGCGATGCGGAACCAGGACCTCGACTACGAGGCGACGGCCAGCGCCCTCCGGACACCGGCGCGCTACGTCGGGCTCATGGGAGCGCGCCGGAAGGCCATCCTCGTCACCGAACGCCTGGTGGCGGACGGATTCCCGATCGAGCGGATCCGGGCGCTCCGGGCGCCGATCGGGCTCGACATCGGTGCGCGCGCGCCGGAGGAGATCGCCGTCTCCATCCTCGCCGAGTGGCTCATGGTCCGGCAGGGTGGCACCGGGAGCGCGCTCCGCCTCGACGAGCAGCTGTTCGAGAAGGCCGCAGGACGCGGCGCTTCCACGTAAACGCGGCCGGGCTCAGGTGTCCCGTCCTCCCGCCGGTGGGGCCGCTACCGCTTCCCCTTCGCAACCGACTCGCCGAGCTGGTCCTGGAGGCGTTCGAGCCAGGCGAGGCGCGAGCGACGGTGCTCGCCCTCGCGCGGGGGGCCGAGGGATCCGAGGTCGACAGCGCGGACGCCGGCCGTCTCCTGGCGCTCGGCTGGTTCGCGTCCGCGGCGCCGGGCCGGGTGCGGCTCATCGGCGGATACCGGGTTCACGGGCCGAGTCTCGCCGAGCGGGCGGCGCGAGCGGCCTCGGTCGTCGGCGAGTGGGAAGACGGTGGCGCCGAGGGTATGGCGCCGCTCCTCGAGCGGGCGGCGGCGCTCGCGAACCACGGTCTCTTCTTCGAGGTGCACGAGCTGCTCGAGCCCGTCTGGTTTCGCGCGCCGGAGCCCACGCGGACAGCGCTCCAGGGACTGATCCAGGTCGCGGTCGCGTTCCATCACCTCGAGAACGGGAACCTCGAGGGAGCCCGCTCGCTCCTCGTCCTGGGCGTGGCGAAGGTCGCGGAGGCGGGGGCGGCCCTGCCGCTCGATACGCGCGGGTGGCTGGGAGAGCTCAGAGCGACGCTCGCCACGCTCGCCGCCGGGGGGAGCCCGACGCTGGTTCCGCGCTGGCCACCCTGGCCACGCCCGCGCGTTCCGTTTCCCTGAGCGACCCCGCGACAGGACCCGAGGAGGCCTGATGGCGCTGCTGCTGAACGAATCCGAGGTCACGATGCTCCTCCCGATGTCGCTGGCGATCGAGGCGGTCGAGGACGCCTTCCGGTGGCAAGGGGAGGGGAAGCTGACGAACAAGCCCCGCGTCCGCCTGCCGGTGCCAGGGGGGCTGCTCCACGTGATGCCCGCGGCGCTGCCCGAGGCGCGCGTCATGGGGCTCAAGACCTACGCGACCGTGCGCGGCGGCACCAAGTTCGTGGTGCTGCTCTTCTCGGCGGAGACCGGCGCCCTCCTCGCCGTCATCGAGGCCGACAAGCTCGGTCAGATGCGGACCGGCGCCGCGTCCGGCGTCGCCACGAAGTACCTCGCCCGGCCGGACGCTGACCGCGTGGGGTGCTACGGCACCGGATGGCAGGCGCGCTCTCAGCTCGAGGCGGTCTGCGCCGTCCGGCGGGTGCGGGAGGCGCGTGTCTACGGGCGGGATCCCGAGCGCCGGGCGCGCTTCGCCGAGGAGATGGGACCCCTGCTCGGCGTCCCCGTGGTGGCGGTCGACCGGCCCGAGGCGGCGGCCCGGGACGCCTCGATCCTCGTCACGATCACCGGGTCGAAGACGCCTGTCCTCGAAGGACAATGGATCGCGCCCGGCGCCCACGTGAATGCCGCCGGCTCGAACGCGCTCCAGCGGGCGGAGCTCGACGTCGAGGCGGTGCGTCGCGCCGGCCTCGTGGTGACGGACTCGCTGGAGCAGGCGCGCGTGGAGTGCGGCGACCTGGTGGCGGCGCTGGAGCAGGGGGTGATCCGCTGGGAGGACGTGCACGAGCTGGGTGAGGTCGTCGCCGGCCGCCATCCCGGCCGGACGGGCGCCGCCGAGATCACGCTCTTCGAGTCCCAGGGGGTGGCAATGGAGGACGTCGCCGTCGCAGTCCGGCTCGTCGCCCGGGCGCGCGAGCGCCGCGTGGGGACGGAGATCTCCATCTGATCCCAATGACGGAGGTCGCGAGCGTGACGCGCGAGGGTGAGATCGACGTGGTGGTCGTGGGCGGCGGGAACGCCGCGCTCTGCGCGGCCCTGGCGGCCCGGGAGTCCGGCGCGCGGGTGGTGCTCCTCGAAAAGGCGCCCCCGCACGAGCGCGGCGGCAACTCGTTCTTCACGGCGGGCGGCTTCCGGTTCACTCACGCCGGGCTCGACGATCTCCGGCGGGACGTTCTCGTGGACCTGACCGACGAGGAGGCGGCGGCTGTCGACGTGCCGCCGTACACCAGCGACCAGTTCCTCGGGGACCTCATGCGGCTGACCGAGGGGCTGAGCGATCCCGACCTGGCGGACGTCCTGATCCGCCGGTCCCGCCCGACCGTCGTGTGGATGCGGGGTCACGGGGTGCGGTGGATCCTCATGATGGCGCGCCAGTCCTACCACGTCGGCGGCAAGCACCGCTTCTGGGGCGGGCTCAACGTGGAAGCGGTCGGTGGCGGTCCGGGGCTGATCGAGGCTCTCTACGAGGGCGCCGGGCGGCTGGGCGTCGACGTGCGCTACGGGACCAAGGCGACGGGGCTCCTGCTCGACGGGCGCGGCGCGATCCGCGGCGTGACCTGCCGGGGCCCGGACGGCTTCTTCGAGGTCGCGACCCGGTCGGTGGTCCTGGCGTCGGGCGGATTCGAGGCGAACCCGGAGTGGCGCACCCGGTACCTCGGCCCCGGCTGGGAGCTCGCTCACGTCCGCGGCACGCGCCACAACACCGGCGACGGGATCCGCATCGCGCTCGAGGTCGGCGCTCAGCCCTACGGCAACTGGTCCGGCTGCCACGCGGTGGCCTGGGATGCGGGCTCCCCGCCCTTCGGCGACCGCCGCGTGGGCGACATGTTCCAGAAGCACTCGTATCCCCTCGGCATCATCGTCAACGTCCGCGGGGAGCGGTTCGTGGACGAGGGCGCCGACTTCCGGAACTACACGTACGCGAAGTACGGGCGGGAGATCCTCCGGCAGCCCCAGCGCCTCGCGTTCCAGATCTTCGATCAGAAGGTCGTGCCGATCCTGCGGGAGGAGTACCGGATCCGCGAGGTGACCAAGGGCGAGGCGGGGACGATCGAGGAGCTGGCTCGGCAGCTCGACATCGACCCGCGCGGCCTCGCCCGGACGGTGGCCGACTTCAATACGGGGGTCGCTCCGGGTGAATTCAATCCCGCGGTGCTCGACGGCAAGGGCACGCGGGGCGTCGTTCCGCCGAAGTCGAACTGGGCGCAGACGCTCGACACTCCGCCCTTCGTCGGGTACGCGGTCACCTGCGGGATCACCTTCACGTTCGGCGGCCTCCGGGTCACGCCGCGCGCCGAGGTCCTCGACACCGAGGACCGGCCGATCCCCGGACTGCTCGCCGCCGGTGAGCTGGTGGGCGGCCTCTTCTACGAGAACTACCCCGGGGGCACGGGACTCATGGCCGGGGCCGCGTTCGGCCGGCTCGCGGGGGAGCAGGCAGGGGCCTACGTGGCCCGGGCGCGTTGACGGGCCGACAAGGAGGACGATCGTGGAGCTCGGGATCTCGGGACGGGTCGCGCTGGTGACGGGGGGATCGAAGGGCATCGGCCGGGCGGTCGCGGCCGGCCTGGCGAGCGAGGGCTGTCGCATCGCGATCGCCGCGCGAGGGGCGGAGGCTCTCCGGGAGACCGCGGAGTCTCTGATGGCCAAGGGCGCCGAGGTGCTGACGCTGGCCGCCGACCTTGCCGAGCCCGATGCCGCGCGCCGCGTCGTGGAGGCCGTCGTGGCCCGGTTCGGACGACTCGAGATCCTGGTGAACAACGCCGGCGCGATCCGGGGCGGGGACTTCCTGACGACGCCGGCCGAGGCGTGGGCGGACGACTGGCGGCTGAAGATTCTCGGCTACGTACGGATGGCGCAGGCGGCGATCCCGGTCATGCGGCCCGGGCGCTGGGGGCGGATCGTCAACATCATCGGCGCGGCGGCCCGGAACCCCGCCACCACCTACATGGCGGGAGGGATCGCCAATGCCGGGCTGATCAATTTCACGCGGGCCCTCGCCGACCTGGGGGCTCCGGACGGGATTCTGGTGAACGCGGTGAGTCCCGGGGCGACCGCAACCGAGCGGTGGGACCGTCTGGTGGCCCAGCAGGCCCAGGCCCAGGGGCAGTCCGTGGAGGCGCTCCGCGCCGAGGTGGCGGGGAAGCAGCCGCTCGGGCGGATCGGGCGGCCCGAGGACGTCGCGGACCTGGTCCTGTTCCTCGCCTCCGAGCGGGCGGGCTTCCTCACCGGGGCCTCGATCACGGTCGACGGGGGAGCGAGCCGGGGCGTGTACCTCTAGACGGGAATCCGCTTGACACCGGTCCCGGGCCCCGAGTACGTTCGTCGCACTCCACGGGGCTCTTCTTGAGCGACGTTCTGTCCGTCCGCTACCGGCCCTCGGAGAGGCGCGCCTCTCTGGGGGCTTTCTTGTCTCTCCCCGAGGTCGGAGGTGACCGATGTCCGCCAAGCTCTTCGTAGGCAACCTGTCCTACCAGGCCACGGAGGAGGACCTTCGGGAGCTCTTCCAGCAGGCCGGCACCGTCCAGTCGGTCCGGATCGTGACGGACCAGTTCACCGGGCGGCCGCGAGGGTTCGGCTTCGTGGAGATGTCGACGCCGGAGGAGGCGACCCGGGCGGTCGATCAGCTGAACGGCCGGGTGTTCCGGGACCGGAACCTCGTGGTCGATCAGGCGCGGTCTCAGGCGGGCGGCGGGGGCGGCGGCGGCCGGCCTCCAGGACGCGGTCCCCGGGACGATCGTCGAGGGCCGGGCGGGGGTGGGGGCGGGAGAGGGTCCTTCAACCGCTAGGCTCGACAGCCCCGTCCCTCAGTCACCCCCGTCTGCCGGGGGGCGGTCACTGCCGTCCGGAGCCGAGCGGGCGGCCAGTCGCCGCTTCCATCCGGCTCGTCCATCCAGCGGATCTCATCCGACGCCGGCGCGCTTGAGGCAAGACACTCAACATCGGTATAGTACCGGTGTGCCCACCCGCTACGTGGAGACCCAGGCGAAAAGCGTCCTGAACTCCGTTCAGGGCATGGGGTTCCGCTGGAGCGTGAACCCCTATCGCGGCTGCGTGCACGGGTGCCACTACTGCTTCGCGCGCCGGTATCACCGGTACCTCGACCTGGGAACCGGCGAGGACTTCACGGGCGTGATCCTCGTGAAGGTCAACGCGGTGACGGTCCTGCGCGCGGAGCTCTCACGGCCCGGCTGGCAGCGCGCGACGGTCGCGGTGGGGACGGCGACCGATCCCTACCAGCCGATCGAGGGCCGCTACCGCCTGACGCGCGGGATCCTCGAGGCCCTCGCCGATGCGAGGACGCCGGCGAGCGTGGTGACGAAGGGCCCGATGGTGATCCGGGACCGCGACGTGCTGGCGGCCGTCCGCGATCGCGCCGGCGTGTCGGTGTGCGTGAGCCTCACGACGCTCGATCCTGATCGCTGGCGTCGGCTCGAGCCCGGCACGGCCCCGCCGCGCCAGCGGCTCCGGGCCGTGGCGGCGCTCGCGGCGGCCGGCATCCCCGTCGGCGTGCTGCTCGCACCGATCGTGCCCGGGCTGACGACCGACCGCGCGAACCTCGAGGCGGTCGTCCGCGGGGCGGCGGAGCACGGCGCAGCCTTCCTCGGGGCCGGAGTGCTCCATCTCGAACCCGGCGTGCGCGAGCACTTCGACGGCTTTCTCTCCGCCGAGGCGCCGACCTTGCTGCCGCTCTACCGGCGTCTGTACCCGGGAACCCGCGCGCCCGCCGGCGTCGAGCAAAGCCTGGGAGCGGCCGTGGCGGATCTCCGCCGGCGCTACGGTCTGGTCGACCGCCCCGTGGCGGCGCCGGCTCCGAGCGCCCCTGCGCGGCAGGGCGGAGGGCATCAGGCCAGTGACTCCCAGCTGAGCCTGGGCCTTTGAGCCAGGCGCCGCCGGCAGGAGCGACCGATCATGCCTACGGCTGTTGACGCCTGACTCGGTGGCGGC
Organism: uncultured Candidatus Rokubacteria bacterium; assembly: GCA_963749975.1. GTDB lineage: Bacteria > Methylomirabilota > Methylomirabilia > Rokubacteriales > DASRDR01 > DASRDR01. The sequence continues at coordinate 45,516 of CAVVOZ010000023.1, read as the reverse complement.
GACTCGGAGCGCCCCCTCCGCGTGGCCGATGTTCACGGCGTCGGTGAGGAACGCGCGGGAGCGGGCGAGATGGGTCGCCCGAACGCCTCCTCGCCCTGAGCGCGAGCGCGACGCGCGTCGCGGCGCCGAACGCCGGCAGGATCCAGGTGGGACAGTCGAGCCGAGACCACGTGCGGTTCTCGACGTCGCGCGGGGAGGTCGCGCGGGGTGTGTACTCGCCGACCGGACGCGCCGCGCCGGCGCGAGTGGCTCGATTGGGGATGGGGAGATCGCGGCCCCCGCGTCCGAGGGCCCGCTGACGCCACATGCGCGCGCGCGTTCTTGGGCGGGAGGCCGGAAGCGGGTGCGGGCGGCGCTGGAGGGGCTTGAGACGGGCGGCGGGGGCCCTCAAGCGGGCGGCCGTGGGCGTCGTAGCGGCCCAGGCACTGCGGGCCGCGCCAGACCGTGTGCTCGCCGGTGAGGTGGCGCCGGACCGTGACGCGCAGCCCCGCGCAGCTGCGCCGCCCGGGCTGCTTGGCGACCTGCAGGGCGACCCCCGCGAAGCTCACGACGTTGTCGCGACCCACGAGCCGCTCGCCGTCCTCGGCCAGGAGCTGATCGAGGTCCACCGCGTCGCCCAAGGGGACGAAGGCGCTGGCGGGATCAGCGGGCGGGTGGGTGAACTGGGCGTTGTGATCGGGGATGAACTGATCGCGCAGGTAGGCGTTGGCCGCCTCGAGCGTAGTGATTCCGGCCACGCGGAGCTCGTTCACGAGACGGCCTTGGAGAGTGCGGTTCAGGCGCTCGACCCGGCCGCGGGCCTGAGGCGAATAGCTCGGGATGTGCTCGACGCCGAGGCGAGCCAGGATCCGGCCGACGACTCAGATGGGTCCGATCGACGCGGCCCCCGGCCGCGGGCGTGTGGAAGGCCCAGCCGGCGCGTCGGTGTACAGCGCCATGGCAACTCGAAGCTGCGAGGACGGCCCGCAGGCTGCGAGCACTGCCTCGGTCGTCTCCGCGGCCAGAGCTGCGCATAGAGCAGCCGCTTGGTGGCGTCGTCGATGACTGCGATGAGCGTCTGCCGCTGTCCGGGACAGCGGCCAGCCACGGTGTCGCTGCCGTCGAGTGCAGAGCTCGAAGCAGGCCGCTGCGCCCCGGTCGCCGCGCTTGACACACGGGCACGCGCGATCTAGAGTCGCCGCGTGGTAAACGCCTCCGACGCGCGGAACCGTTCCGCGTCACCTCATCGCGTCGCTCCGCTCCGCCGGATCGCCCGTTCCGGGCTTGCGAGTCCGTGCGGGGGCGGTCGCGACTAGCCTCGCCGCGTCCGTCGTGCCCGACGGCGGGCAGACGCTGTCGAAGGCCGAGGCTCGCGCCCGAGTCTGGCGCGAGATGGAGATGCGCGGAGTCGCCCGGTTCCCGGGGGCCAGCGGACGGATCCCGAACTTCGTCGGCGCCGAGCGGGCGGCGCTCCACCTTCAGGGTCTGCGCATCTGGCGGGAGGCCCGGGCGGTCAAGATCAATCCCGACGCGCCACAGCTTCCGGTCCGCCGGATGGCGCTTCGGGAGGGCAAGGTGGTCTACATGGCGGTGCCGAGGCTGAGGAGCCTCGAGTGCTTCCTCGAGCTGGACCCGGCCCGCCTGGGCAAGCAGGCGCTCCAGGCGGCCTCGATCCGGGGCGCGGAGCGACTCGGCCGCCCGGTCGGCATCGAGGACCTGCCGCCCATCGATCTCATCGTGTGCGGGGCCGTCGCGGTGAACGCGCGCGGCGCCCGCGTGGGGAAGGGCGGAGGCTTCTCGGACCTCGAGTACGGGTTGCTCGCCGAGGCGGGCCGGGTCGGGGCCGGGACGCCGATCGTCACGACGGTCCATCCCGTGCAGATCCTCCCGGAGGCGATCGAGATGCGGCCCTACGACATCGCGGTCGACGTGGTCGTGACCCCCGACGGGGTGATGACGCTTCGGCCGACGTTCCCTCGGCCCCGCGGCCTCTACCGAGAGGCGCTGGCTCCGGACAAGATCGCCGAGGTGCCGGTCATCGGGCAGGTTCTCCGCCGGGGGGCGTGACGGGGTGGACGCCACCGTCGGTCTGGTCCAGGCGCTCCTGCCGGTGACCGCGCACGTGACCGCGCGGGTCGCCGCCGCGCATCCCTCCGCGCGGATCCTGGGGACGGAGCGCATGGGGTCGGCGGTGGTGGTGGAATCCGCGGGGCTCCTGCTGACGGTCAACTACGTGGTGATGGGGGCCCGCCGGGTCCGCGTCACGATGACCGACGGCCGCCGCCTTGACGCCAAGGTCGCGGCGCAGGACTTCGAGAGCGGGCTCGCGCTTCTGCGGGTGCCCGCGACCGGGCTCCCCGCGGCGCGGCTCGCGTCCTCGGACGAGGTGGCGCTCGGAGCGTCCGTCTTCGTGATCGCCGCGACGGGCCCCACGGAGCGGAGGGTCGCGGGGGGCATCGTCACCGATCTGGGCGAGTTCGAGGCGTACTGGGAGTACCTGCTGGACCGTGGGATCGTCTCGAGCGCCGCGAATCCAGGGTTCGGCGGCGGGCCTCTGTTCGACCTCCGGGGCTCCGTCGTGGGCGTGGTGTCCCTCAACCTGGAGGGCATCGGGCGCGAGTCGCTGGCGATCCCCGTGGAGTACTACACGCGGCACCGGTCCGAGCTCCTCCGCTTCGGGCGCGTGACCAGCCGGCGGCGCCGGGCGTGGATCGGCGTGTTCCCGCACACCCTCGAAGAGAGACTGATCGTCGCGGGGCTGGTGCCCGACGGTCCCGGGGAGCGCGCCGGGCTGCTGGACGGGGACGTGATCGTGCGCGTGGACGACCAGGAGGTCTCGAGTCGCCGCGACCTCTACGCGGCGCTCTGGCGCCACGAGCCCGGTGAGCGGGTGCTGCTGGACGTGATGCGGGAGGACCGCCCCCAGCGGGTCGAGGTGGTGACCCAGGACCGCTCGGATTTCTACGCGCTCGAGCGCCGGGGCTCGGGCGACTCGCCCGCGGGCTGAGCCCTCCGCCGACCCGTCGGTCGGCCGACACCCGAGGCCTTCTCCCCGTCGTCTCGGGCGTCTCTTGACAGGTCGCGGACGCCTGCTACTTCAACAGTGGGGCCGGGGACGGTCCCCGGGGTGCATGAGCGCCCGAAATCATTACGAACGTTGAGGAGAGCATTCCATGTTCGAGCTGACGCGGCGATTCCCCTTCGGGTCCATGTTCCAGATGCATCGAGACCTCGACGACATGCTCGGCCGGTTCCTGGCCCGCGATGGTGGCACCGGGCCCTACCGCGCCGAGACGGAGCCGGTGGCCTGGTGGCCTGCGGTCGAGAGCTATGCCAAGGACGGCAACCTCCACGTGCGCGTGGCACTCCCGGGTGTCGATCCCAAGGACGTCGAGGTCACGGTCTCGGACGACTACCTCACGATCCGCGGCGAGCGCAAGGCGAAGAGCGACGAGAAGGACGGTAACCGCTACGTGCGTGAGTTCGCGTATGGCTCCTTCGAGCGTATCCTCGCGCTCCCCGAGGGCGTCGACCCGGGCAAGGTGCAGGCGAAGTTCGCGAACGGCATGCTCGACCTGACGGTGCCGGCCCCGGTGGCCGTCGTGCCGAAGAAGGTCGAGATCCAGATCGAGGACGGCGCGGGCCAGGCCAAGGCCATCAAGGCCGCCTGACGGCGTCAGCCAAAGGGACACCGGGACCAGCGGTCCCGGTCTGACGCGGCCCTCGGGGCACACCCGGGGGCCGCGCCGCGTTCCGTCGCGGGGGGTCTCGGGGCTTTGCTATAGTTGGGGCCATGTGGCCGCGGCTCTCACGCATGGGCGGCGTGGTCGCGGCGGCCCTGCTGGGCCTCGCGGGCCCCGCGACGGCCGACGACCTCCCCATCGTCGACGCCCACCTCCACTACAGCCAGAACAGCTGGCAGGACTACGCTCCCGCGGCCGTGCTCCTCCTGCTGGACCAGGCCGGCGTGCGGCGGGCCTTCGTCTCGAGCACTCCCGACGACGGGACGGTGCGCCTCTACGAGGCGGCCCCCGACCGGATCGTGCCCGTCCTGCGCCCGTACCGGCAGGCGGGCGAGCTCTCGAGCTGGCACCAGGACCCCACGGTCGTGCCCTACCTCGAGCAGCGGCTCGCGCGCCCGATCTACCGGGGGATCGGCGAGTTCCACCTGACGGGGGCCGACGCGCGGTCGCCGATCGTGCGGCAGGTGGCGGAGCTGGCGGGTCGCCACGGCCTGTTCCTCCAATGTCACTGCGACGCGGCGGCGGCCGAGATCCTCGTGGGCCTCGTCCCGGGGGTCCGGGTGCTATGGGCTCACGCGGGGATGAGCTCGGGCCCGGACGAGGTGAGCCGCCTCGTCGGCCTCTCGGCCGACCTCCTGGTCGAGCTGGCCCTCAGGTCGGACGTGGCCCCGGGCGGGCAGCTCGATCCCGCGTGGCGGGACCTCTTCATTCGCCACGCCGACCGCTTCATGGTGGGGACCGACACCTGGGTCTCCTCACGCTGGGCGGGCTACGTCGAGGTCCAGAACGACGCCCGCACCTGGCTCCGCCAGCTCCCGCCGGAGGTGGCGCGCCGGCTGGCGACCGAGAACGCCGAGGCGCTCGCGCGTCGCGGCCCCTGAGGCCGGCCGGAAGGGCCGCCCGTCAATGACCCACGATCCGCGTCCGGGGGAGATCAACGACCGATGACCCGCTACGCCGCGAACCTGACGATGCTGTTCAACGAGGTGCCGTTCCTCGAGCGCTTCGAGCGGGCGGCCGCCGCGGGGTTCCGCGCGGTGGAGTTCCTGTTCATCCACACCGTGGATGCGAGCGCGGTCGAGCGGGAGCTGGAGCGGCACGGCCTCGAGCTGGTCCTGTTCGATCCCGAGGGCGGCGATTTTGCGGCCGGCGACCGCGGGTACCTCTGCGACCCGGCCCGGCGCGACCATCTCCTCACGACGATCCAGGACGCCGTGGCGGTGGCGAAGCGCGTGGGCTGCCGGCGACTGAACGTCCTCGCGGGGAACCGCCCCCCGGGCGTCTCCGAGCGCATCCTGCGGCGCACGGCGGTGGAGAACCTGAAGCGGGCGGCGCCGGTGGCCCGCGAGGCGGGCATCACCCTCCTGGTCGAGATGCTCAACGCATGGGAGAGCCCCCGGTACTTTCTCGACCGGCTGGAGCTCGGGCTGGACATCGTCCGGGAGGTGGGCGAGCCGAACGTCCGCTTCCAGTACGACTGCTACCACATCCAGCGGATGGAGGGCCAGGTGATCGACGGCCTGGTCCGGAATCTCGCCTGGATCGGGCACGTCCAGATCGCGGACGTGCCCGGGCGGCACGAGCCCGGCACCGGGGAGATCCACTACGGGAACGTCCTGGCGGCGCTCGATCAGGCCGGATACGACGGCTACGTGGGGCTCGAGTACCGGCCCTCGGCCAAGACCGAGGACTCCTTCGCCTGGCTGCCGCGGGAGGCCCGGGGGCGCCGGTAGCGGCGGACCCGGCGCGCGGACCCACGGCCGACCACCCCGCGTCGGAGGTCTCGCGGTCCCACCCGGTCGCGACGCCGATCCGGAGCGCCTTCCGCTACTTCTACGACCACGACGGCTTCTTCCTGGCCGCCGGGCTCTCCTTCTACGTCGTGATCTGCATCGTGCCCTTTCTCCTGCTGGTGATTGCCGGCAGCGCGTTCCTGATCTCCAACGAGATGGTGCTGCGCGAGGTCGTCGAACGGCTGGGGGCGCTGCTCCCCGTCTACCAGGCCGAGATGGAAGCCGCCCTCCGGGCGGTGATCGACGCGCGAGGCGTGTCGAGCCTGATCGGCACCCTGATCCTCCTCTTCTTCGCCTCGCAGCTGTTCGCCGCGACCCGCCTCGTGCTGAACCGGGTCTTCCAGCACAAGGGCCGGGGTCTGATCCACGGGATGCTGTTCGACGTGGGGATGATCCTGCTCCTGACGGTCGTCTTTCTCGCGAGCATCGCCGTCACCGGGGCGTTCGCGTGGGTGCGGGGGATCGCGCTCCTCGCGGACCGGGGCGAGTTCGTGTCGACGGCTTTCCACTGGGCCGGGCTCCTGCTGGCGCTGCTCCTGGACACCGCGCTCTTCGTGGTGATCTACCGGTTCGTGCCGAACCGGCGCATCCGCTGGTCGAGCGTGCTCGCGGGAGGGCTGGCGACGGCGGTCCTCTGGGAGAGCGCCAAGCAGGCCTTCCGCTGGTGGATCCAGGGCATCGGGCTCTACAGCGCAGTGTACGGATCGCTGGGCGTCACGATCGCCCTCATGATGTGGGTGTACTACTCGGCGACCGTCTTCATCATCGGCGCGGCGCTCATCCGCGGGCTCGAGGAGCACCGGAGCCGCGCTTGACCCGGTGTTTGACCCCGTCTCCGGGGCCCGCCTATAATCCGGCATCGTCCCGCCGCCGCGCCGCATCCCAAGAGCGACGCGCTCGTCTCCCGAGGGGAGGTGATTCGAGGATGGACACGCCCGTTCGCCTGACGACGCTCTCTCACGGCGCCGGCTGAGCCTGCAAGCTCGGGCCAGAGGATCTGGCCCAGGTGCTGCGGATGCTGCCGCAGATCACCGACCCCAACGTGCTGGTGGGACCGGAGACCTGGGACGACGCCGCGGTCTATCGACTGACCGACGGGCTCGCGCTCGTGCTGACGGTGGACTTCTTCACGCCCATCGTGGACGACCCGTACGCCTTCGGGCAGATCGCCGCCGCCAACTCGCTCTCCGACGTCTACGCGATGGGCGGGCGTCCGATCGCCATGCTGTCGATCGTCGGGTTCCCGCGGGACAAGCTCCCCATGACCGTGCTCGGCGAGATCCTGCGAGGGCGGCGCCGAGAAGGCGCGCGAGGCAGGCGTGAGCGTCGTCGGAGGCCACTCCATCGACGACGCCGAGCCCAAGGTCGGCTACGCCGTCGTGGGCCTGGTCCATCCCGGGCGCATCTGGCGGAACGTCGGCGCCCGGCCGGGCGACGCGCTCGTCCTCACGAAGCCGCTCGGCACCGGCATCATCTCGACCGCGATCAAGCAGGCGAAGGCGCCGGAGCGGGCGGTGACGGCGGCCATCCGGACGATGGCCACCCTGAACCGGTCGGCGGCCGAGGCTGCCGCCACGGTGCCGGTCCATGCGGTGACGGACGTCACGGGGTTCGGGCTCCTCGGCCACCTCCGGGAGATGACCCAGGGCTCGAAGGTACATGTCCGGCTCCATGCGGGGCGGATCCCGCTCCTCCCGGACGTCGTGGCGCTCGCCGAGGCGGGGCTGGTCCCGGGCGGGACCAAGCGGAATCTCCATGCGGTGGTGACGACGGTGGAGTGGGATCCGAGCCTTCCCGAGTCGCTCCGTCTCGTGATCGGGGACGCGCAGACGTCGGGCGGGCTGCTCGTCGCGACACCCGATGGCGCGGCGCTCCTCCGAGCGCTGGAGGCGGCGGGCGTGGAGGGGGCCGCTCAGATCGGCGAGGTCGTCGGCGAGGACCCGGCGGGGACGATCCAGGTGACGCCGTGAGCACGCGCATCCTGGAGGGCCGGATCGCCGTGGTCACGGGCGGCGGTCGGGGCATCGGGCGGGAGATCGCTCTCCTGATGGCCGCGTCGGGCGCCCGCGTCGTCGTGAACGATCTTGGCGGCGCCGCGGACGGCAGCGGCGGAGCCGCGTCTCCCGCCGAGGACGTCGTGCGCGAGATCCAGGCCGCGGGCGGGCAGGCCGTGGCGAGCTCCGAGTCCGTGACGACGATGGCGGGCGGGGCGCGGATCGTCGAGACTGCGGTCGACCATTTCGGGCGGGTCGACATCGTGGTCAACAATGCCGGGATCGTCCGCGACCGGATGATCTTCAACATGACCGAGGAGGAGTGGGACGCGGTCATCGCCGTCCACCTCAAGGGCAGCTTCGCCCTGACCCGGGCGGCCGCTCCGCGCTTTCGCGAGCAGCGGTGGGGGCGATTCATCAACATGACGTCGACCTCGGGCCTCGTCGGCAACGTGGGTCAGGCGAACTACGCCGCGGCGAAGCTCGGGATCGTGGGGCTCACCCGCGTGACCGCCCTCGACATGGCGCGATACAACGTGACGGCGAACTGCATCTCGCCGTTCGCCTGGACGCGGCTCATCGGCACGATTCCGACCGACACGCCCGAGCAGAAGGCTCGGGTCGCCAAGCTCGAGAAGATGTCGCCCCGCGACGTCGCGCCGCTGGCCGTCTATCTCGCCTCGGACGACGCGGGCGGGGTCAGCGGGCAGATCTTCGGCGTGCGCGGCAAGGAGATCTTCCTGTTCTCCCAGCCGCGCCCGGTGCGCGCGATCCACCGGCACGACGGCTGGACGCCCGAGCGCCTGGCCGAGACCTTCCGAGGCACCCTCGGGCACCACCTGGTGCCGCTCGAGAGCTCGGCCCAGTACTTCAGCTACGACCCCCTCGTCTGACGCGGGGGGCTGGCGCCGGCGCCCGCGCGACCCACCCGAGCCAGGCGCCCGCCCCGATGATGAACAGCGTCAGGGCGCTCCACTCGAGCCAGCCCTCGGAGTAGACCAGCTCCGCCTCGAAGAGGTCGACCGGGACGCGGAACTCGAGGAGCCCCCAGTCGTCCACCCGGGTCTCGAGCCGGCCCGCGGCGCTCTTGACCCGCCAGAGCGGGTAGGCCGCGATGCCGGTGGGGATCCACACGCCGCCCGTCGGGGAGACGAGGACACGGTAGCGCCGCGAGGTGATCCGCTCGACGCGCGGCCAGGGGCGGTCGCGCCGCTCGAAGAGGGTGAAGCCCGCCGCGTCGCCGGCGGGCGCGTACTCGGGGCCAAGAAAGCGAGCCCGGGCCGCGTCGCGCGCCGGGACGACGACGGTGCCGATGCGGAGCCTCCGGGCGAACCGGTCGAAGCTCGCCGCCGAGAGACGGTCCCACGGCTCCCCCAGGAGGCGCTGGCCGTCGAGGCGCTCGACGAGGGTCAGGAGCCGTGCGGGCGGCGCCGCCTGGCCGGTGTAGAAGCGCGCGGCCATGGGCGAGGGATGGGTGAACGTCCCGTTCAGGATCTCGCGGCCGGTCCGGAGGGGCGCGAGGCTGGTGACGTGGGTGTGGGGGGCGTACCACGCCGGATTGTCGTCGAGCTTGAGCGACGACGTGAGGAAGAGGACGCGGTCCGTCCCGCCGCGGAGCGCGCTCCAGAGCCGGTCGAGGTGGTGGCGGCGCGTCACCTCTTCCAGCGTGGGCCACTCGTCCGCCGCGGGCCAGACGGCAAGCGTGGGCGGTTGCGCCCCGCGGTCAGGCAGAAGCGCCGCCAGCGCGATCACCAGCAGCACGACGAGCGGTCGGCTCCGAGGGTCCGCCCGGGCAGGGACGAGCCGGTCGACGATGACGCCGGCGCCGAGCGCGCCGGCCCAGACCGAGGCCTGCACGATCCCGTCGAGGAGGCGCTGAGGCTCGACCGCGAGCCAGCCTCGCGGGAAGAGCCAGACGTCGCCGAGGAAGAGCGTCGCGAGTACGAGCGGCAGCGCCGCGAGCAGCGCGTCGAAGGGTCGCCGCCGGATCCCGACCGCGATCCAGGCCGTCAGCGCCGTCATGCCGAGGGCCAGGAGCACCGGCCGCCCCGGAAGGTCACCGGGGAGCCCGAGAGAGAGGTCGCCCCACGCGAGCGGCACCACCCAGGCGTGCCGAACGGCGAACGGCAGGCTCCAGAAAGCCGTCAGGGCGAAGGTGAAGCCCACCGTCGCGCCCGCCTGCCAGATGGTCCGCCGCTCGGGTCTGGCCAGTAGCGAGAGGGCTCCCGCGAGGCCGATGAGGGCGACCACCGACGGGAGCGTGGACGGGTGGGACAGGATCGCCAGGGCGGCGAGGGGCGGCGCCCAGCGCGGAAGCCGGCCACCCTCGACCCAGGGGCGCAGCGCGAGGGCGAGGAGAGGCAGCCAGGCGAGACCGAGACGGGTCGTGAGACTTCCCCATCGAAGCCCGGCCTCCACGCCCCCCCGGAGGTCCGCGGAGAGCGTGAGCGCGAGGAACGCCCCGGGCAGGGCCAGCCACCGGTCACCCAGCACGCGCGCGAGGAGCACGTAGGTCGTGACTCCCGGGGCGAGGAAGACGACCGCGCACAGGAGGCGGTACACGGTCTCGACGGACGGTCGCCAGAGCAACACCGCCCGCAAGGCAGCTCCCACGAGCGCGATCCCGGGGGGATAGAACTGGAGCTCCGGGTACCCGCCCCACCAGTCGGGATTCCAGTCAGCGGTCCAGGCGGCCGAGGGCAGGGAGCGATCGAGCGCGTGCCAGAGCCGGAAGAGCTGTCCCGGATGGTCGTCGAACACCGGGACGCCCCGCCCGAAGGCGGCGTAGGCGAACGCGCCGCCGTAGAGGAGGAGCAGGAGCAGCGGCGCCTCGCGCCGCAGGGCCCTCATGGGGGCATCGTACTATCGAGCCGCACAGGGACCGTCGGGTCTCGGCGCGTCCGGATGGAGCGGCGATTCAGCTCCAGCATGCTAGCTTGGTATCAGGGCCGTTATTTAGCCACAATTACAACTAGCGGCGCCCACGGCCACGGCGTGAAGAGGTGCTATATGACATACTGCCACCTTCGGGCTAATCGATTCATCGCTCGACGACCGGAGTCGCGCGTGGGAATCTCTTTGACGCATATTCAGCCGAGGATAACAACATAACTTATATATATTTTTCAGCGCGCCGCACGACGAAATCGCCTGCTCGATGGCCTCGTCGAACGACCGAGCTGGAGAACACCTCGCGAGGTTGGCCTCCGAGAACGCCGAATGGACCCAGGCCTTCCAAAGCGTCTTAGAGATCACTCGAGCTCGACCACGTTCCGCTCGAACAAAGCAGCCGCGTCGCTGAACTCGCCCCTGAAGTTCTGCGTCAGGCCAGAAAGTTCGTCGCGAATACTCGGTCGCGCGATCGCTGAGCGTGCGTGCGAGCTCAGGACCTCCTGTCCGAACTACCCGTGTTGTAGTCACTGTATCAGTATTGGTCACCATAAGGTTCGATCCGCGCAGTCTATGCTTTCGCGAGCGCCTTGCTAGCACTCGCCTCTGATGTTCTCCTTGCGCGCCCAATCAAGCGGCTCGAGTGCGTTCCGGATGTCGAGATGGATTTCGATGTCACTCTCACTCTTTCTCTTTAAACGCATCCCAAGCCCTCTCTATGTTCTATCCTCCATTGCTACGCCCATGGCCTAGCCGCTTTGCTAATATAAATACCCCTTTCCTAGCTCCTCCATGCGTTGTATCTATCCTCCATGCTCGGCAACGCGCTCGGGCGCAAGCTGCTCGAGAACCTCTGTGATGCGGGCGTGGAGGCTCCTATCTTAAACCTTTCCCACCTCGTGCGTGATTGCTGCTTGAACGTGTACTCGATGTTGGAAACACCCGGTCTCGTAGAGGAACTCCGCGGCCTGCAGGTGGGCGAGCTCGGCACGCACCTCGGGCTCCGGCGCGTCAGCGATGGCCAGGAGCAGCGGGAGTCCACGTCCTTGCCGATACGGCGGCGCTCTGGAGCAGTCGCTTAGCCTCGGGCCCCTGGCGGTCGATGCGGCCGGCCAGGACGGCATCCACGTGCGCAGGCACCTCGATCGTGTCGATCGTTCGAGCCAGGCATACGCGCCTCGTCGACCGCCCAGCGCCTTGGTCTCCACCAGCGCCTGCACGGTCTCCTCGAGGAAGAACATTCTCTGCTCATATAACATAGTTGCTCGAGCCCGGGGTTCCACATAATATCCGAAATTCCTGCGCGCTCTCCGCGACAACGTCGAGCCGGAGCTATGTATGCGATCTTGCTGCTCCAGACTGCTGATATCGGACGTAACAAATATCCGAGACCGGAGATCATCTCAGCGTGCCAGTGTGGGCGCCAATCGACGACAACGCGATCCGCCAGTTCCCCGAGATCAGGTCACCCCTCTCCTTTGCCGAGGTTCGCCGCCGCCTGGATGAGCGACAGGAGTGCCTCGTCGGATGGCTGGGCTCCACGCTGGCTCGCGCGCGCGTCAAATCTATCATACACTTTTTTTTTTATTATTATTATAAATTTTTTTTATTCACAAATTTTATTTGCATAATATATCTCGAGCTTATCCGCTCGCCGGTAGTCTGAGTACGTGCCGTGCCGCCGCAACCGTCGATCTCTAGACCTTCAATCTTCGACTACGCGCTTGGAATTTATTCTCATTAACTCCTTTTTTTTAGTTATAATTTTATAATTATTATTTCATTGCAGTCTTTAGCTTCTACGCACATTCCGCCGGTAAGGCTATGGTACTTACCCCTACGGAGGCCATTGGTACGTGGGTCGGACCTACAAGGCCCGTGGACCTACGTTGCGGTCGGGAAACTCCCGACGCTCGCATCGTCGTGGAGCCGGCCCGCTACTACAAAGTGCCGCCGGGGCACCTGAAGAAGGTGGCGGGTGGCGGTCCACCTGATCCACGCGGTGGGAGACCGTGCAGCCCGCCTATCTCCCGTACCTCGACACGGTGTTCTCACCCGCGGAGCGTGAAATCCTGGTCGTCGAGTCTTGGTCGTGGAGCTTTCACCGCTCCCAGGTACCCGGCGCCGCGGCATCCACGGGCTTGCGACGGCCCGAATGCTCGCACGTGCCCGCGCGCGCGGGGCTAGCCGATCGATCGCGTTCATCGCAAGCTGGGGCACGCGCATTACCTGCTCCGACGAGCCGTGCGATTGGCACGCTGGTCGTCCGACGACGAAGGCTGGGATCGTCACAACGCGCATTCTGTCGGACACCAATTTCCGGCCGCTCAGAAACCTCTGAAGCCTACGTGACCGCCGACGATAACTACCTCTGGATTTGTCGGGACCTGGGCATCGTCCGCCGCCTCCGGGTCACGGGCGAGGTGTGTCTGACCGGCACGGGGCTGGCTCTTGCGGTACCCCGACCAGCCTACGCACGCACCTGACGAGCTCGCCACGGGCGATCACGCCACTCGATCATCTGGTCCGCGCGCAGAAGCACCGAGGGCGGGATCACCAGGCCGAGCGCCTTGGCGGTCTTGAGATTGATGACGAGCTCGAACCTGCTGGGTTGCTCGACCGGCAGCTCCGCCGGCTTCTGCCCCTTGAGTATCTGGTCCACGTAGATTGCGGGCCCAGGTCGCGCAACCCTACGCGAAACGCGTCGTACGTCACCCCTTCGCACCGGGTCGCGCACAGAACGCCGATCCGGGTGACGTTGCCGGCCGGCTGCGCGTGGGCCGCGAGCGGCAGCAGGACCGCGAGACCGAGGCCGACGATCGCGAGGAGACGCGGAGCCATCACACTCGCCCCTACAAGTCGCGATGGCCAGCATAGCGCGCGTCCGTAACCGCCAGAAAGACCCTCCGACCATCCGGGGACGAAGTTTCGTTGACGCCCCCCGGGGGGCATGGTAAATGTCTCTGGTCCGCGTCGGGACCCGATCTCGTTGAGTGGGGCTCAAATCCCCCGGAGGACCCGGCTCATGACTCATGTCCGAGGGCTCGTCTGCCGCGAGTGTGGCCGCGGTGTTGCGCAGAGCCCGATCCACGTCTGCGAGCACTGCTTCGGCCCCCTCGAGGTCGACTACGACTATCCCGCGATCCGCGCGATCCTGACGCGCGACCGCATCGCGGCGGGCCCCCCGAGCATCTGGCGCTACCGCGATCTCCTGCCGCTCGACGGGGAGCCCCTGGTCGGTCGCCACGTGGGCATGACGCCGCTGGTGCGCGCGCGGAACCTCGGGGACGCCTGGGGGCTCCGGGAGCTCTACCTCAAGAACGACGCGGTCTGCCACCCCACCTGGTCCTTCAAGGACCGCGTGGTCTCCGTGGCCGTGAACAAGGCCAGGGAGCTCGGCCTCGACACGGTCGCGTGCGCCTCGACGGGGAACCTCGCCAACTCGGTCGCGGCCCACGCCGCCGAGGCGGGCCTGCCCGCCCTCGTGTTCATCCCGGTCGGGCTCGAGGCCGGCAAGGTTCTCGGGACGCTCGTCTACGGGCCGGTCGTGTTCGCCGTGGAAGGCACCTACGACGACGTCAACCGCCTCTGCTCGGAGCTCGCCGATCGCCACCCCTGGGCCTTCGTCAACGTGAACCTCCGGCCCTACTACGCCGAGGGATCCAAGACGGTGGGCTACGAGATCGCCGAGCAGCTGGGCTGGCGAGCGCCCGCTCACGTGGTCGTCCCGTGCGCCGGCGGCGCGCTCCTGACCAAGATCCGGAAGGCATTCGCCGAGCTCGCGGACCTCGGCCTGACGGACGGGGGGCTGCCGCGGATGCACGCGGCGCAGGCGGCCGGCTGCGGGCCCATCGTGACGATGATCCGGGAGGGCGCCGACGTTCTCGTGCCGGTGCGCCCGCGGACGGTGGCCAAGTCGCTCGCCATCGGGAATCCCGCCGACGGCTACTACGCCGCGCAGGCCGTCCGGGAGTCCGGTGGCTGGGCGGCGCACGCGACGGACGATGAGATCGTCGAGGCCATGGAGCTCCTGGCCCGGACGGAGGGGATCTTCGCCGAGACGGCCGGGGGAGTGACCCTGGCCGCCACACGGAAGCTCGTGACCGAGGGTCGCATCGGTCGCGACGAGCCGATCGTCGTCTGCATCACGGGAAGTGGTCTGAAGACCGTCGAAGCCCTGGAGCATCGGCTGGCCGAGCCGGTGCACGTCGGCGCGAGCCTCTCTGCCGTCGAGGCCGTGCTGCCGGAGCTCCAGGCGATCACCGCACGCTAGGAGGATCCGAGAATGCCAGTGCTCGTCCGCATTCCCACGCCGCTCCGCCGGCACACCGGCGGGACGGGAGAGGTCTACGCCAAGGGCAAGGACGTCGGGGAGCTGGTCGACGACCTCGAGCGGCAGTTCCCCGGACTCCGCGACCGCCTCTGCGACGAGACGGGCGATTTCCGGAAGTTCATCAACATCTACGTCAACCAGGAGGACGTGCGCTTCCTCCAGGGGCGGGAGAGCCTGGTCAAGGACGGCGACGAGGTCTCCATCGTCCCCGCGATCGCCGGAGGCGGGTAGCCGTTCCGGTCGGAGGGGCCAGCCGGTCGTGAGCATCCGCTTCCAGTTCTCCGAGGCCGAGCTCCGTCGCTACAGCCGGCAGATGATCCTGCCGGAGGTGGGGGGTGCGGGGCAGGCGCGTCTCCGGCAGGCGCGCGTGGTCGTGGTGGGCGCCGGTGGGCTGGGCTCGCCGGCGGCGCTCTACCTGGCGGCGGCGGGCGTCGGCACGCTCGGGCTGATCGACTCCGACCGCGTCGACCTGTCCAACCTCCAGCGTCAGATCCTTCACGGCACCAAGGCCCTCGACCTGCCCAAGGTGACGTCCGCGCAGGGGCGGCTGGAGGAGCTGAACCCGGACGTGCGCGTGGTGCCCCACGCGCTCCGCCTCGACCGGGACAACGCCCGGGACGTCCTCGGGCAGTACGACGTCGTGGTGGAGGGCTCCGACAACCTCGAGACCAAGCTCGTCGTCAACGACGCGTGCGTCGCGCTCGGCCGGCCGCTGGTCGTGGCGGGCATCCTCCGCTGGGACGGGCAGCTCCTGGTCGTGCGCCCGGGTGCGAGCGCCTGCTACCGCTGCGTCTACCGGCGGGAGCCGCCGGAGGGGACCGTGCCGACCTGCGAGGCGGCCGGCATCGTGGGGCCGGTCGCGGGCGTGGTGGGGAGCCTCCAGGCCGTCGAGGCGCTGAAGCTCTGCCTCGGCCTCGACAGCGCGGCCGCCGGGCGTCTCCTGCTGTACGATGGCGCGGTGGCGGAGCTTCGCGCGATCACGGTGCGGCCGGATCCCACGTGCCCGGCCTGCGGTACCCTGCCTTCGAAGGAGCGAGCACACTGATGATCTCCAAGCGCGTCCAGGGCTTCACCGAGTCCGTCATTCGCGAGATGACGCGGGTCAGTGCCCAGTACGGCGGGGTCAACCTCGCCCAGGGCTTCCCGAACTTCCCGCCGCCCCGGGTGCTGGTCGAGGCGGCGCACCGGGCGCTCGACGGGGACTTCCACCAGTACGCGATCACCTGGGGCGCGCGGAACCTCCGCGAGGCGATCGCGGCGAAGTTCGAGCGCTTCTACGGCCCTCGCGTCGACCCGGAGCGTCAGGTGACCGTGTGCTGCGGCTCGACGGAGGCGATGCTGTCGACGCTCCTCGCCGTCCTCGACCCCGGCGACGAGATCGTCATCTTCGAGCCCTTCTACGAGAACTACGGGCCCGGCGCGATCATCTCCGGCGCGAAGCCCGTCTTCGTGCCGCTCGAGCCGCCCGACTTCTCGTTCGACCCCGATCGCCTGGCGCGCGCCTTCACGCCGCGGACGCGGGCGATCGTGTTCAACAGCCCGAACAACCCGACGGGCAAGGTGTTCTCGCTCCGCGAGCTCGAGATCATCGCCGAGCTCTGCCAGCGGCACGACGTGCTCGCGATCACCGACGAGATCTACGAGCACATGGTCTACGACGGCCTCCGGCACATCCCGATCGCCACGCTCCCGGGCATGGCGGACCGCACGATCACGATCTCGGGGGTCTCGAAGTCCTACTCGGTCACGGGCTGGCGGATCGGCTACACGATCAGCTCGCCGGAGCTCGCGGTCGGCATCCGCCGGGCCCACGACTTCGTCACGGTGGGCGCCCCGGCGCCCCTCCAGGAGGCGGCCGTCACCGCGCTCCAGCTGCCGGACTCGTACTACGACGCGCTCCGCGAGGCCTACCAGGCGCGGCGGGACCTCCTGCGGGGCCAGCTCGACAAGGCCGGGTTCCGGACGTTCGACGTCCAGGGGGCCTACTACATCCTCACCGAATGCGCCCATTTCCTCGAGCGCTACGGCCTGCCCGACGACACGGCGTTCGCCATGTACCTCATCAAGGAGGTGGGGGTGGCGACGGTGCCGGGCTCGTCCTTCTACGCGCACCCGGAGCTCGGACGCACGAAGATCCGCTTCTGCTTCCCGAAGACGGACGACGTGCTCCTCGACGCGGGCCAGCGGCTCCAGCGCCTTCCGGCCGGCCGGTAGCCCGCTTCTTGAGCCGTCCGCCGCTCGGCCGGCGCCCCCACGGTTCCGGACGTGGCTGATCTCGCGGAGCTCCGGCGGCGCGGCGCGACGGATCCTCGACGCGGCGATCGCCGCGGGGGATGCGAGCCGGCTGACACGGCAGGCGCTGGCCCGCGAGGGTTCGCGCCTGCGCGTCGGCGGTCGAGCCTTCGACCTCGCCCGCGTCCGCCGGGTCGTCGTCGTCGGCGCCGGCAAGGCCTCGGGGACGATGGCCGAGGCGGCGGAGGCGGTGCTCGACGGGGTGCCCCTCGAGGGGCTGGTGGCGGTGAAAGAGCGCCGCGACCCGGGGCCTCGGCGGGTCCGCGTGGTCGAGTCGGGCCACCCCATCCCGGACGCGCGGGGCGAGGCGGCAGGGGAGGCGATCCTCCGCCTCGCCCGGGACGCCGGGCCCGACGACCTCGTCCTCTGCCTGATCTCCGGCGGCGGATCGGCGCTCACGCCCTCGCCCGTTCCCGGGGTCACCCTCGCGGAGAAACAGGCGGTGACGCGCCTCCTCCTCGAGTGCGGGGCGACGATCAACGAGCTGAACGCGGTCCGGAAGCACCTCTCGCGCCTCAAGGGAGGCCAGCTGGCCCGGGCGGCGCACCCGGCCCCGGTCGTCGCCCTGTTGCTGTCCGACGTGATCGGCGACCCGCTGGACGTGATCGCCTCCGGGCCGACCGCGCCCGACCCCACCACCTACGACGACGCCCTGGGGGTCCTGGACCGCTTTGGGCTCCGGGCCCGAGTGCCGGCGACGGTGCGGGCCCATCTCGAGGGCGGGGCGCGCGGCGAGATGGCCGACACGCCGAAGCCGGGCGACCCGGCGCTGGCCGGCGTCACGAACGTGGTGATCGGGAACAACGGGCTCGTCGTCAACGCGGCGGTCGAGGAGGCGCGACGGCTCGGGCTCACGCCCTGCCTCTTGACTCGGCGCCTCCAGGGCGAGGCGCGCGAGGTGGCCGGCGTGTTCGCGGCCGTCCTCGACGAGATCGCGCGGAGCGGCTCGCCCGTCGGGCGGCCGGCCTGCCTGATCGCCGGAGGCGAGACCACCGTGACCGTCCGGGGACGTGGCACCGGAGGGCGGTGCCAGGAATTCGCGCTGGCCCTCGTGCCCGGGCTGGCGGCCATGCGGGACGTCGTCGTCCTCGCCGCCGGAACGGACGGAAGCGACGGGCCGACGGACGCGGCCGGTGCCGTCGTGGATCCCAGCACGCTCGAGCGGTCACGCGGGCGGGGACTCGACGTCCGACGAGCCCTGGCCGAGAACGACTCCCATCCCATCTTCGCGGCGCTCGGAGACCTGGTGGTGACGGGCCCGACGGGATCGAACCTCATGGACGTGTATCTCGGGCTGGTCGGCTGACTCTTCGCCGGCGGCCCCCCCGCGGCTGCCAGTTCAGCCTACGGTTTCAGTGGTCCTCCGATGGCGCAGCCGAAACAACCGGGTCAGAGAGCGGGACCACGACGCGTGACGAGGTGGAGGATCTTGCCCCCCGGACCTACCTCGGGACGTCGACGCTCCACGTGGAGAAAACCAGCGTCGCGCCATAGCAGGCCCGCCACTCGCTCCGCTCCGGACCCGGCCCCGATCGCCGCTAGGAAAGCGTCGGCGACACCCTTGGCGTCCAGGGGACCGACGGCAGGATCCACGACGAGGCACAGACGAGGCTGGCCGTCCTTGCCCTCGTCCTCTATCAGCTGAAAGTCGGTTGGGCCACCTCCGAAGCGGGCCGGCAGTGCCTTCTCGAGCACGCTGATCAGATCGGCGTCGAACAGGCGGATGCCTCCCGACGTGAGCTTCTCGTAACTCCGAATCGCTTTGATGTGTGTCATCCACCCGAGGCGCTCGAGGGGACAGCCGCAATTCCGGTGTGTCAAGATCGCCTGGTCACCGAGGGATACGTTCAGTAAGACAAAGGGAGCGGTAGACCGGAGCGACGAGAGCAACAAGGCGGTTGGAGGCAGGTTGGCATCCGTTGTCAGGTCCTCGGGCTGAACCACCGCGTGGAGATCGTCAAACAAGTGGAGGTCGTCCGCTTCCTCCGGCGCCAAGCATCCGTGGCCGATGGTTCCGCCCGCTTCGCTGGCGCCGTATTGCGGTACCGCCGTCACGCCGGCGCGGAGGACAGCGCCGAGCCTGGCCTCCGTGACCGGCTCGCCGCTCAGCGTGAACTGGGCACCCTCGAGGCTGATGTTGGCGGCTCCCGCGGCTTCGCAGAGGCGCACCGCCGCACTTGCGTACGTCGAAAGATGAGGGGTTCGTCCGGCTCGGAGTACCTCGGCCAGCCACTGGACGATCGGGCGCGGGTCACTGAGCGGAACGTGCGCGGGGCGCGGCAGCGGAACGCCTGCGAGAGCGGCAGACCTGACAGACCTAGCCTGCCGCTGGCAGCGGCGCTGCGGCCTACCGGCGGCGGGCGCAATGCTGACGAATTGAGCGAAGCGGTCTGGGCGCCTTGTACGGCGTGAACTTGCGCGGGTTGCCCACGTGTTATCCACCGACACCGCACGGAAACGGTGGATGGTTTGACCTCCTTGCACCCTTTCGGTATCTTGAGGGCGCCATGTCCGCGA
Organism: uncultured Candidatus Rokubacteria bacterium; assembly: GCA_963749975.1. Lineage (GTDB taxonomy): Bacteria > Methylomirabilota > Methylomirabilia > Rokubacteriales > DASRDR01 > DASRDR01. The sequence continues at coordinate 25,976 of CAVVOZ010000023.1, read as the reverse complement.
CGAACCTGCTCGAATTGACTCCCGATGAGATCGTGACGCTCGTCGAGGGTCTCGGGCAGCCGGCCTACCGGGGCCGCCAGCTCGCCACCTGGGTCTACGTGAAGGGTGTGGCCGACTTCGGCGCGATGAGCGACCTCCCGCGCGAGCTGCGCGACCAGCTCTCCGCCATAGCCGTCGTCTCGCCACCTGACATCGGCGAGCGCCACGTCTCCCGGGACGGAAGCACCAAGCTCGGGCTCCGGCTCGGCGACGGCCGGATGATCCAGTCGGTGATCATGCCCGACGGTGACCGCCTGACGCTCTGCGTCTCGACCCAGGTCGGCTGCGGGTTCGGGTGCGCGTTCTGCCTCACCGGGACGATGGGGCTCGTGCGGAACCTCACCGCCGGCGAGATCGTCGGGCAGGTGTGGGCGGCGCGGGCCACTCTCGAGCCGGGGGCCCGGCTCACGCACGTCGTCTTCATGGGGATGGGCGAGCCTCTCGCCAACTATGCGGCGACGGTGAAGGCGCTGCGCATCCTCATCGCGCCGCTCGGATTCGGCTTCTCGCCGCGCCGCATCACCGTGTCCACGGTCGGGCTGGTGCAGGGCCTGGAACGCCTGGCCAAGGAGAACCTCCGGGTGAACCTGGCCATCTCGCTCCATGCCGCGACCGACGAGGTGCGGAGCGGTCTCATGCCCGTGAACCGCGGCTGGGGTCTCGACGATCTCCTGGCGGCATGCCGGCGGTTCCCCCTGCCGTTCCGCCAGCGGATGACGTTCGAGTACACGCTGCTGGACAGGGTCAACGATTCCGCCGAGGACGCCCAGCAGCTCGTGCGCAGGCTCCGCGGCCTCCGGGCCAAGGTCAACCTGATTCCGTTCAACGAGTGGCCCGGCGCCCGCTTCCGGCGGCCGCCGCCCGAGCGCATCCTCGCGTTTCAGCGGGCGCTCCTCGCCGCCGGCCTCACCGCCACGATCCGCTGGTCCAAGGGCGAGGACGTCGGCGCCGCGTGTGGCCAGCTCGCCTCCTAGCGGCAACGCCGTGACGCCCACGCCAGTCGCGGATTCGCCGCCCAGGGGAAGCCAGCGCCGGGGACCGACCCCGGTGACCGTCGCGTTCGCGACGCTCGGGTGCAAGCTGAACCAGTACGACACGTCGGAGGTCCAGGCGCTGCTGGAGGCCGGGGGGTTCCGGACGGTACCGTTCGAGACCCCGGCGCAGGTCTACGTCATCAACACCTGCACCGTGACGGCCCGGGCCGACTACTCCGATCGCCAGGCGATTCGCCGCGCCGTCGCACGGAACCCCGAGGCGGTGGTCGTCGTCACCGGATGCTACGCCCAGACCAACCCGGACGCGGTCGCGGCGATCCCCGGGGTGGACCTGGTCCTCGGCACCCAGGACCGTCACGCCCTGCCGGCCCTCCTCGACCAGGCCCGGAAGCGCGCGCGCCCTCTCGTGCAGGTGAGCGACGTCTTCCTGGAACGGCCGCTCCCGATCATCCCGGTCCGACGATTCACGCCGGGCTACACACGGGCCTTCGTGAAGGTCCAGGACGGCTGCCAGCACCGCTGCAGCTTCTGCATCGTGCCGTTCGCCAGGGGCGGGAGCCGGAGCCAGGCCGTCGAGGCCGTCGTCGAGCAGATCGAGGGGCTCGTGGGCGCCGGCTACGCGGAGGTCGTCCTCACCGGCGTGGACCTCGGCCACTACGGCTGGGACCTCGGCCCCCGGACGACGCTGGCGGCCCTGGTGCGGCGGCTCCTCGACGTCCGCGGGCTCGCCCGGCTGCGCCTGTCATCCGTGCTGCCCGCCTACTTCACCGACGAGCTGGTCGAGCTGGTCGCCGGCGAGCGCCGGGTCTGTCGCCATCTCCACGTGCCGCTCCAGTCCGGCTCCGACGGGGTGCTCCGGGCGATGCGGCGACCGTACAACACCCGGATGTACCGCGCGCTGATCGAGCGCCTTGCGGGGGCGATCCCCGATCTCGGACTCGGGGCCGACGTCATCACGGGATTCCCCGGGGAGACCGACGCCGACTTCGACGCGACCGAGGCGCTCGTCGAGGCGCTGCCGTTCACCTATCTCCACGTCTTCTCGTACTCGGACCGCCGGGGAACCGAGGCGGCCCGCGGACAGGCGCCCCGCGTGCCGCCCGGGACGATCCGGCAGCGCACGGCCCGTCTCCGGCGCCTCGGCGCCGCCAAGCAGCTCGGGTTCCGCCGGGCCCAGATCGGTCGCGACCTTCCCGTGCTCGTCCTCGAGCATCGCGAGCGAGAGACGGGGCGGCTCGTCGGTCTCACGGACAACTACCTGGAGCTTGCCTTCCCCGGGCCGGACGCGCTCATGCGCGGGTTCTCGCGAGTCCGGGTGACCGGCCAGGACGGGGCGAGACTGGAAGGAGCGCTCGTCAGCGATGGGTGAGCCGCGAGTGGGCATCATCGGGGGCAGTGGGCTCTACGAGCTGGAGGGCCTGACCGACGTCCGCTGGCACCGGGTGCGGACCCCCTTCGGCGATCCGTCCGATGCCTACTGCATCGGCCGCCTCGGCGACCGCGAGATCGTGTTCCTCCCCCGCCACGGGCGCGGCCACCGGCTGATCCCCTCGGAGCTGCCCTTCCGCGCGAATCTCTACGGGATGAAGGCGCTCGGCGTGGAGTGGGTCATCTCCGTCAGCGCGGTCGGCAGCATGCGCGAGCAGATCGCGCCCCTCGACCTCGTCATTCCCGACCAGTTCTACGACCACACGAAGCGGCGCATCCCCTCGTTCTTCGAGGAGGGGATCGTGGCGCACGTCTCGATGGCGGAGCCCGTGTGTCCCGATCTCGCGGGCGCGCTCCAGGCGGCCTCCGCCGAGACCGGGGCGACCGTCCACCGGGGCGGCACGTATCTCTGCATCGAGGGCCCGCAGTTCTCGACGAAGGCCGAGTCCCGGATCTACCGGGGCTGGGGCGTCGACGTCATCGGGATGACGAACGTCCCCGAGGTCAAGCTGGCGCGCGAGGCGGAGCTCTGCTACGCGACGCTCGCGCTCGTCACGGACTACGACGTCTGGCACGAGACCGAGGCCGAGGTGACGGTCGAGGCGGTCGTGGCGAACCTCATGAAGAACGTCGCCACCGCCAAGAACGTGCTGAGACGCGTCATCCCGCGGCTCCACGGGCCCCGGACCTGCGCCTGTCCGGGGCTCCTCCGGAACGCCGTCATCACGGCTCCGGCGGCGTTCCCCCCGTTGGCCCGGCGGCGGCTGGACCTCCTGATCGGGAAGTACTTCCCGCCGACCCCGCCGGCGCCGACCACGCGGCCGCGTCGCCCGGCGGCGCCGCTCCGCACCCCGCGGCGCGCGGCCAGGAGCCCGAAGGACAGCGGAGCGCGTCGTGGCTGACCTCCTGGTGACGGGCACGCTGGCCCTCGACGACGTCCGCACGCCGTTCGGCGAGGTCGCCGACGCTCTGGGGGGATCGGCCACGTTCTTCGCCTACGCCGCCTCCTTCTTCACGGACGTCAAGCTCGTCGCCGTGGTGGGGCACGACTTTCCCAAGGAGCACCTGGAGCTCCTGGCCGGTCGCGGCGTGGACCTCACCGGCGTGCAGGTCACGGACGGCGCGACCTTCCGCTGGACGGGGGAGTACGGCTACGATCTGAACGAGGCGAAGACGCTCGACACGCGCCTGGGGGTGCTCGCCGACTTCAAGCCCGAGCTGCCCGGGCACTTCCGCCGCTGCCCGTTCGTCTTCCTGGCCAACCTCGACCCGGTGATCCAGCTGGACGTGCTCCGGAGCATGGAGCGTCCGCGGCTCTGCGCGCTCGACACGATGAACTTCTGGATCAAGGGGAAGCCCGAGGCCCTCCGGATGGTTCTGCGCGAAGTCGACGCGCTCCTGGTCAACGACACCGAGGCCCGGATGCTGGCGGAGGAGCCCAACCTGGTCAAGGCGGCGCGCGTGATCCTCGGATGGGGGCCCCGCGTCGTCGTGGTCAAGCGGGGCGAGTACGGCGCGCTCATGGTCACGCCCGATCGCTTCTTCTTCGTCCCGGCGTATCCGCTCGAATCCGTGTTCGATCCCACCGGGGCAGGGGACACGTTTGCCGGCGGGTTCATGGGAGTGCTCGCGGGCGCGGGGGCGACGGACGAGGCGGCGCTCCGGCGCGCCATCGTGTACGGCAGCGTGATCGCCTCGTTCACCGTCGAGGACTTCTCGCTGAACCGCCTCAAGCGCCTGACGCGGGCCGACATCGAGGCGCGCTATCGCGCCTTCCGGGAGATGATGCAGGTTGAGCCCTGAGGCTCCGAGCGCCGACGGCGCCCTGGCCGGGGTCCCCCCCGAGACCCGGGTCAAGTACGCCCGCTTGCTCGACGGGCTGCGGGAGCTCGAGAGCCTCGCCGTCGCCTTCTCGGGCGGCGTGGACTCCACGCTCCTCGGATGGGCGGCGCGAGAGGCTCTGGGGCAGCGGGCCGTCCTGGTGACCGCCGACTCGGAGAGCTACGCCGAGGGCGAGCTCGAGGAAGCCCGTCAGCTCGCCGCTCGGATCGGTCTCCGTCACGTCGTCATCGAGACGCGGGAGCTCGACAACCCGGAGTACGCCGCCAACCCTCCGAACCGGTGCTTCTTCTGCAAGGAGGAGCTCTTCTCGCGTCTCGAGCCGCTCGCCCGGGCCGAGGGCCTGCGCCACCTCGTCTACGGCGCGACCGTGGACGATCTCGGCGATCACCGCCCCGGGATGGTTGCGGCCCGACAGCGCGGCGTCCGCGCGCCCCTGATCGACGCGGGGCTCGGGAAGGCCGAGATCCGGGATCTCTCCCGCGCCTTCGAGCTCCCGACCTGGGACAAGCCGGCGATGGCGTGCCTGTCCTCGCGCTTTCCCTATGGCACGCCGATCACCGCCGAGAAGCTCCGCCAGGTCGACCGGGCCGAGGCGGCCGTCCGGGCGCTCGGGTTCCGGAACTTCCGTGTGCGACACCATGGAGAGATCGCCCGGCTCGAGATCGCGCGCGAGGAGATGGGGCGTCTCTGGGAGGACGGGCGGGCCGACGCCCTAGCCGAGCGGCTCGGGGAGCTGGGATTCGTCCACGTGACGCTCGACCTCCGGGGCTTCCGGTCGGGCAGCCTCAACGAGGCTCTCATCAGGCTCCGCGCGCGCCGAGCGGGCGGGGGCTGACCCCGGTGCCCGTGACGGCCAGGTCGACCGTGGGCACGACCGCCTGATGGACCCGAAGCGGCTCTGGGAGCTCCTGTTGGCGGTCCAGCAGGGAGGCGTCTCGCCCGACGAGGCGCTCGCCCGACTGCGGCGCCTCCCCTTCGAGGACCTGGGCTACGCGCGCCTCGACACGCACCGGGCCCTCCGAGCGGGCGCGCCCGAGACCGTGTACTGCCCCGGCAAGTCGGCGGACCAGGTCGTCGCGATCCTCGCCCGGCTCGCCGAGTCCCACGCGAACGTCCTCGCCACCCGGGCCACGCCGGAGGTGCATGCCCTCGCGACCCAGGCCGGGCTCCGCATTGCCTGGCACCCCACCGCCCGCATCCTGGTCGCGAATCCCGAGGCATCCGAGGGCGTGGGTCTCATCGTCGTGGTCTCGGCGGGGACCTCCGATCTCGCCATCGCCGAGGAGGCGGCCGTGACCGCCGAGGTGCGCGGCAACCGGGTCGAGCGGGTCTACGACGCCGGCGTCGCCGGCCTCCATCGTCTCCTCGCCCAGCACCCGCTTCTCCTCGAGGCCAACGCCATCGTGGTCGTCGCGGGGATGGAAGGCGCGCTCGCGAGCGTCGTCGGCGGGCTGGTCGACCGGCCCGTGATCGCGGTGCCGACCAGTGTCGGCTACGGCGTCTCGGAGGGAGGCTTCGCCGCGCTCCTCACGATGCTGGCGACGTGCGTGCCCGGGATCGGGGTGGTGAACATCGACAACGGCTTCGGAGCCGCCTGCCTCGCCGATCGGATCAACAAGCTCGCCGCCAAGATCCGGTAGGGGCCGCGTGCCCCGGCCCGGCGACCCGACGCCGTTCCGCCCCCGTTTCCTGATCGGGAGGAGCCGGTAGGGTGCGGGCAGGGCGTCTGGCCACGGCGGGAATCCCCGCGCGGCTCCCGTGGCTCCTCGGGGCTCTCGTGGCGGTGTGGACGCTGGTCGTCTTCCTGCCGACGGTCTGGAACGACTTCGTGAACTGGGACGACCCCAGGATGTTCCTGGAGAATCCCTACCACCGTGGGGCGGGGCTGGCGGAGCTGCGGTACGCCTGGAGCAGCCACCTCCTCGGCGAGTTCATGCCCGTGACGTGGATGAGCTACACCCTGGACCGCTTGCTGTGGGGCCTGCACGCTCCCGGCTACCACCTGACGAGCCTGATCCTGCACGTCCTGGCGGCCGTCGCCGTGTTCGCGCTCGCCCGGCACCTCCTGCGTCACGCGCTGCGACCGGATGCCCCGGGTCGTGCCGGGGTCGACGTGGGCGCGGCGGCGGCGGCGCTGATCTTTGCGGTTCACCCGCTCCGGGTGGAGGCCGTGGCCTGGGTGAGCGCTCGAGGGACCGTGCTCGGCGGGCTGCTCCTCATCCTCGCGGTCCTGGTGTACGTGACGGGGTGGGAGCGCGGTCAGCAGACCGGGAGGGTGCCGGCGGCGTGGCTCGCCGGGTCCCTCACCCTGTTCGTCGCCTCGCTCCTCGCGCGCGCGACGGGTCTGGTCCTCCCGGCGGTGCTGGTGGTCCTGGACGTCTATCCCCTCCGCCGGCTCGGCTGCCCCCCGGCGGGGTGGTGGGGACCGGCGGCACGTGGCGTCTGGAGGGAGAAGGTCGTGTTCGCCGTGGTCGGAGCGCTCGCGACGCCCATGGGCTTTCTCGCGCGGGGCGAGGAGGTAGGGGACTTCCCGCGCGCCGGCTGGGATCCCCTGATCGCGCTCGGCTGGGCCATCTACAGCACCGGCTTCTACGTCTGGAAGAGCGTGGGTGTCGGGATCCTGAGCCCCATCTACGCGATGCCGACCAGAGAGGAACCGATGCTCGCCGGCGTTCTGCTGAGCGCCGTCATGGCGGCGGCGATCACGGGAGTCCTGGTCGCGCTGCGCCGCCGGTGGCCCGGCGCCCTGGCTGCGTGGATCGCCTATCTCATCCTGCTCGGGCCGATGTCCGGGATCGTGCCGTTCGGGCGTCTCCGCGGGGCTGTCGATCGCTACACCTACCTCGCGTGCCTCGGCTGGGCGCTCGTGGCGGGGGGAGCCGTCGCGCTGGGCTGGCGAGCCGGGCGCGACGGCCATGCAAGCCGGTTCCGTCTGGACCTGGTGGCGGCGGGCGCGCTCGTGGCGGTGCTGCTCGCGTGGAGCGTCCTGAGCTGGCGCCAGGCGGCGGTCTGGCGGGACGGAGTGGCGCTCTGGACGCGCGCCGTGGCCGTGGTACCCGGCTCGCCGGTGGCGCGGTCCAATCTCGGGACGGCCCTCGCCGCGCGGCGCGACTTCGCGGGCGCCGCGGCGCAGTACCGCGAGGCGGCGCGGGAGTGGTCGACTCACCCGGGGGCCTTCCTGAACCTTGGTCGCGCGCTGGCCTCCGACGGCAGGTTCGCGGAGGCGGTCGGGCCATTCCGTCGTCTGGTCGAGCTTCGGCCGGGCTGGGCCGAGGGGCACCTGGACCTCGGGACCGTCCTCTACAACCTCGGCGAGCTGGACGGGGCAGTGGCCTCGCTCACGCGGGCGGTGGAGCTCGATCCGAGATCGGCTCGCGCTCACGAGAGCCTCGGGACCGCGCTCTGGCGAGTGGGGCGGGAGGCCGAGGCGGCGGCGCACTTCCAGCGCGCCGCCGCGCTCGGGTCGACGACTCCCCAGGGTCACGATCTCGCGGTTCCCCGGCCGGGCGCGGCTCCCGCCGGCGGTTCCTGATACACTACCCGCGCGCCGCGAGGGTGGCGCCATGGTCCCCATAGTTCATTGTTGGCCCCGATCCGGAGGACCTCCATGCCGCTCACGTCGGGCAAGCGCGCCTTCCTGGACGTTCTCAAGCAGGAGGGCGTCGAGTATCTGTTCGGGAACCCCGGGACGACCGAGCTCCCGCTCATGGACGGTCTCGTCGAGGAGCCCGCGCTCACCTACGTGCTGGCGCTCCAGGAGGCCGCGGTCGTGGCGATGGCCGACGGGTACGCCCAGGCCTCGGGCAAGCTCGGCGTCATCAGCGTCCACGTGGCCCCGGGGCTCGGGAACGCGCTCGGGATGCTCTACGACGCCCAGAAGGCGGGGACGCCCCTCCTGGTGACCGCGGGCCAGCACGATCAGAGCTTCAACGTCACCGAGCCCATCCTCTGGGCCGACCTCCCCCCGATCGCGCGCCCCTTCGTGAAGTGGTCGGCGGAGGTGCGCCGCCTCGAGGACCTGCCGCGTCTCGTCCACCGCGCGGCGAAGACCGCGCTGGCGCCCCCGACCGGCCCGGTTTTCCTGTCGCTGCCGGCGGACGTCCTCCAGGCCGAGGGCGTCGTCGAGCTGGGCGCGCCGACGCGCGTGGCCTCGCGGATCCGCGGTGACCGCGCGGCCGTCGAGGCGGCCGCCGAGACGCTGGCGCGGGCGGAGCGTCCCTTGATCCTGGCGGGGGACGCCGTGGCATACAGCGACGCCCACGCCGAGCTCGTCGCCGTGGCGGAAGCGCTCGGCGCGGCGGTCTACGCCGAGGGCGTGGCGAACACGGCGTCGTTCCCGTCGTCGCATCCGCTGTTCCGGGGCCCGTTCCTCCGGGTGGCGCCCGCGGTGCGCCAGGTGCTGTCGGAGGCCGACGTCCTGTTCTCGGTCGGCGGTGACCTTCTGACGCTCTCGCTCCCGTCCGACATCGATCCCATGCCGCCCGGCCTCGAGGTGATCCACCTCGACACCGATCCCTGGGAGCTCGGGAAGAACTACCCCACGGGCGTGGCGATTCTCGGCGACCCGAAGGCGACGCTCCCGGATCTCCTCGCGGCGCTCGAGGCGCGGATGACCCCCGCCCGGCGACGTCAGGCGCGCGAGCGGCTGGAGGCCACCCGCGCCGCCAAGACGCGCCACGTCGAGGAGCTCCGAGCCCGGGCCCGGGCCGAGGCGCAGCGGGTGCCGATGACGTCGCTCGCCGCGATCAGCGCCGTCGCCGACGCGCTCCCGCCCGAGGCGGTCGTGGTCGACGAGTCGATCTCCTCGAGCGGAGGGCTTCGCACGCTCGTCCGGAGCGACGATCCGCGAAGCTTCTTCGGGCTCCGGGGCGGCGGGATCGGCTGGGGCCTGCCCGCCGCGATCGGGGTGAAGCTCGCGCTCCCCGACCGGCCGGTCGTGGCCCTGATCGGCGACGGGAGCGCCATGTACACCTGCCAGGCGCTCTGGACCGCGGCGCGCTACCGCCTCGGCGTCACCTTCGTGATCCTGAACAACGCCTCCTACCGCATCCTCAAGCAGCGGATCCATGCGATGAAGGGCTTCGCGGCCCAGGCCGACCAGTACATCGCCATGGACCTCGAGGACCCGCGCGTCGACTTCGTGCGCCTGGCCGAGTCGCTCGGCGTGCGGGGCGAGCGGATCGAGAAGGCGGCCGACGTGGGGCCGGCGCTCGGCCGGGCCATTGCCACGCCCGGTCCGACCGTCCTCGAGGTGCAGCTCGACCGGAGCTTCAAGCCCGCGTGAGGAAGCGCGGCCAGCTCCACCATGAGGATCGCGTACTTCGACTGTCCGTCGGGGGCGAGCGGGGACATGGTTCTCGGCGCCCTCGTCGACGCCGGGTGCGAGCTCGGCGCGCTCGAGACCGCGCTGGCGAGCCTCGGGGTCGAGGGCTGGCGCCTCGAGGCGCGGGCGGTCGAGCGCGGGGGGCTCCGCGGTACCCACCTCGTGGTGCGCACGGACCCGGCTCGCCGCTTCCACACCCTCGACGACATGCTGCGACCCATCGCGCGCTCGACCCTGCCGGACACCGTGAAGACGCGCGCGAGGGCCGTCCTCCAGCGGCTGGCCGAGGCCGAGGCGCGCGTGCACCAGGTTCCGGTCGACGCGGTGCACTTCCACGAGGTGGGCGATCTCGATACCCTCGTCGACGTGGTGGGGTCGGTGGCTGGCCTCGATGCCCTCGGCGTGGACCGGGTGCACGTCTCGCCGCTGCCGATCGGTGGCGGCACCGTGCAGACGGCGCACGGGCGACTTCCGGTCCCCGCGCCGGCGACGGCCGAGCTGCTCCGCGGGTTCCCGGTGTACGACAACGGGGTTGCCGCGGAGCTGGTCACGCCGACGGGGGCGGCCATCCTCACGACGCTCGGGACGCCCGGTCGCCTGCCGGCGATGACCCTCGAGCGGATCGGCTGGGGGGCGGGGACGCGGGAGCTGCCGGTGCCGAACCTCCTGCGCGTCCTCGTGGGGCAGACGGCGCCCGGGGACCCGGAGCCCGGCGAGGTGGAGACGCTGGTGAGCGTCGAGACGACCATCGACGACATGTCGCCCCAGCTCTACGAGCCGCTCGTCGAGCGGCTCCTGGCGGCCGGCGCGCTCGACGTGTACCTCACCTCCGTGGTCATGAAGCGGAGCCGCCCCGGGACCGTGCTGACGGCGCTCGCGCCCCCGGAGCTCGCGGATCGGCTCGCGGACGTGCTGTTCCGGGAGACGACGACGATCGGGGTCCGCTGGAGCGAGGTCCGGCGCCGCCGGCTCCCGCGGGAGCTGGTGCGCCTCCCGACGACGTTCGGGCCGGTCACGTTCAAGATCTCGACGCTCGGCGGCCGCGTCGTGACGGTCACGCCCGAGTTCGAGGAGGTGCGCCGGATCGCCGACGCCGAGGGGCGGCCGGTCCGCGAGGTGCTGGAGACGGTGCGGCTGGAGGGGCTCCGGGCGATCGAGGCCGACGCGGCCGCTCGAGGGGCGCGAGGGGACTGAACTGGCCCGCCTCCGGGCGGGCGGACGGGAGGGAGCGACGGATGACGGGAATCCCGGGCATGGCGGTGCCGGTCTTCACGGTGGTGAACGCGGGGCTCGCGATGACGTTCCTGGGAGGGGGCCTCCTGCTGCTGATCGCCCTCTGGTGGACACAGGCCGGCGACGGGATCGAGATCCCGCGTCAGCGCTGGCCCGCGGCGATCCGCTTCGGCGCCATGGCGGGGTGGCTCCTCTGGGTGGGCGGGCTGGCCGTCCAGATCGCGGGTTTCTTCGATCAGGTCGGCGTGGCGCGTTGGTGACCGTCGGCGCACCGTGCCTGACGGTGACGCGATGCCGGGTCGGGAGGTTCCACCTTGACAGTGTCTCCGGGGCGGCGGTAGGGTACCTCTGCCTCGTGGCCGGCGGACTCAATGACCCTCGACGGTAGCCATCACTTCAAGGCCCCGCGTCATCGCGTGTGGGCATTGTTCAACGATCCCGGTGTGCTCGCGCGCGCCACGCCCGGGTGCGAGCGGCTCGAGCCCGTCGGGCCGGACGAGTTCGAGGCGACCCTGTCCGTCGGGGTGGCGGCCGTGAAGGGGACGTACCAGGGCCGGCTCGCCATCACCGACAAGCGGGAGCCCGACGGGTACACGCTCCGCGTCGAGGGCACCGGCCGCCCGGGCTTCGTCAAGGGGGAGGGGCGGCTGACCCTCGAGGAGCAGGACGGCGGGACCCTGGCCACGATCAAGGCCGAGGCCCAGGTCGGCGGACTCATCGCGGCCGTCGGCCAGCGCCTGGTCGGCGCCGCCGGCCGCATGCTCATGTCGCAGTTCTTCTCGGCGCTGGAGGCGGAGCTCGACAAGTCCGCCACCGCGTGAGGCGCTCCACGCTCGCAACCCAATGGGGGGTCCAGCGGTGAAGATTCAGGTCAAGGTCAACGGGACGGCGCATACCTCCGAGGTGGAGCCGCGTCTCTTGCTCGTGCACTACCTGCGCGACGTCCTCAATCTCACCGGGACGCATGTGGGCTGCGACACGAGCCAGTGCGGGGCGTGCACGATCATGGTCAACGGCCGCTCGACGAAGGCGTGCAACATGTTTGCCGTCCAGGCCGACGGCGCCGACATCCTCACGATCGAGGGGCTCGCCAAGGACGGCAAGCTCCACCCGATCCAGGACGCCTTCTGGGAGAAGCACGGGCTCCAGTGCGGCTTCTGCACGCCCGGCATGATCATGACGGCCTACCAGCTCCTCCAGCGCCACAAGAAGCCGAGCGAGACCGAGATCCGCCACTTCCTCGAGGGCAATCTCTGTCGCTGCACCGGCTATCACAACATCGTCAAGGCGATCCAGTACGCGGCGGAGAAGATGGCCTAGGGACGGGGGAGACGGCCATGGCACAGGCGAAGCTCTTCGGCTCGAGCATCAAGCGGCGCGAGGACCCCCGGATGATCACCGGGCGGGGCCTCTACACCGACGACGTCAAGCTGCCCGGCCAGACGTACGCCGCCTTCGTGCGGAGCCCGCACGCTCACGCCCGGATACGGCGGGTGGACCTCTCGCGGGCCAAGGGCATGCCCGGGGTCGTGGCGGCGTACACCGGCAAGGACATGGCGCAGGGCGGCGTCGGCCCGCTGCCGTGCGGCTGGCTCCTCCCCGACATCAAGATCCCCGAGTTCCGCGGGGTCGCCACGGACAAGGTCAACTTCGTGGGGCACGCGGTGGCGGTCGTGATCGGGGAGACGCCGTACGCGGCCCGGGACGGCGCGGACCAGGTCGTGGTCGACTACGACGTGCTCCCCGCGGTGACGGACGGCGAGAAGGCCGTGCAGGCGGGGGCGCCCCAGATCCACGACAACGCGCCCGGCAACGTCAGCTTCCGCTGGTCGATCGGCGACAAGGACAAGACGGCCGCCGCGATCAAGGGCGCCGTCCGCGTCGTCAAGCAGCGCCTGATCAACCACCGCCTCATCCCCAACGCCATCGAGCCGCGGGCGTCGATGGCCTCGTACAACTCGGCGACGGGCGAGCTCACCCTCTGGGTCACCTCCCAGAACCCCCACGTCCACCGGCTGCTCATGGCGGCGTTCGTCCTCGGGATGCCGGAGCACAAGGTCCGCGTCATCGCGCCGGACGTCGGGGGCGGGTTCGGCTCCAAGATCTTCCTCTACCCGGAGGAGGTCACCGTCTCCTGGGCGTCGAAGCAGCTCGGGCGTCCGGTGAAGTGGACCGCGGAGCGCCGCGAGTCGTTCCTCACGGACGCCCACGGCCGGGACCACATCACCGAGGCGGAGATGGCGGTCGACCGGGACGGCAAGATCGTCGCCCTCCGGGTCCACACGAACGCGAACCTCGGAGCCTACCTCTCGACGTTCGCGCCGCTCATCCCGACCTTCCTCTACGGGCCGCTCCTCTCGGGGGCGTACAAGATCCCCGAGATCTACTGCGAGGTGATCGGCTCCCTCACCAACACGACGCCGGTCGACGCGTACCGGGGTGCGGGACGGCCCGAGGCGACGTACCTCCTCGAGCGGATGTGCGACCTGACGGCGAAGGCCATCGGCATGGACGTGGCGGAGTTCCGGCGGAAGAACCTCGTGCCGGCCGGGGAGTTCCCGTACCAGACGCCGGTGGCGTTCCTCTACGACAGCGGCAACTACGAGCCGGCGCTCGACCGGGCGCTCCAGATGATCGACTACCGGAAGTTCCGGGCCGACCAGGAGGCCGCGCGGAAGAAGGGGCGGTACCTGGGGATCGGCTTCGCGACCTACATCGAGGCCTGCGGGCCGGCGCCCTCGGCGGTGGCGGGCGCGCTCGGCGCCCAGGCGGGCCTGTGGGAGAGCGCGCAGGTGCGCGTCACCCCGACCGGGAAGATCACGGTCTTCACGGGCTCCCACAGCCACGGCCAGGGGCACGAGACCACCTTCGCCCAGCTGGCGGCCGACGAGCTCCAGGTGCCCTTCGAGGACGTCGAGATCGTCCACGGCGACACCGGGGCAGTTCCCGTTCGGCATGGGCACCTACGGCAGCCGCTCGGCCGCCGTGGGCGGCTCCGCGATCTACAGCGCGATCGAGAAGATCAAGGACAAGGGCAAGAAGATCGCCGCGCACCTCCTGGAGGCGAGCGAGGCCGACATCGAGTACCAGGAGGGCAAGTTCGGGGTGCGGGGCTCGCCCGGTCGCGTCAAGACGTTCGGCGAGGTCGCGCTGATGGCCTACCTGGCGCACAACCTGCCGAAGGGCCTCGAGCCGGGCCTCGAGGCGACGTCCTTCTGGGACCCGACGCAACTTCGTGTTCCCCTTCGGGACCCACATCGCCATCGTCGAGGTGAGCGCCAAGACCGGCAAGGTGAAGCTCGTGCGCTACGTGGCGGTGGACGACGTCGGGAACGTCATCAACCCGATGATCGTCGACGGCATGGTCCACGGGGGGATCGCCCAGGGAGTCGCCCAGGCGCTCTACGAGTACGCGGCCTACGACTCGAACGGTCAGCTCCAGAGCGGGAGCATGATGGACTACGCGCTGCCCAAGGCGGACGATCTCGTCTCCTACGAGACGGACCGGACGGTGACGCCGTCGCCCGTGAACCCCATGGGCATCAAGGGCGCGGGGGAGACCGGCACCATCGCCTCGACGGCGGCGGTGGCCAACGCGGTCATGGACGCCCTGGCGCCGCTCGGGATCAGCCACCTCGACATGCCACTCACGCCGGCCCGGATCTGGGCGGCCATCCAGGCGAAGCACTAGCCCCAGAGGGCGGAGGACGCCATGTATCCTGCGAGCTTCGAGTACCACCGGGCCGCGACCGTCGAGGAGGCGGTGGGCCTCCTGACCCGCTACAAGGACGACGCCAAGCTCCTGGCCGGCGGGCACAGCCTGATCCCGATGATGAAGCTCCGCCTCGCCCAGCCGAAGCACCTCGTCGACATCGGGCGCGTCAGCGGCCTCTCGGGAGTCCGGGAGGAGGGCGGCCACTTCGTGATCGGAGCGCTGGCCACCCACTTCGCGGTCGAGTCGAGCGCCGCGGTCCGGCAGAAGTGCCCCATGCTCTCCGAGGCGGCCGCGCTGATCGGCGATCCCCAGGTCCGCAACTACGGCACCGTCGGCGGCAGCGTGGCCCACTCGGACCCGGCGGCGGACTGGCCGGCCGTCATGCTGGCGCTCGGGCGCCGAGATCAAGGCGGTCGGTCCCAAGGGCGCGCGGACGATCAAGGTCGACGACTTCTTCAAGGACCTCTTCACCACGGCGCTCGGGCCGGACGAGGTGCTGACGGAGATCCGGATCCCGACCGGGGGGCACGGCGGCGCGGCGTACATGAAGCACCCGCACCCGGCGTCCCGCTTCGCCGTGTGCGGCGTGGCGGCGGCCGTCACGCTCGACGCGGCCGGCAAGTGCACGGCGGCCCGCGTGGGGATCACGGGCGTGGGCTCCCACGCCACCCGGGCCAAGGGAGTCGAGGCGGCGCTCGTCGGCAAGACCCTCGACGCGGCGACGATCGCCGCGGCCTCCCAGAAGGCGGCCGAGGGCATCGACATCAACGCCGACCTCCAGGGCTCGGTCGAGTACAAGGCGCACCTCACGCGCGTGTACACGCGGCGGGCGCTCGAGCGCGCCGTCGAGCGGGCCAAGGGCGCGAAGTAGGCCGCGACGCGCAGGACGCCGGAGGCCCGGGTGCGCCCCTCCACGGGGAGCGTCCCGGGCCTTCGTGCTTCCGGGCAGGTCCGCGGTGATCGCGGCGATCGTCCTCGCGGCCGGGACGTCGACCCGGATGGGGCGGCAGAAGCTCACGCTCCCGATGGCCGACGGGCGGCCTCTCGTCCGGGTCGCGGTCGAGCAGGTGCTCGCGGCGCGGCTCGACGACACGGTCGTCGTCCTGGGCGGAGACGCGGAGGCGGTCGCCCTCGCCCTGGCCCCGCTGCCCGTGCGGACCGTGGTGAATCCCCGCTACGCCGAGGGGCAGTCGACGTCCCTCCGGGCGGGCCTCGATGCGCTCCGGCCCGGGACGGACGCCGCCGTCGTGGCCCTCGGGGACCAGCCCCTGCCGGATCCGGACGTCATCCGTCGCTTGGTCGCGGCGTTCCGGGCGTCGGGCCGCCCGATCGCCGTGCCCGTCTACCGGGACGGTCGGGGCAACCCGGTCCTCTTCGCGGCCGCGCTCTTCGGTGAGCTGCGGGCCGTGACGGGCGACCGGGGCGGGCGCGAGGTGATCGCCCGCGACCCCGCGCGGGTCGCCGAGGTGTCCGTCGACACCCCGATGCCGGCCGACATCGACACTCCCGAGGACTACCAGGCGGCGCGCCGGGCGAGGGAGCGAGGGGAGTAGCCCCGCGGCGCCCGCTGATACAATGTCTGGCTGGGGGTGGCCGGGGCGGCCCCCCAAATACCACGTCGACCGAGGAGCCCGCATGCGCGAGGAGATCCGACAGATCCAGGCCCTGATGGAAGGGGCCGCCTACATCACCGATCCCGGCCATCTCGACGGCCGTGCACCTGGCGACCACGCTCCGGAAGCCCCTCCTGGTCGAGGGCCACGCGGGCGTCGGCAAGACGGAGATCGCCAAGGTCCTCGCGCGGGTCCGCGCGACGAACCTGATCCGGCTCCAGTGCTACGAGGGCCTCGACGCCTCGACGGCGCTCTACGAGTGGAACTACCCGAAGCAGATCCTCCGGATCCGGCTCGAGGAGCGGGACGAGCGGTCGGTGTCGGAGAAGGAGGCGGACATCTTCTCGGAGACCTTCCTCCTGAAGCGCCCGCTGCTCCAGGCCATCACGCAGGCGGACCGGGCGCCCGTCCTCCTCATCGACGAGATCGACCGGGCCGACATCGAGTTCGAGAGCTTCCTCCTCGAGGTGCTGTCCGACTTCCAGGTGACGGTGCCGGAGATCGGGACGATCACGGCCGCGCACCGGCCGGACGTCGTGCTGACGTCGAACCGCTCGCGCGACCTCTCGGACGCCCTCCGCCGGCGGTGCCTCTATCTCTGGATCGACTATCCCTCCTTCGAGAAGGAGGTGCGCATCCTCCGGACGAAGGTGCCCGGGCTCAACGAGCGGCTGGCCGGGCAGATCGCGCGGGTCATGCAGAACCTCAGGCGCCGGCAGCTCCAGAAGGTTCCCGGGGTGGCCGAGAGCCTCGACTGGGGAGCGGCCCTCGTCGCCCTCCACGCCGACCACCTCGACGCCGAGCTCGTGCGGGAGACGCTCGGCTGCGTGCTGAAGGAGGTCGACGACGTCAAGCGCATCGAGGCCGATCTCGCCGCGGGGCGGCTCTCCGAGCTGCTCGAGGGCTGAGCCGGGCTCCGGCGTGACGACCCTGGCGCGCCGGCGTGACGACCCGGGGCGCCGGGACCGGTTCCCGGACGGCGATGACGGTCACGGCGGCGCCGCGTCCGCGCGATCTCCTGACCGGCACGGTCCGGTTCTGCCGCCTCCTGCGGGCCCGCGGGCTCGCGATCACGCCGTCCGAGAGCCACGACGCGGTCCGGGCGCTCGAGGTGGTCGATCTCGGCGACCGCGCCGAGGTCCACCGGGCGCTCCGGACGGTGCTCGCCACTCGCCCCGAGGAGTTCCCGGTCTTCGACGCGACCTTCGACGCGTTCTGGGGCGGGCTGGCCACCGCCGCCGCGCCGCCCGGAGAGATGGCGGCCCCCGACGCGCCCCAGGTCAACGCCCACTTCCCGAAGGCCAAGGACGCCGCGCTCGACTTCTCGGGCTGGACCGACGTGGGCGAGGGGGAAGGCGAGCCCGTCGGGCTCCCCGGCGTCTCGGACCTCGACTCGACGATGGGCAAGGACTTCTCGAGCTTCGGGGCGGCCGACCTGGCGGAGGTCGAGCGCCTGGCCGCGCAGATCGCGCGGCGCCTGGCGACCCGGCGGAGCCGGCGGCTCAAGCCCTCGCGCCGGCGCGGCCGGGTGGACCTCCGGCGCACGGTCCGGCTGTCCCTCACGCGCGGGGAGCTGATCGACCTCGCCCGGCGCGAGCGGAAGATCCAGAAGACGAAGCTCGTCATCTTCTGCGACGTCTCCGGATCGATGGACCTCTACAGCCGGCTGCTCCTCCAGTTCCTGTACGCGATGCAGAACAACCTCGGGCGGATGGAGACGTTCGTGTTCTCGACGCGGCTCCACCGGATCACCGAGGACCTCCGCCACGCGTCGTACCGGGGCGCGCTCGCGCGGCTGGGCGACGTCCGGGACTGGTCGGGCGGGACGAAGATCGGCGAGAGCCTCCGCGCCTTCAACGCGGGATGGCCGAAGCTCCTCGACCGCGACACCGTGGTGATCGTGCTCTCGGACGGCTGGGACACGGGCGAGCCCGCGATTCTGGCCGAGGCGCTCCGGACGATGCGCCGGCGCGCCGGCAAGCTGATCTGGCTGAACCCCCTTCTCGGGAGCCCGGACTACCAGCCGCTCACGCAGGGGATGCAGGCCGCGCTGCCGGAGATCGACGCCTTCCTGCCGGCCCACAACCTCGAGTCCTTCCGGGCGCTCGCCCGGCACCTCAAGCCCTGACCGGAGGGATCGACGCAGAGATTGCCGCAGGAATCGCTCACGGATCGCCCCAGGATCGCCCCAGGATCGAAGGAGGCTCGCGATGGAACGGCCCGACCACGACGCCCTGGACGACGAGACGCCCGTGAACCCGACCTCGAACCCGACCTTCCGCTCGATCCTCGCGGCCCGGCTCTCGCGCCGCGGGTTCATTGCCGGCGCCGGGGCTGGTCTGGCGACGCTCGCAGCGACCAAGCTCGTCCTGCGGCGCGCGGCGGAGGCCCAGGGGACGAGCTCCTTCACGCCCGTGACGGCCTCGAACGAGGACAAGCTCCTGCTGCCTCCCGGCTACAAGCACTCGGTGCTCCTGCGCTGGGGCGACCCGATCTTTCCGGGTGCTGCCGAGCTCGATCCCGCCGCCCAGACCGCGGCCCGCCAGGAGCGCCAGTTCGGCTACGACAACGACTTCATCGGCTTCCTGCCGCTTGCCCCCGGGGAGCGACGGGGCGACGCGCGGCCTTCTCGGCGTGAACCACGAGAACGCGCGCCCGGAGCTGATGTGGTCCGCCTGGGACGGGAAGTCCGAGAGGACCCGGGAGATGTGCGAGGTCGAGGTCGCCGCTCACGGCTTCACCGTGGTCGAGATCGTGCGCGGCGCTCAGGGCGAGTGGAGCGTCGTGCGGGACTCGGCCCTGAACCGCCGGATCACGGGCGCCACGCCCATGGTGGTCCGGGGACCGGCGGCGGGGCACCCGCTCATGCGGACCAGCGCGGATCCGACCGGCACGCGGGTCCTGGGCACGCTGAACAACTGCGCCGGCGGCGTCACGCCCTGGGGCACGATCCTCACCGGCGAGGAGAACATCTACAACTACTTCCGGGGCAAGGCCGCCGACGCGAGCGTCGGGAAGCTCCACCAGCGATACGGCATCGCGGGGCGGGGCCGGTACATGTCCTGGGGCCTCTACCAGGACCGGTTCGACCTCGCGAAGGAGCCGAACGAGCCGAACCGGTTCGGCTGGGTCGTCGAGATCGATCCCTACAATCCTTCCTCGACCCCGATCAAGCACACCGCGCTCGGACGGTACGCGCACGAGGGCGCGACGGTGATCCTGTCGAGGGACGGTCGGCCGGTGGCCTACATGGGGGACGACGCCCGCTTCGAGTACCTCTACAAGTTCGTGGCCACCGACCGGTACGACCCGGCGAACCGGGCCGCGGCGACGGCGTTGCTGGACAGCGGTGTCCTCTACGCGGCGAGGTTCCACGACGACGGCACCGGCGAGTGGCTCCCGCTCGTCCAGGGTCAGGGTCCGCTGACGCCTGCCAACGGGTTCGCCTCCCAGGCCGAGGTCGCCGTCAACACGCGAGGGGCGGGGGACCTCGTGGGCGCCACCAAGATGGACCGGCCCGAGGACGTGGAGCCGAGCCCGCGGACCGGCAAGGTCTACTGCGCGCTCACCGGCAACGAGACCCGCAAGCCCGAGCAAGTGGACAAGGCCAATCCGCGGCCGGCGAACAAGTTCGGTCACATCCTCGAGCTGATCGAGGACGGTGGGGACCACGCGAGCACGCGGTTCCGGTGGGAGATCCTGATCCTCTGCGGGGATCCTCGGGACACGAGCCACGGCGCCTACTATCAGGGACGGACGGACGTCAGCCCGCTGGCCACACCCGACAACTTCGCCTTCGACGACCAGGGACGGCTCTGGGTCGCGACCGACGGGATGGACGATACGCTGGGCCCCAACGACGCCGTCTTCATGGTGGACACGGAGGGGCCGCTTCGCGGTCGCGCGCTCCAGTTCCTGTCGGCCCCGACCGGATGCGAGGTCTGCGGGCCGGCCTTCACGCCGGACAACCGGACCTTCTTCGTGGCGATCCAGCACCCGGGCCTCGTGGACAAGGTCACGTACGCGAGTCCCGGGAGCCGCTGGCCGGACTACCGGCCGGACATGCCGCCGCGACCCGAGCGTCGTGGCGATCTACCGCGAGGACGGCGGGAAGGTCGGCGCGTACGGCGGCCGCCGCGGATCGCGCTGCGCGCCCAGCGCCGCGGCTCGCTTGGGCGCGGCGATATCCCTCGGCCGGCTGCCGCGGCCCGCGCCGCGTGCCAGCTGGTCTCGCCAGCCTCGCGCTCGAGAACGGGGATACCGGGGAGGCTGCCCGGCACCTCGCTGCGGCCCGGGCGCTCGATCCGTCCTTGCCGGCGTCATTGCTGAGCGACCTCGCGACTCGCATCGCGCGGCCGTAGCGCGCCCCCCGTCCGCCGGGCCGCTGCTACAATAGGCGCCATGAGCGAGCTCTTCGATCAGATCGACTCCCTCCGCCAGGCCCAGGGCAAGGCGGCCCTGGCCACCCTCGTGAGCACCCACGGCACCACGCCCCGCAAGGAAGGGGCGAAGATGTGGGTGGGAGAGGATGGCCGCATCCTCGGGTCGGTGACGATCGGCGGTTGCGTGGACGCCGAGGTGATGGCGGAGGCCGAGGACGTCCTCTCGGGGGCGCGGCCGAAGCTCCTCTCGCTCGACCTCGGGGACGAGGACGCCTGGGAGATCGGGCTCACGTGCGGGGGCACGATCGAGGTCTTCCTCGAGCCGGTCACCCTCGGCGCGGGGCCGGCGCCGGACGGCGCGCTCGCGCTCTACGAGACGCTCCGGAGCCACGTCGCGACCGGGCGCTCGGGGGCGATCCTCACGCGGATGGACCCGCCCGACGCCGGCGCGAAGCTCCTGCTCCTCGACGACGGGCGCCGGGTCGGATCGCTGGGCGATCCGGCGCTCGACGCGGCCGCTCCTGCGGCCGCTCGCGGGCCCCTGACGACGGGCGTCTCGCGGACCGTGGGGCTCGGCCCGGGCGAGGCGGTGCGGGTGTTCGTCGAGGTGCACCTGCCGCCGCCGACCCTGCTGGTCGTGGGTGGGAGTCACGTCGCGATGCCGCTCGTGACCCTGGCGCGGTCCCTCGGGTACCGCACGGTCGTCGTGGACGGCCGTCCGCGGCTCGCGACCCGCGAGCGGTTCCCCGACGTGGACGAGCTCCTGGTCGGGATTCCCTCGGAGCTCGTGCGGCGGATTCCATTGCACCCGACGACGGCGCTCGTGCTGGTGGCGCACGACTACAAGTACGACCTGCCCGTGCTTCGCCACGCGCTCGCCGGCGAGGTGGGCTACATCGGCATGCTCGGGAGCCGCCGCCGCGGGGACGCGATCCTCCGCATGCTTCGCGAGGAGGGAGTGTCCGAGGAATCCCTCGCGCGGATCCGGGTGCCGATCGGCCTCGATCTCGGCGCCAAGACGGCGCCCGAGATCGCGCTGGCGATCCTGGCCGAGATCGTCGCGTCCCGCTATGGCGGCACGGGCCGACCGCTCGCGCTGGCCAAGCCGGCCCGGCCGGTCTCGGTCGCCGCCGATGCCGCGCCGACCGAGCTCGCGGCGACGCCGGAGTCCTGCGCGTGAAGGCCCACGCCCTCGTTCCCTCCGATGCGAGCGCGGAGCGCCTCGTCGGCTGGGTGCTGGCCCACGACGTCCGCGACGCGGCGGGCGCGTTGCTGGGACGCAAGGGGGATCGCCTCGACCCGGCCGGCGCCGCACGGCTCGTCGCCGGTTCCCATGAGGAGGTTCACCTCCTCGAGATGGAGCCCGGCGACCTCCACGAGGATCCGGCCGGCGAGCGGGTGGCCCGTGCCGTCGCCGGCGCGGGTGTCTCGGTCCGGGACTCGGCGAGCGGCCAGTGGGCGATCGTCGCGGGGCAGCGGGGGATCCTGCGGGTCGGCGACCGCCTCCCTTGCTGCCGTGAACGGCCTCGAGGGGGTGTCGGTCTACACGCTCTTCGACGGCCAGGTGGTCG
This sequence comes from uncultured Candidatus Rokubacteria bacterium, assembly GCA_963749975.1. Lineage (GTDB taxonomy): Bacteria > Methylomirabilota > Methylomirabilia > Rokubacteriales > DASRDR01 > DASRDR01. The sequence continues at coordinate 3,835 of CAVVOZ010000023.1, read as the reverse complement.
ACGCCGGCGAGGTGGTCGCGCGCGCGAAGGTCACACCCCTGGTCGTCGCCGAGAGCGTGGTCCGCGAGGTCGAGGAGCGCAGCCGGCAGACCGGCGGATGCGTGGCCGTGGGTTCCTTCCACGGGCAGCCCGTGGGCGCGGTCGCGCCGGCCAGTCTCTCGCCCCGGGCCCGCGCGCGGTTCGAGGCCGTCCTTCGCGAGAAGCTCGACTGGTTCGGGGCGCCCCTGGCGGGTCTCGCCTATCCGGAGGCCGAGACCGCAGCGCTGGGTCAGGCTGTCCAGGAGTCGATCGCCGCCGGGGCGCGCATCGTCGTGGTCGCCGGAGCCAACGCGCTCGATCCGCTCGATCCCGTCTTCACGGCGCTCGAGGGAATCGGTGGCCGGCTCGATCCGGAACGGCGTGCCGGCGCACCCGGGGAGTCTCCTGTGGGTTGCGCGCGTCGGGTCGATCCCGGTGCTCGGCATGCCGGGGTGCGGCATGTTCTCCCAGGCGACCCTCTTCGACCTGCTGCTCCCGCGCCTCCTGGCGGGGGAGACCGTCGGACCGGAGGACCTCGCCGCGTACGGTCACGGGGGTCTTCTCGGGCGCGAGATGGCCTTCCGGTTCCCGCCCTACCGCGCCGGGCGTGATCGCGGCACGCTCCCGGAGTAGCCGGGCACGGCTAGGTCATCCAGTTCACGAGAGAGTGATGTCTAAACAAGCGTCGTGGTTGACCGGTCCGGTTCAGGGTGCTAGGGTGCGCGCGTGACGGCCCCGCTCTACGGCGGCGTGATCCTCGAGCGCTTCCGGCATCCGCGCCACTTCGGGGAGCTGCCAGGGGCCGATGCGGTCCACGAGGACGTCAACCCTCTCTGTGGCGATCGCCTTCGTGTCGAGCTTCGCTTCGGCGCCGACCGCGAGGTGGAGACCGTCCGCTTCCAGGGGGACGCCTGCGCGATCGCGACGGCCTCCGCCGATCTCCTGGCCGAGATGGTGGAGGGCCACTCGGTGACCGAGGCGCTCGGGCTCGAGCGGGACGCGCTGCTCACGGCGCTCGAGGCGCCGATCCGGGCGTCCCGGCTCCCGTGTGTCTCCCTGCCGCTGGCCGTGCTGCGCGGGGCGCTGGGCGCCGGCGCCGAGCGCATCGCGGCAGCCCGCGGACGTGACGCGGCGCCGGCCGGCCCGGGCGCCTCGGGCATCGCGGGAGAGCGACGGTGAGCCTCGCCGACCGGGTCCGTCCGGACTTCCCGATCCTCTCCCGCACGATCGAGGGACGCCGGCTCGTCTACCTCGACTCGGCGGCGACGGCCCAGAAGCCGCGTCCGGTCCTCGACGCGGTGCGGCTCTTCTACGAGCGGTCCAACGCCAACGTCCACCGGTCGATCCACACGCTGGGGGAGGAGGCGACGGAGCTCTACGAGGGAGCCCGGGACCGGGTGCGGGCCTTTCTCGGGGCGCGGCAGCGAGAGGAGATCGTCTTCACGAAGGGGACGACGGAGGCGATCAACATCGTCGTCCACACCTGGGCGCGGCGGGCGCTCGTCGAGGGGGACGAGATCCTCCTGTCCGAGATGGAGCACCACTCGAACCTGGTGCCCTGGATCCTCCTCGCCCGCGAGCGGAAGCTCCGGCTCCGGCACGTGCCCGTGACCGACGAGGGGATCCTCGACCTCCCGGCGTTCGAGCGTCTCCTCACGCGGCGGACGCGGCTCGTGGCGCTCGCCCACGTCTCGAACGTGCTCGGCACGATCAACCCCGTCGCGGAGATCGTCGAGCGCGCGCAGGCGGCGGGGGCCCGGGTGCTCCTCGACGGCGCCCAGGCGGCGCCGCACCTCCCGGTCGACGTGGCGGCGCTCGGCGCCGATTTCTACGCGTTCTCCGGGCACAAGCTCGGGGCCCCCACCGGCATCGGCGTGCTCTACGGTCGGCGCGAGGTGCTGGAGCCGCTGGAGCCGTTCTTCGGGGGGAGCGAGATCATCCGCGAGGTCTGGCTCGACCGCGCGACCTGGAACGATCTCCCGTGGCGCTTCGAGCCGGGCACGCCTCCCATCGCCGGGGCGATCGGCCTGGGCGCGGCCATCGACTACGTGGAGGGCCTGGGCCGCGAGGCGGTCCGCCGGCACGACACGGAGCTCGTCGGGGAGGCGCTCGCCCGCCTCGGCGAGGTCGAGGACCTCGAGATCTACGGCCCCCGCGATCCGGAGATCCGCGCGGGTGTCCTGTCCTTCAACTTCCCGGGCGTCCATCCGCACGACCTGTCCGCCGCGCTCGACGCGGAGGGCGTGGCCGTGCGGGCGGGTCACCACTGCGCCCAGCCGCTCATGCGGCGGCTCGGGGTGGCGGGGACTGCCCGCGCGAGCTTCTTCGTCCACACGGGAGCCGACGACATCGCCGCCCTCGCTGCCGCGCTTCACCGGGCGCGGGAGCTCCTGGGCGCCGGCCGGCTCCGTCCGTCGACGCGCTGACCGGCCGGGGCCGCGCCCGGCGAGGCCGCACCCTCATACCCGGAAGGGAGGAGCACACGTGAGAAGACTGGCGTGGCTGTCGATCGGCGTCCTGCTCTCGCTGTCGGTGGCCGGCGTGGCCGCCGCCGAGCCGCTCAAGATCCGGTACTCGATCTGGGTCGGCTACGGGCCGCTCTTCCTCGCCCAGGAGAAGGGGTTCTTCAAGGACGAGAAGGTCGAGGTCCAGCTCGTGAACGTCGAGGACCCGAAGGAAGGCTTCTTCGCGATGGCGGCGGAGCGGCTGGACGGAGTGGTCTCGACGATCGACACGATGGTCCTCTACCTCAAGACCGGCAAGGAGTTCCAGTACGTCCTCGCCCTCGACGACTCGGCCGGCGGCGACGGCATCGTCGCGCGCAAGGAGATCAAGTCGGTCAAGGACCTCAAGGGCAAGAAGGTGGCCGTCAACGAGGGCTCGGTCTCCCAGTTCTTCCTGAACGTCCTGCTCAAGGAGTCCGGGATGTCGCAGAAGGACGTCCAGGTCGTCAACATGAAGCAGGGCGACGCGGGCGCCGCGTTCGTCGCGGAGAAGGTCGACGCGGCGGTGACGTGGGAGCCGTGGCTCTCCAAGGGCAAGGCGGCGCCGCACGGCCAGATCCTCGTCGACTCGTCCAAGACGCCGGGCCTGATCACGGACGTCCTGATCTTCCGGCGGGACGTCATCGAGAAGCGGGGGAAGGAGATCCAGGGCGTGGTCAACGCCTGGAACAAGGCGGTGGCCTACTGGGAGAAGAACCCGGCCGAGTCGAACGAGATCATGGCCAAGGCGGTCGGCGACTGGCTCAAGGACCCGAAGGTGTTCGCCGACGTCCTCACCGGCGTGAAGTTCTACAATCAGGCGGGCGAACGTGAAGTTCTTCGGCACCGCGCAGAAGCCCGGTGACCTCTACAAGGTCGTCCAGAATGCGCTCGACATCTGGGGAGGGTTCGGGAAGCTCCAGGGCAAGTTCGCGCCGAAGGACCTCGTCAACCACTCCTTCGTGAAGTAGCCGTCGAGACGGACGGTTCCGGCGGGTGACGCCGGCGAGGGCCCCAGCGCGGCGGGGGCGAGCCGGCGGCAGGACCCGCCGGCCGCTTCCGCTCGCGCGGCGTGACCTATGGCGAGCTGGCTGACGCCGAAGGAGCCGATTCCGGCGGGCGTTTACGTCGTCGCCAGCGCTCTCACCGTCGTCGTGGTCCTGGGCGGCTGGGCGTTCCTGACCTACGGCGGGCACGTGCGCCCCGAGTTTTTGCCGGCGCCCCATCAGGTTGTGCTGGCCGCGGTGGAGCTGAGCGCGGACGGCACGCTCTGGACCCACATCGGCGCGTCGTGCTTCGTCATCCTGCTGGGCTTCGTGCTCGCGTCCGTCCTG
>CAVVOZ010000022.1:0-131761 GCA_963749975.1 uncultured Candidatus Rokubacteria bacterium | reverse complement strand
CTCTTGCGGCCCGTTCCGGAGCGTGATCGGCGGCGCGCAAGGTCTCCGGCTCCGGACTTGTCACCCGTTCCGCGACCCGCCGCAGCGCGCGCTGCGGCGGGTGCGGCGGAAGGGGTCCCACTGCGTCCTGCGCCGGAGACCTTGCGCACCGCCGCCGCGTTCGACGGCCCTGGGCGCCGCGGGGGGCTATTCCCAGAGGAACCAGCGCCGCTTGACCGGCGGGCGGTAGCTCAGCCCGAAGCGGCGCGTCGCGGCGTCGACGATCACCGCGACGGCGTCCTCGACCGAGTCGGTGACCGTGAAGCGCTTGGGATCGGCGGGGTCCACGAGCCCCTCGCGGAGGAGGCGCACCTCGACGAAGTCGAGGAGCGGCTGCCAGAACTCCTGGCCCATGAGCACCAGCGGGAAGTCCCGGATCTTCCCGGTCTGGATCAGCACCGCCGTCTCGAAGATCTCGTCGAGCGTGCCGAACCCGCCCGGCATCGCGACGAAGGCGTAGGAGTACTTCACCAGCATGACCTTCCGCACGTAGAAGTGGCGGAAGGTGAGCCAGAAGTCGAGGTAGGGGTTCGGGCGCTGCTCCTGCGGCAGCTCGATGTTGCAGCCGACGGAGCGGCCCCCGACCTCGCGCGCGCCCCGGTTCGCCGCCTCCATGATGCCGGGGCCGCCCCCCGTCATGACGGTGAACCCGGCGCGCCCGAGGCGCGCCCCGAGCTGGCGGGCCAGGACGTAGTAGGGATGCGTCTCGGGGAAGCGCGCCGAGCCGAAGACGGTGACGCACGGGCCCGCGAAGTGAAGGGTCCGGAATCCCCGCAGGAACTCGAAGAAGATCCGGACGGCCCGCCAGAGCTCGAAGCTCCGCCGCTGGGGACCCCGGAGGAACTCGATGTCCTCCGGAGCTCCCGGAACCTTGCCCCACTCTGGCTCGCGGGCCTTCCAGCCGCGCCTCACGGCCCCCATGATCCCTCCCGCGGAGGCCCCCGGCAACCGCCGGCGAGGACGGGCCCCCGCCCGGTCGGTGGCGGGTTGACCCGGGAGCGGCGGCGGCGGTAGTGTTACCGCGCCGTGTCGAGCCGGGGATCGTGGGCGGGGTTGTATCTCCGAGACCCGGACCCTCATCCGAGTGGCACCGGGTCTTCGCCTGCCACCGGGTCATCCGCCGACGCGGACAGCGTCGCCCGCGCCCTGGCCGCCTTCGTGAGCACTCACATCATGGCCCGTGGCCGTCCGCTCCAGCCTGACGACGACCTGGAAGCGGCCGGCGTGGACTCCATGGGACTGCTGAAGATCCTGCTCTTCGTCGAGGCGGAGTTCGGGTTCTGGATGCCCGACGCGGATCTCCGGGCGGAGAATCTCTCGTCCCTCCGTGCCCTGGCGGGCTACGTCTCCCGCCGGAGGAGCCTGGCCTAGCCATTCCTTCGCCGTATCCGTGCGGCACCGGGCCCGACGGCGTCACCCGACCCATGAAGCGAGCGTCTGATCGTCGCCTTCCCCTCCGCGGGGCGGACCTCGTCCTGATGGCGATGCACATGCGCGGCCGCCGCATGGGGCTGAGTAACAACGCCCTCCTGGTGGTCGAGTGCGATGGCCCGGTCGACCTGGGGCGGGTCGGCCGGGCTCTCGATCGCTTCATGGACTCGTGCCCGTGGCCGGGGGCGCGCCTGCGCCGCCCGTTTCCCTGGGGCCAGCTTCACTGGGCGGCCGGCCCGCGCGAGAGGCTGGCCCGCCCGCCGGTTCGCCACCGAGCCGTCGCCACGCCGGAGGAGCTCCACCGCGCGCTGACGACGGAGCTCAACGAGCCGATCGATCCGGCGCGCGAGGCGCCGCTCCGCGTGCTGCTCCTCGACGGGCCGGAGCCGTCGCCGGCGCGGGGCTTCCTGGTCCTGACGTGGTTCCATCCCCTGATGGACCCGCGAGGCGGTCAGAATCTCCTCGCACACCTCTGCCACATCGATCGGTTCGAGGGCGAGTCACCGTGGAACGGGGCTCTCCCCGCCTTCGTGCCGCCTCCGGACAAGCGGCCTCTCGGAGAGCGTGCGCGGCTCGGCCGCCAGAGCCAGGCGTACATGCGCACCCTGGCTCCCGTTCCCCCGGTCTCACCGGGCCCGGCACGGGTCGCCTCGAGAGAGGCGCGCTTCCGGCGCGTGACCTTCGTGGGGACGAACAGGAACGGACACGGGCCGACGAGCCGGGAGATCTCCTGGCGCCTGGCCGTGGTCGGCCGGGCCATGGCGCAGCTGTGGGAGCGGCGAGGCCTTCCGGACGTCCCGTTCCTTCTGCCGATCGCGGTGGATCTCCGCCCGAAGGGGGAGGCGGGGCCGACCTTCGGGAATCTCCTCGCCTTCCACTTCGCGCGGTTCCGGCCGTCCGACACCGCCGACCCGTCCGGCCTGGCTCGGAGACTGCGCCGCCAGATGGCCGACGCGGTGCGCGACGGCCAGATCGAGGCCAACGAGGTGGGCATGGAGTTCCTCAAGTACCGCCCCCTCTCGAGGATGCTGCGCGGCTTGCCGTGGACGAAGAGCGGCGAGATCTTCTCCTTCAACTGCGCTGACGTGATGGAGTTCCCGACGTCTCTCGATCGATGCTTCGGCCGCCGTGTCCTGAACGCGTACCATGTGCCGGCGGTTCCGCCCCGGCCCGGGATCGGAGTGTTCTTCAACCGGTGCGCGGGGCAGGACAACCTCGTCGTCTCGTGGATCGAGGAGGTCGTGAGCGAGGACGAGGTCACGCGGATCGTCGAGACGATCGCCGACGGGATGGAATGGACCGCGCAGCTCTGAGGTGCGGCGTCGTCGTCGCGGGCGGGGAACCGCGGGCCTGGCCACCGCGGTCGCGGCGGCGGCCGGCACCCGGTCCTCGCCGCCGGCGAAGCGGTCGTGCGGGCGGCCCGCCGGGCGCGCCCAGGGCCGGTCGAGCATGAGCGCTCGATGAATCTCAACGAGCTCCTCGGGGCCATGTCCGCGCGGCATCCACACCGCCCCGCCGTGACGGATGTCCGGTCCGCCCGGATGCTGACGTACGGCGAGCTGGCCCGCGAGGTGGAGCGGGTCGCCGTGTTTCTCCGGGCCCGGGGCGTCGAGCCGGGGCAGCGGATCGGGCTCCTCGCGCCGAACGGCCTCGCGTATCTGGCCGCGGCCTTCGGTGTCCTGGGTACCGGCGCTTCGCTGGTGCCTGTGGCCGACCACCTCACGCCGGCCGAGACGGCCGAGCTCCTGAGCCAGGTCGACGTGAACGGATGTCTCGCCTGGCCGCGGGCGGACTCACTGCCGGGCTCCGGCGATCGCTCGCTCCTCACCGGCGGGCCGTGCCAGGGATTCACGTTCCAGTGGCTCGATCGCGAGGCCGAGGGGCCGGTGGGGCTCTCGAGCGTGAACCCCGCGTTCATCCGGTTCACCTCCGGGACCACGGCCCGCTCCAAGGGCGTCGTGCTCTCCCACGAGGCCACCCTTGCCCGGGTCGAGGCCGCCGACCGCGTGCTTCGCTTCACCGAGAACGATCGCGTTCTCTGGGTGCTGCCGCTGGCCTACCATTTCGCGGTGACGATCGTGGCCTACGTCCGGGCCGGGGCTCACGTCCTCCTGTGTTCGGATACCTTGCCCGGGGCCGTGATCGACGCGATCCGGGGACTGCGGGCCACCGTCTTCTACGCCTCGCCGCTCCACTTCGAGCGCCTGGCCAACCTGCCGGCGAGCGGATCCCTGACGAGCCTGCGGCTGGCCCTGTCGACCAGCGCTCCGATCGCGCCGGCGGTGATGGACCGCTTCGAGTCCGTCCACGGCGTGCCGGTCGCTCAGACCTACGGGATCATCGAGGCGGGCCTGCCCTGCATCAAAGTCCCCGGCGACGGGCTGCCCGCCACCTCGGTGGGCCGTGCGGTCCCGGGCTACGAGGTCGTCGTCCTCGGCGAGAGTGGCGCGGCGCTGGCCGCCGGCGCCGCCGGGGAGATCGCGCTGCGGGGCGATGGGCTCTTCTCCGCCTACTACGCCCCGTGGCAGCTCCGCGAGCAGGTCACGCGGGACGGCTGGTTCCTCACGGGCGACATCGGCCGGGTGGACGGGTCCGGGGCACTCTACCTCGAGGGGCGCAAGAAGGCCGTCATCTTCGTCGGCGGGCTGAAGTTCTTCCCGGAAGAGGTCGAGGCCTGCATCAACGCGTTCCCGGGCGTCAGGGAATCCCGGGTGTTCGGCCACCCGCACGCGCGCCTGGGTGAAGTCCCTCGGGCCGAGATCGTGCTGGGCTTCGCCGGCTGCGACCTGGACGCTCTCAGGGCACACTGCGCTCGCGCGCTCTCCTCGTACAAGGTGCCCGTCGAGTTCACGGTCGTGGCGGCCATCCCGAAGACACCCGGCGGGAAGATCCTCCGGCGCCCGCCTCCGACCGAGACGCGCGTTCCCGCGGAGCGGTCGTGACCCCCCGCATGCGTGGGCTGGGCGACACGCATCGAACGTCACCCGGCGGCCCTGGCCGCCTCCGGGTCGCGGTGATCGGCGCCGGGCCGTCCGGATCAGCCCTGTCCATGCTGCTGGTCCGCGAGGGGGCCGAGGTCACCCTGTTCGACGAGGACCGACGCCCGGAGCTCCTGGTCGGGGAGTCGCTCCTGCCGGCCGTCGTGCCGATCCTCCAGAGTCTCGGCGTCGAGGAGGAGATGGCGGCCTTCAGCCGCGTGAAGCCGGGTGCCTCCTTCATCTGGTCGCCGACGGACCGATTCAGCTTCACGTTCGCCCGCTTCGCGCCGTCCGTGTTCCCGTACGCCTACAACATCCCGCGCCCGCGCTTCGACGAGGCCCTGCGCGACCGGGCCCTCGCGGCCGGCGTCCACCACGTGGTCGGCCGGGCCCGGCTCGAGCGCGCGCGCGCCGACGGCACCGGCGCGGAGCTGGCCCTGGCGCCCGAGACCCTGGCGGCGGCGCCGGCCCTGGGCGGCCGTCAGCCCGACCTGATCGTCGACGCGACGGGCCGAGCCCGCCACGGGGCCCGCGCGCTGGGAATCGGCGCCGATCTCGGGCCGCGAAAGGACGTGGCGCATTTCGCCCACTTCGAGAGCTTCCGCTGGGACGACGCGCCGGGGCAGGTGGTCATCGCGCGTCGCCCGGCGGGCTGGAGCTGGTGCATTCCGCTCGAGGATCGGCTGTCGGTGGGCATCGTGCTGGGCCAGGAGGACGCCGCGGCGCTCGGGCGCACCCCGGAGGAGCGGCTCGATCAGGCCATCGCCCGGGATCCCTGGCTCCGCTCCGTCGTCGGGGAGGCGCGACGGGTCACGGGCGTCGCCACCTACGCCAACTACCAGCTCATCTCCCGGCGCGGCCACGGACCCGGCTGGGTGATGGTGGGAGACGCCTTCGGCTTCGTGGATCCCATGCTCTCGCCCGGGGTCTTCCTCGCCTTGCGCTCGGCCGAGCTCGTGGCCGAGGGTCTCGGTCCACTGATTCGGCGGCGCAAGCCCCCGTCACCGGCCGAGCTCGGCTCGGCGCTCGCCTCCTACGCCGAGGTTCAGACCGCGATGCTGGCCGCCTGGCAGGACCTGGTGGCCTACCTCTACGACGGGCGGCTCGCGGCCCTCATGCGGTCGGGGCGAGCGTTCATGGCGCACGGATCGAGGTTCGCCCGCGAGAAGGTGCAGCATCACATCGAGCACCACATCGGGCTGCAGGCGAGCGGGTCCGCCACGACCTCCCGATACAGCCGGAGCCTGCTGCGGCTGCTGGGCCGCTACGGGCTGGGGGGGATCGACCCCGCCACGCTGGCCATCCGCTGACGGCGCGGATGGGTCGCGCGCCGTCCGGCTTGGACGCCACGTACTCGCTGAGGAAGCCGAAGAGCACCCGGCGCTCGACGCCGACGACGCCGCTCCGGCGCAGGATGTCCACGATCGTCTCAAGGACCTTGCGGCAGGGCGGACCTGCCCATATAGTCGTGGCGACGGCTCGACCCCACGGTCGGGCCGATTGCCATCGTCGGACCTCATGCGCCGACGGAGTCCTGGGGGCGTAAACCATTGCCGATCAAGGCGGAGATTGAGCCGTGATGCTGCGTCTGACCGACGACCTCCGGATCGAGCGGCTCCGGCCGCTGATCCCGCCGGCCATCCTGATGGAGCAGTTCGCGATCACGGAGGAGGCGTCCAACACGATCGCCGAGGGGCGCGAGGCGATCAACCGGGTGCTCCGCGACGAGGACGACCGGCTGCTGGTCGTCGTGGGGCCCTGCTCGATCCACGACGTCGAGGCCGCGCGCGAGTACGCGACGCGCCTCCGGGGCGCCGCCGATCGGCTCGCCGACGACCTCCTGCTCGTCATGCGCGTCTACTTCGAGAAGCCGCGGACGACCGTCGGGTGGAAGGGGCTCATCAACGACCCCAGGCTCGACGGGAGCTTCGCGATCAACGACGGGCTGGGCCTGGCGCGGGGCTTTCTCCTCGACCTCGCGAAGATGGGTCTCCCGGCGGGGTGCGAGTTCCTGGACACCATCACGCCGCAGTTCATCGCGGACCTGGTGTCGTGGGGGGCCATCGGCGCCCGCACCACCGAGAGCCAGGTCCACCGCGAGCTCGCGTCGGGCCTCTCGATGCCGGTGGGGTTCAAGAACGGCACGGACGGGAACGTCCAGATCGCGGTCGACGCGATCCGGGCGGCGATGCACCCGCACCAGTTCCTCTCCGTGACGAAGCAGGGGCTGGCCGCCATCGTGGTCACGCGCGGCAACGACGCCTGCCACGTGATCCTTCGCGGCGGCCACCGGCGCCCGAACTACCACGCCGAGGACATCGAGCAGACGGCGAAGGTGCTGACCCGGGCCGGCCTGCCTCCCCGGATCATGGTGGACTGCTCGCACGGGAACAGCGGCAAGGACCACACGCGGCAGCCCGCCGTGGCGCGCGACCTCGCCGGGCAGATCGCCGACGGTCTCCGCCACGTCTTCGGGGTGATGATCGAGAGCCACCTGGTGGGAGGGCGACAGGACGTCCGCCCCGGCGAGCCCCTCGTGTACGGCCAGAGCATCACCGACGCCTGCCTCGCCTGGGACGACACGCTGCCGGTGCTGGACGACCTCGCGAAGGCCGTGCGCGCGCGCCGGGAGAAGATCCGTGCCTGAGAAGGCGGCGGGCGAGTCGCTCGCGGGCCAGGTCGCCCTCGTCACGGGGGCGGGGCAGGGAATCGGCCGGGCGACCGCGCTCGCGCTGGCTCGCGCGGGAGCCGACCTCGCCGTCAACGACCTCCGCGCCGACGCCGCCGAGCGGGTGGCCGGCGAGGTGCGCGCGGTCGGGCGGAAGGTCCTCGCGGTCCCGGCCGACGTGTCGGCGGTGCCGGAGATCGAGCGCCTCGTCGCGCGCGTCACCGAGGGCCTGGGGCGGCTCGACGTCCTCGTGAACAACGCGGGGGTGATCCGGCCGACCCCGTTCGGCCAGGTGAGCGAGCGCGACTGGGACGAGACCTTCGCCGTCAACGCGCGCGGCCTCTTCTTCTGCATGCAGGCGGCCGCGCCGGTGATGATCCGTCAGGGCGCGGGCGCCATCGTCAACGTCTCGTCGATCGCCGGCCGCGGCTCGGCGAGCCTCTCGCCTCCGTACGCGGCGAGCAAGACGGCGGTCCTCTCGCTCACGCAGCAGGCGGCGCGCGCCCTCGCCCGCCACGGCGTCCGCGTGAACGCGGTCTGCCCGGGGATCGTCGACACCGACTTCAACTGGCGGCTCGACGACCTGATCGGCGTGCGCCAGCAGGGTCTCGCCGCCGGCGAGTTCATGAAGCAGCGCGCCGCCGCCGTGCCGCTCGGCCGGCTGGCCGACCCCGACGACGTCGCCCGCGTCATCGTCTTCCTGGCATCCGCCGCCGGCGGGTACATCACGGGGCAAGCGGTCACCGTCGACGGTGGCTTCCTGATGCACTGACGCGCCGGCGCCGCCCGCGACTCTGACCCTTCGCACCCAAAGAGGAGGCGTTTCATGACGATCACGCGCCGCGCTGTCCTCGCCGGGGGCCTCGGCCTGGCAGTCCTGCCCCTCCGGGCCCGGCTGGCATCCGCTCAGGCCACGGCTCCCGTCCGGGAGATCACCCCGCTCGTGGGGCCGGTGTACCGCTTCCGAAACAACTTCCACTACTCGGTCTTCGCCGTGACGCCCGAGGGTGTCATCGCGACCGACCCCATCAGCGCCGATGCCGCCCGCTGGCTCAAGGCCGAGATCGCCAAGAGCTTCTCCCAGCCGATCCGAGTCGTGGTCTACAGCCACGACCACGCCGACCACGTCTCGGGCGGCGAGGTCTTCGCGGACACCGCCCGGATCGTCGCCCACGAGAACGCCCGGCGGACGATCGTCGCCGAGAAGCGGCCGACGGCCGTGCCCCAGGCCACGTTCTCCGACCGCATGACGATCGAGCTGGGGGGCACGACGGTCGAGCTCCTGTACGTGGGCCGGAACCACTCGGACAACTCCGTCGTGATGCGGTTCCCGAGGGAGCGCCTCCTGTTCGCCGTCGACTTCATCCCGGTGAAGGCGATCGGGTTCCGGGACTGGCCGGACGCCTACATCGAGGACTGGATCGAGTCGCTCCGGCGCGTCGAGGCGATGGACTTCGACGTGCTCGTCCCGGGCCACGGCCCGGTCGGCACGAAGGACGATGTGCGCGCCTTCCGCGTGTACATGGAGGAGCTCCGCGACGAGGTGCTCCGGCTCGCGCGGGAAGGGAAGAGCGAGCAAGAGGTGGTCCAGGCCGTGAAGATGCCGAAGTACGAGGAGTGGGGGGGCTACAAGGAGACGTTCCCGCTCAACGTCGCCGGCATGTACCGCCACGTCCAGTCCCACCGCCGGCCGAACTGATTCCGGTGTCGCGCCGCCCCGCCGCGTCCTCGGGCAATGGGGGCAATGGGGGCAATGAGGGCAATGGGGGCAATGGGGCAGCGGGGCGGCGCGCTCCCACATCCACCGGTGAGAGGGCTCGAGCAGATCCCGTGGTTCTACGACGCGACCCTTGCGCTCGCCGAGTGGACAGGGCTCAAGCGCTGGCGGCACTGGCTCTGTGAGGGCGCCCGCGGCCGCGTCCTGGATCTGGGCTGCGGCACCGGCCGGAACCTGCCGCTCCTTCCGGCCGGCACCGTAGCCGTCGACCCCGCGCGCGACCCGCTCCGCCGCGCCCGCCGGCGTGCCCCCGCCGCGCGGCTCGTCCAGGCCCGGGCCGAGGCCCTGCCGTTCCGGGGCCAGGCCTTCGACACGGTGGTGAGCGGCCTCGTCTTCTGCAGCGTCGACGACCCGGAGGGGGGCCTCGGCGAGGTCCGGCGCGTGCTCCGCCCCGGAGGCGCGCTCCGGATGCTGGAGCACGTGCGATCCGACCGCCCCTGGCGCGCTCGGGTGCAGGACCTGATCCAGCCCGCGTGGACCCGGGTGGCCGGCGGCTGCCGGCCGAACCGGGACACCGAGCGGACCGTCGAGGCCGCCGGCTTCGCCATCGAGCCCGCCACCCGGCGGGCGAGCGGGAGCATGCGGCGGTTCGTGGCCCGGGCCCGGTCGGCATCGCCCGGGGTTGCCGGCAGGATTTCAGCAAGATAGCATCGCCCGGACAGGAGCCCCATGCCCGTTTCGATCGAGATTGTCCGCGAATCCGTGACGCTCGATGAGGTGCGGAGACGCGCGCGGGAGCAGTTCGGCGAGATGGTGAAGGCGGTGGTGGACGTGGAGCAGGGCATCATGGCGATCGGCGGCGAGCTCCATGCCGACGAGGAGGCGGTTCTCCTGGATCAGGGCTCCCGTCAGTCGGATCTGTGGGGCATCAACCTGTATCCAGACGCTGCCGAGGCCGAGCGCGTCGAGTTCGACGCGATGATCAACGTCAGGCCCTCGCAGGGGAATCGCTCTCGCTCGGTCGAGGACGCCGCGCGGCGAGAGCGGATCCTGGCGATCGTGGGTCGGCTGGTCCGCGAATGACGCCGCCGCCTCCCCTCCACCCGGGTCTTGCCGCCGGCCGCTGGCAGCGACTGTCCCTCGCCGAGCAGCTGGCCAACGTCGGGGCGGAGGTGGGGCGGATGCGTCGCCGTCGTGCCGAGGAGGAGCGCACCGCCGCCTTCGAGCGCGCGCTGGAGCTCCTGGATCTCACCCTGGCCGACCCGCGCTGGCGCGGCCGGCTGAAGGAGATCGCGCGGACGCGCGAGGTGCTGTGCGATGCCGCCCACGGCGGACTCGAGTACGGCGCCACGCTGGAGGATCTCGACCGCTACTTCCTCGACTTCGCGGTCGCGGCCCGCCAGGGGCGCTAGCGTCCTCCGACCGGAGCTCCTCAGCGGGCCGGGGGCAGGCCGACCACGACCGACTTCGTCTCCAGGTACTCCTCGAGCCCCTCGCGGCCGCCCTCGCGGCCGAGCCCCGACTCCTTGAAGCCCCCGAACGGCACCTCGTGCGTGTAGCCGGCGGCGTCGTTGAGGCCGACGAGCCCGTACTCGAGCGCCTCCGCGACGCGGGTCGCCCGGCCGAGGTCCCGCGTGTAGACGTAGGCGGCCAGGCCGAACCGCGTGGCATTCGCCCGCGCCACCAGCTCGGTCTCGGTCCGGAAGGTCAGGACCGGCGCCACCGGGCCGAAGATCTCCTCCTGGCAGACCCGCATGTCGTCACGCGCGCCGAGGAGCACGGTGGGAGCGTAGAAGTGGCCGCGCGCGAGCGGGCCGCCGTCGAGCGCGTGGCCGCCGGCCGCCGCGCGGGCGCCGGCCGCGATCGCGTCCCGGACCAGCTCGTCCACCTTCCGGCGGGTCTCGTCGTTGATGAGCGGGCCGACCACGACGCCCGGCTGGGTGCCGGGGCCGACCCGGAGGGCCCGGACCGCATCGACGAAGCGGGGGACGAACGTGTCCGCGATCGACGCCTGAACGAAGATCCGGTTGGCGCAGATGCAGGACTGCCCGCCGACGCGCAGGAACTTCATCGCCACCGCCCCCTCGACCGCCGCGTCGAGGTCGGCGTCGTCGAAGACGACGAAGGGGGCGTTCCCTCCGAGCTCGAGCGACACGCGCTTGAGGGTCCGCGCCGCGGCGGCCGTCAGCGCCTTGCCGACGTCGGTCGAGCCGGTGAAGGCGAGCTTGGCCACGAGCGGGTGCTCGACGAGGGCGTTGCCGATCGGCGCCGAGCGGGAGCCGGTCACGACGTTGAACACGCCCTTCGGGAGCCCCGCCGAGGCCCCGAGCCGGGCCAGGAGAATGGCCGTGAGCGGCGTCGCCGACGCCGGCTTGAGGACGACGGTGCAGCCGGCCGCCAGCGCCGGGGCGATCTTCCGCGTCACCATCGTCGCGGGGAAGTTCCACGGCGTGATGGCCGCCACGACGCCGAGCGGCTGGCGCAGCACCCACAGGCGCTTCTCCCGCGCGGGCGAAGGGACGAGGTCGCCGTAGGCCCGCCGGGCCTCCTCGGCGAACCAGCCGAAGTACCCGAGGGCGAACGTGACCTCGCGCCGCGCCTCCTCGAGAGGCTTCCCGTTCTCGCGAGTGACCTGGAGGGCGAGGTCTTCCCGGTGGGCTTCCATGAGCGACTGGATCCGGTGGAGGATCGGGGCGCGCTCCCGGGCGGGCATCGCCGCCCAGGCCGGGAAGGCTCGGTGCGCCGCCTCGACGGCCCGCACGGCCTCCGCGGGCCCGCCGTCGGCGACGCTGGCGATCACCTCGCCGGTCGCCGGGTCGGACACCGCGAACGTGCCCCCGTCGGCCGCCTCCATCCACTCGCCGTCGACGAACATCCGATGATGTTCCGCCATGGATGTGGTCCTCCCCGGGCCGGCTGGCTCGGTCGGTGGGCCGCATTCTGCCCTCCCGGCCGGGGGACGGTCAAGGCATACTAGGCGCGCGCGATGGGCACTGTCGGCGAGCCCCGCCCGTTCACGGTGCACGTCCCCGACGGGGTCCTGCAGGATCTCCGGGAGCGACTCGCGCGGACGCGCTGGCCCGACGAGGTTCCCGGGACGGGCTGGCGCCACGGCACGGACCTCGGGTACCTGCGCGATCTCTGCGAGTACTGGCGGGTGCGCTACGACTGGCGCGCCCACGAGGCCCGGCTCAATGCCTTCCGTCAGTTCGCCGTCCCGCTCGCGGGGATCGATCTGCACTTCATCCACGAGCGCGGCGTGGGGCCGGATCCCTTGCCGCTCCTGGTCTCCCACGGGTGGCCGGGCTCGGTGTGGGAGTTCCACCAGCTGATTCCGCGCCTCACCGACCCCGCGCGGTTCGGCGCCGATCCAGGCGACGCCTTCACGGTCGTGGCGCCGTCCCTGCCGGGCTACGGCTTCTCGTTCCGTGCGGGCCAGCCGCGATTCGGGGTGCCGGAGATCGCAGAGGCGCTCGCGGCCCTCATGACCGACGTCCTCGGCTACCGCCGGTTCGGAGCCCAGGGCGGCGACTGGGGCTCGTACGTGAGCGCGCGCCTCGCCGCCGACCACCCCGACCGGCTCGCGGGCATCCACCTGAACCTCATGCCCCTTCGCCGCGACATCCCGCGCGACGCCGGCGCCCGGAGCCCCGAGGAGGCCGCGTACCTGGCCGAGCTCCAGGAATGGCTGCGCGAGGAGACGGGATACCAGTGGATCCAGGGGACGCGCCCCCAGACGCTCGCCTACGGCCTCACGGACTCGCCGGCCGGCCTTGCGGGATGGATCGTCGAGAAGCTCCAGCGCTGGACGGATTGTGACGGCGACCTCGAGCGGAGCGTGAGCCGCGACGACGTCCTGACGGACGTCACCATCTACTGGGTCACCGGGTCGATCAACGCGTCGTTCTGGCCGTACTACGACCGGATGCACCGCGGGTGGCCGCTCCCCGAGGGAAAGATCGACGTGCCGACGGGGTACGCGGAGTTCCCCCGCGAGATTCTCCATCCCCCGCGCGCCTGGGCGGAACGGGCCTTCGACCTCCGCCGGTGGACGCGGATGCCGCGCGGCGGCCACTTCGCGGCGCTGGAGGCGCCGGACCTCCTGGCCGACGACGTCCGCGCCTTCTTCCGGCCGCTCCGGCGCCGGTGACGGCCGTGTGGCCGCGGCCCCTGATCTCGCCGGCCGAGCTGGCGGCGCGCCTCGACCGCCCGGAGCTCCGTGTCATCGAGTGCGGCGTCGTCTACGCGGTACTGCCCGACCGGAGCGACTTCCGGGCGGAGAGCGCGCAGGCCCTCTACGACGCGGGGCACGTCCCCGGCGCCGTCTTCGCGGATCCGATCGCCGCGCTGTCCGACCCGGCGAGCGGGCTCCGGTTCACGATGCCCGAGCCCGCGCGCCTGGCCGAGGCCTTCGGCCGCCTCGGCGTCGGGCCCGGCGCGTTCGCCGTCCTCTATTGCCGGGACCACAACGTTTTCGCGGCCCGGCTCTGGTGGATGCTGCGCGCCATCGGCTTCGACGACGCGGCCGTCCTGGACGGCGGGTTCGTGCGGTGGGTGAGCGAGGGCCGGCCGCTCACGACCGACGTGCCGCGCCGCGCGGCGGCGCGGCTCGAGCCGCGCCCGCGCCCTGGCCTCTTCGTGGAGAAGGCGACCGTGCGCGCGGCCCTGGGCGACTCCGGGGTGGCCCTCGTCAACGCCCTGTCGGCGGAGCAGCACGCGGGACGGGGCGGCGTGACCTACGGGCGTCCGGGGCGCATCCCGGGAAGCGTGTCGGTCCCGGCCCGCTCCCTGACCGACCCCGTGACCCACGCCTTCCTGCCGCCCGACCGCCTGCGCGCAGCGTTCGAGGCGGCCGGTGTCCTCCGGGCCGGCGGCGCGGGCGGCCGGCGTATCGTGACCTATTGCGGAGCCGGGATTGCCGCATCGAGCGACGCCTTCGTTCTCGCCCTCCTCGGGGTCGCCGACGTCGCGGTCTACGACGGCTCGCTCGAGGAGTGGGCCCGCGATCCCGCATGTCCGATGGAAGGCGGGCCTCCGGGCGCGTGATCCTGGACGGTGTCCTTCCGCCGCTCCTCGTCCTGCTCCTGGCGGCGCTCCTGCTCGCGGGCCGACGGATCGCCTGGTCTCGGCCGGACGCGCGGACGGACAGGCGGTCCCGCCGGCGTGGACGGACGCGGTGATCGCGAGCCTGATCGTCGCGCTGACGCGCGACGCTCCTGCTCGCCATGGGCCGGCCCCTCGGTATCGGCACGGGCCCGTCCGGCTGTGGTCGGGCGACGTCCAGAGCGACCAGAACTCCCAGCAGCTGGCCGATCCGTACACGCTCACGCACGTCACGCACGGCGTCCTGCTCTTCGGGCTCGTGGGGCTCGCGGGCCGCCGGCTTCCGGCCCGGACGCGCGTCGTCGTGGCGCTCGCGCTCGAGTGCGCCTGGGAGGTGTTCGAGAACACCGACACCGTGATCCAGCGCTATCGCGCCGCCACCGTCTCGCTCGGCTACTACGGCGACAGCGTGCTGAACTCCGTGGGCGACGTCCTGGCGGCGGCGCTCGGGTGCGTGCTCGCCGCGTGGCTGCCCGCGAGGCTCCTCGTCGTCGGGATCGTGCTCCTCGAGGGAATCCTGGCCGTCTGGATCCGGGACAATCTCACGCTCAACATCCTCATGCTGCTGCGTCCGATCGAGGCGATCCGGCGCTGGCAGCTCGGAGGATAGCGTGCTGGGCCGGGTGGCGCGGGCCAGGCTGTGGGCGGGCCTCGGTCTGGTCTCCTGCGTGTCGGTCGGGCCTGGCGTGGCCGACGCGCCGGTGGCGGGCGCCGACCGCCTGGCGTTCGTCGAGGAATCCGCCGCCGGCCAGGATGTGCACGTGATCGACGTCAGCCGGTCGACGACGACGCGGCTCGCCCGCGGCCTAGCGGAGGTGGAGGGTCCGGCCTGGTCTCCCGACGGCACCCGGCTCGCGTTCGCGGCGAAGTCGGGTGGGACGTCCGCGGTCTTCGTGGTCCGGAGCGATGGCACGCGGCTCGAGCGGCTGGCGACCGGGCAGAGCCCGTCGTGGTCGCCCGACGGGACGAAGATCGCCTACGCCGCGAGGCAGAACGACGCCGAGGAGATCTTCGTCGCGAGCCTCGATTCGCCCCGCTCGCAGCGTCTGACGGTGCACGCCGGACGCGACGTCACGCCGCTGTGGGCTCCGGACGGGACGCGCATCGCGTTCGCCTCGGGGCGGGGTGAGAGCTCGCGGCTCCAGGGCTTCGAGTACGGGAGCGAGATCTACCTCATGAACGCGGACGGGTCCTCGGTCCGGGCGCTGACCGGCAGCAACGCGTGCGGCCTTGCCAGCGAGAGCGAGGGGAAGCTCAACAGCCTCGGGCAGGCCGCCTGGACCCCCGACGGCCGGCGTCTTCTCTACCGCGCCGGCGTCTGCAAGATGGACTGCAAGGTGTGCGTCATCGACCTGGCGACCGGCCGGGTCTCACCGCTGGTGAACGAGCGGATGGTTCGGGGCTTCGCTCTCGCTCCCGACGGCAGATCCGTCGCATGGTCATGGAACCGGGAGATCATCGTCACGGATCTGGAGACGGGCGCCCGACGGCAGCTGGTCCGGGACGCGTGGGGACCTGCGTGGTCGCGGGACGGCCGGCGCATCGCCTTCCTGGTCTCGGCAAGCCAGGACCTCAGCGCCCGCCTGTATCACATCGAGACGATCGATCCGGACGGGCGGAATCGCCGGCGCGTCAGCCAGCGGAGCGGCAACTACTGGGCCCTGGCCTGGGCGCCGGCGTCTCGCCCCTGAGGGAGCGGCCGCCGCGCGGCGGATCCGCCCGCCGCGGGAGGCCGCCGGGAAGGCGAGCTACTTGTTCTTGATCGCCGCCTGCACCTTCTTCGCGACGTCCGGAGGAATCGTGCTCATGCCGTGGGCGGTCTTGGCGTGCTCCGCCCCCTTCTTCATGACCTCGGCGACGTCGTGTCCCTCGATCACGGCCTTGCAGCCCGGCATCAAGTCTCCGCAATGAAGCACCTTCGCCATGATGGGCTCTCCTTCCATCGGTTGGCCATCGGTTGGCCATCGGCTGGCCATCGGCTGGCCGCCTGATGGTCGTCCGATGGCTTCGTGACGGTGACGGCGGTCACGCCGCCGAGTCCCGCCCAGCGCTCTCGCGAGTCGCCTGTCTTGACGGTAGACCCGGCCCGGTGACTCGTCAACTCATCAGCGCTCCAGGTCGCGCTCGACGGCGAGGTAGTCGGTTACCCCGACGATGTCGCCGATCTCCCCGGACGTGACGGCTCGATCGCCCGGCAGCGGCCGGCCGGCGGCCATCGCCGCCAGCGCGTCCCGGAAGGCGGCGGCGGCCGCGAGCACGAGCGAGATCCCGTACAGCGCGACCTCGAAGCCGAGCTCGTGGGCCTGAGCCGGCCCGAGCCATGGCCGGCCCGGTTCGTCCACCTGCACGATCTGGGGCACCCGGGCGGCGCCGCGGATGCGCTCGAGCTCCGCTCCGTCGTGCGGCCCGGTGACGAACACGAGATCGGCGCCGAGATCCGCGAACGCGGCGGCGCGCCACAGCGCCTCGTCCAGCCCGCTGGCCCGCCCGGCCGCGTTGCGGGCGTCGGTGCGACCGATGATCAGGATCTCGGCGCCGGCCTCGCGCGCCTGGACGGCCGCCTTCACCCGCCGGAGGGCGTCACGCCGCGGAACCACCGCGCCGGGCGCTCCGAAGTCCCGCTTCGGGCTCTCCTGGTCCTCCAGCATGAGACACGCGGCGCCGGCGGCGGCGAATCCTCGCACCGTGCGCTGCACGTTCTGCGCGCTGCCGAATCCCGTGTCGCCATCGACGATCAGGGGAATCGACGCCGACGCCGCCACGTCGCGGGTCTGCGCCGCCATCTCGCCGTAGGAGAGGAGGCCGGCGTCCGGAACGCCGAGCCGGGCCGCCGACACCGAGAACCCGCTGAGGAAGGCCGCCGGGAAGCCGGCGCGGGCGATCATGCGGAAGCCGAGCGCGTCGTAGCAGCTCGGCACCGTGAGGCGCCCTCCGGCGAGCTGAGCGCGCAGACGGCCCGCGCGCGCGATCGGGGTCGGCGCTGGCGGGCGGTCAGAGGTCATTGGTCATTTGGGGCTCGGGGGGCTCCGGGCTCACGCGACGGCCGGGATCACCTCGCGGGCGACGAGCTCGAGCGCGGCGAGGTCGTCGATGTCGAGGCACTGGAGCATGACGCGCCGGATCCCGAGCCCGTGCCAGCGACGGAGGTCGCGCACGACCTCGTCCACCGAGCCGAAGAGGAAGCTCTGGGCCCGCCACTCCGCCTCGTGCTCCGGGACGCGCGGGAACCACTCGCGGCCCCGGGCCAGCCGGGCCAGGACCTCGGCCCGCGTGCGGCCCACCACGATCGGGGCCATCAGCGAGAGCTGGATCGCCGCCGGGTCCCGCCCGACCGCGCGGCAGTGGCCGGCCAGGACCTCGAGCTTCCGCGGATACTCGTCGAAGGTCACGCGGGTCACGTTCCACTCGTCGGCGAGCTCGGCGGCGACGCGCATCGTCCTGCGCTCGCCCCGCCCGCCGACGATCAGCCGGGCGCCCGTCGGGAGGGGAAAGCTCTGCGCCTCGACGAGCGGCGAGTAGGGCTGATCGAGCGTCACCGGCGTCCCGCGCCACAGCGCGCGTATCGCCCGCGCCCCGGCCTCGAAGCGATCCATGCGCTCGCGAAGCGGCGGGAACGGGATGCCGAACATCCGGTGCTCCATCTCGTTCCAGCCCGCTCCGATGCCGAGGTCGAAGCGGCCGCCGGCCAGCTGGTCGATGGCGGCGGCGCGCTTGGCCAGGAGGGCGGGGTGGTAGAACGTCAGGGGGCAGACGATCGGGCCGAAGCGGATCCGCTTCGTCGCGGTCGCGAGCCACGGAAGCGACGCCCACGTCTCGAGCGAGGGCCGCGTCGAGTCCCCGAAGAGCCCGGTGAGGTGGTCGGAGCGGTAGAGCCCGCCGAATCCGCCGTCCTCCGCGGCCCGCGCCAGGCGCTGCCAGCGCTCCCAGGTGAGACCCTCCTGGCCCTCGATCATGACGTTCAGCTCGAGCCCCTTCGGGGTCATGCGTCCTCCGGTCTGGTCGCGCGTGGATGTGGGTGGCGTGCGGGGCGCCGGGGACTCCGGCGCTGGGAGTCGGGCGCGCGGCGGAGCCGGTGCATCGCGCGCTCGAGCGCGGGCGCCCCCGCCAGCGGCCGGACCGCGGCCGTCACGCCTCCGGGAGGACGGCGTGCGTCGCGGCGAGCGCCTCGCGGGCGACGGTCAGGGGGTCCCGCGCCCAGGCGGCGGGATTCGGCGCCTCGTAGGAGCAGTACCCGGCGTAGCCCGAGTCGGCGATGAGCCGGAAGAAGTCGCGGAACGGGACGACGCCCCGGCCCGGCGGAAGGCGGTCGAGGGTCTGGCCGGGCTGGAGCCCCGACGCCGGCACGTCGCTGAACTGGACGTAGGCGATCTCGCCGGGATCGAGGTCCTCCACGGCGCGGAGGCCGCCTCCGCCGCGGTGGAGGTGGTACGCGTCGAGCAGAAGGCCGCACGATCGATGGTCCGCCCGCGCGAGCAGCTCGCGGAGCCGCTCGATCGTGTTGAGCTGGGCGGCCTGCGACGGGGCCTCGAGCGCGATCCGGACCCCGTGGGCGGCGCCGATGTCCCCCACCTCGCGGACGGCGGCGGATGCCCGGGCGAGGTCGCCCGTCCCCAGATCGGCGGGGCTCATGACGGTCGAGGCGCCGAGAGCCCGCGCCCACCGGCAGGACTCGGCCATCGCCGCGAGGAGCCGCGCCCGCTCCGCGCCGTCGGCGAACATCCAGCCGAGCTGGCCGCCGACGCACGCGACGGCCAGGCCGCTCGCGCGCACCAGGTCCAGCACCGCCTCGGCCGGCTGGCCGGCCTCGGCGGCGCGCGCGAAGTCGAGCCGCCGGAGCTCGACGGCCGGCCACCCCGCGTCCCGCGCGGTCCGGAGCGCGTCCGCCAAGGGCGAGGAGTCGAGCGTCCAGGTGTGGAGCGCCAGGCGCTCCCGCATCGGCGCGGGGCGCGGGCAGACGGGGCTCAGCGCCCGCTCCGGTGCGCGAACGCGTCCGGGTTGACGACGTGGAGCCGCTCGCCCTTCAGATGGGCGGCGATCGTCGCGATGGCGATGTTCAGCATGTTGAGGCTTGCCTCGCGGGTGTTGTAGCCGATGTGGGGCGTGATGAGGGCGTTCGGCAGGTCGCGGAAGATGTGGGGACCGGGAGGCACGGGCTCCTCGTCGTAGACGTCGAACGCCGCGCCGGCGATCCGCCCGGCGCGGAGAAGCTCGGCCAGCGCCGCGTTGTCGACGATCTTCGCGCGCGCCGTGTTCACGAAGTAGGCGTCCGGCTTCATCCGCGAGAGGAGGGAGCGCGACACGAGGTGCTCCGTCTCCGGCCGGAGCGAGAGGTGGATCGAGACCACGTCCGAGCGGCTGAAGACCTCCTCCAGGGGGACGAGGACGAGGCCGTGCTTCGCGCGGTCCGGCGTCGCGTGGCGGGTCCAGCCCACGAGCTTCGTGCCGACCCCCGCCCCGAGACGGGCCATCTCCTGGCCGATGGGGCCGAGGCCGACCAGGCCGAGCGTCTTGCCCCGGAGCTCGGAGCCCTGGAACCGGCCGGGCTCCCAGCGGCCCTCCTTGAGGGACACGTAGGACGTGGCGATGTGGCGGGTGAGCGCGAGGATCATTCCCAGGCAGTGCTCGGCGACGGAGGTCGCCCCGTAGTCGGGCGTGTTGCTCACGACGATCCCGCGGCGGGTGGCGGCCTCGATGTCGATGCAGCTCGCGTAGCCGATCCCGAGGAACGCGACGAACTTCAGACGCGGGCAGCGGGCGAGCACCTCCTCGTCCATGAGCGTGTAGTCGAGGACCACCACGTCGGCGTCCTTGACGCGCTCGACGAAGTCGGCCCGGTCGCGGGGGTGGCCGGGAGAGACGACGAGCTCCCCGAGGCGGCGCAGGGGATCGAGGTGCTCGGGCTTCTGGACGAACTCGGCTCCCTCGGGGATGACGATGCGCACGGTCGGGCTCCTTTGGTCAGTCGGCGTGAGCGGTGCCGCGGCGTCCGTTCCCGGCCCGTTCGGTCATGGGCCGGGCCGGGAGAAGCGCTGGGCATTCCCCATGTGCGGCCAGACGTACGCCTGGACGTTGGCCAGGATCTGCCGCTGGTGGTTGCGATCGTGGTGGACCCATTCGGCCAGGACGTCTCCGATGGACAGCCGCCCCACGTGGGGATGACGGCCGGCTCGCGCGAGATCCCCGGGACGGAGCGTGTCGACCAGCGAGGTGCTCGCCTCCCGGAGGCGCGTCCACTCGGCCAGGAGCGCGGCGAAATCGCGCTCGCAATCCCGCCGGTCTCGCGAGACGGCGGCCGGGTCCCAGGTCCGGAACTCGGGATCGGTCTCGGCGAGGAGGATCCGGACGCGGCCCGCGAAGCCACGCTCCTCCGCCTCGATCAGGTGACCGAGGACGTCCAGGACGCACCATTCCCCGGGGGCAGGGTGCCAGCGCAGCACGGCTCCTGGCAGCCCGGTGCACTCCACGCGCACGGCGAGAAGCGTGGCCCGGAGCGCGTTGGCCACCTCGCGCGGACCTAGCGGGGAGGTGAGCTCGGGATGCGTCATTTGCATGGCTCCTTCGGGCACGGTTCCCTAGGGCGCAACTCCTCGGGGCGCGGCTTCCCGGCGGCACGGCGGTCGGCGCGGCGCGAATCGAACGGGCGCCCGCGCCATCGTAGCAAGCTCCCGTCAACCTCGCAGCAGGGAAGTCAGGAACTCCACGGCGCGCCGCTCCGCCCACGACCCTGCCCGCCAGGGCCATCGGCCCTCGAGGAACCCGGCGTGGCCGCCGCGCGCGGTGAACTCGGTCCGGACGTCCGGCGGGAGGTTCCTGGGATGCGGCAGGGTCCGCCCCGGCACGATCGGGTCGTCGTGGGCGCCGAGGAGGAGAGTCGGGCGGCGGATCCGCGCGAGGTAGGGGCCGCTCGAGGCCCGCGTCCAGTAGTCGACCTCGTCCCGGAAGCCGTTCAGCGGCGCCGTGACGACCCGGTCGTACCGGGCGAAGGTTCGCGCCCGGCGCATCGCCGCGATGTCGACGAAGCCCGGATACCGCCGCTCCTTCTCGATCACCTTCGAGCGCATCGTCTTCAGGAAATTGGTGGCATAGACGAGACGGCGGAAGCCGCGGTCGAGCACACGCGCCGAGGCGGCCACGTCGAAGGGGACCGAGATCCCGACCGCGCCCCGGAGCTCCGCCGGCGCCGCCCCGCCCACCTCCCCGAGCCACTTGAGGAGGACGTTGCCTCCGAGCGAGACGCCGACGGCGCCGATCGGGACGCCGGGCGCGCGCGCGACGAGGGCCTGGACCACCCAGGCGAGGTCGCCCGTCTCGCCGGAGTGGTAGAAGCGCGGGAGGCGGTTCAGCTCGCCGCTGCAGGAGCGAAAGTTGAACACGACGCCCTGCCAGCCCGCCGCCCGGCCCGCCCGGAGGAGCCCCGACGCGTAGTGAGATCGCGACGACCCCTCGAGCCCGTGGAGCACGAGGAGTCTCGGTGCTCCGGCCGCGTCTCCATCGCCGTCGAGCCAGTCGAGGTCGACGAAGTCGCCGTCGGGCGTCGACAGCCGCTCCCGGCGGAGCGGGAGGCGGTCATTCCGGAAGAGCGGGCCCCAGATCGTCTGGACGTGACCGTTCCTGCCCCACCAGGGCGGGCGGAAAGCGGCGCTCCCATCGACGGTCCGGGGCCGGCCGGCCGAGGCTGGTGAGGGCAGGGTGGCGGAGCGCCGGGTCGCCAACGTCTGACCTCGTCAGAACCCGGCGCGGGCGGGATTCTCGATGAGGAGCACCGACTCTTGTTGGAAGAGCTGGCGGTAGACGTCGCGAAGCTCCTGCACCGACGCGCGCGGCCGGGCGTCCGGCCCGTGGACGATCAGCAGGACCTTCGTCGGCTCCGCTATGATCTTGCCGTCGCGGCCGCGGTACTGGCCCAGGGCGTCGAGCACGGTGAAGCCGTCGGGGAAGCGGGGGACGACCTGCTCCGCGACGAAGGTCCGCCACTCGGCGTCCGTCACGACGGTGCCATCGGGCTTGAGCCGGCCGAAGTAGAGCTCGCTCCGGACGAGGGCCTGGGTGCCCGGCAGGGGTGCCGGAGCCGGACCGCCCCCGGCGCAGCCGGCGGCGGTCAGCAGGAGCAGGGCCGCCACGATGCTCCGGGCGCGCGCGCGTCCGGGGCGGACGGGCCGGCTCGTCATCGCGTGTAGCGTCCGAGCGCGTCGCGGTTCAGCCGCACGCCGAGGCCGGGCCCGGTGGGCACCCGGAGCATCCCCTCGTCGTCCAGCCGGAACGGCGGATCGATGATGTCCTCGATGTACGGCACGCCGGTCTGGTACTCGACCCAGCGGGCGACCGGCATCGCGGCGCTGAGCGCCAGGTCCGCGGCCACGCCGATACCCGTGTTCCAGCCGTGGGGGACCAGGAGGACCCCATGGTCCTGCGCCATCCAGCCGATCCGGCGCATCTCCGAGAGCCCGCCACACTTGGTGGCGTCCGGCTGGATCACGTCGACCGCCCGCTCGGTGATGAAGGGCTGGAACGCCTGGCGTCGCGTGAGGACCTCGCCGGTGGCGACGAGCACGGGCGAGGTCTGACGGAGCTCCTTGAAGCCGGTGACGTCGTCGGGGCGGAGAGCCTCCTCGAACCAGACGATCCCGTAGTCGCCCAGCATCTTGGCGGTCTCGCGAGCCCAGGAGACGCCATGGGGCCAGAACTGCTCGCTCCCGCCCGCGTCGACCATCAGCTCGATGTCCTCGCCCACCGTCTCGCGCGCGGTCTTGACCAGGAGCTCGTCGAGCTTCCGGCTGACGCGGCCGAACGGGCGCCACCCCATCTTGATCGCGCGGAAGCCGCGGGCGACCTGGGCCAGGAGCCGGTCGCGGAGGACCGGGGGGTCCTCGAAGAGGATCGAGGCGTAGGGTTTGATGCGGTCGCGGTAGTTGCCGCCGAGGAGCCGTGAGACGGGCTGGCCCAGTGCCTGCCCCTGGAGATCCCACAGCGCGATGTCGATGCCGCTGATGGCGTGCTCGACGGCGCCACCGCGCCCCTGCCAGAAGGTCATCTGGCGGAGCTTCTCGGCGACACGCTCGGCCTCGAGGCCCGTTTCGCCAATCAGCATGGGGTGGAGGAGCTCGAGCGCCGCTTCCACCAGCGCCTTGCTCGTATAGCAGCTCCCGATCCCCGTGAGGCCCTCGTCGGTCCTCACCTCGAGGAGCGTGTTCCTCTGCTCGTCCGCCTTGGTGCCGCCGGGCCAGCCGTGGTCCTGGGTGGCGCCTGACAGGGGGATCGTGCGGACCTCGGTGATCTTCATCGGCCTCCTCGTGTCATGCTCGCGTCGCGGGTGGCGTCGAGGGCGGGACGGTACGACCCGACCGTTCGAGATGTTGCCACAGGCCGGGGTCTCCCGCCATGCGCGCCCGTCCGGCCGCCGGGCGGCATGCTACGCTGCCCCCGGCGGCCGGACGGTGATCAGGGCCGCGACGACACACTCACGGAGCGAGGGAACGGGCATGGCCGACTCGGGACAGCTGCGCCGGCTGGTGGCCTACAACCAGTGGGCGGACGAACGGATCCTGACCGCGCTCGACGGCCTCTCGGCCGAGGAGCTCTCACGGCCGCGCGAGGCGTACTTCGGGACGATCGCGGCGAACGTCCGGCACACGCTGGGGGCGCAGCGCATCTGGCTCGCGCGATGGCGGGGCGAGGCGCCGCGACACGACGAGACGATCACGGTGCCATGGCGTGAGGCGTACGCGGCGACCCACGCGGCCCTCCGCGGGTACGTCGCCGGGCTCTCCGACGCCGACGCCGATCGGGTGTTCCGCTACACGGACCTCCGCGGAAACGCCCGCGAGGTCGTGCTGGCGCACTCGATCACGCACGTCGTGAACCACGGCACGGCGCATCGGGCGGAGACGGGATTGCTTCTCGAGCGTCTCGGGCGCTCGCCCGGCGACCTCGACTACATCTACTACTGCTTCGAGCATCCCTGAGCGCCGGGCGGGCTGTCGTCAGCCGCCCGGGCCGCTCCCCGCCGCGGCGAAGCGAAGCAGGACCCAGTCGCGCCCCTCGAGGACGGTCTCGTGAGGGGCGTCGAGGCCCGCCAGCTCGGGCAGCCGCTTCCGCGTCACCAGGAGGAGCCGGCCACCGTGGCGCCGCGCCGC
This sequence comes from uncultured Candidatus Rokubacteria bacterium, assembly GCA_963749975.1. Taxonomy (GTDB): domain Bacteria; phylum Methylomirabilota; class Methylomirabilia; order Rokubacteriales; family DASRDR01; genus DASRDR01. The sequence goes on along the minus strand of CAVVOZ010000022.1, from coordinate 107,692 downwards.
CTCGACCGCCTCCCCGCCGGATCGGCTCGAGCCCGCGAGGAGGCGCTCCGTGTAGTAGAGAAGCGGGTTCGCCGACGCCCAGTAGTGGTTGCCGAGGTACGGCACCGACTCGCCGGCCGGTGCCAGCGCCTGGATCGTCGCCGCGTTGCGCTTGAAGGCGGCATTCGGGTCCCGCGTGAGCAGTGACGGCATCCACCAGAACAGCAGCGCGACGACCACCGCGGTCGCCGGCACCAGGACGGACGCGAGGAAGGCGGCGGCGCGCGGGACGATCGCGACGAGGGCGTGACCGGCGCAGAGCGCGAGCGGCGGCAGGATCGGAAAGATGAACCGCGGGGTCCGGAAGGACGCCAGGCTGTAGAGGACCAGCGGGAGCACGATCCAGGCCGCGAGGACGGCGGCCCGGGAGCGAAGTCCGCCCGGCCGGCGGAGGACGAGCCAGAGCCCCACGAGGGCGGGCACGATGACTGGCTGGTAGAACTTCAGCAGGATCAGCGGGTAGGCGTAGAGGGCGCGGAGACGGAACGACCGCGTGGATCGCCGGACCACGTGCGCGAGGAGGTGCGACGCGACGGCCCCTGATCCCTGGGTCCACCACTGGTGGCCGAGCCACGACGCGCCGATGCCGAGGCCGAGCCGAGACCGATCCACACCCAGGGCCGGCGGAGGGGCGCGCGCAGCTCCTCGCTGGCGAGGACGCCCACGAGCGCGAGGAGCGGCATCAGGCCGAGCACGCTCTTCGTCAGGATGGCCGCGCCCAGGGGCACCGCGAGCGCGACCTGCCACCGGGGGCTGCCGGCGCGCCTCCAGGTACACCCACACGGTGGCCGTGATCCAGAACGTGAGGGGCACCTCCATCATGAGACGGCGCGCGTTGTCGACGAAGATCGGCGTGGCGAGAAGGCACGCCGTCGCGGCGACGGCGGCCGCGCGTCCGACGGTGAGCACGCCGATCCGCCAGGTGAGGGCCAGAGTGCCGAGCGCCAGCAGCACCGTGGGGAGCCGCGCGGCGAGGTCGCGCTCGCCGAGGGCGTCGAAGGCCCGGGCGACGAGCCAGAGGTGGAGCGGCGGGTGCTGGTGCGTGGGCAGGCCGTTCCAGGTGACGGTGTAGATGCGGCCGCTCCGGGCCATCTCCACCGCCTCGCGCGCGTAGAAGGCATCCTCCAGCGAGGCGAGGCTCAGGTCCCCCATGCGGGCCGTGAACAGGACCAGCGCGGCGAGGAGGAGGACCACGAGCGGGCGGAGCCGTTCCAGCGGGGCGACGGCCGCGGCGCCGGGCGGCCTGCCGCTCGGCGTCCGTCGCTCTTCGCCGGCCGCGTCCGTGTTCACCGCTATCGCCCACTGTATATCGGGGGGCTGGCCGGATGCACGCGCGGCGGCCGGGCCCTCCGCGTCTGCCGTTCCGCCCTCGGATGGGATAGCATCACCGTGATCCCGGAGCCCGGTGGCTCCGTGCCGAGAACCGGATGATCAGCCGCCCGACGTCCCGAGTTCATTGCCGCTGGCGCCAGCGCCGCTGGCTCGCCATCCCGGGGCCGCACCGGGATGGGACCGGCGAGCGGACGCGGGCCTGACCCGGAGGCCTGGTTCGGCATGCGGACGCCGGCGCCAGCGTGGATCGCGAACGGCCTCCTGGTGCTGGGCGGCGTCCTGTCGGTGCTCCTGTGCGTCGAGGGCATCTTCGCCTTCGCGCTGTCGCATCCCGAGATCCTCGCCTCGAGGGACGGCACGGTCGGGGAGGCTCTCGCGTTCGCGCGTGACTACTACGCCAATCAGGACCGGAAGCTCGTGCAGTATCTGGCGGACTGCGCCCGATACGATCGGGAGGTCACCTACACGCTCATTCCCGGGCACAAGTGCCGCGTCGCCAGCCGCGAGTACGTGGTCGAGTACGCGGGGAATCGCGCGGGGTTGCGCGACAGCGACGAGGCGCTGTCGAGGCCGGAGATCGTCGTCATCGGCGACTCGCACGCGATGGGCTGGGGTGTGCGAGGCGAGGAGAGCTTTCCGAAGCGCCTGCAGGGGATGGTGAGCCGTTCCGTGCTCAACGCGTCCATGTCGTCCTACGGCACTGTGCGCGAGATGATGCTGCTGGAGCGGCTGGCGCTGCCGTCGGCCAGGAGCCTCGTCATCCAGTACTCCGACAACGACTTCGTCGAGAACAGGCCCTACATCGAGCGCGGCGCGCTGGACATCCTGCCGGAATGGCAGTACCGGGCGGTCGTCAGAGAGCATCGCCTCGGGACGCGATACTACCCGTTCAAGTACACGAGCAGTCTCCTGAGCATCGGCGGCCTGGCGGCGCCCTGGCGCAGGCTGCCGTCAGCGCAATCCGACAACGTCGACGAGGCGCCATACTTCCTCGACGTGCTGCTCCGGCATCGCGCGAGCGTCGAGGGCAGAACGGTCGTCGTCATCGAGATCAACGCATACAACCGGAACGACGGGCGGTTCGTCGGCGCGCTGCGCCGCTTGCTCGCCCAGCCGCGATATGCGCAGCTCGCGCGATGGGTCACCGCCATCGACGTGTCGCGCGCCCTCGGGCCGGCCGACTACTACGTGCTGGACGGCCACATGAAGGCCGCCGGCCACGAGCACGTCGCTCGGCTGGTGGCCGCCGAGCTGGAGCGGCGGAAGGCGCCGAATCCCTGAGCGTCGCCCCGGCTCGCTCCGCCCGCCTGCTCCGGGCGGCTCACCCGCGGTCCCCGTCGAGCACGCGCAGCGCGGCGCCGAGCGCCGCCTGGTTGCTGGTCACGACGGGCACGCCGAGCGCGGCGGCGATCGTGTCCCGGGCGTCGAACGCCCGGAACGTGCAGCAGGCCACGAAGACGGCGTCGGCCGGCCCCCGCCGGAACGTCTCGACGGCGAAGCGGGCGATCGCCTCCGGCGGGACGGCGGCGATCTCGAGGCTGTCGGTCAGCCCGAGGCCGGAGGCAACCGGCACCGTCAGGCCGTCCGCTTCCAGGCCCGCTCGGATGGGCCCGGTCAGGGCCTCGGGATACGGGGTGACCACGGCGACCGATCGGAGGCCGAGGCGGGCGAGCTCGCCTCGCACGGCGTGCATCGTGCTCACGACTGGCGCGTTCACCGCCGCGGCGATCTCCTCGCAGAGGCGGGCCTCGTAGTCCCGGCCGCGGAGCGCGCCCGCCGACGTGCACGAGAAGACGACCACGTCCGGCCGGATCGTCGCGAGGTCGGCCGCGGCGGGCAGGACGTGGGCGTCGAGCATGCGGACCTCGTCCGCCGCGGTGGTCGCCGGCAGGCGCATGCGGGCCGCGTGGACGGTCACGTGCGAGGGAACGCGCCGGTAGAAGTCCACCTCCTGGACCGTGCCCGAGGAGGGGAGGAGCAGCCCGAGCCGGCGCGCCCTCACGGCGGCGGGGAGAACGCCCGCGCGTACTCCGGGGGGCGAGAGCGCAGGAGCGCCCGGCAGCGGCACGCGGTCGGCTCGTCGAGGCGGCCGAGCAGGGCCAGCTCGAGCGTGGCCGCGACGCGGGGGAGGGTCTCGAGGTAGAGCCGGTCGAGCGTGATGGTGGGATCATCGGGCTCGAGCCCGGTCCCCCAGTTGGCGACGACGTGGTAGTAGCCGAGGTGCATCCCGCAGACCCGGGCCAGCACCGGGCTGACGCAGTCGCCGGTGATGACCGGCATCCCGGTCAGGCGCCCGTAGAGCTCGAGCTCCCGGCAGCTCGCCAGCGACTCGAAGCCATTGCCGGCAAGCCAGCGATTGAGGACGACGCCTCCCTCGGGGCCGTGGACGCGCCGGAAGCGGAACCCCGGCACGCGATGGGCCTCCTCGCGGATCGCTCCCGCGAGCGCCGGGCAGAAGGGGTCGTCCATGATCGCGACCTGGCGGGCGAGACAGAACTCGAGCTCGGTGCCCGGGAGCCCGGTCGGCATCGTATCGCGCGGCAGGTAGCTCCGCGGCAGGACGAGGTCACCCGGGCGGACGGCGTCCTCGTCGCTCGCGCTCCGCCGCCAGTCGCAGCTCCCGCTGGTGCCGCCGACCAGGAGGACCCGCACGCCCGCCCGCCAGAGGATCCAGAAGGTCTTCCACTCGCTCGCACGGAGCAGCGGGTCCTCGCCGACGACCTGGCCGTAGGTCGGGATGCGGAGGAACTCTCGGCCGCCCGGTGCGCGGTAGTGCTCGACCTGCGGACCGAGACCGTACGGGGTCCGCGGGCGATGGACGCCGAGCCGAGCGTGCCCTTGCTCCGCCGCCAGCTCGTGGAAGCGATCTCCGAGGCCCCACGTGGGGCTTCCCCCGAGCGTCGCGATCGCGGCGCTCGGCCCCTCGTACGGCACGCTCGGATCGAGACCGCAGAGACAGCCGTTGTGGCCGGGGCTCATCGGCGGGAGCGAGCCGGGCGGAAGCGCGTGGCGGGCTTCACGCGCTAGAGCGTGGTGGGCGTGCCCGAAGAAGTCAACCCCGGTGACCGCCGTGCCTCGACCGGGCCTCGGGGTCAGTCCCGGGCCTGACGCGCGGGGTCACCCCGTTGCCCAAGTTTGACACGGCATGGCGTTCCGGCGCGCCGGCGTGGCAGGCTTGCTCCGTCTACTCCAGATTCAACGGCAGCTTCCGGAGCGCCCTGTCGTGGCACGCCCTTCGCATTCACGCCATTCCGGTATCGACCATGGGCACACTCTTGCTGGTGAGCGGGGAGACCGGGACCGAGCAGCCATCGGGGACCGAGCGATCCGCCACGCGTCGTGGCCAGACCTTGAAGGGTGCGCTGGAGCGCGCTGGCTACGAGGTCGTGCAGGTCGAGGACGCCGCCACCGCCCTGGCGCGCCTGGGCGAAGGGCCGCCCGCACCTCGTCGTCCTGGCCGGCACCGTCCCGGACATGGAGCTCCTCGAATTCTGCGCGGTATTGCGCCGCGACCCCGCCGCGGAGAAGGTCCCGTTCGTTCTCGTCGCGGAGGCGGCGGCTCGAATGGGGCGCACGGCCTCGCGGGCGGGCGCGGATCTCGTGTTCCCGGCCACGGTCGGCCCGGCCGAGATCGCCGACCGGCTGCGCCGACTGTTCTAGACGCCGCGGCGGCGCCTCGCCGCTCCCGTCCGAGCGAGGAACCAGGCGACGCCGGGGCACCGATCCCGTCCCGTGACGGCCGCGCGTCACTTGGCCCCCGCAGGAGCGCCGCCCTGGCAGGACGCCCACGCGACCCACTCCGCCAGGACGATGAGCGTCCAGAGGGCTCTCGCGTGGTCGCCGCGGCGCTTCCGGTGCGCTTCGAGCAGCGCGACCGCCGCGTCCGGATCCACCCCCGCCATGCGGAGCCGATCGTCGCCGAGCCGGGAGGCCGCCCAGGCGTGGAGCGGCCCCCGGAGCCAGCGGGCCAGCGGGACCGAGAGCCCACGCTTCCGGCGGGACACGATCCTCGGCGGCAGGTAGCGGAGCGCGAAGCGCTTGAGGAAGACCTTCGTCGACACGCCCCGCACCCGCTGGTCGACGGGGAGCGTCGCGGCGAACTCCATGACCGCCTGGTCGAGATAGGGAGCGCGGAGCTCGAGGGCCGAGTTCATGCTGGCGCGGTCGGCCTTCGTCAAGAGCCCCTCCGCCAGCGAGGTCTCCAGGTCGATTCGCTGGAGGACGTCGAGGACGCCCCCGTCCGCGTCGGGAGCGTCCGGCGTGTCGTGCTCGATGCCCAGCCGCCCCAGGAGCTCGGGGGAGATGCTCGACGTCCAGTGCCGGTGTCGATCCACCGCCTTGAGCTCGGCGGCGGCCACGAACCGCTTGAGCAGATAGGACAGGGTCACCTTGCGGTCGCTGGGCGGCCACCGGTCGACCAGGCCCCGAAGCACGGCGCGCACCGCGCCGGGAAGGCGCGTGTAGCGCTCGGCCAGAGTGGCGCCCACGTACGTGGGATACCCTCCGAACAGCTCGTCCGCGCCCTCGCCGACGAGCGCGAGCTTGACGTCCCGCGACGCCCGGCGGGCGAGCAGGGCCGTGGGCACCCAGGCCGGATCGGCGAGCGGCTCGCCCACGACGCGGATGAGCTCCGGGATGCCCTCCTGGAGCGCCTCCGGCGTGACGGAGACAGGGGTCCAGTCGAGCCCGAGGTGCCGAGCGATCTGCTCGGCGAAGACTCCCTCGTCGTAGGAGGTCTCGGCGAAGCGGAGCGTGTAGGCGCGGAGCCGGCGGCGGGGCGCGAGGCTCTTCGCGACCGCCGCGACGAGGGAGGAATCCAGCCCCCCGCTCAGGAACACGCCGCACTCGACCTCGGCGTCGGACTGGCGGCGCACCGCCTCCCGGAAGATCTCGTCGAACGCCTCGACCGTCGGGACCCGTCTCGGGGCCGTCGTGATCGCCCAGCGCCAGTATCGGCGTCGCGTCACCCGGTCCGGCTCGATGACGACCACCTCCCCCGGTGCGACCTTGCGGACCTGGGTGAACGGCGTCTCGGGCGCCGTGAAGTATCCGAAGCGGACGTAGCGGGCCAGGGCGCTCCGGTCCGGCGTGAGCTCGAGGGCGGGGTCCACTCTCAGGGCCGCGATCTCGGTCGCGAAGCGCACCATCCCGTTCCCCTGGCAGTAGAACAGGGGCCGCTCCCCGGCCCGGTCGCGGGCCAGGAGCAGCCGGCCCTCGCGCGGATCCCAGATCGCGATGGCGAAGACCCCGGCCAGCCGCTCGACGAAGCTGTCCCCCAGCTCCAGGTAGAGACCGGGAATGACCGCGACGTCGGTGGAGGAGGCGACGGGGCGCCCGCGCGCCGCCAGCCATGCCCGGAGGCTCGCGTGGTTGTCGATCTCGCCGTTGCAGACCACCACGACCCCGCTTCCGGTGTCGACCATCGGCTGCCGGCCGTCCGCGAGGCCGCGGATCGCGAGCCGCGTCGCCCCCAGCACCGCCGCGCTCGTCCCGTGGAGGCCCGAGTCGTCCGGTCCCCGGTGAGCGAGCGCGTCGACCATCGCGCGGACGTGGTGGCTCGCCCGGGCGCTGTCGAGCCCTCCACCGGGAGCCGCGATGCCGCAGACGCCGCACATCTCAGGGCCGACTCGGCGGCGGCACGAGGGCGCCCCACCAGCCCGGGCGGAGCTCCACCACGGGGACACCCCGGGACCTGGCGATGTCGTCGAGCATGGGCCGAGCGTGGTCCTTGGTCAGCACGTACACGGGCACGGTCTGGCTTGCCAGCCACCGCGTCCGATCGTCCAGCCGGACGAGCACCGCCGGCCAGTTGGCATCGTGCTTCAGGCGGTAACGGACGTAGTTGCTGGTCAGCCCCCCTCGGCCGCGCTGGGTGATGTAGGTCACCGGTTGACCCACGTAGAAGGGCAGGCCGACGGCGAAGCACTCGAGACAGGCGACCGTGGCACCGGGCGGCAGCGGTGAGATCGCGCGCGCCAGCGCGCGCGCCGAGCTCGCCTCCGCGTACCGGGCGGCCGTGCCGAAGCCGACCGACAGGAACAGGACCGCGGGGAGCGCGAACACCCCGAGGGCCAGCCGGACATCCCGCCAGGACCGGACCGCGAAGGCCGCGACCGCCACGCCCAGGAGGGACGCGACGAGAATGCCCACGTCGGGCTGCAGCCGGCGGAACTCGTTGCTCTCGAAGCCGAGCAGGGTCTCGAGGCGCTCCGGTCCGCCCAGGTTGACCGACAGCGCGCCGGCAGCGACGGCGCTGAGGATCGCGACCCCGAGCGCTCCGCGGAGGATGAGGCGGACGGCCCGGTTCTCCGGGCCGGCGAGCGCGTGGTCGAACAGGCGTCCCGTCAGGACCGCGAGCGCGACGATGCCCGGGAGGACGTAGCCGGGGCGCTTGGACTGCGAGCTCGAGAAGAAGACCACCACGACCACCGCCCACACGATGAAGAAGCGGTCGGTCCGCGTCCACCGGGCGCGGCTCCGCCAGGCCGCCACCACGGCCTCGGGCAAGAGCACGCTCCACGGGTAGAAGACCAGCAGCAGGATGGGCCCGTAGTAGTACACGGGCTCGCTCCGGCGGAAGGTCGTGGTGAGGTAGCGGCGCATGGTCTCCTCGACCAGGCCGTAGTGGAGGAACTCGGGGTGCTGGTGGACGAGGGCGACGAACCACGGCAGGACGAGGGTGAGGAAGAGGAGGAGATTCACCGGCGCCAGCATGCGCAGGATCGCCCGCGGGCGCCGCTCGACGAGGTGGAGGACCGCGAGGACCGCGCCCGGCACGAGGAACCCGACCGGCCCCTTGAGCAAGGTCGCGACCGCGCTCGAGGCCGCGCCGAGCAGGAGCCATCGCCGGCGCGCCGGCTCCGCGTCTTCCTCGGCAAGGTAGCCGGCCAGGATGGCCGCGGACACGAACAGCGCGAGCGGCATGTCGAAGATGACCAGCCGCGCGAAGCCGATCACGAGCGGGGTCGTCGCCAGGACGAGCACGGTCAACGCGGCCGTCCGCTCGCCATAGACGCGCCGGCAGAACGCGAACATCATGACGACCAGGACCGCGGCGCTCAGCGCGGAGGGCAGGCGGGCGGTGGTCTCGCTGCGCCCGAAGGCGCTGAACGACAGGGCGACCGCGCGGAAGTAGAGCGCCGGCTTGTCGAGGTAGGGGATCGCGTTGAAGGTCGGCACCACCCACGCGCCGGATTCGGCCATCTCCCTCGCGACCTCGGCGTTTCGTCCTTCATCGGGGTCGATGAGCGGCAGGTCGCCGAGTCGCGCGAAGAACAGCACCGCGGCCAGGAGGAACGCCACCCCGGTCAGCGCCCGGGGCTGCCATCTCTGCATCCAGACCCTCGCCTTCGTCCTCTAGGGAGACCGCTCGAGCTGCCGGTGGAGGTGTCGGCCGGCCGACCCGCCAGTCCGGAGAGCCGGCTCGTGGCACCGGACGTGGTTGTCGACCGCCTGGCCCGCCCCGCGCCTGCCCAATTGTATGGGCGAACGGGCGCGTTGGCTCGGCCGGGGATCGTGACAGCGGCTAGGCCGGGGGAGCGCGGGATCCGAGCGGATCGCGGGCGACGTGCCGGGGCCCGATGGGGGCGTCCGGCGCGAGGCACCCGGCGGGCGCCGACGAGATGAACCGCAGCGGGCTCCCGATGACGGGAACGTCGGCCACCTGGGAGAGCGTCTTCCAGATCAGGCCCACGTCGTCCTCGTCCCCATCGTAGTGACCGGGTGGGCCGAACCTGGGACCGAGAGCGACGCTGGAGAGAGCGAGCCCGAGAGACAGGAGGAGGACGAGCGCCGTGACGCGTCCCGCGAGGCGACGCATGGGCCATCCTAGCATGGGTCGCGCGGGCTTCCCGCATGGTCGGCCGACGGCGCCGGGCCCGATCAGGCCCGGCGCCAGGGCACGGAAGCTGGGCTGCGGCCGGCCGCCTGGCCGAGGTGAGGCCGGGGCGGGAGCGGACGTGCGGTAGGCGTCTTGGCGGGCACCCCGCGTGTCCTACACTGGGGGCCACCGATCATGACCGGCACGCTCCGGCCCTCGCAATCCACCGTGTCCTCGTGCCTCCGCTGGCTGCCGACGGTCTTTGCCGTGCTCTTGCTCCCATTCATGCTCTGGGTATCCGCGGACTTCGGCGTCACGGTTGACGAGTGGCATCGCCAGACCTACGGGGAGGCGATCTGGCGCTTCTACGCGGGCGAGGTGACGCCCGAGGCGGTGCCAGCCGACAACTCCCGCCTCTACGGGGGCCTCTTCGACGTCTCGGCCGTCGCACTGCAGCGCGTGCTCCCGCTCGACCCGTACGTCGTCCGACACGGGTTGAACGCGACCGTTGGATGGCTGGGGGTTGTGTTCTGTGGCGCGCTGGCCGCGCGGCTGGCCGGGCGAGGCGTCGGCCTGCTGGCAATGGTCCTCCTCGTCCTGCTGCCCCGCTACCTCGGCCACGCGATGAACAATCCGAAGGACCTGCCGTTCGCGACCCTGTCGACCGCCGCGCTCTTCGTGATGGCGGGCATCCCGGCCCGCTACCCATTCCTCACGTGGCCGCGAGTCATCGGTCTCGCTCTCGCCATCGGACTCGCCCTGAGCGTGCGGCCGGGCGGATTGCTGCTCATCGGGTATGCGGGCTGCGTGCTCGCCATACAGGTCCTGCGGTCGCGTGACTTCGACGGGCGCCGCCTGCGCGTGACCGTCTCGCTGTTCGCGGTGACGGTGCTGCTGGCCTTGACCGTGCCTCTGCCCTTCTGGCCGTGGTTGCAGACGAGGCCGTACGTCGGTCTGCCCGAGGCTCTGGCCGAGGTGTCGAACTTCGATTTTCGCGGCCATGTGCTGTTCGACTCCCGCGAGCTCCTCGCCACACTCGTGCCCTGGACCTACGTGCCCGTCTGGCTGCTCTACACGACGCCCCTCGTCACGCTGACAGGGCTCTTGCTGTCGCTCTGGCGAGTGCTTCGACGGTCAGCGCTGCGGGTGGCGATCCTTGGTCTCTGGGCCTCCGCGCTGTTCCCCGTCGTCTACGTCATCGCGATGCACTCGACACTCTACAACGGCATCCGTCACTTGCTGTTCATCCAGCCTCCTCTGATCGTGCTCGCGTCGCTGGGATGGTGGAGCGCACTGCGCGCTCGTCGCTGGCCGATCGCCGCAACGGCGGCCGTGGCACTGGCGGTGGGGCTGGCGGAGCCGGCGCTCTTCTGCCTGCGGAATCACCCAAACGAAGTGGTCTATTTCAACCCGCTGCTCGGCGGACCACGGGGGGCGTTCGGCCGATTCGACCTGGACTACTGGGGGAACTGCATCTATCAGGCGCAGCAGCGCGCGGCCCACTTGGCTCGCGAGGCGCGGATGCCGGTGCTGGTGTCCGGCCGGCGATGGCCGCTCATGAGGCTGAATGACCCGCGAACGCCGGGGGTCGTGGTGGTCCCCCTCCGCGAGCAACGGCACCACCTCGAGATCGTGCAGTTGGGCCGTTCGCGCGCCTACGTCATCGAGACGGCTCTCCGTCGCGACATCCTGGCGCGGGTGGAGACTGCCGACGGCGCCTTGCTGTGCGCCGTCGTTCCTGGTCCGGCGTGGGCAGAGCTGGAGGGGCAGCTGCGGGTCACGCCCGGAGCGGGCGCCAGCGGCCTCCTGCGGTAGCGCCCCGTCGGGGCCCTAGGGGCGTGTCCGGCTCGCGAGGCCTCTGGCCCTAGGTCGTTCGTCGCGCGAGCCGGTCCCGGCCGCGCCCGATCAGAGAGACCATGGCGTAGATCAGGAGCGCCGTGAGGACGATGGCGCCGCCCGCGGCGAGCCGGAGGTAGAAGGCCGCCACGAGACCCACCGTCACCGAGACGAGCGCCACGACGACGGCCCACCCCGAGGCGCGCCGGAAGCTTCGGCCCAGCGCGAATCCGGCCAGGGCGGGGATGACGATCATGGCGCTCACCAGGGAGCACGCCGACCGTGCGCATGGCCACCGCGGTTGTGAACGCCGTCAGCAAGGCCAGCGCGAGGTTCAGGGCGGCCACGGGCACGCCGCTGGTGTGGGGCTGTCAGTCGCGGCCCCTGGCCCTGGGTCGTTCGACGCGCGAGCCGGGCCCGGCCGTGCCCGATCAGAGCGGCCAGGGCGTGATTAGGAGCGCCGTGAGGACGATGGCGCCGCCGGCGGGGAGCCGGAGGTAGAAGGCCGAACGCCGTCAGCAGGGCCAGCGTGAGGTTCAGGGCGGTGTCAAGGCTGGACCCCACGCGCGCGTTTTTGAGCTGGAGCCCAGGTTCCGGGCGCCCGGCCGGTACGACGCGGTCTTCTTCCCGACGGTGGCCACGACCTACACCTACAGGCTCTTCGGCACGATCAACGGTGCGCCCTTCGACGTGACCTTCGCCTGCAACCCCGGAGGACACGTCGCCGGAGAGGATCGGAGCGTGGTGAAGGTCTCGGCGGATGTCACGCGGAAGGGGCAGTCGGGGAGCTTCGGGTGTCCCCGTGCCCGGAGCGAGGCGGAGTTCCCGCCGACTCGGTGAGGCGGTGCGCCCGCTACGGGCTGGGCCGGCGCAGGAGCCGTTCCCGGCGGCCCATGCGCATCAGGCGTAGCCATTCCCGGAGGCCGGCGGGATCGCGCCGGGTGACCAGGAAGTACCAGCCGAAGGTCACGCAGTCGAGCGGCCAGCGGAGGCGCCGGCCTGGCTGCGTGGACAGGTAGCCGCGGTTCCGGAAGGTGTAGTACCGCTTGCCGGGGTCCCCCGGATCCTGCACGTACGTGCGTCCGCCGAGGATCGGATGGAACTCTCCCACGCCGCTCGGGTGCAGGACCGCGGCGGTCAGGCAGGTGCCGAAGGGCAGCCCCGACCGTAGTGCCCTCCGGTAGACGTCGACCTCGTCACCGCGCAGGAAGAGCCTGTAGTCCGGCACGCCGATGACGTCAAGGGCCTCCGCGCCGAAGAGGGTGCCGTTGAACAGGCATGCGTGGCGAGGCAGGAGCTCCCGTTCGCAGAGCTCGCCGGGGCGACGGACCCATTTGAGTCCTTTCCGCAGGAGGAAGGACAGCTGCCCCGGGTCCCCGGCGCTCACGACGACGGGGGCGACGAGCTGGAGACCGTGGCGGGCCGCGGAGGACAGGAGTGTCTGCAGGCAGTCGTCCGTCGCGGGCCTCGCGTCGTCGTCGAAGAACCAGACCCACGACGCGCCGCAGGCGAGCGCGGTGAGGGCGCCGAGCGCGAACCCGCCGGCGCTGCCGAGGTTGCGCCAAGACGGCACGTACGTGGAAACTCCTGGATACGCGGCCACGAGGTCTGCCACCGAATCCTCGGGACTGTTGTCAACGACGATGAGGTGGTCCACCGGGCGGTTCTGGCGAGCCAGGGCAGCCAGCAGGGCCCCGAGGGGCTCCCGTCGCCGGCACGCGACGACGATCGCGACCACCGAGCCCGGCGCCAGACGCTGAGCCACCGGCGTTCCCGCGCTCGCGGCCGCCACGGGCGGGACGGGCCCCGCGCCGCGCCGAGCGCGGCGCCAGCCGGCAGCCACGCGAGCGGCCTCCCGGCTGCCACGGGCGGGACGGACCCCGCGGCGAGAGTCACGCGCGCGCGCTCCGGGGGCGGAGGTACCGGTACGCTTGCCGGGCCAGCCTGGGTGGAAGCAGGCGCAGCGCGAGGTACGCCCCGGTCCACGCGAGGTTGCCGGGCGAGATCATGCAGAGCTCCGTCATCCCGCGAAGCCGGGCCGTGAGCTCCGTGGCCGCCTTGTCCCACGAGGACCTCCGGCGGAAGAGCGTATCGGAGACCCGATACCGGATGAGCGGCTCCGGCAGGTTCGCAAAGGTCCAGCCGTACCGAGCCAGGTCCATCCACAGGTGCATGTCCTCGGACGCCTGCGACCGGTAGCGAGTGCCTCCGGCGAACACCCTCGCCCGGAAGACGACGGTCGAGTGCACGAACGGCGTCCGCTTGACGAGCCCGCGCTTCAGCTCGCGCTCGTCCGTCGGCAGGAGCTTGAGGAACTCCTCTCCGGTGTCCTCGTCGAACTCCAGGCAGCCGGCACCGACCACGTCGACCTCGGGATGGCTGTCGAGGAAGGCAAGCTGCTTCGCCAGGCGCTGCGGATAGCAGACGTCGTCGGCGTCCATCCGCGCGATGACCTCGCAGCCCTCGCGGAGGGACTCGTCGATCAGCCGGTTCAACCCGACGGCCAGGCCCTGGTGCATCTCCGCGAACTGGATGCGCACCCGGGCGTCGGTCAGCCCTTCGAGGTAGGCGCGGACGTCGGCGCCGATGGGTCCGTCCACGTAGATCCGCAGCACCAGGTCCTCGTGCGTCTGCGCGAGGACGCTGGACACGGCATCGCGCAGCGGATCCGGCCGGTCACCGCGGTAGACGCACATGATCACCGATGCCGGCGTCGCGCGCGGCGAGGAGGCAAGGGGGACCGGACTTGCGGCCGGGCCCCGAGCGGGGGCCCGATCGTCACCCGCGGCCACGCCGTCGAGCCCAGGCTCGCCCGCGCGCATCACCATTTCACCCTTCGACATCACGCCACGCTCGCCCGAGTCGCGCGCTGCCCGAGGAAGTGCCGGTCCTGCTCCCGGCGCACGCGGTCGCACAGCCGGCCCTCCGGGGCCTCGCAGAGCCTCATGCCGGGAAGCGCGTTGGCGATCTGGTTGGCGACGCTCCGCGCCACGAAGCCGGCGCCGATCATCACGACGCGTGCCGGGTTGCCGGCCGCTTCGCGCGCTTCGAGGGCGGCGTCAACGATGATCATGCGGGCGACGCGCATTGAACACCCCGCGCGGGCGCTCGTCAAGGCGCGCGGCGTCCTGGTAGCGCCTCAGCTTGACGTCACGCCAGGGCGCGTCCGGCTTCGTGGAGGCTTCGCTGGCTACTCCGGCTACCGGGGCGGGTGGGACGCGTCCCACCAGGCCGCGCCGGCGGCGCCGGCGGCGCCGAGCGCGAATCCCGCGACGACGTCGAGGGGCCAGTGGGCGTCGAGCACGATCCGGGAGAATCCGACGGCGAGCGTCAGGATCACGGCCAGGAGCGCGATCGCCGCCCGGAGGGCGCGCGGCAGCCCCGAGCGCCCGACCAGGTAGATCGTCGCGACGGCGAAGGCCGCGACGGCGGTGGCGTGTCCGCTCGGAAAACCGAGGGCCGGGCCGCGGGGCCGGAGGCGACCCACGAGCTCCTGCAGGGCCTCGCCGGCCAGCGGCGCCACGATGAGGGCCAGGCCCCACAGCCACCATCGCCGGCGAGCGTGACGCGACAGGGCCAGGAGCACCAGGACCCCGGGAACGATTCCCCACCACGTGCCCAGAGGGCGGATGGTACGGGCGAGGGATCTCATCTCGGGGGACGAAGCTCCGCGGACCACGGCACGCACCGCCGTCTCGCCCGGCAAGACGCCGGTCGCGGCCAGGACGGCGCTGACGGCGACGATGCCCGCCGCCGCGACCGCGGCGAGACCCCAGGTGTGCGGGGACGCGCGCATCACGGAACGGAGGCGCTCACGCGCGGTCCCGCGCGGCTCCCTGCCAGTCGAGGCGCCGCCCTATGACGTGGACCGCGGAGTACACCAGGAACGAGAGGAGCGCCGCCAGGAGCGCGACCGCGTACACCTGGTCGCCGCGGTACTGCTGCATGGCGCGGTTGATCACGTAGCCGAGCCCCGAGCCCGAGATCATCCACTCGGCGGCGATGGCCACGATGATGCTCCCGCTGCCGGTGATCTCCTGCGCGGAGACGATGTACGGAAGCGCGTAGGGCAGGCGAACGTGGAGGAAGGTCTCGAGCGGGCTCGCGCTGAGGACGCGCATCCGGTCGAGCACCACCGGATCCGCGGCCAGAAAGCCCCGGTACGTGTTGACCATGACGGGGAAGAATCCCGCCAGCACGACGATCGCGACCTTGGAGCCGAGCGTGTCGCCGAGCGCGAGCGACAGGACCGTGACCAGAGCCACGTAGGGCACGTTCCGGAGCGTGATCGCAGCCGGCATGACCAGCTGGCGCGCCACGGGGAGCGCGACCAGCAGCGCGGCGAGGCCGATCCCCACGACGTTGGCGAGGACGTACCCCACCGCCGCGGCCTTCAGCGTCTCGATCAGGTGATGCGTGATGAGCCCCCGGTCGGCCACCAGCGCCTGGAAGACGCGCTCGGGGCGCGGGATGACGAAGGCCGGCAGGCCCGTGGTCAGGATCGCGAGATACCAGAGGATCAGGATCGAGGCGACCGGCATCACGACCTGGACCAGCGCCCGGCCGAGGGCGCGTGTCATGTCGGCACCGTGGCGGCCGCCCGGGCGCCGCTCCTCGCGGCCCGGAAGAGGAGCTGCCGGATGTGGGCGGTCGTCTCCACGAACCCCGGATCGCGCCGGAACTCCGGACCGCGGGGGCGCGCCGCCGGCACCGGGACCAGGTCGAGGACGCGGCCCGGGGCGGGGGAGAAGACCAGCACGCGGTCCGCCAGGAGCACCGCCTCGTCGATGTGATGCGTGACGAACAGGACCGTCTTGGGCCGGCGTACGAGCTCCTGGCCGAGCCACTCGCCGAGCTCCTCCCGCTTCATCTCGTCGAGGGCCGAGAAGGGCTCGTCCATCAGCAGCACGGGAGGATCGTGGGCCAGCGCGCTCGCGATGTTGACTCGCTGGAGCATGCCGCCCGAGAGGTGGTGAGGGCGCTTCTCCTCGTGCCCTCCGAGGCCGAACTCCCGCAGCAGGTCGCCGGCGGGGAACCCCGCGCGCCGCGCGATGCGCTGGGTGAACAGGACGTCGTCGATGGCGCGCTTCCAGGGCAGGACGGCGGGCCGCTGCGACACGAGCCCCAGCAGGCGCTGCGCGCGAGCGACGCCGGCTGGCTGGGGGCCGATCCGGACCTCGCCGCTCGACGGGGACTCGAGGTCGGCGACGATCCGGAGGAGCGTCGTCTTGCCGCAGCCGGAGGGCCCGACCAGGGCGACGAACTCCCCGGCGCGCACCTCCAGATCCATGTGGTCCAGCGCGAGCGTCGCGCCGAAGCGGCGGGAGACGCCGCGGATCGAGATCGGCAGCACGGGATCAGGCTCCGATCGACCGGCCGCGGCGCCAGGCGGCGCGGCCGGTCGTCCCGGCGGACCCTTTCTCGACTCGCCGCCCGGTCAGCGCTTGATGCCGGGGTTGAACCCGTTGGTCATCATCTCGTCGGCCGGGACGACACGCGGAATCTGCTCGTACTCCTTGTAGAAGGCCATCATCTCGTCCCAGACGGCCGGGTTCATCCAGAGGAGACCGTTCTTCTTGGTGTCCTCGCTCGTGAACAGGGCGTTCTGGATCTTCCAGCGCCACGCGAGCTTGTCCGCCTTCTCGACCTGGTCCGGGAAGCTCGCCACCATCTGCACCGTCTCCTCGGGGTTCTCGAGGATGTACTGCATGCCCCGCGCCACCGCCCGCACGTAGCGCCGGACCAGATCGGGGTTCTCGCGGACGGTCTTCCCGGTGGCGAAGATGACGTCCGAGTAGCTCCGGATCCCCCAGTCGGCGTAGCGCATCGCCTTCCAGGTCTTGCCCCGGAGGCGGGGCATCGCGTCGGGCTTGGCGATCTCCTGCTCGATCAGGTAGGGCTGGTTGGTCACCCAGCCCGTGAAGAAGTCGACGCGGCCCACCAGGAGCGGCTCGGCATTGGCCTGGACGACCTCCACCTTCACCTTGGAGAGATCCACTCCGTGCTTCTTGGCGAACGCCTTGAGGAAGATCTCGCCGTCGGACTGCATCCCGACGGTCTTGCCCTCGAGGTCCTTCGGCTTCGGGTCCGGGTCGGCGAGATTCCCCAGGGTGATGTAGCTGTAGGGGCCCCGCTGGAGGAGCGTTCCCACCGCCACGACGTCCACGGGATCCTTCGCGAGCCGGGCCTGGAAGACGTTGTTGCCGCCGGCCGTGATCCCGAAGGTCGCCTGCCCCGCCCCCACGATGGGCACGGGGTTCTTGCCCGGGCCGCCGTCCATGATGCGGTGCCGGATGCCCTCGTCGGTGAAGAAGCCCTTGGCCTCGGCGACCATGACGGGGGCGAACTCCCCGTTGCGGAGCCACCCGAGCTGGGTCCGGACCTCCGTCTGGGCGGCGGCCGGGGGCGGCGCGGCCCAGCCGAGGCCCCAACCGAGACCCAGGAGGAGCGAGAGGGCGAGCGGCAGCAGGGGACGGTGGCTACTAGCCATGGTGGCGGTCTCCTCCATAGCGGACGTGAGCGGAGAATTCCCGGAAGAGCGAGCCGCTGCGCTCGTCGGCGCAGTGACAGCCGGCGGCGCGGTCGGGCTCGGCGGCGGCCTCGGCGAGGGCCTCCACCACCATGCGGGCCATGACCGGCCCGCAGCGGCGATAGATCGCCCGGAGGTCGGCGTGCTCGAACTCCCCGAGCCCCTCCGCCGGATTCACCACGATCGAGAGAATGCCGAGACACATGCCGTACATCCGGGCCAGGCGGTACTCGGGGCCGGCCGTCTTGCCCACGAGATCGAGCCCGAGCCGCCGGTAGAGGCGGTCCTCCGTCGGCGTCTCGAACCACGGGCCGGGAGTGTGAACGTAGAGGGCGCCGGGCTTGACCTTGGGACTCACGCCGGCCCCAGCCTGCGCCGCCAAGCGCGGCAGGCCACGCTGCGCGGCCCCCTCCAGGTTGCGGCCGAGCCGGGGGCACAGCGCCTCGCGGAACCGGATGAGCCCCGGGGGCACCGGGCGCGGCACGACGGCGGAGAGGTCGAGGACGTCGCCCACGACGGCGAGGTCCCAGGGGCGGAGGTCTTCGGCGACGCCGCCCGTGCTGTTGTCGACGATCACGCGACGGACCCCGGCGCGCTGCAGCACGTCGAACACGCGCTCGCTGGCCCGCGCGCCGGTGCCCGGAGCATCCGATCGGTTCTCAGGGTCGAGTCCGTGCATCCACACGTAGAGGTAGTCCGTCGACCGGCGCGTGCGGCCGTCGGTCAGCCGGCAGAGGCGGAAGGAGGGCGACGGGCCATACGGGGTGGCAACCTGGATGTCCGGCTGCACCACCTCGACCGACAAGTGCGGGTGGCCGTCCAGGGCGCCGTCCGGGTAAGGGAAGGCCCACGTGCCGGACCCGCCGATGTGGGCGAGCTGTGCCGAGGGCGGTTCTGGCGTCACGTGGGGCGTCCGTGTCCGGCTCCGGGAGGCCCCGCGCACGACGCGGCGGGGATGTCCCGTCCGGGCGCGCTCAGGATAGTCGAGGACTCACGCGATCCACAAGAGGCGATCGCCCGCTTGCTGCAATCGCCGCCGTGCGGAGGCGGCGGCGGGAGGGGGCCGAGCGGTCCTGGCTCAGTTCGTGCGGAGTCCCGGGACGTGGTAGCTCAGGACGCGCAGCTCGAAGCTGGCCTCGCGGCCGGTGGGCGTGAGCTCGACGGCGAACGGGATGGACCGGCTGCCGAACTCCGCCTGCAGGTAGGTCGTGCCGCGGCTGACGATGCCTCCCCCGGCGTCCACGCCGAAGAAGGCGAGGGTCAGCCGGACCTCGGCGTCGATCGAGGGAGTCGCCCGTCCCACCGCCCGCACGACGGAGGCCTCCCGCTGGAGCGCCCACCGGATGGTGAAGAGCTGGTCGTTGGTCTGGAGGGGAAGCTCGGCCGGGACGTCGATCCGGGGGGCGGCGGCGCACCCCGCCACTGCCGCCAGCAGGGCGAGCACCGGAAGCAGCCGCAGGACCGGATGGGAGGAACGCGGGCGGGCAGACGGGGCGGGGACCGTCATCTCGACTCCCTCCTGACTCTTGAGACGGCCCGGTGCCCGGGCAGCGATTCGGGCGCTTGGCCAGTGAGTCCCCCGACCAGGATTCCCAGGCCGGCCACGACGAGCACCAGGGCCACGACCTCGGCCGATCCGACGGGCTCGCCGAGGACCAGGGCGCTGGTGAAAAGCCCGACGATGGGGATGCCGAGGGTTCCGATCGCGGCCACGGCGGCCGGCAGGATCGCCACGAGCCGGAACCAGGCCCAGTGGCAGAAGATCACTCCGACCAGCGTCGCGTAGGCCGTGCCGAGAAGGGCGCCCGACGACAGGGAGCCCAGCCGAGACACGAGACCGGCGTCGCCAGAGCCGGCGTGGCGGACCACCGCGCCCAGGACGATCGGCACCGCCCCCAGCACGAGCTGCCAGCCCGTCAGAGCGGCCGTCGGGATCGTCCAGCGATTGGCCTTGGTCAGCACGGTTCCGATCGCCCACGACACGGCGGCGCCCAGCATCAGGAGGGTGCCGGCCGGAGCTGCCCAGAGAGTGCGCGCCTCGGGGGCGACGAGCGCGGCCATGCCGCCGAGCCCCAGGCCGAGGGCTACCAGCCGGGCTCGGGTGATCCGCTCGCCGACCAGGAGGCGCCCGAAGACCACGGTCCACAGCGGCATCGTGTAGGCGATGATCGCCGCCCGGCCCGCCTGGACCAGGGTGAGCCCGTAGGCCGAGCAGAGGTGCCACGCCGTGATGTTGAAGAAGGCGACCAGGGCCAGTGACCAGCGCTCCCCACGCGGCACGCGGAGGTTCTGGCCGCTCGCTCCGACCAGGGCGAGGAGCCCGCCGCCCCCGACCAGGAGGCAGACCGTCCGGAACGTCCACGGATCGAGCTCCCGGAGCGCGAGCTTCATGGCGGGCCAGTTGCCGCCCCAGAGGAGGGTGAGCGCGCCGAGGAGGAGGATGCCCCCCAGCGGCCGATCGCTCAATGCGCCCTGCCCCTCGGCACGAGGAGCGGCGCGAGCAGATCGGCCCGGGCGGAGGGCGACGCAGCGTCAGGCGGCCCGGCCGGGGGGTCCGGGCGCCGCCGGCCGTCCACGCGCGTCAGCGGGCCCCGCGCCCGAGCGCCTCGGTGATCGCGTCGACGTCGTAGACGCACCCGCCCCAGGTGCCGCCGCCGACTGCCTGGAGCGCCGCCCAGAGCCGGGTCTCCGGCGGGAGATCGGGATCGGCCGCGAGGTCGGGCCGCGGGGGCCGGCCAGCGAGGACACGGGCACCCTCCGCGGGGTCCCACTCGCGGTCGCCGTGGCCGACCAGGTCGATCGAGCCCTCGAGGCGGTTCCGGTCGATCACGATCCGGACCCGGTCTCCCTCGAGAAGCCTGCCGATCGGGCCGCCGGCCAGCGCCTCGGGCGCGATGTGCCCGACGCACGCGCCCGTGGAGACACCGGAGAAGCGCGCGTCCGTGAGCACGGCGACGTGCTTGCCGAACGACAGGTGCTTGAGGGCGGCCGTGATCTGGTAGATCTCCTCCATGCCCGTGCCCAGCGGTCCGCGGCAGATCAGCACCAGGACGTCGCCCGCCTTCACGCGCTCGGGCCCCGTGCTCTTGATCGCCGCGATCGCCGCGCGCTCCGTCGTGAAGACGCGCGCGGGCCCCGTCTTCCGGTAGACGCCGTCGGCGTCGACCACGGAGGGATCGATGGCGGTGCTCTTGATCACGGATCCCTCGGGCGCGAGGTTGCCGCGCGGGAACGTGATCGTGCTGGTGAGCCCCCGGGCTCGCGCCTGCTCCGGCGACATGATCACGTCGTCGGGATCCACCCCGTCTTGCGCGCGCAGTCGCTCCCGCAGGGCGAGGCGGCGCTCGGAGCTCTCCCACCAGTCGAGCGTTCGCCCGAGCGTGTCGCCGGAGGCGGTGAGGCAGCCGAGCTCGAGGAGACCGAGCCGCCGGAGGTGGAGCATCACCTCGGGCACGCCGCCGGCCATGAAGACGCGGATCGTCGGGTGGTAACGCGGTCCGTTGGGCAGGACGTCGACGATCCGCGGGACCCGGCGATTGATCTCGGTCCAGTCGTCGACGGTCGGGCGCCGGAGGCCCGCCGCGTGGGCGATCGCCGTGAGGTGGAGCAGGAGGTTGGTGGACCCCCCGAATGCCGCGTGGACCGTCATGGCGTTCCGCACGGCCGCGTCGGTGAGGATGTCGCGGGTGGCGAGCCCGCGCGCCTCGAGCTCCACCAGCGCGCGCGCAGATCGCCGGGCCGCGTCCAGCCAGATCGGCTGGCCCGACGGCCCGAGGGCCGAGTGGGGCAGGGCGAGGCCGAGCGCCTCGCCGACGACCTGGGACGTCGCCGCCGTCCCGAGGAACTGGCAGCCTCCGCCCGCCGACCCGCACGCGCGGCAGCCCATGTCGGCCGCGCGCGCGAGCGTGATCTCGCCGTGGGCGAAGCGCGCGCCGATGGACTGCACCGTGCCGGCGTCCTCCGCATCGCGGGCGGGGAGGGTCACCCCGCCCGGGACCAGGACGCAGGGCAGATCCCGCATCGCGGCGAGCGCCATCATCATCGCGGGGAGGCCCTTGTCGCACGTGGCGACGCCGAGGACGCCGCGCCGCGTCGGGAGCGAGCGGATGAGCCGGCGGAAGACCTGGGCGGCGTCATTCCGGTACGGGAGGCTGTCCATCATCCCGACCGTGCCCTGGGTCCGGCCGTCGCAGGGGTCGGTGACGAAGCCGGCGAACGGCAGGCACTCGAGCCGGCGCAGCTCGCCCGCGGCCGCCTCCATCAGGAGGCCCACCTCCCAGTGGCCCGTGTGGTAGCCGAGGGCGATCGGCCGACCGTCGGGCGCGCGGATGCCGCCCTGGGTCGAGAGGATCAGGAACTGGGGGCGCCCGAGCTCGCGGGGGTCCCACCCCATGCCCGCGTTCTGGGTCCAGCCGAAGAGATCGCCGCTCGGCCCGTCGAGGAGCATCTCCGGCGTCAGCGGGAGGCTGCCCGCCGGTCCCGCTCCCACCGTTTGCACGTCGAGAAGCCCCGACGCCGCCGCCGAGCTGCCGACGATCTCGTCGAACCCGATCGCCGCCCGGTCCATCTTTCGTGCGCTCATCAAGACCGCCTCCGTTCGCGAGGATCGTCGGCACGAGCGCTCAGGAAGCCGCCACGCCGCCCGGGTCAGTGTACACGCTCGCCATCGCCGCCCGCCGGTCCATGAGGCGCGCCTTGCCGCCAGCCTCCCGACCCGGCTAGAGTGGTCCGGCGTGGGTGCTCTTCTCTCGAGCCGTCTCGCCCGGGTGAGCGGCGTGTGCCTGTGGGGTATCTCGATCGTGGCCCTGGCCCTCGGAGTGCTCCACAAGGCGCATCGGGTCAACGGCAACGACTTCACGATGTATCTCGACGCCGCCCGAGCCCTGATCGCCGGGCGGAACCCGTACACGATCGGCGGGACCTTGCCGTACATGTACCCGCTGTTCCTCGCCGCAGTGCTCGGGCCGCTGACGGCCGTGCCGCCGGACGTGGCCACGATCGTGTGGTTCCTCGTCAGCGTGGCGTCGCTTCTCGGCGCGGTCCGGGTGATCGTTGGCCTGGCGCGCGCGGAAGGCGTCATCCGGCCCGACGTGCCGCTGACCGTCCCGCTGGTCGCGCTCTGGTTCCTGCTCTTCGATCCCATCCAGAACAACCTGCTCAACGGGCAAATCAACTTCCAGATTCTCCTGCTCTGCGTGCTGAGCCTGAGAGCGTATCTCGGGCGCCGGACGCTCGGGTCGGCGTGGCCGCTGGCGGCCGCCATCGCCGTGAAGCTCACTCCAGCGTTGCTCCTCGGCTTCCTGGGAATTCGTCGGCGGTGGGCGGCGATCGTCCTGTGCCTCGGCCTGAGCGCCGCGTTCGTGCTCGCGCCCATCGTCCTCCCCGGCGCGCAGGGCGGACAGGTCTACCGGAACTTCGTGCACTCCGTCCTCTTGCCGCGTCTGCATTCGGAGTACCCGGCGCATCGCGGCGTCCGCTTCTCGGTGAACGGCGCGCTCGGGGCGCTCGTGCCGGCGTGGGACCAGGCCTTCTGGAGACGGGCGGTGGGCGCGAGCCTGCCGCTGCTCGGGCTCGCCGTCGTGGAGATCCTGTCCCGGCGGCGGCGAACGGCCGGACAGGAGCTCTGGATCTTCTGCCTCTATCTCCTTGCGCAGCCGCTGATTACCCCGCTCTCCGAGGTCCACCATCTCGTCTACGCTATTCCGGCGGCAGGGCTGCTCGCTCTCCGCTCGCTACCGGCAGGATCCGGACCTCCGGCCCGGCTTCGTCTCTTCGGTCTCGCCGCCGCCTGGCTTCTGTTCGCCGGCGGGTGGATCGACCGCGACGGGCCCTACTTCTTCCTGGCCCTCTGCCTGGTCGGCGCGCTCGTGGCCGCCGAGGCGCTGACACGCTCCGCCCCGCGCGCCACCGAGGGGCGCGGCCCGTTCAGTGCTCGCTCGTGAGCGCGCGCTCCGCCAGGGCGGGCGGGAGCCCTCCGCTGCGTGCCAGACGGTCGTGGAAGTCGCGGAGGGTCGCCGCGCCGCGGCCGCCCGCGCGCGCGAGGTAGCGCTCCCGGATCGCGAGGATCTCGAGGCAGCCCACCAGGTAGGCCGACGCCTGGGTGGGCCAGGCGGCATAGCGCGCGACCTCGGCCCGCGCCGTCGGCTCGGTGAGGTTCGCCCGCTCGACCATGAAGCGCCGCGCCTCCTCCAGCGTCATGTCCCCGGCGTGGAGGCTCGTGTCGACGACGATCCGCGCCGCGCGGAAGAGCATGGCCTCGACCTGGTAGAGCTCGTGCCGGGGGTCGGTGAAGAAGCCCTGCTCCCGCATCATCTGCTCGGCGTAGAGGGCCCAGCCTTCGCTGAAGTACGGCGTGCGGAACGTCAGGCGGACGGGGCTCGGGTGTGCTTTCATCGTGACGAGGTGCCAGTGATGCCCCGGGTACGCCTCGTGGACCGCGGTCGTGGGGATGCCCGCGTGGCTGTTGTTCTCCAGCCGCTGCTGGACCTCCTCGGGGGAGGCGCCGTCGGGCGGAAACGGGACGAAGAAGTGGCCGCGCCGGGAGGGCGAGAACGGGGGCGGGCTCGCGTACGACGCCACCGCCAGCACCGGGCGCTGGAAGGGGGGCGACGGCTCCACGAGGCACTCCTCGCCCTCGGGGAGCGTCACCAGCCCCCGCTCGAGGAGGAAGCTCCTCGCCCTCTCGGTCCAGTCGGCGTACGCCCGGCGCATCGCTTCCGGGGATTCGGGGTGGTCGCGGTTCAGCTCCTGGAGGACGCTCGTCCAGTCCTCGGTCCCGGCCACCCGCCGCGCGAGCTCTCGCAGCTCGGCGGAGAGCCGCTCGTACTCCGTCCGCCCGCGCTCGCGAAGCTCCCTTGCATCGAGCGGGATCTGCTCCTTGTCCCGGAGGAGCCGGCTGTAGCGGGACTCGCCGAGCGCGAAATCGCCGGTGGCCCGGCTCCGGAGGTCCTCGAGGAAGGCGGCGAATCCCTCGAAGGCCGTCGCGGCGCCGGCCCCCGCCTCGGCCAGGGCCGCCCGCAGGGCGGGGTCCCGCGCCTCGGCGGGGAGGAGCGCGCGGACGTAGCGCGCCCCGGCGCGGGCCTGGCCCACCGCGCGGTCCACGAAGACGGGCGCGACGAGCTCGGGCGCCAGGTTGCGCCGTCCGTGATCGAGAGCCTCCGGAATCGCGCGGAGGCGCGCGACGGCGTCGCGGACCAGCGCGGGCTCGGGGCGCAGGCGGTGGAGGAACAGGCTGAACACGCCGTGGAGCCCGGGGTTCAGATAGATCTCGGGCTGCCGGCGCCACCCCTCCCACTCGGCCATGATCGCCCGGCCGGCCAGGACCGCGACGACGAGGTCGCGATCGATCCGCTCGCTCGGTCCGAGGCCGGCGTCGGGCGTCGCCCGGAACCGCTCCCGCCAGGCGGCACTCCGGCGGCGCCGCTCCTCGAACGCCTCGCCCGAGAGGTCGTCGAGCCGGCCGTCGAACTCGGTGAGGCCCAAGCCGCTGGCCATGACGGGGGCGGCCTCGTACTCCTCGGCGAGGAACTCCCGGCAGAGGGCGGCGAACGTCGTCACGCGCCGGTCGCCCGTCTCAGGACGCGGCTCGCCTCACCGCGGTGGCGGTCGCCGGCGGCGAGTCGCCGCGTCAGCTGACGTCTACCCGGCTCGCGAGCCAGCGCGCGGTGCGCAGGAGGCGCGCGTCGCCGTGCCGCGGGCCGACCAGCTGGACCCCGATCGGTAGGCCGTTCGCCCCCTGCATGAGCGGCAGCGTGAGCGCCGGCATGCCGGTGAGGGTCCAGAGCGTGCAGAAGCTCGGATCGCCGGTCGAGTCGAGGCCGCGGGGCGCCTCGCCCGGGGCCGCCGGGGTGAGGATGGCGTCGTACCGCTGCGTGAACAGCTCCATGAGACCCTCGGCGAACGCCGCCGCCCGGGTTCGCGCCAGCTGGTAGTCGAGCGCCCGCACGTCGCGCCCGCGGCCGAGCTGGGTCCGGAGCGAGTCGGACAGGCGGTCTCGCCCCGTCTCCCATTCGCGGTCCAGGCTCGCGGCCATCTCGGCTTCCATGATGAGCCGGTGCCACTCGAACGCGTCCTCGGGCTGGGTCAGCTCGATCTCTTCCAGGCGGTCGCCGAGAAGCTCGCCCAGCTCCCGGAACGCCTCCCGCGCGTCGTCGGTCGTGCGATCCCAGCGCGACGTCCGGATCAGCGCGAACATCGGCGTCAGTGGCGGCTCCTCGGCTGCCACCTCGCCGAGGGGCATGCGCGCGCGGGGCCGGGAGTCGGGGTCCCGCTCGTCGAACCCCACCAGCTGCTCGGCGAGGAGCGCGACGTCGTCGAGCGTCCTGGCGAACACGCCCATCGTGTCGAGCGACCGCGAGAGCGGGAGCACGCCGTGGCGCGGGATCAGGCCGTGGGTCGGCTTGAACCCGTACACGCCGCAGAACGACGCCGGCCGGATCACGGAGCCGTTGGTCTGGCTGCCGAGCGCGACCGGCACCATGCCCGCCGCGACGGCGGCCGCGGACCCGCTCGAGGAGCCGCCCGGCGTGTGCGCGGCGCTGTGCGGATTTCGCGTCTTCCCGGGCGCGTAGGCCGCGAACTCCGTGGTCACGGTCTTGCCCATGATCACGGCCCCGGCGGCCCGCAGCGCCGAGACGACGGTCGCGTCGCGGGAGGGCGTGCGCCCGGCGTGCAGCACCGAGCCGTTCTCGGTCGGCATGTCGGCGGTGTCGATGATGTCCTTCACGCCGACGGGGACGCCGTGGAGGGGGCCGGTCGGATGGCCCTCGGCGCGCCACCGGTCGGCCGCCTGCGCCTGCTCGAGGGCGTAGTCCGGATCGAGGAACGCCCACGCCTGGACCTCCGGCTCGACCTCGCGCACCCGCGCCAGGCATGCCTCCACCAGCTGAGCCGAGCTGATCGCCCCGTCCCGGATCAGCCGCGCCGCGTCGGACGCCGAGAGTGCGTGGAGGTTGGTCAGGTCCATCAGGTCTCGCGGGACGCGCCGGGCCCGGCGGTCACTCAGCTCCCGTACAGGAACTCCGGCAGCCAGAGCGACATTCCCGGCCAGATGTACATGAACGCCAGGCAGATGCAGCACGATGATCATGTACGGCATCATCCCGGCGAAGATCTGGTTCAGCGTCACGTGCTTCGGCGCGACGCCCTTGAGATAGAAGGCCGACATCGCCACCGGCGGCGAGAGGAACGCCGCCTGGAGGTTCACCGCCACCATGGTGCCGAAGAGGATGGGATCGACGTGGAAGTGGCTCAGCAGGGGGATGAAGATCGGACAGAAGATCACGATGATCTCGGTCCACTCGAGCGGCCAGCCGAGCAGGAAGATCATGAGCTGCGCCGTGATCTGGAAGCCGAGCGGCGACAGGTTCATGCTGAGCACCCATCGCTCGATCAGCCCCTGGCCGCCGTGCAGCGCGAAGACGGCGGAGAACAGCGCCGAGCCGACGAACAGCCAGCACACCATGGCGGTCGTCTTCGCGGTGAGGAACGTCGACTGCTTGACGTTCTCGCGGAGCTCCTTCGACGTTCGCATGTGCCAGAGGCCCGGCACCACGGTGCCGAGGAAGGTTCCGCCGATCGAGGCCGCCACGAGCAGCGACGCGAAGCTCTCGCCCTCGTACCACCCCAGACCGAAGCCCAGAGCGGCTCCGACGAGCTCCACCACCAGACGTCGCGCGCGTACTTCGACATCACCGCCAGGTAAAGGGCGCCGAGCGCGCCGATCGCCGCCGACTCCGTGGCGGTGCAGATCCCGAACAGGATCACGGCGAGAACGACGACCGTCAGCACCCCGAGCGGTACCACCGACGCGATCAGCTCCTTGAGAATCTCGAGCTGCTCGCCGTCCATGCGCCAGAAGTAGACGAGGAGCAGGAGCGCCGATAGCCCGGCCAGCCCCCAGAACCACTGGTAGAAGTGGGCCGGCACCTTGCTCCGCCGTCGCTCCCGCGGCTACCTGGCCCGTGGCGGAGGTCATCTCCTCGGGCGGAGCGCCTGCGGCGCGTGCCGGCTCGGTCTCCGCCATCTCGGTCTCCGCGGCTCCGAGCTCCTGGGGCTTTTCCTCCTCGGCCGGCGCCGCGGGAGTGGTCGCCAGCCACCGGGGGTTTGGCGGGGGCGACCGCGGCGGGTGCCACCGGGGCGACGCTCGCCACCGCGGCCGGCGCGTTGTAGACGACGACGTACCACCACGTCGCGCCGAACGTGCCGGCCGTCAGCGCCACCGGCACCAGCACCGCGAGCACGTTCGTGAGGATCGCGCCGTAGCCGCACCTCCGGCGCCGCGCGCAGGAGCCCTGGCCGGAGGGCGGCGGCGATGAGCCCGAGGACGACGCTTCGGAACCGGCCGCGCTCCAGCCGCCGAATATGCTCCGGCACCGCGACGCGATACTCGTCCGGCGACAGCTTGGGCGCGATCTTCGGGTTGATGATCGCCCAGCCCAGGATGTAGACGAGGTAGAGGAACGTCAGGAAGAAGCCGGGCAGCATCGCCGCCGCGTACAGCTTGACGATCGACTGGCCGGACACCGCCGCGTAGACGATGAGCATGACCGAGGGCGGGATGAGGATCCCGAGCGTGCCGCCCGCGGTGATCGCCCCGGACGCGAGACGGATGTCGTACCCGGCGTTCAGCATGGGCCGCAGCGCGATGACGCCCATGAGGACGACGACGGCCCCCACGATTCCGGAGGCGATGCCCCAGAACGCGCAGACGAGCAGAGTTGTCACCGCCAGCGACGCCGGGACCCGGCGGAACGCGAGCTGCACGCTGTGGAACATCCGATCGACCAGCGCTGCCCGCTCCATGATGTACCCCATGAACACGAACAGCGGCACCGAGAGCAGGGTGTCGTTCGTCATCACGCCGTACGTGCGCTGCGCGATCAGATCGAAGACCCGATTGTGGACCCAGTGAATGGGCGGGGTCCCAGAAGGCGATGAAGCCGAACACCATGCCGAGGCCCATCAGCGTGAACGCGGTCGGATAGCCCATCATGATCGCGACCACGATCAGCGCGAGCATCGTGAGACCGAGGGCGGGATCGCTCATGTCTTCTGTTGCCGGTCGTCCTTGAGCGCTTGCTCGTGCACGACGCCTTCTTCCATGACGCTCCGGTGGCGCGCCGCCTCGTCGATCGCCTTCGCGCTCTGCATGGCCGCCAGGCGGGACTCCTCGTCAACGTACTCGCTGTGCCCGAGCTGCGTGTCGATGACGTCGATCTCCTCGACGTCCTCGAGGCGGGCGGGCCAGGCGCCCGTGCGCAGGCAGACGAGGCAGCGGGTGATCTCCGCGAGGCCCTGCAGCATGACGAGCACGCCCGCGATCGGGATCACCGTCTTGAAGTGGTAGATGGGCGGGCCTTCCGCGGTGACGGTCGAGTGTTCCCCGATCCGCCAGGAGTCGGCGGCGTAGCCGCCTCCCGCGTAGATGAGCCCCAGCATGCAGGGGATGAAGAACAGGAAGTAGAGGGTCAGGTCGAGCGCCGCCTGGGCACGCGGCTTCAGGTAGATGTAGACGAAGTCGGCGCGCACGTGCCCGGCCTGCGCCAGCGTGTACGCCCCGCACATCATGAAGAGGGTGCCGTACAGCATGTTGTTGAAGTCGAAGATCCAGGCGGTCGGCGCGTTCAGGATGTAGCGTTTGAAGACCTCGATGGAGACCACGAACGTCAGGGCGACGATGAGCCAGGCGAAGGTCTTGCCCGACCAGTAGCTGATCTGGTCGATGGCCCGGATGAGACGGGTGGCCGTCATCGGGCGGAGCGACCGGGCTCGGTACGACGGGCCAGGCGCCCGGCGTGTACCGGGCGGCTGGCCCGTCGAAGGCGAGTCACGGAGGAGCTAGCTCTTCTTGGCGAAGTAGTGGTTGTACGCCATGCGCCGGCTGACGTTGGTGTCGAGATCCCACTTCACCGCGCGCTCGGCGAACTTCTTCTGCGACTCGGAGATCTCCTTGAACAGCGGGTTGTCGGCCGACTTCTTGGCCGCCACCTCGTCGTACACCTCGAGCTGCCTTTGCAGAACAGAGTCCGGGGTCTTGAAGAACCGCACCTTGTCCTTCGTCTGCAGCTCGATGTAGTCCTTCGAGTAGCGATCGATCGCCTTCCACGACATGTCGGCCGAGGCGGCCTCGACCCCGTTCTCGATGATCACCTTCATCTTGTCGGGCAGCGCGTCGAACTTGGTCTTGTTGAACGTGATCTCGAGCTGCTCCGCGGTCTGGTGGTAGCTCTGCAGCATGCAGATCTTCGACACGTCGGGAAACCCGAGGATCCGGTCGGACGTCGCGTTGTTCCACTCCGCCGCGTCGATCAGGCCGCGGTCGAGGGCGGGCACGATCTCGGGGCCCGGTAGGGCGTTCACCGCCGCGCCGAGGCCGGTGAACACGTCGATGGAGATGCCGACGGTGCGGAACTTCAGCCCCTTGAAGTCGTCGGCCTTCGTGATCGGCTTCTTGTACCAGCCGAGCGGCTGGGTCGGCATCGGGCCGTAGGGGAAGGACACGACGTTGGCGCCGATGGAGGCGTAGAGCTTGTTCAGGAGCTCCCGGCCGCCGCCGTACTTGTGCCAGGAGAGGAGCATGTTGGCGTCCATGCCGTAGGCGGGGCCGGACCCCCAGAGCGCGAGCGCGGTCTGCTTCCCGTAGTGGTAGACGAGCACCCCATGACCGCCATCGAGCGTGCCCTTCGAGACGGCGTCGAGCAGCCCGAAGGCCGGCACGACCGCCCCGCGGGCAGCACCTCGATCTTCAGGTCGCCGCCCGTCATGTCGTTGATCTTCTTGGCGAAGTCGAGGGCGTATTCGTGAATGATGTCCTTCTGCGCCCACGTGCTCTGCCAGCGCATCGTGATGGGCCCCTGCGCCTTCACGACGTTGGGGAAGCCGAGCGCGGCCGCCCCCGCCGCGACCGCTGCCCCCTTCAGGAACTGCCGCCGCGCCCCGGCCGTGGTGGCCTGCTCATCGCTCATGTCGCACCTCCTTGTGCTGGGGTGGTTCACGAACCGGATGGTGGCTCTCGAGCCTGGATGGGAGCCGACGCTCGGGGGAGGCGCATTCCGCCTCCCACCCCGCCGATTGCGCGCCATTCTACCGTTGCGCTCCCGTCAATCGCAAGGAGAGCCCGTACCGCCTGTAGGGAGCGCATGAGGTAGCGCGATCGGTCCCCGCCGCCCCGTCCGGGGAACGCCGAGCCGTGACCGGAGGTTCCACCCGGTGGGCGGGGCTCTCGCCGGGGGAGGTGGCCGTTGACGAGGCGCGTCGGGTGGCCGAGGATGGCGAGTCGTGACCCTTCCAGGACCCTCCTCCGACGGCTGGCGCCGACTCTGGCCGCTCGACCCCGACGTGACCTTCCTGAACCACGGCTCGTTCGGGGCCTGCCCCCGCGCGGTGCTGGACGCGCAGAGCCGTCTCCGCGACCGCCTGGAGGCGGAGCCGGTCCGGTTCATGGCGCGGGAGCTGGAGGGGCTGCTCGACCAGGCGCGAGGCGCGCTCGGCGCGTTCGTGGGCGCCGATCCGGACGACCTCGTCTTCGTCCCGAACGCCACGACGGGCGCCAACACGGTGCTCCGGTGGCTGGATCTCGGGGCGGGCGACGAGCTCCTCGCCACGGACCACACCTACAACGCCTGCCGGAACGCGCTGGAGGCCGTGGCGGCTCGCGCGGGCGCGCGCGTCGTCGTGGCCACCCTGCCGTTCCCCGGCGCCACGCCGGAGCGGGCGCTCGAAGCGGTGCTGTCGCGGGTGAGCCCGCGGACGCGGCTGGCGCTCGTCGACCACGTGACGAGCCCGACGGGCCTGATCCTTCCGATCGAGCGGCTCGTCCGCGAGCTCGAGTCGCGCGGGGTCGACGCGCTGGTCGACGGCGCGCACGCCCCCGGGATGGTCCCGCTCGACCTCCGAGCGCTCGGCGCCGCCTACTACACGGGGAACTGCCACAAGTGGATCTGCGCGCCGAAGGGCTCGGGGTTCCTGCACGTCAGGCGCGACCGCCAGAAGGGCGTGCGCCCGCTCGTGATCAGCCACGGCGCCAATTCGCCGCGGACGGACCGCTCGACGTTCCGGCTCGAGTTCGACTGGACGGGCACCGCCGACCCCACGGCCTACCTCACCGTCCCGGAGGCCATCCGCTACATGGGGTCGCTCCTGCCCGGTGGCTGGCCGGCGCTCATGGCGCACAACCGGGGCACCGCCCTCGCGGCCCGCGACCGCCTGTCCGCCGCGCTGGGCGTGCCGCCTCCGGCGCCGGACTCGATGATCGGGTCCCTCGTCGCGCTGCCCGTGCCGCCGGGCTTCGGCCCGGCCCCGGTGGACGGCGAGCGCGACCCGCTCCAGACCGCCCTCTTCGACCGCTTCGGACTCGAGCTCCCGGTCTTCACCTGGCCGGCGCTCGCGTGCCGGATCCTCCGCGTCTCCGCCCAGCTCTACAACGTGGCCGCGGACTACGAGCGCCTGGCCGGGGCGCTGGGGGCGCTCCGGGTGAGCCGATGAGCGACGCGGACGGACCGCGCCCGGGCCCCAGGTGGACGCGACGTCCGTGACACGATAGAACGGTTCCCATGGATCTCTTCGATCCCGCGCAGTACCGCGGCGTCCGCCGGCCGGTCGCCGAGGCCGAGACGCTCCCCGCGTGGTGCTACACGGCGCCGGAGTTCTACGCGCGCGAGGTCGAGCGCATCTTCACGCGCGGATGGCACTTCGTCGCGCGGGCGGATGAGCTGCCCGAGCCCGGCAGCTACCTGACCGTCGACACGGTGCCGGGCCCGCTCCTCCTGCTGCGGGACGGGGCCGGCCGGATCGGGGCCTTCGCCAACACCTGTCGCCACCGGGGCGCCCGTCTCCTCGACGGCCGCGGCCGCTGCCGCACGATCGTCTGCCCGTACCACGCGTGGACCTACGGACCGGACGGCAGCCTGCTGGGCGCGCCGGGGATGCAGGACCGTCCGGGCTTCGACCGGGCCGACTGGGGACTGACGCCGGTGCGCCTGGAGAGCTGGCAGGGATTCGTCTTCGTGAGCTTCAGCCAGACCGGCCCCGGCCTGGTCGAGCACCTCGGGGACCTCGGGGAGAAGCTCTCCTCGTACGCCTTCGACCAGATGGTCTGCGTCCGCCGACTCGACTACGAGGTGGCCTGCAACTGGAAGCTCCTCGTCGAGAACGCGATGGAGGAGTACCACACCGGGACGGTCCATCACGCGAGCCTCGGGCAGCAGTACGCGGTGCAGGAGGACACCCGGGGGCACTGGGACGCCATCCACATCCCGCAGGAGACGAGCATCGCCGTCCTGCCCGGCGAGACGGCGCCGTTCCCGCCGGTGTCCGGCCTCTCCGGGCGAGCCGCCCGGGGGACGTACTTCACGATGCTCCACCCCGCCACCCAGTTCGCCTGCACCCAGGACTGCATGTGGTGGCTCCGGGTCGTTCCGCTCGGGCCCGCGCGCTCCCGGCTCGGCGTCGGCTTCTGCTTCCCGCGGACCACGGTGGCGCGGGCGGACTTCGAGGCCGGGGTGAAGAAGTACATGCATCGATGGGAGACGGGCATCGCCGAGGACAACGACATCTGCGAGGCGCAGCAGGCCGGGCTCACCTCCGTCCTGAGGCGGCCCGGCCCGTTCGCGCTCCGCGAGCCGGCGGTCCACCGCCTCAACAACTGGGTGCTGGACCAGGTCCTCGACGGGCCGGGCCGCGGGCGCGCGGTGCTCGGCCCGTGACCCAGCTCGTCCTGGCGCTGAAGGTCGTGGCGCTCGTGTTCGCCGCGCTCGCGTCCATCACCAATCCCCCGGCGAGCGTGCCGATCTTCCTGGCGAGCACCGCGAGCTGTTCGACGGCCATGCGGAAGGCGTTGGCCTGGCGGATCGCCGTGAACGTCTTCTTCATCCTGGTGGTGTCGATGTTCGTCGGGTCGTACATCCTCGACTTCTTCGGGCTGTCGCTTCCCGTCGTGCAGGTCGGGGGCGGCCTCCTGATCATGTCCTTCGGCTGGAGGTTCCTCCATCAGGGTGATGAGGACGTGGCGGTGCCCGACGCCACGACGTGGAGGCCCGAGGAGCTGGCGAGGCGGGCCTTCTACCCGCTCACCTTGCCGCTCACGGTGGGGCCGGGCTCGATGTCGGTGGCCATCACTCTCGGCGCCAACACGTCGCAGACCGGCATCAACATCGTGGCGATGATCGCGGCGATGGTCATCGGAGTGGCTCTCATCGCGCTCTTCATCTTCCTCTGCTACCACTTTGCCGAGAACATCTCGCGGGTGCTCGGACGGACGGGGACCAGCGTCCTCCTGCGTCTGTCGGCGTTCATCGCGCTGTGCATCGGCGTCCAGATCACCTGGAATGGCGTGAGCACGCTGCTGAAGTCCCTGCTGAAGGGGTAGTGGGAGCGCGCGGAGAGGACACGGGGGGCGGTGACCCGCCCGCGGATGGCCGGCCTCGGCGCCGAGACCGGATGCCGGCCGGGCGCGACGGAGCTATAGTGGCGCCGGAGGCTTCCTGGCGATGCCGGGTCTCGCGCCGCTCATGCTGACCCACGACCTTCACGACAGCCGGACGTGGCGTCGGGAGACGCTGTCCCCGCGCGACTGGCTGGTAAGGCTGTCGCCCCGGTGCGTCGACGAGCTGGATCAGGTCGTCCGGCAGGTTCGCCGGAACCCGTTGCCGACGCTCCTCCTGAGCCCCGACCAGTTCGCGCTGTCCGCGTGCGGCGCGCTGATGGACGACGTCCGCGCCAGGCTTCTCGCCGGCATCGGGCTGGCCGTGGTGGATCGGCTGCCCGTGGAGCGGTACGAGCCGGAGGAGAACCGGGTGCTGTGCTGGCTCCTGAGTCAGCTCCTCCAGCGCCCGGTTGCGCAGGCGTGGAACGGCGCCATGCTGTACGACGTCCGGGACACGGGGAAGGCGCTCGAGTACGGGGTGCGGCGGTCGATCACCAACCTCGACCTGACGTTTCACACCGACGGCCCGTGGCTCGATCTGCCGCCCCACCTGGTCGGGCTCTACTGCATCAACCCGGCGCAGGAGGGCGGGGTGAGCCGCTTCGTCAGCCTGTGCACCGTGCACAACGAGCTCCGGCGGCGCCACCCGGACCTCCTCCCGCGCCTCTACCAGCCGTTCCCGTGGGACCGCCAGGCCGAGCACGCGCCCGATGATTCCAAGGCGGGCGCGCAGCCGGTCTTCCAGTACGACGGCCGCTCGTTCGTGGGGCGCTTCAACGAGCGGCTGATCGAGGCGGGCGCCGAGCTGGCCGGCGCGCCGCTCGACCGGGAGGGGAAGGACGCGCTCGAGGCCATGCGCCTCGTCGTGGACTCGCCCGACCTCTGGGTGGAGTTCACGATCGACCGCGGCCAGATCCAGTACCTCAACAACCGCGAGTTCGCCCACAGCCGCACCGACTTCCGGGATGCGCCGGAGCCGAGCCGGAAGCGTCACCTGCTTCGGGTCTGGACGCGTGAGGAAGGGCGCCGCACCTTCTATCCGTGACCGAGGATGCCTGGTCCTCGGCGTCGCGCTCGCGCTGATCCTGGGCGGGGCCGGCCTGTGGTCGGTCGACGCTTTGCTCGCGCCCTGAGGTCGAGTGAGGCGCGTCCACTCGCCCTGACGCACCCCTCGCAGTAAGATCGAGGAGGTGCCGCCGACCCCACTCGCTCAAGGGAGCCCCGACATGACCCAGGGTTCGTCCATCGGCCGGTCCGTTCGCCGCCTCGACGGCGGCGAGAAGGTGACCGGCCTCACCCGCTTCGCGGGCGATCTCCAGCTGCCTCGCATGCTTCACGCCCGCCTCGTCCTGAGCCCCCACGCCCACGCGCGGATCGCGCGGGTGGACGGGAGCGAGGCCGCGGGCCGGCCCGGGGTCCTGGGCGTCTTCGCTGCCGCCGATCTCGGTCTCGCCAACGTCGATCCCACCGCGCGGAGCAAGTCGCCCCTCGCGCTCGGCCACGCGCTGTTCGTGGGGCATCCGGTGGCCGCCGTCGTCGCCGAGACGGCGGCGATCGCCGAGGACGCGGCCGCGCTCGTCGAGGTCGAGTACGAGCCTCTCCCGGCGGCGCTCGACGCGCGGGGCGCCATGCGACTGGACGCCCCGCGCGTGCGGGCCGCGGCGGGCGCCGGCGGCGAGGCGGAGCTCGCGATGCACGGGGCGGCGACCGGCGGGGAGCAGCTCCGGGAGGCGGTCGGCCCCAACGTGGTGAGCACGCAGCGGTTCCATCGAGGAGACCTCGCCCGCGGCTTCGCCGAGGCCGACGTGGTGGTCGAGCGCCGCTTCGAGACCCCCATGGTCCACCAGGGCTACCTCGAGCCGCGGGCCGTGGTGGCCGACGTCGATCCGCTCGGCGCGCTCACCATCTGGACCGCGACGCAGGCGCTCTTCTTCACGCGGTCGGAGGTGTGCGAGGCGCTCGGGCTGCCGGAGCACCGGGTGCGGATCGTGGCGACGCCGCTGGGCGGCGGCTTCGGGGCGAAGTTCGTGCTCCTGGAGCCTCTGGCCGGGGCGCTCGCGCTCCGGCTCCGCCGGCCGGTCTCCGTCGTCATGACGCGGACGGAGGAGTTCCTCGCGACCACGCCGGCGCCGCCCGCCGTGATCGAGCTGAAGGTGGGGGCGCGCCGCGACGGGACGCTGACGGCCCTCGAGGGGCGGGCCGTGTTCGATGCCGGCGCCTACGCGGGCGCGCCGCTCGGGATCGCGCTCCTGCTGATGGGCAGCTACTATCAGGTGCCGAATCTCGAGCTGCGCGGCTACGAGGTGCTCACCCACAAGCCGGGCAACGGCGCCTACCGCGCGCCCGGCGCGGTGCAGGGGACGTTCGCGATCGAGTCCGTCATGGACGAGCTGGCGCGGGCGACGGGTCTCGACCCCATCGACCTGCGACTCCGGAACGCCTCTCGCCCGGGCGACCCCATGGTGAACGGACAGCCGTGGCCCAAGATGGGCCTCGTCGAGTGCCTCGAGCGGCTCCGGGTCGAGCGCGGGCGGCGGGCCGCGCCCACCGGTCCCGCCAGCGGCCGCTACCGGCGAGGGACAGCGGTGTCGATCGGAGGCTGGATGGGCGGGATCGAGCCCGCCAACGCCGTCTGTCGGCTGGACCGGGACGGCACGCTCAGCATCCTCGTGGGGACCGTCGACATGAGCGGGACCAACACGGCATTCGCGCAGATCGCGGCCGAGGCCTTCGGCCTGCCCGTCGAGGACATCCAGGTCGTCAACGGCGACACCGATTCCGCGCCCTACGCCGGCGCGAGCGGCGGCAGCAAGATCACCTACACCGTGGGCCTGGCCGTCGAGCGCGCCGCCCGAGACGCCCGGCGCCAGCTCCTGGCCATCGCCGCCGACCGGCTGGAGGCGGCGGTCGAGGATCTCGAGATCGTCGACCGCGCGGTGCGGGTGCGCGGGGTGCCGGGCCGCGCCGTTCCGCTCGGCGAGCTCGCGAAGGCGAGCATGCAGTTCGGCGCCAAGTACGAGCCCGTGTACGGCCGGGGCGGGAGCGCCACGGTCGCGCGCTCGCCCGCCTTCGCCGCCCACCTGAGCGAGGTCGAGGTGGATACGGAGACGGGGGCCGTCCGGGTGACGCGTCACCTCGCCGTGCAGGACGTCGGCCGGGCCATCAATCCCGCGGCGGTCGAGGGCCAGATCCAGGGCGGGGTGGTGCAGGGGATCGGCTGGGCGCTCCTCGAGCGGATGCCCTACGACGCGGAGGGACAGCTGCTCGCCGCCACGCTCATGGACTACGCGCTGCCGCAGAGCGACCAGGTGCCGCTCGTCGAGTCCGTGCTCCTGGAGGTCGCGTCCGAGCACGGACCGTTCGGCGCCAAGGGGGTCGGGGAGCCTCCGGTGGTCGGGGTGCCGGCCGCGATCGCGAACGCCGTCGCCGCCGCCACGGGGCAGCGGTTCACGTCGCTCCCGATCACGGCCCAGGCGGTCGTCGAGGCGCTCGACGGCGGTGCAGGGCGAGTGCCGGCTGAAGCGAGCTGATCCGGGCACTCTCCGTCGCTCCGACACCGTGAACTACGTCGATCCTTCCACCGGGCGCACGTATCCGCTCACCGAGGCGCGGTGGTGCGCGGACAATGGTCACTACCTGAACCTGGGCCCGGCGCCGGGGCTCGGGCGCGAGGAGATCGAGACCTCGCGCCACTCGGTCTGGCGGTACGCGAAGGCGCTCCTGGTCGAGGCCGAGGATGCCGTCAGCCTCGGTGAGGGCTGGACGCCGCTCGTGCCGGGCGACTGGGGCGGCGCGGCCGTCCTCTTCAAGCTCGAGTTCACGATGCCGACCGGGTCGTTCAAGGACCGCGGCATGACCGTGATGGTGAGCTACCTCAAGAGCCGCGGCATCCGGCGAGTGCTGGAGGACTCGTCGGGGAACGCCGGCGCCTCGCTCTCGGCGTACGCCGCGAGGAGCGGCCTCTCGTGCCGCATCCTCGTGCCCGAGACGGCGTCCTACCCGAAGATCGCCCAGATCGCCGCGTGCGGCGCCGACGTCGTCACCATCAGGGGCTCCAGGCAGGACGTCGCCGACGCCGCGCTGCGCCAGAGCGCCGAGATCTTCTACGCGAGCCACAACTGGCAGCCCTTCTTCGTGGAGGGCGTGAAGACGCTCGCCTACGAGCTGTGGGAGCAGCTCGGCTTCCGGGCGCCGGACAACGTCGTCGTCCCCCTCGGCTATGGCAGCAACGTGCTGGGGTGCGACCGCGGCTTCGACGAGCTTCTCCGCCGGGGCGAGATCGGCGCGCGCCCGCGTCTCTTCGGCGTCCAGGCAGCGAACTGCGCGCCCTACCACGCGGCCTTCCGCGCCGGCGTCGAGCACCTCGTTCCCACCACGATCGCCCCGACGGTGGCGGAGGGGATCGCGTCGGCCAAGCCCACGCGCGTGGCCGAGGTCCTGCGCGCCGTGCGCGAGAGCGGCGGGGCCGTGGTCGCGGTGGACGAGGCGGAGATCGTCGAGGCGCTCCGTGACCTGGCGCGCCGGGGCCTCTACGTCGAGCCCACGGCCGCCGCGGCCGCCGCGGGACTGAGCCGGCTCCAGGCGAGCGGAGCCGTCCGGCCGGGGGAGACGACGGTGCTGGTTCTCACGGGCTCCGGACTCAAGGCGTCGGCCGCCATCGGCGAGCTCCTGAAGCTCGGAGCGCGCGACGCCTGACCGCGGTTGTCCCGCCGGGACCCGTCGTCTATCATGCCGGCGCCGGTGACCGCCGAGCCGCAGCATCAGCGCGACGGAGTGCCCACATGCGCCTGACGCCGACCGAGCTGGATCGCCTGACGATCTTCACCGCCGCGGAGCTCGCGCGCCGCCGGCGGGCCAAGGGCTGGCGGCTCACGTACCCGGAGGCCCTGGCGCTCATCTGCGACGAGATGCACGAGGCCGCCCGTGGCGGGGCCTCCTACGAGGAGGTGGTGAGCGCCGCCCGGACCGTCCTCACCGAGGACGACGTGCTGGAGGGCGTCGCCGACCTCGTCGGCACGGTCAAGCTCGAGTGCCTGTTCGGGGACGGCACCCGGATCCTCCACGTGGAGCGGCCGATCGGACCGGGCCGGAAGGGGACGGCATGAGGCCGGGCGAGATCCTGTTCGCCGAGGGCGCGATTCCGCTGAACGCCGGCCGGCCCACGGCCGAGGTGACGGTGACGAACACCTCGGATCACACGATCTTCATCAGCTCGCACTTCCCGTTCTTCGAGGTCAACCGCCGCCTCGTGTTCGACCGGGCCCTCGCCTGGGGCATGCACCTCGACGTGCCCGCGGGCGATTCGGTGCGCTGGCGCCCCGGCGAGACGCGAACGGTGCGGCTCGTGGCGTACGGAGGCCAGCGGGCGGTGCGCGGCTTCAACCGGCTGACCGACGGCCCCGCCACGCCCGATCGGCTCGCCGGGGGCCTGGCGCGCGTGCGCGAGGGCGGCTACGGCCACCGGGAGGCCGGGGCGCCGGAGGGGCCTCGTGGCCGGTGAGCTGAGCCGCCCCGAGTACTCGGCGCGCTACGGCCCCACGACCGGCGACCGGGTGCGTCTCGGAGACACGGACCTCCTGGCGCGGATCGAGCGGGACGAGTCGAGCTACGGGGACGAGGTGCTGCGCGGCTGGGCGAAGACCCTGCGCACCGGCATCATGATGAGCGCCGAGCTGCCGGCCGCGAGCGAGCTCGACCTGATCGTCACGAACGTGATCGTGCTGGATCCCGTGCTCGGCGTGTTCAAGGCGAACATCGGCGTGAAGGACGGGGTGATCGTCGGGGTCGGCCGGGCCGGGAACCCGGACGTGGTCGACAACCCCGATCTCCTCATCGGCTCCAACACCGCGCCGGTCTACGGGCAGGGTTTCATCGCGACGCCCGGCGGCATCGACACGCACGTCCACCTGGTCCAGCCGCGCCTCATCCCGTCGGCGCTGGCCGCCGGGATGACGACGCTGATCACCGGCGGCCTCAACGACAACCCCGCGTTCAACCTGGACCACATGTTCCTCGCGTTCGAGGGCTTTCCCGTGAACCTGGGCGTGCTGGGGCGGGCGGCCAGCTACACGGCGGCCCCGCTCGAGCGCCAGATCGAGTCGGGTGCCTGCGGGCTCAAGGTCCACGAGGACTACGCGGGGTACCCGAGCATCGTCGACGAGGCGCTCACCGTCGCCGACGTCTACGACGTCCAGATCGCGATGCATACCGACGGCATCAACGAGTCGTGCGAGCTCGGCGAGACGGTCGCGGCCATCGCCGGGCGCAGCATCCACGCGTACCACGTGGAGGGCATCGGCGGCGGCCACTCGCCCGACATCCTGGCGATCGCGGGGATCGGCCACGTGATCGGCTCGTCGACGACCCCGACGATCCCGTACGGCCGGAACGTGGTGGCGGAGCATCACGCCATGATGTGGTCGGTCCACGGCATGAACCCGCGGGTTCCCAGCGACCGCGCGATGATCGCCGACCGCGTCCGCGACTCCACCATGCG
Organism: uncultured Candidatus Rokubacteria bacterium; assembly: GCA_963749975.1. Taxonomy (GTDB): domain Bacteria; phylum Methylomirabilota; class Methylomirabilia; order Rokubacteriales; family DASRDR01; genus DASRDR01. Next base: position 67,218 of record CAVVOZ010000022.1, on the reverse strand, counting down.
GGCGGAGAGCGTGCTCCACGACCTGGGGGCGATCAGCATCATCAACTCGGACTCCCAGGGGATGGGGCGGATCGGGGAAGTGATCCGCCGGACCTGGCAGCTCGCGCACCAGATGAAGCGCATGCGCGCCGAGCGCCCGCCGCACGACAACCCGCGGATCCTCCAGTACCTGGCGAAGTACACGATCAACCCCGCGCGCGCCCACGGCGTGGACCGGTGGGTGGGATCGCTCGAGCCCGGGAAGAGCGCCGACATCGTCCTCTGGCGCCCCGAGTTCTTCGGGGTCAAGCCGGAGCTCGTGATCAAGGGCGGCTACCCCGCCTGGGGCGCCCTCGGGGAGGGCAACGCCTCCGTCTCGCAGACCGAGCCCCAGATCTACGCGGCGCACTGGGGGGGGAGCGGCCTGGCGGCCGCGAGCCTCAGCATCGACTTCGTCTCCGCCGCGGCGGCGGCCGGCGGCTTTCGCCGGCGGCTCGGGACCCGGCGGCGGGCGATTCCGGTGGTGGGGACCCGGCAGGTGGCCAAGCGTCACATGCTCTACAACCAGGCGAATCCGCGGATCGAGATCGACCCCGGCTCGGCGGAGATCCAGATCGACGGCCGGCCGCTTGCCGCCGATCCCTGACGACGATCTGCCGATGAACCGGCGCTACTTCCTGATGTAGGTGTCCGACGGGGCCGACGTCCGCGCGACTGGCCCCCGCTCGGATCCGTGAACGCGGCCGGCCAGGTCTCGGGGAGTCCTCCTGAACCGCCGTTGCTGTCTTCGGTAGGCTCCACTCCGCATCCGGCTGACTTGCGGGCGCCCGATCCGGCTGCTCCACCGCATTCCACGAGCGTGAGGCCGCTGTCGAGGCGCGCGGTCTGCTTCGTCCTCAGATCCTGGTCATCCGGCGGACCATCGCCAGGGCGTCGGCCCAGAACACGACCGAGGTATGCATGTCCTCGACGACCTGCTCCACCGCGTCCACGAACTCGTCAACGTGTGCCTCGCCCACGACGAGCGGGGGCGCGACCTTCAGGACCCCGAAGTCGTTGCCGCAGATCTGTGTGAGCATGTCCCCCTGCCGGAAGAGCCGCATGACCAGCATCTGCCCGAAGAGCCCGGCGTGGACCTTCGCGAGCGCCTCGAACGACACCCGGAGTCGAAGGGACCGAGGCGCCTTGAATGCGATGCCCGACAGCATTCCAAGGCCACGCACCTCCGCAACCATCTCGTAGCGCGACAGACGCCGAGCGAGGCGGCGACGCAGATACTCGCCCACGTGGGTCGCGCGAGTGCCGAGGCCCTCGTCCTCGAGCACGTCGAGGGTGGCCAGCCCCGCGCGCATGGCGAGCCCGTTCTCGCTGTAGGTCGAGGTGTGGACGAAGGCCCGGCTGAGCGAGCTGTAGACGGAGTCGTAGATCGCGTCCGAGAACAGCACGGCGCCGCTCGGCACGAGGCCGCCACTCAGGGCCTTCGCGAGCACCACCATGTCCGGGTCGAGCCCGAAGTGGTGGGCGGCGAGAAAGGGGCCAGTCCGGTGCAGGCCCGTCTGGACCTCGTCGAGGACGAAGAGGGTTCCGGCCTCGCGACAGAGCGCCTGGGCGGTCTCGAGATAGCGGTGATCGGGCACGCGGATTCCGCTCTCCGCCTGCACCGGTTCCACCACGAAGGCCGCGAACCGTCTGGTCCTGAGCTGCGCGGCGAGTGCGTCGAGATCCCCGAAGGGGACGGCCGCAGTGTGTGGCAGGAGCGGGCCGAACCCCGCCCCCCAGAATGGGTTGCTCATCAGTGACAGGGCTCCGCACGTGAGCCCGTGGAAGCCGCCGTCGGCGTGCAGGAGGCCGCTGCGCTCCGTGTGGGCCCGCGCGAACTTGATGACCGTCTCGATGCCTTCGCTGCCGGAGCTCGCGAAGAAGGCCTTGGTGAGCCGGCCCCCGGCCTTGGCACAGAGGCGCGCGGCCAGCTCCCCGGCCGCCCCGGGGGCGTGACTCTGGAGCATGGCCGGGCCATGCCGGTCGAGCTCCTCCTTGATGGCCGCCACGACCCTCGGGTGGTTGTGTCCCACGTTGTGCACGCAGTAACCGGACAGGAAGTCGACGATCCGTCGGCCATCCGCGGTGAACAGCTCCGCGCCCTCACAGCGCGTGTAGTCGACGTTCATCTGCAGGAGCTCGAGGACGCGCACCCATTGCGGGTTCACGTGTCTGGCGTACGGGGAATCGAGAACCGGCTTCGGAGCGGTGGCGAATGATCGCACGGTCGACACCTTCCTTGTCAGTCAGAGGAGTGTGTGGCTCAAGCGATGAGAAGTCGCCAGCCCAGCGTGCAAAGACTCCGAACGGCCTGCTGGGGCGGGACGGGGGCCCCGACGTGCAGGGCCAGGAGCCTGGAGAAGAGCGTTTGCTCCGCCGCGAGGGTGCGCATTGCGCGGCGTCGCAGCCACGGCGAGCGATCCATCGCCAGGAGGAGCCGGGCTATCAAGGCGGGGTTGCGGCGGATTCGCGGGTGGGCGGTCTCGTAAGCTGCGAGGTTGCCGGCGCCCAGGGCCTCCCCGAGCGCGAGCGCCTGCTGGAAGAGGACGGAGAGGCCCTCACCGGTGATGCCGTCGAGTGAGCCTGACGCCTCGCCGACGAGCGCGACCCGGCCGCGGGTGACCGCTCGCAGGCGGCGCGAGACGCACGGGACGCCCCGCTCGCGACTCGTCACCGACGCGCCGCCGAGATGGCGCGCCAGGGCGGGACACACCTCGAAGAGGTTGTCGAGCCGGAGCCTGGGAGTCCTGGAGATGAACGCGATGCACACCTCGGCGGGCGCCACCGGGGTCACGACCACCTGCGCGCCGTCACACCAGTAGACCTCGACGACATCCGTCCAGGGTCGGACGCCGAAGTGCTGGCGAAACCCAAATCGCTGTGGCGGGGCGCCCGGGCCCAGCCCGGCCCAGCGACGCACCTGCGAGGCCTCGCCGTCGGCCCCGATGATCCAGCGACACGCAACCTGACCCTCATCGAGGGCGACCCCTACCGGAGTGAGCCCACGGACCGGAGTGCTCCAGGCCAGTGTTACTCCCAGCGCCTCCGCGCGTTCGACCAGCAGCCGATGGAGCGTGGTGCGGCGGACGCCGCGACCAGCCTCCTGCCGGAAGCCGGCGTCCACGGAGAGGCCGGAGCCGATGAAGCGGATGCCCCGGAACGGCATGGACTCGTGCGCCGGAAGCGTGACGCCGAGCTCGCGCAGTGCGGCGACTCCGTTTGGCATCACGCCTTCGCCGCAAGCCCTGTCGATCGGGGGCTTCGCCCCGTCCGCGACGGTCACGTCGAGGCCGTGCTGCCGCGCTGCAATGGCGGCGGCGAGGCCGGCCGGCCCGCCTCCGACCACGAACACGTCCGTCTGCGAGGAGGGACGGCCGCCGACTGCAGGCTGCCGGTGTTGCATCACGGCCTCCGGCACCTGGCGCAGGGAGACGGGACGAGGCGGTGCCCACCCGTCACGGCCAGTCCCCGGGCCGATCGAGAGGACCCGCGCGGCTGAGGCGTCGAAACAGACGGCGTTCGCCACGCCGGCGCTCCTCATCGGGACCTCTCTTCGGGGCGCAGGCTGGCTTCGGTCCGCAGGTTCACGGCGGCGACGGGCGCGACGCGAAGGAAGAGGAGGCTCGGGTTGCGCAGCCCCCAGGCGACGTAGGGAATCTCGAACGTGGTCTCGGCGGAGACGGTATCGCCGGCGACCCTGGCCCGGACGGGAAGGGTGAGGGAATGGTCGACCCCGTGCAAGCTGAGGAAGCCGGCCAGCACCAGATCGGACGGGCCGGACGGTGCGAGGGACCCGATGACCCGGCTCGGCCGGAAGGTGGCGACCGGGTATCGCTCGGTCTCGAGCACGCTCGCGTGCATCTCGCGGTCGCGCAGGCGATTGCCGGTTCCGGCCCGGCGGAGGTCGATCGACACCTGGCCCGAGGCCGTGCCGGTGTCCGGATCGAAGCGGATCTCGCCAGAGTCGAGAGCGAGCAGGCCCTCGATGGCGTGACCCGTCGCCTTCACGGTGAAGGTCAGGCTCGTCTTGTCCGGCGAGAGCTTGAGCACGAGCGGCTCCGTGGATGCCCTGAGCGGGCACAGCACGAGAGCGGTCATCGCGAAGGCGCCCTTCCATCCAGCCATGCGACCTGCCTCCTGCGGCGGACCCGAGTGCGAGTCGTGTGCAGCTCGTCGAGACCCTAGTGCATGGAGATGAACGGGACGTGAACGAAGCGTCACCGATCGCGCAGTTCGGGCGGCTGGCCCCGCAGCCCGGCGGTATAATCGGCGTGTGCGAGTGCTCGTGGTGGAAGACGAGCATCGACTGGCCGATCGCCTCGCCCGCGGCCTGCGCGAGGAGGGCTTCGCGGTCGATACCGCGCCGACGACGCTCCTGGCTCGGGATCTCGTCAGCGGCACGGACTACGATTTGGTGCTGCTCGACCTCAAGCTGCCCGACGGGTCGGGTCTCGAGCTCCTCGCGGAGTGGCGGGGAGACGGCTTCACGGCGCCGATTCTCGTCCTGACGGCGAAGGATCTACTTGGCGACAAGGTCGGAGGCTTGAAGGCGGGCGCTGACGACTATCTGACCAAGCCCTTCGCCTTCGATGAACTGCTGGCGCGGATCCAGGTGCTCCTCCGGCGACGTGCTGCACCGCCGCGGAGCGTCCTGGAGATGGGCGACCTCCGCCTCGACCGCACGGGCCGCCACGTGGAACGGGCTGGCCGGGCCATCGAGCTGACGGCCAAGGAGTTCGCGTTGCTCGAGTACTTCGCGCTCCACGCTGGGCAGGTCCTGTCGCGGGCGACGATCGCCGAGCACGTCTGGGATCAGGGCTATGACGCGCAGAGCAACGTGATCGACGTCATCGTGAGCCGCTTGCGGCGCAAGCTCGAGGCCCACGGTGGCGACCGGCTCATCCACACTGTCGGTGGCGTGGGCTACACGCTGCGCCGGAGCTGAGCGCGAGCATGCGTCCGACGCGGTCCCTGCGGGCGGCATTCACCTGGTGGTTCGCCGGTACCCTGGTCGTCCTCTACGGGGTCGTGGCGACGGCCGTCTGGTTGCACGCGCGCGCCAGCGATGAGCACTACGCCATCCTGACCCTCAAGGCCGAGGGAGAGGCGGTGGGAGGCTACCTGGCGGCCACCGGGCGGCTCGACGCGCCCGAATTCACCGCCCCGGAGACGGCGCCATTCCCGATCTGGTTCCGTCTCCGGCAGGGGATGCGCATCCTCGCGCAGACCCCCGGAGCTCCCGAGCTGGCGGTTCGACACTCTGGCCCCACGCAGGACGAGATCCTCACGGAGTGGGCGCCATCCATCAAGGGACCGTACCTCACCGTGTACCACGCGATCGGCGGATCGCTGCAGGGCGCCACCCTGGAGGTCATCGCCCCGACCGCCTCGCTGCTGGCGGCGGGACGCCGGCTGGCCGCCGCCCTTGGCCTCGGTGGCATCGTCGTGATTCCGCTCGCGGCACTCGGTGGCCGGTTCCTCGCGCAGCGAGCCCTTCGTTCGGTGGATCGACTGGTGGCGCGGATCCGGACCCTGGACTCGAGCCGCTTGAGCGACCGTCTGGCGTTGCCCGGGGGCACCGTCGAGGAGGTCGCGGTCCTGGCCAGCGCATTCAACGACCTCCTCGACGCCCTCGAGACGAACGTGGACACGATGCGGCGCTTCACCGCCGATGCCTCGCACGAGATCCGCAACCCGCTGAGCGTGCTTCGCATCGGGCTGGAGGTGGCTCTCCGGCGGCCGCGAGGAGCGGAGGAATACCGGAGGATCATCCAGGAGAACCTTCAGGAGATCGAGCGGCTGCAGGCGGTGCTGGAAGGACTGTTGGCGCTGGCACGGGAGGTGCCGGGCACGCCGCACCCCCTCGTGCTGATGCCGGTCGACATCGCGCACCTTCTCGCGCAGACGGTCGAGGCGTTCTCGACCGTGGCCACCGAGCGCCGGATCCACATCGAGTCGGACATCGAGCCAGCGCTGGCGGTCCACGGCGACGCGCACCTGCTTCGCCTTGCGGCGTTCAACCTCATCGACAACGCGCTGAAGCACAGCCCCGTGGGCGAGACCGTGCGCGTGACGCTGGCTGCCCGAGGCGGCGAGGTCGAGCTGGTGGTCACCGATCGGGGGCCGGGCGTGGCGCCCGAGAACCGAGAGCGTGTCTTCCGCCGCTATTCGCGAGCCGAACGGGCTGGCGAGTCCGGCGTGGGCGGTCTCGGCCTGAGCGTGGTTGCGTGGGTGACCCAGCGCCATGGGGGTCGGGTCCGGCTCCTCGACGCTAGCCACGGCGCGGCCTTTCAGGTCATCCTGCCGGGCCTGGCGCTCGAGGATTGGCCGCGTTCGGATGCGGCGCCACGGCGCTGACGTACTGCGCGAACAGCATCCCCACGGTCGCGTCCTTCGGGATGATCACCTTGAGTGGCAGGCCCGTCGCGTCCCGCTTGGCGAACCCGTCGAAGTCGTACACGATCGAGATCGGGCACTCGCCCTTCTGCACCGACGCCACGTTCAGCACCACGCCCTTGCGGAGGTTCCCGGTGTCCCGGAGCCTCTTGAACCAGTCGAGCCCGGGCTGGACGTTGCCCTCGCCGCCGCCGTTGGCGTAGGCGGCTGCCAGCACCGCGGCCGTCGCGTACGTCGAGACGCGCGGGTCGCGGCTGCAGACCATGTCCTTGTAGTCGGGCTTCAGGAGGTCGTTCCAGGTCTCCGGCATCGTCTTCACCTTGTCGGTGTTCACCAGGAAGCTGATGGCGCCCCAGTAGGAGACGGCCCACCGGCCCTCCGGGTCCTTGAACTGGCTCGGGATCTTGTCCCAGTGGGCGTTCCGGTAGGGCATGGCGAGGTTGTTCTCGAGGAGCCGCCCGAGGAAGTCGTAGCCGATGTCGGCGATGTCCGCCACCGGCGCGTTCCGTTCGGCCAGGAGTCGCGTGATCTCCTCGGCGGACGTCATGTCGGTGTCGGTGTGCTTCACCCCATACCGCTGCTCGATCGCCTTGAACACGTTCTCGAAGTTCACCCAGTCGTCGGACATCCCGTAGCTGACGAGCTTGCCCTCCCGCTTGGCGCCCGCCATGAGATCGGCTGCGCTCTGGCCCCACGCCACCGGGGCCGCGGCCGCCGCGAGCCACCGCCACCAGTCCAAACGCTATCAGGCGCTCGTCCACGATCGCTGCATGGCATGTGTCCTCCGTGATTCGATGTGCACTGCTGGATTCAGCCCGCCACTTGCAGCCGCCTCGGGCGGGATCGTCTAGCGCATGGTCACCGGTCTCCCGCGGCCGTCCACCCCGTCCGCGACCCAGATCAGCGCGAGCGACAGGGCCCACGCGATGACGAAGCTGATGACCGCCAGCGCGCTCGCCTGCCGCGCGTCGAAGCGCGTGAACTCGACGAGATAGATCGGAAACGTCTTGAAGCGTGAGCCGACCAGGAGGTTCGCCAGCGTGAACTCGGCGAACACCGTCGAGAAGACCAGGAGGCTCCCGTTGAGCACGCCGGGCAGGATGTTCGGCACGATGACGAGGACGAGCGAGCGGCAGCCTCCCGCGCCGAGGCTCTGGGCTGCCTCGGTCAGCACGCGAGCGTCGATGGCGTCGAGCGCGTTCGCCACCGACCGGTACATGAACGGCAGGGTGAGCACGAGGTAGGCGGCCACGAGGATCGCCGGCGTGTTCACGAGCGGCAGCGGGACGTTCGCGTAGAAGCGGAGCAGGCCGAGCGCGAGCACGACGCCGGGCAGCCCGAAGGGCACGATGGCGAGGAGCTCGATCCAGGGCTGGGCCCGCGGGCGCGCGCAGGCGCGCCCAGTACGCGGCCGGCGTCACGAGGAGCACGGCGCCGGCGACCGTGACGAGGGAGACGCCGAGCGAGTTCAGCAGCGTGTCCTGGAACGCCGAGCGGCCGATCACCCGCGCCCACCAGGCCAGCGTGAAGCCCTCGGGCCAGATCGTCCGGTCCCACCGGATCGACACCGAGAACAGGAGTGTCGCGAGCAGCGGGATCACCATGAAGAGCCCGAAGGCCGTGAGGACGACGGGACGCCACAGACCCCGCCGGCTCACGCGGCCCACCGCCGGACGCGATGCGACAGCCACTGCTGGCCGGCCACGCACACGGCCATGACGCCGAGCGACAGGAGGGCGAGGGCATCGGCGAGCGCCGGGTCGAGCTGCACCTCGCCGCGGACCAGGGCGGCGATCTGCACCGTGACGAGATTCACGTCGGGCCCGGTCAGGGTCCACGCCGTCGCATAGGCGCCGAACGCGTTGGCGAAGAGCAGCAGGAAGCTGCCGAGCAGCGACGGGGCCAGGATCGGGAGCCCGACCCGCAGCCAGAACTGGACGGACGTGGCGCCCAGGCTCGTCGCCGCTTCGCGCCAGGTCGGCCCGAGGCCCAGCAGCGCCGGCACGATGAGCAGGATCATCAGCGGCAGCTGGAAGTAGAGGTAGGCGACCGTCAGCCCGGACTCCGAGTAGATGCGAAACCGTCGGATACAGCTCGACGCCGACCGCCTTCAGGAGGAGCGTCACCACTCCCGTCGAGCCGAGCGTCACGATGAAGGCGAAGGCCAGCGGCGCGCCGCCGAAGTTCGTCGTCACGTCGGCGAGCGCGGTGAGCGCGTGTTGGACGGCGGCGTTCCGCGTCGTCACGAGCGCGTAGGCGACGAGCGTTCCCAGCGTCACGCCGAGCACGGCGGTCGTGAGCGAGAGCTGAAGGCTGTTCCGGAACGACGCGACCATGATCGGCGTGAGAGCCCGGCGGAAGCTGTCGAGACTCGGCACGCCGTCGACGAGCAGGCTCGACGCGGAGGAGGACCAGCACCGGCACCACCTCGAAGGCCAGCCCGAACAGGAAGAATGGCGCCAGCGCCAGACCCGTCGCGAGCCACCGGCGGGCTGGCCGTCGCCCCCGCGGCGATGCCGTCACCGTCGCCCCCAAGCCCACCACGGTGCCGTCGACCGCCAGGATCACTTCCCCCTCGTACTCGGCTCGCGCCTGCCCGGCGACGTCCGCTTCCTGCGCGGGCGGGTAGAGGTGCGAGAGCACCAGCCGTCGTGCGCCGGCCGACTGGGCCAGGCGGCCCGCGCCGTCGGCGGTGACATGGTCGGCCGTCCGCCAGCCGCGCGGGAAGGAGCATTCGCAGACGAAGGCGTCGGCCTCCCGCGCGAGTCGCGCGAGCGCCGGGGTCTCGATCGCGTCGCCCGAATAGACGACCGTTTGACCGTCGGCTTCGATGCGGAACGCCAGGCTGGTCTCGGTGTGGCGCGGTGAGGGCCGTCTCGACCGTGAAGCCGCCGAGGTCGTGGCGCTCCTCGCCCAGCTCGGCGATGCGGAGCGGAAAGCCCTCCGGAGTCGTCCCGTCGAACGCCGCCATCACCTGGCTGACGAGCGTGGCGAGCCCGCGGCAACCGTAGAGCTCGAGCGGATCCTCCCGCTTCCAGCCGGGCGTCGCGTTGCTCGCCTGCAGCAGGGTCACGAGATCGAGCACGTGATCGGAGTGCAGATGCGAGATGAACACGCGCCGGAGCTCCCGGTGGCTCACGCCGGCCGCCGCGAGGCGCGCGAGGGTGCCCGGGCCCAGGTCGAACAGGAGCGGGATCCCGCCACGCGCAGGAGGTAGCCCGCCGGGCTCCGGCCCGGCGAGGGCACGGCAGTGCCGGCTCCGAGGACTGTCAGCTCCATGCCGGTCTCCAGTCGGTCTCGGTCATGCGGGAGCGCCCGTGCCGCCGGACTCCGTCGCCGGGAGCAGGCGGCAGGCCGCGACGGGAAACGTGAGCTCGACGGGCGTGCCTCGGGTGAGGGCGCCTGAGGCCAGGACCGACACGTCGGCGACGAGACGCTGTCCGGTCGCCTGCACCGCGACGCGACGGACCGAGCCCAGGAAGGTGACCGCGTCGACAATGCCGCTGAGGTGGTTGTCGCCGGAATCCGGTGAGCGGCGGCGCGAGGCCGATCCCGATGGCCTCCGGGCGGAGGAGGATCGTCACGGACTCGCCCGGCGCGCGGCCGGCCAGGGCCGGAGACGGGCACGGTGATGCCGTGCGTCGCCGAGGCGCACCCGGCCTCGGGCGGGATCCTCCACGACGCCGGCGCACTGGTTCATCTTCCCGATGAAGCCGGCGACGAAGGGCGATGCCGGCTCGGCGTAGATGGCCTCGGGCGTGCCGACCTGCTCGATCGTGCCCTCGCGCATCACGACGACTCGATCCGAGATCGCCAGCGCCTCCTCCTGGTCGTGGGTGACGTAGAGCGTTGTGACGCCGAGCGAGCTCTGGATCCGCCGGATCTCCTCTCGGATGGCCACGCGGACCACGCGTCCAGCGCGCTGAGGGGCTCGTCGAGCAGCAGCATGCGCGGCTCCATGGCGAGCGCTCGGGCGAGGGCGACCCGCTGCTGCTGTCCGCCGGACAGCTCGCGCGGGTACCGAGATCCGGCGTCGACCAGTCCACCACGGCGGCGCTGATGTACTGCGCGAAGAGCATTCCCACGGTCGCGTCCTTCGGAGGATCACCTTGACGGGAGCCCCGTGGAGGATTCGACTGGCCGGATCTCCCCGGCACCGGAATATTACACTTCTGTTACGGTTTCTGGGCGGCCGCCGGATCCTAGCGTTCGATGTCGTCGGTCGGGGCCGAGTCCTGGGTCGGGATCTCGCCGCGGGCGTCCGGCACCAGCTGGTGGAAGAGGCTCGACTCGCGCTGGTAGAAGCCCTGCGTGTGGAAGGAATCGGCGAGCTTGAGGTACCGGTAGTCGACGTGGTGGCCGAGCTCGTGGAGGAGAGTCCTGAGGTACGTCCGGAACGCCACGACCCGCCGCTGGCGCGCCGTGCGCATCCAGAGCTGGACGCGGGGCAGACGGCGGTCCTCGATGTAGAGGCCCTGGAGCTCGCCCCAGCGGCCGTGCGGGCGGGCGGCCAGCACCTCGACGCGGCAGGGCCCGATGCCGAACGCCCGGGTGAGCGCGGTGAAGAGCATCTGGGACGCCACCTGGACGGCGAGGCGGTCCTCGGAGATGAGGGACGCGTCGAGCGCCGCCACGCGAGGGTGAAGCTCGGCCGCGCCCGGAAGACGCAGGCTCGTGACCGCGTCGCTGTCCCGGTAGATGCGCTGCTGGGCGCGGGTCAGGCGCTCGTAGTAGCCGAACCGGCGGGGCGGCGGAGGGGGCTTCTCGGGCACGGGAGCGCTGACCGCCGGCCGGACCCGTCGCGAGGGGGCGAGTCCGGCCGGCGGTCGAGGGGCGTGAGCTCAGCGGCTCAGTACGTCTGCCGCCCGATGAAGGTCCACTTGCCGTCCTTCACCAGGAGGTAGACCTGGTCCTTCGCCTCGCGCTCCCGCTGGTCGTTGAACGAGAACGTGCCGGTGACGCCGGCGAACGTCTTGGTCGCGGCGATGGCATCGCGGATGGCGTCGCGGTCGGTCCCGGCCTTCTCGATCGCGCCGAGCATGATGCGCGCGGCGTCGTACGTGGTCGCGTGGTACGGCTCGGGCTTCTCGTTCGGGTGGAGCTTCTGGTACATGGCGACGAAGTTCTTGACGACCGGCGCCGGGTCGTCGGCGTTGAACTCGGTGTTCACCGCGAGCCCCTCGGCGTTGCCCTTGCCGGCGAGCTCGATGAACTTGTCCTCGTAGAGCGTGCCGGTGCCGACCAGCGGCGCCGTGATGCCGAGGTTCCGCGCCTGGAGCGTCACGAGGGCGCCGGTGGTGTAGTAGGTGAGGATGGCGAGGGCGTCGGGGTTGGCCGCCTTGACCTTCGTCAGCTGGGCCTTGAAGTCCGTGTCCTTGTCGTACACCACCTCGAGGGCGGCGACCCTCGCGCCGAGCTTCTCGAGCTCCTTCACGAAGTAGTCCTTCGTCTGGATGCCCCAGTCGTTCTGGACGTAGACGACCCCGATGTTCTTCTTGCCGAGCTTCTTGACCGTGTACTGGGCGAGGTCGGGGACGTACACGGAGATCGGCGACCACATGCGGAACATGTACTTGCCGCCCTGCTTGGTGAGGTCCGTGTGCGACGCCGACGGCGTGATCGTGGCGAGGCGCGCCTTCGTGTAGATGGGGATCGCCGCGAAGCAGGCCGAGGACGAGTAGTGGCCCAGGACCGCGAGGATCGCGTCGTCCGAGGCGAACTTCTGGGCGACGGTGGCCGCGTCCTTCGGGTCGCCCTTGTCGTCCTCGACGCGGATGACGACCTTCTTGCCCTTGATCCCGCCCCTGGCGTTGACCTCGTCCGCGGCGAGCTGGGCGCCCTCCGCGAACTGCTTGCCGATCTGGGCCAGGTTCCCGGTCATGGGCGCGGCGACGCCGATGACGACGTCCTGGGCGGCGGCCGGGCCGGCCGGGAGCGCGGCGATCGCCGCCAGCAACAGGACTCCGAGGACACGCAGCATGGTCATGTGAGCCTCCTCACGCGGTTCGGGTTCGAGGACGGGGGAGCAGGGTGTCTGGCTCGAGGACCCGCCCGCGCACGACGACGGCGCGGACGGCCCGGGCGTCGGCCAGGCGGCGGAGAGGGTTGCCGGCGACGAGGACCAGGTCGGCCTGGGCGCCCGGCGCGATCCGGCCGAGGTCGGGTCGGCCGAGCGTGTCCGCGGCGGCCGCGGTCGCGGCCCGCAGCACGGCGGCGCTCGACAGCCCGCACGCCCGGAGCCGGTGGAGCTCCTCGTGGAAGAGGAATCCGCCGCAGGGCTTGAGAGCGTCGGTTCCGACGAGGACGCGCCCGCCCAGCCGCGCGTAGTCCCGGATGAAGCGCTGGTAGCGCGCGAGGCCGCGCGCCCAGTTCGCGAAGTCGCGCGGCGTCCACGCGGCGCCGAAGAAGCGCTGGCCGAGCCAGCTGCCGAGGTCCCGCCGGGCTCCGGCGGGGAGCCGGCGCGTGTCGCCGTCCCGACGGATGCGGGCGGTGTACCGTCCCAGGATCGCGTCCATCCCGGCGAGCGTCGGCACCAGATAGGTCTCGTACTTCACCATCTGGTGACCGAGGCGCTCCAGGCGGCTCCCCTCGGCCCGAGCCCAGAGGAGCGCCAGCATGGCCGACCGCTCGGGAATGGTCCGGTACCGGAGGAGCGCGACCTCGGGCAGGGCGCGCGGGGCCTCCGGGAGCCGCGACGTGTTCTCGAGGCCGTCGTAGCCGAGGGCGACGGCCTCGCGCGCGGTCAGGCTCCAGGTCTGTCCCGTCACGCCGATCCCGAGCCGGTGCGCCTCGTCGACGGCGGCGCGGGCGACCTCGAGAGCCGGCTTCTGCGTCAGGATGATCCCGTCGACCCGGTAGTCCGCTCTTGAGGCGCTGGACGGCGAGGCGCGCCTCCACCGCGGAGTAGAGCGGCCAGGACATCGCGGGATAGTCGGGGGAGACCCCGTCGAGGAGCGGCCCCAGCGAGAAGACCCGCGGCCCCGGGACGCGCGCCGTCTCGATCGCCTCCCGGAGCGCGAGGACCGCGTCGGGGTCGTTCCCGGCGAAGCGGACGGTCGTCACGCCGTTCGCGAGGTAGAGGCGCGCTCCCAGCTCCGAGACGAGATGGGAGTGCATGTCCACGAAGCCGGGGAGAAGCGTGCCCCCGCGGCCGTCGAGCACCCGGGCGTCGCGGGGCGGCGTGGCCGTGCCGACGACGACCTCGCGGATCCGCGCGCCCTCGACGACCACGGACGCGCGCTCGATGGCGCGCTCCGATACCCCGTCGAAGACGCGGACGTCGCGGATGACGAGCAGCTCACGCTTGCACCCCAAGCTTGAGGTGGTGACGGAGGGTGCCGGCCGCCCGGGAGGGTCGCCCAAGCGCCGGGAGCCAGCCGGGCGCGCCTCCCGTGGCGGCCAGGCACGCGCGGCAGGAGGCTCACCAGGGCGACGTCCAGCCCGCGGCGGCGAGCGTCTCGAGGGGAATGATGAGCCGCGCGGCCATGACGGGTCGGGGCGACGTCCCGATGCGGAGCTCCCCGACGATCGAGAGGAGCATGTAGGCCTCCTCCGGATCCATGCGCGCGCCGTGGGCGACCACGTCGATGGCCGCCCGCGTCGCGTCCTCGGTCGCCTCCTCCACCGTCGGGCCGAAGCCGAGCACCTGGACGGTGCCGTCCACCTCGACGATCGGGCGCGCCACCGTTCGCCGCTTGTGGAGGGTGATGCGCGCCCGCACGGTCGACGTGCACTCGACGCCGGTGCCCGTGACGATGCCGTCGCTGATCGCCGCGTGCGGGTCGGCGAAGAACACGAGGGCGCCCGGCACCATGACCGGGAGATGGACCCGGCTCCCGGCCTTGACGTCCTTCTGGTCGAAGTCGCCGCCGTACGGCCCCGCGTAGGAGGGCTTGTACCCCTCGGGCGGCATCGTGGACACGGTGCCGAGGTTCGGGTTGAGCGGGATCGGGATGCGGCCGCCGAACCACGCGCGGCCGTCGCGGACCGGGCAGGCGAGCGCCTTCGGCTCGCCGTACTCCTTCCGGAGCACGCCGAAGTCGCGCAGGATCGCCGTGATGCCGTCCCCGTGGGGCGTGATCTCGAGGAGATCGATCGCCACCGCGTCCCCGGGCTCGGCGCCGCGGACGTGCACCGGTCCCGCGATGGGCGCGAGGGGGTGGCCGTCGCACGCCGGGGTGAAGGGCGTGGGCACGTCGCGGATGTCCCGGACGTCGGCGAACGCGCCGCGGACGACGAGCGTCACCTCCTCGCCCGAGTCGATCGTCATGGTCGGCGGCGTGTCGACGTTGACCGAGAAGAGGTACCAGGTCGTCGGCTCCGCCGCGCGGCCGGTCATCGCGAGAGCCTGCCGGCCGTGCGGAGGCGTCCGTAGACGGCGGGGTTGACCACGCGGTCCGGCCACTCGCCGCGGAGGACCGCCGCGGCCTGCCGGCTCGCCACGCGCGCCGACAGCGCGGCGGACTCGGTCGACTCGCCGCCGGCGTGGGGCGTGGCGACGACGTTCTCGAGGCGCAGCAGGGGGTTCGCGGGATCGGTGGGCTCCTGCTCGAAGACGTCCAGGCCGGCGCCGGCGATCCGGCCCTGCTCGAGGGCGCGGGTGAGGGCGGCCTCGTCGACGACGCCGCCGCGGCAGCAGTTGACGAGGTACGCCGTCCGCTTCATCGCCCGGAACTCGCGCTCGCCCAGGAGGTGCCGGGTCTCCGCGTTGAGCGGGACCTGGACCGACACCCAGTCCGACTCGCCGAGGAGAGCGTGGAGATCGCCGACCATCCGCACGCCGAGCTCCCGCGGCACGTGCTCCTCGACGTAGGGATCGTAGGCGATCACGCGAAGCCCGAACGGCTGGAGGCGCCGCGCCAGCGCCTGGCCGATCGCGCCCAGTCCCACGAGCCCGGCCGTCTCGCCGTCGAGCGGCGTGATCGGCCGGCCGGCGGGACGGTCCCACACCCCCTGCCGCATCGCGCGGTCGTACTGGACGATCTTCCGGTTCAGCGCCAGGATCAGCGCCGCCGCGTGGTTGGCGACCTCGAGGTGGCAGATGTGCGCGGCGTTCGTGACCAGGATGCCCGCGCGGGTGGCGGCGTCGAGGTCGACGCCCTCGAAGCCGTGACCGAACCCGCAGATCACGCGGGTCCGGTCCATCGCGGCGACCATCGCCGCGTCGACCCGGAATCCGCCGATCATGACGACGTCCGCCCCGCGAACCGCCTCGAGCGCCTCGTCCGCCGCCCGGCACTCGACCGCGACGATCTCGACGTCGAGCCCGTCGAACGCGGGGGGCCAGACCTCGTAGGGGAACATCTTCGACGGAGGGTGGACCAGCACGACGCGGGGCTTGGTCACGGGGCTCGCTCCTTTCGGATCAGCCGGCGGTGGAATAGGCGCAGCGGCCGATCGCGACCACGGCGTCGTTGGCGTCCCGGAGCTCGACGTCGGCCACTCCCACGGTGCGGCCGACCTTGACCGCGCGGGCGAGCGCCCGGAGGTCGCCGCGGCGGGCGGGGCGAAGATAGTCGACGCGGAGGTCGATGGTCGGCACGCCGCGGCCGAGCTTCGAGGCGATTGCGTAGTCGCCGGCGATGTCGATCAGGGCCGAGATCACGCCGCCGTGGAACCAGTCGGAGCCGTCGGCGCGGCCCAGCTCGTCCCGCCAGGGCAGGCGCATCTCCACCGTGCCGTCCTCGGCCTGGACCATCTCGAGCCCGATCAGGCGATGGAAGGGCGACTGGTCGACGCGAAGGTGCTCGCTCATCGCAGGGACTCGAGGGGCGGGAGCTGGGCGGCCAGGCGCTTGAGCGCCGAGCGGTCGAGCTTCCCGGTCCCGCCGAGCGGGAGCTGGTCCAGGAAGAAGACGCGGCGGGGGTGGGCGTAGGGGGCGCCGCGCTCGAGGAAGAACCGCTTGACCTCCTCCTCGTCCGGCGCGGCCCCGGGATCGCGAGCGACGACGTAGGCGACCGGCGCCTCGCCCTTGGTCGCGTGGGGCGCCGACACGACGCAGGCGTCCTTGAGCCCCGGGTGCCGGAGGAGGACGTCCTCGACCTCCTTCGGGTAGAGGTTCTCGCCGGCCACGTTGATCATGTCGTCCTTGCGGCCCACGAAGTAGTAGTAGCCGTCCCGGTCCCGGCGCATCAGGTCGCCCGTGTAGAGCCAGCCGTCGCGGATCTTCTGGGCGGTGACCTCCGGGAGCTTCCAGAACCCCTTGGCGAGACCGGGGTTCCGCGTGACGAGCTCGCCCACCTCGTCGACCGCGCAGTCGGTGACCCCGTCGGCGGTCGAGACGATGCGGTTCTGGCAGTTGGCGACGTCGACGCCGCAGGAGCCGAGCTTCTTGAGCCCGTAGCGCGGGTTCGCCATCGGCACCGGCCCGCCCTCCGTCAGCCCGTACGACTCGCCGATGGGCGCCCCGAACACCCGCTGGAACTCGATGAGGAGCTCCTCCGGCACCTCGGCCGACCCGCAGAGCGCGTAGCGGATCGAGCGGACGCTGTGGCGCGCGAGGGTGGCCTTCTCGGCGAGCATGAGCTTGTACATGGCCGGCACGCCGGTGAGGTAGGTCACCTGGTGGCGGTCGATGGCGCGGATCACCTCGACCGGGTCGAAGCCGGGGAGGATGACGAGCGACCCGCCCGCGAGGAGGAACGGCTTCACCGCGCCGATCATCGCGTTCTTGTGGTAGAGGGGCACCGCGACGAGCGCGCGCTCCGTGTCGTCGAGACACGCCATCTTCCGGATGATGTCGGCGTTCCACACCTGGCCCCGGTGGGCCAGGAGGACGCCCTTGGGCTTGCCGGTCGAGCCGGACGTGTACGGCTGCATGCAGACCGAGTCCGGATCGAGCCGGCGCCGCCGGAAACGCGGGGAGGCGGCGGCGAGCCACGCGTCCCACTCGAGGGCGCCGTCGGCGGGCGGCGCGTCCGCCACGAGGTGGGCCAGCCCCTTGACCTGGCTCGCGAGGCGCCGGGCGCGCTCCGCCTGATCTCGGCCTGCCACCAGCACCGTCGCCTCGGCGTTCTGGATCACGTAGGCGAGGGCCTCGTCCCCCATCCGGATATTGAGCGGCACCGAGACCGCACCGATCCGCATCGGGCCGAGGAACGCGGGGAGGAACCGCCAGTCGTTCGAGAACATGAGCGCGACGCGGTGGCCCGCGCGCACGCCGAGCCCCGCCAGCGCGTTCGCCGCGCGGTTGCACCAGGCGTCGAGCTCCTGGTAGGTGAGCGTGGCGTCGCCCTGGATGACCGCCACCGACGACGGGGCGAGCCGCAGCGGGACGTCGAAGATGTGGCCCAAGGTGTCGGGAAGCATCGAGCGCGGTCCTCCGGGGCGGTGTCGGTCGGGCCGGCCGCGCCCCAGGCGGCGGCGCGTTCGGCCCCAGGAGCGAGTGTACGCGCGACCGTCGCGGCGCGACAAGGGCCGCCGCGTCGGACGCAGCGCGGCAGGCGACCGGCGCGCTGAGCGGGGAGTCGCGGCCGATCGGTCGGGCGCGGCTGCCGGCGCGTCGGTCAGGACGGCTGCGTCAGCCTGACGACGTTGTAGGTCGGGACGGGTTTCGTGAGCCCGCGCAGCGCGAGCGCGCCGACCTCCTCGACGTCCACGAGCCCCTCGACGCTGGCAGCGACGCGCGAGGTGACCAGGACCTGCCCGCCCTGGGCTTCGGCGCAGAGCCGCGCGGCGAGGTTCGTCACGGTGCCGATCGCCCCGTAGTCCCAGCGGCCCTCGAAGCCGATGGCGCCGATCGTCGCGTAGCCCTGCGCGATCCCGACCCCGAGGTCCAGGTCGTGGCCGCGCTTCCGCCAGGCGCTCCGGAGCCCGCGGACGCGGTCGCGCATGGCCACCGCCATCCTGACGGCGCGCTCCGCGGGGTTCTCGACCGTCACCGGGTCGTTGAAGAAGACCATCATGCCGTCGCCGGCGAAGCGCTCGAGCGTGCCCTCGTGCTCGAGGATGAGCTGCCCCATCGCCTCGTGGTACTCGCGGAGGACGCCCATCACCTCCTCCGGCTCGGCGGTCTCGGCGAAGGCGGTGAAGCCGCGGAGGTCCAGGAAGACGACGGTGATCTCGCGCCGGTGGGTGCGGAGCGGGTCGTCGGCGCCGCCGGCCACGATCAGCTCGGCGAGCTGGGGCGAGAAGAACCGCTTCAGCCGGCCGAGGCGCTCGACCTGGCCCACCTGCTCCGCGACGCGCTGCTCGAGGGTGCGGTTCCACTCGGCCAGCTCCACGGTGTGCCGCGCCTCCTGGTCGCGCAGGCGCTTCTTCTCGAGACAGGCCCCGATCCGGGCCCGCAGCAGCACGGCGTCGCACGGCTTCGGCAGGTAGTCCTCGGCCCCGAGCTCGATCGAGCGCACGACGCTCGCCGTCTCGTTGAGCGCCGAGATCATCAGGACGGGGATGTGCCGCCGCTCCGGGTCCTGCTTGAGCCGCTCCAGCACCGCGGGCCCGTCGAGGTCCGGCATCATGACGTCGAGGAGGACGAGATCCACGGGCTCGCTCTGCAGGAGGGCGAGCGCCTCGAGGCCGCCCGTGGCTGCCCGGACCTTGTGACCCTCCCGGGCGAGCCGCCGCGTCAAGCAGCTCCCGGTTCTCCTCGTCGTCGTCGACGACCAGGATCGTGGCGGGCGCCACCGAGGGGCCGCGAACGGCGGCCCGACGTTCCCCCTGGGCCGTCGCGCCCGACGGCGCCGAGGCGGCCGGAGTCGGCCCGGCGCCCCGTTCGGGTCCGGCCGCCCAGCCCTCGACCAGCGTCCGCAGCCTCGACACCGCCGCGGCGATGCGCTCCGCGTCCGCCGCGACCGCTCCAGAGTCCCCCTCGCTCGCCAGCCGTCCGAGCCGGTCCACCGCCTCTCCGAGCCGGTCGAGCGGCGCGGACAGCGCCGAGGCGAGGCGGCCGAGATCCGGCCCGCCTTCCTCGACACGGGTCGGCGACAGCGACTCCTCGACCACGGCCAGGAGCGCTCGGCCTTCGCCGCGGACCTGCCGGAGCTCCACGGCCAGCGCGCTCGCGTCGCCCGCGTCCTCGAGCAGCATCTCGCTGTAGCCGAGGACGTGGTTGAGCGGCGTGCGCAGCTCGTGGCGGAGGTGCGCGAGGCTGGCCGGGTCGTGGGTCATCGGGCCAGGAGCGCCTCGATCTTCCCGAGAAGCCGCTCGAGCTCGATCGGCTTCGTGTCGAAGTCGTCGCACCCCACGGCGAGGGCCTTCTCCCGGTCCCCCGCCATGGCGTGGGCGGTGAGGGCGATGATCGGAATCGCCCGGGTGGCCGGGTCGGCGCGGAGCTCCCGCGTCGCCTCCCAGCCGTCGAGCACGGGGAGGCTCATGTCCATGAGGACGAGGGCAGGGGCCTCCGCCCGCGCCTTCGCCACCCCCTCCCGGCCGTCCACTGCCACCACGACCTCGTAGCCGCGCCTGACCAGCCGGCGCGAGAGCATGTCGCGGTTCATCTCGTTGTCCTCGACGAGAAGGATCTTCGCCATCATCGTCTCCTCGGGTTGTGGCGGGCCGACGCGACCAGGAGGTCGCGGACCTCGCCGAGCAGCATCTCGCGGCTCAGGGCGCCCTCTGGAGGACGCGTGTCACGGAGCCGTCGAGACGCTCCCGGTCCTCGGGAGTGAGGTCCTTGGCCGTGATGACGACGACAGGGACGGCCCGCCACGCCGCGTCCGCCCGGACGGCGGCGACGAAGTCGAACCCGTTCATCTCGGGCGTCATGAGGTCGAGGAGGTCCACGCCTGGGATGGCTTCGCGGAGCCGGCAGCGGGCGCCGCCTCCCTGGGCTCGGCCACGTTGGCCGGCAGCCGCATGGTGAACGTGCTCCCGCGCCCCGGCTCGCTCGCCACCGTGATGTCGCCTCCCATCATCCGGCAGAGCCGCTGGCTCAGCGCCAAGCCCAGCCCCGTGCCGCCGTACTGACGTGTCGTCAGCGCATCCGCCTGGGAGAACTCCCGGAATAGCCGGCCCAGCTGCTCGGATGTCATGCCGATGCCAGTATCGCGCACCTGGAAGGCGATCCAGTCGCCGTCGGCGGCCGCCTCGCGCGCCGCCGACAGGGAGACGATGCCGTGGTCAGTGAACTTGCAGGCGTTGCTGAGCAGATTGAACAGAGCCTGCCTGACCTTGGTCAGATCGGCGCGCATGGCGCCGACGGTCTCGTCGCACCGGACCTCGAGCTGGTTCGAGTTCTTCTGGGCAAGAGGAGCGATCATGGCGGCGATATCGCGCACCATGGCCGCGATGTCGAAGCTCTCGAGGTAGAGCTCCATCTTCCCGGCCTCGATCTTCGAGAGATCGAGCACGCCGTTGATGAGCTCGAGGAGGTGCCTGCCGGCCGCGTTGATCCGCTGGAGGTCGGGGACGAAGCCCTCGGCGCTCTGGTCCCGGGCTTCCTCCTGGAGCATCTCGCTGTAGCCGATGATGGCGTTCAGCGGGGTCCGGAGCTCGTGGGACATGTTGGCGAGGAATCGGCTCTTGGCCTCGGTCGCCTCCTGTGCCGTGTCGCGCGCCTGCTCCAGTTCCTCCTCGCGCCGCTTCAGCTCGGTGATGTCCGTGTACACGCCGACGGTGCCACCGTCCTCCGTCTGCCGCTCGTTGATCCGGATCCACGTGCCATCGCTGCGTCGCTGCACGAGAGGCCTGCCGGGACTGCGATGCTGGGCCACGCGCTCCGAGATCCAGGCATCCTTCTGTCCCTCGGCGCTGCGGATCAAGCCCCGTTCGACGGCTTGCCGAACGATCGTCTCGAAGGACATGCCAGATGTGATCGTATCGCTCAGGCCCGGATACAAGAGCTCACGATAGCGGCTGTTGCACAGTACCAGCCGGTCATCCGCATCATAGAGCGAGAACCCCTCCGAGATGCTCTCGATCGCATCCGTGAGCCGTCCCCGCGCCTCTCGAATCTCCCTGAGGTTCGCCGCCTCGACCTCTCTCGCTGTGTCGCGGAAGACGACCAGCGCCTGGGCCATGCGGCCAAGCTCGTCTTGCCCCTGGGCCGGGATGCTTGCTTGCAGGTTGCCGCCCGCAATCGCCAGCATGCTGTCCCTCAGAGCGGCCACGCGGGCGATCAGGTTACGGTCCACGTAGAGCCAGACGATGAGCGTGGAGCTGGTCAGGCTCAACGCGACCGCGGCGATCACGATGCCGAGGCTGAATCGCTGAACGGAGTGCGCCTCGAGGCTCGCCTTGCCGATGTCCTGCTTCGCACCGTCGACAAGCGTCCTCACCGCCTTGGTCAGCTCACCCGAGAGCGTCCTGTTTTCGGCAAGCAGGCGCTCGCCGTCGGCGACGATGTCGAGCTCGCGCGTGCGCGCATCGAGGATGCTGTTGGGTCCGGTGACGAAGCTCCGGAACTCCTCGATTCGGGGAGCCAGGAGCTGCCGGAGCGTCGGGTCGACGTCGGCGGACGCGGTCTCCAGCGCGCTCAGCAACCGGCGCAGCGGGAACGCCAGGACCTGGAGCTCGGCGACGCTTTCAACCAGCGCAGCCTGGAGCAGGGTGTGGTTGATGCTCGCGACCGTCGACTGGACGTCCCGCAGTGCCACCGAGGACAGGAGCTCGTCGAGAGACAGGCCCGAGGACAGGAGCGCCTGGGGGGCAGGGGAGGCCTGCCTCACCGTCCGACGGGAGTTCGCGATCTTGGCGTCCATCACCGCGATGCCGGTCGTGAGCAGCCGCTGGGTGGCGATGTGGGCCCCGGACAGCTCTCCGAGTAGATCCCTCTTGATCTGTCGAGCCGCGAGCCGGTTTGCCACCAGCGTGTTGAGGGCGTCGAGGTTGACGCGGAGCCGCGTCACGACGGACTTGATCTGCGGTACGGCCGGGCGGGCGAGATCCTCCTTCTCCAGCTCGACGACGAGCCGGTTCAGCTGCTGGACCTCGGTGGCGATCGTCCTCGACAGCGGCTCGTGCTGGGTCGCCGACGTGACCGTCAGCAGCGCGGGCGCCACGGCAACGATCCGCTCGACCTGACCCGACAGCTGCAGCGACGCGAGGACTGGGGGCAGCCGTTGCGCGGTGATGCGGTCAAGCGTTCGACCCACCTGGAGAAACGAGTACAGGGCCGCGGCCGCCGCAAAAACGGCGAAGGCGCTGATCCCGAAGAAGGCGAGGAGGAGCCGTCCTCGGACCCCGAGGCTCCTAATCATCGCGCCCATGCGTCGATCGTGAAACAGTTGTCACGATTGCTCCGCGTTCGCCAGCGGGGGGCGGCCCTATTCCTTCGGGACGTACTTGCCCTGCTTCCAGACGTACCAGAGAAACGCGGTCGAGGTCAGGTCACCCTTCTTGTCGAAGCGGATCTTGCCCAGCACCGTGTCGAACTGGTGGCTGCGGAGAGACGCGATCACCTTCTGGGAGTCCAGCGAGCCTGCCCGCGTGACGGCCTGGGCCCACGCCTGGATCGCGCCATAGGCGTAGAGCGTGTAGCCCTCGGGTTCGTACTTCGCGGCGCGGAACCGGGCGACCGACGCGCGGCCGCTTCGGGGCTCCGGCGCGGATCGGGGCCGAAGGTGAACACGGTGCCCTCGCCCGCCGGTCCGGTGATCAGCCAGAACTCGTCGTTGGCCATCGCGTCGCCCGAGACGAGCTCGAGGCCATAGTCCCGGTCGCGCGCCTGACGGAGGATGAGAGCGGCCTCGGTCACGTAGCCCCCGACGTAGGCGACGGCGATGTCCGCGTCCCTCATCTTGGTGACCAGGCTCGCGTAGTCCTTCTGGCCGGGCTTGTACTCCTCGTACAGCGCGACCTTCAGCCCGCGCCTGGCGAGCCGCTTCCTGGTTTCCTCGGCGAGACCCTTGCCGTAGGCCTGCCCGTCGTGGAGGATCGCAATCTTCTTCGTTCCCCAGTGGTCGGCCAGGTAGTTGCCGGCGATGACGCCCTGCTGGTCGTCCCGACCGATGACGCGGAACACGTTGGGCCCGCCTTCGTCGGTGAGCTTCGGGTTCGTCGAGGCCGGGGAGATCATGACGATGCCCGCCTTCGTGTAGACCTTCGAGGCGGGGATCGAGGACCCGGAGCAGAGGTGGCCGGCGACCATCGCGACGCGCTCGCTGACCAGCTGGTTCGCGACCGCCACCGCCTGATCGGGGTCGCAGGCGTCGTCGACGACGATGAGCCTGACTCGCTGGCCGAGGACACCGCCCCGGCTGTTGAGGTCGGCCACCGCCATCTCCACGCCACGCCGCTGCTGCTCGCCAGTTCCCGTCCACTGCCCACTGAGCGGGCCGGCCGATCCGATCGTGATCTCCGCTCGCACGGATGTTGTGTGAAGCGCCACGAGTGTGGCGGCAACAAGAAGCAGGCGCGTGAGATTGCCCATGGACCGATTCTCCCTTGCTACGACACAACCCTGGTGCTGCTTCCGCGTGCGTCTGCGCGGGTGGATCGCGGGCGGCCACGACCTCGGAGCCCGCTGGACCAGCTGCGAAAGCATGTCGCGAATCATCGCATTGTCCTCGACGAGAAGCAGCTTCGCCACTAGCGCTTCCCCCGGCCGTGGCGGGCCGATGCGGTCACGAGATCGCGCACCTCGCCGAGCAGCGCCTCGCGGCTCAGGGCGCCCTTCTGGAGGACGCGCGCCACGTAGCCGTTGAGCCGCTCGTGGTCCTCGGGGGAGAGGTCCTTGGCCGTGATGACGACGATGGGCACGGCCCGCCACGCCGCGTCCGCCCGGACGGCGGCGACGAAGTCGAACCCGTCCATCTCGGGCATCATGAGGTCGAGGAGGACCACGCCGGGGACGGTGTCGCGGAGCCGGTCGAGGGCGGCGCGCCCGTTCTCAGCCTCGACCACCGTGTAGCCCTCGCGCTCCAGCATCCGTCGCGCCAGGTCTCGGAAATCGGGGTCGTCGTCGACCACGAGGACCGGGAGGTCCCGGCGGTAGCGCTCGAGCACGGCCACGAGACGCTCCCGGTCGATCGGCTTGGTGAGGTAGTCGGCGGCGCCGAGGGCGTAGCCGAGATTCCGGTCGTCCAGCATGGTGAGCATCACCACCGGGATCTCCGCCAGGGCGGCGTCCGCTTTCAGCGCCGCGAGCACCGACCAGCCGTCCATCCCGGGCATGAGGACGTCGAGAGTGATCACCTCGGGCATGAGCTCCCGGGCGAGCCGCAGGCCGTCCTCTCCGCCGGCGGCGGCCACGACGCGGAAGCCTTCCTTTCCCAGGAACCGCGACATGAGGTCACGGACCGCGCTGTCGTCGTCGATCACGAGCACGGTGCTCGTGCCCGGCGAGGTGGCTTCGCGCGCCGCCGGCGTCGGCGCCGGCGGAGTCGGCTCTCGTACCTCAGCCGGCAGCCGGATCGTGAACGTGCTGCCGCGGCCCGGCTCGCTCGTCACCGTGATGTCGCCCCCCATCATCCGGCAGAGCCGCCGGGAGAGCGCGAGCCCGAGTCCAGTTCCCCCATAACGGCGCGTGGTTGACGCGTCGCCCTGGCCGAACTCCTCGAAGAGGCGCGCCATCTGCTCGGGCGTCATCCCGATCCCCGTGTCGCTCACCGCGAAGACGATGACGTCGCCGTCGGCGGTCGTCTCCCGCCCGACCGCCACCGACACGACCCCGCGCTCGGTGAACTTGCAGGCGTTCGACAGGAGATTGAAGAGCGCCTGGCGGAGCTTGGTCAGGTCCGCGCGCATGGCGCCGACGTCCGGGGCGCACTGGACCTCGAGGCGGTTCGCGTTCTTCTGGGCGAGGGGCTCGAGCACGGCCGCGACGTCCCGCACGAGCGGCCTCGACCTCGAAGGTTTCGAGGTAGAGGTCCATCTTCCCGGCCTCGATCTTCGAGAGGTCGAGCACGCCGTTGATGAGCTCGAGGAGGTGCTTGCCGGCGGCGTTGATCCGCTGGAGGTCGGGGACGAAGCCCTCGGCGCTCTGGTCCCGGGCCTCCTCCTGGAGCATCTCGCTGTAGCCGATGATGGCGTTCAGCGGCGTCCGCAGCTCGTGGGACATGTTCGCGAGGAACTCCGACTTGTGGCGGCTCGCGACCTCGAGCTCCCGGCTCTTCGCCTGGAGCTCCCGGAAGAGCCGGGCGTTCTGGATGGCCAGGGCGGACTGGGTGGCGAAGGTCTGGAGGAGCTTCACGACCTCGTCCGGGAACAGTCCGACTGCCTGTCGCCACACCGTCAGGACGCCCAGGATCCGCTGCTCGGACAGGAGCGGCACGGCGAGGACCGAGCGATAGCCGAGCCGGAGGAGGACCGCCCGGAGCCGGGTCGTGGCGTATGCTCGCTCGTCGCCGATGTCGGGCGCCTGGACCGGCTCGCGGCGCAGCACCGCCTGGCCCGTGGCGCCTTCCCCGGGCTGTATCGGGGCGGCGCGCAGCACCTCGATCAGCTCCTCCTCCATCCGGTGGGTGGCCTGGAGCGGAACTGCCTGAGTGGCCTCGTCGTACTCGTAGATCACGCCGCCGGCCGCCCCGGACAGCTGCACTGCGCGGCTGACGATCGTGGTCAGGACGGTCGGGAGGTCGAGCGTGGAGCTGACCGTCCGGCTGACCGCGCCCAGGGCCTCCAGCTCCTCCACCGACCGCGTCAGCTCCCGGGTCCGGGCCTGGAGCTCCTGGAACAGCCGCACGTTCTCGATGGCGATGACGGCCTGGTCGGCGAAGGTGCGTCACCAGCTCGATCTGCTTGTCGCTGAA
Source organism: uncultured Candidatus Rokubacteria bacterium (assembly GCA_963749975.1). Lineage (GTDB taxonomy): Bacteria > Methylomirabilota > Methylomirabilia > Rokubacteriales > DASRDR01 > DASRDR01. The sequence goes on along the minus strand of CAVVOZ010000022.1, from coordinate 41,176 downwards.
GGGCTGGGCGACAACCCTGTGGACCGTCGATCACGCCGATGACGGCGGATTCCCGCAGCATCGGGACCGCCAGGAGGGTTCGGGGTCCCCTGACCGTCACGGCCGGCCCACGTGTACTCGGGGTCTGCCGGCGACATCGGGAATGTGCACCACCCGACGATCGAGGATTGCCCTTCCGGTCGCGGACCCCCGATCTCAGACCGATCGGATGCCTCTTCGAGTTCTCGATGAACTCCGGGGTCATCCCGCAAGCGACCACCACGCGGTACAGGTCCCCGTCCTGCCTGTAGAGCTCGCCCGAGTCGGCGCCGCAGAGCCGCACCGCGCTCTCGATGAGGGTCTTCAGCACGGGCTGGAGATCGAACGTCGAGCGGCTGATGACCTTGAGGACCTCGCTCGTCGCCGTCTGCTGCTCGAGCGCTCGGTCAGATCCGGTTCGGCCTCGAGTTCCTTGAACAGGCGGACGTTCTCGATGGCGATGACGGCCTGGTCGGCGAAGGTCTGAGAGCGCGATCTGCTTGTCCGTGAAGGGCCTGACCTCGGCGCCGACGGCGATCGCGCCGACGGTGCGCCCTCCCGAAACATGGGCACGGCCAGGACGGTCCGGATCCCATGCGTGCGCTCAGGGTGTAGTCCGGGTCTTCGAGTATCGGCTATGTGCACGAGCTGCCGGTCGAGCACTGCGCGCCCAACCGAGGTGTCACGGGCTGCTGGGCGCGGGAAGGTGCGTCGCAGCGCGGCGATCCCTGCGGGATCCACGCCTTGCGCAGACCCGAGCGCCAGCTGGCCGTCCGCGAAGAGGCAGACGAAGCTGAACGATAGCTTCGCACAGCCGGCCGGCGCTCCGGACGATGGCGTCGAAGACCGGCTGGACGTCGGTCGGCGAGCTCGAGATGACGCTCAGGATCTCGCTGGTCGCCGTCTGCTGCTCCAGCGCCTCGGTGAGGTCCCGGTTCCGAACCTCGAGCTCCTGGAACAGGCGGACGTTCTCGATGGCGATGACCGCCTGCTCGGCGAACGTCTGGAGGAGGGCCACCTCCGTGTCCGAGAACGGCGCCACGTCCCTGCGGGACACCACGATGGCGCCCACGGATCGCTCATCCTTCAGCATCGGCACCGCAACGAACGAACGGTGGCCGATCACCTTCGCGAAGCGCCGCGACTCCAGGGGGACCTCCGGGTCTTCCTGCATGTCCCGCACGCGGACCATTCGTCCCTCGACGACGGCCAGCGCCGCCATGCCCCCGCGCTCCTCCGCCCGCATCGGGTACCTTTCCGTGAAAGCCTGAAGCACCTCCGGTGACATGTTGTGCAGCGCCCGCACCCGGAGCCACTCGCCGTCGAACGCGAACAGCACGCTGTAGAAGCCGTCACACAGGCGGACGGCGTTCCGCACGATCGCCTCGAACACGGGCTGCGCGTCCGTCTGCGCACCGCTGATCGCGCGCAGGATCTCGCCCGTCGCCGTCTGCTGCTCGAGGGATTCGGTCAGCTCGCGATTCCGGCCCTGGAGCTCCTGGAACAGCCGGACGTTCTCGATGGCGATCACGGCCTGGTCGGCGAAGGTCTTCACCAGCTCGATCTGCTTGTCGGTGAAAGGCCGGACCTCCGTCCGTCTGATCATGAAGACACCGATGACCGCGGCTTCCCGCAGCATGGGGACGGCCAGGATCGTCCGGACCTCGGCGCCTCTCTCGGTCTCGGCCCAGTGGTACTCGGGATCGGCCATGGCGTCGTGGATGTGAATGACGCGGCGCTCGAGGAGGGCCCGGCCCGTCGCGGACTCCCGGCCGGGGCGATGAGGATGCCGCTTCACCACTTCGATGAAGTCCGGCGATTCCCCGTAGGCGACCGCCGCGCGGTAGACGTCCCCGTCCTGCCTGTAGATGAAGCCCTTGTCGGCGCCGCACAGCCTCACCGCGCTCTCCATGAGGCTCTGGAGGACCGGCTGGAGATCGAACGTCGAGCGGCTGATGACCTTCAGGACCTCGCTCGTCGCCGTCTGCTGGTCGAGCGCCTCGGTGAGATCGCGGTTGCGCGCCTCCAGCTCCTGGAAGAGCCGGACGTTCTCGATGGCGATGACGGCCTGGTCGGCGAACGTCTTCAGCAGCTCGATCTGCTTGTCCGAGAACGGCCCCGCCTCGGCGCGCGTGACGGCGATCGCGCCGATCGGGATTCCCGTCCCGCAGCATCGGGACCGACGAGGTCGCTACGATAGCCGAGGCTCTGGCGAGAGCGAGCGACGGTGGGCGAACTCGGGGTCGTTCAGGAAGTCGCGCACCTGGACGACCGTGCGGTCGAGGATGGCCGTCGCGATCTGCGTCTCGGCGACTCGGCGCCTGCGGGTACGTGCGCGCGAAACGCCTGGCAGCCCCTCGGGCTGTGTAGTTGTGGTGGCGACGAGAGTGGATCAGCTCGCCGTCGAACGCGGAACACGCCGCTGTAGAGGCCGTCGCAGAGCCTGACGGCGCTCCGCACGATCGTGTCGAACACGGGCTGGACGTCGGTGGGCGAGCTCGAGATGACGCGCAGGATCTCGCTGGTCGCCGTCTGCTGCTCGAGGGACTCGGTGAGATCGCGATTCCGGGCCTCCAGCTCCTGGAAGAGCCGGACGTTCTCGATGGCGATGACGGCCTGGTCGGCGAAGGTCTTCAGCAGCTCGATCTGCGTGTCCGAGAACGGCTTGACCTCTTGACGCGTGACCGTGATGGCGCCGATCGGCGTGCCGGCCCGGATCATCGGCACCGAGAGCTCGCTTCGAAATCCAGCCTGGACGATGCTCGGGGCGGCGAACTCCGGGTCGGCGGCAATGTCCGCGCACGTGCATCACCTGGCCGGAGAGAATGGCGCGCGCGGTCAGGGTGCCTCGGCCAGGCGGCCGGGGGAAGGCCTGCCGGACACTCTCGAGCATCTCCGGATCCCAGTTGTGGTAGGCCCCGAGATGGATCAGGCTGCCGTCGAACCGGAACAGGCCGGCAGCCGTCGCGGCGCAGAGCGTCGCCGCGCTCCTGACGATCGTGTCGAACACCGGCTGGATGTCGGTGGGCGAGCTCGAGATGACCCGCAGGATCTCGCTGGTCGCCGTCTGCTGCTCCAGCGCCTCGGTCAGCTCGGAGTTCCGCGCGGCGAGCGCCTGGGCGAGCCGCTCGTTCTCGAGGGCGATCGCCGCCTGGTCGGCGAAGGTCCGGAGGAGCGCGATCTGCTTCGCGGTGAACGGCCGGACGCGCGCCCGCCAGATGATGATGAGCCCGACGGCGACACCATCCCGTAGCAGCGGCATCGCGAGCATGGTGCGGAGATGGGGTATGCGCGTGAGCCCCGGATATCGTCGCTGCGCGGTGGCCGACTGGGCGTTGCGGACGTGGATCGTGCGGCGGTCCAGGACGGCGCAGCCGCTCGGCAGCTCCCGGGTGACCGGGACCGCCTGGCCGAGCGATCGCTCGGGCTCGGATCCCTGAATCGCTTCCAGCCGGAGCTGGTCACTCTCCAGCCGGTAGATGTGGGCATTCGACGCGTCGCAGAGGCGCGCGGCCGTCCGCGCGATGGCCTGCAGAATGGCGGGGATGTCCTGCCCGGCGATCGGGCGCCCGCGCCGGACTGCGTGGCGGCGACCCGGGTCGCCCTTGGCGGGCGACTTCGACTGACCTCGCGTCCTGGCTGCGCGAACTCCCATTGATCAGTCTCCGGGACGTCGGGCCGAGGGCCCGGGTGATCGAGCCAGCAGAGGTTGACGGCCCCGAAGGTAGTCCGGTGGCCGCCCAGGGGTCAAGCGGCGGACCTCGGACGATGTCCCCGGACGGGTCGCGGATGAGGCTCCGGGAGCGCCGGCCTAGGGCCGGATCACGACCTTGCCGATGACCTCGCGTCGCTCCATCGCCCTGCTCGCCCTCGGCGAGTCTGCTCGAGAGGCAGCACGCGGTCGATCACCGCGGGCGCAGCTTTCCCCGCGCAAGGCCAGACGCATGATCGTGAGCAGGTCGTTCTGCGTCCAGCCGTTCGAGCCCTGGATCGTGTGCTCGCGGCGGAAGAGGTAGCGGATGTCCGTCTGGCCGATCGGCCCCGACGTGGCGCCGCTGGTCACGAGGCGCCCGCCCTTGCCGAGGGCGCGGATCGAGCGCTCCCACGTCGCCGCGCCGACCGTCTCGACGATGACGTCGACGCCGCGCTTGCCGGTGAGGCGGCGGACCGTCGCGTCCCACTCCCGGTCCTCGGCGTAGTTGATGGCGACGTCGGCGCCGAGCTCGGTCGCGCGCTCGAGCTTCTCCGCGGTGGACGCGGTGGCGAAGACGCGCGCGCCCTGGAGCTTGGCGATCTGGATCGCCGCGAGGCCGACGCCGCCGACCGCGCCGTGGACCAGCACGTCCTCGCCCGGCTGGACGCGCGCGTGCGTCACGAGCATCCGCCAGGCGGTGCCGAACGTGATCGGCAAGCAGGCGGCCTGCTCGAAGGGGTAGTGCTCCGGCAGCGGGATCGCCTGGCGCGCCGGGCACTTCACGAGCTCCGCCAGCCCGCCCGGGTCCATCTCGCCGAGCATGTGGACGCGGATGCACTTCGGGACCTCGCCGTCCCGGCAGTACTCGCACGCGCCGCACCCCCAGGACGGGTTGAGCACGACCCGGTCCCCGACACGAGGCCACTCCACGCCGGGCCCGACCGAGGCGACCGTCCCCGCGATGTCGCCCCCGGTGATGTGCGGGAGCGGCGTCGGCTCTCCGGGCATGCCCTCGCGGGTGAAGATGTCGAGCGGGTTGAGGGCGCACGCGTGGACGCGGACGACCATCTCGCCCGGTCCGGCCACCGGGTCGGGCCAGCGGGCCTCGTAGGTGAGCACCTCGGGGCCGCCGTGCCGGTGGATGACGATCGCGCGCATGGCCGGCCGGTCAGGTCCGGCCGGGCGCGGCGGCGAGCGCCGCGACCACGGCGTCACCGACGGCGCCCGTCGTCCCGGGGCCGCCGAGGTCCGGCGTGAGGACGCGGCCGGCGCTGGTCACCGCGTCCACGGCCGCCTCGATCCGCGCGGCCGCGCTCGCGGCGTCGTCGTTGCCGTCGCGCTCCGCGAGCCACTCGAGCATGAGCCCGGCCGACAGGATGGTCGCCAGGGGATTGGCGATGCCCTTGCCCGCGATGTCGGGCGCCGTCCCGTGCGAGGGCTGGAACAGGGCGTGGTGGTCGCCGATGTCCCCGGACGGCGCCATGCCGAGCCCGCCCACGGTGGCGGCGGCCAGGTCCGAGAGGATGTCGCCGAACATGTTCTCGGCCACGATCACGTCGTAGTGGCCGGGGCGCTGCACGAGATACATCGTCATCGCGTCGACGTACGCGTGCTCCGCCTGGACGTCGGGGTAGTCGGCCGCCACCTCGTCGAACAGCGCGCGGAAGAACGCGTAGCTCTTGAGCACGTTGGCCTTGTCGACGAGCGTCACCCGGCGGACTCCGTCCCGGGGGGCGCCATGGCGCCGGCGCGCCAGCTCGAACGCCTGGCGGCAGATCCGGAGGACGCCCGGCCGCGTGACGACGAGGGTGTCGGTCGCGACGTGGCCGCCGACCAGGACGCCCGCCCCGCGCGAGGCGTAGAGCCCCTCGGTGTTCTCGCGCAGGATGACGTAGTCGATCCGCTCGCGCTCGCCGAGCCGGAGGGGCGTGGGCACTCCCGGGTGAAGCCGGATGGGCCGGAGGCCCACGTAGAGGTCGAGGGCGATCCGGAGCGTGAGCTGGGGCGCGATCTCCGTCCCGTCCGGGAAGCGCACGTCGGGCAGCCCCGCGGCGCCGAACAGGATCGCGTCCGCCGCCTGGCAGACCTCGAGCGTCTCGCGCGGGAGCTCCTCGCCGGTGCGCCGGTAGCAGTCCGCGCCGGCTGCCACCTCCTCGAAGACGAACTCGAGCCGCCCCGGCACGGCGACGGCGTCGAGGACCTTGAGCGCCTCGGCGACCACCTCGGGCCCGATGCCGTCCCCGGCGAGGACCGCGATGCGGTAGAGCGGCACGGTCAGGACCGGGATGCCGCGCGCTCGCGGCTCCGCGCCATCTCGGCGGCGACGAGGATGGCCTCCACCATGCTCTCGGGATTGGCGGTCCCGGTGCCCGCGCGGTCGAAGGCGGTGCCGTGATCCACGGAGACCCGGAGGATGGGGAGCCCGACGGTCACGTTCACGCCGGACAGGCCGGTCCACGCCTTCTTCGCCTCGTCGTACCGGAAGCCGAGCGCCTTGACGGGGGTGTGCCCCTGGTCGTGGAACATGGCGACGACGCAGTCGAACTCGCCCCCGGCGGCGCGGCTCATGAGCGTGTCCGCGGGGTAGGGGCCGGTCGCGTCGATGCCCTCGGCGCGGGCATCGGCGATCGCGGGGCCGATCGCCACCTGCTCCTCGTCTCCGAAGAGCCCGTTCTCGCCGGCGTGGGGATTCAGGCCGCACACGGCGATGCGCGGGCGAGCGATTCCGAGGTCCCGCATCGCCCCGTCGCCGAGCCGGATCGTCCGCGCGACGCGCTCCCGCGTGACCAGGTCGGGGACGCGGCGGAGCGCCACGTGGGTCGTCACGTGGATCACGCGGAGCTCCTTGCCCATCAGGAGCATGGCGTAGGCCTTCGTCCCGGTGAGCTCGGCCAGGATCTCGGTGTGCCCCGAGTGGCGGACGCCCGCAGCGGCGAGCGCCTCCTTGTTGACGGGGGCGGTGACGATCGCGGCGATGGCGCCTTCCTGCGCGAGCCGCACGCCGCGCTCGATGTACTCGTAGGCCGCGCGCCCGCAGACCGCGCTCACCCGGCCGATGGCGAAGGCCGCGGGGTCGGCGTTGGCGAGGTCCAGCACCTCGATCCGGTCCGGCGCGAAGGTGGCCTCGCTGACGCGCGCGAGCGCCCGCACCTCCTGCTTCACGTGTGCGACCCGGGCGGCCGAGGCCATCACGCGGGCGTCGCCGATGACGAGCGGGCGCGCCTTCTCCCGCACCTCGGGCTCGGCCAGCGCCTTCGCCGCGATCTCGGGCCCGATCCCGGCGGGGTCTCCCATCGTGATGCCGAGCACCGGCCGGGTCACGCGCAGGCCTCCCAGGCGCGTCCGAGCGCGTCCGCGTCGCCGAAGCCGCCCGCCTTGGTCATCACGACCAGGCCGTCGAACGGCCCGCCCGCGAGGGTTCCCAGGGCGAGGCCGGGCTCGATCTCCCCGGCCAGGCGGAGCCCGCTGGCGCCGAGCGTCCGGAGCACCGCGATCGCCGTCTCGCCGCCGGTCAGCAGGATCGCGCCCGGCCGCCCGCGCTCGATGCGGAGTCGCGCGGCGTCCGCCAGGCGGGCGGCCGTCTCGCGGCGCCGGACGGGATCATCGACTCCTTGTCTCTCGGGCGGCGCCAGCACGTCGAGGCCCGCCCGCTGGGAGAGCCGTGAGAGCTGCGCCCGGGTGGCGGGGTGCGCGCTCCCGGCGACCACGACCAGGGGCCGGCGGGGAAGAACCCGCCGGACGCCGGACGCCGCGGGGATCTCGCGCTCGGCGAGCGCCGTCGCCAGCCCGGCCGACCCGGCCAGGAGTACCGGCCGGCCGCGGGCCACCTCCGCCAGCACCGAGAGATCCGCGTCGGTATCTGCGTCCGCGGCGAGAACCCGTCCGCCGGTCCCGCCGAAGCACAGGAGCCGCGCCGCCACGGCATCCCGGCCTCGACGCACCGTCCCGAGCGGCAAGGCGGCGGTCGGCCGCACGCCGCCGGCGACCAGGAGCCCGAGCACGCTCGCCCCCGTGCGCGGGAAGGTGGGGTCGCGCGCGATCGGTGTCTCGTCGGCGAGCCGGCCGTCGACGCGGACACAGCCGTCGATGACCGTGCGGCGCTGGGCGGGGAAGGCGGGCGTGAGGAGCGCCAGCCCGAGCCCCGCGCCCTCGAGCATCCCGTCGATCTCGGCCGCCACGCGCCCGCGGAGCGTGGAGTCGACCTTCTTGTAGAGGACACGGGGCGAACCGGCCTCGAGGGCAGCGCCGGCCGCGCGGGCCCGCTCGCGCGCCTCCTCCACCGACTGCTCCCGGGTCTCGGTGTCGATGACGAGGACGTCCGCGCTCGCACCAGGCCAGCCCGGCGGGTCCTCTCCGTCGTGCACGACGACCAGGGTCTCGAGCCCGCGCGCGGCGAACGGCGCGCCCGTGTCACACGCGCCCGTGAGGTCGTCCGCCTGGATCCCCACCATCATGGCGCCACGTTAGCCCGCCCCCTGGAGAGGGTCAAGCAGGCGGCGCTCGTTGCCGCCGCTCGTTGACGCGGGCCATCCGCGAGCATAGAGTCCGCCTCGTGACGGGCGAGACGGTGTCGCACGCGCTCGTGCCCGGCGCGGCGCTGCCCGAGCGCGGCGTGCACGCGCGCAACCTCTTCCGCGACGCGGCCAACCGCATCCATGACGACGCCGTGGCTCGGCAGCACGGGTACGCGGGCGCGCTCGTCGCCGGCGTCACGATCTATGGATACCTCGCGCGGGTCGTCGTCGAGACGTGGGGTATCGAGTGGCTCCGGCGGGGGACGGCCACGGTTCGGTTCGCGCGACCCGTCTACGACGGCGATCTCCTGGCGCTCTCGGGACGGATCGTCGGGCGGTCCGGGCGAGGGGAAGCCGGGGAGGCTGTCGCCGAGATCGAAGCGCGCGGCCCGCGCGGTGACGTTGCCGCGAGCCTGACCGCGGGCCTGGCATGGGGCGGACCTGTCATCGCGGCCGATCCTCGTGGATACGCGTCGGCGCCGCTGCCGGCATCGCCTCCACCGGCGACGGCGGAGACGCTGGCACGCCTCGATCCGCTCGGCGCTCCGGCTCTGGTCCTGGACACGACGGCGCTCGCCCAGGCTGCGGCGGATCTGGACGATCCCTCGCCGAGCTATCGCGGCCCCGAGGCGGTCGCGCATCCGGGCCTCCTTCTCCGTCAGGCGAATCGGGCGCTGTCCGAGAACGTGGCGCTCGGTCCCTGGATCCACGTCTCGAGCGACGTGGCGCACTGCGATCTGGCGCGGGCGGGGGACCGGCTCGAGACCCGGGGCCGCGTCGCCCGGGTCTACGAGCGGAAGGGGCGTGGCTGGGTCGACCTCGATCTCCTGATCGTCGCCGGCGGGACCCGCCCCATCGCCCGCATTCGCCACACCGCCATCTATCGCCTCTCCGCGCCCGCCGGGTCTGGGGACCGGCGAGGAGGCACGCCATGAGCGACGTCGCCTACGTGTCGAAGGTTCGCATCGAGCGCGTCAAGGGCCCGCTCCGCCGCGCCTACCTGCCGGAGGAGCCCGAGCCCGTGCTCTTCGGGGTTCACGGGGCCGTGGCGAAGCACTACGGCGTCGACATGGAGGGGCGCGAGGCGCACGCGACCACCCTCGACTACGTCGTCGCCGCGGCGGCAGGCTGACTCACCGGCACCCTCGGGGGCGCGCTGGAGGCGCGCGGGATCCCGGCCGGCGAGGGGCGGCTCTGGTCCGAGGGGACGGGCGAGGTCGAGACGGAGGACCGGGTCCTGGTGATCAAGCGGATCCACGTCCGCTACCACCTCAGGCTGCTTCCGGCGCAGCGCGAGGCGGCGGAGCGGGCGCACGGCGCCCACCAGGAGCCGTTGCCCGGTGGCGCGGACGCTCCGCGGCTCGGTGGAGATCACGACGGAGCTCGCCCTCGAGGTCGAGGCGTAGCGCTACGACGAGCGCTTTCGCGGCTAGACGACCACTCAGACTCCGTTCCGCTCATCCCACGCCTTGGCGAACGTTCGGCCGAACCGCTCGTCGAACGTCGGCGCGACGCGGGCCCACTGGACGATGCGGAGTGAGCGGGCGGCGCGGCGGTAACGGCGTGCGATGCGATCGGGGCCGCTCACTTCACCGCTCCCACCGTGAAGCCGGCGATGAAGCGGTCGAGGAAGAAGTTGTAGAGGACGGCGATCGGCACGCTGGTGATCAGGCAGGCCGCCATCAGGGACCCCCAGTAGTAGACGTCGCCGCGGATCAGCGCGACCGGCACCCCGACGCTGACCGTCATCCGCTGGACGGACGAGATGAAGGTCAGGCTGTAGACGAACTCCTGGAACACGAGGGTCAGGGCGAAGATCACGACGGTCAGAAGACCGGGCACCGAGAGCGGCAGCACCATCCGACAGATCGCTCCCACCCGGCTGCAGCCGTCCACCATGGCCGATTCCTCGATTTCCTTCGGACAGCGACTTGAAGAATCCCATGAGAAGCCACGTGCAGAAGGGGACCGTGAACGTCGGATAGACGAGGACAAGGGACCACAGGCTGTTCTGAAGGCCCAGGACCGACGACCAGGCGCGAGAACGGGATGAAGAGGAGCGTGGACGGCACGAGATAGGTGAGAAAGATGCCGATGCTGAGCCGCTCCCCCCACCGTCCGGTGAGTCGGGCAAGGCTGTAGCCGGCGGGCACCGTCAGCGCGAGCGTGATGGCGACGACGACCACGCCCACGAAGAGCGTGTTCACGAGCCAGGTCGGGTAGAGCGTCCGCTCGAACAGGATCTGGAGGTGCTCGAGGGTCGGGGGTGCGTTGAAGATGAACGGGTTGTGGGCGGTGTTGGTGGCGCCGACGTAGAGATCGCTGTTCTGCTTGAAGGTGGTCACGAACATCCAGTAGAAGGGGAACGCCGCAAACAGCGGTGAACGCAAGAGAACGAGGGCCCGGTGGCCGACGACGGTCAGCAGCTCTCGCCCGCCCTGCCGGGCCACCTCAGCTCACCTCCGCCCGCCGCGACACGCGGAGCATCAGCACCGCCATGACCACGAGCATGGGCAGGAGGAAGATGGCGATGGCGGCGCCCCGGCCGACGTCGGACCCCAGGACCCCATCCTGGAAGGCGAGGCTGGCGAGCACGTGCGTGCTGTTGTACGGACCGCCGCGAGTCAGGAGGTAGACGACGCTCATGTCGGTGAACGTGAAGACGACACCGAACAGGAGGGCGACGGTCAGGATCGGCAGCATCATGGGCAGCGTCACCCGGAAGGCCTTGGCGAGCGGTCCGGCGCCGTCGATGTCGGCCGCCTCGTGAACCTCTGGCGGGATGGAGCCGAGGCCCGCGAGCAGGATCACCGTCGAGAACGGCAGCATCCGCCAGACGTGGATCGTGATGATCGCGACCATCCCGAGGGTCGTGTCGCCGAGCCAGTAGTACCATTGCCCGGGACCCAGCCAGCCGACGACCTTGAGCATCCAGTTGATCACGCTGAAGGTGGAGTCGAAGATCCAGAGCCAGCCCAGGGTCGCGAGGGACACCGGTGCCGCCCAGGGCATCAGGATGATGAAGCGCACGAGCGCCCTGCCGGGGAAGCGCTTCATCAGGGCGCGGGCGAGGATGTTGCCGCAGACGATCACGGTCAGCTGCGAGACGAACGTGAAGATGAACGTGTTCTTGCAGGGATCGCTGGAACACGGGGTTCCGGACGACGCTCGCGAAGTTCTGGAGCCCGACGAAGGAGAAGTCCAGGCTGCCCGCCGACGAGTTGGTCAGGCTCAGGAACACCGCGAGCAGGAAGGGCAGCCCGACGAGCGCCGCGATGTAGATCAAGGCCGGGGCCAGCATCACGACCCCGAGCGTCCGATCGAGGCGGCTCAGGCTTCCGAGCGACCTGGCGGTCGGGCGCGAGAGCTACCGGCTCAGCGACGGCCATCGGATCCTGTCAACGGCAAACCGGCGGCCAGGTGCCTGGCCGCCGGTTTCCAACCCTCGAGCGCAATCGGGAGCTACTTGTCCTTCGCTCCGCCGGCCACGAAGCCCTTCTTGCGCCACTTGTTGAAGATCTCCTTCGCCCGCGTGTTCGCCTCGGCCATCGCGTCCTTCGGAGACAGGACACCGGTCGCCGCCTTGGCGAACATGTCGGTCAGCACGTAGGTGTCGAAGATCTCGCCCTCGGCCGGGTTCCCGTAGCCTGGGTAACCCAGGTTGGTCGACGGCCGATCGAAGGACGGTGAGCAGAGCCAGCTTGTCGATGGGCTTCGAGCCGAACGGATCCGTGTGGCACTGCTTCGCGAGCCAGGCCGCCCCCGACTCGATCTTCTTGTTCATCGGGGTGTTGGGCTCGGCGACCGCGCCGTAGAAGGACGGGAAGTTGTAGAGCTTGCTCGACATCGTGGACTCGCGGGAGGCGTCGACCAGCGCGACCAGGAACTCCTTGGCCGCATCCTGGTTCTTGGAGAACTTCCAGATGCCGTAGCCCGACATGACGTGCTCGGCGACGAGCTGAATCCCTGTGGGGCCCTTCAAGGGCGGCGTGAAGAAGATGTCATCTCGCCACCGGCAGCTTGTTGTCCTGGGCCGTCCGGTAGGCGGAGATCGAGTTCAGGATGTACGTCGTCTCCTTGGCGATCAGCGCCTGGTTGTTCGAGGCCGCGTTCCAGCTCAGCACGGCCTGCGTCATGCCCACCGAGTACAGGCGTTTCGCGTACTCGAGCGCGGCCAGGGTCTCCGGGGAGTTGAGCACGACGTTCGAGTCCTTGTCCTGGATGGAGCCGCCGTGGCACCAGAGGATGTTGCGGGTGGCCATGTTCGAGTCGATGTCCTGAGACAGTCCGATCCCGATCGGAATCTGCATCTCGGGGTGCCGCTTCCTGATCTCCGGCGCCGCCTTGACGAGGTCGTCCCAGGTCACCGGCCCCTCGGGCATGCCGACCTCGGTCCAGTAGGACTTGAGGTAGTCCCCGGGATCGGGCACCCACATGTCGGAGAGGGCGAACTGCTTCTTGGTGTGCGGATTGTACGTGCTCTTCTTGGCCAGCTCGATCTGGGGCCCGTACTTCTTCTCGAGCGTGGTCTGGACGTCCGTGAGGTCGATCACATGCTCCTCGAAGGCGCTGCCGAGGCCGATGAACATGTGGATGTCGTGACCGGACTGGGCGGCGACGTCCGCGGTCGCCCGCGGCACGACGTCCGCGAAGCCCGACGTGATCGACCGTCACCTCGATCCCCTTGGCCGCGCCCCACTTCTTGGCCCACGGGTCGAACCAGGCGTCGTAGGCCGGCACGAAGTGGCTCCACTGGAGGATCTTGAGCTGGAGGCGGCGCGCACGTCGCGCGTGAACACCGTCGGTCCGACGGCGGTCGCTGCGGTGGCCGCGGCGACCAGCTTGCCTCCCCGGATCATGAACTGGCGACGAGTCTGCATGCTGCCCCTCCTCTTGGAGCTTCGGCTCCACACCATGACGGCGGCGCGTCATGTTGGGCCCCGCGTTGGGGCTCACGACGGCAGTCTTCGAATGCCTTAAAGGATATCATGGTGCCCCGGGTATCCGGCGGGCCGCCCTTGGGTCCCCTGGATCTCGAGGCGTCCGCCGCCTATCCCGTCAAACCGACGATCACGCCTTGACAGAGCGGGGGCCCGGAGGCTAAATACCCCAGCGTTCGACGGGAGGACATCGACCGTGCCGCGTTCTACGGGTCCCAGCAGGCGCGCCTTCCTGGCCGGCGCGGCGACCGCGATCGCGGCCGGCGGCCTGCCCGTCGCCTTCCCGCGGCGGTCCCCGGCGGCGCCGCCGGTGCTGCGTATCGCCCAGTGGGCGCACTTCGTCCCCGCCTACGACGACTGGTTCGACCGGAAGTTCGCCCGCGAGTGGGGCCAGCGGAACGGCGTCACCGTCGAGATCGACCATCTCTCGCTGAGCGAGCTCCGGGTGCGCGCCGACACCGAGGTCGCGACGCAGCAGGGGCACGACCTCTTCGCGTTCCCCGAGTCGCCGGTCGGCGTACGAGCCGCACGTGACGCCCTTGACCGACGTCGTGACGGAGTGCGAGCGCCGGTTCGGGCGCCTCCCGGCCTTCATCCAGAAGGGCACGTTCAGCCCTAGGACCAAGCAGTACTTCGCCCTGCCGGAGAGCTGGGCCGCCGCGCCGCTCCACTACCGGAGCGACCTCTGGGGAGAGGCCGGGACCAAGCCGGACACCTGGGAGCTCATCCGTGAGGGCGCGCGCAAGATCCGCGAGAAGCGCGGCGTGCCCGGCCGGGTTCGGCCTCGCGCCCGAGCCCGACAGCAACATGACCCTCCGCGGCCTCCTCTGGGCGTTCGGCGCCGCCGAGCAGGACGAGACGGGCCAGGTCGCCATCAACTCCCCGGCGACCATCGAGGCCGTCAAGCTGATGGCCACCATCTTCCGCGAGTCCATGATCCCGGACGTGTTCATGTGGGACGCGGCCTCGAACAATCGCGCCTTCGTGTGGGGCCAGGCCTCGATCATCCAGAATCCCGATCTCGGCCATCCGGAGCATGGAGAAGAGCAACCCGGAGCTCGCCAAGCAGGTGGTGCTCGCGCCCCCTGCCGCGGGGCCCGCCGGCCCGCCTTGCGCCGGCGAACGTGCTCCACTGCTACGTGGTCTGGAAGTTCTCCGACAAGATCGAGCTGGCCAAGCGCTTCCTGGTCGACCTCCTGGCGGCCTCCGACGAGGGATTCCGCGCGAGCGAGTTCTACAACCTTCCGTGCTTTCCGCGGGCGGTGCACGACCTCGCGCGGAAGCTCGGGCCCGCAAAGACCGGCCCGGTCCGGAAGGGCGTTCCCGCGCAGCCCGCCGACCGCTACGCGCTCCTCGCCGAGGCCGACCGCTGGAGCGCCCTGCCCGGGCATCCGGGCCCCGTCACGCCGGCCATCGACGAGACATTGCAACGCGGGGTCATTCCCGCGATGTTCGCGCGCGCCGCGCGCGGCGAACAGACACCCGAGGTTTCCGTGCGCGCCGCCGAGGCTGAGATGCGCCGCATCTTCACCCGCTGGAGCAGGTAGGACGGGCGTGAGCAGGATGCACGGATGAGCGCGGGCGCGGGAGCTCCGCCATGAAGCGGCTGTCCGCCAAGCACGCCGTCCTCCACTTCGACCCGGCGCACCCGCCGGCGCTCCGGATCAAGCCGGGCGAGGAGCTCCTCATCGAGGTCCAGGACGCCTTCGGAGGCGAGCGCGACATCTCGCGGGTCCCCGACCCCTTCACGCCCGAGTGGGAGGGGCACCCGACGCCGCCGGCCACGGGGCCCGTCTACGTCGAGGGCGCGGCGCCGGGGCAGACGCTCGTCGTCGACATTCTCGAGATCGTGCCGGCCTCCGAGGGGTTCGTCGCCATCCAGCGGAACGCGGGCTTCCTGCCCGAGCGCTTCCCCACGCCCCGGATCAAGCGCATCCCGATCCGCGACGGGGCGGTCCACTTCGACGGGCTCCGCCTTCCCGCCTATCCGAACTTCGGCACCTTCTCCACGACCCCGGCCGCGGGCGGGCGCGCGGGGATCGCGGGCTTCCACGGCGGCGACCTCGACCAGAAGGAGGTGGCGGCGGGGAACCGCGTGTACCTCCCGGTCTTCGTCCCGGGCGCCCTGTTCGCGCTCGGCGACCCGCACGCGATCATCTCGGACGGGATCGCCTGCGGAACCGGGGTCGAGTGCGCGGCGACGGCGCGGCTCCGCTTCGGGGTGCTGCCGAAGACCGTCGCCCGGCCCCGCATCGAGACGCCGACCGCGCTCCACATCGTCGGCTTCGGCCCCGGTCTGGACACCGCGGCGCGCGACGCGGTCGAGCAGGGCGTCGTGTACCTCGTCGAGGACCACGGGATGGACGAGGAAGACGCGTACATGCTCCTGTCGCTCGTGGGCGACCTCGTTGTCGGCACCTCGCCGCGGCCCATCATGGGCGTGCGGCTGGTGATCCCGAAGTCCGTGCTCGCCCAGCTCCCGCGGGGCTGATCCGCCGGCCCGCGCGGCCGTTGCGCCCCGGCGAGGCGTCTGTTACAACTGCCCCAGCGGGCCGGTGGCGCGAGCCGATGGCGGGTGAGCTGTCGATCCTGGTGGCGTTCGGGGGAGGGCTGTTCTCCTTCCTGTCGCCGTGCGTGCTGCCGCTCTTTCCTTCGTACCTCTCCTTCATCACCGGGATGTCCGTCGACCAGCTCCAGTCGGCGGCCGAGGACGCGCGGGGCCGCCGGTGGATCCTCGCCAACTCCCTGGCCTTCGTGGTTGGCTTCTCCATGGTCTTCGTCGGCATGGGGGCGTCCTTCAGCCTCCTCGGACAGCTCCTGTTCGACTACCGCGAGCGGATCCGCCTCGTGGGCGGGCTTCTCATCATCGTCTTCGGGCTCTACGTCGCCGGCGTGCTCCCGCTCGGCTTCCTGGGGCGCTACCAGCAGCTCCAGCTCCGCTCCAAGCCGGCCGGGCTCATCGGATCGTGGCTGGTCGGCGTGACGTTCGCGATCGGCTGGACGCCCTGCGTCGGCCCGATTCTCGGGTCCATCCTCTCGCTGGCCGGGACGGCGGAGACGGTGTCGACCGGAGTGGCGCTGCTCGTCGCGTATTCCGCCGGGCTCGCGCTGCCGTTCGTCCTCTCGTCGGTCGCCCTCGGCGCGTTCCTCGCGGCCTTCCGCCGGTTCCGCCCGTGGATTCCCGTCGTCGAGCGGACCGCGGGGGCCCTCCTCGTCGTCGTCGGTGTCCTGGTCGCCACCAACTACTTCATCGTCCTCAACTCGTACACGCTGAGCCTCACGCCCCAGTGGCTCCTCAAGCGCCTGTAGGGCGCTCCGGCCTCCCCGGCCGCGACCGCCGGCGCGCCTGAGCCGTGCGCGTCCGCGTGACCGTTCCGGCGAGCTCGGCCAACTTCGGGCCGGGGTTCGACGTGCTGGGGGTCGCGCTCGCCCTTCACAACGTCGCGGAGCTCGCCGAGGCCGACGGGCTGACGGTCCTGGTCGAGGGCGAGGGCGAGGCGAGTCTTCCCCGCGACGGACGGAACGTCGTGGTGCGGGGTGCCCGGCTCGTCTACGAGGCCGCGGGCCGGCCCTTCCGGGGGCTGGCCGTCCGCCAGCGGAACCGCATCCCGCCCGGCCGGGGGCTCGGATCGAGCGGGAGCGCGTGGCTCGCCGGCATCCTCGGGGCCAATGCCCTCCTCGGAGATCCGCTCGGGCGGGACGCCGTGATGGACCTCGCGGTCGGGCAGGAGGGCCATCCGGACAACCTGGGCGCCTCCCTCCACGGCGGCGTGACGGTGACCTGCTGGGACGCCGAGACGCGGGCCGTCGTATCGCTCCCGGTGCCCGAAGGGGTCGAGTTCGCGGTGCTCGTCCCGGACTTCGAGGCCTCCACCGCGGCGGCCCGAGCGGCGCTGCCGGCGAGCTACCCGCGGGCGGACGCGGTCTACAACGTGGTGCGCGTCGCGCTCCTGGTGGCGGCGTGGACCCAGGGTCGCTGGGACCTGGTCGGGCAGGCGATGAGCGATCGGCTGCACCAGCCATACCGCGGCCGAGCCATGTTCCCCTGGCTCGACGGGGTGCTGGCCGCCGCGCGCGGGGCGGGCGCGCTGGGGGCGGCCCTGTCGGGAGCGGGACCGTCCGTCCTGGGTCTGGCGCCCGCTGGCAGCGGTGAGACGGTCGCCGGGGCCATGACCGCGGCGCTGGCGAGGGCGGGCCACGCGGGGCGCGGACACGTCCTGCGCGCCGACATCCGAGGAGCGCAGGTCGAGCGGCTTCCCTGAGACGCGAGCCCGATGCGAGCCCAAATGAGAGCCCCCAAGTGAGAGCCCCAGCACGAGCAAGGCGCGGCGCTTTTTGGAGTTGACGCCGGAGGACCCCCTTGCTATCGTCCCCGCAATCCAGCAACGGTCTCCAAGCGTGTCACCTCTGCCTCGATCCTGGGTCTTCACACGCCGCTGAGCGAGCCGCTCGGATCCGTTCCCGCGTGTCCCCCCGTCCCCCGCGCGCCGGGTATCCCGATCCTTCCAGGGAGGTGAGACTGAGCCGCGCCCGCCCCGGATGCTCCTCCGTCCCTCGTACGTCAAAGGAGACGCACGAACCATGAGCTTCCAGGACAAGATGCTGACGTGCCGTGACTGCGGCAAGGAGTTCATGTTCACCGCCGGTGAGCAGAGCTTCTATGCCGAGAAGGGCTTCGAGCACGAGCCAACCCGGTGCAAGACCTGCCGGACCACGCGAAAGGGCGGGGCGGGCGGTGGCGGATCGGCGGGCTCGGACACCGGGAACCGCGCGCTCCACCCCGCCGTGTGCTCGGAGTGCGGCAAGGAGACGCAGGTCCCGTTCCGGCCGACGGCGGGGAAGCCGGTGTACTGTCGCGAGTGCTTCCAGAAGCGAGGCAGCGGGGGCGGTGGC
This sequence comes from uncultured Candidatus Rokubacteria bacterium, assembly GCA_963749975.1. GTDB lineage: Bacteria > Methylomirabilota > Methylomirabilia > Rokubacteriales > DASRDR01 > DASRDR01. The sequence continues at coordinate 23,117 of CAVVOZ010000022.1, read as the reverse complement.
CGGCCCGCGAGTCGGCGCAGCCCGGCCTACCGGGACTGAGTCGGTTCCTCCGGCGGCTCGCGCAGCGCGTCCACGATCACCACCACGAGCCCGGCGATTCCCAGCGTGATCCCGCCGGCGATGCCGGCGGGCAGCGGGTTCGGCAGGACCTTGCCCGAGAAGAACATGAGCCCGAGGCCGAAGGCGAGCATCCCGAACCCGAGACGCAGACGCGGCGTCAGGACGGGCTCTGGCGTCTCCTCGGAGCGCATCGACAGGTACTCTAGCACAGGACGGACCGCTCCTCGGTCGGCCCCACGGGCGGCAAGAGAGTGGCAAAAGGCTTGACTGCCCTAGTGCCGGGGGCTACCCTGAGCCTGGGTTACGGGGATCGGCCGGCCGTCCCCGGGCCGGTGTCGGCGTGACGATCAAGAGCGATCGCTGGATCAAGCGGATGGCCGTCGACAAGGGCATGATCGAGCCCTTCGAGGAACGGCAGTTTCGCACGGGCGTGATCTCCTACGGCCTGTCCTCCTACGGCTACGACATCCGGATCGCGGATTCCTTCAAGATCTTCACGAACGTCTTCAACACCGTCGTCGACCCCAAGGCGTTCGACCCGCGGTCCTTCGTGGACTTCCAGGGCGACATGTGCGTGATCCCGCCCAACTCGTTCGCGCTCGGCCGCTCGATCGAGTACTTCCGCATCCCGCGCAACGTGATGACCATCTGTGTCGGCAAGTCCACCTACGCGCGGTGCGGCATCATCACGAACGTGACGCCGTTCGAGCCGGAGTGGGAGGGGTTCGTGACCCTCGAGATCTCGAACACGACACCGCTCCCGGCCCGCATCTACGCGAACGAGGGCATCGCCCAGGTGATCTTCTTCGAGTCGGACGAGGTCTGCGCCGTCTCGTACGCGGACCGCCAGGGAAAGTACCAGGCGCAGCAGGGCATCGTGCTGCCCAAGGTGTAAGGGGGCGACATGGCCGAGCAACAGAAGAAGAAGGTCGAGCGGCCGAAGGGTGACGGGGACGGCGACGGGGCGGCCGCGAACCCCGAGGTGTCCAAGAAGGGCAAGAAGATCAAGGAGGACCTCGACAAGCTCCTGGACGAGATCGACGACATCCTCGAGGAGAACGCCGAGGAGTTCGTGAAGAGCTACGTCCAGCGGGGCGGGCAGTAAGCTCGATGCCGATCTACGAGTACCGCTGCGCCGCCTGCGGTCGGTCGTTCGAGCGCCTCGTGCACGGACAGCAGGCGGTCGCGTGCCCGGCCTGCGACAGCACGGACGTGACGCGTCTCCTGTCCCTGTTCGGGTTCAAGAGCGGGCAGGGGTTCGTGGCGTCGGCGAGCCCGGGCGAGCGGCGGCGGTTGTGGGTGCGGCCGGGGCGGGTGCGGCTGCCACTGACGCACGGGGCGTCGGGCGGGCGCGAGCGAGCGGCGAGGGGCCGGCGGGCCCCTTTCGCGTTTCTGGTGGCCGGTCCCACAAACTGAAAGAGCGGCGGCGTGGAAACGGTCCTGAAGGCCCCTGACCCCTTCTCCCTCGAGATGAAGTATCGACTCGAGGCCGGCCGCGTCTTCATGTCCGGCGTCCAGGCCCTCGTGCGCCTCCCGCTCGACCAGCACCGCGCGGATCGCCGCCGCGGCCTCGACACGGCGACCCTCATCTCCGGGTACCGGGGATCGCCCCTCGGCGGGCTGGACCAGACGGTCGAGCGCCACCGGGGCCTCCTGAGCGAGCACCAGGTCGTCTTCATCTCGGGCGTGAACGAGGACCTCGGCGCCACCGCCGTGCTCGGCAGCCAGCTCGCCCACCTCTACGGGGGCGCGCGCCACGACGGCGTGCTCGGCATGTGGTACGGCAAGGCGCCCGGCGTCGACCGGAGCGGCGACATTCTCCGCCACGCGAACTTCGCGGGCATCGGACGGCACGGCGGCGTGCTGGCGCTGGCCGGCGACGATCCGCAGGCCAAATCGTCCACCCTGCCCACCCATTCCGAGGTCGCCTTCTACGACTTCCAGATGCCGGTGCTCTTCCCGGGCAACGTCCAGGACATCCTCGACCTCGGGCGCCTCGGCTTCGAGCTGTCGCGCTACTCCGGGCTCTGGGTGGCCTTCAAGGTCGTGACCGACGTTGCCGACGCGGTGGGCACCGCGGAGGTCCATCCCGACCGGGTGAGGATCGCGGATCCGGGATTCGTCTACGAGGGGCGCCCGTGGGAGGCGCGCCAGATCCCGGGGCTCTTGCCGCCCTACACGCTCGACGCCGAGCGCGAGATCGTGTACGGACGCCTCGAGGCGGCCCGGGCGTTCGCCGCCGCCAACGGGCTCAACCGGATCACGGTGGAGACACCAGGCGCGTGGCTCGGCATCGCGTCGGCGGGCAAGACCTACTACGACCTCCGGCAGGCGCTGGGCGACCTGGGCCTCGACGACGGGGCGCTCCGCCGCCACGGGATCCGGCTCCTCAAGCTCGGGATGCTCTACCCGCTGGAGCGCGGGATCGTGCGGGAGTTCGCGCGCGGGCTCGAGGAGCTGCTCGTGGTCGAGGAGAAGCGCGGCTTCCTCGAGCTGCTCCTCCGCGAGGCGCTCTACGAGCTGCCGGACCGCCCCCGCATCGTGGGCAAGCGCGACGACGCCGGCCAGATCCTGGTCCCGGCGGACGGGGAGCTCGACGCCGACGTCGTGGCCCGGGTGATCGCCCGTCGTCTCGAGCGCCGGGTCGCTCTCGACTCGGTCCGGGCGCGCGTCGCGGTCATCGAGGCGGCGCGCGAGCGGCCGGTCTCGCTCACCCTGGCCCGCCCGCCCTACTTCTGCTCGGGGTGCCCCCACAACCGGTCGACCGTGGTGCCCGAGGGCTCGATGGCTGCCGGCGGGATCGGCTGTCACGGCCTCGCGATGAACATGGGGCGGAACGTCATCGGGATCACCCAGATGGGGGGCGAAGGCGCCCAGTGGGTGGGCCTCGCGCCGTTCGTCGACGTGCCGCACCTCTTCCAGCAGCTCGGCGACGGCACCCTGTTCCACTCGGGGTCTCTCGCGATCCGCCAGGCGGTCGCGGCGGGCACCCGCGTGACCTTCAAGATCCTCTACAACTCCGCGGTGGCGATGACCGGCGGCCAGGACGCGGCGGGGGCGGTGCCCGTGCCGGAGCTCACACGCCTGCTCGACGCGGAGGGCGTGGGGCGGATCCTGGTGCTCACCGACGAGCCGGAGAAGTATCCACAGGGCGCGCGCTGGGCGCCCGGCGCAGAGGTCTGGCACCGGGACCGCCTGGACGAGGCCCAGCGGATCCTTCGGGAGGCGCCCGGGGTCACGGCCCTGATCTACGATCAGCGCTGCGCCGCCGAGAAGCGGCGGCTCCGGAAGCGCGGCAAGCTCCCCGATCCCGCCATGCGCGTGGTCATCAACGAGCTCGTGTGCGAGGGATGCGGCGACTGCGGCGTCAAGTCGAACTGTCTGTCCGTCCAGCCGGTCGAGACGGAGTTCGGCCGCAAGACCCAGATCCACCAGTCGTCGTGCAACAAGGACTACTCGTGCCTCCGGGGCGACTGCCCCTCCTTCCTCACGGTCGTGCCGGCGGGGGGACCGCGCCCCCGGGCCCGGAAGCGCTACGTCGTCGACCGGAGCCTGCCCGAGCCCGAGCTGCGCGTCCGGCGGACGGCGAGCCTGTTCCTCATGGGGATCGGGGGCACCGGCGTCGTGACCGTGAACCAGATCCTGGGGACGGCCGCGCTCCTCGACGGCAAGCACGTCGCGGGCCTCGACCAGACGGGTCTCAGCCAGAAGGGCGGGCCGGTGGTCTCGCACCTTCGCATCGGCGAGACCGCGGCCGACATCGCCGGCAAGGTCGGGGTCGCCGAGGCCGACCTGTACCTGGGCTTCGACCTGCTCGTCGCGACCTCGGCGCCGAACCTCCTGCGCGCGCGGCCCGATCTCACGATCGCCGTCGTCTCGACCACCCAGGTGCCGACGGGCGCGATGGTGGCCTCGACCGACGTCGCGTTCCCCGACCCGGGCGGCCTCGTCGCCTCGGTCAACCGGGTGACCCGCAAGGACGAGAACGTGTTCGTCGACGCCCTCGGCCTCGGCGAGTCCCTCTTCGGCGACCACATGGCCGCCAACATGATCCTGCTGGGCGCGGCCTACCAGGCGGGGGCGATCCCCGTGCGGGCCGCGGCGATCGAGGAGGCCATCCGGATCAACGGCGTCCAGGTCGAGATGAACGCCCAGGCGTTCCGCGTGGGCCGGCTTCTGGTCGCCGATCCCGGATGGGTGGGAACGATCGAGCGCGGCCGCGCGGGTGCCGCGGCCGTGCAGGGAGAGCTCGGGCCCGAGGCGCGGGCCTTGATCGACTCCGTGGGAGCCGGCGGCGAGCTGCGGCGGCTGCTCGAGATCAGAGTCCCCGAGCTGATCGCGTACCAGGACGGGGAGTACGCGCGCCGCTACGTCGACTTCGTCCGGACGGTCGCCGAGGCGGAGCGGACGGCCGTGCCGGGCGAGACGAGGCTCGCCGAGGCGGTGGCGCGCCATCTCTTCAAGCTGATGGCCTACAAGGACGAGTACGAGGTGGCGCGGCTCCACCTCCGGCCCGAGGTCCGCGCGTCGATCCAGGCGGAGATGGGCGAGGCCAAGGTGCGCTATCAGCTCCACCCGCCGATCCTCCGGGCGCTGGGCATGAAGCGGAAGCTCTCGCTCGGCGCGTGGGTCGAGGGGGTGTTCCGGGCTGCTGGTCGCGCTGCGCCGTCTCCGGGGCACCGCGCTCGATCCGTTCGGCTTCGCGAAGGTCCGCCGGGTCGAGCGGGCGCTCGTCGCCGAGTACCGGGGCATGGTGGAGCGCGCGCTCCGTGACCTCGGTCCCGAGCGTCACGAGCGCGCCGTGCGGATCGCGCGCCTCCCCGACCTCGTGCGCGGCTACGAGGACGTCAAGCTGCGGAACGTCCGGCGCTTCCGCGAAGAGGCACGGGCCCTCGGCGCCGAGGCCTGACGCGAGCGCGTCGCGGCCTCATGGATCTTCGCCAGCTCGAGGTCTTCGCGGGGGTGTACGAGCTCCGGAGCTTCTCCCGGACCGCCTCCGCCCTCCACCTCACCCAGTCCACCGTGAGCGAGCACGTGCGGCTCCTCGAGGAGGAGCTGGGCACCCGACTGTTCGACCGCCTGAGCCGCGAGACCGTGCCGACGCGAGCCGGGGAGCTTCTCTACGGCTACGCGCGGCAGATGCTCGCGCTCCGGACCGAGGCGCGGCAGGCGCTCGACCAGTTCCTCGGTCAGGTCACCGGCACGCTCCTCGTGGGCGCGAGCACCATCCCGGGCGAGTATGTCCTGCCGGCCGTCATCGGCCGGTTCCGCGAGCGGCACCCGCGCGTGGCCATCACGCTCCAGATCTCGGACACGCGCGGGATCGTCCAGGCCGTCCTGGACGGCCAGGTCGAGGCGGGCGTCGTGGGGGCCGATCCGGGCAACCGCGGGCTCGAGGCGCGGGCCCTCATGCCGGACGAGCTGGTCCTGGTCGTCCCGCCGGGACACCGGTGGAACGGCCGCCACGAGGCCACCCTCGACGAGCTGCGGGCCGAGCCCCTCATCGTGCGCGAGCCGGGCTCGGGCTCCCGGCAGGCGCTCGAGCGCGCGCTGGAGGCGACCGGGCGGAGCCTGGGAGAGATGCAGGTCATCGCCGAGATGGGCTCGACCAGCGCCATCAAGCAGGCCGTCAAGGCGGGCGTCGGGCTGTCCGTCATGTCGAGCCGGGCCGCCGAGGACGAGTGCCGGCACGGGCTCCTCGGCTGCGTGAAGCTCAAGGACCTGACGGTCACGCGTCACTTCTACGTGGTCACCCACGCGAGCCGGTCGCGCTCCCCGCTCTGTCGCGCGTTCCTCGAGTTCCTGGAGAGCCCCGGCTAGAGACACGCCGCGCCGCGCTGCCGCTCCTGTCCCGGTCGCCGGTGGCGGAGCGGCGGCGGCTCACCCCGACCACGAAGGGCGACGCCCGGGGAGGTCCCCCCGGGGCGTCGCGACTCCGGGCGCGCGCGTCCTAGAGCGCGATCTCGCGCGACTTGATCGTGTAGCGGAACTGGTCGGGGTCCAGGCTGTCGCGGCGGCTGTCGCCGGTCTCGGCCTGGGGATACATCAGGAAGGCCACCGCCGCCCCCGGCGAGCCCGGGAGCTTCACGTCGTGGGCGTAGTTGTACGCCATCCAGTTCATTTCCCAGGCGCCGAAGAGCTTGGCGCGCGCCTTCTGCACCTGGGGATCGTCGAGCGGGAGGCCGCCCGACTTCTCCTCGAGCACGACCTTGCGCACGTCGGCCGGATCCACCGGGATCCAGCCCTGCCCCGCGAGGTAGAACTCGGCCCGGCAGTGCTGCGCCCGGGTGATGTCACCGCTCCGGCCCAGGCTCTTGAAGTCGGCCGAGTCGGCGACACGGATCCCGTAGACGTCCCGCGCGGGGATGCCCACCGACCGGGCGAAGCCGACGAACAGCGCGTTCAGGTCGGCGCACTTCCCGCCCAGGTTCTTGGTCTCGAGCATGGTCTGGATGTCGCCGAGCCCGCACCCCTTGACCTTCGGGTCGCGGAACGTGTTGTCGACGATCCACTCGTAGAGCGCGCGCGCCTTCTCCGACGTCGGTCTTGGCGGCCTTCGTGATCTCGCGGGCGGTCGCCTCGACGATCCCGTCCGTGCGGATGAGATCGCTGGCCTCCAGGTATCGGCGGAGCACCGCCGGGTCCTCCGTCCGCGCCCGTGGCGGGGCCGCCCAGGTCAACCTGGCGGTCGCGCGTGGCGATCCGGGCGACCACCTCGAGCGTCGGTCCGGACGTGCCCGCCGGCCACTCGGCGACCACGAGCCCGGCCCCGTACCGCGGATCGCGGAAGGCCTGCGCATTCGCCGCGTTGCCGGTCCACGTGCGCCCGAGCGTCTTGTGGTAGTCCGTGTCCTCCGTCAGGGGCAGAGGCACCCACGCCCGGGTCAGCCCCGACGGGTTGAGGACCTCCACGCGAGTCGTGACCTCGAAGGCGCGCCAGCGGTCACCGCCCGCGGAGGCTCCCCGCGCGGCCGGGACCCTGGCGAAGCCCGAGGCCATCGACGCCAGGGCCGTTGTCTTGAGGAATGCGCGTCGGTTCATGTCGACCGTCCTCCCTTGGAAATGACCGTCCTGCGGGACCTATGAAACTGGGATGACGATCAGAGTATGCGGGATTCTCGATGCCGACAAATCGGAATCGACGATGGATCGAGAGCGCCCCAATTGGAAGGGCCGGCGGCCGCTGGCCGGATCAGGGGCCCTGCTTCAGGAGACCGTCGAACAAGGCGTGGCCGGCTTGTCCGTCCCATTCCCGCGCCCCCTGGACGGCGAAGAGTGGAACCCCCTTCCGGTTGAGAATGATGGTCGAGGGGAGGGCCCAGATGCGGTAGAGCCGCGCCACGGCCTGCTGGGGGTCGAGGCCGACCAGGAACGTCAGATCGTGACGCTTCAGGAACGGCCTCACGACCGACGCGCCCTCGCGGTCCACGGACAGGGCCAGCACGGCGAGACCCCGCTCGCGGTAGGTCCGCGCCAGGCGCTCCATGGCCGGCATCTCTTCCAGGCAGGGCTCGCACCACGTTGCCCAGAAGTTCAGGAGCACCACCTTGCCCCTGAGGTCGCCGAGCCTGACGGCGCCCCCATCCGGCGTGGGCACGCTGAACTCGGCCGCCGGCTCACCGCCGCCGAGCCGCGTGAGCCGGAGCGTCTCGGATGGTTCCTCGGCCCCGGCCGTGCGACCCGCGAGCACCGCCAGCGCGAAGGCGAGCGCCCCGGCGCGCGCGATCCGATGTCTCACCCGCGCCGCCCGGCCCCGGCCAGGGCCCGGGTCACTGGCCGCGCGGCGCCGGGGGATGACGTCGGTGGCGACCCGCTCGAGGACCGGGAAGTGCTCCGGGCCCGGGGCATCGACGAGGAACTCGTTGACGCCGGCCTCGCCGTAGCGGCCCACCATCTCCTCGAAGGCGCCGACGCTCGACCAGGGGTCGGGGAGCCCTTGCTCCTTCATCTTGGACGCCCAGCCGTAGAACGACCGCCAGATCGTCCCCGGATCCCGGCCGATCGCCGCGCAGTGCTCGTCGAGGATCGCGTTGCGCTCGCGCATCTCGCTCAGGGTGCCGAACGAGTTCCAGGCGTCGGCGTACTCCGCGCAGATCCGGAGCATGCGCGACTTGTGCGCGCCGAGCGTCAGCGGAGGGCGCGGCCGCTGGATCGGGCTCGGCCGGACGTGGGCGCCCGCCAGCCGGTAGTACTTTCCGGCGAACGTGAGCTGGCCGTGGCGCAAGAGCCCGTCGACGATCTGGACGGCCTCGTGGAAGCGGCCGACCAGCTCCCCGGGCGGCGGGAGCGGGATGCCGAACTGCTCGTGCTCCGGAACGAACCACCCGGCGCCGAGACCGAGCTCGAGCCGGCCATTGGAGACGTGGTCGACGGTCATCGCCTCGTGCGCGAGGAGCCCCGGGTGGCGGAACGTGTTGCAGCTGACGAGGACCCCGATGCGAATGCGCGACGTGCGGGCCGCGAGCGCGGCGAGGAGGGTCCAGGCCTCGTAGTACGGCCCGGTCGGCCGGCTGGGCTGGTTGAAGTGGTCGCAATCCCACACGCTGTCGAAGCCGAGGCGCTCGAAGTGCTGCCAGCGCTCGACGAGCGTGGCGAACGGCAGGTTCTGGTCAGTGCACAGCCCGAAGCGCATCCCGCGGGGCATTCGCCGACCTCCAGAGCGAGGGTGACCGACGCGTCAGCGCGTCTCTGGCCTCCGAGTATGCGAGGCCGGGCGCGGAGGCGTCAATCCGGGCGTCGGTGCGGGGCTTCCTTCTCCTTGCGGAGGAAGTCGATGAGGCGCTGGGTCAGCTCGGGAGGGATGTCCTCGGCCTGGAGGGTGCGGGCGATGTTGACGGTGTCCCGGTAGGTGTTCACGAAGCAGACGCACGAGGGACACAGGTCCAGGTGGATCTCGAGCGCCCTCGAGCGCTCGGGCGGGAGCTCTCCCGCGATGTAGTCCACGAGGAGCTCGACGCACTCGTCGCAGCGCGCCACGTGGGGGATGAGTTCCACGCTCGGTCGCTCTCCTCCGGTCCGGAGACGGCCATGTCTCGGACCGCCCTGATCCTAACACGGGCTCCCACGCGGCAAGCCCCTCCGGCGGGAACCGCCGGGACCTGCCCGCCCCACTGGTGAGACGGCCTCCGCCGGCCGATCGTTGCGGGGTCCAGGGCCGTGCCGGGGCCTGGACGGCCGCCGGCAGACCTGGCGGGTTGGAGCGGTCCCCCGGCTCCGCTATCATGACCGCTCGAGGGGAGGCCGCCATGGCGCTGAAGAAGCTCGGCCACGTGGTCCTCAAGGTGCGCGATCTGGATCGCTCCGAGGCGTTCTACACGGGCGTCCTCGGACTCGTCGTGACCGGCCGGCTGCCGGGTCGAATGGTCTTCTTCTCGGTACCCGGGAACACCGACTCGCACGATCTCGGCCTCTGGAAGGTGGGACCGGATGCGGCTCCCCAGGCGCATGCCCAGGTGGGACTGTTCCACGTCGCCTGGCAGGTGGAGCGCGTGGAGGACCTCCAGGCCTTCCACGACTCGCTCGCCGCCCGAGGAGTGGCCGTGCGCGCGACCATGGACCATGGGGCGAACCTGTCGGTGTACTTCGAGGATCCCGACGGCCACATGCTCGAGGTCACGTACGAGAAGCCCCGTGAGACGTGGCCCCCGGGCCGGAACCCGTTCGCCGGGCGCGAGCCCCTTCCATTCCAGACCGCTCGGCGCTGAGACCGCGCGCCGCCGAGGCCTGCATGGAGCCGGTAATGGCCGCGCTCGCCCGCTTCGTGGCGGGGACCTCCGAGGGCGTCATCCCCGGCGCGGTGCGCGACCGCGCGGCCGTGGTCCTCGCGGACACGGTCGGCGCCATCCTTGGAGGGAGCCAGGAGCCGGAGGTTCGACGGCTCCACGCCGGCGCGGACCGGGCCGTGGGGTCGGCCACGGTTCTCGGGGAGGGCTTCGCCCTCGTCGAGCCGTGGTGGGCGATCGTGTCGAACGGCCTCGCCGGCACGATGCTCGAGCTGGACGAGGGGAACCGGTTCGCGCGGGGTCATCCCGGGATCCACGTGCTGCCGGCAGCTCTGGCGGAGGCCGAGCGGCTCGGCCGGTCCGGCGGGGCCCTTCTCGCCGCGCTGGTGGTGGGCTACGACGTGGCGGCACGGCTGGGCGGCGGGGCGCCGGTCCGCCCGGGCATGCACATGCACGGCGTCCACGGAGCCCTGGGCGCAGCCGCCGCCGTCGCCCGGCTGCGGGAGCTGGACGAGGACGTCACCGCCCGGGCGCTCGGAGTGGCCGCCGGCCTCACCCTGGGGACGTCCTGGCGCACGGCGCTCGGCGGAGCGACCGTGCGGAACGCCTACGCGGGGGTGGCGGGCGCCAACGGCTGGCTCGCCGCCGACCTCGCGGCCGCCGGGATCACGCCGCTGCCCGACATGCTCACCGAGATCTTCGGCCGGATCAGCGGCTCCGGACTCGACGTGGCCGCGGTCCTGGACGGGCTCGGCGAGCGCTTCGAGATCTCGCGCAACTATTTCAAGCGCCACGCCTGCTGTCGGTACAACCACCCCGCCGTCGACGCGATCGAGGAGCTCCTGGAGACGACGGCCATCGCGCCCGAGCGGATCGCGTCCATCCGCGTCGCGACGTCGGCCCTCGGCGCCACGATGGGCGACCGGGACCCCGTCGGGGCGCTCGGCGCGAAGTTCTCGATCCCGTACACCCTCGCCGCCCGGCTCGTCCTCGGAAAGTGGGCCGACTGCGGGGTGGAGGCCTTCCGAGAGCCCGCTCTGTCCGACCCCCGCGTGCGCGCTCTCGCCCGGCGGGTGGAGGTCGTGGAGGATCCCGCGCTGACCGCGCTCACGCCGCGCGCCCGGCCCGCTCGCGTGGAGGTGCGGCTCGCGGACGGGCGGGTGCTCGCCCGGCAGGTCGACCAGCCGCTCGGGGAGTTCGATCGTCCCGTACCCGGAGAGCGCGCTCCGGGAGAAGTTCGTCGCGCTCGCCGGATCCGACCTCGGAGCAGGGGGCGCCGGATCGGCCTGGGAGCTCTGCCGGCGCGTCGGCGAGCTCAAGAGCGCTCGCGAGCTGACCGATGGTCTCCGGACGCTCGCGCTCTCCCATCAACCGCACTGATCCGCCCGCATTGATTCGGAGGAACGCGTGGACTTCAGCCTGACCGAGGAGCAGCAGCGCTACCAGGCGCTCGTCCGGGAGTTCGCGCAGCAGGAAGTCGCGCCGCACGTGCGCGACTACGACCGCGAGGAGCGCTACCCGGTGGAGATCGTCCGGAAGATGGCCCCTCTCGGGTTCCTGGGCGGCACGATTCCCGAGGCGTATGGCGGGCCCGGCATCGACCATCTCACCATGGCGCTCGGGATCGAGGAGATGTCCCGCGTCTGCATCCACATGGGATCCGCGATGGGGCGCGCCGCGGGGCTGGTGGGCTCGGGCATCCTCCAGTTCGGGACCGAGGCGCAGAAGCAGCGCTATCTCGTCCCGCTCGCCCGCGGCGAGACCTTCGCCGGAACGGCCGTGACGGAGCCCCACTCGGGGACCGACGTCGCCGCCATGGAGACCACGGTGGTCCGCCGCGGCGACGAGTACGTGCTGAACGGCTCGAAGATCTGGATCTCCGGCGTCGGCCTGGCCGAGTGGTACCTCACCTTCGCGACGCTCGACCGCACGAAGGGCGCGCGCGGCGTCTGCGCCTTCGTCGTGGAGCGAGGCTTTCCGGGCTTCAGCGAGCGGCCGATCCGCGACAAGCTCGCCTTCCGGCCCGCCCAGGTGGGCGAGCTCGTGTTCGAGGATTGCCGGGTGCCGGCGGAGAACCTGGTCGGCCGGGAAGGCGAAGGGCTGAAGGTCGCCCTCTGCGCCGTCGAGAACGGACGCCTCTCCGTGGCGTGTCGCGCGGTCGGGCTCGCGCAGGGCTGTCTCGACGCGTCGGCGGCGTACGCGCGGCAGCGCGTCGTGCTCGGCCAGCCGATCGCCCGCTACCAGCTCGTGCAGGCGAAGATCGCCGACATGGTGCTCGGGATCGAATCGGCCCGGTTCCTCACCTATCGGCTGGCCTGGCTGAAGGCGCAGGGCGTGCGGCGCGCGCGGCGGGAATCGTCGATCGCCAAGCTGTACGCGTCGGAGATGGCCTTCCGGGCCGCGTCGGACGCGGTCCAGATCCACGGGGCCTACGGGGTGTCCGAGGAGTACGTGGTGGGCCGGTTCCTGCGGGACGCGAAGTTCCTTCAGATCGTGGAGGGGGTGAACGACATCCACCGCGTCCTGGTGGGCGAGTACGCGCTCGGCCTCCGCGAGGATCCCCGGTAGCGGGGCCGCCCCCCCGAGGGGACCGGGACGGCCTTCCTGGCCTCTGCGCCTCGTCAGCCGGCGGCGCGACGCGACGCGACGGTCCGGCGGAGGCCCTCGTCGAGCGTCACCCGTGGGGTCCAGCCGAGGACCCGTCGGGCGCGGGAGGCGTCCAGAAGGCTCCGGCGCTGCTCGCCCGGTCGCGCGCGCGCGTGCTGGGCGTCCGCCCCGCCGCCCGCCGCCGCCCGGAGGCGCTCGAAGAGCGTCACGACCGACGTCTCGACGCCGGTGCCGATGTTCACGGGCCCCGTCACCTCGACCCGTTCGAGCGCAAGCCGTGCTGCTTCGGCGACATCCCCCACGTAGACGTAGTCCCGGGTCTGGAGCCCGTCGCCGTTGATGACGCACGGCTCACCCCGGAGAAGGCGGTCCGTGAAGATGGCCACCACGCCGGCCTCGCCGTGCGGGTTCTGGCGGGGCCCGTAGATGTTGGCGAGGCGCAGGACGATCCCGCTGAGTCCGTGGAGCGCACCCCAGCAGGCGAGGTAGACCTCGGCCGCCACCTTCGAGACGCCGTACGGGGAGATGGGCCGGGTGGGGTGGTCCTCGGGTGTCGGGATCACGTCCGTGTCGCCATAGGCGGCGCCGCCCGTCGACACGTAGACGACGCGCCGCACGCCGAACTGCCGACAGCCCTCGAGGACGTTGATCGAACCCAGGATGTTGATCTCGGCGTCCAGGCGCGGATCCGCGACGGAGCGGCTGACGGCGGCCTGGGCCGCGAGGTGGATCACGGCCTCGGGCGCCTCGGCCCGGAAGACGTCGTGGAGCACCGGGCTGCGGATGTCGACGACGTGGAGGCGCGCCGCGGCGTTGACGTTCTCGCGTCGACCCGAGCTGAGGTCGTCCACGACGGCCGCCGCGTGCCCCGCCTCGATGCAGCGATCCACCACGTGGGAGCCGATGAAGCCCGCGCCGCCTGTCACGAGGATCTTCACGCCGACGCATTATGGGGTGGCCCTGCGCCTCGCGCAATGCAGAAGGCGGTGTGGGCGAGTGCCTGCGAGGCGTGCGGGCGCCGTGCCGCCGCGCCGGGGCTTGGGAAGGCCACGGCTTCGGGCTAAGGTGTGCGCCATGACGGAGGCAGGCGCGGGCGTGAAGGGGCGCGCGGCGGACCTCGGGCGCCTGTTCGCGCCGCGGGCGATCGCGCTGATCGGAGTGCCCAGCGACCTCTCGCGCCCGGGCGCGCGCCCCCTCCACTTCCTGCGACGTCACGGCTATCCGGGCCGGGTGTATCCGGTGAACCCCGGTCACCGCGTGATCGGGGACCTTCCCGCCTATCCGAGCGTCGACGCCTTGCCGGAGGCTCCGGACGTCGCCTGGATCGGCCTGCCGGCCGCCCAGGCCGCCGACGCGATCCTCGCGTGCGGCCGCGCCCGCGTTCCCTTCGCGGTGGTCCTCGGCGCCGGCTTCGCCGAGACCGGGGAATCCGGGGCGGTGGAGCAGGCGCGTCTGGTGGAGAGCGCGCGGCGGGCGGGCGTGCGACTCCTCGGGCCGAACACGGTGGGGTTCGTCAACGCCTGGGATCGAGTGGCGCTGACCTTCTCGACGGTCGGCAAGCTCGACGCCCTCCTGCCGGGTCCGGTGGCGGTGCTCTCGCAGTCGGGCGGGCTCGGCGGCTGCCTCCTCGACCGCGCGGCCGACCGGCGCCTCGGCGTGGGCCTGTTCGTCTCGACGGGCAACGAAGCCGACCTCTCGCTCGCGGACCACCTCGACTGGCTCGTCGACGACGGCCGGGCCCGCGCCATCGCGTGCCTCGTCGAGCAGGTGCGGCAGCCCGTCCGCGTCGCGGCCGCCGTCGAGCGGGCCGCGGCCCGCGGCATCGCGGTGGTCGCGCTGAAGCTCGGAGCCTCCTCGACCGGCTCCCGTGCCGCGCGCTCGCACACCGGCTCCCTCGCGGGGGGGCGCGAGCCATGGCGGGCCTGGGCGCGGTCGGCGGGCCTTCTCGAGGTGACCGAGCTCGACCATCTCGTCGAGACGGCGGCGCACCTCGCGCGGGCGCCGACTCTCGACGGGCCGCGCATGGCGATGGCGACGTCGTCGGGCGGCGTCGCGGTGCTGCTCGCGGACGCGCTCGAGCCGCGGGGCTTCGCGTTCGCGCCGCTGGCGGGCGAGACGGTGCGGCGCGTGGAGGCGCTGCTCCCGCCCTACGTCACCGTCGCCAACCCGCTCGACATCACCGCCGGGCTTCCGGACGAGACGTTCGGCGAGGTGCTCACCGCGGTCGCCCGGGACCCGGGGATCGACGTCGTCGTCGTGCCGCTGACGATGGCGACCGCGGGCGGGGGCGCGGCCAGGGCGGAGCACGTGATCAAGGCGGCGCGCGGGGCGGCGAAGCCTCTCGTGGTCTGCTGGCCCGGCGGGCGGCTGGTCCGCAAGGGGTTCCGGGCGCTCGACGAGGCGCGCGTACCGCTCTTCGCCACGGTGTCGAGCTGCGCCGCCGCGCTCGGCGCCGCGCTCGCTTTTCGCTCCGTCCGGACCCGACCGCCCCGTCGCGTGCCTCCGGTGTCGACCGTCGTGGCGCCTGAGGGCGCGGGAGCACTGCCCTGGGCGTCGGTCCGCGCGCTGCTGGACGGTGCCGGGCTCCGAGTGGCGTCCGAGGTGGTCGTTCGGGACGCCGACGAGGCCCGGGCAGCGGCGCCGCGTCTCCGCTATCCCGTGGCGGTCAAGGTGCTCGGCCCGCTTCACCGGACGGAGATTGGCGGCGTGCGGCTCGGCGTCTCGACCCTCGAGGAGCTGGTCGCGGCGGTCCGGGAGCTCGGGCTGCTCGGCGAGGCCTGCGTGGTGCAGCCGATGGTCGAGGGGCTGGAGGTGCTGGTCGGCGCGGTGCGGGACCCGGAGCTGGGCACGTTCGTGATGGTCGCGCCGGGGGGCGTGCGGGCCGAGCTCTACGGGGAGCGTGCGATGGCGCCGGCCCCCTGCGACGAGGCTACCGCCGAGCGGCTGATTGTCGAGTGCCACGCGCTCGATGCCCTGCTGGGAGGGTACCGGGGCGGTTCGCCCGGGGACCGCGCGGGCCTGGTGGCCACGGTCACGCGAGCCGCCGCGCTGGCGGCGGGTCTCGGACCGCGCCTCGCCGCCCTCGACCTCAACCCGGTGATCGTCGGATCCCTCGGAGCTGGCGCGACGGTCGTGGACGCGCGGATCGTGCTCGATCCGTGAGATTGCGCCCGGGCTTTCGACGGCACGTTCGACGGCGTCGCGGCGACCAATTCGGCGCGCGGGGAGTCGATGGTGCCCTCGCGCCGCACAAAGCGGTTGCCCGTTTGACCGCCCGGCCTATAATGGGTCCCGTATCGGGCGCTCGGAACCGATTCCATCGACCGGAGGACAGGGGATGGCCGGGGAACGGGTAGAGTCGTTCGTCAAGAGCTACGGGCAACTCGAGCGTGAGGTCCACAAGGTCATCGTCGGCCACGACGAGATCGTGGACCAGGTTCTCGTCGCGCTGTTCGCGGGCGGGCACGTCCTGCTCGAGGGAGTTCCGGGGCTGGGGAAGACGCTCCTCGTCCGGACCCTGGCCGGGTGCCTCGACCTCTCCTTCTCGCGTATCCAGTTCACGCCGGACCTGATGCCGGCCGACATCATCGGCACGAACATCATCGTCGAGGACGCGGACGGGCGGCGGCACTTCCAGTTCGAGCGTGGTCCCGTTTTCGCGCACATCCTCTTGGCCGACGAGGTCAACCGGGCCACGCCCAAGACGCAGTCCGCGCTCCTCGAGGCGATGCAGGAGAGCAGCGCGACGGTGGCGGGCGTCACCCACAGGCTCCCGCCCCCCTTCTTCGTGCTGGCGACCCAGAACCCGATCGAGATGGAGGGGACGTACCCCCTTCCGGAAGCGCAGCTCGACCGGTTCCTGTTCAAGCTCCGGGTGCGCTATCCCGCGCTCGAGCAGCTGAACGAGATCATCGATCGCACGACGACCTCGAACGATCCGTCCGTGGAGCGGGTGATGACCGGCAGCGAGACGCTCGCGGCCCGGGAGCTCGTGCGGGAAGTGCCGATCGCGGCTCACGTTCGGCATTTCGCCGCCACGCTCGTGATGGCCACCCATCCCCAGTGGGAGGAGGCCCCGGACATCACGCGGCGCTACATCCGCTACGGGGCGAGCCCCCGGGCGGCGCAGGCGCTCGTCCTCGGGGCCAAGGTGCTCGCGCTCCGGGCCGGCCGCTTCGCCGTGAGCATCGACGACGTCAAGACGATCGCGCTTCCCGTGCTCCGCCACCGAGTCATCCTGAACTTCGAGGGCGAGGCCGAGGGGATCGAGGCCGATCGCCTGCTGTCGGAGGTGCTCGAGGCCGTCGAGGCATCGTCTCGCGAGGGCAAGGAGGTGTTCCTCCGTTAGCCCGCCCCCCGAGGAGACGCTCATGGCACATGGCGCAGCGCTCGGCCTCACGATCACCCGCCTGACCCGGCTGATACGACAGCGTCGTGCGCTGTTCTACGGCGTGCGCGGCCTGGCGTGGGGGCTCTGTCTGGCGGTCGTGCCGGTGGCGCTCCGGGCGATAGTGGGACCGTGGGCGCTGCCGGTGGCGGGCGGCCTGGCTCTCGGCGGGACGCTGGTGGGCGTCCTGTACGGGATGCTCCTGAGAGTGCCTCCGGCGGACGCGCTCGGTCTGGCGGATCGCGCGTTCGACCTGAAGGATCGACTCGCGACCGCTCACGATCTCCTCGCGCGCCCGGACCGCAGCGCGCTGGCCGACGCGGCGATCGCGGACGCCGAGACGCACGCTGCCCAGATCACACTCGGGCGGGCGGTTGCGTGGCGCTGGCCCCGAGAGCTGAAGCTCCTTCCCGCTCCGGTGCTGGCGTTGGCCGTCCTGCCCTATCTGCCGCCGATCCCGATCCCCGACGTCTCCATGCCGTCGTTCACGCCGGCGACGGAGGAGGAGAAGAAGCCCGAGACCGCCGGTCCGCAGCAGGCCATCGAGCGCCCCACGCAGAAGAAGAGCGAGAAGGTCGAGCGCGTGGAGATGCAGGACCGCGACTACCAGACGCGTCCCAACCCGGAGAGCCGGGAGCACACCAAGGGCGATCTGGCCGCGGCCTTCAAGGACACGAACGTCGCGACGAAGCGCCCGGACTTCTCGAGCTTCCTGAAGCAGGGCGACGACCGCATCCGGCTCCTCGAGCGGGTCGACAGCCTCCCCGACCTCCAGCGGGACTTCACGCAGAGTCAGTACAAGGTCATGTTCCGCAAGTCGCGCAGCCTCCTCTCGGGCATGGATCCCCGACAGATGACGCCGGAGAAGCTCCGCCAGCTGCTCGAGGAGATGAACCGGATGGGCCGGCGCCCTGGCACCGGCTCGGGCGGGGAAGGCGACTGGGGCCAGGAGATGATGGAGGGCGCCGAGGCGCTCGACCGGGGCCAGATGGACAAGGCCATGGAGGCGATGGAGCGGGCTCTCCAGAAGATGCGGGCCCAGGACGAGCGGGACCGCGGGGGCAAGGGCCTCCAGGGCGGCAAGGACCGCGGGCGCGGCCGCGACGAGCGCGGCGGATCGGGGCGTCCGGGCGAGGACGAGCCCGACTTCGGCGAAGGCCAGGGGTCGCTTCCCGGGAAGGGGACGAATCCCGGCTGGCGCGGCGATCCCACGACCCGGCTGGGGCAGAACCCGTTCGACATCGGCGTCGAGGGCTCGATGCGCAAGGGTCGGCGCGAGTCCTACGATACGAACATGCTGGGGAAGGGCGCCCATAACCCGTCCCGCCTGCCCTCGATGAGCGTCGTGACGCAGTACCGGAAGATGATGGAGGAGGCCCTGGCGAAGGAGGCGATCCCGCTCGACTACCGCAGTCAGGTGCGGGACTACTTCCAGGCGCTCGAGGAACGCTGACCACATGCCGCGCGCCGCCCGCCCGGCTTCCGCCGCCGCACCGGCCGCGGCTGCCGAGCGCTTCTTCTCGAACTCATTCCTGATGCAGCTCGAGCGCATGGGCTTCGTCTCCAAGCGCTCGCACGTGGGAGCGGTGAAGGGCGAGCGCAAGAGCCCGCGCCGGGGCTCGAGCGTCGAGTTCGCCGACTACCGGCCGTACGAGGTCGGTGACGACCTGCGCTACGTCGACTGGAACGCATTCGCCCGTCTCAACCGGCTCTATCTCAAGGTGTTCATCGACGAGGAGGATCTCTGCATCCACCTCCTCCTCGACGCGAGCGGCTCCATGGACTACGGCACGCCGAACAAGTTCCGGTACGCCGTCCGCCTGGCCGCCGCGCTGGCGTTCATCGGCTTCGTGAACCTCGAGCGCGTGGGCGTGGCGGTGTTCCGCGACCGCGTTGCCGAGGGATGGCTCCCGACCCGAGGGCGGAACCAGTTTCTCCCGATCCAGGATTTCCTGGCCAATCTCACGCCCGGCGGAGGCACGGCGTTCAACGACGCCGTCCGGCAGTACGCGCAGCGCGCGAAGGACGCCGGCGTGGCCGTGGTCATCTCCGACTTCCTGGATCCGGCGGGGTACGCGTCGGGGTTGCGGGCGCTGATGGAGCGGCGGTTCGACATCCACATACTGCACCTCCTGTCCCCGGACGAGCTGCGCCCCATGCTCGGGGGGGACCTGGAGCTGGTGGATGCCGAGACCGGCGAGGTGCGCGAGGTGTCCGTCGACGCCGAGGTGTTGCGAGGCTACGAGCGCCAGCTGGGGACGTTCATCTCGGGCATCGAGGGATTCTGCCGGGCGAACGAGCTGAGCTACGTTCGCGTCGCCAGTGACATGCCCGTCGAGGATCTCCTGCTTCGGCGGCTGAAAGGGGGCCTGCTCCAGTGAGCTTCCTGCAGCCCTGGGCCTTCCTGCTCCTGGGGTTGGCGGTCCCGCTGCTCCTCCTGTACTTCCTCAAGGTCCGGCGCCAGCAGCGCCGCGTGTCCTCCGTCCTCCTGTGGTCGCCCGTGTTCCGGGACCAGCAGGCGTCGGCGCTCTTCCAGCGACTGCAGCTCGATCCCTTGCTGCTGCTCCAGCTTCTGGCGCTCCTGCTCCTGTGCGCGGCGCTTGCCCAGCCCACCCTGACGCTCCAGGGGAAGGGGGCCGAGCGGCTGATCTTCGTGGTGGACACCTCGGCCTCCATGAAGGCGCGGGACGTCGGGTCGAGCCGCCTCCGCGAGGCCCAGCAGCAGGCGGCGGGCCTGATCGCCGAGGCGGGCCAGGGCGCCGAGCTGATGGTCATCGAGGCGGGCTCGCAGCCGACGATTCGGCTCCACTTCACCCGCGACCGCGACCGGGCGCGGCGGGCCATCTTCGACCTCGACGCGCGTGACCAGCCGAACCACCTGAGCGAGGCGATCCGCACGGCGCTGGCCCTCGTGCCTCCGGTCGACCCGCGAGTTCGCGTGCACGTGCTGACCGACGGCGCGTTCGACCCGGCACAGGTCCGGGAATTCCCCGACCCCCGGGTCCGGTGGGTCACGGTCGGCGGCGGCGCCCGTAACGTCGGGATCACGCAGTTCGCCGTGCGGAAGGCCTACTACGGAGCGTTCGACTACCAGGCCTTCCTGTCGGTCACCAACTTCTCCGACGAGCGCGTCTCCTTCCCGCTCGCGCTGACGGTCGACGACCAGAAGATCAGCGAGCAGACGATCGCGCTGGACCCCCAGGTGAAGCGGAACGTCATCGTCCCCTTCACCCTCCAGACCGGCGCGGTCGTCAAGGCCGTCGCCGACGTCCGGGACGATCTCGACGCGGACAACGCCGTCCAGGCGGTGGTGCCGGAGCCGCGGAAGCTCCGCGTCCTCCTCGTGAGCCCCGGCAACCTGTTCCTGGAGAAGGCGCTCCGCACCGATCCGCAGGTGATCCTCGAGACGAAGACACCCGGCGAGTACTCCGGCGGCATGGGCACCTTCGACGTGGTCGTGCTCGACGGCACGTCGCCCGCGAAGATCGGCGCCGGCCGCTTCGTCCTGGTCAACTCGACCCCCGGCGACGTCCCGATCGAGTCCCTCGGCACGATGGAGCAGCCCATCGTGCTCGACTGGGCCCGGAACCACCCCGTGATGCGCTTCGTCGACCTGTCGAAGGTGGCGGTCGAAGAGGCGCTCCGCGTGCGGCCGCTGGCCGCAGGGAAGACGCTGCTCGAATCCGTGGGCGGCCCCCTCATCTTCCTCCTGGAGGAGCCGCAGCGGAAGGCCGTGTTCGTCGGTTTCGACCTCTTCAAGACCGATCTCCCGCTGCGGGTCGCGTTCCCGCTGATCCTGGCGAACAGCCTCAGGTGGCTCCAGCCCGTGGGCCTCGAGGGCTCGGATCTCATGGTCGCCGCCGGGACACCCTTCCTCCTGTCCGTCGAGCACGGCGTCCAGGAGGGGACGGTGCGGGACCCGAGCGGCGCCACGCACCGAGCCGAGATCACGCGGGGCGCCCTGTCGTTCTCGCAGACGGACCGCGTAGGCCTCTACACGCTGACGACGGGCGGGAAGCGGGAAGTGCGGTTCGCGGTCAACCTTCTCGACGGCGCCGAGTCGAACATCCGGCCCCAGCCTCTCCCCGGTCTCGCCGCCGCCGACGGCGGGCGGGGCGGGGGACAGCTTCACGTACCAGCGCGACCTGTGGCCGTTCCTCCTGGGCCTGGCGATGCTGACGCTCGCGTTCGAGGGCTTCCTCTACTGGCGGCGCCAGACCGCGGGGCGCCTGTCGTGGCCCTTGCGCGCGTCGGACCGCTGGGCGCTGGCGAGCCGCGGCGTCGCGCTCGTGCTGCTCGCCTGGGGGCTCACCCAGCCCCAGTTCACGCGGTGGCTGGACCGGCAGAACGTCTTCTTCGTGCTGGACATGTCCGACAGCGTCAGCCTCGCCGCGCGGGAGACCGCCTACCGGTGGGCCACGGCGGCGCTCGGGGGCATGAAGGCCGGGGACCGGGCCGGGCTCATCACCTTCGGGGCAGACCCGCAGCTGGCCGAAGCGCTCCGGCCGACGCCGACCTTCGCCCGCCCGCAGCCGCCGGCGGGCGGGCGGGCCACGAACATCGCGCGAGCGATCCAGCTTGGCCCAGGCCTCGCTTCCCGCGCGGCGAGGCCAACCGGATCGTGCTCCTGTCGGACGGTCGCGAGAACGCCGGGAAGGCCGTGATGGCCGCCCAGGCGGCCAAGGACGCCGGGCATCCCGATCTACTACTCGCCGGTCGGCCTCACGTTCCCCCAGGAGGTCGTCGTCGAGCAGCTGCTCCTGCCGAACGAGGTCAAGTTCGGCGAGCCGTTCTACGCGAAGGCGGTTGTCACCTCGGTCAAGGAAGCGAGCGGCCGGCTGTCACTCTACCGGAACGGCGAGTTCCTCGGCTCGCAGGTGGTGCGCCTCAACGCGGGCAAGAACGTCCTGACCTACCGACAGTCGCTCGAGCAGGCCGGGGTGCACGTCTACCAGGCGCTGGTCGAGGTCGAGGGCGACGTCATCGAGGAGAACAACCGCGCCATCGGGATCACCGTGGTGCGCGGCAAGCCCCAGGTGCTCCTGGTCGACAAGGAGGAGGCGCAGGCGCAGAACCTGGCCAACGCCCTCCGGTCCCAGTACTTCGACGTGCGGCTCGTCGGCCCCGAGGGCCTGCCCTCGACGATGGCCGCGCTCGAGAAGTACGACGGAGTGATCCTGTCGAACGTGTCCTCGCTCAAGATGACGCGGCAGCAGATGACCCTCGTCCGCGACTACGTCCGGGACCAGGGCGGCGGCCTGATCATGATCGGCGGAGAGGAGAGCTTCGGCCTCGGCGGCTTCTACCGCACCCCCGTCGAGGAGGCCTTGCCGGTCACCATGGAGGTGAAGCAGAAGGTCGAGATCCCGAGCCTCGCGGTCATGCTCGTGATCGACCGGTCCGGCTCCATGGCGATGGGCATGAAGGACAACGACAAGATCAACAAGCTCGAGGTCGCGAAGGAGTCCGCCCATCTGGTCGTCGACCTCCTCGACGAGCGGAACGAGGTCGGCGTCCTCTCGTTCGACACCGAGTTCGTGTGGCACGTGCCCATCCAGCCGGCGAAGAACAAGCAGGCGATCCACCGCGAGATCTCGGCGATCAAGGCCGGCGGCGGAACCGACGGCTACCCGGCGGTGCGCGAGGCGTACAAGGCCCTCTTCGACCGGGACGCATTGCTCAAGCACGTCATCTTCCTGTCGGACGGGCAGATGACTCGCGGCGACTTCGCCGCCCTGATCCGGCGCATGGTCAAGGACAAGATCACGGTGTCCGGAGTCGCGATCGGCTCCGACGCCGACGTCCAGCTGATGAACGACGTCTCCAAGTGGGGGCGCGGGCGCTTCTACTTCACCGAGGAGACCAGCACGGTCCCGCGAATCTTCACGCTGGAGACCCAGCTCGCATCGAAGGCGTCGCTGATCGAGCAGCCGTTCAAGGCGATCGTGACGAGTCCCCACCACGAAACGATCCAGGACATCGACTGGCCGAAGGCGCCGCCCCTCGGTGGCTACGTCGCGACCAGCATCAAGGGCACCGCCGACCAGGTCCTCATGACCCACCAGGAGGACCCGCTGCTGGCGGCCTGGCGCTACGGGCTCGGACGGTCGGTGGCCTTCACCGCCGACGCCAGGGCGAAATGGGGTATTCTCTGGCTCCGGTGGGGTGCCTACAACAAGTTCTGGGCGCAGGTCGTCCGCTGGACGCTGCGCGCGAACACGCGCAGCGACACCACGGTCAGCGTGGACCGGCGGGACGGCCAGGCGGTCGTCACCGTCGCGACGGGATCGACCCGAAGGGCGAGTTCATCAACTTCCTGGACGGTCAGCTCGGCGTGGTCA
>CAVVOZ010000021.1:0-63955 GCA_963749975.1 uncultured Candidatus Rokubacteria bacterium | reverse complement strand
GGTTCATGCTGGCCGCGGTCCTGACCGAGATCTGGCCCCGTGTCGCGGCCGTGCCCGGCCTGCGCTACGCGGCGGCCGCGGCCGTCCTCGGGCCCATCCTCTGGGTCCAGCCCCGTCTCGCGCGTGACCCCCGCGGCGGGCTGTTCCTGTTCGCGCTCTACATGACGGCGATGCCGCTCGTCTCGCCCGTGAGCGAGACGCACCACCTCGCGGTGCTCGCGGGCCCGCTGTGGATCTGGCTGCTCGCCGCCGGCTCGCCGCCCCACATGCCGGTGCTCGATGGCGTGGGCGCGGCGCTCGCTCTCGGGGTCCACTGGCTGGGAATCGCGTTCGCGGGCCCGGCGGCCGGGCGGCGGGGCTCCCTGTTCGACGGCGCGGCGCTGCTCGTGCTCTACGCCGTCCTGCTCCTGCGATGCATCCGGACGACCCGCGCCGCTCCGGCGCCGGCGACGGGGGAGGCGGTCCGGCGTGCGTGACCCGGCAAGATCTCGTGAGGAGTGCGGAGGGCTCGCCGCCCTTGACACCCCTCGCCCCTTCGGCCACCCTCACCCCTCGGAGAGCTGATGCCGACGAAGACCCTGCGCGTGGAGACGGTCGCCCAGGCCTACCTGGAGCTCCTGCGGGACCGCGGGGTCGACTGCTTCTTCGCCAACGCCGGGACCGACTTCGCGTCGATCGTCGACGCCTTCGCGCGCTTCGCGACCGAGGGGAAGACGACCCCGCGCCCGATCGCGGTGCCGCACGAGTTCGTCGCCGTGTCGATGGCCCACGGCTACTACCTGGTCACGGGGCGGCCCCAGGCCGTGATGGTGCACGTCACCGTCGGGACGGCGAACGGCATCGGCGCGGTGATCAACGCCTCCAGGACGCAGGTCCCCGTCCTCTTCACGGCCGGGCGAACCCCGATCACCGAGGAGGGTGGCCTCCCCGGAGTGCGGGACACCCACATCCACTGGGCGCAGGAGTCCTTCGACCAGGCCGGGATGCTCCGCGAGTACGTCAAGTGGGACTACGAGCTCCGGCAGCCCGTCCAGCTGGAGGCGGTGGTCGACCGCGCGCTCGAGCTCGCGATGGCCGAGCCGCGCGGACCCGTCTACCTCACACTGCCCCGCGAGGTGCTGGCGCAGCCGCTCGGCGAGCTGACGGTCTCGTCGCCAGCGCGCCGGCAGGTGGAGAGCCGGCGCTTCCCCGATCCCGCGCGGATCGAGGAGGCGGCCGAACGGCTGGTCGCCGCCCGGAACCCGCTGATCGTCACCGCCGAGCTGGGGCGCGCGCGGCCGGCGGTGGACGGGCTGGTCGCGCTCGCCGATGCTGGCGCCTTCCCGGTGCTCGAGTCGAGCCCCGCGTACGTGAACTTCCCGGCGGACCACCCGTGCCATGCCGGCTGGGTCTTCGGGAGCCAGGATTACCCGGGGATGGCCGAGGCCGACGTCGTGCTCGTGATCGACTGCGACGTGCCCTGGTTCCCGTCGCGCTCGCGGCCCGCCGACGACGCCACCGTGATCCAGCTCGCCGTCGATCCGTTCTACTCCCGGTATCCGATGCGCTCCTATCCCTGCGACGTCCCGCTCGCCGCCGAGCCCGCGGTGGCGCTGCCGCTCCTCGCCGAGGCGGTCCGGCGTCGGGTCGACCCCGCCCTGGTGGCGGCGCGCCGGGCGCAGCTCGGCGAGGCGCACCGGGCGCGCCGCGAGAGCTGGTCCAGGGCTGCCCTGGAGGAGCGCGCTCTCACGCCGATCGGCTTCCAGTGGGCCTCCCGGTGCGTCGGCGAGGTGCTCGGCTCCGACACGATCGTCGTCAACGAGTACCCGCTGGACCTCCGTCACGCCCCGCCGTCGGGACCCGGAGCCTGCTTCGGCTCGCCCCACTCCGGGGGGCTCGGCTGGGGCCTGGGGGCGGCCCTCGGCGCGAAGCTCGGGGCGCCGGAGAAGACCGTCATCGCCACGGTCGGGGACGGGGCCTACATCTTCGGGGCTCCGACGGCCGCCCACCTGGCGGCGCAGATGCACAAGCTGCCGTTCCTGACGGTGATCTTCAACAACGCCGGCTGGGAGGCCGTCGAGCGCGCCACGCGCTCCGTGCATCCCGACGGCTGGGCGGCGACGACCGCGGCATTCCCCCTGACCGGGCTCTCCGCCTCCGCTCACTACGAGGAGATCGTGCGGAGCTTCGGCGGCCACGGTGAGCGCGTCGAGGATCCGGCCGAGCTGCCGGGAGCGCTTCGCCGCGCCCTGCGGGTCGTTCGCGACGAGGGCCGGCAGGCCGTCCTGAACGTGATCTGCCGCCGCCAGGCCGGCTCGCCCAAGGGCTAGTCGTCCCGCCCGTTCGCCTCCGGCCTTCATGATGCGCGGCGGGATCGGCCGGGCGACCGGCCTGTCGCTGTCGGAGATCTCCACGACCCTGCGGTTTCTGGGGCAGGTGCCCGCCTTCCTGCGCCGCCCGTTCTCCGACGCCGAGGCCCGCGCGCTGGTGCGCGAGCGACGGTCTCGCCCGGGATGCGGGATTCCTGGAGCTCGTCCGGCGAACCGTCTACGA
This sequence comes from uncultured Candidatus Rokubacteria bacterium, assembly GCA_963749975.1. Lineage (GTDB taxonomy): Bacteria > Methylomirabilota > Methylomirabilia > Rokubacteriales > DASRDR01 > DASRDR01. The sequence continues at coordinate 61,423 of CAVVOZ010000021.1, read as the reverse complement.
GCAGGGCGACAACCCGTACCGGACGCTCCTGCGCGAGGCCGGGTGCGAGCTCGGCGACCTCGCGCGGCTGGTCGACGGGGAGGGGATCGAGGGCGCGCTTCGGGAGCTCTTGCGCCGAGGGGTGTACCTGACCGTCGCGGAGTTCAAGGGACGCGTGCCGGTCAGACGCGGGGGCCCTGTCGTTCACGGTCGACCCCGCACGCCTCCGGAACGCCGCGATGCGTGCTCAGGTGATGAGCCGGACCAGCGGTAGCCGCGGTGCGCGGGCACTCGTGCCCATGGATCTGCGCGCGGTGCGTGACCGTGGTGTGTATCGCTACCTGGCGCTTGCCGCGCAGGGCGGCGTCCCCTGGCGCCACGCGCTCTGGGCTGTCCCGGGCTCGTCGCCCATCGTCACAACGCTCCAGTTCTGCGCGGCCGGGATGTGGCCGGTCCGCTGGTTCTCGCAGCTCGATCCGGCCGCGGTCTCCCTGCCGGCGGCGTACCGCTGGAGCGGACGCGCGCTCCGTCTCGCGGCCTTGGCCGCAGGCCGAAGGTTGCCGGGGCCGACGTACGTCGCGCTCGACGAACCTCTGCCGATCGTGCGGTGGATGCGCGAGATCCTCGCAGCGGGCGGCACGCCCCACATCCATGGTAACCCGCTGAGGAGAGGCGCCATCACAGCCCGGTGGGCATCGGGGCGAATCTCGACCGCCGGTCCGGCGGCCCACTCCATCCGAGCGACCCACGCGCGGGCCATGGCCACTCGCTCTGCGGTGGGTGGATAAGCAGCGAGGAGGCCCGAAGGGCGTTCCCGCCCCGCGCCGGTCTCCTCTGCCGACCGCCGTCCGTGCCGGCGCGAGCTGCCTGAGGTCGCCCCCGCCCTGGCGGTGGAAGCTGCGCGTCCACACGAGATCGCCCAGAGGTCCACGAGCGAGGCCGCGCCCATCTGACGGCCGGGCGGAGGTGCCACCACCCCGAGCGTGATGGTGGTGATCAGGACCGACCCGACGGCCCCCGCACTCTGGTAGCTGTCATCGAAGCCCACGAAAAGGGCGTAGTCCGCCCCGTACTCCTCCCGCAGGCTCCGCACTCCATCGCCCAGTGTCCAGTCCAGGCCGCCACTTGGGAATGTGGAGGTTCCCGACGCGCGGCACGCCCCGGCCCGGGTGGGGGAAACCTCGTCACCCAGGAGGGAGCTCGTCGAGCACACGGCCACGCCCGTCTCATGGAACTCCATGGGTGCCATCGGCAGCTCGGCGGGCTCGAGCTGGCTCCCGCGGTCGAAACAGACCTGGTCGAGGCTTGCGTCGTGCGGACTCCACGGGACGCGAGCGGCTTCGCCCGAGCCACGAAGGACCGTACGAAATGGGATAGCCCGCCCGGGATTGGAGGCCACGACCCCCTGGCCCGATAATGGAAGGCATGGACACCGCGACCCCGAGTCCCCGCAATCCTGCCCGTCCCGAGCTGAGCCTCGACGACCGCTATCTCCGGGAGGAGGGGGCGGTCTACCTCTCCGGCATGCAGGCCCTCGTGCGCCTGCCGATCGACCAGAGCCGGCGCGACCGCCGGGCGGATCTCCGGATCGGGACGTTCATCAGCGGCTACCCGGGCTCGCCCCTCGGGGGCTACGACCTGGCCCTCCGCCAGGCGCGCCGGATCCTGACCGAGCACGACATCCGCCACGTGCCGGGCGCGAACGAGGAGCTCGCCGCCACCGCGCTCTCGGGCACCCAGATGCTCGACCGCTATCCGCACTCCCGCTACGACGGGGTCGTGGGCCTCTGGTACGGGAAGGGCCCCGGCGTCGACCGGAGCGGAGACGCCCTCAAGCACGGCAACTTCGCGGGGACCAGCCGGCACGGCGCCGTCGTGGTGCTCTCCGGCGATGACCACGAGGCGAAGAGCTCGACCATGCCCTACCAGGACGACTACGCCTTCGTGGGGCACGGCATGCCGATCCTCTACCCGGCCTCGACGGGGGAGTTCCTCACGCTCGGGCTCCACGCGATCGCGCTCTCGCGCTTCTCGGGCTGCTGGGTGGCGATGAAGCTCGTGGGGCAGCTCGCCGACGGCGGCGAGACGGTCCACGTGTCGCCCGACGACCCCGGGATCGTGATCCCGGAGCTTCTGATCGACGGCAAGCCCTTCCGGAAGTCGACGGACTTCACCTTCTTCCCGGGGCTCAACATCGAGACGGAGCGGCAGCTCTACTACGAGCGCCACCGGGCCGTGCTGGCCTACGCGCGGGCGAACAGCCTCACCTGGGCCGAGATCGGCGCCCGCGGGGACCGCGTGGGCCTGGTGACGGCGGGCAAGTCGTACGCCGACCTCCGCCAGGCCCTCCTCGACCTCGGTCTCGACGAGAGCGCACTGCGGCGTCTCGGAGTGCGCCTCCTGAGGGTGGGGCTCATCTACCCGCTCGACGCCGACGCGGTGCGCGCCTTCGCGCGGGACCTCGACGAGATCGTGGTGGTCGAGGAGAAGCGCGGCTTCCTCGAGGGGCAGGTGAAGGAAGCCCTCGCCGGGCTTCCGCGAGGCGTCCGGGTCTTCGGCAAGGCGGACGAGACCGGCGCGCCGCTGTTCCCGATCCAGGGGGGCATGGACTCCGACCTGGTGGCGGAGCGGCTGGGACCCCGGCTTCTCCGCCTCGCCGCGAGCCAGCCCGACCTGGCGGGGCGGATCCGGAGCCGGCTCGACGCGATCCGGGCGATCCGCGCGCGGCCGCACGAGGCGCACCCGGGCCGGACGCCGAACTACTGCTCCGGGTGCCCTCACAACGTCGGCACGCGGCTCCTGCCGGGCGAGGTGGCGTGGGGCAGCCCCGGGTGTCACTCGTTCGCCTCGATCATCGAGCAGCCCGAGCGGCACATCGTCTCGATGACCCAGCTCGGTGGCGAGGGACTGCCGTGGATCGGGCTCGAGCCGTACACCGACCGGCCGCACCTCGTGCAGAACGTCGGCGACGGCTCGCTGTTCCACTCGTCGTACCTGAACATCCGCTTCTGCGTGGCGGCCGGGGCCAACATCACGTTCAAGATCCTGTACAACGGGTTCGTGGCGAACACGGGCGCCCAGGAGATGGTCGGCGGGAAGCCCGTGCCCGAGCTGACGCGGATGCTCGAGCTGGAGGGCGTGCGGACGACGGTGGTCCTGACCAAGGATCCCGACGCGTATCGCGGCGCCGAGCTCGCGGGCAACGCGCGCGTGGAGGTCATCGAGCGACAGGACGCGGTGCTCCGGGAGCTCGCGGCCACGCGGGGCGTCACCGTGCTGATCCACGACGGCATCTGCGCCAACGAGCGCCGGCGCCGGCAGAAGCGCGGGCAGCTCCCGGCGTCGAGCCGCTTCGTCGTGATCAACGAGGAGGTCTGCGAGGGCTGCGGGCACTGCGGGGCGCTGACGAACTGCATGTCGCTCCACCGGGTCGAGACGGAGCTCGGGCCGAAGACCCAGATCCACGCGTCCTCCTGCAACCAGGATCTCTCCTGCCTTGGCGGGGACTGCCCCTCGTTCGTGACGGTCGAGACGGCGCCCGGGACGGGCTACCGGAGGCCCGCGGCCCCGGTCCTCCCGGCCGACGCCGTCCCGGAGCCGTCGGACCGCGTCGGGCTCGAGCGGCCCTACCACGTCTACCTTCCCGGGGTCGGGGGGACGGGCGTCATCACGCTGAACGCGCTGCTCAGCTGGGCGGCGCTGATCGACGGCCTGCACGTCCTGAGCTACGATCAGACCGGGGCGGCCCAGAAGTGGGGCCCCGTCCTCTCGAGCCTGATCCTCGCCCGGCCGGAGCAGGTGGCGGCCGCGAACAAGGTCGGGCTCGGCCAGGCCGACCTCTACCTGGCGCTCGACCTCCTGGCGGCCGGGACCCGCGTCAACCTCGAGCGCTGCGATCCGGCGCGCACGGTGGCCGTCGTGAACTCGTCGCTCCTGCCGAGCGGCGAGATGGTACGCAACGTGGACTTCACGCCGCCGGTCGACGCGATCCGCGGCCAGATCGATCGCTTCACGCGCGCCGACGCCAACGTCGCCGTCGACGCGCGGCGGCTGGCCGAGGGCCTGTTCGGCGACTACATGGCGACCAACATGCTCGTGCTGGGCGTGGCCTACCAGGCCGGGCTCCTGCCGCTCACGGGGGCGGCCATCGAGCAGGCCGTCCGCCTGAACGGCGTCGCCGTGGACCAGAACCTCCAGGCCTTCCGCTACGGCCGGCTCTGGGCGGCCGATCCGGACCGGGTCCGGGCGCTCGTCGAGCCTCCGGCGCGGTCATTCGAGGCCGAGCGGGCGGCGGCGCTCGAGCGGCTCGGCGGGCGTGACGCGAGCGCCTACGTCTCGCTGCTCGACCGTTCTGCGCATCTCGACCCGGAGGCGCGCCGGCTGCTGGCGCTCCGCGTCGGCGAGCTGGTCGACTACCAGGACGCCCGCTACGCGGCCGCGTACGTGGACTTCGTCCTCGACGTGGCCGCCCGCGAGGCCGCGCGCGCGCCCGGGCGGCACGACGTGACCCACGCGGTGATCCGGAACCTCTACAAGCTCATGGCCTACAAGGACGAGTACGAGGTGGCGCGCCTCCACCTCAAGCCCGCGTTCCAGGCCGGGACGCGCGGGCTCTTCGCCGCGCCGCGCCGGCTCTCCTGGCATCTCCACCCACCGCTCCTGCGCGCGCTCGGTCTCAAGCGGAAGCTCCGGCTCGGGCCCTGGTTCCGGCACGCGCTCCGGGCCCTCCGGGCGCTCCGGCGGCTCCGGGGGACGCCGTACGATCCCTTCGGGTACGCCGCCGTGCGGCGGGAGGAGCGGCGGCTCGTGCCCTGGTACCGAGGGCTCGTGGTGGCGGCGCTCGCGCCCCGGCCCCGACAGCGCACGCGACCGCGGTCGAGCTGGCGCGCCTGCCCGAGTCGATCCGTGGCTACGAGGACATCAAGCTCCGCAGCATCGCGGCGGCGCGCGAACGGGCGGCACGCCCTGGTCAAGGCTCGAGTTCGCGTCAACGCCTCCGACCCCGTCTGGGTGAACCGAGGCCCCAGGGCGTCTCAGGCCCGCCACATCCGCGATCCGGCCTGAGGAGGGGGTGCGGTGAGCCAGACCGCCGACCGACGACCTGGGTCCAGGGTGAGCCGTTCGAGCGCTATGTCGGACGCTGGAGCCGCCTCGTCGCGCAGGAGTTCGTTGCGTGGCTCGCGCTGCCTCCCGGAGGGCGCTGGCTCGACGTCGGCTGCGGCACAGGGGCACTGACGGCCGCGATCCTCGACGTCGCCGCCCCGGCGGGCGTGGACGGGATCGACCTCGCTCAGGGCTTCGTTGCCTACTCGCAGGGCCATGTCCGGGATCACCGCGTCCGGTTCGAGATCGGCGACGCCCAGAGTCTCCCGGTTCCGGTGCGGCCCTACGACGCTGCGGTATCGGGCCTCCTCCTGAACTTCTTGCCGGCCCCGGAGCGCGCGGTGACGGGAATGGCGACCGCCGTACGGCCGGGGGGGACCATCGCGTCTTACGTCTGGGACTATGCGGGGCGGATGGAGATGATGCGGCACTTCTGGGGCGGGGCGGTCGCCCTCGATCCGGCCATTGCCGACCGCGATGATGGTCGGCGATTCTCCCTCTGCAGCGCCGGCTGGCTCGCGGCGCTGTTCCGAGGGGCAGGTCTCACCGAGGTGACGACGCGGTGGATGGAGGTGCCCACGGTGTTCCGTGACTTCGACGACTACTGGAGCCCCTTCCTCGGGGGCCAGGGGTCCGCGCCCAGTTACCTCGCATCGCTCTCCGCGTCGGGCCGTGAGGCGGTTCGGGACGCCGTCCATGCACGGCTCCCGGTTGGGCCGGACGGATCGATTTCGCTCGTGGCACGGGCATGGGCGGTTCGAGGCGTACGGTCGTGAGAACCCCATGCGATCGATCCGCGGGCTCGGGTCGAAGTGCCGCGGGACTTCCGGGCGGCCGGCGGCGACGGCCGCATCCGTGCACTGTTCACGGGGGTTTACGGCCCCTCGCGCGCTTGACACTCTGCCCGCCAGCAGGAGGCCGACCCCCCACGGCAGTAGCGGACCACCCCACAGGTTCTTGCTATGGGGAGCCAGGAGCCAGCCCACGGCCACCGTGCAGGCCGCGCTGCCCACGATACCGACGATGTTGCCACGCGCCGGGCGCGACCCCGCGGCGTGCGTCGGGGAAAGCTGCTCCATGACTCGCGCCGAGTCTAGCAGAATGGCGAGACGCTCCGAAGCGCTCCGCCGGGATGCCGCCGGGACATGCGAGGAGGTGCGCACACGTGCCGACGATCGGCACTCGCCTCGAGCAGTGGCGACCGGATGGGCCGACACGGAAGCCAAGGGGCGATCGGGCCGGGCCAGCCTCCGGGGACGGAAGGCCCCCGCGAGCCGCCCCGCCGCGTCGTGGTGGCGCTCGTCCGGATGCGTGGCGCCGCGTGGCCGTACCTCGGCCGATCTGTCGCCCGTCCGTGCACTATTCACGCGGGTTTACGAGGTCTCGCGGCCTTGACACTCCGCGTCGAGGGCAGTAGCATGTGGGCGCGGTTGAGAGCGCCTCCTGTCCGGCTGGGCGGGAGGCGATTACTTTGGGGAGCCCTGCCATGATCGACGCGATTCGCGCCCTCTACGCCTCGATGCCGGAGCGTCTCGCCCGGGCCCGCCGCGACTGGAAGCGCCCCCTCACGCTGAGCGAGAAGATCCTGGTCGCCCACGTCCACGACTGGAGTGCCCAGTCCTGGGAGCGGGGCACGGCCACCCTCCGGCTCCGTGTCGATCGCGTGGCGATGCAGGACGCAACCGGCCAGATGGCGCTGCTCCAGTTCATGCAGGCGGACAAGCCGCGGGTCGCGGTTCCCTCGACGGTCCACTGCGACCACCTGATCCGCGCGCAGACGGGCGCCTCGGAGGACATGCGCCGGGCGGTGACCGAGAACAACGAGGTCTACGAGTTCCTCCACTCGGCCTCGAGGAAGTACGGGATCGGCTTCTGGAAGCCGGGCTCGGGGATCATCCACCAGGTGGTCCTGGAGAACTACGCGTTCCCGGGCGGCCTCATGATCGGCGCCGACTCCCACACCCCGAACGGGGGCGGTCTCGGCATGCTGGCCATCGGCGTCGGGGGAGTCGACTGCGGCGAGGTCATGGCCGGGCTGCCGTGGGAGGTGCTCCACCCGAAGCTCGTGGGCGTGCATCTCACGGGGAAGCTGTCCGGATGGACGTCGCCCAAGGACGTGATCACGTACCTCTGCGGGTACCTGACGGTCAAGGGCGGCACCAACAAGATCGTGGAGTACTTCGGCCCCGGGGCCGAGTCGATCAGCGCGACCGGCAAGGGCACCATCTGCAACATGGGGGCGGAGCTGGGCGCCACCACCTCCGTGTTCCCCTTCGACGAGCGGATGGCCGCGTACCTCGAGGCGACGGACCGGCGCGACATCGCGCGGCTCGCTACCGAGAACCACGCGCATCTCGTCCCCGACCCGGAGGTCCTCCGGAACCCCAAGGACTTCTACGACGAGATCGTCGAGATCGACCTCTCCACGCTCGAGCCCCACATCGTGGGCCCGCACTCGCCGGACCGGGACCGGCCGGTCTCGAAGCTCGCCGCCGACGTCCGCGCGAACGGCTGGCCGGCCGGCATCAAGGCGGCGCTCATCGGGTCGTGCACCAACTCGTCGTACGAGGACATGCGGCGTGCCGCCCACATCGCGATGCAGGGCATCAAGGCGGGGCTCCGGGCGCGGACGCCGTTCCTGATCACGCCCGGGTCCGAGCGCATCCACCAGACGATCAAGCGCGACGGGATCATGGCCACGTTCGAGCAGATGGGCGGCACGGTGCTCGCCAACGCGTGCGGGCCGTGCATCGGCCAGTGGAAGCGGTCCGACGTCGGCAAGGACGAGGCGAACACCATCGTCTCGTCGTTCAACCGGAACTTCCCGGGGCGGAACGACGGCAGCCAGGCGACGCTGTCCTTCCTCAGCAGCCCGGAGATCGTGACCGCCCTCGCCTTCGCGGGCACCCTCGAGTTCGACCCGGTCCACGGGACCCTGACGACGCCTGACGGGAAGGCGTTCCGCTTCACGCCGCCCGAGGGCGAGGAGCTCCCGCGGGACGGCTTCGCGCGCGGCGAGGAGGGCTACGAGGCGCCCGCCGCGGACGGCGCCGCGGTCCAGGTCGTCGTGCGGCCGGACAGCGAGCGGCTCCAGCTGCTCCGGCCCTTCCCGCGCTGGGACGGGAAGGACTTCGACCGCCTGCCGATCCTCGTCAAGACCAAGGGCAAGACGACGACCGACCACATCTCGCCGGCGGGGGCGTGGCTCCGCTATCGCGGCCACCTCGACAAGATCAGCGACAACATGTTCCTCGGCGCGCTCAACGCGTTCACCGGGGAGACCGGCAAGGGCGTCAACGTGCTGACCAGCGAGGCCGGGGTGCCGCTCACGCGGATCGCGCGCGACTGGAAGGCCAGGGGCGTGAGCTGGATCGTGGTCGGCGACGAGAACTACGGGGAGGGGTCGAGCCGGGAGCACGCGGCCATGTCCCCCCGCTATCTCGGCGCGAAGATGGTGCTCGTCAAGAGCTTCGCGCGCATCCACGAGACGAATCTGAAGAAGCAGGGGATCCTGCCCCTGACCTTCGCGAGCCCCAAGGACTACGACCTGTTCGAGCAGGCGGACCGGGTGAGCGTGGTCGGCCTCCAGGCTCTGGCGCCGGGCCGGCCGGTCGAGGTCCGCATCCACAAGCCGGATGGCCGCACCGTCACGATCCAGGCCCGCCACAGCCTGACCGAGGAGCACATCGGCTGGTTTCGCGCCGGGTCGGCGCTGAACGCGCTCTCGTAGGCTCGTCCGGGCGGCGACGTCCGCCGACTGGCGCGGCTCGATCGGAGAACCGGACGGTGCGGGCGTCGCCCGTGCCCTGAGGAGGCAGCATGTCAGGTCGCGTGAGGATCCCCGCCGGCGAGAAGATCGCCCTCTCCCACGGAAAGCTGCAGGTCCCCGACCATCCGGTCGTGCCCTTCATCGAGGGTGACGGCACGGGCCCCGACATCTGGCGCGCCTCGGTGCGGGTGCTGGACGCCGCCGTCGAGCAGGCCTACGGCGGCAAGCGCCGGATCGCCTGGGCCGAGGTGTACGCGGGCGAGAAGGCGCACGCGGTCTACGGCGCGGACTGCCCGCCGAACCTCCTGCCGTCCGAGACCCTGGACGTGATCCGGAAGTACCTGGTCGCGATCAAGGGGCCGCTCACGACCCCGGTCGGCGAGGGCTTCCGGAGCCTGAACGTCACGCTCCGCCAGGAGCTCGACCTCTACGTCTGCCTTCGCCCGGTGAAGTACTTCCGGGGCGTGCCGTCGCCGGTCAAGCGGCCGGAATCGGTCGACATGGTGATCTTCCGCGAGAACACGGAGGACATCTACGTCGGCGTCGAGTGGCTCACGGGGACGCCCGAGTGCCAGAAGGTCGTCGATTTCCTGACGCGCGACATGGGCGTGAAGAACATCCGGTTCCCCAAGACCTCGTCGATCGGGGTCAAGCCGGTGTCGATCGAGGGGTCGGAGCGGCTCATCCGGGCGGCGATCCGGTACGCGATCGAGCACAACCGCCGGAACGTGACCCTCGTCCACAAGGGGAACATCCAGAAGTACACCGAGGGCATGTTCATGAAGTGGGGCTACGCGCTCGCCAAGCGCGAGTTCCCGGATCGGACGGTGTCCTGGGAGGAGTGCGGCGGGAAGCCGCCGGCGGGCAAGCTCCTGATCAAGGACGCGATCACGGACGCCTTCCTCCAGCAGATCCTCACGCGGCCCGACGAGTTCGACGTCATCGCGGCGCCGAATCTCACGGGCGACCTCCTGTCGGACGCGCTCGCGGCCCAGGTGGGCGGGATCGGGATCGCGCCGGGCGGGAACATCAACTACGAGACGGGCCACGCCCTCTTCGAGGCGACGCACGGGACCGCGCCGAAGTACGCGGGCCAGGACAAGGTGAACCCGGGCTCCGTGATCCTCTCGGGCGAGATGATGCTCCGCTACATGGGCTGGGCCGACGCGGCCGACCGGATCGTCACGGGCCTGGAGGCGACGATCGCCCAGAAGGTGGTGACCTACGACTTCGCCCGGCTGATGGACGGGGCGAGGGAGGTCAAGTGCTCCGAGTTCGCCACCGCCATCGTGGAGAACATGCGGAAGATCGGGCGCTGACGCTCGAGAGCCTGTCAGGCGGCGCGGTGCATCGACGCGGCATCGACGGATGATCCCGGCCGGGGAGGGAGCATGGCGAGACCGAAGGTGACGGTGGTGGGCGCCGGAAACGTGGGCGCGACCACGGCGCAGTACATCGTCGAGCGCGAGCTGGCCGACGTCGTCCTGACGGACGTCGTCGACGGGCTGCCGCAGGGCAAGGCGCTCGACCTCCTCCAGGCGGGGCCGGTCCACGGCTACGACTGCCGGATCACCGGCGCCAACGACTACGAGCCGACCGCGGGGTCCGACATCATCGTGATCACCGCCGGGCTCGCCCGGAAGCCCGGCATGAGCCGGGACGACCTCCTGCTGAAGAACGCGGAGATCGTGGGCGGCGTCGTGACCGAGACCGCGCGGCGGTCCCCCACCGCGATCCTCATCGTGGTGACGAACCCGCTCGACGCCATGGCCCAGCTGGCGCTCCGCCGGTCCGGCTTCCCCAAGCAGCGCGTCATCGGGATGGCCGGCGTGCTCGACTCGGCGCGCTTCCGGACGTTCATCGCCCAGGAGCTCGACGTCTCGGTCGAGAACGTCACCGCGTTCGTCCTGGGCGGTCACGGGGACACCATGGTCCCGCTGCCGCGGTACTCGACGGTGGCCGGGATCCCGATCACCGAGCTCCTGCCCAAGGACCGGCTCGACGCCCTCGTCAAGCGGACGGCCAACGGGGGCGCGGAGATCGTCGGGCTGCTCAAGACGGGCAGCGCCTACTACGCGCCCGCGGCCTCGGTCGTCGAGATGGTCGAGGCGATCCTCAAGGACAAGAAGAAGGTCCTGCCGTGCACCGCCTACCTCGAGGGGGAGTACGGGGTGAAGGGCCTCTTCGTCGGCGTGCCGGCGAAGCTCGGGCGGCGCGGCATCGAGCAGATCCTCCAGATCACCCTCTCGCCGGACGAGGCCGCGGCGCTCGGGCGCTCCGCGGCCGCCGTGCGGGAGCTCACCGACAAGCTGGGCATCTAGGAGGGCACGAGGTGGCGGCACCGGGTCATCAGGCGCAGGCGACGGGCACGGGGATCACGGCGACCCGCCTCCCGGCGGCGAACGGGCGGATCCGTGTCGAGGGCCCGATCCGCTGGGACACGTGGTGGGTCGAGCCGGCCCTGGTCGTGCTGGTGCTGGGCGCCTTCATCGTGTACTCGACGTGGGCGGCGCTCCAGAACGCCCACTACTACGCGGCGCCGTACCTGTCGCCCTTCTACTCGCCGTGCCTCTCGACCGACTGCCAGCACGTCACCGTGCCCCTGTTCGGCAAGATGCCGGCGCTCCCGATCCTCGGGGTCGTCTCGCCCGCCTTCCTGATCCTCTGGGCGCCGGGGCTGTTCCGGCTGACCTGCTACTACTACCGCAAGGCCTACTACCGGTCCTTCTGGGCCGCGCCGCCGGCGTGCGCGGTGAGCGACGTCCGCCCGACGTACACGGGTGAGACGCGCTTCCCGCTGATCTTCCAGAACCTCCACCGCTACGCCTTCTACATCGCGGTGCTCTTCATCGTCATCCTGACCTACGATGCGCTCCTGGCCTTCCGGTTCCCGGGCGGGCGAGTCGGGGTCGGCGTGGGGACGCTCGTGATGTGTCTCAACGTGATCTTGCTCGCCGGCTACACGTTCTCGTGCCACAGCTGCCGCCACCTCTGCGGCGGATCGGTCAACCAGTTCTCGAAGGCCCCGAGCCGCTACGCATTGTGGAAGATCGTCACCCGCCTGAACGAGCGGCACCCGACGTTCGCGTGGCTCTCGCTGTTCGGCGTGGGCCTGACCGACCTCTACATCCGGCTGGTGTCGATGGGGGTCATCCGGGACCTCCGCATCGTCTTCTGACCAGGGACGGGGCAGGGGAGCGCGCATGAACGGGCTGGAGCAGCACGAGGTCCACGAGTACGACGTCGTCGTGATCGGCGCGGGCGGGGCCGGCCTCCGGGCCGCGATCGAGGCGGTCGCCCAGGGCGCGCGGACGGCCATCATCTGCAAGTCGCTGCTCGGCAAGGCGCACACGGTCATGGCCGAGGGCGGCATCGCCGCCGCGCTCCGGAACGTGTACCCCGAGGACAGCTGGGAAGTCCACTTCCGCGACACCATGCGCGGCGGCAAGATGCTCAACAACTGGCGCATGGCGCAGCTCCACGCCCAGGAGGCGCCGGACCGCGTCCTCGAGCTCGAGCGGTGGGGCGCTCTCTTCGACCGCACCAAGGACGGGCGGATCCTGCAGCGGGACTTCGGCGGCCACCGCTACGCGCGGCTCGCCCACGTCGGCGACCGGACCGGACTCGAGATGATCCGGACGCTCCAGCAGCACGCCGTCCACCTGGGCATCGACGTCTTCATGGAGTGCACCGTCAACCGGCTCCTCAAGGACGGCGACCGGGTGGCGGGCGCGGTCGCCTACTGGCGCCAGAGCGGGAAGTTCGTCGTGTTCAAGGCGCCGGCGGTCGTGCTCGCCACCGGCGGGATCGGCAAGTCGTACGCGATCACGTCGAACTCCTGGGAGTACACGGGCGACGGCCACGCGATGGCGCTCCGCGCCGGCGCGGACCTCATCGACATGGAATGCGTCCAGTTCCACCCGACCGGGATGGTCTGGCCCCCCAGCGTGCGCGGCCTCCTCGTGACGGAAGGCGTGCGGGGCGACGGCGGGACGCTCCGGAACAGCAAGGGCGAGCGGTTCATGTTCCGCTACATCCCGGACTTCTTCAAGGCGGAGACGGCGGACAACGAGGCCGAGGCCGACCGCTGGTACGAGGACAAGAAGAACCGCCGGACGCCGGACCTCCTGCCGCGGGATGAGGTCGCCCGGGCGATCAACGCCGAGGTCAAGGCCGGCCGCGGCAGCCCCCACGGCGGCGTGTTCCTGGACATCGCCACGCGCCGCTCGCCCGACTACATCCGGCGCCGCCTGCCCTCGATGTACCACCAGTTCAAGGAGCTGGCGGGCGTCGACATCACCAAGGAGCCGATGGAGGTCGGTCCGACCTGCCACTACGTCATGGGTGGGATCCGGGTGGATGCCGACACCACCGCGGCGGCGGGCGTACCCGGGCTCTTCGCGGCGGGCGAGGTCGCGGGCGGCATGCACGGCTCGAACCGCCTGGGCGGCAACTCGCTCTCGGACCTCCTCGTGTTCGGCCGCCGTGCCGGACACCACGCGGCCGAGCATGCCCGCGCCTCCAAGGGGACGCTGGCGATCGACGCGCGCCAGGTCCAGGCGGCCGTCCAGGAGGTCATGGCGCCGGTCGAGCGCAAGACCGGCGAGAACCCGTACGAGATCCAGAAGGACCTCCAGCAGCTCATGCACACCCTGGTCGGCATCATCCGGACCGAGTCGGAGCTGAAGGAGGCCATCGTCCAGATCGGCCGCCTCGAGGAGCGGGCCGCCCGGGTGCGCGTCGAGGGCAGCCTCACCTACAACCCGGGCTGGCACCTGGCCCTCGACCTCCAGAACCTTCTCGCGGTCTCCGGCGCGATTGCCCTGGCGGCGCTCGAGCGGAAGGAGAGCCGGGGCGGCCACACCCGCGACGACTACCCGAAGCCGGACCCGAACCTCGCCAAGGTCAACATCGTGGTGCGGATGAGGGACGGGGAGCTCACGGTGACCCCGGAGCCGCTGCCGGCGATGCCGCCCGAGCTGCAGAAGCTCTTCGAGGAGAAGAAATGAAGCGCCAGACGCTCGCCAGCGGGCCGACGCGCGAGGTCACGATGCACGTCTTCCGCGGCGACGCGGGGGGCGGAGAGTTCCGCGAGTACCGGGTGCCCCTCGAGGAGGGCATGGTCGTCCTGGACGTCGTCCACCGGATCCAGGGGACCCACGCCAACGACCTGGCGGTCCGCTGGAACTGCAAGGCCGGCAAGTGCGGGTCGTGCAGCGCCGAGGTCAACGGGAAGCCGCGGCTCATGTGCATGACCCGGATGGAGATCTTCCCGGAGGGCGAGCCCATCACCGTGGCGCCGCTCAAGACGTTCCCCCTGATCAAGGACCTGGTCACCGACGTGTCGTTCAACTACGAGGCCGCGAAGCAGATCCCGGCGTTCCGGCCCCGGCCGCCCGAGCCCGACGGCACGTATCGGATGATGCAGGAGGACATCGACCGCGGGCAGGAGTTCCGGAAGTGCATCGAGTGCTTCCTCTGCCAGAACGTCTGCCACGTGATCCGGGACCACGACGAGAACAAGCCGCAGTTCTTCGGGCCCCGCTTCTTCGTGCGCCTGGCCGAGCTGGACATGCACCCGCTCGACACGCAGGACCGCCGGGAGCTCGTCCGGGCGCGCGCGGGCATCGGCTTCTGCAACATCACGAAGTGCTGCACCGAGGTCTGCCCCGAGCACATCAAGATCACGGACAACGCGATCATCCCGCTGAAGGAGCGCGTGGTCGACGACCACTACGACCCCGTCATGTGGGTGGTCCGGAAGCTGGGCGGAAAGTAGACCGCTGACGCTCTCGGGTCATCGACCTCCCGCGCCCCCATGAAGATCCACGAGTACCAGGCGAAGGCGATCCTCCGGGAGTTCGGCGTTCCCGTTCCGCGGGGTGAGGTCGCCGCCACGCCGGCCGAGGCGCGCGCGATCGCCGAGCGCCTGGGCGGCCGCGTCGTCGTGAAGGCCCAGGTTCACGCGGGCGGGCGGGGGAAGGCCGGCGGCGTGAAGCTGGCCGACGACCCGGCCGCGGCCGAGGCGGCCGCCCGGCAGATCCTCGGGATGCGGCTGAAGACGCCCCAGACGCCGCCCGAGGGCATCACGGTCCTGACGGTCCTGGTCGAGGAGGCCTCCGCGATCGTCCAGGAGCTCTACCTGGCGGTCACGCTGGACCGGGGCCGCGGGGCGCACGTCGTCATGGCGAGCCAGGCCGGCGGCATGGAGATCGAGGAAGTGGCGGCCACGCATCCCGAGCGGATCGTGCGGGAGTGGGCCGACCCGGCGCTCGGGCTCCAGGCGTTCC
This sequence comes from uncultured Candidatus Rokubacteria bacterium, assembly GCA_963749975.1. Lineage (GTDB taxonomy): Bacteria > Methylomirabilota > Methylomirabilia > Rokubacteriales > DASRDR01 > DASRDR01. The sequence continues at coordinate 46,282 of CAVVOZ010000021.1, read as the reverse complement.
AGGCCCGCGCGCTCGCCTTCGGCCTCGGCCTCTCCGGGGACCAGTTCAAGGCCGGCGTCGGGCTGATCCAGGCGCTCTTCCGCGCCTACCTCGCCAAGGACTGCTCCCTGGCCGAGGTCAACCCGCTGGTGGTGACGCGCGACGGCCGGGTGCTCGCCCTCGACGCCAAGCTCAACTTCGACGACAGCGCGCTCTTCCGGCGCCCCGAGGTGACGGCGCTCCGCGACGTCAACGAGGAGGACCCGCTGGACGTCGAGGCGTCGAAGCACGGGCTGAACTACATCAAGCTCGACGGCACGGTGGGCTGCATGGTCAACGGTGCCGGCCTCGCCATGGCGACGATGGACATCGTCAAGCTGGCGGGAGGAGAGCCGGCGAACTTCCTCGACGTGGGCGGCGGGGCGTCCCCCGAGCAGATCGAGAGCGCCTTCCGGATCCTCTCGTCCGATCCGAGCGTCAGAGCGGTCTTCATCAACGTGTTCGGCGGGATCCTCCGCTGCGACCGGCTGGCCGCGGGGCTGATCGCGGCGGTGCAGAAGCTCGGCGTCCGGATGCCCATCGTCGTCCGGATGGAGGGCACGAACGTGGAGCTCGGCCGGAAGATGCTGGCCGAGTCGGGGCTCAACTTCACGAGCGCGGCCGACATGGGCGATGGCGCCCAGAAGGTCGTCGAGCTCGCGCGCGGGGTCAGACCTTGACTTCCGGACACTTCGCCCCCGCCGCGGGCCGTCGGCAGCCGACAACTCGTCGGAGGTCAAGGTCTGACCCCATGAGCATCCTGGTCGATCGGGCGACGCGGGTGGTGGTCCAGGGGATCACCGGGCGCGAAGGCACCTTCCACGCCCTCCGGTGCAAGGAGTACGGCACCCAGGTGGTGGGCGGCGTGACCCCGGGCAAGGGCGGCACGGTCCACGAGGGCTTCCCGGTGTGGAACACCGTCGAGGAGGCCGTGCGCGAGGCGGGCGCCGACTGCGCGCTGATCTTCGTGCCGCCCGCCGCGGCCGCCGACGCGATCATGGAGGCCGCGGCCGCGCGCGTGCCGCTGGTCGTCTGCATCACCGAGGGTATTCCGGTGGGCGACATGGTCCGGGTCAAGGCGTTCCTGGCCAGCCGCGCGACGCGCCTTCTCGGCCCGAACTGTCCCGGGCTCATCACGCCCGGCCAGGCCAAGATCGGCATCATGCCCGGCCACATCCACCGGGAGGGCGGGGTGGGAGTGGTGTCGCGGAGCGGGACCCTGACCTACGAGGTGGTCCACCAGCTCACGCAGCGCGGCCTCGGCCAGTCCACCTGCGTGGGGATCGGCGGCGATCCCGTCAACGGGACGAGCTTCGTCGAGGTGCTCCGTCTCTTCCAGGACGACTCCGGGACCGAGGCGATCATGCTGATCGGCGAGATCGGCGGCACCGCGGAGGAGGAAGCCGCGGCGTTCGTCCGGTCTCACGTGACCAAGCCCGTCATCGGCTTCATCTGCGGCCAGACCGCGCCCCCCGGGCGCCGCATGGGGCACGCCGGCGCGATCATCTCCGGCGGCAAGGGAACGGCCGCCGAGAAGATGCGCGCGATGGAGGCGGCCGGCATCACGACCGTCAAGAGCCCCGCCGACATGGGCGCCACCGTCGCCCGGGTGATGGGACGCGGGCGCTGACCGCTTCTCCAGGGAGAGAGGACAAATCGATGGCGCTCGAGCGCACCCTCACCATCATCAAGCCGGACGCGGTTCAGAAGGGCGTGGTCGGACGCGTCGTCGCCAAGATCGAGGAGGCGGGGCTCCGGATCCTGGCCGCCAAGCTCGTCCACCTGACGCCGGCGCAGGCCGCGGGCTTCTACATCGTTCACAAGGACCGGCCTTTCTACCGGAGCCTGGCCGAGTTCATGACCTCCGGGCCCTGCATCCCGATGGTCCTCGAGGGTGAGCACGCGATCCAGCGGCTGCGGGACCTGATGGGGGCGACCGACCCGTCCAAGGCGGCGCCCGGCACCATCCGGCGGGAGTTCGCGGCCTCGATCGAGGCCAACGTCATCCACGGGTCGGACTCGCTCCAGTCGGCGGCGTTCGAGATCCCCTACTTCTTCCCGGCGCTGGAGATCCATGCGCGCTGACCGGAGATTCATCTCCCCTGACAGCGCGGTCGCAGGGCGCGGAGGGCGAGCCCGTGCCAGGACCCGCAGCGCCCTCGTGCTCGCGCTCGTGGTGGTCGTGCTCGGGGCGGGCCCCGTCGCGGCCCAGGGGAAGAAGGTCAAGATCGGCGTGCTCAAGCTGAGCTCGTCGGCCCCGATCTTCCTCGGCGTGGAGCGCGGGACCTTCCGCGAGTTCGGGATCGAGCCCGAGCTGGTCTACTTCCAGGCGGCGCAGCCGGTGGCGGTGGCGATCGCGGCCGGCGAGATCGAGGTGGGCGCCACCGGCCTCACCGCCGGCCTCTACAACGTCGTCACCGGAGGCGAGAAGGTCTGGGTCGTCGCCGACAAGGGTCGCGAGTGGCCGGGGTACCCGCTGACGGCGCTCCTGGTCCAGAAGGACGGCCCCATCCGGTCGATCCGGGACCTCAAGGGCCGGAAGGTCGGCATCACGCAGCTCGGATCGACGTTCCACTACATGCTGGGGAACCTCCTCGAGCAGGAAGGGCTCTCGCTGGCGGACGTGGAGCCGGCGCCGCTCCGCACGCTCGGCGCGATGGCCGAGGCGCTCCAGGCGCGGCGGGTCGACGCGATCCTCATCCCGCAGCCGTTCGCCGGCACCGCCGTCGAGAGCGGATTCGGGCGCATCCTGTTCTGGGTCGGCGACAAGCTGCCCTACCAGGTGGCGGCGATCTTCTACTCGAAGGCGTTCGCGCAGGACCGCGAGCACGCGGTCGCCTTCATGAAGGGCTACGTCAAGGCCGCCCGGCTGTTCTTCGACGCGGTGCTCGCGCTGAAGGACGGCAAGCCGCCGGCGGGCCCCGCCTACGACGAGGTCGTCAACGTCACCGCGCGGTACACGGGCGCCACGCCGGAGGTCGTTCGCGTGGGCTTCCCGTACCAGGACCGGGACGGCCGGCTGGACGTGGCCGACATCGGCCGGCAGCTCTCCTGGTACCACAAGGCGGGCATGGTCACGGCGCCGCTCCAGGCGCGTGATCTCGTGGACGGCTCGTTCCTCGAGGACGCGCTACGCGCCCTGCCGCGCTGATTGCCGTCGCCGCGGGTCGCTCTGCTCGGTGGCGCCGCGCTGCTGCGGGCGGCGACAGGACCCGCAGCGGCCCGGCGGGCGAGGCGTGAGGGCGCGCGGCGCGATGTTCGGCAAGCTTCTGATCGCCAACCGGGGCGAGATCGCGGTGCGCGTGATCCGCGCGTGCCAGGACGCCGGCATCCGCACGGTGGCCGTCTTCTCCGAGGCGGATCGGGACGCCCTCCACGTCCGGCTGGCCGACGAGGCGCACGCGATCGGCCCGGCCCCGGCGACCGAGAGCTACCTCGTGATCGATCGCCTGGTCGCGGTCGCCCGCCGGACGGGCGCCGACGCGGTCCATCCAGGCTACGGATTCCTGGCCGAGAACGCGGGCTTCGCCGAGGCGTGCCGCGCCGCGGGCCTCGTGTTCGTGGGTCCGCCGCCCGCGGCGATCGCCCGGATGGGCGACAAGACGGCGGCGCGCCGCGCGGCCGTCGAGGCGGGCGTGCCGATCGTGCCCGGGACCCCGGATCCGGTGGGATCGGATGCGGAGGCCCATCGGGCCGCGCGGGACCTCGGCTTCCCGGTGATGATCAAGGCGGCCCGGGGTGGCGGCGGGAAGGGCATGCGGATCGTGTCGATCCCGGGGGAGCTCGAGTCGGCGCTGCGGCTGGCGCGCTCCGAGGCGGCCGCCGCGTTCGGTGACGGCGCGGTCTACCTCGAGAAGGCGATCGTCGAGCCCCGCCACGTCGAGATCCAGGTCCTCGCGGATGCCCACGGCCAGATCCTCCACCTGGGCGAGCGCGAGTGCTCGATCCAGCGGCGGCACCAGAAGCTCGTCGAGGAGTCGCCGTCGCCCGCCGTGGACGGGGCCCTCCGGGCCGAGATGGGCGGGGCGGCCTGCCGGCTCCTGGCCTCGGCGGGCTACCGGAACGCCGGCACGGTCGAGTTCCTTCTCGACGCCGGCGGGCGCTTCTACTTCCTCGAGGTCAACACGCGGCTCCAGGTCGAGCACCCGGTCACGGAGCTGGTGACCGGCATCGATCTCGTCCGGGAGCAGCTTCGCCTGGCGGCCGGCGAGAAGCTCGGATACTCCCAGGCGGACGTGGCCGCGCGCGGCTGGGCGATCGAGTGCCGGATCTCGGCCGAGGATCCTGCCGCCGGATTCATCCCGTCCCCGGGTCGGATCGCGACGTGGCGTCCGCCGGCGGGGCCCTGGGTGCGCCTGGACAGCGGGGTCTACGAGGGCGGGGAGGTGTCGCTCCACTACGATCCCCTGATGGCCAAGCTCATCGTGTGGGGTCGCGATCGCGGAGAAGCGGTGCGCCGGATGCGCCGGGCGCTGGGCGAGTTCGGAGTCACCGGCGTCCGGACCACCATTCCGTTTCACCGCGCGGTGATGCATCATCCCGACTTCCTCGGCGGGCGGCTGTCGACGGCGTTCGTGGAGCGCGCCTTCGCGGCTGGGCTCGGGCCGCCGTCGCCCGACCGCGCGCGCGCCGCGGCGGTGGCGGCCGCGCTCCGGGCACGGGCGCTCGTCCCGCCGGCTCCGCCGGCGGCGACCTCCGGCCCCTCCCGCTGGGCCATGGCGGGCCGACCGGGGCCCGGGAGCGTCCGGCGGTGACCTCCGCCGGACCGGGAAGGCGCTCCTCGCGCCTGAGCATCCAGGTCGAGGACGCGACGTTCACCGTCGAGGTCGAGGAGCTGGCATCCGGGACCCTCGACGTCCGCGTCGATGGACGTCCGGTGGACGTCGACGCTCGACTTCCCGCATCCGGAGCTGGCTCGCTCCTGCTGGACGGCGTCTCGTACGTCGTGGATCTCGGCGAGGCGGGGGCGGACGCGCTCCTGGCGGTGGACGGCGAGACGTTCCGGGTCCGGGTCGACGACGCTGCTGCCGGGCGGCGGCGCGGCCCGACCGCGGCGCGTGCGGGCGCCGGCGCCGGTCAGCGGCTGGTGGCGCCCATGCCCGGAAAGGTCGTCAAGGTGCTCGTCGAGGTGGGCCAGCCGGTGGAGCGCGGGGCCGGCCTGGTCGTGCTCGAGGCGATGAAGATGGAGAACGAGTTCCGGGCGACCGGGAGCGGGATGGTCAGCGAGATCCACGTGGAGCCTGGCCAGACGGTCGACGCGGGAGCTCTCCTCGTCGTCATCGCGTGACCCCGAGAGTGGCGTCCGCCGCGACCAGCCCTCGGGCGTCCGTTCCGGACTGGCCGCTCCCGCCAGGCGTAGCGAGGATGGCGCGATGACCCCGCCGGACACGAGCCGCCCGTGACTCCCGGCGCGCGTACGGCGGTTGCGCTCGCGCTCGGAAGCTTCGTCCTCTACAACGCGAACGTCCGGGAGATCAGCTCGCAGGACACCGTTCCGAATCGGGTCCTCCCGTACGAGGTGATCGAGTACGGGCGTCTCGACCTCGATCGCCTGTTCCAAGGCTGGCCGGCCACCGCCCCGCTCCCTTTCTGGATCCAGCACGTCGGCACGCACTATCGGTCGAACTATCCCGTGGTCCCGGCGCTTCTGGCGGTTCCCGTCTACGCGGGCCCCGTCCTCCTGGGCGCCGGCGACAGCTGGCCCGTCCTGAACGCCCTCTCCAAGCTCGCCGCGTCGCTGTTCGCGGCTCTGTCCGTCGCCTTCGTGTACCTCGCGGCCCGGGAGCTCGCCCGCCGGCAGGGGAGCGGGGAGGCGGCGGCCCTGGCGACGGCAGCCGTCTACGCGTTGGCGACGCCGACGTGGGCCATCGCGAGCCAGGGCCTGTGGGGACACGGCCCGGCGCAACTCGGCCTGGCGGTGTCCCTCTGGGCCTTCCTGCGACCCGGGACGGCTCGATGGGGAACGATCCTGGCCGGGCTGGCTGCGGGCGTCATGGTAGCCAGCCGCCCCTCGACCGGGCTGGTGGCCGCGGCCCTCGCGGGCTTCGCCGTCCTGTCACGGGGCCGCGCTGGGCTGCTCTTCGCGGGCGTGCTCGGCGCGGTCGTGGCGGCGGTGGCGGCGCACAACCTGGCGATCTTCGGGTCGGTCCAGGGAGGCTACGCCGAGCTTCATCGGACCCACGCGGAGCATCACGGGGTGGCGTCGGCCTGGAGCGCATCGTTCGGGGCGGGGCTGGCTGGTGTCCTCGTGAGCCCGAGTCGCGGGCTCTTCATCTACTCGCCAGTGCTCCTGTTCCCCGCGGTGGGACTCCTCGTCTGGCTTGTCCGGCGCCGCGGCGGGCTCCTGGCATGCGCGGCCGTCGCCGTCGCGGTCGGCATCGGGACCATCGCGCAGTTCTCGGTGTGGTGGGGCGGACACTCCTTCGGCCCCCGCCTCCTCGCCGACGTCCTGCCGGCCATGGTCCTCGGGGTGGTGCCCGTCTGGCCGGCGATCCGGCGCGGGCCCGTGGGGCGGTGGCTCTTCGCCGCGGCCTTCGCCGCCTCGGTCCTGGTCCAGGCCGTGGGCGCCTTCTACTATCCGTCGCCTCGCAACGCGGACTGGGACACGAGCCCCAGGGACGTGGACTTTGCGCACGAGCGGCTCTGGGACTGGCGCGATTCTCAGCTGCTCCGGTTGCTCAGGAACGGCCCCGTGAGCCCGGGGTTCCGGACGACCCCCTGAGCGGCGAAGATTCCCGCGCCCCTCGGGGCGGCGCCCCCAGGCCATCAGCAGCCCCTGGGTTGGCTTGACCCCCGCCAGGGGCCGGCATAAGATCGGGCCACGTCCGTGGCCCCTTTCCGCGCGCGGGGCAGGCTTGTCCTTTGGAAGCGCGCGGAATCACACTCGAAATCCGAGTCTCGGGAGGACAGGCAGACATGGAAGAGCGCGAGCTTCGGCACTGGATTGACCGGGTGAAGGACGGCACCATCACCCGTCGTAATTTCACCCGGATGATGGTCGGGCTCGGCCTGACGGCACCCCTGGCGGCTCAGATGCTCGCCGCCGCGGGCGTTGCGCACGCGCAGACGAAGCCCGCCTTCGCGCCGACCAAGCGCGGCGGCGGCGGCACCGTCAAGGTGCTGTGGTGGCAGTCGCCGACCCTCCTGAACCCGCACTTCGCCAACGGCACGAAGGACCAGGACGGCTCCCGGATCTTCTACGAGCCGCTCGCGTCCTTCGATCCGGACGGGAACCTCTTCCCGAACCTGGCGGCCGAGGTGCCGACGGTCCAGAACGGCGGCGTCGCGAAGGACGGCACGTCCGTCACGTGGAAGCTCAAGCGAAACGTCCAGTGGCACGACGGGAAGCCCTTCACGGCCGACGACGTGGTGTTCAACTGGGAGTACGCGACGGATCCGGCCACCGCGGCCGTGACCGCCGGCGCCTTCCCCAACGTCGTGAAGGTCGAGAAGGTCGACGCCCTCACGGTCAAGGTCAGCTTCAACCGGCCCCAGCCTTTCCCCTACACGGCGCTGTGCGGGCCGACCGGCCAGATCATCCCCAAGCACGTGTTCGAGTCATTCAAGGGCGCGAACTCGCGCGAGGCGCCGGCGAACGTCAAGCCCGTCGGCACCGGCGCCTACCGGTACGTGGACTTCAAGCCGGGTGACATGGTCCGGGCCGAGCTGAACCCCAACTATCACGTTCCCAACCGGCCCTTCTTCGACACGATCGAGCTGAAGGGCGGCGGCGACGCGGCGTCGGCGGCGCGGGCGGTCATCCAGACCGGCGAGTACGACTACGCCTGGAACATGCAGGTCGAGGACGATATCCTGAAGCGCCTGGAGCAGGGTGGGAAGGGGAGAGTCAGCATCTCCCTGGCCGGCGACATCGAGCACATCCAGCTCAACAACACGGATCCCTGGACCGAGGTCGACGGCGAGCGGTCGAGCGTCAAGTCCAAGCATCCGTTCCTGACCGATCCGGCCGTCCGCCAGGCGCTGAACCTCCTGGTCGACCGGGGCTCGGTGCAGGAGCAGCTCTACGGCCGCCAGGGCCAGGCGACGGCCAACTTCCTGAACGCGCCGTCCAAGTTCAGCTCCAAGAACAACAAGTGGGAGCTGAACCCCGACAAGGCGGCCCAGATCCTCGAGGCCGCGGGCTGGAAGAAGGGCCCGGACGGCATCCGCGCGAAGGACGGCAAGAAGCTGAAGATGGTCTACCAGACCTCGATCAACGCCGTCCGGCAGAAGACGCAGGCCATCGTGAAGCAGGCCGCCGCGAAGGCGGGCATCGAGATCGAGATCAAGTCGGTGGTGGCGTCGGTGTACTTCGCCTCCGACCCGGCCAACTGGGACACGTACCCCCACTTCGCGACCGACCTCCAGATGTACACGACCACGATGACCCATCCCGATCCCCAGCGGCTCATGGACCAGTTCACCTCGTGGGAGGTGGCGTCCAAGGAGAACAAGTGGCTGGGGCGCAATCCCACGCGGTGGCGCAACGAGGAGTACGACAAGCTCTGGAAGTCGGCCGATGCCGAGATGGATCCCGTCAAGCGCGCGGCCATGTTCATCCGGATGAACGACCTCCTGATCCAGAACGTGGTCGTGATTCCCGTGATCTGGCGCGCGAAGGTCTCCGCGATCTCGCACCAACTGAAGGACACGGACATCAGCGCGTGGGACTCCGACCTCGCGAACCTGGCCTACTGGCACCGCGAAGCGTAGTTCGGCTCGGGGGCTTGGCCGCGCCCGAGCGGCGGGGCCAAGCCCCCGGGGTATCGAGATGAAAGGGCTGTCTCAGTCGGACGAGGGTGGGACGCCCGGTCCCCCGGCGGGCCAGCCGGCGCCGCCCCTCCGCCTGATTCGCGTCCGAGACGCAGCGCCACCGGAGGGAGAGCCATGGATGAGCGTGAGCTGAGGCAGTGGATCGGGCGGGTCAAGGACGGCGCGGTCACCCGCCGTGAGTTCACTCGGATGATGGTCGCGGCCGGGCTGACGGCGCCGATGGCGGCCCAGATGCTGTCGGCATCGGGCGTGGCTCACGCCCAGCAGAAGCCGGCGTTCAATCCCACCAAGCGTGGGGGCGGCGGACCGGTCAAGACCCTGTGGTGGCAGGCCCCGGTGCTCCTGAACCCCCACCTCTCCCCGGGGACGAAGGACGTCGACGCCTCGCGCATCTTCTACGAGCCTCTCTGCTCGTTCGATCCCGACGGGAACCTCCTCCCGGTCCTGGCGACCGAGGTGCCGACGGTCCAGAACGGCGGGATCTCGAAGGACGGTACGTCGGTGACCTGGAAGCTGAAGAAGAACGTCGCCTGGCACGACGGGAAGCCGTTCACGGCGGACGACGTCGTTGCGACCTGGGAGTGGGCGGCCGACCCGGCCTCGGCGGCCGTGACCTCGGGGGCGTACAAGGACATCGCCCGGATCGACAAGCTGGACAGTCACACCGCCAAGATCACCTTCACGCGGCCGGCGCCGTTTCCCTTCGAGCCGTTCTGCGGCCCCAACGGGCAGGTCCTGCCGAAGCACGTCTTCGAGCCGTTCAAGGGAGCGAAGTCCCGCGAGGCGCCGGCCAACCTGAAGCCCGTGGGGACCGGGCCATACCGGATCGTCGACTTCAAGCCCGGGGACTCCGTCAAGGCCGAGCTGAACCCGACCTATCACGTGCCGAATCGGCCGTTCTTCGACACGCTCGAGATGAAGGGCGGCGGAGATGCTGCCTCCGCGGCGCGCGCGGTCATCCAGACCGGCGAGTACGACTACGCCTGGAACATGCAGGTCGAGGACGACATCCTGCTTCGCCTGGAGCAAGGTGGTCGCGGCAAGGTCGAGATCGTCTACGGCGGCAACATCGAGTTCATCGGGGTCAACTTCTCCGACCCCTGACCGAGGTGGACGGGGAGTGGTCCAGCCCGAAGTCGAAGCACCCCCTCTTCACCGACCCCGCCGTGCGCCAGGCCCTGAACCTCCTGGTCGACCGGTCCGCGGTCCAGGAGCAGATCTACGGCCGCCAGGGCCGGACCAGCGCCAACTTCCTGAACGCCCCCTCCAAGTTCCGCTCGGCCAACATGAAGTGGGAGTTCAACGTCGACAAGGCCAACGCGCTGCTCGATCAGGCCGGGTGGAAGCGGGGCGCCGACGGCATCCGCGCCAAGGACGGCAAGCGCCTCAAGATCGTGTACCAGACGTCCACCAACGCCCCCCGCCAGAAGAACCAGGCCATCGTCAAGCAGGCGGCGGCCAAGGCCGGGATCGACGTCGAGATCAAGGCGGTCGTCGCGTCGGTCTTCTTCGGGTCCGACCCGGCGAACTGGGACACGTTCCCGCACTTCAAGGCCGACATCCAGATGTACACGACCACCATGGTGCACCCCGATCCGCAGCGGTTCATGAACCAGTTCCTCACCGAGGAGATCGCGTCGAAGGCCAACAAGTGGTCGGGCCGCAACCCGACGCGCTGGGGCAACGAGGAGTACGACCGGACGTACAAGGCTGCCGAGAGCGAGATGGATCCGTGAAGCGCGCGGCCATGTTCATCAAGATGAACGACCTCCTGATCCAGAACGTCGTCGTGATCCCGGTGCTCTGGCGGGCCCGCGTGGCGGCGGTCTCCAACAAGCTCCGAAACACCGAGCAGAGCCCGTGGGAGTCCGACTTCTGGAACCACGCCAACTGGTACCGCGAGGCGTAGAGCTGGCGCCCTGGCCCCGGCCTCCCTTCCCAGGACCTCGGGTGGGAGCGTTGCCGCGCCTCGTCGGTGGCGAAGCCCCTCCCGGCGGGCCGGCCGGTGTGCCGGGGCCGGGCCTCGCCGGATGTTCACTCGCATCGGGATCGACAGAGCAGGGAGGATGACCCATGGATGAGCGCGAGCTGCGCGCGTGGATCGGCCGGGTCAAGGACGGCACGATCGGCCGTCGAGAGTTCACCCGGATGCTCGCGGGCGTGGGGCTGGCGGCGCCGATGGTCGCGCAGCTCCTCGCGGCGGCGGGGATCCCCCGCCGGGCGGCGGCCCAGGCGAAGCCGGCGTTCACCCCGGCCCGGCGCGGCGGCGGCGGCGAGCTGAAGACCCTCTGGTGGCAGGCTGTGAGCATCCTGAACTGCCACCTCGCGGTGGGCGTCAAGGACAACGACGGCTCTCGGCTCTTCGGCGAGCCGCTGGCGGCGTTCGATCCCGACGGCAACCTGGTGCCGATCCTGGCCGCCGAGGTGCCGACCCTCGAGAACGGCGGCGTCGCGAAGGACGGTCTCTCGGTCACCTGGAAGCTCAAGAAGAACGTCCAGTGGCACGACGGGAAGCCCTTCACGGCGGACGACGTGGTGTTCACCTGGGAGTTCGTCGCCGACCCGGCGACCGCCGCGACCACGGCCGGCAACTACAAGGACATCGCGCGGATCGACAAGGTCGACAGTCACACCGTCAAGATCGGCTTCAAGAATCCGACGCCGTTCTGGGCGATCTCCTTCTGCGGCCCGACGGGGCTCGTCATCCCCCGGCACGTCTTCGAGCCGTTCAAGGGCGCGAAGTCCCGCGAGGCCCCGGCGAACATGAAGCCGGTGGGAACCGGCCCCTACCGGTACGTGGACTTCAAGCCCAACGACGTCGTCCGGGCCGAGCTGAACCCGAACTATCACGTCCCCAACTGGCCGTTCTTCGACCGGGTCGAGATGAAGGGCGGCGGGGACGCGACCTCGGCGGCGCGCGCGGTCATCCAGACCGGCGAGTACGACTTCGCCTGGAACCTCCAGGTCGAGGACGACATCCTGCGGCGGATGGAGCAGGGCGGGAAGGGGCGCGTGGACTTCACCGTCTCCGGCAACATCGAGCACGTCAACGTGAACCAGACCGACCCCTGGACCGAGGTCGACGGCGAGCGCTCCAGCCTGAAGACCAAGCACCCGCTGCTCTCCGATCCGGCGGTCCGCCAGGCGCTGTCCCTGGTGATCGATCGCGGGTCCATGCAGGAGCAGCTCTACGGGCGGGCCGGGCAGGCGACGGCCAACTACGTCAACGCCCCCAGCCGCTTCCAGTCGAAGAACATGCGGTGGGAGTTCAGCGTCGACAAGGCCAACAAGGTCCTCGACGATGCCGGCTGGAAGCGCGGCGCCGACGGGGTCCGCGCCAAGGACGGCAAGCGGCTGAAGCTCCTGCTCCAGACCTCGATCAACCCGCTCCGGCAGAAGGAGCAGGCCATCATCAAGCAGGCGGCCGCCAAGGCCGGGATGGAGATGGAGCTGAAGACGGTGGTCGCATCCGTCTTCTTCGGCTCCGACGAGGCCAACCCGGACAACATCGGGCACTTCAGCGCCGATCTCCAGATGTACGCCTGGCAGTTCGACGTCGACCCCCTGCCGTCCATGCGTGTCTTCCCGTCGTGGGAAGTGGCCACCAAGGAGAACAAGTTCTCGGGGCGCAACACGACGCGCTGGCGCAACGAGGAGTTCGACCGCCTGTACAAGGCGGCCGAGACCGAGATGGACCCGGTGAAGCGGGCGGCCCACTTCATCCGGATGAACGACCTCGTCGTGCAGAACATGGTCGTCATCCCGCTCGTCTGGCGGAACTGGGTCTCGGGGGTCGGGAGCAAGCTGAAGGGCACCGAGATCAGCGGGTGGGACTCGAGCTTCTGGAACCTGGCGCACTGGTACCGGGAAGCCTGACCGGCGGAGCGGGGAGCCTGGACGCGGTGACGGCGCCGGACCCGGAGGGCTCGCGCGGTGGCTAGGGGCCGGACGTCCGGCCCGGCGCCATCATGACGGCCTACGTCGTCCGCCGGCTCGTCACCGCGCTGCCGGTGCTCATCGGCATCAGCCTCGTCCTGTTCACGATCCTCGCCCTGGCGCCGGGCGACCCCTTCGGCGAGCTCGCCACCAATCCCAACGTCCCCCCCGAGGTGCGGGCGAACCTCCGCAAGCAGTTTGGGCTGGACGATCCGGTCGCCATCCGCTACGTCCGATGGTTCTCCTCGATGGTCAAGGGCGACTGGGGCTTCTCGTTCGTGAGCCGCGTGAACGTCGACGTCCTGATCCGGCAGCGACTGGCGACCACGCTCTTCGTCCTGGGCTCTGCCCAGGTCCTGGCCCTCGCGATCGCGATTCCCGTCGGCGTGCTGTCCGCGCGGCGGCCGTACTCGCTGTTCGATCAGGTGGCCACGACGCTGGCCTTCATCGGGTTCTCCCTGCCGACATTCTTCACCGGGCTGCTCTTCATTCTCCTCTTCAGCATCTATCTCGACTGGCTGCCGTTCATCTATCGAGCGGACATCCAGGAGACCGGCCTTCGCTGGCTGTGGGAGAACCTGAAGCAAGGCGTCATGCCCATCACCGTCCTCGGTCTGTTCCAGGGAGCCCAGCTCACGCGTTTCGTGCGGTCGTCGGTGCTCGACGTCATCCAGCTCGACTACATCCGCACCGCGCGCTCGAAGGGACTCGCGGAGCGAAAGACGCTGGTGAAGCACGTCGTGCGAAACGCGCTCATCCCCGTCGTGACCCTGCTCGCGATCCAGGTGCCGCAGATCTTCACGGGAGCAGTGGTGACCGAGCAGATCTTCCGGGTGCCCGGCATCGGCTCCCTCCTGATCAGCTCGATCCTGTCGAACGACACGCCGGTGATCATGGGCGTCACGTTCGTGTATGCGGCGCTGGTGGTGGTGTTCGGGCTGCTGGCGGATCTCCTGTACGGGTGGCTCGACCCGCGTATCTCGTTCCGCTGAGGGAGGCCATGGCGGCGAACGGGACGGTCTCGGAGGCGCTGGCGGGGCAGCTGGCCCGGGCGCCTGCCCGGCGGTCCGACTCGCTCTGGGCCGAGGCCACCCGGCGATTCCGGCGGCACCGGCTCGCCATGGTCGGGCTGGTCGTGCTCGCGGCCATGGTCCTGGCCGTCGTCGTCGGACCGTTCGTCTACCGCGTCCCGATCGACGAGATCGACTTCCGGGCGAAGCTGCAGGCGCCCTCGTCCGCCCATCCGCTCGGCACCGATGACCTCGGGCAGGACATCCTCGCCCGGATCCTCTACGGGGGCCGGATCTCCCTGGCGGTGGGCGTCGTCGCGATGCTGATCGGGATCTGCGTGGGCACGACGGTCGGAGCGGTGGCTGGACAGTTCGGCGGCGCGGTCGACAGCGTCCTGATGCGGTGGACCGACCTCTTCCTGTCGCTGCCCCAGCTGCCCATCTTCCTGCTGGTCGTCTACCTGTTCCGAGACTCGATCAAGAAGATACTCGGTCCGGAGATGGGCGCGTTCGTGCTGATCGTCGCGGTGATCGGGTCTCTGCGCTGGATGCCCGTTGCCCGTCTCGTGCGCGCGCAGTTCCTCTCGCTTCGCGAGAAGGAGTTCGTGGAGGCCGCCCGCGCGCTGGGAGTGCCCGCCGCGCGGCAGGTCGTTCGCCACGTCCTCCCCAACGCCATCGGCCCGGTCATCGTGGCCGGCTCGCTCGACGTGGCCGCGGCGATCATCCTCGAGTCGACGCTCTCGTTCCTCGGGCTCGGCTTCCCGCCCGACATCCCGACCTGGGGCCGGATTCTCTTCGACGCGAAGGACAACCTCGACTTCGCGCCGCACTGGGCCATCTTCCCGGGCACGGCGATCTTCCTCGCGGTGCTGTCGATCAACTTCATCGGCGACGGCCTGCGGGACGCGCTGGACCCGCGGAAGGTGCTGTGAGGCGCGGCCGTCGCCGCTGACGGTTGATGACCCGGCCGGGGCCTGACGGCCCGGCCTCCTGGGGCGGTGGCGTGCGGGACGCGCTGGGCTCGAAGAGTCCGGCCCGGCGTCGCGGGCGCGGGCTCAGCCCGCCGGGAACCCCTGACGGGTCACGGTCGCGCTGCGCGGCAGGAGCGCGTGATCCTCTCGGCGGTTCTCGATCACCTGCACTCGCGGGTCGTCGCGGAACATGGCCCGGAGCTCGGCGACGAGGCGCGCATGGCCGCGGGCCACCACGAGGAGCCAGGGGGCGCGGGACCAGGCTCCGTCGCCAGTGGAAGGGTCGAGCGAACGGGTCTGGGGGTGGGCGTCACCGGTCATGGTGTGTGTCCCTCCAGCGCGTTTCCGCGGTGTCGGTTCAGGCCGCCCCGGCCGCGCTGGCCGGCGCACCGTCATCGCTCGCCGGCTCCGGCCTGACGCCCAGGCGACCGACGAAGTCCGCCACGCGCCGGCGCGTTTGCTCGCCGTCCACCTGGAGCTCGGCGAGACCCAGGCACTCCTCGACGACCTCGCGATCGCCGAGATCGTCGAAGGCCTCCGCGGCGCGAAGGATTCCCTCGACCGAGTTCTCCCGGCACGCGCGGTAGAGGGCGGCGAAGAACGCTCGCCGGGCCGCCGGCTCGGCGAGCGTTCGCCCCTCCGTGGCGTCGCCGATCCGGAGCGAGGCCTGCCCCGTCGCGATCAGGCCTTCCCAGCTGAAGCTCTCGACCGCAGCGAGGTGGGCGCTCTTCCAGGCTCGCCGGGCCTCGTCGACGTCGCGCTGCCCGAGGGCGCGGTCCACACCTCGGAGGTGCCCGCGCCACGAGTTACTGAGGACCGTCTCGCGCGCGCCCACCTTCTGCTCCACCCTCGTCATCCCCGCCGCGGGCCTCCGCGTGACCACTACCGGAGCTCCCCGACGGGAAGGGTGTCGCCGAGGCGAGCCCGGAACGTGCGGATGTCCGCCTGGGCCTCCGGGTCCCGCGCCGCCAGTCGCTCGGCCACCCGGAGCCCGAGCCCGACCATCTGCGTGTCCCCGAGCGCGGCGTAGCCCTCCGTCGCTCGGAGGATGCCCTCCACCGACGCCTGCTGCCGGGCGCGGAAGAAGGCCTTCTGGTAGGCCTCGCGGGCCTTGCTCTCGAACGACCGCCGAAGGCCCGTGGCCTCACCGATCCGGCGATAGAGATCTCCGGCACAGATCATCCCGTCCCAGCGCGTGGTCCCGAGCGCGAGGGTGTAGGCATCGTTGGCGGCCCGCAGCGCGGCGCTGTACTCCTTGCGGGCGAGCGCGGTGTCGACCTGCTGGATCGCCGGAGCCCAGGGGTCGTCGGCGGTGGCGAGGGCCGCCGCGTTCCCGGCCAGCCCGACCACCACCAGCGTGAGGGACACTGCCAGAGCTGAGCGTAGGTACCGTCCCCTAGTCATCGCTTGCTACCTCCTGTCAGGGTTGATCGCCCACATCCGCCGAGTGGTATCGCAACCCAGATGCCATGACGAATGACAATGAATCCAACTACTTGGACAGATATATCCCCGGTGGTGGTAGGTGGTGGTGGTGGAAGCTTGACCACCATGATCCACCGGGGCACGATGGGCCAGCGCCATGACCCTCATGCCCGAGCTGGTTGGCGAGAGCCCTGGCATCGTGGCGATCCGGGAGCGGATCGCCCGCCTGGTGGCCCGCGCGTCCGACGTCCGTCGCCTGCCGCCCGTCCTGATCCAGGGGGAGACCGGTAGCGGCAAGGGCCTGGTGGCCCGGGCGCTCCACCGGGCGGGCCCCCGTTCCGGTGGACCCTTCGTCGACGTCAACTGCGCGGCGATTCCCGAGACCCTGCTCGAGGCGGAGATGTTCGGATTCGAGCGGGGCGCGTTCACGGATGCCCGCCAGGCGAAGAAGGGGCTGTTCCAGTCCGCCCACCGGGGGACGCTGTTCCTGGACGAGATCGGGCTCCTGCCCGATGGCCTGCAGGCCAAGCTCCTCACGGTGCTGGAGGAGCGCACCGTCCGGCGTCTCGGCGCGACCCAGAGCGAGCCGGTGGACGTCTGGATCATCACCGCGACCAATCTCGACCTGCAGGCCGCGACGCGGGCGGGCCGATTCCGCGAGGATCTCTATCATCGCCTCGCGGTCCTGACCCTCACGTTGCCGCCCCTGCGGGAGCGGCAGGATGACGTCGTGCTCCTCGCGGAGCACTTCCTGGCACGAGCGTGCGCCGACTACGGGCTCCCGGCGAAGACGCTGGCGCCCGACGCCCGGGCGGCGCTCGTCGCCTACCGGTGGCCTGGCAACGTCCGCGAGCTCATCAACGTCATGGAGCGCGTGACGCTGCTCGCCGAGGCGCCCGTCGTCACGGCCGACGTCCTGGGTCTCTCCGACGAGGGGCCGAGCCCCGGTGCCACCGGCGCCGCGCTGGAGGTGGCCGCCCCGCGGACGCTGGCCGCGGTCGTGGATGGCGCCGAGCGGGCCCACGTCCAGGAGGCGCTCGAGGCCACCGGCTGGAACGTCACGCGCGCGGCGGCGCGCCTGGGCATCTCCCGCAACACGATCCGCTACCGCATGGAGAAGCACGGGCTGCGTCCCGGCGCTCCGGCGCCGCCCCGCCGGCCTCGACAGCCCGCGCCCGCGTCGCCGCCCCCGCCACTTCCCGCTGTGGCAGCGGCGGGCGTCCCGCCCGCGCGCACCGGGATCCGCTGGGAGCGCCGGCGCCTGGCCGTCCTCCTGGCGAGGCTCGCGTCCGGACGCGACATCGGCCCCCTCGACACCGGGCGGGTGATCGAAGTCCTCGTCGACAAGGCGCGGTCGTTCGGTGGCCGCGTGGAGGAGCTCGGGGCCAGCGGGTTCGTCGCGCTCTTCGGGCTCGAGCCGATCGAGGACCCGGTGCGCCGGGCGGCGCTGGCGGCGGTCGCCATGCAGCGGGCCGTCGAGCGCACGTCGGACGGCGGTCCCGGCCCGGGTCTCCGGATCGGCATCGACCTGGGGTCATTCCTCCTCGGACGCCTTCCGGACGCCTCGCTGGTCGACGCGGAGGACAAGCGGACGGTGCTGGGCGCGATGGGCGCCCTGCTGGAGGGCGCGGAGCCCGGCACGGTCGTCGTCAGCGCCGCGGGGGCGCCCTTCCTGGCCCGGGGATTCGACCTGTTCCCGCTCGGCGCCGCGCCCGGACGCCGGGCGGCGTTCCGGCTCGATGGGCTCGAGCGAGGGGAGGCCGCGGGCGGTCGTCGCACGCGCTTCGTCGGCCGTGACCACGAGCTGGACCTCTTGCGGAGCCGGCTGGCGGCGGCGGTGGGGGGCCAGGGACAGGTGGTCGCCATCGCCGGCGAGGCGGGCATCGGCAAGTCGCGGCTGGTCGTCGAGCTGCGCCGGGGCCTGTCCGACGGCCTCTTCCTCGAAGGGCACTGCCTTCCCTACGCGACGCCGATCCCATGTCTCCCGATCGTCGAGCTCCTCCGGGCGGCGTGCGCGATCGTCGAGACCGACGGGCCGGAGGGCATCCGCGAGAAGCTGCGGGCGACACTGGACCGCGCCGGCATGGATGCGCTCGCGGTGACGCCGTACCTGCTCGAGCTCCTGGGTCCCGGTGAGGGCGGCGAGGCGCCGGGGCGCCTCAGCCCCGAGGTGGTCAAGGCTCGGACCTTCGAGGCCCTGCGCGAGCTGACCCGGCGACTTGCCGGCCTGGGGCCGCTCGTGCTCGTCGTGGAGGACCTCCACTGGGTCGACCGGACCTCGGAGGAATATCTCGGGACGCTCGTCGACGTCGTCGCGGGTGCGCGGATCCTCCTCGTCACCACCCACCGGCCGGGATACCGGCCGCCGTGGATGGACAGGTCCTTCGCGACCCAGGTTGCGCTCCAGCCGCTGTCGGCCCGGGAGAGCCTGAGCCTGGTCCGGGACGTGATCGGCGCCGCCGAGGTCGACGAGCCCACGGTCGAGATGATCGTCGCCAAGGCCGAGGGGAATCCGTTCTTCACCGAGGAGCTGGCCCGGGCGGTGGCCGAGGGCGGCAGCCCCACGCCGGGGTCGGTGGTCCCGGACACCGTCGAGGGAGTGCTCATGGCCCGCATCGACCGGCTGGCGGCCGAGGACAAGCGCGTCCTTCAGGCGGCGGCGGTCATCGGACGGAGCCTTCCCTTCCTCCTGCTCCAGGCGATCCTGGATCCGGCCGACGAGGTCCTGCGCGAGCGGCTCGCCCGGCTCCAGGGCGCGGAGTTCCTCTACGAGACGCGCGCGGCCTCGGAGCTCGAATACACGTTCAAGCACGCGCTGACTCACGAGGTGGCGTACGCGAGCCTCCTGCCCGCGCAGCGGCGGGCTCTCCACGCCCGGATCGTCGACGTTCTCGAGAGCTGGCAGCGGGAAGGCCGGGAGGAGCTCGTCGAGCGGCTGGCGCACCACGCGATCCAGGCCGAGGCGTGGGAGAAGGCCGTCGACTACGCGCGGCGCGCGGGACTCCAGGCGATGGCCCGGTCGGCGCACCGGGATGCCGCGGCCTGGTTCGACGAGGCCGTGGCGGCGCTGGGCCACCTTCCCGAGCGGCGCGAGCTCCTCGAGCAGGCGATCGACATTCAGTTCGATCTCCGGAACGCCTTGTGGCCGCTGGCGGAGTTCCGCCGGGTGTTCGACTGTCTCAAGCGCGCGGAGCACCTCGCGACGGCGCTGGGCGATCAGAGGCGGCTGGCGATGACGTTCGCCCTCCTGACCCCCATGTTCTCGACGCGCGAGGAACGGGCCCAGGGCGTCGAGTACGGGCGGCGGGCGCTCGACATCGGGGCGGCCATCGGGGACAGCACGGTGCAGGTCGTGGCGAGCCTGTACCTGGCCATGGCGTACCTCACGCTCGGCAACTACCGGAGGGCGACGAAGTTCGCCCGGAAGAACATCGGCCTGCTCCAGGGGGACGTGCGGCTCGAGCGCCTCGGCCCTCACGGCCTGCACGCCGAGCCTGCCATTCTTCCCCGGGCGCTCCTGCTCTGGAGCCTCGCCGAGCTCGGCGAGTTCAGAGAGGCGCAGCCCGTTCTCGACGAGAGCCTGCGCATCGCCGAGACGATCAACCACCCGTACTCGCAGACCTTCCTGGCGCTGGGGGAGGGGATCCTCCGTGTCCGTCAGGGCGATCTGCCGCGGGCGGTGACAACGCTCGAGCGAAGCCTGGCGCTCTGCCGGCAGTGGCAGCTCGCGGCTCTGTTCGACGTGATCGCGGGTCACCTGGGCGTCGCCTACACGCTGGCGGGGCGAGCGGCCGAGGCGATTCCCCTGCTGGAAGAGGCGCTCGAGCGAGGGCACCGGCACTGGCTCGAGCCGGTCCCGTCCTTGGGGCTGGCCGAGGCCTACCTGCGGGCGGGCCGCACACGGGACGCGAGCCAGCTGGCGGACCGCGCCCTCGATCTGGCGCGCCAGCGAGGCCAGCGAGGCCACGAGGCGTGGATCCGGTGGCTCCACGGCGAGATCGCGGCGCAGAGCGACGCGGCCGGGCCGCTCACGGTCGAGGAGCACTACCGGCAGGCGCTCGTCCTCGCCACCGAGCTCGGAATGCAGCCGCTGGTCGCCCACTGCCATCTGGGCCTCGGCCAGTGGCATCGTCGCGCCGGTGACCGCGCCAAGGCGCAGGAGCACATGGCGATCGCGCGGACGCTGTATCGAGGAGATGAACGTGACGCTCTGGCTGGCTCAGGTCGAGGCCGAGCAGCCGGTGAGCGCGTAGCCGGCGCGCGGGCCGCCCCGGCCGCGCGGGGCGGCCCGCGGAACCGGGTCAGGGGCTCGCGTCGAGGAGAGCCAGGAGGAGCTGACGGGCCGCCGGCTGTGACCAGTTCCGCGCGCCGACGGCGCGGGCGACCAGACGCCCCTGGCGGTCGACCACGTAGACGGTGGGCGGTCCCCACACGCCGTAGAGACGGCCGGTCACGTCGCCGCTGCGATCGAGCAGGACCGGGGCGACGTAGCCGCGCTCCTGCGCGACCTTGCCGACCTGGGCCGGATCCTCACGAAAGTTCACGAGCAGGACCTCGAGGCCGCGGTCCTTCAGCTCCGAGTAGAGCCGGTTGACGGGAGGCAACTCCTCCCGGCAATCCGGTCACCACGTCGCCCAGAAGAAGAGCAGGACGACCTTTCCCCGGAGCTCGGCGAGGGTCCAGGTGTGCCCGGCGAGATCCGGAAGGCTGAAGGCGGGCGCAGGCTTGGGAGACTCGTAGGCCTGGAAGTCCAGCGCGCCGAGGTCGGGGCTCGCGGCCGGTGCGGGGAGGGCCAGGCTCGCGACCAGGAGCGCGCCGAGGACGGCCAGCCCGCGCCGTCGGATCACGACGCCCCGCTCTCGCGGAGGGCCTTGAGGAGGTCCTCCGGCTCCAGGAGGTCCAGCGCATTGTCCTGGATCTTGACGAACCGGACGGTGCCCTCGCGATCGAGGATGAAGTAGGCGCGCTTGGCGTAGCGGAAGATGGGACTCTTCTCGTCGGTGACCATTGCGCCGTAGGCGGGCAACATCTGCCGCCGCTGGTCCGACAGGAGCGGGTGCTTGACCCCGATCTGCTTCTGGAAGGCATCGAGGGCGGAAACGAAGTCCACGCTGATCCCGACGAGCTGAGCGTTGAGCGCCTGGAAGTCCGCAAGCCGGGCGTCCAGCCCGGTGATCTCCTTCGTTCAGGGGCCGTTGAACGCGCCGATGAACGTGTAGAGGACGATCGGCCCCTTGCCGAGCAGGTCCGCGAGCTTGACCTGCTTGCCGCCCGGCGCATTCAGGACGAAGTCCGGGGCCTTCTGCCCGACGTCCAGCGCCAGAGCGGGGCTGGCGAGCGCCACCGCGGCGAGGGTGACCAGCGGGACGATTCTCGCGAGGCGGGGTCGGAGCATGGCGGCCTCCTCTTCAATCGGAGTTCGAGGGGCGGAGGGTCGCGGGCCCGGTGTCGGGGTTAGCCCTTGTCGAGTATGAGGCTCCCGTCGAGAAAACGCGACCAGGCCCGCCCAGGGTTCCCCGGTCCCCGCGCCGGCGGCCTCATTCCAGGCCCTCGATCTCCGCGATGGTCCAGGGATCCCGGAGCGGCCCGGCCGGGCTCAGCCGGAGGTAGCGGAGGCTCGTCCGGGGGAACGCGCCGGCCCACCTCGGCCCGCCGTTGCGCAGGAGCTCCGAGCCGGTCCAGTAGAGCGACCCCGCCCAGGCCAGCGGCTCGAGGGAGGTCCACGTGACGCCGTCGACCGAGGCTGACAGGCGCAGCTCGCGGCCGGGGAGGCCGGGCCGCACCTCGACACCGCGGAGCTCCCGCGGCTGCCCCAGATCGAGGGTGACGGCCAGCTCGGGCCCGCCCGGCCCCCGGGAGACCCACCGCGTGCTCCGGTCTCCGTCGATGACGCGCTGGGCCTGCTCGGTGTTCTCGCTCGCGCTCGCGCGCCAGCCGGTCTTGGCGAGGCGGTGCGGCGGGGGCGTGGGTACGAGGGCGAGGAGGCGGTAGGGGCCCGCCGCGCTTTCTCGGACGGTGACGGGCTGCCCCGCGAGCGCCGCCCGCACCGCCGCCGGATCCGCGTCGGCGCCGAGGAGAATCGCGTGTCCGGGCTCGAGGCGCAGCGGGACCAGCTCCGTAGGATCGGGGTCGGTGCGCGCGTAGTCATTCACGTTCATGTTCGATTCCTGAGCGCCGATGGCGTCACGCGAATCGACCCGCACCAAGGCCGACAGCCAGTGGTTGGCGTAGACGAAGTGGATCCCCGCGCGGCGGAGGGCGGCCGTGAGCTCTCCTTCGCGCGGCACGGGCGGACGCGGCCCTCCCGGGCCGTACGCGAACAGCTCGCGCGCCGACCACGTGTGGTGGCGCACCGACCCGGTCTGGACGAGACGCAGGTGTCGAGCGCGGACGGGCGGGAAGATGGCCTGCACGCGTCCCCGGCGGACCTTGAGGAAGGGGTGGTGCTCGGAGAAGAACAGCGGTCCCCAGTACTCGGGCACCGTGACGACCGTCTCCCACCGCTGGCCGTCCTCGGACACCTCGACCTGGAGGCCGCCGGGCAGGTCCTGCCAGTCGATCGCCAGCAGGTCGACGCGGGTCACGAGCTGCAGGGCTCCCAGATCGACCGCGAGCCACTGCCCGGGTGTCTGCTCCCCGCCCGTGTCCCACGACGTCGCGGCGTCGCCGTCGACCAGATCGCTGGCTCGGGCCGCGCGGTCGCTGGCCGTCACCGTCCATCGGCCCCGGGGCAGAGGGACGAACGCCGTCGTGAATTGCGGCTCGAGCTCGAGCACGAGCAGGCCGCCGATCCGGGTCTCCCGGATCCCCATGCCGATCCCCCGGAGACCCGCGCGGAGCACGCGCGCCTCCGTCTCGGTGGCCACGATCGGGGGGCTCAGCGCCGCGTCGACGAGTCGCGCGTGGTCCACGAGCTGCTCGCGCCAGAGCTCGGCGAGGACGACCCGCCCGCCTGCCAGGTAGGTCATCCCGTAGGACGACAGGTGAAATGCCTGGACCAGATAGGCCCGGGAGAGTCCGTGCTCCTCGAGCCAGCGGAGCGTCGGTCCGACGCGCTCCTTCAAGGCGGACCATCGCGGCGCGGTCGGGTCCGTGGTTCCGACGCTGTCCTGCCAGTTCGCCCACCCGTGGAGCGCCAGCAGCCCCGCCAGCGCGGCGCTCGCGAGCAGGGGCCGGCGTCGGCGCAGCCAGTCGAGGCACTCGCCCATCCAGCACGGGAGCACCGAGAAGAGGGGAAGGAGATAGTAATGGTCGATCGCGCGCTGGGTGACGAGCACCAGGGCCAGATTGGTGCCGGCGACGATCCAGAGAATGACCTGCCCGGGCGCGGTCCGGCTCCGCAGCCCGAACAGCCAGGACAGCCCCGCCCGGTCCCGGATGGCCGCCCGGGCGACGGCGGCCAGCCAGAGGGACACGGCCACGAGGAGGAAGGCCGCGATCCAGGGCCGCCCCGCCTGGAGCTGGAGCCCGAGGAGCCTGGGCAGGAAGCTCCCCACGACCGTGGTGAGGCGCT
This sequence comes from uncultured Candidatus Rokubacteria bacterium, assembly GCA_963749975.1. Lineage (GTDB taxonomy): Bacteria > Methylomirabilota > Methylomirabilia > Rokubacteriales > DASRDR01 > DASRDR01. The sequence goes on along the minus strand of CAVVOZ010000021.1, from coordinate 22,637 downwards.
CGTGGAAGAGCGCCACCGGCACCCCGCCGGCCTGGTGCAGGGCGAACCGCGCCGACGGAAAGTACCAGAGCTCGTACAGCCACTCGGGCACCCCGCCGACGAGCAGCCCGACGGCGAACCACCAGATCCGCGGCCGCCAGACGAGTCCGGTCCTGAGCGCCAGGACGCCGAACGGGGCGAGGTAGACGACGATCAGCGGGTCCAGCCACCAGCCGAACCCCGCCAGCAACCCGAGAACGAGGATGGCCCGGCGACGGCCCGGATCGGCGACGAAGATCGTGTGAGTGGCGAGCAGGCAGACATTGCCGACGGCCAGGAGCGCGGGATGGTTCGGAATCGCCGTGAAGCTCCACTGGGCGAGGAACAAGGGGGGCACGGCGAGGACCGCCAGCCCGAGGAGTGCCGCGGGACGATCGAGGAACCGTCGGAGGACCAGCCAGCCCGTCCAGAGGATGAGCAGTCCGAGGCCGTACGCGAAGCAGTCGAGCGCCGTCGTCGAGGACCCGGCGATGGCGAACCAGACCGCGAGGACGTAGGCGGGTGCGGCGCCGAAGTACTCCGGACCCGTCACGTTGGTCGGGAGGCTTCCTCCAAGGATCCGCAGGGCGGGGACGGCCACCTGGGTCTCATCCCAGTGGAAGGGCCAGTGGAACGGGGCGACGAACCGGAGGGCGCGGACGCCCGCCCCGAGGGCGAGAAGGCCGGGAACCGCCAGCCACGCCCAGCGGCCGCGCGCATCAGGTGCCGGGGGCGTCATTCCAGGCCCTCGATCTCGGCGAGAGTCCAGGGATCCCCGAGCGGCCCCGCCGGACTCAGGCGGAGGTAGCGGAGGGTCGTTCGCGGGAACGCGACGGCCCACTTCGGCCCGCCGTTCCTGAGGAGCTCCGAGCCCGTCCAGTAGAGCGAGCCCGCCCAGGCGAGCGGCTCGATGGGAGTCCAGGTCGCGCCGTCGAGGGAGGCGACCAGGCGTAGCTCGCGGCCGGGGAGACCGGGCCGCACCTCGACGCCGCGGAGCTCCCGCGGCCGCCCCAGATCGAGGGTGACGGCCAGCTCGGGCCCGCCTGACGCCCGGGAGGCCCACTGCGTGCGGCGGTCGCCGTCGATCGCGCGCCCGGCCTGCTCGGTGTTCTCACTCGCGCTGGCGCGCCAGCCCTTCTTCTCGAGGCGGCGGGGAGGGGCCGACGGGTCCAGGGTGAGCAGCCGGTACGGACCCGCCATGCTCTCGCGCACGCCGACGGGCTGCCCTGCGAGCGCGGCCCGCACCGCCGCCGGATCCGCATCGGCGCCGAGGAGGATCCCGTGACCCGGCTGGAGGCGGACGGGGACCAGCTCCGTGGGGTCGGGCTCGGTGCGCGAGGAGTCGTTCACGTTGATGTTGGATTCCTGCGCGCCGATGGCGCCGCGCGAGTCGATCCGCACCCAGGCCGACAGCCAGTGGCTGGCGTAGACGAAGTGGACGCCCTCGCGGCGGAGGGCCGCCGCGAGCTCGCCGGCACGAGGCACGGGCGGGCGTGGGCCGCCGGGGGCGTACGCAAACAGCTCGCGCCCCGACCAGCTCCGGTTGGCCACCGATGCCGTCTCGACGATCCGCACGTGGCGCGTCCGGACCGGAGGGAAGACGGCCTGCACGCGTCCCCGACGGACCTTGAGGAACGGATGATGCTCGGAGAAGAAGAGGGGGCCCCAGTACTCGGGGACCGACACGACCGTCTCCCACCGCTCGCCGGTCTCGGACACCTCGACACGGAATCCGCCGGGCATGTTCTGCCAGTCGATGGCCAGGAGGTCGACGCGGGCCAGGAGCTCGGGAGTGCCCAGGTCCACCGCGAGCCACTGCCCCGGCTCCTGTGCGCGTCTGGAGTCCCACACGGTCGCGACGTCGCCGTCGAGCAGATCGCGGGCGCGCTCGGGGTTGTCGCTGGCCGTGACGGTCCAGCGGTCTCGGCGGAGGGGGACGAACGTCGTCGCGAAGCGGGGCTCCGGCTCGAGGATTCGCAGGTCGCCGAGCGGGGTCTCGCGGAACCCGACACCTATTCCCTGGAGGCTCTCCCGCAGCGGGCGTGCCGCCGTCTCGGGGGCGACGATCGGCGGGTTCACCGCCCCGTCGACGGCCTGACCGTGGCTCACGATCGCTTCCCGCCAGAGGTCGGCGAAGACGATCCGCCCACCCGCCAGGTACGTGGCTCCATACGAGTAGAGATGGGGAGTCGTGTCCCCGAGGTAGACGCGATCGAATCCGCGGCCCTCGAGCCACGGGAGGAGCGCCTCGACGCGTCTCTCCAGGATTGCCCACCGGCGCATACCGGGAGGCGTCGTCCCGAGACTGTCGTACCAGTGCGGCCAGAACGTGAGCCCGAGCAGAGTGGCCAGCGCGACGTCGGCGAGGAGCGGGCGGCGCCGGCGGAGCCAGTCGAGGAATTCGCCCATCCAGCAGGGGAGCACCGAGTAGAGCGGGAGGAGGTAGTAGTGGTCGATCGCGCGCTGTGTGGCGAGCACCAGCCCGACGTTGGTGGCGGTGACGATCCAGAGGATGACGTGGCCGCGGCCGATCCGGCCGCGCCGGCCGAGCAGCCAGGCCAGCTCGGGCCGAACCCGGCGGGCCGCCCAGGCGAGGGCACCCAGCCAGAGGGGCACGGCCACGAGGAGGAAGGCTACGATCCACGGCCGCCCTGCCTTGAGGTGGAGACCGAGGAGCCGGGGGAGAAAGTCTCCTACGACCGCTTCGATGCGCCCGCGGAAGGGCGTCACGGCCACCCCGCCGGCCTGGTGCAACGCAAACTTCGCCGACGGGAAGTACGAGAGCTCGTACAGCCATTGAGGGAGCCCGCCGAGAAGCAGCCCGAGAGCGAGCCAGCCGACGCGCGGTCGCCATGCGAGCCCGGTCCTGAGGGCCAGGATCGCGAAGGGCGCGAGGTACACGATGATCAGCGGGTCCAGCCACCAGCCGAACCCCGCGAGCATCCCCAGGACGAGGATCGCCCTGCACCGGCCCGGGTCCGCGACGAAGATCGTGTGGGTCGCGAGCAGGCACAGGTTGCCGACGACCAGGAGCGCGGGATGGTTCGGGATCGCCGTGAAGCTCCACTGGCCGAGGAAGAAGGGAGGCACGGCGAGGATCGCCAGCCCCAGGAGCGCCGCGGGCCGATCCAAGAATCGCCGGAGGACCAGCCAGCCGGTCCAGAAGATGAGCAGGCCGAGGCCGTACGCGAAGCAGTCGAGCGCCCGGGTCGATGCCCCGGCGACCGCGAACCAGGCCGCCAGGACATAGGATGGACCGGCCCCGAAGTACTCGGGACCGACGATGTTGGCCGGGAGGCTCCCGCCGAGGATCCGCAGGGCGGGCATGGCCACCTGGGCCTCATCCCAGTGGAAGGGCCAGTGGAACGGGGCGGCGAAGCGGAGGGCGCGGACGCCCGCCCCGAGGGCGAGAAGGCCGGGAACCGCCAGCCACGCGATTCCGGTTGCTGGCACCACTCGGGAACCGAACGGCCTGTGACGCTCCTGGCCGCTCATTCCAGGCCCTCGATCTCCGCGAGGGTCCAGGGACCCCCAAGGGGCTCGGCCGGGCTCAAGCGGAGGTAGCGCAGGGTAGTGCGGGGAAACGCGACGGCCCACTTTGGCCCGCCATTCCGGAGGAGCTCGGAGCCGGTCCAGTAGAGCGCGCCGGCCCAGGTGAGCGGGTCGATCGGGGTCCAGGTCGTGCCGTTGAGGGAGCCGGCCAGCCGCAGTTCTCGGCCGGGGAGACCGGGCCGGACCTCGACGCCGCGGAGGTCGCGCGGGCGACCGAGGTCGAGCGTGACGGTCAGCTCGGGCCGTCCCGGGCTCCGGGAGACCCACTGCGTGCGCCGGTCGCCGTCGACGGCGCGCTGGGCGTGCTCGGCGTTCTCGCTTGCGCTGACGTGCCAGCCAGTCTTGTCCAGTCGGTGGGGCAAGGAGGTGGGCTCCAGGACGAGGAGCCGATACGGGCCGGCCGTTCTCTCCCGCACCACAACGGGCTGGCTCGCGAGCATGGTGCGCACCGCCGCCGGGTCCGCGTCGGCGCCGAGGAGGAAGCCGAGGCCCGCCTCGAGGCGCACGGGCACGAGCTCCGTGGGGTCAGGCTCGGTACGCGAGTAGTCGTTGACGTTGATGTTGGAGTCCTGCGCACCGATCGTGTCGCGGGAGTCGACCCGTACCCAGGCCGATAGCCAGTGATTCGCGTAGACGAAGCGGATCCCCTCGCGGCGGAGGGCCGCCGTGAGCTCCCCCGGTCGGGGGACGGGGGGGCGCGGGCCTCCGGGAGCGTAGGCGAACAGCTCGCGGGCGGCCCAGCCCCGATGGGGCCCCGACGCGGTCTGGACGAGGCGGAGGTACCGAGCGCGGACCGGCGGGAAGATGGCCTGAACGCGGCCCCGACGGACCTTGAGGAAGGGGTGGTGCTCGGAGAAGAAGAGCGGTCCCCAGTAGTCGGGCACGGTGCTCACCGTCTCCCACCGCTGGCCGTCCTCCGAGACCTCGACGCGGAGGCCGGCAGGCACGTTCTGCCAGTCGATGGCCAGGAGGTCGACCCGCGCCAAGAGCTCACTGGTGCCGAGATCCACGGTGAGCGATTGCCCGGGGGTCTGTTGCCGTCCCGAGTTCCATCCGGTCGCGGCGTCGCCGTCGAGGAGATCGCGCGCCTGCTCGGTGCGGAGGCTGGCGGTGACGGTCCACCCGTTCCGGGGGAGGGGCGCGAAGGTCGTCGTGAAGCGCGGCGTGGGCTCGAGGATGTGGAGTCCCGCGACCTCGGTCTCGCGCACCTCGATGCCGATCCCCTGGAAGCCCGCGCGCAACCGGCTCGCCTCTGGCTCCACGGCCACGAAGGGCGGATCGATGGCTCCGTCGACGAGCCGGCCGTGGCTCACGATGTACTCGCGCCAGAGATCGGCGAACACGGCGTGTCCGCCCGCCAGGTAGGTGACCCCGTACGGCTGCAGATGCGGCCTCTCGCCCAGAGGAGTCGTTGTCATGGGGGTCTCGGCTAGGTAGACGCGGTCGAGGCCCCGACCCTCCAGCCAGCGGAGCAGAGGCTGGATTCGCTTCTCCACCGCTGTCCACCGATGCGCGCCGGGGGCCCCGACGATGCCGTGCCAGTTCGACCAGGCGTTGAGCGTCACCAACCCCGCGAGCGCGACACTGGCGAGTAGGCCGCTCCGGGCGCGCAGCCAGTTCAGCGTCTCTCCGATCCAGCACGGAAGGACCGACCAGAGGGGGAGCAGGTAGTAGTGGTCGGTCACGCGCTTCGTGGCGAGCACCAGCGTGAGATTGGTGAGGACGACGATCCAGAGAATGATCCGAGCGGGGTCGTGCCGGGTCCTCCCCCCTACGAGCCACGCCAGCCCTGTCCGGGCGCGGACGGCCGCCTGCGCGACGGCGGCCGCCCAGACGGGAGCGACCATGAGGAGGAACGCCGCCACCCACGGCCGCTCTGCCCGAGAAGGAAAACCGACGATCGTGGCGAGGAACACCCCGACGCGGCTGAACCGCTCCGCGACCGGCAGAATCGGTATGCCTCCGGCCTGGTGCAAGGCGAACCGCGTCGAGGGGAAGTGCCAGAGCTCGTAGAGCCACTCGGGCAGCCCGCCGAGAAACATTCCGACGATGAACAGCCCGATCCGCGGCCGCCATGCGAGCCCTGTCCGCAGCGCCAGGACGGCGAACGGGGCGAGGTAGACGACGATCAACGGGCTCGTCCACCATCCGAGTCCGGCCAGGAGCCCCAGCACGAGGAGGGCCCGGGGGCGCCCCGGATCCGCGATGAAGATCGTGTGGGTGGCGAGCAGGCAGAGATTGCCCAGCACCAGAACGATCGGGTGGTTTCCCGACGTCGTGAAGCTCCACTGGGTGAGGAACAGCGAGGGTACGGCGAGTGCCGCTAGGCCGAGTAGCGCGGCGGGACGGATCAGGAACCGCCGGAGCACCAACCAGGTCGTCCCGAGCGTCAGGAGGGAGATTCCGTAGGCGAAGACGTCGTTCGCCAGGGACGACGGCCCGCTGACCGCGAACCACGCCGCCAAGGCATAGGACGGGGCCGCTCCGAAGTACTCGTGGTGCACGCTGGCCGGAAGCTCACCGTCGAGCGCCTGCATGGCGGAAACCGCCACGAAGGTCTCGTCCCACTTGGACCACAGGTGGAAGGGCCCGACGAACGGGAAGGCGCGGACACCGGCTCCGAGCGCGAGGAGGCCGGGGACCAGCAGCCAGGTCAGCCGGCCGGTTTCTGGCGTTTCGCGGGCGCCGGCCGATCCCGGACGATCCACGTCGCCCGTCAGGGGAGTCCCTGCCGCCCGGTCACCGGCCAAGCGACTGCTACGGCGACGCAAGGGCTTGCGAGCATGTCTCCGGCATGGCGGCGTGTCGGGCGTCGGCCGGGTACACGGTACCACACCGCCCCGCGGGTGACCGCGACCTGGTCCGGGCTATGCTGTGGCGATCAAGGAGGGATCGCGCATGCCACAGGGGCGGACGATCACGCTCGAGCCGTACCGCGGGCAGTGGCCGCCGGACGACGCCGACGCCGGCTTCCGCCAGCTGGTGTCGGAGTACTCGGCGATCGATCCCATGCCCACCCTCGAGGAGCTCGGCCGCCGCAAGGGGATTCCCGTCGGCGCGCTCGTCGCGTTCGTCCTGGCGCGCTACTGCGCCTCGGGGAGCGAGGCGCTCCTCTACGCGGGCCCGGTCGTGGTGCGCCAGATGGAGGAGATCGTCCGGAGGGCGGAGGCCGCCGGCACCGACGCCGCCAGGCTGGACGCATTCCGCGCCCTCAGCGCGATCGTGTCGTGGCTCAGGGTTCCGCTGGAGGACCCGGGCTGGCGCCCCGGCGGATGAGGATCCCGTCCGGAGCCCCGCCAGCCCCCACAGTCATCGTCGACCCGGTTGCGCGCGACCGGGGGCGAGACTAGGATACGGGCCACCGCCCCAACTGCTATGGAGAGCCGCTACCAGGACGAGGCCGTGCGCGGGCTCGATCTCGTCGACCAGCTCGTGCAGGTCTCGCGCTGGGTCGGCGCCGAGACGTCGCTCGCGGTCTGGGGCGGGGGAAACACGTCGGTCAAGCTCACCGAGCCCGACCTCCTCGGCCGGCCTGTCCGGGTCCTGCGGGTCAAGGGGAGCGGGTCGGACCTCAAGAGCGTGACGCGCCGGGACTTCCCCGGCGTGCGCCTCCCCGAGGTGCTCGCGCTCCTCGAGCGCGACGACATGGGCGACCAGGAGATGGTCGACTACCTCGCGCGCTGCCTCCAGGAGCCGGGCTCGCCCCGGCCGTCGATCGAGACGCTCCTCCACGGCTTCCTCGACGCGGAGGCGGTGATTCACACGCACGCTGACGCGATCGTCGGCCTGACCAACACCGAGCGCGGCCGCGAGGTGGTCGAGGACCTGTTCGGCAAGGAGACCGTGTGGGTGCCCTACCGGCGCCCCGGCTTCCGGCTGTCGCGGGAGGTCTGGGCGGCCATCCGGGCGCGGCCGGAGGCGCGGGCGATCGTCCTCGAGAAGCACGGGCTCAGCACGTGGGGCGCGACGCTCAAGGACGCGTACCTCGCGACGATCGACCTGGTGACGCGGGCCGAGGAGCGCCTTCGCGTCGCCGCGCGGGCGCGGCGGCCGTTCGGCCCCCCGACCGTGGCGACGCCGGACGCGGAGACCCGGAAGCGCGTGGCCCGCGAGGTCGCCCCCGTCCTGCGCGGGATGCTCGGGCGCGACCGGCGCGTGGTGCTCCGCTTCGACGACGGCGAGGACATCCGCGAGCTCGCCGGCGCCCCCGAGGCCGCGCGGCTCACCCAGGTCGGCCCCGCCACGCCCGACCACACGATCTACTCGAAGCGCCTGGCCTGCTTCGTCCCCCTCGGGGATCCGGCCTCGCCGGCCGCCGTCGTCGACGCGCTGCGCGCGGCGGTGGCCGGGTTCGTCCAGGACTACACGGCCTACTTCGAGGCCCACCGCCACGGGGAGCTGATGAGGCCCGGCGGCGGCCCGGTCCCGCCGTCGGCGACCCCCACGCTCACCGACCCGTATCCGCGCGTCGTCCTCCTGCCCGGCCTCGGCATGTTCACGAGCGGGAAGGACGCGCGGACGGCCGGGATCGTCGCCGACATCTACCGCCACACGGCGTGGGTCATCCGGGCGGCGTCGGCCCTCGGTCCGTACGCGTCGCTCTCCGCGCAGGACGCCTTCAACGTCGAGTTCTGGCCGCTCGAGCTCTACAAGCTCCAGATGGCGCCGCCCGAGAAGGAGCTGGCGCGGCGGGTCGCGCTGGTCACCGGGGGCGCGAGCGGGATCGGGCGGGCGGTGGCCCGGCGGCTCGCCCGCGAGGGCGCCCACGTCGTCGTGACCGACCTCGACGCGGCGGGCGCCCGCCGGGTCGCCGAGGAGGCCGCGGCGGACGCGGGGCCGGCCCGCCCGCTCGGGCTCGGGATGGACGTCACCTCCGAGGCCTCGGTCGAGGACGCGGTCTCGGCGACCGTCGACGCGTACGGCGGGCTCGACATCGTCGTCTCGAACGCCGGCATCGCCCACTCGGCGGCGATCGACCGGATGGCGCTCGCCGACTGGGAGCGGAGCTTCGCCGTCAATGCGACCGGGCACTTCCTCGTGGCCCGCGCGGCGCTGCGGGTGATGAAGCCCCAGGGGCTCGGCGGGAGCCTCGTCTTCGTCGCGACCAAGAACGTGATGTCGCCGGGGAAGGACTTCGCGGCCTACAGCGCCTCGAAGGCCGCCGAGGCGCAGCTCGCCAAGGTCGCCGCGCTGGAGGGCGGGCCGCACGGGATCCGGGTGAACCTCGTGAACCCCGACGCCGTCTTCCGGGACTCGGGCCTCTGGTCCCCCGAGGTGCGGCACGAGCGCGCCCGCGCCCAGGGGATCCCCGTCGAGGAGATCGAGGAGTTCTACCGGAAGCGCAACCTCCTCGGCGTCTCCGTGCTGCCGGAGGACGTCGCCGAGGCGGTGCTCTTCCTGGCCTCGGACCGGGCCGCCAAGACGACCGGCTGCACGGTGACCGTCGACGGCGGCGTCCGCGACGCCTTCCCCAGGTGAGCGGACCCGGGCCGCGGGCCGGCTAGGCCGGCGGATGCCCGTCCGGTTCGGTATCGAGCTCCAGCATCGCCCCGAGCTCCTGGGGCCGGTTGCGATCCGCGCGGAGGCGCTCGGCTTCGACTCGGTCTGGATCGGCGACCACGTGGCGTTCCACAACCCCACCCTCGACTCGCTGGCCGCGCTGAGCTACGTGGCGGCGCTGACGAGACGCGTGCGGATCGGCCCGTGCGTGTACCTCCTCGCCCTCCGGCATCCGACGATCGCCGCGAAGCTGGTCGCCTCCCTCGACGTGCTGTCGGGCGGCCGCGTCGTCTTCGGTGTCGGCGTCGGCGGCGAGTTCCCGAAGGAGTTCGAGGCGTGCGGCGTCCCGCACCGGGAGCGCGGCGCGCGCGTGGACGAGGGGATCGCGGTGTGCCGGGCGCTCTGGGGCCCGTCCCCCGCCTCGTTCGAGGGCCGGTTCACGCGGTTCACGGACGTCGTCGTCGAGCCGAAGCCCGTTCAGCCGGGCGGCCCGCCGATCTGGATCGGCGGCCGCTCGGATGCGGCCCTCCGCCGCGCCGCGCGGGTCGGCGACGGCTGGGTCGCGTACCTGGTCACGCCGGAGCGGTTCCGGGCGAGCCTCGAGAAGATCGAGGCGTTTGCCCGGCGAGATCGGGAGACCCCTCGATCCGCGGCGGAGCTTCGAGCCCGCCCACGTCCTCTTCACGGTCGTCGACGGGGACCCTGAGACGGCGCGGGCCACCGCGGCCCGGTATCTCGAGCGCCAGTACAGGCAGCCGTTCGACGACCTGGCCCGGAAGTACTGCCTCCTCGGGCCCCCCGACGCGTGCGTCGAGCGGCTCGCCGAGTTCGTGGCCGCCGGCGTGCGGACGTTCGTCATCTACTTCACGGTGCCGGGCGAGCGCGTGCTGGAGCAGCTCGAGCGCTTCGGGACCGAGGTTCTGGCCCGCGTGCCGGCCTGGGCCGGGCCGGACGCGGCGCCCCGCGTCGCATGGCGGACCTGACCGGAGGCGAGCTGGTCGCGCGCGTCCTCGCCCGCGAGGGCGTCGGCGCCATCTTCACGCTCTGCGGCGGCCACATCCTGCCGATCTACGACGCCTGCCTCCGCCACGGCATCCGCGTGATCGACGTCCGCCACGAGCAGGCGGCGGCGCACGCCGCGGACGCGTGGGCGCGCCTCACCCGCGGGCTCGGCGTCGCCGTGGTCGTGCCGGGCCCCGGCGTCACCGACGCCGTGACCGGCGTCGCGAACGCCCACGCCGCGCGAAGCCCCCTCCTCCTGATCGGGGGCGGGTCGCCGCTCGGGCTCAAGGGCCGGGGCGCCCTCCAGGAGATGGACCAGGTCTCGCTCCTGCGGCCCATCACGAAGGGCGCCTGGGCGGTGCCGGAGCCTCGCCTCATCCCGGAGTACCTCGCGCGCGCGGTCGACGTGGCGCTGTCGGGTCAGCCGGGTCCCGTCTTCGTCGAGATCGCGGTCGACCTCTTGATGTCGACGGTCGACGAGCGGGATGCGCCCGTGCCGGCTCCCGGGCCGCGCGGCCGGCCGGCCCCCGACGCTGACGCGGTCGACCGGGTGGCGGCGCTTCTGGCCGCCGCCGAGCGTCCCGCCATCGTGGCGGGGAGCGGCGTCTACTGGGACGGGGCCTGGAATGCGCTCGCCGGCCTCGCCGAGCGCGCCGGGATCCCCGTCTTCACGAACGGCATGGGACGCGGGTGCCTCCCGCACGACCACCCGATGGCGTTCCAGCTGGCGCGCGGGCTCGCCCTCCGCGAGGCGGACGTCGTTCTCGTCCTGGGCACCCCGCTCGACTTCCGGCTCGGCTACGGCCAGGCGCCGGTGTTCGGCGAGGGGGCGCAGGTCGTGATGGTCGACGCGGAGGAGGGCGACTTCGGGCGGAACCGGACGCTCGCCGCGGGCCTCGCGGCGGACGTCCGCCGGACCCTCGAGGCGCTGGAGGCATCCGTCCCGGCGGGGCTCCCGGCCCGGAGCGGGGACTGGCGCCGGCGACTCCGCGACAAGGAGGACGCCGAGCGCGCGAAGCAGGCCGCGCTCGCGGCGTCGGATCAGACGCCCATCACCCACTACCGGCTGGCGGCCGAGCTCGCGGCGGTCATGAGCGAGCGCACCTGCCTGGTCGCGGACGGGGGCGACGTGGTGACCTGCGCCTCGAAGATCGTGCCGCTCTCGCGGCCCGCCCAGTGGCTCGATCCGGGGCCGCTCGGCGTTCTCGGGGTGGGCCCGCCCTTCGCGCTGGCGGCGAAGGCGCTCCATCCCGAGTGGCGCGTCCTGCTCCTGTCGGGGGACGGCGCCTTCGGGCTGAACGGCATGGAGCTCGAGACCGCGGTCCGCTTCGACCTCCCCCTGGTCTGCGTCGTCGGCAACGACGGCGGGTGGGGGATGATCCGGTCGGTCCAGCAGAGCTTCTACGGCCGCGAGCGGACCGTCGCGACGTCGCTGCCGTTCACCCGCTACGACCGCGTCGTCGAAGCGCTGGGCGGCGAGGGCGAGACGATCGAGGATCCGCGCCGCCTCCGCCCGGCGCTCGAGCGCGCCCTCGGATCCGGGCGGGTCGCGTGCCTGAATGTTATCCTGGACCCGGACGCCTACCGCCGCGAGGGCGGCGGCAGCCTGGCCATCTGACGGCCGCAGGGCCGGCCAGGCTGGAAATCCCGGGGGAAGCGCCGATGGAGCCGACCACGCCCGCTCGCCGCGTGCCCGGGCCGACCCGGACCGAGCGCGACACGATGGGCCCCGTCGAGGTCCCCGCCGACCGCTACTGGGGGGCCCAGACCGAGCGCTCCCTCCAGCACTTCCGGATCGGCGGCGAGCGGTTTCCCCGCGAGATGATCCGGGCGTTCGGCATCCTCAAGAAGGCCTGCGCCCTGGTGAACCGGGACCTCGGGCTCCTGCCCGACGACAAGGCGCGCGCCATCGTACAGGCCGCCGACGAGGTGATCGCGGGCCGCCTCGACGACCACTTCCCCCTCGTGGTGTGGCAGACGGGGAGCGGCACCCAGACGAACATGAACGCCAACGAGGTGATCGCGAACCGCGCGACCGAGATCCTCGGCGGCGCGCTGGGCGCGCGGCTCGTCCACCCGAACGACGACGTCAACCGGAGCCAGTCCTCGAACGACACGTTCCCGACGGCGATGCACGTCGCGGTCGTGGAGCAGCTCCGGGGCCGCCTGTTCCCGGCGGTCCAGCGCCTGAGGGACACCCTCGCCCGGAAGTCCGCCGCCTACCGGGACGTCGTCAAGATCGGGCGGACCCATCTCCAGGACGCGGTGCCCCTCACGCTGGGCCAGGAGATCTCGGGGTGGGTGAGCCAGCTCGACCACGCTCTCGCGCACCTCGAGGCGGCGATGCCCCATCTCCACGAGCTGGCCATCGGCGGCACCGCGGTCGGGACCGGGCTCAACGCCCCGCCGGGCTTCGGGGAGGCCGCGGCGAAGCGGATCGCGGAGCTGACGGGCCGTCCGTTCGTGCCGGCCGAGAACCCGTTCGAGGCCCTGGCCGCGCACGACGCGCTCGTCGCGGCCCACGGTGCGCTGAAGACGCTGGCGGTCGGGCTCATGAAGATCGCCAACGACGTCCGCTGGCTCGCGTCGGGGCCGCGCTCGGGCCTCGGCGAGATCACGATCCCCGAGAACGAGCCCGGCAGCTCGATCATGCCGGGCAAGGTCAACCCGACCCAGTCGGAAGCGCTGACCATGGTGTGCGCCCAGGTGCTCGGCAACGACGTCGCGGTCAACGTGGGCGGCGCCTCGGGGAACTTCGAGCTCAACGTCTTCAAGCCGCTCATCGTCCACAACGTCCTCCAGTCGGTGCGCCTCCTCGCCGATGCGGCCGAGTCGTTCGAGGAGCACTGCGCCCGCGGCCTCGAGCCGAACCTCCCGCGCATCCGGGAGCAGCTCGAGCGCTCGCTCATGCTCGTGACGGCCCTCGCGCCCCGGCTCGGCTACGACCGCGCCGCGGAGATCGCCAAGAAGGCGCACCGGGAGGGCACGACGCTTCGCGAGGCCGCCGTGACGCTCGGCTACCTCACGGCGGCGGAGTTCGACCGGGAGGTGCGGCCCGAGCGGATGACGGGCCCCTCGGGGGATTCCTAGGCGCGGGACAACCGTCCCGGGCCACCCCCAGGGCCTCCTCCCCCGGACTGGGGGACGATGTGACGGTTTGTGACCGGTGTCTCGCCGGCCGGGCTCGGTGGCGCTCCGGCGGGCGCCAGGGGGAAGCGGCGCGCCGACGTGGCGCAACCCCGCGCGGAATTTGATACCAGGCGTCTCGGACTCCCCGGCAGACCTGCCCGGGAGATCCTCTGGCATGCCGGTTGCTGTCCTCCATCATGGCAAGGCCGATTCCCGGAGTGGAGACGCTGAGTCTCAACCGGCGGGAGGAGGTGGCGGCCATGGGAGGTCCTTGGAGAGAGCGGGGCTTCGATGCCGCGTCGCTGCGGTCGCCCCGACCGTACCGCGGGCCACGTGCTGAGGCGCTGGCGCGCGAGCGGCAGCCGGACCGGCTGGGGAAGGTCGTCCTGGTGTACATCACGGCGGTGGCGCTCTCGTTCGGGCTGATGCTGAGCCTGTTGCAGCAGGGGTGGTGATCCGGCCCGTCCGGATCCACCTCGCCCTCCGCCGCCCCGGGCCCTGAGGCGGGCTGACGCCGGCTGACGCCAGGCGGCGCGGGCGCCAGCGCCGCGCTCCTGCGGCCGCCCGCCGTTGCTTGACCCCCTCCCCCCCCACTCTTAGAATTCGTTCGGCATGCCCATCTACGAGTACCAGTGCGCCGACTGCCGCCGGGCCGTGAGCCTCCTGGTGATGCGGATTTCCGACCCCACCCCGCCCATCTGCCCTCGCTGCGGCGGGACCCAGCTCAGCCGGCTCCTGTCGCGCTTCGCGACGATCCGCTCGGAGGAGGATCGGCTCGACTCCCTCGCCGACCCATCGAGCCTCGGCGACCTGAACGAGGACGACCCGAGGAGCGTCGCCCGGTGGATGAAGAAGATGGGCAGCGAGATGGGCGAGGACATGGGCGACGACGTCGAGGAGGCCCTCGAGGAGGAGACCAGCGGGGACCTCGGGACCTCTGTCCGAGGGGGCTGGCGAGGCGGCAGGCGGAGGGGACGACCTCTGACCCGGTCTCGGCCGAACCCCCCCTGGGGCCCGGACCGTCTCAACAGGGGACAAATGAAGGCGCCGAACGGGCCGCGTGGCCGGGAGTCAGCCAGGCCCCGGCGGCTGGCCGGAGGCGCGTGACACCGATGAGGATCGAGCGCTTCTCCGACTGGGATGCCCTCGCGATCGGCGAGTCGGGCTGGAATCGCCTGGTCGAGCAGTGTCGGGCGCCGGCTCCGTTCGCGACGTGGCAGTTCCAGACCGCATGGTTCCGCGCTTTCGCTCCCGGACCGCTTCACCTTCTCGCCGCCCAGGACGGCGCCGGCGAGTGGGTGGGCCTCCTGCCCCTCTACGAGACCCCGACGCCCGATGGCCCCGTGCTGCGCCTCGTGGGCGGCACGGACGTGGCCGACTATCTCGATCTCATCGCGGTCGCGGGTCGCGAGGAGGAAGTCTGGAAGGCCATGCTCCCCGCGCTCGGCGACCTCGTGTGGCGGACCGTGGACCTTCGCCCGGTTCCGGCGGCCTCCGCGACGCCAGGCCTCCTGGGAGGCCTCGCCGCGTCCGCCGGCCTCGCCTGTCGCGTCGACGTCGAGGACCGGTGCCCGGTGATCGAGCTGGCGGAGACGTGGGACGGCTACCTCGCGGGGCTCTCCGGGAAGGACCGCCACGAGCTCCGGCGGAAGCTCCGCCGGGCCGAGGCGGGGCAGCCTCGCGTCGAGGTCGCGCGGACCCCGGCGGCCATGAGCGCGCTGATGGACGGCTTCGTCGCCCTCCACCGGCGGTCCAAGGTCGGCAAGGCCCGCTTCATGGACGATCCCATGGAGGCCTTCTTCCGGGATCTCGGGCGCGCGCTGGCGGAGGCGGGGCTGGCGGCCCTCTGGATGCTCTGGCTCGAGGAGCGCCCGGCGGCGGCGCTCTTCTGCCTCGAGCAGGCCGGGAGCGTGAGCCTCTACAACTCCGGCTTCGACCCGGAGGCCCGCGCCCTGTCCCCGGGCGTCGTGCTCATCGCTCGCACGATCGAGGACGCGATCGCGCGCGGCTTCCGGCGCTACGACTTCCTGCGGGGCGAGGAGCCGTACAAGTACGGCTTCGGCGCCGTGCCGACGGACGTCCTGCGCGTCACGCTGGAGCGGCCATGACGCCGACCTTCTCCGGCCGGCCGGCGGGCCGGTCGCGGCTCGCCGTTCTCTCCGTGCACACCTGCCCGCTCGCCGCGCTCGGCGGCAAGGAGACGGGCGGGATGAACGTCTACGTGCGCGAGGTGTCGCGCGCGCTCGGGCGCCTCGGCTTCGAGATCGACGTGTTCACGCGGAGCCAGGACCCCGGGATCCCGGAGGTGGTGCGGCTCGGGCCCGGCGCGAGAGTGGTCCACGTCCCCGCCGGCCCGGCCCGTCCGGTGGCGCGGGCCGCGGTGGCCGACCACCTCGAGGCGTTCGGCGAGGGGGTCGAGGCGTTCCGCACGCGCGAGCGGGTGCGCTACGACCTCGTCCACAGCCACTACTGGCTGTCGGGCCTTGCGGGGCTGGAGCTGGCGCGCCGCTGGGACGTGCCGCTCGTCCACATGTTCCACACGCTCGGAGCGATCAAGAACGCGGTCGCCCGCGGATCGGGCGACACCGAGCCCGCCGAGCGTCTGGCCGCCGAGGTGCGCATCGCGGCCGGCGCGGACCGGATCGTGGCCTCGAACCTGGTCGAGCGGGCGGACCTCGCCTGGCACCTGGGGGCGGACCCGCGCCGGGTGGCGGTCATCCCGTGCGGCGTCGACGTCGAGCTGTTCCGCCCGCGGGCGGCGGCGCCCGCGCGGGCGCGCCTCGGGCTCGATGCCGAGCACGTCCTCCTCTTCGTGGGCCGGCTGACGCCGATCAAGGGGCTCGAGACGCTCCTGCGGGCGCTCGCGGTCCTCAGATCCGACGGGCTCGCGGCGGCGCGGCTCACGCTGCTCGTCGTCGGCGGCACGAAGGGGGAAGAGGCGGGGAGCGGGCACCTGCGGAGGCTCGCCCACGAGCTCGGCGTCGGCGCCTGGGTCGACTTCCGCGGCCCTCAGCCGCAGGACGTCCTCCCGGACTACTACGCCGCGGCCGATCTCTGCCTGATGCCGTCGCGCTACGAGTCATTCGGGATGGTGGCGCTCGAGGCGATGGCGTCCGGTGTCCCCGTGATCGCGTCGCGCGCCGGCGGCCTCGCCGTGACCGTCCAGGACGGAGCGACGGGTCGCCTGGTCCCCGAGGGCGACGTGGCCGCGCTCGCGCGGGCGGTGGCAGGGCTGCTCGCCGACGAGCCGGGGCGCCGTGCGCTCGGCCTCCGCGCCGTGGAGTGGGCGCGCCGGTTCGCGTGGCCCTCGGTCGGGCGGAGCATGGCGGATCTCTACGCCGAGCTGCTCCCGTCGCTCGAGGGCGCGGTCGGCGCCGCCGCCTGCCGCTCCGTCCTGTAGCCCCCGCCGCATCCGTCCAGCGCTGGCCTGCTACCGGCAGGCTCTGCTGTGCCGACGCCCCGATGGCGGTGGCAGCTGGCTCGGCGAACCGCCGCGGCGCTAGAAGATCGGGCGGCGGCCCGGGACGCGCTGCGAGAGGATCAGGCGGCCGGAGACCGTGAACGCCGCGATCTCGACGTAGTGCTGGGCGTCCCGGCTGCCCGCCGTCACGTGGGCGACCTCCATCTCGACGCGCGCGGGCGGATGCGGGAAGCGAGGCATCTCGAGCTCGATCGCGGACGCGCAGGTGGGGCAGGGGTGCGTGATGGGTGCCTCCTGCGAGCGCGTCTCCTGGGAGCGCGCCGCCTGGGCACGGACGGACGTCCCGGCCGGCACGGGCGGGCGACCTCGACCAGGGCAGCTGCCGACAGGAACGCGACCGGCCGCTGGCGGCGCCGGTCGTTCTGGCGGCGGTCCATCGCAGGCCCGAAGCTCCCGCGTCGTCGCTCCCGGCTCCGGCGCTCGACCACCACCTCGACACCGGAGCCATGGAGCCGCTCGCGCAGGATCTCCAGCAGCTCCCGCTGCTCGGGCTTCACCACGAGGTACCAGCGGGCCGATCCGCGTGCCGTTCTTGTCCATCCTGGTCCCAGTGTCCCCCTGTGAGGTTGCCCCTCAGCCGCGCGGAGGAGGCCGGCGCCGCTCCCGCGGTGCGATTCGCCGCGGAAACAGAGCAACACGCGTGCCACGCGGAAGTGCCGGGGAATCGGCCGAAAAGACGGGAGATTCAGGGGCGTCCGGGCGGGAGGACTTCCACGGCCAGGGAAGTTCGCCCCACCGCGGGCGAGGCCTGCCTACTGCGTGCGCAGCCTCGGATCCAGGGCGTCGCGGAGCGAGTCGCCGAACAGGTTGAAGGCGAAGACGGCGAGGCTGATCGCCAGGCCGGGGAAGATCCCCATCCAGGGGGCGGCCTCGGCGAACTCGACCGCCGCGCCCCGGAGCATGAGCCCCCACGCCGCCGTCGGCTCCTGGACTCCGAGCCCGAGGAACGAGAGCGACGCCTCCAGCAGGATCGCCTGGCCCACGAAGGCGGTCAGCATGATCAGGTAGGGCGCCATCACGTTCGGCAGCATGTGGCGGAAGATGATCCGGCCGTGGCCGTAGCCGGCGGCGCGCGCCGCGTCGACGTACGGCATCTCGCGGATGGCGAGCGAGCTCGAGCGCACGACCAGGGCGCAGCGCGGGATCATGGGGATCGTGATGGCCAGCGTGACGTTGAGGGCGCCCGTTCCGAGGATCACCACCACCGCCAGGGCCAGGATGATCAGCGGGAGCGAGAGGAACACGTCCATGACGCGCTGGAGGATCAGGTCCAGCCACCCGCCGAAGTAGGCGCTGGCGACGCCCAGGACGGCGCCCAGGGTCGCGCCGAGCACCGAGGCGCCGAAGCCCACCAGGAGCGCCGTCCGCGAGCCGTAGAGCAGGCGCGAGTAGACGTCGCGCCCGTGCGCGTCGGTGCCCAGCCAGTGCTGGGCGCCGGGCGGCGAGAGCATCGCGCCGTAGTCGTTGGCCAGGGGGTTGTGCGTGGCCAGGAGCGGGGCGAAGACGGCGACCGCCGCCATCAGGACGATGACCGCGGCCCCGAGCGCGCCGAGCGGCCGCTGGCGCACGAACTGCCGCACCCCGTCGAGCCACCGGGACGACGGCTCGGCGGCCGCGACGTCGGCGAGGACCTCGATGGGCGGATTGATCGCCATCAGCGGTACCGGATCCGGGGGTCGATCCAGGCGAAGGTGAGGTCGACCAGGAAGTTGACGACGATGAAGGTCGTGGCGACCAGGAGCACGAGCGCCTGGGTCAGCGTGTAGTCGCGGTGGGCGATCGCCTGGACGAAGAGGAGGCCGAGGCCGTTCAGGTTGAACACCTGCTCGGTGACGACCAGCCCGCCCAGCAGGAACGCGAACTCGAGGGCGATCACGGTCAGCACCGGGAGCATCGCGTTCTTGAGCGCGTGCCGGGTCAGGATCAGCTTCGTCCAGAGCCCCTTCGCCCGCGCGGTGCGGATGTAGTCCTCGCGCAGCACCTCGAGCATCGCCGACCGGGTCATCCGCGTGGCGACCGCCGAGTAGCGGTAGCCGACGGCCACCGCCGGCCAGACGAGCTGGGCGAGGTTCTGCCAGGGATCGACCCAGAACGGCGTGTAGACCATCGGCGGCAGCCACTTGAACACCACGAGGAGCCCCAGGATCAGCACGATGCCCAGCCAGAAGGAGGGCATCGCCAGGCCGGCGATCGAGAACACCCGGACGGCGTAGTCGATCCACGTGTCCTGGCGGAGCGCGGCCACGATCCCGAGCGGGATCGCGAGCACCGTCGCGACCAGCGTGGCCATCAGCGCGAGCTGGAGCGACAGCGCGAACCGGAGCTTGATCTCCTCGGTGATGGGCGACCCGGTCCACATCGAGCGCCCCAGGTCGAGCCGGAGGAGCCCCGCCAGGTAGGCGACGAACTGCTGCCAGATCGGCTTGTCGAGGCCGAGCTTGGCGCGCTCGGCGTCGAGCATCTTCTGGTCGACGAACTGGTTCTGGCCGCTCGCGAAGCGCATCTCGACCACGTCGCCGGGCAGGACGCGCAGCAGGACGAACACCAGCACCGCGACCCCCAGGAGGGTGGGGATCATCAGGAGGAACCGCTTCACGAGGTACCGGGTCATGGGGTCAGACTTCGCCTTCCCGACCTGTCGGTCCCGGGGTCAGCGTCCATGCCAGGGGCTCGGGCCTCCGGCGCGGCCGCCGCCCCCCGGAGAGGCGGCGGCCGATCGTCGGGACGTCAAAGTCTGACCCCGCCGGTCGCTACTCCGTGAGCCAGACGGTGTCGAGCTGGTTGTTGAGGTAGTGGCTCGGGGTGATCTGCCACCCCTTGACCTTCGCGCTGTGGGGGATGATGCGATGCCACTGGAGCGTCAGGATGTAGTGGGCCTCCTCGTCGAGGAGGCGCTTCTCGAACTGCCGGAGCAGCGCCTTCCGCTCGTCGGGGCTGGTCGCGCGCGCCTGCTTGTCGTAGAGGTCGTCGAGCACGCGGTCGGTGTACCGCCCGTAGTTCGCCGGGTTCTTGTCGTTCGAGATGAACTTGTAGATGTCGAGGTCGGGCTCGACGATGTAGCCGCACTGGAAGTCCATCGCCACCTGGAAGTCGCCCGCCCGGAGCGGCGTGTAGTAGGCCGCGGCCTCGATGACCTCCTGGTTGACGTTGAGCGCCGATCTGGCGCCACTGGTCGATCATCCAGATGGCGAGCGGCTCGTAGGGCATGGGGATGCCGCGGTTCTTGAAGGTGAACGAGAGCCCCTCGGCGCCGGCCTCCTTGAGGAGCCGCCGCGCCTCGGCGCGCGCCGCGTTGATGTCGCGGCCGTAGCCGGCGAGCTTCTCCAGCTCGGCGGGCGGCGTGGCGTACGGCGTGCCCGGGACCTGGACGCCGGCGACGTCCTCGCACGATGGCGATCCGCGACAGCGCCTTCGAGCCCTCGTAGCGGTCGAGCGCGAGCGTGAGCGCCCGGCGGACGCGCTTGTCGTCGAAGGGCTTCTTCTCGTGGTTGATGACGCCCATCAGGATGCAGTCCCAGGGGCTCTCCTGGACCGTGATCTTGTTCCCGAGCGCCTGGACGAGGCTGTCGCGCTCGGCCGGGCTGAAGCCGCGGAACTGGATGTGGCCGCGCTCGCCGCGGATCATCGCCACCTGCGCCGACGAGGAGGCTGACGAACACCGCGCGGAAGCCGTCGAGGTAGGGCTTGCCCTTGTCCCAGTAGTCGGGGTTCTTCTTGCCCACCACGTGGGAGCCCTTCACGTGCTCGACGAACTTGAAGGGTCCCGTCCCCATGACGTTCTTCTCGTACCAGTGCATGTCCTTCGCGAGGATGTCCGCCTTGTAGATGAAGTTGTAGGGCGACGAGAGGGCGAGGAGGAACGAGCTCTCCGGCCACTTGAGCTGGAAGCGCACCGTGTACGGGATCCGGCGCCTCCACCGCCTCCACCGCGCCCACGGCGGTACTGGCCCTTGCGGCTCGAGCCGACGCCGGCCGGCGGGAAGACGATCTTGTCGTAGGACGCCTTGACGTCCGCCGACGTCATCACGGTCCCGTCGTGGAACTTGACGCCCGTGGCGGAGCTTGAACGTGTAGGTGAGGCCGTCCTTCGAGACGGTCCAGCTCTCGGCGAGGTCGCCGACGGGCTTGGTCCCGCTCGGGTCGGTCGGGTCGACCCGGAGCAGCGTGCTGTAGAAGGGGGCGAACGGGTGGATCAGCCCGAACGTCTCCTCGCGGTGGCCGTCGTAGGACGGCGGCTCGGAGGGCACCGGGAAGACGAGCTCCCCCCCGTACCGGGGCTGCTGCGCCCCGGCCGGCATCGCGGTCATCACCAGCGCCACGACCAGCAGGGTCGACAGGATCGAGCCAGCGAGCGTCCTCGATCGCCTCTTCGTCATGAGCCACCTCCTCGGACGGGTGTGCTGATGGGCCGGCCGGCGCCTTCTGGCAGCGCCGGGCACGGCGCCAGGTGAGGCCATGTGCGGCATGCCACGGCCGTTCGGGCCATCTCAGGACCGACTTCACGGCCATTCTCGCGGCCATTCGTCAGGGAAGGTTGGAATCAGCCTAGCCGCGTCCCGTCGACCCTGTCAAGGTCCGACCACTGGACCAGTGGGCCGTCCAGACCCAGATCGGCCGGGATCCGCCGGCGAGATTCCGGCGCCGCTCAGGCCAGGTGGCAGGCCGCCCGGTGCCCCGACCCGAGCTCCCGGAGCTCCGGCCGGGTCCGCTGGCAGTCCTCGACGGCGATGGGGCAGCGCGGGTGGAACGCGCACCCGCGGGGCGGGTGGAGCGGGCTCGGCACCTCGCCGCCGAGGACGACCCGCTCCCGGCTGGCCTCGACCTCGGGGTCGGGGATGGGCACGGCCGAGAGGAGCGCCTTCGTGTACGGGTGGCGCGGCGCCTCGTAGAGCGCCTGCCGGTCGGCCAGCTCCACGATGCGGCCGAGGTACATCACGGCGACGCGGTCGGAGATGTGGCGGACGACCGACAGGTCGTGGGCGACGAAGAGGTACGTCAGGCCGAGCTCCCGCCGGAGGTCCTCGAGCAGGTTGATGATCTGCGCCTGGATCGAGACGTCGAGCGCCGACACCGGCTCGTCGCAGATGATCAGGGACGGCTCGAGCGAGAGCGCCCGCGCGATGCCGACCCGCTGGCGCTGGCCGCCCGACAGCTCGTGCGGGTAGCGCCGGCCGTGCTGAGGCAGGAGCCCCACCTGCCGGAGCAGCTCGTGCACGCGGGCGGCGCGGGCCGACGGCTCCCGGACGAGGCCGTGGACGGCGAGCGGCTCGCCCACGATCTGGCCCACGGTCATCCGGGGGTTCAGCGAGCTGTAGGGGTCCTGGAAGATCACCTGGATCCGCCGGCGCACCGCCCTGAGCGCCGCGGGCGCGAGCGTGGTCAGCTCCTGCCCCTCGAAGCGCACCGACCCGCTGGTCGGCCGCTCGAGCTGGAGGATGCAGCGCCCGGTCGTGGTCTTGCCGCAGCCGGACTCGCCCACGAGGCCGAGCGTCTCGCCCCGCCGGATCGTGAAGCTGACGCCGTCGACCGCCCGCACCAGGCCGACCTGGCGGCCGAGGAACCCCGCCGACACCGGGTAGTGCTTGACGAGGTCCGTGCACCTCGAGGAGCACGTCGCTCCCGGGGTCACGCCGCGGGGCGTCGGCGACGGCGGTGGCCGCCCCGCCGGGCCCGCCCGCCGCGGCACGCCCTCCGCGGCGCTCACCGGGCCACCTCGGCGACGATCGTGGTGTCCGGCAGGTGCTCGATCTCCCAGCAGGCGCTCACGTGGCCGTCGTCGCCGGCCGGGCGGAGCACCGGCCGCTCCACCAGGCACCGCTCCACGCGGAACGCGCAGCGGGGCGCGAACGCACAGCCGGGCGGGAGGCGCGAGAGGTCCGGCGGCTGGCCCTCGATCGGGTCGAGCCGCGCCCGGCGGGGGGCATCGAGCCGCGGCACCGACCGGAGGAGCCCGAGC
>CAVVOZ010000020.1:0-51657 GCA_963749975.1 uncultured Candidatus Rokubacteria bacterium | reverse complement strand
CGCGAGCGCCTCGTAGAGGGCGGCCTCGTCCACGAGCCCGCCACGAGCGGTGTTGATCAGGTACGGCGGTCGGCTTCATGAGCCGGAGGCGCGCGGCGTTGATCAGCCCGTCGGTCTCGGGAAGATGAGGCGCGTGCAGCGTGACGAAGTCGGACTCGGCGAGCAGCCGCTCGAGCGACGTGAGCTCGATGCCGTGGCTCTGCGCGTACGCCGCGGTCGGGCGCCACGTCATGGGCCAGCACCCGCATCTCGTAGGCGCGGCAGCGCCGCGCCACCGCCCGCCCGATGCGCCCGAGCCCCACGATCCCGACCGTGGCCCGCCAGAGGCCCTGCCGGAACTCCCACCCCCAGCCCCCCGCGACCACGCGCTGGTGGTAGGTGACAATGTTCCGCGCGACCGCGCCCATCAGGCCGAGGGCGAGGTCCGCGACCGTTTCATGGTTCGCGCCAAACGCCATCGCGACGTAGACACCGTGGCGCGTCGCCGCCGGGACGTCGATCTGATCGTACCCGACCCCGAAGCGCGCGATCACCTCGAGGTCCGGCGCCTCACGAAGCACGCGCTCCGTGTACGGCTCGATCCCGGCAACCGTCGCGAAGACGCCGCGGAGCCCTTCGATCAGCTCCGCCTCGCCGTACGGGCGCCCGAGCGGACTGCGCAGCACCTCGAGGCCCGCGGCCTCGAGGTGCGTGAGATACGCGGACGGCCGGCTCGCCAGGAGCGACGGCACGACGAGAACCTTGAGCGGTGCGGTCATCGACGATCTCCTTGGAATGGGGGGCACAAGGCCGGGGCGGCTCCTCGGCCAATGTCATGGCGAGGCGTGGGTCAAGCGTC
The DNA here is from genome assembly GCA_963749975.1 of uncultured Candidatus Rokubacteria bacterium. Lineage (GTDB taxonomy): Bacteria > Methylomirabilota > Methylomirabilia > Rokubacteriales > DASRDR01 > DASRDR01. Next base: position 50,819 of record CAVVOZ010000020.1, on the reverse strand, counting down.
CGGCGCCTCGCGCCGGACGACGCGGCGGGCCTTCAGCTCGTAGCGCGGCAGGCTCCGGGCCGGCACGGCCGTCACCTCGATGCGGATCCCGAGGTCGCGCCGGAGCGCCGCGACGATCCCGTCGACGGTCTCCCGCACGCTCTCCGCAGGTCGGCCGTTGCCGTCGATCTCGAGGAGAAGCCGGACCTCGTCCAGGACGCCGCGGCGAAACACCTCGATCTGGAACTCGTCCACCAGCGCGAAGCGGCGCACGATCCCCTCGAGCGCCGAGGGGAACACGTTGATGCCCCGCACGACCAGCATGTCGTCGACCCGGCCGAGGATGCCTCCCTCGAGGCGGGCGAACGTGCGGCCGCACGGGCACGCCCCGGTGCCGAGCCGCACCCGGTCGCCCGATCGGTAGCGCAGGACGGGCGCTCCCCACCGGCCGAGGTTCGTGAGCGTCAGCTCGCCGATCTCCCCCGGCGCCACCGGTCGGCCACTGTCCGGGTCCAGCACCTCGGCGACGAATTCGAGCTCGTTCACATGGAGGCCCGCCTGCGCGACGCACTCGAACCCGTAGGCGCCCACCTCGGTCATGCCCGCGTGATCGTACGCTCGGGCTCCCCAGAGCGACTCCAGGCGGCGGCGCACGGCCGGGATGCCCGCCCCTGGCTCGCCCGCGTGGACCGTGGTGCGGACGCCGAGCGCGGCGGGATCGGTGCCCTGGACGCGTGCGACCTCCGCGAGGTGGAGCCCGTAGGACGGCGTGCAGACGAGGGCCGTGGCGCCGAGATCCCGGATCGCGTGGAGCCGCGTCGGGGAGTCCTGACCGCCCCCCGGGATGGTCATCGCGCCGAGGACCCGCGCGCCCTCGAGCCCGGCCCAGAAGCCGACGAAGAGGCCGAACGAGAACGGGAAGAAGAGGCGGTCCCGCGGCCCCAGCCCCGCTCCGCGGAACACGAAGGCCCAGCAGCGCGCCCACCACGTCCACGACGCTTCGGTCTCGAGCCACCGGATCGGCGGGCCCGTGGTGCCCGAGGTCTGGAACACGCGCACGTAGCGGTCGAGCGGATGCGTGTGGTTGGTGCCGAACGGTGGGTGTGCCGCCTGGTCGGCCGCCAGCTCCGCCTTCGTGAGGCGCGGAAGCCTGGCGAAGTCCGCCCAGGAGCCGACGTCGCGCGGGTCCCGCACGCCGGCCGCCTGGAGACGTCCCCGCCAGAAGGCGTTCGAGCCCCAGATCTCGCCCACCCCCGCGGCGAGCCGCTCCCATTGCCACCGCCGAAGGCTGTCGGGGGGCGCCGTCTCCCGCGCGCGGTCGAGGAACGGGACGTCGGCCGCCGCATCCGGGCGACTCATGACTCGGCGACTCCTCGCGCGGCGCGCCTCACGGGAGGGAGAGCCGGCCCGTCATCACGATGACCCCCTGCCCGCCGACGCGGACGCGGGTCGCGCGCCCGGGGGCGCCGTGGACCTCGACGGCGATCCGCCCCGGCCGACCCTGGAAGTCCCCTTGCTCTCCCCGGAACCGCGCCACGCCGTCGGCGGCGACGAGACCGCCGGTCTCCCAGAGCCACACGCCGATGGCCGCGTGCGAGGACCCGGTCGCGAAGTCCTCCGGGATCCCGAAGTGCGGGATGAAGTTGCGGCTGTGGGTGAGGGCCCCCGGCTCCCGGGTCTCGCGCGCCGTGAGCACGATCCCGCGGACCCCGCGATCCTGCGCGAGCCGCCCGAGCCGGCCAAGGTCGGGCGCCAGCGCCCGGAGCGCGTCGAGCGTCCCCACCGGGATCAGGAGGTCCTGCTCCGACGTCCGCGCGGGCGGAGCCCACCCGGCAACGGCTCCTGCGGGCAGTCCCAGGACCGCGAGAAACGGCGAGAGATCTCCGCTCTCCGGCGCCCAGCGCGGACAGTCCGGCTCGAACCACGCGGTGGCGGAGGTCCCCGACCCCTCGAGCGTGATCGCGAGCCGGTGACGCGGGGCTTCGAAGACGAGCTCGCCGCGCGGAGCCTCGCCGCGTGCCGCCAGGACGTGGGCCGCCGCCACCGTGCCATGGCCGCAGAGCGTCAGCTCGATCCCGGCCGGCGAGTACCAGCGCAGCGCGCGATCGCCGCCGTTCGCGCCCGGGCGGAGGAACGCGGTCGCCGGCCGCGCCAGCTCCGCCGCGACGGCCCGCATCGTGGCCTCGTCGAGGCCCGCCGCGTCGGGCACGACCGCGGCGGGATTGCCCGTGAAGGGTGTCGACGTGAAGGCGTCGACGAAGACGACCTCGACTGCGCTCACCGGGCTACCCTCGCGGCGCATGGGGATTGGTCCACCGGCTTCGATCCCACGACATTCGACTGTGGCGACCTATGGCGGCCTGGCCCGTGGGAGTCTATGGCGACGTGTGGGCTCACGCGTCCTTGCCCGTGATGACCCAGAGCGTCCGCGCGGTGCCCGACCCGACGTTCTCCCACGTGTGCGGAACGCCCCCGTCGAGGTAGGCCGAGTCGCCCGCCTCGAGGAGGTGGCGCTCGCCGTTGTACTGGAGGGCGACCTTCCCGTCCAGGACGTACATGAGCTTCATCTGCCCCGGCTCGATCAGGACGCGCTCGGGCGGCACGCTCGCGCCCCGCCGGCCGAGCGTCGAGACCACGGCGCGCACCTTGCCCCGGAAGAGGCCGGCGGCCAGGACCTCCCAGCGCTCGGTGGAGCCGTCGAAGCTGACGACCGCGTAGTCCTTCCGGCGCCCCACGTGCAGCTGCCCGTTCGGGGCCTGCTCGAAGAAGGCGCCGATCGGAACGCCGAGGGCGCCCGCCAGCCGCCCCAGGGTGTGGAGAGACGGCGTCAGCTTGTCGGACTCGATCTGGGACACCAGGCTCGGCGTGAGCCCGGCCGTCTCCGCCAGGGTCTTCTGACGGATGCCGCGATCCGTCCGCAGCCCCCGGATCCGCGCGCCGAGGGACACCGGTCAGCTCCGGACGTACTCGAAGTCGACGGGATTCCCGTTGATGCCGCGCGCGGGCGGCGCGATCCAGCTGGCGAACTTCCCGCGCTCGACGACCGGGACCATCACGCTCTGCACGAAGGCCTTGTCGGTCTCCGTCGGCAGCCACTCGGCGTGCCGCGCATCCCACTCGGCCTGGCTCACGACCCGCCCGTCGGGCGACACGCGCGCTTCCGCGAACGCTCCGATGGCCCGGTGGAAACCCCGGTGGGGCAGCCGGAGCTCGAAGTCGATCCCGTGCTTCCGGATGATCTGGTTCCAGCGGTCGACGCCGCGCTGGCAGTCGGCGATGTAGTCGTCTCGCAGCCGCTCGTTGAGCGCCGTCAGGGCGGGCTCGTCCCGCGTCACGATCCCGTCCCCCTCCAGCCGCATCACGGGGTACGTCGCCTCGCGCAGAAGGTGGTCATCCGTCTTCTTCATCTCCTCGAACCGGCCCTTGAGCCCCGCGGTGTAGAAGTTGGCGGCGTTGGTCGAGATCTCGCCGCCGAACAGGTCGATCGAGACGGAGAAGTGAAAATTCAGGTACCGCTGGATCGTCGCGAGGTCGATGGCCCCATGCTTGCGGACGTCGTCCGTGCGGATGCTCCCGCATGAGCTCGCAGGTGCGCTGGACGACGCGCCCGAGGCCCGTCTCGCCGACGAACATGTGGTGCGCTTCCTCGGTCAGCATGAAGCGGCAGGTGCGGGAGAGCGGGTCGAACCCGCTCTCGGCGAGACTCGCGAGCTGGTACTTTCCGTCCCGGTCGGTGAAGTACGTGAACATGAAGAACGAGAGCCAGTCAGGCGTCTTCTCGTTGAACGCGCCGAGGATCCGCGGCTTGTCCCGGTCCCCCGAATGGCGCTGGAGCAGGGCCTCGGCCTCTTCCCGGCCGTCCCGCCCGAAGTGCGCGTGGAGAAGGTAGACCATCGCCCAGAGATGCCGGCCCTCCTCCACGTTGACCTGGAAGAGGTTGCGGAGGTCGTAGAGCGACGGGCACGTCCGCCCCAGCTGGCGCTGCTGCTCGACCGACGCGGGCTCGGTGTCGCCCTGCGTGACGATCAGCCGCCGGAGCGTGCCCCGATGCTCCCCCGGCACCTCCTGCCACGCCGGCTGCCCTCGGTGCGCTCCGAAGCCAACGGTCCGGCTGACCTCGGGCTCGGCCAGGAAGATCCCCCAGCGGTACTCGGGCATCCGCACGTAGTCGAAGTGCGCCCACCCCTGCGCGTCCACGCTCGTCGCCGTGCGGAGATAGACGTCTCTCGCCTGGAAGCCCTCGGGCCCCATGTCGTGCCACCACTGGAGGAACCGCGGCTGCCACTCCTCCAGGGCCCGCAAGAGGCGCCGGTCCTCGTGAAGCCGGACGTTGTTGGGGATGCGCTCCTGGTAGTCGATCGCCATCAGGCTCTCCTCCGATCGAACTCCGGGCGCTGGCCGGTCCCGTAGACGCGGAGCGCGCCCCGCTCGCCCACCGCGTTCGCCCGCTGGAAGATCCAGTTCTGCCACGCCGACAGGCGCGCGAAGATCTTGCTCTCGACGGTCTCCGGTCCCCCGAATCTGAGCGAGGCCTCCATGCCGGTCAGGGCGTCCGGCGAGAACGCCGCGCGCTCCTCGATCGCGATCCGGACCTCGTCGTCCCAGTCGATGTCGTCGGGCGTGAACGTGACCAGCCCGGCGTCCGCCGCGGCTCGCGCGTCGAGGTCCTCGCCGATCCGCCGCTTCAGCTCGTCGACCCGCTGGGGCTCTCCCAGGAACCGGCTCTGAAGACGCGTGAGCCCGTTGACCATCGGGTACGCCCCGAAGCTCGGCTCCCCCAGCCGGATCGTCGCCGCCCTGCCGGTGTCGCCCTCCCGCGTGCCCTCCAGCATGTACGAGCGATCGGCGGCCAGCAGCAGCTCGAGGAGGCTTCCCGCGAAGCACGAGCCGGGCTCGACCAGCGCGAAGATGGACCGGGAGGACACGTCGAGGCGTTTCAGGACCCGCTTCCAGAAGAGCCGGATCTCCCGCGCGAGCCAGTCGGCCTGGTGATCGGCCAGGATCCGGTCGTACGCCGTCACGAGCTCCGCGCTCCCCGTCGTGCGGAACACCCAGACCCCGACCGCCTCCTCGTTGGCGCGGAGGTGGAGGATCAGGTCGTCCAGCTCCCGCGCGAGCGCGAGCGGCCAGAAGGCGGCGCCTTGCGCGTGCAGTCCGGCCAGGTCGCCGGGCGGGGCGGCGGCCGGCGCCGACACGGCGATCTCCGCCACACCCCGAGCCCGATCGACCGCGCAGGTGAGGTGGCCGTACGCGATCCGATCCCCCTCGATCGTCCGGTCGAGCGGCGACAGCGCGATTCCCCGGGCCGACGCGGGCCGGTCGCTCCGCTCCGCGATCTGCGCCGCGCGGGCCCGGGCTGCTTCCGCAAGCCGGGACCGTGACACGACCTCGTCGACCAGGCCCCACTCCACCGCCCGCTGACCCTTGATCCCTTCCTCGAGCGTGCAGAAGACGTCCGCCCGGTCCCGCCTGACGTGGCGCTTGTCGATCAGGCGCGTGAGCCCGCCGGTGCCCGGCAGCACCGCGAGGAGGGGCACCTCGGGCAGCGACACGGCGGTGTTGCCGTCGTCCGCCATCACGATCCAGTCGGTCGCCAGGGCCAGCTCGAAGCCGCCGCCGGCGCAGGGCCCGTTCACGACGGTGAGGTAGCGCTGGCCGGAGAGCGCGCTCGCCTCCTCCATCGCGTTCCGCGTCTCGTTCGTGAACTTGCAGAAGTTCACCTTCCAGCCGTGGCCGGACTGGCTCAACATGCGGATGTTGGCCCCGGCGCAGAACACCCGCTCCTTGAGCGAGGTGAGGAGCACGGCGCCGACCTCGGGGTGCTCGAACCGGAGGCGCTGAATGGCGTCGGCAAGCTCGATGTCGACGCCGAGGTCGTAGGAGTTGAGCTTCAGCTCGTAGCCGGGCCGGAGCCCGCCGTCCTCCTGGACGTCCATCCCGAGCGTCGCCACGCGGCCCTCGACCGTCAGCTTCCAGTGCCGGTAGCGCGATGGATCCGTCCGGAAGTCCACCAGGGTTGCCGCCTGGGCCGCCGCGCGCTCCGTCATGCCAGCCTCTTCACGGACCGCTATCCCTCCTCCACGGCCCGCGCCGACATCCCGGAGGGCCAGAGGCCCTCGAGGGGCAGCCCGGCCAGCTCCCGGAGGGCACGTGTGACGTACACCCGCGTCATGCGCTTCCGATAGTGATAGACGAGATCGGTGTTGTCGAGCGGCTTCGCCGGCCGGGCCGCGGCTTCGGCTGCCCGGATGATGGCCTCCGGGCCGAACGGCTGCCCGACGAGCAGGCGCGCGGCCTCGGGCACCTCGCGCGGCGTCGAGGCCACGGCCCCGAGGACGATCCGGGCGTCCCGGCACACGCCCTCCTCGACGCGCACCGCCGCCGCCACGCCCAGCACCGGGAAGTCGAACGCTCCCCGTCGGCGGAGCTTCCAGTAGGTGGCGCGCCAGCCGTCGACCGGGGGCAGGCGGAGCTCGGTCAGGATCTCGTCCGGAGCCTTGCCGAGGTACTCGATGCCGTCGTCCCGGAAGAGTCCCGCGACCGGAATCCGGCGCGCGCCCCCGGGCCCGACCAGGGTGGCCTCGGCGCCGAGCGCCCACAGGACCGGCGCCGTGTCGGAGGAGGAGACGGCCCAGCAGCGGGTGCTGCCGGGCGCCACCAGGCAGATGTCGCCGTCCTTCTTCATGCAGAAGCCGATCGACCGGCGCCACTCGTAGGACTGGTTGTAGTAGTTGCAGCGCGTGTCGACGCAGACGTTGCCGCCGAGCGTCCCCATGTTGCGGAGCTGGGGCGTCGAGACCACGCCGGCCGCTCGCGCGAGGGCCGGGTAGCGGGCGGCCACCTCGGGGTGCTCCGCGACGCGGGTGAGCGTGGTGCCGGCGCCCACCACCAGACCCTCCCGCGCGCTTCCCTGGACTCCCGCCAGCTCCCGGATCCCGCGGAGGCCCACCAGGACCCGCGGCTCCATCTGAAGACGCTTCATGTTGGGATAGAGGTCGGTGCCCCCGGCGACCACTGCGGCCTCGCGGCCGTGCTCGACGAGGAGCCCGACCGCCTCGGCCACGCTCCGCGGCGCGAAGTACCGGAAGGGCGGAAGCCGCATCATGGGCACGCCCCCCAGTGGGATACGGTCCTCGGCCTCTGGCGACCCCGCCCATCGATCGAACGGCCTGCGGCCTGTGGCCGGGTGGCGGAGGGACGCCGCTCTCGACGGCACTTCACGGGCGAGACCGCTCCTTCCCGTGGACCACGCCGGCCGCGCGCCCGTCGGGGTCGACCCAGGGCGGCGGAACGCGGGTCGGATCCGGGAACTCGACGTGCGGGAGGCGCTCCGGCCCCACGCGCGGCGCCTTGCCCTGAGCCTTCCGGTCGAGCGCCTTCAGGATCTTCTCGGGCGTGATCGGCACCTCGTCGATCCGCACGCCGATCGCGTCGTAGACCGCGTTGGCGACCGCCGGGATCACCGGGAGGAGGGGGCCCTGGCCCGCCTCCTTGGCGCCGAACGGTCCCTCGGGGTCGCGGGTCTCCACCAGGAGGGTCGTGATCTCCGGCGTCTCGAGCGTCGTCGGGCTCTTGTACTCGAGGAGCGACGGGATCTTGTGGAGCCCGTGGACGCGGAAGGCCGACTCCTCCATGAGGGCTTCCCCGAGCCCCATGTAGATCGAGCCCTCGACCTGGCCCTCCACGAGGAGCGGGTTGATCGCGGTCCCCCCGTCGTGGGCGATCCACACGTGGTCGACCCGGATGTCACCGGTCTCCGGATCGACCTCGAGCTCCACGGCGCAGGCCGAGTAGGAGTACGCGGGCGTCGGGCCGACCCCCGACCCCTTGAACTTGGCCGCGCGCCGGGGCGGCGTGTACGAGCCGGCGGCGACGAGCGTCCCGAAGGCCGCCTCCGCCAGCCGCGCCGCCTCGTCGAAGGCGAGCCCGCGGGCCGGGTCGTCCCGCAGGAAGATGCGCCGGTCTCGGGCCTCGAGGTCCTCGGGCGAGGCCTCGAGCTTCTTCGCGGCCGCGGCGAGGAGCTGCTCCCGGAGCTTCTCGGCCGCCTCGCGGGCGGCGTTGCCCGTCATCAGCGTCACCCGCGAGGAGTAGGAGCCGAGGTCGACGGGAGTGAGATCCGTGTCGGCGGTGACGACCCGCACGTCCTCCGGCCGGACGCCGAGAACCTCGGCGACGACGTACGCCAAGACGGAGTCGGATCCCTGCCCGATGTCGGTGGAGCCGCAGAATGCCGCGACGCCGCCGCCGCGGTCGATCTTCACCATCACGCCCGAGTGCGGCATGTCGTTCCAGTAGATCGGGAGGCCCGCCCCGGACAGGTAGGCGGAGGCCGCAAACCCGATGCCGCGGCCCGGGGGCAGCTTCCGGAACTTCTCCCGCCAGCCCGACGCCTCCACCACGCGGTCGATGCACTCGGGGAGACCGCACGTCGTCACGGTGAGGTGGTTCACCGTCTTCCCGTGCTCGGGCACGACGGTGCGCCGCCGCATCTTCGCCGGGTCGAGGCCGAGCTCCTCGGCGATCTTGTCGAGGTGGACCTCGAGGGCGAATCGGGGCTGGGGCGTGCCGTGGCCGCGCTTCGGGCCGCAGGGGGGCTTGTTCGTGAAGACGCGGCACCCCTCGAACTTGTACCGGGCGATCCGGTAGGTCACGGTCTGGAGCGCGCCCGTGTAGAACGTCGACGCGACGCCGTAGGAGCCGTACGCGCCCCCGTCGAGCCAGGTCCGGAAGTGGAGCGCCAGGATCTCGCCGTCCTTCCGCACCCCCGACCGCACCCACATCAGCACCGGATGGCGGCCCCGGTGGGTGTAGAAGACCTCCTCGCGCGTGAGCGTCGTCTTGACCGGGCGGCCCGTGAGCTGGGCCAGCCGCGCCACCGCCATCTCGTGGCTGAAGGGGTCGGACTTCCCGCCGAACCCGCCGCCGTTCGGGGTCGCGACGACGCGGATGTGGCTCATCGGGACCCCGAGGACCTTCCCGAGAGCCCGGTGGACGTAGTGCGGCGTCTGGGTCGAGGACCAGAGCGTCAACTTCCCGTCCGGCGTCCACTGGGCGACGGCCGCGTGCTGCTCCATCGGCAGGTGCGTGTTCCCCTCGAAGAAGAACACGTCCTCGCGGACGAGATCGGCCTCGCGAAACCCCTCCTCGACGTCACCGAACTCGAGCGAGACCAGCTTGTGGATGTTGGGCCCGTCCCCGTACTCGTGGATCCGGTGAGTGCCCTCCCGGAGCGCGGCCTCGATCGACATGAGCGCATCGAGGGGCTCGTACTCGACGTCGATCATCCGCGCGGCGGCCTCCGCCGTCTCCTCGTCCACGGCAGCGACGGCCGCCACGGGGTCTCCCACGAAGCGCACCTTCTCGACGCAGAGCGGCTCCTCGTCCTGGCTCACGGGCATGATCCCGAAGCGGACGGGGGGAAAGTCGCGCCCGGTGATGACCGCGTAGACGCCGGGCAGCGCGGCCGCGCGCGTCGTGTCGATCCGCCGGATGAGGGCGTGCGGGTGCTGGGCCCGGAGAAGCTTCGCGTACGCCATGCGCGGGAGCGCGAGGTCGTCGGCGAAGCGCGTCTCCCCGGTCACCTTCGCCCAGGCGTCGACCTTGGGGAGCCGGTGACCGACGACGGAGAGGCGGCGCTCGCGCGGGCCACTCACGGGCGGCTCCCGGCGCCCTGGCCGGCCGTCCGGCCGGCGGCGAGCTCGACGGCGTCGAGGATCTTCGTGTACCCCGTGCAGCGGCAGAGATTCCCGGCGAGAGCGGCCCGGATCGCGTCGCGGTCGGGCCGTGGCGTGGCGTCCAGAAGGGCCCGGGCGGTGAGGAGGATCCCCGGCGTGCAGTACCCGCACTGCGCGGCCCCCAGCTCCGCGAAGGCCTGCTGGAGCGGGTCGAGCCGGCTCCCATCGGCGAGGCCCTCCACGGTCAGGATCGCCACGTCCTGACACTCGATCGCGAGGGCAAGGCAGGAAAGAACCGGCTGGCCATCCACGAGCACCGTGCAGGTGCCGCACTCCCCCAGCTCGCAGCCGTGCTTGGTCCCCGGCAGCGCGAGGTCCTCGCGCAGCACCTCGAGGAGCGTCCGGTGCACCGGGACGGCGACCTCGCGGCGCTCCCCGTTCACGGTCAGGGTCATGAGGCTTCGCATGACGCGCCCCCGGGACGATTGAGATTCAGGCTGGATGAAGTCCAATTAATGAATACTGAATACGGCAGGCGGCTGTCAACTCCCGGGCGCCGGCCGGCCGGCCGGGCCCGACCGTCCAGGACTCTGAGGAAGCCCGGGGCCGCCTGCGGTGGCTCAGGCTCACGACGTCGTCGGGCCCGCGGCCGCGAACTCTCGCCGTGGCGCTCGTCGGGAGTAACGGGATCTGCTCGGGCTGCCGGGTGAGTCTCACGCCCCAGCGCTTCAACGAGGTGCGCCAGTCCAGCCAGATCTTCGTCTGCGAGAGCTACGGCCGCTTCTTCTACTCCCAGCCGTCGCCCGCCCCCGGGCCGGGGCGGCCCGCCCGGCCCCGTCCCGAGCGCCCGAGCTCGAGACCCGCGCGGTCCGCCGTCGGCTCCGGCGGGCCAATGCCCTCAGCGCAGCGGCACGATCCCGGCCGTCGCCTGGCACGCGACGCAACGCTTCCAACCCGGCGCCAGCACCACGAAGCGGTCCACGCGGGCGAGCAGGTCCGCGGCGGGGCTCAGGCTCCGCATGGGCCAGGCAGAGCTCTCGGCGTTCAGCAGATACAGCGTGTCGGCGTCGAAGGCGCCCGACTCGAGTTGGGCGCGCACGCGCACGTTGAGCGCGGCGATGCGGTCCGGATCCACCCGCGCCAGGTACACCGCGTCCGTGGCGAGCCCGTTCGCCGCCGCGTACACGGCCGTGGCGAGCCACCGCCGGTCGAGATTCGCCACGGGGACGATGCGCACCTTGCGGTAGTGCCGCGCCGCGACGGGCCAGAAGTCCGCGTGCATGCCCGTCGGTATCGTGGCGCCCGTCACGGCGTGGGCCTTGCGCACGGGAAACCATCCGGCGCTCGTGTCCCACATCTGCAGGGCGACGAGCCCGGCCAGCGCCAGCCCCGCGGCCATCCGGCCGAAGCGCGCCACGGCCCGCGGCAGGAGCCACGCGAGCGCGAGCCAGAGCAGAAGGTAGTACACGGGCCAGAACATCCGCCCCGACACGCGCAGGATGCCCGCCGCCCTTTCCCACGACCGTGGCAGGGGAATGACCAGTTCCCATGGTCCGATGCCTACGCGGTTCGACAGCGCGAACACCGTGAAGGCGGCGCACACGGCGATCAGCGGCCACCAGCGCGGCGCCGGCAGCGCGTGCGGGCCCGCGACCAGGGCCCCGGCCGCCGCCCCGAGCACGAGCACGAGCGCGCCCAAGCCATAGTAGTTGAACCCACCATGCTCCCCCAGGGTCGGCAGCAGGTAAGACCAGCCCCGGGCATTGACCGGAGCCCACAAGTTCATGCGGTAGGCGCCGAAGCCCCCGGCCGCGCGGCCCGCGCCGATCATGAAGAATCCCGCCTGCCACAGCGCCGTCAGCGTGCCGCAGAGCACCAGCGCCGCCTCGCCGATCGCCACCGCCACGCGCCGTCTCGCCGCGCGTGCCACGCCACCTTCCACCAGCCGTCGCGCCAGGTCCGCCGCCCACAGCGCCAGCACCATCGCCAGCAGGTATCCGTGCACCCAGGCGGTGCCAAAGCACAGCAATGCCCACAGCAGCGGCCGCCGCCGGGTCCGTGCCAGGTCCGCCGGACACGGGTCGAGGCAGAGCGCCAGCCCGGCCAGCAACAGCCAGTGGCCGACCAGAGCGTGGTGCCCCCCATAGGGTCCCCCCACGCGCCAAAGCATCGGCGGGGCGAACACGAAAAAGGCCGTGCCCAGCAGGCGCAGTTCACCGTGCGGCGTCACCGGTCCCAGCAGGCGCCACGCGAACACCGCCTGCAGCACCAGGCACAGCAGGAACCAGAGCCCGAAGTACTGAAACGGTACGGGCAGCGTCGCCGCGACGGCCTTGAAGGGAAAGGCCAACAGCGGAATGGAATCGGAGTAGAAAATCGAGGAGCCCGCCTCCAGCCCGAAGTCCGGATTGCCCCCGAGCGGCCACATCCACGGCGAGTTCCGGAAGAAGGCCCAGCCGACGTAGTGCTGCACATCGTCCGGCCCCGTCAGCCAGGCGACGTTGGTCACGTCCAGCGGCGCCGGGCCGACCACGATCCACGTCGCCGCCACGCCCAGTAGCGCGGGCGCCGCACCCCGCGCCGCCCCGCACCACCGCGTCACCAGCGTCACGGACCGCGCCAGACGATCAGCATCGGCAGCCTGCCTTCGCCACCGGCCCGGCGGACCACGAGAGCAGAACGTCGAGGGCGCCAGCCAGTCGCCGGTAAAGTCACACCGGATCTGACCCTCAGGACTCGATGACGCCCGGGGCCGCCCACGGGCGGCTCAGGGTCACGACGTCATCGGGCCCGCGGCCGCGAACTCCTCCGGCCGGACCGTGGTCCCGAACAGCACGTCGGCCATCCCGCCCCGCTCGAACTCGAACATGGCCCGGGTGGCACGAGCCACGTCCAGATCGGTCACCAGGAGCTCCTCCCGCCGGAGCTCGGTCTGGGCCCAGATCTGGCCGTCCGGCGCCACGACCAGCGAGCGGGAGTTCTGGTGAGGCACCAGGCAGGCGTTGCACGAGGCGAACCAGACCGTGTTCTCCGCCGCTCGCGTCACGATCATGGCGTGGTGCACGGGCACCTTCCAGTCGTTCGCCCGCGTGGTGTTGCTCTGGGGATGGAAGATGACCTGGGCGCCCTGGCGAACGCACTCGCGCGTCGTCTCCGGGAACCGGAGGCCCTCGAAGCAGATCACCACGCCGACCCGGACCCCGAACAGCTCGAACGTCTGGAAGCCGTGGCCGGGCGTGTAGGCCAGCGCATCGAGGGGCGTGAGCCGGGTCTTGTGGTGCACCCCGAGCACCTTGCCCGTCTCGGAGATCACCAGGGCCGAGTTGTACGGCTTGCCGCGTCGGGGGTTCGACTCGAGGGGCGTCTCCGTCCCGAGGACGCACGCCATGGCGAGTGCCGCACAGCGCTCCGCGACGCGGCCTTCCAGCTCGGCGAGCTGCTCGACCGGGACCGGCTGGTCAGGCGTGCCGATGTCGACGCGGTAGCCCACCGTCTGTGTTTCCGGGAAGCAGAGGACCTGGACGCGCTGTCGGGCCGCCTCGTCGATCATGCGGAAGATGGTCGCAGCGTTGGTGTCGAAGTCGGCTGTCTGGCGGCATTGCGCGAGCGCGATCCGCAGCGAGGACATGGTCGCACCTCCGTCGGGACTGGCGTCGGGACTCGGGATGGCCCGAGTATGCCACGGCGGGTCCGGTCAGAGGCCGCCACGGTGCCCGCTCGCCGGAGCGAGGCGGCCGGACGCCTGGTCCACCTGGAGCATGACCGACTGGTAGCCCTCGTCCGTCTCGACGAGGATCAGGTCTGACGTCACGACGTCGCCAACCGGCACGCGGTCGGGGTCCAGGCCACAGGGGCTCGTCAGTCGAGCGTCAGGACGGCCTTGCCCGGGAAGCGCCGCGCGATCAGGTCCTGGGCCACCTGGGCGATCTCGGTCCAGGGCCGCTCCACGCTGATGTGCGGCACGAGCCGTCCCGTCGCCACGAGATCGGCCAGGCGCCGCAAGCCCACGGACGCGGGCTCGCTCCCGAGCTCGGCGAAGATGTAGAAGCCGTAGAGCGTCGCGCGCCCGGCGAGGAACAACTGCCGCGCGTCGAAGGTGACCTCGGCGGAGGCCGAGACGCCGAGGGAGACGCAGACGCCCCCGCTCGCGAGCGCGGCCAGGGCCGTGCCGAGGGTGCGGCCTCCGACCGAGTCGATGACCAGGTCGTACTTGGGCGCGGGAGGGATCTCCTCGCCCACCATGACCTCGTGAGCGCCGAGCTGGCGCAGTCCCGCCGCCTGATCCGGGCGTCGAGCGCTCGCCGTCACGTGGGCCCCCGCCAGGCGTCCGAGCTGCACGGCGAAGTCGCCGACACCGCCCGTCGCGCCCGTGACGAGGACGCGGCGGCCGAGGAGCTGCCCGCCCTTTCCGAGCGCGTGAAGCGCGGTGAGCCCCGCGACCGGAAAGGTCGCGGCCTGGGCCAGCGTGACCGTCGCAGGCAGCTCGGCCAGCGCGTGCGTCGGCACCGCGACCCGCTCGGCCCAGGCGCCCTCGGGCAGGAAGCCGACCACGCGCGCGCCCGGCCGCGGGCCGGAGCCGTCCGCGGCGGCGCGCTCGACCTCGCCGGCCAGGTCCCAGCCCGGACGCCAGCCAGCCGGCGCCGTGCCCGAGCGGCGCACCTCGCCCCGGTTGAGCGAGATCGCCCGGACCCGCACGATCGCCTCCCCGCGGTCCGGGACGGGCTCCGCCACGGGTCGGATGACCAATCGGCCCGGCGCCTCCGGAGCGACCACGACGGCGTGATTCGTGCTCATCGATCCCGCCCTTCTGCTGCATTCGCGGTGAAGATGGCTCGTAGCTCCCTGATCGGGATCATGTCGCGGAGCCAGGTGAACCCGCCCGTGTCCTTCATCTCGCGCGCGCCCGCGAGGAACGCCGCGAGGGCGAGCCGTGACAGCGAGCCGCCGACGCTGATGCGCTTGACCCCCACCTCGGCCAGCTGCGCCAGCGTGATCGACGGATCGATGAAGCTCGCCACGACGTTGACGGGGCGCGTCACCGAGGAGACGACGGTGCGGATGGTGGCGAGGTCCCGGAGGCCCGGCGCGTAGAGCACCTCCGCTCCGGCCTTCTCGAACGCCTGGAGGCGCCGGATGGTGTCGTCGAGGTCGAGGCGGCCGTGCAGGAGGTTCTCCGCCCGCGCGGTCAGCATGAACGGCACCGGCAGGGACCGCGCCACCTCCGCCGCGGCGTGCACGCGCTCGACCGCCAAGGAGAACTCGTAGATCGGCGTCGCCGGCTCCCCGGTGGTGTCCTCGATCGAGCCGCCCACGACACCCGCCTCCGCCGCCAGCCGGATCATCTCGGCGGCGGCGCGCGGCTCGTGCGCGTACCCGTTCTCCAGGTCGGCGTTGACCGGGAGGTCGGTCGCGCCGGCGATCGCCCGGCAGTTCTCGAGGACCTCGCCCCGGCTCACGGCGCCGGCTCCGTCGGGGCGGCCCGAGGCTGTTCGCCAGCCCCAGGCTCGTCGTGGCGAGGGCCTCGAAGCCGAGGGACGCCAGGAGCCGGGCCGTGCCCGCGTCCCACGGATTCGGGATGATGAAGGCGCCCGGACGCTGGTGCAGGGCGCGGAACGTGGCCGCTCTCTCCGCCTGTGTGCGCATGGGACCCTCAGCCGCTCGGGGCGTCGTACGAGTAGAAGTGCCAGTACTCCCAGGCCGCCGCCCGGCGGAGGCGCTGCTCGTCGCGCCATTCCGGCCCGAAGCGCGCGATCGACATGGCGCCGAGATCCTCGGAGGGCCGACCGTCCACGATCCACCGGGCCAGCTCCTCGCCGATGGCCGGGGCGATCGACAGCCCGGCGACGTTGCAGCCGCTCGCGACGAAGAAGCCGGCCGCGCCCGGCACCGGCCCCACGATGTGCTGCCCGTCCGGGGTCATCGTCGGGATGCCTCCCCGGTGGAGCCGGAGCGGGGCCGTCGACAGCACGGGAAGCTGCGTCGCGCACCCCCTCCATCAGCCGGCGCAGCACCCCGAGGTCGAGCGGGGTGTCCGCGATCGAGAAGTCCTTCGGGAGCTGCTCCATCTCGAACTGGGTGGGCTCCGTCTCGTAGCCGCCGGCGAGGAAGCCCCCCCAGCAGGGGCGCACGTAGACCGCGGCGTCCATGATCCGCACGATGGGCAGCTCCGGCCTGACCCCTTCGATCGGCTCCGTGATGAGCACCTGGTGGCGCGTGGGGACCATCGGCACGTGGATCCCCGCGCTGGCGGCGACCTGACGCGCCCAGGCCCCGGCCGCGTCGACCACGACCGGGCTGTCGATCCGTCCCCGATCCGTTTCGACGCCGCGCACCGCGCCGTCCCGGACGTGGACCCCGGTGACCGTCGTGCTCGGCAGCAGCGTCGCGCCCAGCTTGCCGGCGGCGGCCGCGTAGCCGCTGGCGACGTGAGAGGGCTCGAAGTAGACGTCGCCCGGGGTATGAAGGACCGACCGCACCCCGTGGGGCCGGAAGAACGGGTGCATCCGATGCGCCGCCTCCGGCGAGACGATCCGGGTCTCGAGACCGAGCTTCTCGCCCCGGCTCGCCTCGCGCGCGAGCGTCTCCGCGTCCTCGGCCGTCCGCGCCGCCTTCAGACTCCCCGACCGGACGATCTCCAGGGGCTCGCCCGTATCGGCGGTGAGCCGGAGGAGCCATTCCACGGCGCGGCCCGCCAGCCGGCTCATCAGGTCGGTCGAGCGCAGCACGGCGGCGTTGCCGGCCGCGCGGGGCGAGGTCTGCGAGGCGAGGGCGTGCCGGTCCAGCAGGACGACCCGGCGGCCGCCGCGGCGCATCAGGAAGTAGGCGGTGGCGGCGCCGAAGCCGCCCGACCCGATCACGACGACATCTGCATCGCGAACCATCCGGTCCCTCCGACCCGGGCGGCGCGGCTCCACCGGGAGGTGGAGGCGCGGCCCTCAGCTCACCACGATTCGTGGATCCCCCGGGAGCCGCAGGGTCGGCGCCAGGATGTATCCCTGCCGCCAGGACCCGGGCTCCGGCCCCGTGTAGGCGTGCATGACGCCGCGCTCGAGGTGCTCGAGCGCGACGGCGAGCGCGCAGAGGAGCGCATCCCAGCGGTCCTCGAGCGCCTTGAGCGCGCGCCCGCGATCGTCGGCGCTCGGCCTGTCCCGGACGAGCGCCTGCCAGGCCCGGTCCCGCGCGACGTAGCGGCGCGCCTCGACCACCGCCACGCACTTCTCGACGAACGGCCCGAGCCCGCGCTCGACCCATTCGCGCTTGGAGCGGAACTTCCGCTGCTTGTAGACGTGCTTCTTCCGCACCGGCGGCCGGTCGAGGTCGAAGAGGCGCACCTGGAGCGCATTGGGGTACACCTCGCGGATGGCCGGCCGGCCCGGCGCGGCGCGACCGTCGGGGCAGAGATCCGCCCGCGCGCAGCGCGCCTCCAGCTGGGCGGCGAAGCGCTGCAGCATCCCCCGGAACGCCGACAGGCTGTGGACGGACGCGGCGAACCGGCCGAAGAGCCGGGAGACCTCGTCGTCGCACTCCCGCCGCCCGCGGGCGCCGGCGAGGCCGAGGAGCGGCGCGTCGATGCCGACGGCCGTGGCCAGCCGGGGCCCGGGTCGATCGAGCCATCCGGCGAGCCAGTCGAGCACTTCGGCGTGGGTGGGCAGCGTCCGGGGCCCCTCGACCAGGCGCAGCGGGAACCGGGACCCCTCGAGCACGACCACGCCCGAGGGGTTGTGCTCCTTCCAGGCGAGGTCGACGCCGAGGAACCGCACGGCTCAGCGTCGCGCGCCCGTCCAGAAGCCCTCGGGGTCGAACCGCCGGATCATCGCCAGCTCGTCGGCGCTCGGCGGCGGCGTCTCGATCACCGGGCGGGCGGGGCGGAGCGGCCAGCCCGTCTCGGCCTGGACCTCCTCGACGGTCACCCCGGGGTGCACGCTCGCGAGCACCATCTCCCGTGTCACCGCGTCGAAGCGGAAGAGCCCGAGCGTGGTGATGACGGCCGACGGGCCGCCGCCGGGCAGCCCGGTCCGCGCCCGCCAGTCACCGCCCTCGCCGTGCCCCGGGGACGTCACGTAGTCGACCCGCTCCACGAACCGCCGGCGCTCGTGCGCCATGATCACGACGTGGCGGCGCGCGAGCGAGGCGATGTCGGGAGCGCCCCCGGACCCGGGCAAGCGGAGGGCCTTGTCCCGCGGGCCGACGTACGTGGTGTTGAGGTTGCCGAAGCGGTCCACCTGGGCGCCGCCGATGAACCCGAGCGTCACCCGTCCCGACTGCATGAGGCCCATGACCTCGCGCATCTCGGTGCACCAGACGGCTCCGGTCACGTTGGGACCGTCCGACATGGTCACCAGAAACGCCAGCGCGGGCGAGTCGCGGACGACGCCGTTCTCGAAGAGACCCACCGCCGACGGCGCGTGGGTCGACCGGGCCAGGCAAAACGCGAGAAGGGGAAGCCGCATGCCCACGAACACGACCTCGCCGTCCCGGATCTCGCGAGCGGCGGCGGCCACCATGAGCTCGGCCGGCGTGTAGTTCAGGGGCACGCGGAGGCCCTCATCGTCAGCATCCGTAGTCGACGGGCGCCGCGAGCCGGACCGCGCGAGGCCGAAGCCGATCGAGCCGGGCCTGGCCGACCTTCGCCAGGTAGCCGGCGTGATCTCCGGGGCCTCGCACCCACTCGTCGAGCCAGGCCGCCGCGCCCTCCGCGGTGGCCGAGCGCGCGTGCCAATCGGCGTAGACCGCGTGGTCGCGGTTGTAGTGGCCCTGGACGGGCGAGGGGTGGGCACCCCCCGGCAGGTGGACGACGGCAGTCACCAGGAACCCGGGCACGAGAGTCCGGTTTGGATCGCTCCGGATCACGGCAGGCTCGACGAGCTCCTCCGTCACGACGATCACGGTCCGGCTGGCCTTCCCGGCCGCCGCGCTGACGCCTGTCGGTCCCCACGCGTGGCAGTTCCCGTCCGCGTCCGCCCGCTGAACGTGGAGGATGGCGACATCCGGCGCCAGCGCCGGCACCAGGACCAGCGGGACGCCCGTGAAGGGGCACGGCGCCACGCGCAGGCGGGGATTGCGGGCCAGGAGGTCCGAGCCGAGCAGGCTCCGGGTCGGCAGGTACGGCACCCCCTGCGCGGCCGCCTCGAGAGCCAGCGCGATCGAGAAGTTCGAGTGGTCCTCGATCTCGAGCGAGCGCGGGACGCCCTGCTCCAGCGCGCGGCGGAAGGCGTAGGCCGCCCCGTGCTGGACGTTGCCGACCCACGCGGCGACGACCTTCCGCACGCAGCCGGCGGCGATCAGCTGCTCGAAGCAGATGTCCGAGATCGGCCCCACCAGCGTGAGGTCCCGCCGCTGCTGACGGATCAGCTCGTGCGCCGCCGCGAAGGGGATGAGGCACTCCAGCGCCGTGCCAAGCGCCACCGACGCGCCGTCGGGCACATGGCGCCGGAGCGCCTCCGCCAGCGGGAGGACCTTGCTCACGGGATCCGTCCCGGGCTCAGTGGATCCGGTTCCGCCCGAGGCGGACGCCCGCAATGGCGTGCTCGGGCACCGGCGTCTCGACGACCATGGTCCGCTCGGCGACGTCGATCGCCCGGGACGCCGCCGCCGAGAGCCGCGGGCCCGAACTCACGCCGGCGAGCGCCTCCGGCGGCTCAGCCCTCGAGCCCGGCGCAGGCCGCCTCGATCCGCGCGAGGCCCTCGCGGATCTGCTCGAGGCCGCACGCGTACGAGATCCGGAGGTGCCGGTCGGAGCCGAAATCCACCCCGGGCACGACCGCCACGCGCGCCGCGTCGAGCAGGAACGTCGTCACGTCCGCCGAGCCGCGCAGCGCCTGGCCGTTGAACCGGCGGCCGAACAGCCCGGAGACGTCCGGGAAGGCGTAGAAGGCGCCCTGCGGCATCGGGCACCGCCAGCCGGGGATGCGGTTCAGGCCGGCGACGATCACGCGCCGCCGCTGGTCGAACTCGCCGGCCATCTTCGCGACCTCGTCCTGCGGCCCGGCGAGCGCCTCGACGGCCGCCCACTGGGCGATCGAGGTCGGGTTCGACGTGCACTGCCCCTGAAGATCGCCCATCGCCTTGACGATCTCGCGGGGGCCCGCCGCGAAGCCGAGACGCCACCCCGTCATCGCGTACGCCTTCGAGCACGTGTTGACGAGGATGGTCCGCGCCTTGATCTCAGGACCCAGCTCCGCGATGCTCGGCACGCGTCCCTCGTAGGACAGCGCGTCGTAGCACTCGTCGGAGACGACGTAGAATCCACGCTCCAGCGCGAGGGCGGCGACGCGCTCGAGGTCCGCCCGGGGATAGACGGCGCCGGTGGGGTTGTTGGGGCTGTTGAGGATGAGGAGCTTGGTCCGGGGCGTCACCGCGCCGCGAAGCGCCGTCAGATCGAGCTGGAAGCCCCGGGCCTCGTCGGTCGGCACCACGACGGGGACGCCATCGCAGAGACGCACCTGCTCCGTGTAGCTCACCCAGTACGGCGAGGGCACGAGGACCTCGTCCCCGGGGTCGACGAGGACCGCGCAGATGTTGTAGAGCGTGTGCTTCGCCCCGACCGAGGCGATGACGTCGGCGGACTCGTAGGCGAGCCCGTTGTCGCGCTTGAGCTTGGCGCAGATCGCGGACTTGAGCTCCGGGATTCCGCCCGCGTCGGTGTACTTGGTCTTCCCCTCGCGAAGGGCGCGGATCGCGGCGTCCTTCACGCGCTCGGGGGTGTCGAAGTCGGGCTCTCCCGCGGTGAAGGAGAGGACGTCGATCCCCTGGGCCCGCAGGGCGCGAGCCCGGGCGGAGAGGGCCAGGGTCGGGGACGGGGTGAGGCGGCGGGCGCGCTCGGCCAGCATGGGTCGGTTCACTCCTCTTCGGGGGTCTCGCGGGTCGGGATCAGCCGCGGCGCAGCTTTTCCCGGAGCCGCTGCTCGACGCCGGCGGGGACCAGGCCCTTGACCGAGCCCCCGTGGCCGGCGACTTCCTTGATCAGGCGCGAGGAGATGTACGAGTACGCCTCGTGAGGCATGAGGAAGACGGTCTCGACTTCCTCGCGCAGCTTCCGGTTCATCAGGGCCATCTGGAACTCGTACTCGAAGTCGGACACGGCCCGGAGCCCGCGAATGATCGCGCGCGCGCCGAGCCGGGCGGTGAGATCGACGAGGAGCCCGTCGAACACGACGATCTCGATCTCGCGCAGATGCCGCGTCGCCTCCCGGATCATGTCGACGCGCTCGTCGTCCGTGAACAGGGCGATCTTGGCCGGATTCGTCACGACCGCGACCACCAGCTCGTCGAAGAGTCGGAGGCTCCGCTCGATGAGGTCGAGGTGCCCGTTGGTCAGCGGGTCGAACGATCCTGGGTAGACGGCGCGGACGGCCACGAATCGCTCCTGCTGTCTCGGCGCTAGGTGAACTGACGGCCGCGGCGGCTCACGTCGAGAAGGAGCGATCGGGCCGCGCGGCGACGACGAACTGGCGCACTCAGGGCCTCGAACCGTCGGGAGTGTACTCCCCGGCTCGAAGGAAAGTCAAGGCGGTGTCGCCGAACTGACGCGGTCGGCGATGCGCGGTAAGACCCGGCACGACCGGCAGCACGGTCCGCGTGGAGTGCTGCACCACCACCTCCGTCCCGTCACGGCAGATCCGCGCCGCCGCCAGCGCCTCCAGCGTGCGCCCGGCGAGCGCCGTCGCGTACGGCGGATCCACGAACACGAAGTCGAACGGCCCTTCCTGCGCGCCGAGCTCCGGGCAGCACGTGGAGGACATCGCCGGCCATCACGCGCGCGGCGGCGCGCGATGCGCCGAGAGCCGCCAGGTTGGCGCGCAGCGCGCGCAGCGCCGACTGATCGCGCTCCACCAGGACGACGCGCGCCGCGCCGCGGGACAGCGCTTCGATGCCCACGGCCCCGGTACCGGCGAAGAGGTCGAGGACCCGGGCGCCCGCCACGGCCGGCCCGAGGACGTCGAACAGGGTCTCGCGCACCCGGTCGGCCGTCGGGCGTGTCCGGAGACCCCGCGGCGCCCGGAGACGCCGCCCTCGGTCGTGGCCGCCGATGACGCGCATGACGCTCCCTACCCGATCGACGCCAGCTCGAGACGCTCCCGCCAGCGGGCGACGAGCGCCTCACGCAGGGTCCGGTGCTCCGGGAGGCGGAGCCCGGGATCACGCCCCACGAGCTGCGGCGGCGTCCTGCCGCGCCTCCTCGAGGAGCCGGGCGTAGGTGACGAGGCCGGCGGTCCGGAACTCGGGGAGTCCCGACTGGCGCGTTCCGAAGAACTCCCCCGGCCCACGGATCTCGAGATCGACCTCCGCCAGGCGGAACCCGTCCTGGGTCTTGACCATGGCGTCCAGTCGCTGCCGGGCGTCCTCGGACATGGGCTCGCTCGCCAGCAGGATGCAGTAGGACTTGGCCGCCCCGCGACCCACACGGCCGCGGAGCTGGTGGAGCTGCGCCAGGCCGAACCGCTCGGCGTGCTCGACGAGCATCACCGAGGCGTTGGGCACGTCGATGCCGACCTCGATCACCGTCGTGGCGACCAGGACGTCGATCTCCCCCGCCTTGAACGCACGCATCACCGCGTCCTTCGCGTCGAATGCGAGCCGGCCGTGGATCAGGCCGACCCGGAAGTCCCGGAAGGGACCCGCCTGGAGGCGCTCGGCCATCGCGGTCGCCGCCTTGAGGTCGCTCGCCTCCGTCTCCTCGACGAGCGGGCAAACGACGTACGCCTGACGCCCGGCCCGGAGCTCACTTCGGATGAAGTCGTAGATCTTCTCCCGGGCTGACTCGTAGCGCGACTCGGTCCGGATCGGTGTCCGCCCGGGCGGCAGCTGGTCGAGGACGGAGACATCGAGGTCGCCGTAGAGCGTCAGCGCGAGCGTTCGCGGGATCGGCGTCGCCGTCATGACGAGCACGTGCGGATGCTCCCCTTTCCCGCGAAGCGACGCGCGCTGGATGACGCCGAAGCGGTGCTGCTCGTCCACGACGGCCAAACCGAGGCGCTGGAGCTCGACCGCGTCCTGGATCAGCGCGTGCGTCCCCACGCCGATGGCGGCCGCGCCGCTCCGGAGGGCTTCCAGTGCGGCCTGGCGCTCCCGGGCGCGCTGGCCGGCGGAGAGCCACGCGACCGAGAGCCCGAGCGGCTCGACGAGGCCCCGCAGCGTCCGGACGTGCTGCTCGGCGAGAATCTCGGTCGGGGCCATGAGCACCGCCTGGTATCCCGCCTCCACGGCCGTGAGGAGCGCCATCACCGCGACGATCGTCTTGCCGGACCCCACGTCCCCTTGCAGGAGCCGGTTCATGGGCACCGGGCGCGCGAGGTCCGACCGGATCTCGGACCAGACGCGCTCCTGGGCAGGCGTGAGGGCGAACGGCAGCTGGCGAAGGAGCTGCGCCACCAGCGCGCCCGGGGGCGCGAGCGCCCGTCCGGGCTCGCGGGCCTGCCGCCGGCGCCGGAGGGTCAGGCCAACCTGCAGCACGAAGAAGTCCTCGAAGGCGAAGCGCCGCCGGGCGGCCTCCACGTCGTCCAGTTGCTCGGGAAAGTGCACGCTCCGGTACGCCGCGGCCGCCGGCAGGAGGTTCCGCCGGCGGCGGAGCTCGTCCGGCAGGATGTCGGGCGCCTCCCCGGCGTGAGCCTCGACGAGGCGGTGGAGGAGCGACCGCAACGGGCGCTGGAACAACCCCTCCGTGAGCGGATACACCGGAACCACCCGGCCCATGTGGATCGACGCCAGGTCGTCCTCTTCCACGATCTCGAAATCGGGACCCTCCAGAACGACGCGGCGGTCCTTGGCGAGGACCTTCTTGCCGTAGAGGACGACCCGCTGGTCCCGCTTGAAGACCTGCGCGAGGAAGCCCCGCCCGAACCAGAGCGCGGTGAAGTAGCCCATCTGGTCACGGAAGGTCACCTGGACCGGCGCCCGGGAGCCGCGGCGGGGCGGGGCCACGCCGAAGACGGTCCCCTGCACCACGCCCGTCTCCCCGAGGGGGAGCTTGTGGAAGGGCACGAACTCCCGGCGGTCCTGGTAGTCCCGGGGGAAGTGGTTCAGGGCATCCCGGACCGTCACGAGCCCCAGTCGCTCGAGCAGGCGGGCACGCTGGGGCCCCACACCCTTGAGGTACTGGAGGGGGGTGTCGAGGCCAGCCGGCGCCTTGGCGGCCGGGTTCACGGAAGGGACAACCGCGTGGGCTCGAGGTGCCAGGCTTGTCTCACCTCGGGCCCCATGGTATAGAAGTGCGTTGCTCGGCGGCAAGCCGGCCCGTTCCGGGACCGGGGGAGCCGCCGGAGCCCCATCTCTCCCGAGGAGTCCAGAAGCATGGCCCAGCGCTGTGATGTCTGTGGGAAGGGTCCGGTCGTGGGCAACCAGATCAGCCACGCGCACAACGTCTCCGCGCGCCGGTGGTTGCCGAACCTGGTATCGATGCGGGCGGTCGTGAAGGGCCGAGCCAAGCGGGTCCGCGTCTGCACGCGCTGCCTGCGAGGGGGCAAGGTCGTCAAGGCCGTCTGAGGACCGGCCGCCGGGGGTGCCAGTCGCCCCCGGCGGCCTGCGCTGACAAGTCACACTGGGTCAGGGCTGGCATCGTCCCCTGACCCGATCACGCACACTACTTCTTCTTCTTCGCCGCCTTCTTCTTCGCCATTAATGATCACCTCCCTCCATTGTCATTTCGGTCCCGCGAAGGGGCTGCACCCCCTTCGAGCGACACCTCCGACGCTACTTCTTCTTCTTCGCCGCCTTCTTCTTCGCCATCGTGTTCACCTCCTTCCGTCGCCGTGAGCACGGCTAGAACCCCATCGCGTCGCGACGGAGCTTCTCCGCCTGCTCGCGCCCGCGCCGCTCGTGGCCATAGAGATCCACGTAGAGCTGCGGGAGACTGACCACCCGGAATCCCCCTTTGATCACGGGCGCGTAGAAGACGCCCGGGTCGTACGGGGTCATGAGATAGACCGATCCTTCGCCCTCCACCGGCTGGAGCCCCAGCACCCGGGCCAGCGCCTCGGTGTCGCCGCTCACGTAGCAGTGCACGGCCGAGACCCGCGTGTGCGGCCCGATCAGGGACGTCCCGGCGTGAAGGGTGAACGCGTAGCTCATGCCCAGCTCGGTCGCGTGCCGGGTGAGGGCTTCCATGACCCGGCGCTTGTCTCCCGCGGGCGAGACGAATGCGCTGAGCCCGTTGACGCGGTAGCTGTACGCGTCGCGCCAGGCGTCGAGCAGCTCGCCCGGGCGAGGCAGTCGGTAGAGCCCGTCCCGACCCCGCTCGACCCAGTCGAGCTCCTCGAGCCGCTTGATCACGTTGTGGGCATGGCCGAGACTCACGCCGACGGCGCGCCCCAGCTCGTCCAGGCGCCAGGTCCGGTCCCGCTCCACCAGGAGAGCCCGCACCACCCGCGTCGCGCGGGGGGCGAAGAGGGTCTTGAGCGGGCGGCGAACCAGCCCGATGTTGGGCCGCCCCTCCTTCTGGATCAGGACGTTGTCGAAGGCGAGATAGCAGTTGCCAGCAAGATCCAAGTAGCCACAGTTATTCCGTCTGACCAGCGCGGCCGACTGGGGAGTCACGTAGGGAGCAGCCACGATCGGATAAGCCCCCGGCAGATGCGGCCGGAGCTCGCGGAGTCGGGTGATGGCCTCTCGGAGATACCGGGGCTCGCCCCGGGAGCGGATCTCACAGATCAGAGTCTTTGTCTCCTGCCCCTGCCCCATCTTGAACCGGACGAGTACATCCACCGTCTGGTCCCCGACGGTCGCATCTAAAGACTCCTGCCATTCCGCAACTTGCGGAAAGAGCCCGCGGAGCCGCTCCGCGGCTTCCTTCTTGAATTCGACGATCCGAACCATACTTTCACTTGTCCGTACATTTTCAGCGTGCGCTGAAAGCCTAGCTCCGAGTGAAAGCGCCTGTCAAGTGGAAACGTGGCTCAGGTGTCATCCGGTTGACAGGGAAGGCGGGCAGTACGCCGGCTAGCGACCGGCCTCCGGCCAGGCGATCCGTCAGCTGAGAGCCCGATCGGCCGGGCTGCACGAGGCTCGGGCGCCCGCCGCGGGCCTACCGCGCGAAGAGCCCCATCTCGCGCATGATCGCGGTCAGGGAGCCGAGGCGCCGGCTCACGGCGGGGCCCGAATCGTCGATCTCGGCGTAGTCGCGGTCGCGCGCTTCGAGCGAGAGCGAGGTCTTGCCCTCCACCCCGAAGACCACCCAGCCCTCCGAGTCCTGGAGCGCGCACTCCCGGAAGCCGCACACGACCGCGTACGGCCGCCCGCGCCCCTCCAGCATGTTCCGGCCGAGGCTGTAGCCCTCCGGGGGGTCGTCGATTCCGAGGAGGGCCAGCACCGTGGCCGGCAGGTCCTGGTGCTGCGTCAGGTGGTCGTGCTCGCGGAAGGGCAGCCCGGGCACGTGCATGATGAGCGGGACGTGGGTCTGCTCGGGGGTGAACGCGCTGCCGTGCCCGAAGAACCCGTGCTCGTAGAACTCCTGGCCGTGGTCCCCCGTGACGACGACGATCGTTCGATCGAGCAAGCCGCGCCGCTCCAGGGCCGCCAGGACCGGCCCCACCACCGAGTCGACGTAGTGGATCGAGTTCCGGTAGCCGTTGTACATCCGGCGTGCCCCCTCCGGCGTCTGCGCCTGCGCGATCGTGGGCTTCGTCAGGACCGGCAGGAACTTCGCGTGGTCCGGCGGGAACAGGAACGGGAAGTGGGGCGCGCCGAAGAAAGAGAAAGCTGAAGAAGGCGTCCTCTCGGGGGGTCTCCTCCAGGAACGCCTCGAACGCACGCGCCTGCTGGAGGTCCCGCTCGGCCGTGGTCCCGCCCGGGAGGCGGTCGACGAGGAAGGGCCGCACGGAGACGAACGCGGTGCGGCGGAGCTCCGGGTACCCGAGGGAGGTGCTCGACGAGATCCTGAAGCGGTAGCCCGCCTCCGCGAGCTTGGTGATGAGGACGGGCTGCCGGCCCTCCGCGAGGAACGGCCACCAGTAGGTGCCGTGAAGACCGTAGATCATGGAGAAGATCCCGAAGCGTGTCGAATTGCCGCCGCTCAGGTGCTGTCGAAATACCTGCGCCTGGCGGGAGAACTGCCAGATGTTCGGCGTATTGTCGGGGGTGAACGTGTCGGCGCGCCAGGATTCGATCAGGATCCACACGATGTTCCATCGATGGTCGGCCCTGACCGTCCCGACGACGGGCACCCGCGGGTAGTTCAGGGCGCTCCGGCTCGGATCGTAGGCCAGAGCTCCGGCATCGCCCCGGATCCGGAGCCGCTGGCGGACCTCTCGGAGCCGGAGGGGCTCGTAGAGCGGGATCAGCCGGGCCTGTCGAACGACGCCGGGGATATCGAAGAGATCGCCCGCGGCGTACGTCAGCCGCTCGGCCGCGACGAGCCCCAGGACCGCGGCCACGAGCGCGAGCCAGCGACGCCGGAGCGGCCACGTGGCCGTTCCGGCCCACCTGAGCAGGGCCGTGTAGCCGAGGAGCTCGAGGCCGAGCAAGATCGCGATGCCGGCGCTCGCCATCGCGACGTCCCGGCTCGGGAGCTCCATCGACTCGAAGCCGCCCGGCGTCAGGAGGACGTTCAGCGCGAGGGCATTGAAGTGGAACCTGAAGAAACCGTAGATCCGCGCGTCCACGTAGATGAAGGCCTGGAGCAGCGTGAAGACGAGCGCCGCCACGCAGCGGGTGGCGAGCGCCCAGGGGTCGACGAGCGCGATTGCGCCGAGCACCGCATGGAAGGCCAGCGTCGCCAGGCCCACCTGGGCCAGCAGCGCCAGCGCGGCGAACGTGAACCCCAGGCCGGATGGCAGCGCGTCCTCCGCGAAGAGGAAGCGCTGGACGTGCAGACCGGCGGCGAGGAAGTTCAACGCCACGAATACGAGCAGGGCCCGCTGGCGGACCGCGAGGGGATACCGGGTCACCGTGCTCGCCCGCCGGTGACAGGCGGCGCCCAGCCGGGCGCCGGTCCGGGTGAGGCCTCGGGCACCGGTCGAGCGGGGCCCCGGCCCAGCACTCCGGACACGTCCCGTGCGTCCATGGCCGCGCGGCACGAAGCCGTCGCAATCAGGCGTTGCACGTCATCCTCGACCGCTCGGGGGGCACCACTAGTCCGAGCCGTCCTCCAGCTCGGACAGCCGGTCGTCGTCCAGGCCGAAGTAGTGCCCGACCTCGTGGACGACCGTGTCCCGGACCAGCTCCTCCATCTCCTCGACCGTCTCGCAGTCCTCCTGGATCGGCCCCTGGTAGATCGTGATGACGTCCGGCAGGACGTTCCCGTAGTTCGTGTCCCGGCGCGTGAGATCGGTCCCGCGATAGAGACCGTAGAGCGTGTCGGGCGGCTCGATGTCCATCTCGTCGAGGGTGTCGTCGTCGGCCCAGTCCTCGACGACGACGGCGATGTTCTCGAGACGGTCGCGGAAGCGCCGCGGCAGCCGCCGCAGGGCACGCATCACGAGCTGCTCGAACTCCTTACGGCCGATCTCGACCATGGCAGGGACGGCCGGGCGGCCGGCGCGCCCTAGAGCCCGCGGACCCGCTCGACGTCGATGACGTCCTTGATGGCCGAGATCGCCGCCATGACGCCCTTGAGCTGGTCGAGGTCCTTGACCTCCACGGTGAAGTGGTTCAGCCCCTTGCGGTCCTCGGTGACCGTCACCTCGGCCTTCACGATGTTGGCCTGGCGCGAGGAGATGGCCGTCGAGATGTCGGCGAGCAGACCGGGCCGGTCCCGCCCGATGTGCACGGCGATCTTCACGGGCAGCGCCTGCTGGTCGGCGACCGCCCACTCCACGGTCACTGTCCGCTCGCTGTCGATGGCGCCTCCGGCGAGGTTCGGGCAATCCTGCGCGTGCACGGTGATCCCGCGTCCCCGGGTGATGAAGCCCACGATCGGGTCGCCCGGCACGGGGCCGCAGCATTTCGCGAACCGCACGAGCACGTCGTCCACGCCCTTGACCGTGACGCCGCCGGTCTCCGTCCGCGGGCGGGCGGGCTTGGCGGGCTTCGCCTCCGTCCGGGACTCGTCCGGCGCCTCGAGCGGGAGGAACCGCGCGACCACGGTCGAGGCCGCGAGCTTGCCGTAGCCGAGCCCGGCGAGCAGGTCGTCCACCGTGGGGTACCCGTGCTCGATGGCGAGCTTCCGGAGCTCCTCCGACTCGAGCATCGTGGTGAGCGAGAGGCGGTACTTCCGCGCCTCGCGGTCGAGGAGCTCGCGGCCGACGGCGAGCGAGCGGGCCCGCTCCTCGGTCCGAAGCCACTGCTTGACCCTGGACCGGGCGCGCGTCGACTTGATGGTCTTGAGCCAGTCGCGCGACGGCTTCTGGGTGGGCGACGTGACGACCTCGACGATGTCGCCCTGGCGGAGCACCTGACGAAGAGGCACGAGCTTCCCGTTGACGCGGGCGCCGGCGCAGTGGTTGCCCACCTCCGTATGGACCGCGTACGCGAAGTCGATCGGCGTCGAGCCCTCGGGCAGCGCCTTCACGTCGCCCTTCGGCGTGAAGACGTAGACCTCGTCCGGGAACAGGTCGACCTTGACGGTCTCCATGAACTCCCGGGGGTCCTTCATCTCCTTCTGCCACTCGAGCAGCTGCCGCAGCCAGACGAATGCCTGGTCGAGCCCCGTGCGATCCTTCTTCTCCTTGTAGAGCCAGTGCGCGGCGATGCCCTCCTCGGCGATCCGGTGCATGTCGGGCGTCCGGATCTGGATCTCCACCGGATCGCCCTTCGGCCCGATGACCGTCGTGTGGAGGGACTGGTACATGTTCGACTTCGGGATCGCGATGAAGTCCTTGAAGCGGCCGGGCACGGGCTTCCAGAGCGAATGGACCATGCCCAGCGCGCCGTAGCACTCGCGCACGGTCGGGGTGAGAATGCGGACGGCGGTGAGGTCGTAGATCTCGTCGAACTCCCGCCCCGCCTGCATCTTCTTGTAGATCGAGTAGAAGTGCTTCGGCCGCCCGGTGATCTGCCCCGAGATCCCGACCTCCGACAGCTTCGTCGTGATGATCGTGATGACCTGGTTGATCTCCGCCTCGCGCTCGAGGCGCCGCTTGGCCACCCGACGCTGGAGGTCGTCGTACACCTCGGGATCGAGGGCCTTGAGCGCCAAATCCTCCAGCTCGCCCTTGACCTTCGCCATACCCAGCCGGTGAGCGAGCGGCGCGTAGATGTCCAGGGTCTCCCGGCCGATCGCGCGCTGCTTCTCCGGGGGCAGGTAGTGGAGGGTGCGCATGTTGTGGAGGCGGTCGGCCAGCTTGATCATCAGGACCCGGATGTCCCGGGCCATGGCGACCAGCATCTTGCGGAAGTTCTCCGCCTGCCGCTCCTCGCGGCTCGCGAACGCGAGCTTCCCGATCTTGGTGACCCCGTCGACCAGCTCGGCGATGTCGCCCCCGAACCGCTCGACGAGGACGGCCTTGCTGGTCGCCGTGTCCTCGAGGACGTCGTGGAGGAGCCCGGCCGCCACGGTCGTGGCGTCCATCTTGAACTCGACGAGGAGGCCGGCGACGGCCAGGGGGTGGATGTCGTAGGGCTCGCCGGACACCCTGAGCTGGCCCCGGTGGACCTCCTGGGTGAACTCGTAGGCGCGGCGGACAACCTCGACGTCCCCGCCCGACTGATAGCGGGGGATCTCGATGAGGAGGTCGCTCAGCGTCCGCATGTGCGCGTCCCGGCTCGTCCGCGGGGTACCAGCCGGGGCGCCATGCGCCCCGGCCCGGGAAGCGGCCCGACGGCCGCCGGGTAGCCTAGCAGTTTACCGCCCGGCGCTCGCCTTCACCACGGTCTTTTTGGCCCCCCGCTGGCGCGCCTGGCTCCAGTTCTCCCAGTCCACGATGATCGGCGCGGCGACGAAGACCGAGGAGTAGGTCCCGGTCACCACGCCCACCAGCAGCGCGAAGGCGAAGTCCCGCAGCACCTCGCCCCCCGCGACGTACAGGATGGCCACGACCAGGAAGACCGTCAGCGAGGTGAGAACCGTCCGGGACAGCGTCTGGTTGATGGCCGCGTTGATGACGTCCGCCAGGGTCTCGCCCTTCCGCAGCCCTCGGCCGCGGGTCTCCCGGATGCGATCGAAGACGACGATCGTGTCGTTGATGGAGAACCCCACGATGGTGAGGAGCGCCGCCAGCACCGGGAGCGACATCTCGCGGTTGGCGATCGACAGGGCAGCGAGGGCCACGAGGACGTCGTGCAGGAGCGCGATGATCGCCGCCACCCCGCCCCGGAAGTCGAAGCGGAGCGCCACGTAGACGAGGATCCCCGCCATGCCCGCGAGCACCGCATAGACCGCCTGCATCTGCAGGTCTCGGCCCACCTGGGGCCCGACGAACTCGAGCCGCCGCACCTCGAAGCCCGGCAGCCCGGCCTCGCGGATCCCCTGCTCGACCTTCTTGGAGGTCTCCTCGAGGGCCCCGCTCGACGCGGGGACCCGGACCAGGTACTCCTGGGCATCGCCGAACTCCTGGATGACGCTCTCCCCGAGGCGGACCCGGTCCAGCGCGCTCCGCACGGCGTCGACCGTCGTGGCCTGCTGGAACCGCACCTGCACGAGCGTGCCGCCGGAGAAGTCGATGCCGTACCGGAGCCCGCCCTGCCAGGCGATGTGGGCCAGCCCGATCAAGGTCACGATCAGGGAGATGACATAGGCCCAGCGCCGCTTGCCGATGAAGTCGTACTTCGCGTTGACGAAGATCTGGAGCATCGCGTGCCGCCCTCTTGTCCCGCCGCCTCAGATGGACAGCGTCTGGAGCCGCCGGCGGCCCATGTAGACCAGGTCGAAGATCAGGCGCGTGAAGAAGACCGCCGTGAACAGGCTGGCCACGATGCCCAGCATGAGCGTGACCGCGAAGCCCTTGATCGGTCCCGTCCCGAACTGGTAGAGGATGATGCCCGACACGACCACCGTCACGTGGGTGTCGATGACCGTCGTGAACGCCCGCCGGAAGCCCGCGTCGATCGCCGCCCGGACGGTCTTCCCGAGCCGGAACTCCTCGCGGATGCGCTCGAAGATGAGGATGTTGGTGTCGACCGCCATGCCGATCGTCAGCACGATGCCGGCGATGCCGGGCAACGTCAGCGTCGCCTGGAACCAGGCCAGCGCCGCGAGGAGGATGGCGAGGTTGAGCAGGAGCGCCAGGTCGGCGATCGCGCCCGACAGCCGGTAGTAGATCAGCATGAACAGGAACACGGCCAGCGCGCCGGCGGCCGTCGAGATGACGCCCTTGCGGATCGAGTCCGCGCCGAGCGACGGTCCGACCGTGCGCTCCTCGAGGACCTGGACCGGCGCCTGCAGCGCCCCCGTCCGGAGCACGATCGCGAGGTCGCTGGCCTCCTCGAAGGTGAAGCCCCCGGAGATCTGAGCCTGCCCCGAGGGAATGCGCTCGCGGATCACGGGCGCGGAGTGGACGTTGCCGTCGAGGACGATCGCGAGCGCCTTGCCGAC
The DNA here is from genome assembly GCA_963749975.1 of uncultured Candidatus Rokubacteria bacterium. Classification (GTDB taxonomy): domain Bacteria; phylum Methylomirabilota; class Methylomirabilia; order Rokubacteriales; family DASRDR01; genus DASRDR01. Next base: position 18,765 of record CAVVOZ010000020.1, on the reverse strand, counting down.
GTTCTTCTCGGTCGCCTCGCCGAAGAGGCGCGCGCCGACGCTGTCGAACGACACGGAGACGTACGGCTCGCCCACGTCGGAGACGCGGACCGTGGCGTCCGAGATGACGTCGCCGGTCAGCAGGACCTCCTTCTTGACCACGTAGGGGACCCGCGTCTCGGCCTTCGTCGTGCGGTCCACGCGCCGTCCGTAGAGCACCTCGTCGCCGGGGGGCGGCCCCTCCTGGACGGCCCGGGCCATGTCCACCACCTGGTCGTCGACCAGCTTGAACTCCAGGACCGCGGTCTTCCCGATGAGCGCCTTCGCCCGGGCGGGATCCTGAACGCCAGGCAGCTGGACGAGGATGCGGTTCTCGCCCTGCTTCTGGATGGTCGGCTCCGCCACGCCGAACTGGTCGACGCGGTTCCGGATCACCTTGAGTCCCTGATCCACGAAGGAGTTGCGGCGCTCGTTGATCACCTTCTCCTTCAGCGTGAGCTCGATCCGGCCCGCCCCCGCATCCTGCGAGCGCGTGTCGAACTCGACGAAGCTGGCGAGAGCCTGCTGCGCCTGCTGGAACGCCTGCGGGGAGGCGAGCTGGACCACGATCCCCGCCTGCCCCTGGCGGGTGACCTGGGCGCCGATGCCCTTCTTCTGCAGCGCCGCCCGCAGGTCTCCCGCCATGCGGTCGAGCACGTTCTGGATCCCCTTCTCGAGGTCCACGCCGAGAACCAGGTGGATCCCGCCCTGGAGGTCCAGGCCCAGGTTGATTGGCTGGCGGGGCTGGCCCCGCCAGTCGCGGGGCGCCACCAAGACCAGGGCCCCCACGATGACGGCCGCCACGACGCCGATGCGAAGCCAGAGGTAACGAGGCATGGTCGCTCCCGTCAGGCCGAGTCCGCGTCGGTCTTGCCGTCGGACTCGAGCCCCGTGATCGCGCTCCTGAGACACTCCACGCGGATGGTGTCCCCGAGCTTCAGGCTGACCTTCCGGTCCGTGACGCCGACGACCGTGCCGATCAGGCCTCCGGACGTCACCACCCGGTCGCCCTTCTTCAGGCTGGCGAGCATCTGCTCGCGCCTCCGGCGCTCCGCCTGCTGGGGGCGAATGACGAGGAAGAAGAAGATGCCCAGCACGAGCGCGATCGGCACGAGCTGGATCAGCATGGACGCGGCGCCACCACCCGGCTGCGGTGACGGCCCCATGGCGTAGGCGAGGTCGATCACGATGCCTCCTCTTGCCCGGGCGGTTCGCCACCCGGCGCGGTCACCGGCTCGGCGTCGTCCGAGCCATAGGCCTCGAGCACGGCCTGTCGGAACGCGGCGAAGGTGCCGGCCGAGATGGCCGCGCGCAGGCCGGCCATCAAGCCGAGATAGTATGTCAGGTTGTGGAGCGTGAGGAGCCGGTACACCGTGAGCTCCCGCGCCAGGAAGAGGTGCCGGAGGTAGGCGCGCGAGAAGTTCCGGCACGCGTAGCACGGGCAGGATGGGTCGAGCGGCTGGGGAGCCCGGGCATGCGCGGCGTGGCGGATGACCAGCAGACCTCGGCTCGTGAACGCCTGGCCCGTCCGGGCGTGCCGGGTCGGCAGCACGCAGTCGAACATGTCCACCCCGGCCGCCACCGCGTCCACCAGGTCCCCGGGACGGCCGACCCCCATCAGGTACCGGGGGCGGTCGGCAGGGAGCGCGGCGGCCGTGAGCCCGACCAGCTCGCGCATGAGCCCCCGGGGCTCGCCGACCGCGAACCCGCCGAGCGCGTAGCCGTCGAACCCGAGCGCGCAGGTCTCCGCCACGGCCGCGCGCCGGAGATCCGGGTACATGCCGCCCTGGACGATGCCAAAGCACGCCTGGCCCGCTCGGCGCCCGGCCACGTGGGCCGCGTGCGCCCGCCGGGCCCAGCGGACCGTGCGCCGCAAGGACGCCTCCGCCGCGTCCCGCGACGCCGGGTGCGGCAGGCACTCGTCGAGGGGGTGCAGGACGTCGACCCCGAGCGTCTGCTGCACCTCGACGACCAGCTCGGGCGTGAGCAGATGCTCCGTGCCGCCGTCGAGGTGGGAGCGGAAGCGCACCCCTTCCTCGCGGATGGTCCGGAGCGCGGCGAGGCTCCACACCTGGAACCCGCCCGAGTCGGTGAGGATGGGCCCATCCCACGCCATGAAGCGGTGGAGACCCCCGAGCTCGGCGATCAGCGCCGCGCCGGGCCGCAGGAACAGGTGGTAGGTGTTGGCGAGGACGATCTCGGCCCCGATCTCCCGGAGATCCGCCGGGGTGAGGCTCTTGACCGTCCCCAGCGTCCCGACCGGCATGAAGGCGGGCGTCTCGACGGTGCCGTGCGGGGTGTGGAGCCGGCCCCGTCGCGCCTCGCCATCCTGCGTCAGCAGCTCGAAGGAAGGCGGTCAAGGCGCTAGCCCCCGATCCGTGATCAGCATGGCATCGCCGTAGCTGTAGAACCGGTAGCCGGCGGCGACGGCGTGAGCGTAGGCGTCGAGCACCTGCTCGCGCCCGGCGAAGGCCGAAACCAGGAGGAGCAGCGACGAGCGTGGCAGGTGGAAGTTCGTGAGGAGCGCGTCGACCGCGCGGAACCGATATCCGGGCACGATGGTGAGGTCGGTCCAGCCGGCGCCCGGGGCCACGCAGCCGTCCGGCATGGCCACGGTCTCGAGCACCCGGACGGTCGTCGTCCCCACCGCCACCACGCGGCGGCCCTCGCGCCGGGCGCGGCCGACCGCCATCGCCGTTGCCTCGGAGACCTCGAATCGCTCCGCCTCCACCCGGTGATCGGCAATCCGTTCGGCACGGACAGGCCGGAAGGTCCCCGGGCCGACGTGGAGCGTCACCCGGTGGAGCTCGACGCCCCGAGCCCCGAGGGCGGCGAGCAGCGCCTCCGTGAAGTGAAGGCCCGCCGTCGGCGCGGCCACGGCGCCGGGCCGGGCCGCGTAGACGGTCTGGTAACGCGCCCAGTCCTCGCCGCCGGGTTTCCGGTACCGGCGGATGTACGGCGGGAGCGGCGGCAGCCCGTGAACCTCGAGGAACGTCTCGACCGGGCCGGTCCCGGCGAGCCGGACGCGCGCCCGCCCCAGCTCCTCCCGGGCGGTCACGGTCGCCCGGGCCGCCCCGTCGGCCAGAGCGATCGACGTCCCGACCGGACAGCGCCGGGCCGGACGGAGGAGCGCGGCCCAGTCTTCGTTGGTCGGGCCGACCGGGTGGAGCAGCAGCATCTCGACGTCGCGCTCGGTCCCCTCGATTCGCCCGAGGAGCCGGGCGGGCAGGACCCGCGTGTCGTTCAGCACGAGACAGTCCCCCGCCCGCAGGAAGCGCGGCAGGTCGCTCACCCGGGCATCCTCGAGCGCGCCGGACCGCCGGTCGAGAACGAGGAGCCGCGCCGCGTCGCGCGGCTCCGCCGGCTCCTGGGCGATCCGGTCCGGCGGCAGCGCGTAGTCGAACCGGGCGAGGTCGCCGGCGACCGGGGCCACGCTAGCCAATGCGGCTTCCCCGTTCGACGTCCTGCTCGGGGCGGAGAAGAACGACCGTGTGGCCGTCGACGTAGGCTCCGAGCACGAGCACCTCGGAGACGAACGGCCCGATCCGCTTCGGCGGGAAGTTGACGACGCACACGACCTGGCGCCCGAGCAGGTCCTCGGGCCGGTACCGGTCGGTGATCTGAGCGCTCGACCGCCGCTCCCCGAGCGGGCCGAGGTCGATCCAGAGCTTGTACGCCGGCTTCCGAGCCTCCGGGAAGGGCTCGGCCCGCACGACGGTGCCAACCCGCATGTCCACTCGCTCGAAGTCGCTCCAGGTGATCTCGCTCATGGGATCTGGGGCTCGTCAGTCGCCCTCCGGCCCCCTCTCACCGCAGGGTCGCCAGGGCGGTGCCCGGATAGTAGTGCTCGAGGATCTGAGGATACGCGTATCCGCGGTCGGCCATGCCCTTGGCGCCGAACTGGGACAGGCCCACGCCATGCCCCCAGCCGCGCCCCTCGAACCGCACCACACCGTCCTGGGCGACCGGGACGAAGAGCGTGCTCTTCAGCGCATCGTACCCGATCAGCCGCCGGAAGTCGGCCCCCCGGAGCGTGGCCGTCCCGCGAGAGTGCTCGACGGCAAGCCGCGCGACACGGAAGGAGGGGCTGCGCTCGAGCACCGTGAGCCGGGTCACCTGCCCCACCTCGAGCCCTCCCCGGCGGAGCCGCTCCCCGATCACGGTGAGCGGGAGGGTCACGGTCCACGTGTAGTTCGGCGACTCCATGGAGAACTCGTCGCGGACGCCCTCGAGCGGGGGGACCCCGTCCCCCGAGAAGACGCTCTGTGCCGCCTCGGTGAAGCCGCCGGAGTCCGAGTGGTAGAAGGTCGGGAACACCCGACCCTGCCAGGTCAGCACTTGCCCGGCCGTCGTCCGGGCGACCTCCCGCGCGGGCGATCCCTCCACGGCCCAGCCGGCGAAGTTCTGGTCCTGGTTGCTCGCGACGACGTGGAACGCCTTCCCCGCGGCGCGGCTCTGCTGGAAGACGGCGTAGGTGCGCGCCACCACCGCCAGCGCCCGCAGGGCCTCCACGGGCCACCGCTCGGAGGCCTCGCCGCGCACCGTCCCGGCGACGTACTCCTCCATGGGCAGCTCGTTCACCACGAGGAGCCCGTCCGCCTGGCGCCATATCTCGAGCGCTCCGATGTAGTCTCGCGTGCCCACCCGGAGGGGGCCGCGTCGCACTTCGAGGCGGATGCGAGGCAGATCCACCCGCCGGCCCCCGACCACGTCAAGCCCCGTGCCCCACGGCACCACGCGCAGGATGCGCGGACCGGGCAGGCTGAAGAGCGCCCGCCTGGCGACCGGGTCGGATATCGTCACGACCTCGGCCACGCCGATCTCCACGTGACGAACGCCGTCCAGGAGCGCGATCCGCATCGGCTCCAGCGCCCTCGCCGGACTCGCCATGCCGGCCGCGCATGCAACCCAGACGACGACAGCCGCGATCGCCCGCCCGGCGGAGGGGCGGCGAGCCGTCCCGCTCACGCGCTCGCTCATCGGCGGGAGAGAAGCGCCAGGACCAGCGTGAGCACGATGCTCAGGAGGATCGAGGTGGTCAGCGGGAAGTAGAACGACCAGTTGCCTCGCGCGACGTGAATGTCGCCCGGCAGCCGGCCGAGGAAGGGAACCTTGACGCCGGCGGCGCCACCCAGCCAGAGCACGCCGCCGGCGACGACCAGCACGATCCCGAGCAGCACCAGCATCCGGCCGACGTCCGCCATCGCCTCCGCCTACTCGCCAGCTACTCGAGAGACAGCTGGAGAGGGCCTTCGCCCCCCCGGTGGCCGAGGTGCCGGTAGGCGGCAGGCGTCGCGCGCCGGCCGCTCGGGGTCCGCACCACCAGTCCGATCTTGAGGAGATAGGGCTCGACCAGCTCCGCCAGCGTCTCCGCATCGTCGTTGATCGTCGCGGCGATGGCCTCGAGGCCCACGGGACCACCCCCGTACTGCTCGACGATGGCCTGGAGGAAGCGCCGGTCCAGCCGGTCCAGTCCGCGCGTGTCGACACCTTCCATGGTGAGGGAGGCGTCGGCGATGCCGGGGCCGATGCGGCCGTCGCCCTTGACCTGCGCGTAGTCCCGGACGCGCCGGAGGAGCCGGTTGGCGATGCGCGGGGTGCCGCGGGCTCGCCGCGCGATCTCGGCGGCGCCCCCCGGCTCGATGGGGAGGCCGAGGATGCCCGCCGACCGGACGACGATCCGCGCCAGCTCCTCGTCGTCGTAAAAGTCCAGGTGGTGGAAGATCCCGAATCGCTCGCGGAGCGGCGCGCTCAGCATGCCGGGCCGCGTCGTGGCGCCGATCAGGGTGAACGGCTTGAGCGGGATCCGCATGGTCCGGGCGTGCATCCCGCGCTCGATGACGAAGTTGACCTCGAAATCCTCCATCGCCGGGTAGAAGAGCTCCTCGACCACGCGTGGCAGCCGGTGGATCTCGTCCACGAAGAGCACGTCGCGGGGCTCGAGACTCGTCAGGACCCCCATCAGATCGTCGCCGCGCTCGAGCGCGGGTCCCGACGTGCTCTTGAGGCCGCTCCCCATCTCGTTGGCCAGGATGATGGCGAGCGTCGTCTTGCCGAGACCCGGCGGCCCGTAAAGGAGCACGTGGTCCAGGCACTCTCCGCGCTGCCGCGCCGCCTCCACCGAGACGCGCAGGCTCTCCACCGCCTCGCGCTGGCCGATGTACTCGTCCAGGCGCTGCGGACGCAGCGCGCGCTCGAACGGCGCCTCGTCGGCCAGCGGGGTGCCGCTCAGCAGGTTCTCGCTCACCGCGCTCCTCGCACGCCGCAGGGCCTGTCCAATCGGTCCGCCTGCCCGCCAGGCCTTCCGCCGGCACGGGTGGCGCGGGCGAGGGCCCCGGCGCGCCGGCGGCCCAAAGGTCGCCGCGCATCGAGCGCCGCAGGCGCGAGACGCGCCGGCCGAGTTGGAAGTGGGACCCCTTCGCCATCGGGCCGCGACACGCAGCGTCGCGATCGGTGGTGAGTGGGTGACGGAGGCGTCGGCGCGCCTGGGGCGAGCCCGCGCCAGGACCCGTGCCGGCTGGGAGACGCGGTGGTCATGGCGACCCCCGGCGAGCACGGTAGATCTCCTCGAAGAGCGCCTCGGGCGCGTCGATGTCCGGCCGCCGCGCCAGGGCCTCGCGGATCGCCTGGTCGGCCTCCCCCGGTCTGAGCCCCATCTGCCGGACCAGGATGTCGCGGACCAGCACGCGCACCTCGTCGCCCTCCTCGCGCGGCGGCGGCGTCGGCGCCTCCTCCCGCGGGAGGAGCGCGTACTTGGCCACCTTGCCCTCCAGCTGCGCGACGATGTTGCGGCACTTCTGGGGTCCGATCCCGGGCAGGCGGCGGAGGAAGCGCTCGTCCTTCCGGACGATCGCCTCCGCGATGTCGGCGATCGGCGCGACCAGCGCCCGCGCGGCGACCAGGGGCCCCACGTCCTTGACGGTGATGAGCCGCTCGAAGAACTCGCGCTCCACGTCCTTGGCGAATCCGATCAGCACGGGCCGGGGCTGGTCGCGCGTGGCGTGGTAGTAGATCACGAGCTCGAGCTCGGCGGCGTCGGCGCCGTCGCCCGCCATCAGGTCCTCGAGTCCGCGGGCGACGACGGGCGGCAGCACGACCTCGTACCCCACGCCGCCCGACTCGAGGATCACGCGGCCCTCCAATCGGCGGCGCAGCCGTCCCGCGGAGCGAGGCAATCATCGTCCGCCGAGCCCGCGAGCCCGCGACAGGCCGGTGTAGGCGAGCGCGAGCGCGTCGGCGACGTGGCTCGGGCGCGGCGGGGCGGCCAGGGCCAGAAGCGCCTGCATGGCCCGCGCGACCTGCGCCTTGGGCGCGGCCCCCGAGGCCGTCACCGCGCGCTTGACCTCCGCCGGCGCCACCGAGACGAGCAGGACCCGCTGCCGCCGGCCGGCGAGGCAGACGGCGGCCCGCGCGTGACCCATGAGGATGGCGGTGCGCGGAATCGACGGCGCGCTGAAGATGTCCTCGATGATCACGAGATCGGGCGCGAACCGCTCGAGCACGTCCCGGGCTCCGTCGAACAGCGCCTCGAGCCGCACCTCCAGCGGGTCCCGGGCGCTCGTCCGGATGACCCCGGTCCCGAGCACGGTGGGTACCCGGCGCCCGCCCTCGAGCGCCGCGTAGCCCGTATCGGCCAGTCCCGGATCGAACCCGACGGCACGCGGCGCGGGGCGCGGCGGGATGGAGGCTTCGTCCATCCCCCTCAAGCGGCTCCCTGCGCCTCCAGCACCTCGTCGGGGATGTCGAAGTTCGCGTACACGTGCTGCACGTCGTCGAGCTCCTCCAGCCCCTCGACGAGCCGCAGCACCTGCTGCGCGTCCTTGCCCTCGAGGCGGACCGTCGACTGCGGCACGTAGGTCACCTCCGCGGACTGGATCGGCACCCCTCGCCCCTCCAGCGCCCGCCGGACCTCCTCGAGGTCGTGCGGCGTCGCCGTGATCTCGAAGAACGAGTCCGCGCGCCGGAGATCGGCCGCGCCGGCGTCCAGCGCGAGCCCCAGGAGCTCGTCCTCGTCCACGCGGGCGGCCTCGACCTGGATGATCCCCTTGCGGTCGAACATCCAGCCGACCGAGCCCACCTCGCCGAGGTTGCCGCTGAACTTCGTGAACGTGTGCCGGATCTCGGGCGCGGTGCGGTTCTTGTTGTCGGTCAGCACCTTGACCATGACGGCGACCCCGCCCGGCCCGTACCCCTCGTAGGTGATCTCCTCGTAGGTCTCGCCCGGCAGCTCGCCCGTCCCCTTCTGGATGGCGCGCTTGAGGGTGTCGGCGGGCATGTTGACCGCCTTCGCCTCCTCGATCGCGGTCTTGAGCCGCATGTTCATCTTCGGATCCCCGCCGGTCCGCGCCGCGGTCGTGATCTCCCGGACGAGCTTGGAGAACACCTTCCCTCGCGCCTGGTCCGTCTTCGCCTTCTTGCGCTTGATCTGGGACCACTTCGAATGACCGGACATCCTCTCACCCCTATCCGTTCCCCGGGGGCAAACGCGTCCCCCGTCTCCGCATGCCGCCAGCCGATCGGTTCGCTGGCTTCCCGTTACCAGGCGGGCTCGCGCTCGAGGCTCTCCTTGAGCGCGTGCACGCGCGCCACGCGCGCCGCCTGGCGCTTGTCCGCCGCGTCCCGCTCCCGCTGCTCGACCGCGGTCGCCGCCTCGAGCGGCGGAAGCGGCCCACCCGCCCCGCGCAGCTTGACGAACGTCAGGTACGCCGTGCAGGTGTGCCGGATGTCACCCGTGAACGGCGCCTCGGCGAGCACCTGGATCTCCACTTCCATCGACCGCGTCCCCACGCGCGTCAGGGCGCCCCGGAGCGTGAGCATGTCGCCCACCCGGATCGGCGCGTAGAACTCCAGCGCGTCCATCGACGCCGTCGCGAGGGGAGCCCGCGCATACCGCACCGCGAGGATCGCGGCGACCTCGTCCACCGTGAGGAGCAGGCGTCCCGCGAACATCAGTGTCCCGTGGAGGGCGTCCTCCGGGAACACGAACCGATGCTGCTCGAATCGCCAGTGGAAGCCCTCCGTCTCGTCTCTCACCTCGCGCGCGCGCTCGGCCCGCGAGGCGAGCCGCGCCCGACGCGCCTCGCGCCGGGCCCGCGCGGCCTCGATGACGCCGACCTCGCCAGCGTCGGCGGGAGCGATGCGCGCCGCGACCGGTCGCGGCTGAACCGCCTCGTCGATGGCGACGAACACCAGGTGCGACGAGAGCGTCACGTGGCGCTCCCCGGTGGCCGCGTTCTCCGAATAGACCCGCACCCCTACCTCGAGCGACGTGCGCCCGACGTACTCCACCCGCGCCCGGAGGATCGCGATCTCCCCCACCCGCACGGGGTGAAGGAAGTCGATCTCGTCCATCGCGCCCACCGTCACCGGCCCGCGAGCCACGCGGGACGCGGCCAGGGTTCCCGCGGTGGCGATCCAATCCATCATCCGCCCGCCGTAGATCTGGCCCGGTGCGCCCGCGTACTGAGGGAAGACGTACTGGACCATCTCGGCGACGGTCTCACGAACCGTGGGCACCAGCGACTCCTCCGTGGTTTGGCCCGTCGTGGCCCGTCGTGTGGGAGGCCGACCCATTGTAGCCGCGGCGCTGGCCCCCGGCAAACGACGCCGCGAGGCCTTCGTCCGTGGGTGCTGCGCCGGGACCCGCCCGGCGAGGACACCGGAACCCGCGGCAGCAGCCCGGGCGAGGGTGTGAGCGAGGAGCGCCGGACTGGCGGACTGCCGTCAGCCCGTCGTCGGGCTCACGGACGTGCGGGCGGCGGCATCCCCGAGAGCGGGTTCAGTGGAGCCCGCCACGGCGCGGGCACGGGCGGCGGCTCGAGCCCCATGCGCTCGAGGCGGTGCAGCCCACCGGAATCCAGGGCCATGCCCCGCACCTCGGGTCGAGCCACCATCCACTGGAGCCGGACGTAGAGCGGCACGTACGGCAGCTCCTCGCCGAGGAGCCCCTGGAGACGCTGATAGAGCCGGAAGCGCTCGGGCCGGAACCCGAGCTGGCCCGCGCGCGAGAGCATGCCATCGACCAGCGGGCTCCGGAGGAAGGCGACGTTGGTCGCGCTCCCGGGCGTGGCTCCGTCGGTGGCCAGGAGCCGCCGGAGAAAGATGTCGGGGTCGTTCACCTCGAGCGTCTCCTCGTGGAGCGTCAGCTCCGCCGCGCCCTGCCGCGCGGCGGTCTCGGCCGCGTCCGGCGGCTCCAGCCGCACCTGTACCCGGAAGCCCGCGGCGCCCAGCGAGACCCGGATCGCGTCGGCGATGCCCGCGGCCTCGGGCCCCGAGACCTGGTCCGACGCGAGGAGGGTCAGCGTCGGGTCGACCGGGGCGACCTGAGCCAGCAGGCGCCTCGCTCGCGCGGGGTCGAAGAGGAGGGTGCTGGTGTCGCGCACCGCCCACGCGCCGGGCGGCAGCCAGGCGGCGTGCGGCACCGCCCACTGCCCGAGCGCCGGGCGGAGGAGCGCGGGATCGAGGGCGAGCGCCACGGCCTGGCGCACCGTCTTGCGGCTGGTGAGGCCCCGGTCGGTCCGAAGCGCCAGGAGTCCGATCCGCCGGGTCGGACCGGACATGACCTGGAGGCCCACCGCGGCCCAGGCCGGCGGGGCGGCGAGGAGCGCCGCGTGGAGAGGACCGCCGGGAGCGAGCCCGGCGAGAGCGGCCGCGTCGTCCGCGACCGCGTGCAGTATCAGGCGGGCGCTCTGGGGCGGGTCCCCTCGCCAGGCCGGCGCCGCTTCCAGCGCGAGCCGCTCGGGTGTGAGCTCGACGGCCCGGTAGGGCCCGCTCCCGACCCGCGGGCCGCTGGGCCGCGCGACGGCGATCGCGAGGCCGGGGTGGGCCAGGAGCGCGAGCAGCGGCGCGTACGGCTGCCCCACGACGATCTGGACCGACGCGCCCTCACCGCGTCGCACCTCCCGGACGACCCGCCCCGCGCCGCGGAAGGGACGGACCCAGGGGGGCGCGCCGTCCGGGGGCTCGTCGGCGGAGATCCGCTCGGCGAGGGTCGCGACGACCTCATCGGGCCCGAGCGGGGTGCCGTCGTGAAGCTGGACGTCCGGGCGGAGCCGGAAGGTCCAGACCAGCCCGTCGCGGGAGACGGTCCACGCCGTCGCGAGAGCGGGCTCGATGTCGCCGCGCTCGCCGAATGCGACCAAGCCCTGGTAGAGCAGGCGCATCGCCAGGAGCTGGGACGACGCCGTGGCCTCCGCCGGATCGAGACTCGCGGGAACGCGCAGCACCCCGACGTGAAGCTCGCCGGCCGGCGCCGCGCCGGCGACGCGGGTGACGGCGAGCAGCACGATGAAGCTGACGAGGAATGCCGCGCGCGCCGGACTCGGGGGACACGGACGCCGTCGAGCAGCCCTGGGGCGCATTGGCGTCCATTATAGAGACGTCTTCGCTTCACGGACCCGTCTCGCACGGGCCCCTTTCGACCCGACGCCCGACTCGTCGCTGGCACCGGCGTTGCACGGTTTTGGGCGTCAGGAGGCAGCGCGATGACAACCGCGCGACGGAACTGGGGCGGGAATGGCTCCACAACTTGACTTTTTTTTCCGGCGCCGCCTATAGTTGCTCAAGCTGGCGGGGGTAGAGTCGCCCGCGCCGGACCCGGCCGACGCGGCGCGGTCTCGGTGCTCGCCGAGAGGGACGGGAGGCCATGAAAGAGTTCGAAAAGAAGGCGAATCCTCCCCGTGACTCCGAGGGTGTCAAGGGTCTGTCAAAATTCCTGCCAATGACGGAATCCGCCTACCGCCGCCGCCTGACGGAGTACGAGATCCAGATCCAGGATCTCCAGGCCCACGCCCGGGCCATGGAGACGGAGGTCGTGCATCTCCGGAAGAAGCTCGAGGAGATCCCCAAGGACTTCGTCGTCCTGGAGAACAAGCTGCGGGAGGCGAACCGGCAGCTGGTCCAGGCCTTCAACCAGAACGAGAAGCTCGTGAACACGCTCTACGAGGCGCGCGAGCAGATCTCCTCCCTGAAGGAGGAAGTCGACAAGCTCTGCGCGCCACCCTCCAGCTACGGCGTGTTCCTCTCGCTGAACGACGACGGCACGGTGAACATCCTGTCGAGCGGGCGCAAGGTCAAGGTGAACCTCCACCCGTCGATCGGGAAGGAGTCGATCAAGCCGGGCCAGGAGCTCGTCCTCAACGAGGGGCTGAACGTCATCGAGACGGCGGGCTACGAGATCCAGGGCGAGGTCGTCATCATGAAGGAGACCCTGGACGAGGCGCGCGCGGTCGTCACGGTGCGGGCGGACGAGGAGAAGGTCGCGGTCATCGCGGAGCCGCTCCGTCCGGCCAAGCTCAAGGTCGGCGATCACCTCCTCATGGACTCGAAGTCGGGCTACCTCCTGGAGAAGCTGCCGAAGAGCGAGGTCGAGGACCTGGCTCTCGAGGAGGTCCCGGACATCCAGTACGAGGACATCGGCGGCCTCACGACCCAGATCGAGGCGATCCGGGACGCGGTGGAGCTCCCGTACCTCTACGCCGACTACTACCGCGAGCACAAGCTCGCGCCGCCCAAGGGCGTCCTCCTCTACGGGCCGCCGGGGTGCGGCAAGACGATGATCGCCAAGGCGGTCGCGAACAACCTGGCGGAGAAGGTCTCGGAGAAGCGCGGGGAGAAGATCAAGGGCTTCTTCATGAACATCAAGGGCCCCGAGCTCCTCAACAAGTACGTGGGCGAGACCGAGCGGAAGATCCGGGAGATCTTCGTCAAGGCCAAGGAGAAGGCCGCCGAGGACGTGCCCGTCGTCGTCTTCTTCGACGAGATGGACGCGCTCTTCCGCACGCGCGGCTCGGGCATCTCCTCCGACGTCGAGACGACCATCGTGCCGCAGCTCCTGGCCGAGATCGACGGGGTCGAGGGGCTCAAGAACGTCATCGTGATCGGCGCCTCCAACCGGCAGGACCTGATCGATCCCGCCATCCTTCGGCCCGGGCGGCTCGACGTGAAGATCAAGATCGACCGGCCGGACCGTCAGGCGGCGGCCGACATCATGGCGAAGTACCTCACGCCGGACATCCCGATGCACGAGCAGGAGCTCGGGCCCCACGGCGATGACATCTCGGCGGCCATCGCGCGGCTCATCGAGATGGCGGTCGACGCCATGTACACCATCGCGGACGAGAACCGCTTCCTCGAGGTCACCTACGCGAACGGGGACAAGGAGATCCTGTACTTCAAGGACTTCGCCTCGGGCGCGATGATGGAGTCGGTCGTGCGTCGCGCCAAGAAGCTCGCGCTCAAGCGCTACATCGCGAGCGCCGAGAAGGGTGTCAAGCTCGACGACCTGCTGGCGGCCGTGCGCGAGGAGTTCAAGGAGAACGAGGACCTGCCCAACACGACCAACCCCGACGACTGGGCGAAGATCGCGGGGAAGAAGGGCGAGCGGATCGTCTACGTCAAGCCGCTCACGGGCGAGAGCAAGGACAAGCACCGACCCGTGGAGCGTCAGACTACCGGCCAGTACCTGTAGGCGGCGGGGGTGAGGGAGCGCGGGGCGCCCCCTCACCCCTTTTCTGTCGGCCGCGGCCCCGCCGGGGCGCCGGAGGGCGCCGGTAGGCTCGGGTGACGCGGACCGGCGCGAGGACGGCATGGCCATCCCGAAGGTGATGGGGATCGAGACCGAGTACGGGATCACGGTCCGCAACCAGGCGGACTTCAACCCGATCCTGTCCTCCCTCCTCCTCATCAACTCCTACGAGACCTACCGGACCGCACGCATCCGCTGGGACTACGAGGCCGAGAGCCCGCTCAGGGACGCCCGGGGGTTCGAGTACGCCGAGGAGAAGGAGCTCCCGTCCAAGGAGGAGTCGCGCCTCATCAACCTGATCCTGCCCAACGGGGCCCGGTTCTACGTCGACCACGCCCACCCCGAGTACTCGACTCCGGAGTGCACGAACCCGCGGGACCTCGTGGTCTGGGACCGGGCGGGTGAGCGAATCCTCGACCTGGCACGCCGGCGCGCGGAGGCGGCCTCCCCGCCCGAGCAGCGCATCCTCATCTACAAGAACAACACCGACTCCAAGGGCAACAGCTACGGCACCCACGAGAACTACCTCATGGACCGGCGCTGCCCCTTCACGCGGATCGTCCAGTACATGATGCCCTTCCTGGTCACGCGCCAGATCTTCACCGGCGCGGGCAAGGTCGGGTCGGAGAACAACCTCGAGTACACCGAGTACCAGGTCTCGCAGCGTGCCGACTTCCTCGAGACCGAGGTCGGCCTCGAGACGATGCATTCCCGCCCCATCATCAACACCCGGGACGAGCCGCACGCCGATCCCGAGAAGTACCGCCGGCTCCACGTGATCGTGGGCGACGCCAACATGTCGGAGGTGGCGAACTACCTCAAGGTCGGGACCACGGCGATCGTCCTGTCCATGATCGAGGACGACTTCATCGACCGGGACCTCTCGCTGGACAGCCCGGTCCAGGCCTTCCGCCAGGTCTCGCGCGACCTCGCCTGCCGGTCGACGCTTCGCCTCCGCGACGGGCGGACCGTGACGGCCATCGACCTCCAGCGGGAGTTCCTGGAGCTGGCCCACCGCTACTACCGGGACCGTGAGCTCGATCCCGTGACGAAGGACGTCCTCGTGCGGTGGGAGCACGTGCTGGACCGGCTCGCCCAGGATCCGATGTCGCTCAGCCGCGAGCTCGACTGGGTGATCAAGCTCGATCTCCTCGAGAGCTACCGGGCCAAGCACGGGGTGGGCTGGACGGATTCCCGGGTGGCGATGATCGACCTCCAGTACCACGACATCCGGCCGAGCAAGGGCCTCTACTACAAGCTCGAGCAGTCCGAGGCGGTCGAGCGAATCGCGAGCGACGAGGAGATCGCGCGAGCGGTCAACGACCCCCCGCGCGACACGCGGGCCTACTTCCGGGGGATGTGCCTCCAGCGCTATTCCGAGGACATCGTCTCGGCCTCGTGGGACTCGGTCCTCTTCGACCTCAAGGAGGGGCCGCTGAAGAAGATCTTCATGCTCGAGCCGCTGCGGGGCACCGAGGCCCTCGTGCGCCGGCTGTTCGACCAGTCGCCGACCGCGCGGGATCTCCTCAAGAACATCTCGAAGCCGACCATCGTCTAGAGCCGGACACCCCGGGGCGCCGGAAGGCGCGGCTCCCGGCGAAGCCGGCTGTATAATCCCCCCTACGGATGGCCTCCATGCACGAGCCCTGGCAAGGTCTCTTCGGGCGCTACGTGAACCGGAGCTTCGTGGACCTCCTGCGCCAGGAGGCGCCGGACCTGCTCGTCTCGCGCCCCGGCGTGAGCGGGGCGGCTCCCCATGCCGATCCCCACGGCGTGCCGGGCGTCCCGACCGGGACGACGATCCTCGCGCTGCGGTACGCCGACGGGGTCATCGTCGCCGGCGACCGGCAGGCCACCGAGGGCTACCAGGTCGCCCACCGGCGGATCGAGAAGGTCTACAAGACCGACGAGTACTCCGCGGTCGCGATCGCCGGCGCGGCCGGGCCGGCGATCGAGATGGCCCGCCTGTTCCAGACGGAGCTCGAGCACTACGAGAAGGTGGAGGGCGACGGCCTGTCGCTCGAAGGCAAGGCGAACAAGCTCGGCCAGATGATCCGGATGAACCTCCCGATGGCGATGCAGGGCCTCGTGGTCGTGCCCATCTTCGCCGGCTACGACCTGCGCCGCGCCGAGGGACGGATCTTCAACTACGACGTCACGGGGGGCCGGTACGAGGAGACCGACTACGCGGCGACCGGGTCGGGCGGCAAGGACGCGCGCACCACGCTCAAGAAGCTCTACCGGACGGGCGCGTCGCGCGTCGACGGGATCCGCTGGGCGGCCGAGGCGCTCGTCGACGCGGCGGAGGAAGACGTGGGGACGGGCGGCCCCGATTTCACCTACGGGATCTTCCCGACCGTGAAGGTGATCACCCGCGCCGGGTTCGAGGAGGTCGCCGAGGCCGAGGTGCGAGCCCAGTGCGAGGCCGTGGTGGCGGCGCGGCGCCAGGGACGCTGATCCATGCCCCTTCCCTACTACGTCTCGCCCGAGCAGATGATGAAGGACAAGGCCGAGTATGCCCGCAAGGGCATCGCCCGCGGCCGGTCCATCGTCGCCCTCGAGTACCAGGATGGCGTGCTCCTGGTCGCCGAGAACCCCTCCACCCTGCTCCACAAGATCTCCGAGATCTACGACCGGATCGCCTTCGCCGGGGTCGGCAAGTACAACGAGTTCGAGAACCTCAGGATCGCGGGGGTGCGGCACGCCGACCTCCGTGGCTACTCGTACCACCGCGAGGACGTGACCGCGAAGGCGCTCGCCAACGCCTACTCCCAGGCGCTCGGGAACATCTTCACCGAGGGGCTCAAGCCGTTCGAGGTCGAGGTGCTGGTCGTCGAGGTGGCCGACGGCGCCAACGGGAAGAACGAGATGTACCATGTCCTCTACGACGGCTCGATCGAGGACGAGCGCAACTACGCGGCAATGGGCGGCCAGGCGGAGGAGATCCGCCGCTTCCTCAAGGAGCACTACCGAGAGGGCATGCCCCTCGCCGAGGCGGTGCGGCTGGGGATCCGTGCGCTGACGGTCACGCAGAACAAGACGCTGACGGACCGCGACCTCGAGGTCGCGGTGCTCGACCAGAAGCGCGAGCGCCGGAAGTTCCGGCGCGTCGCCAACGGCGAGCTCCGCACGATCCTCGGGCGTCCCGACCCGCCAGAGGGCGGCCGGCCCATGGGGACCTCATGAAGCGACGCATCTTCGGGCTCGAGAACGAGTACGGGCTGACCTGCACGCTGAACGGTCAGCGCCGGCTCTCCCCGGACAACGTCGCCCGCTACCTCTTCGAGAAGGTCATTCCGGGAGCCCGCAACGCCAACGTCTTCCTGGAGAACGGGGCGCGGCTCTATCTCGACACCGGCTTCCACCCGGAGTACGCCACGCCGGAGTGCGACGACGTGATGGACCTGGTCGTCTACGACAAGGCCGGCGAGCGCATCGTCGAGGACCTCCTGCACCAGGCGGAGAAGCGGCTCCGCGAGGACGGGATCTCGGGGAACATCCTCCTCTTCAAGAACAACACCGACTCGGCGGGCAACTCGTACGGCTGCCACGAGAACTACCTGGTGTCGCGCGACGTCTCGTTCCAGCGGCTCGCCGAGGCGTTGATCCCGTTCTTCGTGACCCGGCAGATCTTCGCGGGCGCCGGCAAGGTCCTCCAGACGCCGCGGGGCTTCCACTATTGCCTGTCGCAGCGCGCCCAGCACATCTGCCAGGAGATCTCCGGCGCCACCACCTCGTCCCGTTCCATCATCAACACGCGCGACGAGCCCCACGCGGACGCGGAGAAGTACCGGCGGCTCCACGTGATCGTCGGCGACTCGAACATGTCGGAGGTCGCGACCTACCTCAAGGTCGGCACCACCGCCGTGGTCCTCGACATGATCGAGGACGGCTATTTCGACCGGGACTACAGCCTCCAGTCGCCGGTCCAGGCCATCCGGGACATCTCCCACGACCCTGGGCTGCGGGAGACGGTGAAGCTCAAGGACGGGCGCGCCATGACCGCCCTCGAGATCCAGAAGGAGTACCTGGAGGCGTGCCTCGCCTACGCGCAGCACGTCGACGCCGACCCGGTGACGCGCGACATCCTGGATCGCTGGACCGACATGCTCACCCGGCTCGAGACGGACCCCAACCAGTGCGACCGTGAGGTCGACTGGGTCATCAAGCGCCAGGTGATCGAGGACTACATGACCCGGCACCGGCTGTCGTGGCGGGACCCCCGCGTGTCCCTCATCGACCTCCAGTACCACGACATCCGGCCCTTCAAGGGCGTCTACTACCTGCTGGCGCGGAACGACCGCGTCGATCGGCTGGTGCGCGACGAGCAGGTGGAGGGGGCCAAGCACACGCCGCCCCAGACGACGCGCGCCCGGCTCCGGGGCGAGTTCATCCGCCGGGCGAACCTCAAGGGCAAGGACTACCGGGTGGACTGGGTCTACCTCAAGCTGAACGACCCCGAGCGCGAGACGATCCTCTGCAAGGACCCGTTCCAGGCTCACGACGAGCGGGTGGAGCGCCTGATCCGGTCGTTCTGAGGGCCGTGACCGGCCGGCGGCGCATTCAGCCGGTCGCCGGACGGAAGCTGCTCGACGTATTCGAGGTGCCGCCGTCCGCGAAGTGCACATCCTGGGCCACTGGCCCGAGGGATCGCTGCCGCTCGCCGTCCTCTTTTTGACGTACTCGGTGGGCGCGTCGTGCCGGCTGCGCACCGCCGTCGTCGGGCTCGTCGCCGCCGAAGCGGCGATCGTCGCCCTCGGTGCCACCGGCTCGATGGGGCTCGATGCGGTCGACGTCTTCGGGATCCGTCGCCCAGTTCGCCGCCGCCTGGGCGGTCGGCGTGGCCGTCCGCAATCGTCTCGCGGCGGCCGACGCCCGGGTCCGCGAGGCGAGCGAACGGGCCGAGGTGGAGCACCAGAGCACGGCGCGTCGGATCGCCGAGGAGCGCCTGCGCATCGCCCGCGAGTTGCACGACATCGTCGCCCACTCGATGTCGGTGATCGCCGTGCAGGCCGGGGTCGGCGCCCACGTGCTCGACGAGCGTCCCGACCAGGCGCGCGCCGCGCTCGACGCCATCTCGGTCACGTCGCGGGCGACGCTCGCCGAGTTGCGCCGGTTGCTCGGCGTGCTCCGCGACACCGACGGGGCGAGGTCGGCCGAGCCGGCCCCGGGCCTCGACGACCTCCCCGGTCTGGTGGCCGACGTGCGCGTGAACTCGGCCT